>CP125320.1:0-1200000 GCA_030142985.1 Candidatus Ruthturnera sp. Tsphm01 | reverse complement strand
TAATTGATATGGTTAGACAACGTCAAGAGTTTGATAGCAATCTAAAAGCCTATATTGTTGTCTCTCAAGCTATTAATAATACCAAGCTAATCGGTGAGGTTATTGAGGTTTTTAAGGGTGATAAGGAACAGTTGCCCGTATTAAAGACAAAAATTATGAATCGTACTGCCTATCCTTTTAGTGCTTCTGAAGGTAAGACTGTATTCCATACTAAAGATAAAAAAGCTCAACAAGAAATTAACAACTTAAAACAGGAGTTATTAACCCATGCCAATTAAACGAAAAACAGCTAAAAAGCCAATTGATAAATCTATTAATAGAGCACTTACAGATACCGCAACTCGGGTCTCTTATTTGACCGATAGTGAAATGAAAAAGTTTAAAATTAAGTCAATTACTAATAATATAAATATTAAAGTATTATTGGATGATGCTTTAAAAAATATAATGAATAGTGAAGATTGCAAATTTGAAAGAATTAAAGCTAAAGCAGTAAAACGCTCATTTACGATTAACCAAACTAGACTACAAGAGATGAAAATCTACCTACTTCAATTTGATAAAATTACTCAAGATGTGCTGATCTATAATGCCATTTTAAGAATAATATAATATAATATAATAATATTATTATATTATTATATTAGAAGAATAAAGACGGGAAAACAACCAACCTGACTGGAATTTTATTAGTTAATGATTTACAAGTACACAAGGATGAAATGAAGAAAATTATATTAAAAGATTTTGATAAGGTATTTTTTATTCCTTCAATTGCAGGAGGTTAATTATGTATCACTACAAGGATAACAGCCTATTTTGTGAAGACACAGAAATATCAGATTTGGTTAATACTTATGGAACGCCACTATATGTGTACAGTAAGAATATTTTAAAAGATAATTATGCCAGGATAAGCAATGCTTTTTCCCATTTGGGTGCAAAAGTATGTTTTTCTGTAAAATCAAATTCGAATATTTCTATTTTAAATATTCTTTATAAAGAGGGGGCTTATTTTGATATTGTTTCTGGCGGTGAATTATTTAGACTTTTAAATATTGGAGTTAAGGGGGATAGAATTATTTTTTCAGGTGTTGGAAAAACAGAATCTGAAATTAGAAAGGGCATAAAAGCCAATATATTATATTTTAATATAGAGTCAGAAGATGAATTAAATTTAATCAATAAAATTGCAATTGACCTTAATATGCATGTCAATATTACAATTAGAGTAAATCCTAATGTTGATGCAGGCACCCACAAGCATATTACTACTGGCACACAAGAAAACAAGTTCGGCTTAAGTGTAGGTCAAGCGTACAATATAGCCTTAAAAACAGCAGACTTATATGGAATTACATTAGACGGTTTTCATTGTCATATTGGCTCTCAAATTACATCTACCACTCCATATTTAAAAGCTGTTAAAAACCTCATTAGATTATCCAACAAGTTAAAAAATAAAATACCGATAAAATCTATTAATATTGGCGGTGGATTTGGTGTCCCTTATGGTAATGAAAACACTCCTATACCTGATATTTCCGAATTTTCTAATCAATTAGAACCATTGTTGCTCAATAATGATTTACAGTTATTTATAGAGCCAGGGCGATATATATCAGCAACCTCTGGAATATTGTTATCTGAGTTGTTATATATAAAGAAATCAAGAAATAAAAATTTTGCCATTATAGATGCTGGTATGAATGACCTTATGAGACCTGCTCTTTATAATTCTTTTCATAAAATTACCACAGTAAGTAAAAAAATAGATAGCGAAGAAATTTGTATTTATGATATAGTTGGTCCAGTTTGCGAGAGTTCTGATTGCTTTGGTAAAAATAGAAAACTAAAAAAATTAACTAAAGGTGATTATATAGTTATTATGAATGCTGGTGCATATTGTGCCTCTTTGAGTAACAATTATAATTCTAGATTAAAACCAGCAGAAGTGTTAGTTTCTAGAAATAACCACGCTCTAATACGAAAAAAAGAAACTATTGATGATATTTTATCTATGGAGCGTATTGTTGATTTGTGACTTATGAATATGAAAAAAAAGAACACTAAGAAACAAAATATAGATTTTATGAGTCCTGATTATGCCTTAATAGGAGAGCCTTTAAATTTATTAGAATCAAATCAAAAATGGTTTTGTAATCCTCCCATTTTTAACCACTGCTAAAAATAGAATTTCCGTTGTTTAAATAGCCTCAAGTAGCTTTCTTGGTGGAATACCACCAATCGAACTATGAGGTCGTTCGTTATTATATACCCACATCCATTGTGTTGCTAACGATTGAGCGTGCTCAATCGAATCAAAAATATGCATATTCAACCATTCGTTTCTTGCTGTTCTGTTAAATCTTTCTATATAGGCATTTTCTATTGTTCGTCACTTGGTGTGGTATAGGTGCTAATGGCAATGATCGCTCTATTTTTGTGCAGAAGTTTAATGCTGATGGCACTAAGGATGGAAATAGAACGCCTTGTGGACCCGTATTAACACTACTTAATGTTGTGGCTAAAGAGCCAAAAACAGTATTGAAAGCATTAAGTTATTAATATCACTATTATTATATTATTGACTTTCTCTATAACAAGGCATATAATAAAACTATGAATACAAAAACTATTAAAACTTTAGGCAGCTACTCAAGCATTCAAGCGATTGAGCCGACGGTCAATATGAAATCTCAAGATGCTATTAATAAACGCCGCAGAATTCAAGGTGGTGTAATGTTTATTGGTGGCCTAGTCTTTGCAGCAGCAATGACAGCTTATGTTTATAACGGCAACACCAATATCTTTACCTTTATTGGTGTTGCTATTACGCTTGCAGGTTTAGTGCGTTTGCCTAATACTGAAAGCCCTGTTGAAGGCTGGAGTGAACATTGTCACTCTAATGATCTATCTTTAGAACAAAGATATAATCGTGGACATTTGACAAGACCAGAGATGATTTAATTTTCTTCACCTTTGCCAATAATTCTCAACACTCTTACCTGCCTTTTTTAATAATACTATCCGCATCATTATTAATATTACTGCTTAATCCTGTATTGGAACTGGCTTTATCCGATCTCATTTCACGCACATGCTGGTCAAAATCGTTAACTAGCTGTGCATACTTTTGGCTATCGCCATTTGCAACATCAATAAATTTACTAGACACATCATTTAGTGAATCAAATTGCATGTCTTCTTTTGATATGGTCTCTTGAGTAGCACTACCAGCAACAGAACCACTAACGCCAAGCGTCAATGCTGCAATTTTTCCAAGTGCGGCTTTATTGCTATCAATAGTTGCAGTCTCGGTAGTTGACTTAGAAGATGTATCAGTAACAACTTCATTCATACTAACACCATTAGACTTCCACCAGCCAACCGTGGCATTCTCAAGCGTTCTTCTCTCTTGCTCGTTAAAGTCAGCCTCACCTCTAGTTGAATGATCTACGAGGCTATTAAAACCTCTAACGGCTGTTTGTTGTTGATAGTTATTGGTTGGGCTGCCGATATTATTAACAGCTGTGCCTAATGTTGCAGCACCGTATTCAGTTTGAGCATCTACCCTAGTTACTGCGGACTTGGTATTGTCTAAATTCTCACGAATCGATTGATCTGTATTTGCACCAAAGTTTTGATTGACTGGCGCCGAAGTCAACTCACCCTGCTCGTTAAAGTTTGGATGAACAATAAAGTTATCTTCTTTATGGTCACTAACAAAGTTCAACCAATCATCTTGACGGTTTTCCATAAGCTTGTCGTTATCCATAATCTCTTGACCAGTCATGGATAGTCCACCATTGTTATTGGTCATATCAGTCATAGCGCTCATAACAGATTCTTTTTCAAAAGGAGAGTCACCATTAAGCCTTGTCATATTCCGAACATTATCCACGCCGCCAAATTGCTTATAAGCAGCATTCATTGCCAATTGATCTGCACCATCTACTTGTGTGCCATCGGTTGTTAAATTTTCATGAATATATTGTTGTGCATCAGTACGAGTTTGTTGATTAATCGCACTTGTTGTAGCAGTAGTCTGCACTTGCTCGCCTAGGGTTTTGTTATTAAAATCAGCAACTGCTTGAGTGCCTGCAATATTACCCATGGTGCTACCTGCATTTAGAGTACCTGCATCTTGCCCCATTCCAGCTGCGCCGACATCGCTTCTAGAATAGCTTGACCCTGCACCTGAGCTTTGATGAGCATCGAATGCGGATTTTGCCACTTGATTACCATAACCGCCAAACCAGTTAGGCATACCTTCAGCTGGAGGCTCAGGTTGCACGGTTGAGGCATCTGCTAGACCAGTTGCTAAACCTTTTCTTAAAACTGCCCTGCCTTCTGTTGTGCCTGATTGAGTAGAGGCTTGTTCACCTGTGCGTTGTATGGCTTGTGCAATGCCTTGAGCAATACCTGTCATTGCATAACTACCAAAGCCATAAACAGCCATTGCAATGGCTGTTGCCATCATTAGTGCGTTTGATTGCATTTTACCAAACAGCATTAAAGCTTTAACACCATCAGTTTCAGCAAGTATAAAGGCCTCTACACCCATTTGGTGGCTTTTTAAATCACCTAATACAGCAATAGCTGCGTCCATTACACCTGCGTGAGCAACGGCGCTCATAATACCCCAAGTAGTTAGCCAGAGCATGGAGCCAACCATAAACTTTAAAGCTTTACTCCATAGCGAGGTGACTAAAAATAGGGTTAAAAATGGCATTGTAATCCTCCCAAAAATTAACACCCAATAAAAGTAGAATTTTCTTATAATCAAAACATAAGGAGATTCAAATGAAAACAACACGTAAATCAGATTCACAAATCATGCAAATTCTTAATCAAGCACAAGCAGGTACGCCAGTATCTGAACTATGCAGAGAGCACAGTATGAGCAGTGCCACTTTTTATAAATGGCGTGCTAAATATGGCGGCATGGATGCATCAATGATAACTAGACTTAAAGAACTTGAAGCAGAGAATACAAGGCTTAAGAAGATGTACGCCGATGAGCGCTTAAAGGCAATGATTGTACAAGAGGCATTAACAAAAAAGTTTTAAGACCATCTTTACGTAAGAAGATGGTCAAGCAGAGTATCAATAAACACAGAGTAACAGCACGATTAGCTTGCCAGGCTTTTAAGATCAGCGAGACATGTTATCGGTACGAGCCAAAGTTATCATCCGAGAATGAGCTAATTGCTGATTGGTTATTGCGATTAACCACAACACACAAGCAATGGGGATTTGGATTGTGCTTTATGTATTTACGTAACATAAAAGGTTTTAGGTGGAATCACAAGCGTGTGTATCGTATTTACAGGCAACTAGAACTCAATCTTAGGATTAAGCCTAGAAGAAGAATCAAACGCGATAAGCCACAAGCTTTAAGCGTACCAATGACAATCAATCAAATTTGGTCAATGGATTTTATGTCAGACTCTTTAAATACAGGTAGAAAAATTAGAACCTTTAATGTGATTGATGATTACAACAGAGAGTGTCTAAGCATTGAAATAGACCACTCATTACCAGCACAACGAGTGATTCAATCATTAGAGCAACTTATTCAATGGCGTAGCAAACCCAAAGCCATCAGATGTGATAATGGTCCAGAATATATATCTCATATACTCAGAGAATGGGCACAAGCAATGGATATTGAGCTTATGTATATACAACCAGGCAAACCAACCCAAAATGCCTATATAGAAAGATTTAACAGAACAGCAAGAAACGAATGGTTGAATATGCATATTTTTGATTCGATTGAGCACGCTCAATCGTTAGCAACACAATGGATGTGGGTATATAATAACGAACGACCTCATAGTTCGATTGGTGGTATTCCACCAAGAAAGCTACTTGAGGCTATTTAAACAACGGAAATTCTATTTTTAGCAGTGGTTAAAAATGGGAGGATTACACTTGTAATAGATTTAAGTTCATATTTTATTGTTTAAAGTAAAGTGTTTTAGTGCTTGGATACATGCTCACATTGTCCATTTGAATGGAATAAAGCAAGTGTCGTAAAAAGCCCCTAGATCTTTGTTGTTTGGTTTTGTAATAAATAACAAACATTGGCGCTGTAATCCATAGCGTTGAAAAAGATACATAAAGCGCTAAAGAATAAACAACGACCAACATTGGAACGTCATCCGCATCAAGCCCTATTACTCGATGTTTTGAATGTAGTTCATTTGAAAAATAATACATCCTATATAAATGAAGTAAGCATGCCAAGAGAGATAGTGACATCTTCTAGTTTTGCACCAATAATCGTAGCAACCAATGTTGTTATAGCAATAACATAACTACCCTTCACTGCAGCAATAACAAACGCCACCGTCATTGCTGCACCAATAGCAAATCCTACGCCACCTTTTGACAATTTATTAATCACAACATCATAAGCGTCATATAAAAAATCAGCTGGGTTTGTTGGCGCGGTAAATGCACTCGCATCGCCACTAATAGATATTAAAATTATCGATAATGCCATAATGCCTTGGTTTTTGGTTAAAAATTGTTTTGTTCTTTGTAAAGTTTTCATTTTTCATATCTCCTGATATTATTTATTATTAAAATTAAAAAGGCTTTTCACCCCCTTGTAACGCTTATATCAAATCAGCGTTATCTGATTATGCTTTTTCTCTTTTCTTTATAAAGCATTTGTCAAAAATAGGATCAAAAAAATTTATAACTTCAAGTATTGACCCAAAATATTCTCTTTTCGTTCTAGCACAATTTTGTTGCTTTAGACACTCAGTGTTTTTACATAAAATCATAATTTTCTATTCTCCGTTTTTATTTAGTTGTTGTTTTATAATAGCCTCTAGTTTTTGCTGGTTAAATCCTTGTATGATTTGTCCATTAATAACTAAAGTTGGTGTGGCAGATACACCAAATTCTTTGGCAATTTCTCTATGTTCTATTAATAAATCTTTGCCTCTTTGACAAGGATCCATATCTGCAAAAGAAATTTTTGATTCTAATGTTTGCGTGATTGCTACTTCGTAGTTTTCAGGTGATTGACAAAGAATGTGTACAGCCTCTTTGTGTGCGTTTGGATGCAATTGATCAATCGGTGTTAAAACTATTTTCCGAGTGAATAAATCTTTATTGTGTTTTTCTTTATAAGCGTCATTTTTTGCTGTTATCCAGCGATTAAAACGCTGGCAGAACGGACAATCAGTATCAGTAAATTCGATAATTTCAACTACACCAGTGCCAATTGAAAGCGCAGCACTTACATCAAGATCAGCCGTTCTTTTAGATTGCCATTTCCTACGTGTTTGTTCTGACAAGGAAATACCATTCTTAGTATAAACCTCGCCAAAAAACATTAACTCTTGAGTAGGACTAAAATAAACCACTTGATTACTCATCTCAGCCTGATACCAATCGTCAATTGGTGCAGGCTCAAGGTTAGTAAATGTTGTTTGTTTAAAAGTTGCTTTGAGCTGCTCTGCGATTAAATTTTGAACGTCTTTATTAACTGTTTGAGCTTTTGCCTCTTTATAAGACAATAATGCCAGTAATAACAAAAGTAATAACATAGCACTAAGAAGTTTATTTCTTTTATTTGTTTCGCTAAACACTTCTTTTACGTTATTTATTAAACTTATTTTGTTGTTTTTCATATTTATAACTCCTTATAGATAACTGGCAAAGTGCCACCAATTCTTTCTAATGTTTTTTGCTTTAAAATTTGCTGACTATTGATCATTATTGTTCTTGTGCCGCATACACACCACTTAAACTCTGTTTTAATCTCGGTAACTGTTGGTCGTTTTTTGAATAAATGCACAGCTGAGCAAATAGGTTCTAAACAAATTCTAAAATAACTGTAATTACCCACTTCTTCTTTAAAGTATTCTTCTTGTGTTTGAATTGTTATTTCATCTTGCATTTTTAGATCCCTTTTTCAATTTTTGAACCATCAGGTAAAGTAATGAACCTTGATGCTTCTGATTGCACTTTTTCTGTTTTTTGTTTTTTGTTTTTTTGAACAGGTGCAAACACCCAAATACCTTTCTTATTAATAATTTCAAATCTTAATTCTTGGTTAATCGCTTCATCTTTTAAATTAATAAATTCAGACTTATAATCTGTTTCTATTTTTCTTACTTTGATAGTATCAATATCTTTTGAATCAGATTCAGAAAACATAAACAAACCAATAATTAAAGTTAATATTTCCATAAGATCTTATTCAAACAAAAGTCTAACTTTTTCCGTTTCTGCTGCACTAGTTTCAATACTCAAAGACAAACAGTTAGTAGATATAGAGCTAGGCGTTAAGGCAATTGAGTGATGTTCATTGAAAACATCAACAATGACCGATGCGTCATCATCATATTTTCCTAATGCTTTGATTAAGTTATTTTTTGTTTTCATTGTCATTCTCCTTGGATTAATTTAATACGATTAATACGCTCTTGTTCCCAGCCATCAATTGGATCCAATTTATCCCAAGCGTTCATTAACTGCCATGTTTGATTTGACAACTTCAGTCCGTACTGTTTTGACATATAAAAATAAGTTCTTGCGATATCACCTCGGATATTTGATGTTGGCTCAACAGTCTTGAATATTCTTTTTGTTGTAGCACCTGAATTATTAATCTCAAAATCACACGCCCCATACTCTCTAACTTCACCAGGAATCATTGCAAAAGGATAATTACTTCTATCACCATTAACCTCGCCAATAGCTGGCACTAAATTCATTAAATCATTATGTGCTTGTCTGAATTGTTTGTTGTTTTTCAAGCAGTATTTTCTGCCATTAGTGCCTTTACGTCTTGTGCCTTCTAACCAGCAAGTTCGACCATGCGGTGTGAGTTGAGCAATCTGATAGGCAGGCACAATGTGTTCGGCTTCAGTGCGAGAGGCTCGGAGTTTGTTTTTACGTACTTGGTATCCACAACCCTTAAGATTAACTTTACGATTTGAGTAATTACAACCACAGTAAAAAGTTTGGGGGTGATCAAAATATACTTTTTGATACATCAGTTTTTTAGCTTTTGAAAAACTTAAAGGAGCATCAGCAAAAACTAAGCTTGAAATTGTTAAAGAACCAATGATCGATAATTTTAAAAATATTGATTGTTTTTGAATTTTGGTTTTCGACAATAAAGATTTGTAAAAATTGCCAATGTATTTAATACAAAAACTATTTAAAGGAACAGTTCTTGTATTCATTTTGGCTAAAACGTGATAGTAGCAATGGTTTGAACGGTATTTTTTCACACTATCCGCCCCAGTGCTTTTCACACTATCCGCCCCAACTTTCACACTATCCGCCCCAGTTGGATTTTTAAGTTTTCCACAATAAAAACCACTGGTTTTATTTAAAGTTAAAAGAAGTTGTAATTTTTGATTGATTCTCACTAGTTTTTTGGTATGTTTTACAATAGTTTTCACACTATCCGCCCCAGTGCTTTTCACACTATCCGCCCCAGGTAAAAATGCTTTCATAATAAGGTTTTTTATTTTTTTAGACATTATTTATCACCTTAAGTTTGTACTTACAATCATCGCCACAATCTTTAATCCAATTCATATTGGAATCGTGAGCCTGATGGTGCATACAACTTGCAAAATAAGCAAATTTATTGTTTATAACTTCATTTTGTTCTATCTTCCAAGCGCTACGCTCTTTGTATGTTGTTATTGCTAACTCAATGATGTTTTTTGGATAAACTTCACAATAATGCCTAATAAATGCTTTATTTTCAGCAGTAAGCATTTCGTAATTAAGATTAAGTGCCATTCTTATGTCATGACATAGTTTTAAAACCAGTTGATCATCTTTGTTAATAATTACCAATTGGTGCTTAGGTTTGACTTCAACTTTATTAGCGCTAATGATTAATTTATAATCGCTTTCATCAACTGTTTTAGAAACACTAATGTTAAGTGTGTAGTTTGCTGCTAAAGGTTGCTTATCAAGTAATTGTCTTACTTCATTTAAAAAAGCCTTTCGATTGTTTTTACCTTTGGCTTTGTCAAAGTATCGATTCGTTTTAATATGAAGAATTTCTAAAATTTTGAGTGCAGAAAATTGCTGAGACCTGTATTTGTTAGATGCTAAATAAAGCCCTATTTTTAGATAAAGAATTTGTACGTAGGGCTTGTTATTTAAACTTTGGTAAACTTTGAAATTAATCGGTATGCAATAGTTGTCTTTAATGTTTTTTGCGACATCTTCGTCAAATTTAAGAGTTATAGATTCAACGCCTTTAAAGTACTCTCCTTTGCTAATATTTTTCGCTTTGTACTTAGCTTTATTTAGAATGCTCATTTGAGTGATAGTTGCTGCTCGTTTTTTGTTTTTTTGCTGAAAAGATTCTGTCCATTCAAGATTTGTTACTTGCAAAGAGGTTAACTCTAAACATATCTCCTTTGCAACCCTGCCTCCCCATTTCTTGCCAAGGATTGTGGCAATTCTTCTAAGAGAAATAGGAATGCCTCCCAATGGATCTATTTTTTCTAGTTGAATATGGATAAAGATTGCTAGTAAAATTTTGTAAGTTTTACTGCTTGGTGCATCAGATTTAATATTTGGCGCAATTTCTATTTGACAATCGGTACCGTCTTTTTGCCAAGACATTGAACGAACTTCATTTAGCCCTTTAGTACGCGGATGCGGAAAAATAAAGTCAGAATACTTTGTTAAATTGAACTCTGGCCTAATCGTTTGTGATGTTTTTATCATAAAATTCTTAAATTAATAAAAATTTGTATGAATTAAACAAAGAGATAAACTATAATAAAAACTTATTAAGGTTTAAACAATATGGTGGCCACACCTAGAATTGAACTAGGGACACAGGGATTTTCAGTCCCTTGCTCTACCAACTGAGCTATGTGGCCTTTATGCCCTTTTTTTGGACAAAAAACGAGAATTATACCTTTAAAAAAGTTTACTCGCCTAAAAATCGCTCGGCATCCAATGCTGACATACAACCTGACCCAGCTGAGGTAATCGCCTGACGATAAATATGATCTGACACATCACCTGCTGCAAATACACCCTCTACACTGGTCTGCGTTGCATTGCCTTGTGTGCCACTTTGCACTGTAATATAACCATGAGACATTTCTAAATGTCCTTCAAAAACAACTGTATTGGGTGTATGACCAATGGCAATAAACACACCATGTACATCAATGTCTTTTGTCTTGCCATTGTTGTTTTTTAAACGAAGCCCTGTCACGCCCATGGTATTACCTAATACCTCATCAAGATTGTGATTATATTCGATGGTAATATTACCTGTTTTTGCCTTTTCAATTAACTGGTCAGATAAAATCTTTTCAGAAGAAAATTTATCCTTGCGATGAATAATGGTAACGTGATCAGCAATATTTGACAAAAACAACGCCTCTTCAACTGCCGTATTACCACCACCAACCACCGCCACTTTTTGCCCACGGTAGAAAAATCCATCGCACGTTGCACAAGCAGAGACGCCCTTGCCTTTAAATTTTTCCTCTGATTCCAAGCCTAAATAACGCGCACTTGCGCCTGTTGCAATAATCACCGCATCAGCTGTATAAGTAGTTGCCTCACCTTTTAAAACAAAAGGCCGTTTGGCAAAATTAACTGATGTAATGGTGTCATTAATGACTTGTGTGTCAAAACGTTCGGCATGTTTTTTCATGCGCGCCATTAAATCTGGGCCTTGAACACCAGCGCCATCTCCAGGCCAATTATCCACATCTGTGGTACTCATCAACTGACCGCCTTGTTCCATACCACTTACAATAACAGGGTTAAGGTTGGCTCTAGCCGCATAAACCGCAGCAGAATAGCCTGCAGGACCTGAACCAACAATCAATACTTTACAATGTTTATTTTCGCTCATATGAATACTTTATACTTTATGAATACTTCGAAACATTATAAACCAACTTGAAAAAGAATAACAAAATAAATACAAAAAGATACCCACAAAAACCTCGCACCCGAATAGCCAGTGAAATGCTGTTTATCTTTTTGAGTGCCGTGAGTCTTATTTTTTTATCTGCCTTATTTACCTATTCTACTAACGAAAATCCTTGGTCGGGCGATGTTGCTTTGGTAGCGCCAGTTGCCAATATTGCGGGCGTGTTTGGCGCTTATTTAAGTGATTTTTCTTTATCTATTTTAGGTTATAGCGCCTATTTAATACCAATTTCATTAGTATGGTTAGGCTGGAATATTCACAAACACGCCAATCAAGAAGCGCCAAAACGTTCAATAACTGCTCTTCGTTTTATCGCGCTTATCACATTGATTGCTTTTAGCACAGCGTTTTTAACTCAAAACCTTGCAGATACGAGTGCTCATGGTGGCTATATTGGCATTGGCATGCATCGTTATTTTGGTGTTTTATTTGGCTCTGCATCGCTCATTATCTATCTCAGTATTATGATGATTAGCTTTAGCGTTGCCAGTAGCGCCTCATGGATTAATATTTTCTCTTCTACTGGCGGCATGCTGAATCGTCTTTTTATAAAAATACGGGGCATTAGAACACAGGTTAAAACCAAAAGAGCTATAAAGATTTCTGCCTCCTCCAAGCAATCAAACACCAAGCACAGCGTGCTGACTAAAATAAAAAAAGGAAAGAAAAATCCAAGCAAGCAGATTAAAAAAGCCACCTCTTCTAATTTATTTAACACAACAACCATTACTGGTTTGCCAAGCCTAGATTTACTTGACGAACCAACTGAACATACCACGGGTTATTCTAAACAAGCATTAGAAAACATGTCACGCCAAGTTGAAATCAAGCTTAAAGATTTTGGCTTTGATGTGTCAGTGACTACGGTTACACCCGGCCCTGTGGTTACTCAATTTGAAATATCGCTAGCACCTGGCGTTAAGGTGAGTCAAATTATGAACCTTAATAAAGACTTAGCCCGTGCTTTATTAGTTGAGAGTGTGCGTATTGTTGATGTCATCCCTGGTAAACCTGTGATTGGCTTAGAAATTCCAAATTCGCAGCGTGAAATGATCAGTCTTAAAGAAATCCTTGCTTCTGAAAATTTTATTAAATCTAGTTCTGTCTTAGCCATGGGCCTGGGTAAGGATATTAATGGCATTCCCATTATTGCTAATCTAACAAAAATGCCACACTTGCTTGTTGCTGGTGCAACTGGCATGGGCAAATCAGTTGGGCTAAATGCAATGATTCTAAGTGTGCTTTTCAAAGCCAGTCCAGAAGAAGTGCGCATTATTATGATTGATCCTAAAATTGTCGAACTGGCTTGCTATGCTGATATCCCGCACTTACTTACCCCTGTTGTAACAGACATGAACCAAGCCGCTTCTGCCTTGTGGTGGTGTGTTAATGAAATGGAACGTCGTTATTCATTATTAGCTAAGTTTGGCGTACGCAATATCGAAGGCTTTAATGAAAAACTTAAAAAATCCAAAGACAAAGGCGAGCCCTTCCTTGACCCGTCATTTAATCCAAACACTGCTGATAAAGATGAAACAGCGCCTGAATTAGAGGCGCTACCGCTGATTATGCTGGTGATTGATGAATACGCCGATATGCTTGGCGCGCTAGCCCAAGAAGATCGAACTAAGGCTAAACGTGTTGAGGCGCTCATTGTACGCTTAGCACAAAAATCTCGAGCTGCAGGCATTCATATTATCATTGCCACGCAGCGCCCAAGTGTGGATGTTATTACTGGTCTGATTAAATCTAATATACCCACACGTATTGCCTTTAAAGTTTCTTCTAAAGTTGATTCGCGCACCATTCTTGACCAAGGCGGCGCTGAACAATTACTCGGTATGGGTGACATGCTATACATGACGCCAGGCATGTCACACCTTGCTCGTGTACACGGTGCTTTTGTTGATGATGGCGAGATTGAACGCGTGGTCAGTTTCTTAAAAGAAAATTCCGAAACTAATTATTTAGATGGCATTCTTAACGTCCATAGTGAGTCGGGTGATTCACAAGGCTTAGATAATACTTCAAGCACATCAAATGAACTTGATGTTTTATATGATGAAGCAGTGCAAATTGTAACCTCATCACGTCGCGCTTCAATTTCTAGCCTACAACGTCGCATGCGCATTGGCTATAACCGCGCAGCACGTATTATTGAAGATATGGAGGTCAGTGGCGTGGTTAGCAGTATGAACAATGCTGGCAACCGCCAAGTATTAGCGCCTGAGCCTATTAATACTGATGACTAAAATTTTAAGCGCTCTAATACTTATATTTTCTGGGTTTAGTTTTTCCAATAGTAACCACGAATTTTCTAATTTTTTCAACTCATTTGAGCGTTTAAGTGCCAACTTTACACAAAGCACCTACAGCAGCACAGGCGTACTGTTGGCCAGCACTTCTGGCGCTTTATTATTTAAACGCCCACAACAACTTATTTGGCACACACTAATACCAAACGAGCAAATACTACTGTTAAATAATACTGAACTGTGGCTGGTCGATATTGAATTAGAACAAGCCAGTTTAATGCAAACAACTGACCTAGCACAAACACCATTATATTGGCTTGTTAATCAGCCTAATAATATCAGCCATATGCCACAATACACACACACACAAGATCAGATTAATTGGTACAGCACCCAGCAAGACAACCAATTGAGTTTTGGCTTCAAAGATAACACGCTACAAGCCATTACTCTTAACAATGAACTGAATCAAACAATTTTAGTTACCTTTAATTCGGTTGCCATCAATCCAAGCATTAAAATAAATGCTTTTAAACTAAACCTTGCGCCAGAATTTGATGTGCTCAAATAGTTTTTGAAAATTGTGTTTTGCTCAAAGCAAGGTATGCATCAAATACCATGCAAATATTACGAATCAATAATTGACCTTTGTCCATTACCTTAATTGAGCGGTTTGTTATTTCAAGCAAACCATCCTCAGCCATCTCGCTCAACCCAAACAAACTGTCTGCAAAATAATCTTCAAACACAATATCAAAAGTTTGTTCGATTTTAGTAAAACTTAACTCAAAATGACAAATCAAATCCATAATCACCAAACGCCTAATCTTATCGTCTTGATTAATAATTTGACCCTTAATAATGGGCAATTCACCCCCATCAATTCTTTGGTAATATTTCTCAATGTTTTTTTCATTCTGAGAAAAACCATCCCCCACCTGCCCAATCGCACTAAGCCCCAAGCCAATAATATCGCACTGTGCATGAGTAGAATAGCCTTGGAAATTTCGATATAGTTGCCTTTTACTTTGCGCAATTGCTAGCGGATCTTCTGGCAAAGAAAAATGGTCCATGCCGATATACACATAGCCTTGACTCAACAAGAAATCCATTGAATATTTAAAAATAGCCAGCTTTTCATCAGCCGATGGCAACATCAAAACGTCAATACGGCGTTGTGGTTTAAATAGTTCTGGTAAGTTAGCGTAGTTAAACAATGAAATACGGTTAGGGCGTAACTCAGCAACTTGATCAAGTGTCGTTTCAAAAGTTTGTACTGATTGCTTGGGCAGTCCATAAATCAAATCAATACTAATGGATTCAAGCCCGTACGCCCTAGATAAGTCCATCACTGCTTTGGTTTGTTCAAAACTCTGAACGCGATTAACCGCCTTTTGCACATCAACATTAAAATCCTGCACACCTAAACTAATGCGGTTAAATCTAGCTTGCGCTAATGCCTTAATTGTGTCTTCATCAACCCCTCTAGGATCAACCTCAATAGAATATTCGCCATCATCAGTAAAATTAAATATGCTTTGTAGCTTCTCACTTAAACGAATGATTTGTGCGTTGGATAAAAATGTTGGCGTGCCACCACCAAAATGCATTTGTTCAACTTTGCGTGAATGGTTGAATAATGCGCCCTGCTGCTCAATTTCTTTAAACAATCTTTCCAAATAAGGTTCAGCTTTAGTTTTATCCTTGGTAACGATTTTATTACAACCACAATAAAAACACACAGTATCGCAAAATGGAATATGGCAATATAACGAAATAGGATTTTTTCGCATATTACTAATAACAACTTGGGCTTGGTATTCATCTTGAGTCAGTGCTTTAAAGTTATTCGCTGTTGGATAAGAAGTGTATCTTGGACCAAAACGGTCATATTTTTTAATTAAGGCTAGGTCAAATAAACTCATATTAATCAAAACTCTTATCTAAAAAAAATAAAAGCTTCCCAAAATTAAGTAAGGAACTGGTAACAATTCTAAATTATAGCAGATTTAAACAACCAACAAAATTGCTTTAGATGATAAAATACACGCCATGATTCCCGCTAAAAAGCACCTAAACCTATACTACAATTTCTTATTAAGACTGCCAATTTTCAAATACTTAACAGAAGAAGATTTAAAAAAATTTCTGCCTACCATGCAGGTTAAGCAGTTTCACAAAGGCGAAATGGTGGTTTTTAACACAACTAAACATTCTAAACTTTATATTAACTATGAGGGGCTATTTAAACTAACCAAAATTGACGAAAGAGGCGATGAGATTGTACTGCGCATTATTAGCAAAAAAGAAGTTGTTTCACCAATGTATTTCTCCCCTAACTACGATGTGGCCGCAGATTTTGTTAAAAAAACCACTATGCTTTATTTTCCAGCAGAGGCGGTGGCTAATTTAATGGCAGAAAACCATCAATTTTCACTTAACATTATTCAATTTTTAGCTGATAACGTACAATCCCTTATGCTAAGCACCGAAGTGTTGCAACTAAAAACTGCCAAAGAAAAAGTTGGCTGGTGCTTGGTACACAGCAAAATTAACAACACATTTAAATTGCCTTATTCAAAATCCTTAACTGCTGCCTATTTAGGTATGAGGCCAGAATCTTTCTCAAGAGCGCTGGCAGAACTTAAAAAAGACGGCATTGCCCTAGACAATAAAAAAATAAAATTGACTAATGGTCATGAATTATGTGGCTATTGTGATAAAGTGACTGGATCAAACTGTATATCTTTCAAAATTAATCAATGCGCGCACCAATAAAAGATTTAGACCATAACCAGCTTAAATTTACACAAAACTTAATTAGTCAGCCATATTATATAAAACGGTGAAGTTGCCTGACTTATTGTAGTGGTCTGAAAAATTCAGACACAAAGATGTCTTTGTAAAAGGATTTATTTAGCGGTTAGGTGTTTAACACCTGCTCAGAAGATGACTGAAAATATCAGTTTCTAAAAACTCTATTTCAGGTTTTTTATAAGTGAAAATTGGGAATTGACATGATTTATTAGACAAATGTGTTAATAAAATCAGTAATTTACAGCGCTTCTTTATATGTTCTTTTTAATACCTATATGACAACAGTCTTTCAATATAGAGGTCTATGGATTTGCCAATATATTTGTTTTTAAATTCTGTCAAAACATAAAGAAGTAAAATTTCTTCGTTGTTTGTAGATAAACCAAAACTAACTATTTTATTTTCAAGAAAAGCATACACTGCATAAATGCCTTCACTTTTAACCTATTTTGTGATGTTTATTTCTGTTTTATTTTTCAACCAATCATTTAAGGTTTTTTCATTATTGCCGTAACCTAGGCCGCAAAGTTCAATAATTGATCTGTATAATAATGTTACTATTTTTTAGTTTACCTCGTATTGCTTTGTTGAATTATTGTATTCATCACTTAGCCAGCATAACTGTTATGAGGCTGTAAACCCTTAACTTACTAATGATAACAGAATTGCCCAACAAAGGTCTTACAGTTACTTAACAACAATATTAACCAACTTATTCAGCACGACAATCACTTTGACAACAGTTTTGCCTTCGGTGAATTTGACAATATTTTCATTCGCCAATGCTTGTACTTCAGCTTGTGCTTTATCGGTATCAACACTAAGCATCAGTTTGGCGCGTAATTTGCCGTTGACTTGAACGATAATTTGCACTTCGTCTTGAAGTAGTGCAGATTCATCAATATTTGGCCACGGCTCGTTAATAATCGCCTTTGTATTGCCCAATTCTTGCCATAAGTGATGACATAGGTGTGGCGCAATTGGGCTTAGAGTTTTAAGTAAAATATAAATAGATTCTTGACGGAGCGCCATAGAGGTTTCGCTAGTATCACTAAACCTAGACAAGGTATTACACAGCTCCATAAGTGCGGCAATAACGGTATTAAACAAATACCTACGGCTCATATCATCGGTAATTTTACTGAGTGTTTGATAGGTCTTAAGGCGTATATCTTTTTGGGCTTTGTCAAGATTGTCCAAGGTGCCAATAGCGTGATTTTTATGGTCTTGAATAAAGCCCCCAATCAAGCGATAAACCTTGTTAATAAAGCGGTGTGCGCCCTCTAGTCCTGAGTCATTCCATTCTAGGTCTTGGGTTGGTGGCGCAGCAAATAAGATGAATAAACGCACTGTATCAGCACCATATTTTTCAATCATTTGTGCAGGGTCAACAGTGTTGCCTTTGGATTTGCTCATCTTAGCGCCGTCTTTAAGCACCATGCCTTGGGTGAGTAAGTTCTTAAAAGGCTCATCATTTTTAATAAGACCTTCGTCGCGTAATAATTTATTAAAAAATCGAGCATAAAGCAAGTGCAAAATTGCATGTTCGATACCGCCAATGTATTGGTCTACACCACCGTTGGCTAGCCAATAGTTGGCACGCTCATCTAGCATTTTTTCGCTATTATCTTTGCAAGTATAGCGGGCAAAGTACCAAGATGATTCAAAGAAAGTATCGAAAGTATCAGTTTCTCGCTGTGCTGACTTGCCACATTTTGGACAAGTGGTCTGATAAAATTCTGGCATTTTTTTAATGGGCGAGCCAATACCATCAAAACTTACCTCCTCAGGCAAGACAACGGGCAAGTCAGTTTCAGGCACTGCCACCGCCCCACAACTTAGGCAATTAATGATGGGGATTGGACAACCCCAATAACGTTGGCGTGATACGCCCCAGTCCCGTAAACGGTAGTTGGTTTTTTTGCCGCCTAGATTTTTGTCTGTTAAGGCTTTGGCAATGCTGTTAAAGGCTTGGTTGAAGTCCATGCCGTTAAATTCACCTGAGTTAAACAACACGCCTTTATCAGTCGTGGCGTTTTTATCAATGCTTACACTTTTATTAATGACTTGTTTGATGGCAATGCCATATTTTTTGGCAAACTCATAATCCCGTTCATCATGTGCGGGCACGCTCATAATCGCGCCTGTGCCGTAGCCCATTAAGACAAAATTAGCAATCCAAATAGGCACGTCATCATTTGTGATTGGATGCGTGCATTTTAGCCCTGTATCAATGCCTTTTTTGTCCATGGTTTCCATCGCTGCTTCGGTGGTTTGCAGAGTTTTACACTCGTCAATAAAGACTTGCACTTGGGGGTTGTTTTTGCCAACCTCAAGCGCAATAGGGTGTTCGCTGGCAATGGCTAAATAAGTAACACCCATGAGTGTGTCTGGGCGAGTGGTGTAAACCCTAAGCGAATCAACATTGCGTCTAGGAAAGTCAACCTCTAAACCAACAGATTTACCAATCCAATTTTTTTGCATGGTCTTGACAGCATCTGGCCAACCATTGAGTTTGTCTAAACCACTAAGTAATTCATCGGCATAGTCAGTGATGCGCATAAACCATTGTGAAATTTCTTTTTTCTCAATCAACGCATCAGAACGCCATCCACGCCCATTAATCACTTGTTCATTTGCCAATACGGTTTGGTCAACAGGATCCCAATTAATAATAGCATCTTTCTTATACACCAAGCCTTTTTCAAATAACTTAATGAATAGCCACTGTTCCCAGCGATAATATTTTGAGTGGCAAGTGGCAATTTCGCGCGACCAATCATAGCCAAAGCCCAATTGGCTTAATTGCTTTCTCATATAGTCGATATTTTCATAAGTCCACTTAGCTGGTGGAACTTTGTTTTTTAATGCGGCGTTTTCAGCTGGCAAGCCAAACCCGTCCCAGCCAATCGGCTGCATGACGTTTTTGCCCTGCATTCTTTGATAGCGTGAAATCACATCGCCAATACTATAATTACGCACATGCCCCATGTGCAAACGCCCAGACGGATAGGGAAACATACTCAGACAGTAATACTTTTCTTTTGAGGTGTCTTCACTAACTTCAAAAGATTTATTTTCTTGCCAATATTTTTGCGCTTGTTTCTCAATTTCTTGCGCGTCGTATTCTAAATTCATAAGGTTTTTATTTATCTAAATCGATGTCACGTTTCGATATGGCAGAATTGAGCTCTAATGTACCCACCAAATCACCAACACTATTCAAGTTGTTTTTATTTAAATATTCACTAATATCATCATTAATCTTATGACACACTAACGGGTCATAGAACAACGCCGTACCTATGCCAACAGTGGCTGCACCTGCGATGATAAATTCTATTGCATCATTAGCAGTGGTAATGCCGCCTTGACCAATGATGGGTACATTATGGTGTTTACTGACTTGATAAACTTGATGTACTTTTAACAAAGCGATGGGCTTAATAGCAGGACCAGATAGACCGCCTTGATTGTTGCCAATGACTGGCTTTTTGGTTTTGGTGTCAATGGCCATACCCATAAGTGTGTTAATTACTGCCAAGCCGTCAGTACCTGCTTCAATACAGCGTTGAGCACCAAAAGCAATGTCGGTTTGATTGGGTGATAATTTAGTGATGATGGATTTAGTAGTGTTTTTTCGGCAAATTTCTACGACTCGATAAGACATATCTGGGTCATTGCCAAAAGCCACGCCACCTTCTTTGACGTTTGGGCAGGAAATGTTAATTTCAATCGCATCAATGTCTGTATCGTCAAAGCGTTTGGCAATTTCGCCATATTCTTCAACAGATGAGCCAGAAATGTTGATGATAAAACGAGTTTCGGCTTTATTCAATTTTGGTAGGATGTTGTTAATCACCGCATCAGCACCAGGATTTTGCAGCCCAATGGCGTTAATCATGCCACTAGGTGTTTCAGTTACTCGATGAGGGATATTGCCAAGGCGTGGCTCTAAGGTTGTGCCTTTAAGACAAACAGCACCCACATCAGCATTAGAGAATCCATCAATCCGTGTATACTCCTCACCAAAGCCAACACAGCCTGATAAAAGGATAATGGGTGAATTTAGTGAAAGCCCGCAGAACTGGGTTTTTAAATTATTATGCATGGATGGTATTATACATTTTTGCTGTTAAAATTATTATTCATGAAAGGATTATTCATTAGTGGTAGTGGCACCAATGTTGGTAAAACATTTATTGCCCAACATTTGATTAGGTTATTAGCAAATACTCGTAAAGTAAATGCTAGAAAACCAGTTGAAAGTGACTGTGAAAATCAGAGTGGACAGTTAATACCAAAGGATGCCTTATTATTATCCAAGGCTTGCAATATTAATGAGTCAATTGACAAAATATGCCGATATAAGTTTGAGGCATGTAGTAGCGCAGAGATTGCAAGTCAAACCCTGGGATTAAAGATTGCCCTAGATGATTTGGTTGATGCTTGTATAGCAGATGAGTTTGTTGTTGTTGAGGGGGCGGGTGGGTTGTTTTCTCCAATAGCGACACAAGCATTAAACAGTGATTTAATTCAAGCACTTGATATGCCAGTGGTTTTAGTAATCAAAGACGAACTAGGTGCGGTTAATCAAGCGCTACTTAGTATTGGCGCGGCTCAGCATTGTGGGCTTAATATAAGCATGTTGGTGTTGAATCAGGTTCAACCTAATTTGCTAAAAAATGCACAAGCAATTGCTCAATATACGAACATTGATATCAGTGTGTTTAATCAAGGTGATTTAGCGGTATTTGAGAGCCAAGTTAAGAAAATCTTATTAATGCTTTAATCAAGTAGTGTTAAGTTTGGTTTTTTTTCAGTTTCTTTAACTTCAGTTTCAAAAAACATGCCTTCGCCATTTTCACTCGCATAAATGCTAGCAACCGCATTGATAGGCACAAATATATCAACTGATTTATTAGAAAATCTTGCTTTAAAACTAAGGTTGTCATTATTGATAACTAAGTCATGCGTTGCATTGCTGGCAATATTTAGAACAATTTTATCCTGTTGAATGAATTGCTTTGGCACAACCACGCCTAAATAGGTGCAATCGACCAGTATATGAGGGGTTAGTTTAGTGTCTTCCATCCATGTGTGATAAGCTTTGATTAAGTAGGGCACTATAGAAAGCAAGGTCATTATTTTTTAGTTATATTCTTTTTCGCAGTCGGTTAGGCTTGCTTTAAAACTATCCCTAGCAAAAAGTCTATTTGCATAATCTGTAACAATCCTTCCTGGTGCGCCTAACTCAATGTCAAGCTTTTTTAAACGCCATAATAAAACACCTAGACAGGCATCAACAATGGTCATATTGTCACTCTTAAAAAAAGATTTATAAGCAAATAAAGGCACCAATTCAATCAGATGGCTTTTTAGAATTTTGCGCGCTTCACTAGCATCTTTCTTGCTGCCTGATTCAATGGTGTTCACCAATTCAAACCAACAACCATGTGCCCTAGTAAACCTAAAGATAAGCAATCTTTTCTCCGATTTTTCAATCGGATCCACAGGTAGCAATGGAGGGAATGGGAAGCGCTCATCAAGGTATTCCATCACCACTGAAAGATCGTATAAAACAACCCCCCTATCAAACAAAATAGGTAATGATTGGCATGGGTTAAGTTCTAAAATTTCTTCAGGAACCTCCTCAAGTTTTAAATTTAACACCTCTCTTTCAATATTCTTCTCAGCCATAATGAAGCGCAATGCATGGGATTTCACATCTTGTGGTGAAGAATAAAGTGTTGTTGAAGCAGGATTGGGTTTTGTTAACATAATAATTACCTTTAAAAAAAAACAGCGTCTTTGAAAATAAAAAACAGCGTCTTTGAAAACACTGTTATATGGAGTAAGTTTTACTTGTATTAGAAATTAATCCTTGGCACGCCATTTGCCGTATTTAACATCTTTCCAGTATTCTTTTTTCAGTAAATAGGCAAAAATGAACAAGACAAACAAAAAGCCTAGCACCTTAATACCAAGGTCAAATCGTACTAACTTAGCTGGCTCACTAACATAATCTAGGAAGTTGGTAATATCTCTGATATCTTGGTCAAATTCTTTGCTAGATTTATTTTGTTTTAACTGCCATAAAACATCTGGCATGGAAGCATTTTTTAGTACATGGTTGTTTACACCAAACACACGTGAATCGTCTTTATAAAATCCACGTAAGTAAGAATATACCCAATCTACGCCTTTTGAGCGCGACACCAAAGATAAGTCTGGGTTTCTGCCAAACCATTGATTAGCATTAGAAACAGACATGGCTGAAGTGATTAGTGAACCTACCTTTTCATTGGTAAATATTAGGTTTTTTCCCACCACCTTATCAGTAGCTTTTATTAGATTCTCTTTAATTCCTTCTTTAGGGCTTTTTTCAAAAAAACTTTTAGCTTGGTCGAGACTAGTGATTTCACTGTCAAACGCCCTTGAAAAAGCCATAAAATCATCATGCTTTAGCGGCTGGTTATTTAACATAGCCACTTTTGCTTTCTCATAAGCAACAATAACATCATCTAAGAATAAGTCCTTTCCAATACGATTGTAGCGCATGAATTGGATTGAATGACAGCCAGAGCAGTAATTCATAAATAATTTTACACCTCTTTGTAATGATTTTTTATCATTAATGTCAGTATTAGCATGGTCTATATGAATCTCGGTTAATGCAAAGACATTAAAAGAGAAAATTAAAATTGCGACTGTTGTTAGTGCTATGTGTAATTTTTTTTTCATCATTTACTCCGTTACTCTTGTTGGCACTGGCTTGGTTTTTCCAATGGAGGTAAACCAAGGCATTAAAATAAAGAACCCAAAATAAGTGACTGTGAATACTCTTGCTAGTAGTGCATTAATTGGTGTTACTGGCTGCATACCTAAGTATCCAAGCACGACAAAACTGATAACAAAGACGCCTAAAGCAACCTTGTAAGGCCATGAACGGTAGCGAATTGATTTCACGCTAGATCTGTCTAACCACGGCAGTGCAATTAAAATTAATAACGCCGCAAACATACCAACAACGCCTGGAAATTGTGAACCAAACATAGGTGGAATAGCTCTTAACACCGAGTAAAAAGGTGTTAAATACCAAAGTGGTGCAATGTGACTAGGTGTTTTAAGTGGGTTTGCTTCAACAAAATTAGCACTTTCTAAGAAATAGCCATTCATTGCTGGAGCAAAAAACACAACAGCTGAGAAAATCATTAAAAATACCACCACGCCTACAATGTCCTTAACACTGTAGTATGGGTGAAACGGAATGCCGTCTTTAGGAATACCGTCTTTGTCTTTATTTTTCTTAATTTCTATCCCGTCTGGATTGTTTGAGCCTACTGTGTGTAATGCCACAATATGCAAAAACACCAAAATAACTAAAATCAACGGCAAAGCAATCACATGTAATGAAAAGAAACGATTTAGCGCAGGGTCACCAACGGCATAGTCGCCCAATATAAAGGTTAGGATATCTGGACCAAATACGGGTATTGAGCCAAATAAAGAGATAATAACTTGCGCACCCCAATATGACATTTGCCCCCATGGCAATACGTAGCCCATAAAGGCTTCTGCCATTAATGCAATATATAGTACCATGCCTAAAATCCAAATTAACTCGCGCGGGGCTTTGTATGAGCCATAAAGCAAACCACGATACATGTGTAAATAAATAACAATGAAAAATGCAGAGGCACCCGTTGAATGCAAGTAGCGAATGAGCCAACCCCAGTTAACATCACGCATAATATATTCAACTGAAGCAAAGGCATGTGCCGCATCAGGCTTAAAGTGCATGGTTAAGAAAATACCCGTTACAATCTGCATGACCAATGCCAACATAGCTAGTGAGCCAAAAAAATACCAGAAATTAAAATTTCTAGGAGTGTAATACTCTGCTAAATGCTCGTTCCAAACCTTGGTTAATGGGAATCTTTGGTCAATCCAGTTTTTATTGTTGTTCATCCTATTCTCCTGATTATGCTTTTGGGTCAATGCCAATTCGAATGAGAGAATCGGCGACAAAATAATAAGGTGGAATAACTAAATTTGTTGGTGCAGGAGCGCCCGCATAAACTCTACCTGCTAAATCAAACTTAGAGCCATGACAAGGGCAGTAAAAACCACCCTTCCATGAATCCCCGCCAAGATCAGCAGCACCCAACTCAGGTCTATAGGTTGGCGAACAGCCTAAGTGGGTGCAAACGCCAACAATAACGGCAATATCAGGATTGATTGAGCGATAAAGATTTTTAGTGTATTTTGGCTGCTGAGAAAGTTCATTGCTATTAGGATCGGTTAAGACACTGTCCAACGTGCCTAAATTTTCAATGGTTGTTTTGTCGCGCTTAAAAATCCAAACAGGCTTTTTCCGCCACAAAACTCTAACCAACTGCCCATTATCTAACTTGCTAATATTAACATCAACGGGCGCGCCAGCAGCTTTTGCTCTCGCTGAAGGCATCCATGACGATAAAAATGGCACCAAGACAAAACCAACACCTACCGCACCAACCACGCTTGTAGCGCCCGTTAAAAAGCGTCTTTTCTTTAAGTCTATCTCTTGTTCTGACATAGGGGTTGTCCTTTATTTTGAATATTCGCAAATAAAATCTAACTTTTAAACCCCAATTATTATAATGTATATTAGCTTTATGCAATAGATAATTGTTATGAGTGTTGTTTGTTGATACTAATTTTGATTTCTACGTGTGTTATATGCTCAAGAATCGGTATTTGTGTCAAAAGTTCTAATAATGTCGTTAATTGCTTTTGAGCTCTAAAGGCAATGGCTTGATTATGGGTTATTAAGATTGCCGTGTTGTCTTTAATTAGGCACAATTCAAGTGGCTTTAGTGTGCTTGGTAAAAGCTTAGCAAGTTCAATATTAATTTGGTTATAGGTCTTTGCTTGGGAAAATAGTTGCCCAAGTTGACCACTGGGCACAAAATTTGCAAGATTTGTTAGAGTTTTATACTGACACATTTATATATCTATGAGAAAATAGTTTTTTTTAAATTAATTTAAATATATTCTATAATGAGTATTATAAATAAAGTTTTATCAAAGATTGTTGGTTCTAGAAACGATCGACTCATCAAAGTATTATACAAAACTGTTGGTCAAATTACTGAATTAGAGCCAAACATGCAAGCGCTTAGTGACGAGCAACTTAAGTCCAAAACTCAAGAATTTAAAAACAGAATTAACAATCAAGAAACCCTAGATTCAATCCTTGTTGAAGCATTTGCTGTAATTCGCGAGGCATCAACACGAGTGCTAGGGCTTAGACATTTTGATGTTCAACTCATTGGCGGCATAGTGCTTAATGATGGTAATATCGCAGAGATGGGTACGGGCGAAGGTAAAACGTTAGTGGCAACTTTGCCTGCCTATCTTAATGCGCTTAGTGGCAAAGGTGTACACATAGTCACTGTAAATGATTACTTAGCAACTCGTGACGCACAATGGATGGGCAAAGTGTTCGATTTTTTAGGCATGAACGTGGGCATTATTACCTCAAACATGGCACATGAAGACAAACAAGCTGCTTATTTATGTGACATTGCTTATGCAACTAATAATGAACTTGGTTTTGATTATCTTCGTGATAATATGGCATTTACTTCTGAGCAAAAGGTGCAACGTGCGCTTAATTTTGCCATTGTGGATGAGGTAGATTCGATTTTAATTGACGAGGCTAGAACGCCTTTGATTATTTCTGGCCCAGCAGATGATTATGCGCAAACTTATCAAGCCATTAATCATATGATTCCTAATTTTACCAAGCAAACAGAAAGTGGCGAAGGCAAGGAAATGGTTATTGAAATGGTTGGCGATTACACCGTTGATGAAAAGCACAAGCAAGTATTTTTGACTGACGATGGTCATGGTAAAGCCGAGCGCTTATTAATTGATGCTGATGCCTTGCCAAGGGGTGCTAGTCTTTATGATGCAAGCAATATTTTGTTAATGCAACACATTAATTCAGCATTACGTGCACATATTTTATTCCAAAAAGATGTGGACTATATTGTGCAAGACGACGAGGTTGTGATTGTTGATGAATTTACTGGCAGGACTATGCCGGGTCGTCGTTGGTCAGAAGGGTTGCATCAAGCTATTGAAGCCAAAGAAGGGGTGAGCATTAAAAAAGAGAACCAAACACTCGCCTCAATTACTTTTCAGAACTATTTTAGGCTTTATACAACACTTTCAGGCATGACAGGCACTGCCGATACTGAAGCGGTAGAGTTCCAAGATATTTACGGATTGGAAACCGTGATTGTTCCACCTAACAAACCTTCTGCACGCACAGACAAATCAGACCAAATTTATCTAACAACGCAAGAAAAGTTTGAGGCTATTGCGCTCGATGTTGCCAATTGTCGGCAAACTGGGCAGCCAGTTTTAGTGGGTACTAGTAGTATTGAAAATTCAGAATTAATTTCCGCCCTATTAGAAAAAAACAATATCAAACACGAAATTTTAAACGCTAAACAACACAAGCGAGAGGCTATTATTATTGCCAATGCTGGTAGCATTGGCGCAGTTACTATTGCGACCAATATGGCAGGACGAGGCACTGATATTGTCCTCGGTGGTAAACCGCCTGAAGAGGCAACAGATCAACAAAAAGTCGATTGGAAAATTCAGCACGACAATGTTATTAAAGTAGGTGGCTTGCATATTGTAGGCACAGAGCGCAATGAATCACGTCGAGTAGACAATCAATTACGTGGTCGTGCTGCACGTCAGGGCGATGTGGGTTCAACGCGTTTTTATTTGTCGTTAGAAGATAATTTAATGCGTATTTTTGCCAGCGAAAAAATGGCCTCTATGATGCAAAGATTAGGCATGGAAAAGGGCGAGGCGATTGAACACAAAATGGTCAATCGGGCCATTGAAAACGCCCAAAGAAAAGTAGAAGGCATGAACTACGATGCACGTAAACACCTTTTAGAATATGATGATGTTGCCAATGATCAAAGAAAGGTTATCTATCAATTGCGTGATGATTTGATGAGTGTCAATGATGTTCAAGACCGCTTTATCTCTATTAGAGAAAAAGTCATCGAAGTGCTTTTTTCAGACTATATTTCAACCGAATTAATGGAAGAGGATTGGAGCGTTGAAGGTTTGCATAATGCGCTAAAATCAGATTATGCGGCAAATATTCCATTACAACAGTGGCTTGATGAAGGTGTTGATATTGACGAACTGAAATCAAGAATTATCCAAGGACTCAGCACAATTTGTAGCCACAAAGAAGACATGGTTGGCACTGAGCCCATGCGTGAATTTGAAAAAGCAGTTATGTTACAAACTCTTGATCACTATTGGAAAGAGCATTTGGCGGCCATGGATTATTTACGCCAAAGTGTTAATCTGCGTGGCTATGCGCAAAAAAATCCAACACAAGAATATAAGCGTGAATCGTTTACTATGTTTACCTCACTGCTAGACACTATTAATATAGAAATTGTTAAATCCCTATCAAGTGTCACCATTAATGAAAATACCAACGCCTCAGATGTTGAACAGCAAAACAATGAAGGCGCACAGGCTCAACATGAAGAAGTTGGAACGCTAGGTGTTGATGACGCTGAAGTAGAAGCCGCCCAACAAAACACATATCAAAGAGAAGAGAAAAAAATAGGGCGAAACGATCCTTGTCCTTGTGGCTCAGGCAAAAAATATAAAAAGTGTCATGGCTAATAACTACATCGGCTTAATATCAGGCACCAGTCTTGATGGCGTTGATGGCGTTATTATCAATGGGGCAGGTAAGAAAATACTAACTCAAGCTTATCTTCCCTACTCTGACAAGCTAAAGCAAAGCCTATTAGAACTTACCCAAAATTCAAAAACTTCATTAGAAAATTTGGCTAATGTTGACATTCAAGTGGCTAGTTGCTTTGCTGATACAGTGTATTTATTATTGCAACAAGCAGGGCTTAAGGCAAAAAATATCAAAGCAATCGGCTCACATGGGCAAAGTATTTTCCACCAAGGTGGCAAGTATTCAATGCAAATTGGACATGGTGCATTGATTGCTGAACAAACGAATATTACCACAGTGGCTGATTTTCGCATGCAAGATGTGGCTGCTGATGGGCAGGGCGCGCCACTCACGCCACTTTACCATCAGCATATGCTTAATGGCAAAGACGGTGTAATTATTAATTTAGGTGGTATTGCTAATATCACCCACAGTTTTAATGGCAAGATAATCGGATTTGACACAGGTCCTGCCAATACGTTGCTAGACAACTGGATAAAAAAGCACAAAGGATTGGATTATGATCGAGACGGTATTTGGTCGCGTTCTGGAGTGGTAATCCAAGCCTTATTAAACTCAATGCTTACAGATGATTACTTCCATCATAACCACCCCAAAAGCACAGGCCCAGAATATTTTAATTTAGACTGGTTGTCGCAACATTTAAACGATACTGAACGACTTGAAGATGTACAAAGAACTCTAATAGAGTTAACAGTAATGAGCGTTTCTGCAAATATTCCCTTAGGGGCAGATGTGTATTTGTGTGGTGGTGGCGTGCATAATTTATTTTTGTTTGAGCGTTTAGTTTATCAAAACCCTGACAGTAAAGTTACATTGACCAATGATTTGGGCGTATTTGTAGATTATGTAGAAGCCGCTGCGTTTGGTTTTTTTGCCCAACGAACTTTAGCAGGTTTGCCGTCAAATTTACCATCAGTAACAGGCGCTAAGAGCGAAAGAGTACTGGGTGCGATTTACCAAATATAAAAAACCCACTTATTAAGTGTTCAAAAACTGCATTTTTTGAACACTTAATAAGTGGTATGTATTAAAATCAGTATTTTTTTGAACGTAATTATGCAATATATTGCTAATATTTTAAAAAACGACTTTGAAAAATAAAACTACCCAAGAAACAGTTTACATCCCACCAGAACCAGAACAATTACCAGAGTTGTTGCGTGATTTAGAGCGATTTATTAATACAGAGGATAAACTAGGCCCGCTAATTAAAATGGCAATTATTCATCATCAATTTGAAAGCATCCATCCGTTTTATGACGGCAATGGACGCATTATTAATATTATTTACCTAATACAGCAAAGGCTATTAGACATACCTGTTCTGTATTTCGTTATATTAACCACAATAAAGACAGTTACTATCGCCTATTGCAGAGTGTTCGAGACGATAATACCTGGTCGGAGCGGGTAGTTTTTATGCTAAGAGCCGTGGCAAAAACAGCTAAAAATAGTTTGATATTGGTTAATGACATTAAAAACCTACAACAAGAATACAAGCAGAAAATTCACAGACACTGTCCTAAAATTTATTTACAAGACCTTATTAATAGCATATTCAAACATCCATATACTAAAATTACTTTTTTGAACAAATGAGCAATCAACAAATAACCCTAATCAAACCAGACGACTGGCATTTACACGTGCGTTCAGGCGCAGCATTAAAATCAATTATTGGTATGACAGCGGCGCAAATGGGCAGAGCGATTATTATGCCTAATTTAACCCCCCCTGTGACTAACGCTATTCAGGCGCGCGCTTATAAAGAAGAGATTTTATCCGCACTGCCAAAAGACAGCAAATTTAACCCATTAATGGTTTTATATTTGACAGACAACACCACGCCTAAAGACATTCAAGAAGCAATTGATAATAACGTTGTAGCAGCTAAGCTGTACCCTGCAGGGGCAACGACCAACTCAGATAGTGGTGTGACCGATATTACCAAACTGTATCCAACGCTAGAAAGTATGCAAAAATTAGGCATGCCACTTTTGGTACACGGTGAAGTAACGCGTAGTGAGGTGGATATTTTCGACCGTGAAGCGGTGTTTATTGACGAGGTGTTGAACCAAGTAGCAAGTGATTTTCCTGAGTTGAAAATCGTGTTTGAGCACATTACCACCAAAGATGCCGTTGATTTTGTTTTGGCAAGTCATCATAAAATAGCAGCAACCATTACACCACACCATCTTTTAGCTAATAGAAATGATATGTTGGTAGGCGGTATCAAGCCACATTACTTCTGCTTGCCAGTTTTAAAGCGCAAAAATCCGCATCAATTAGCGCTATTAGACGCTGCAACTAGCGGCAATACTAAGTTTTTCTTAGGCACAGATTCTGCACCACATGCCAAGACAGATAAAGAATCTACTTGTGGTTGTGCTGGTATTTTTACCGCACATTGTGCCATTGAGCTTTATGCAACGGTTTTTGAACGCCAAAACGCACTGGATAAACTAGAAGGCTTTGCCTCAAAATTCGGCGCAGATTTTTATAATTTGTCTCATAATACGCAGACCATTACACTCAAAAAGCAAGATTGGATCGTGCCAGCAAGCTATCCTTTTGCGCATAGTGATATTGTGCCATTTATGGCAACCAAAACACTTGACTGGAAACTTATTTAAAGTAAGCCCAGGAGTAGCAGTCTTTTTTTAACGCTTTTTTGGTTTTTTCGTGTTGTGAATAATGCCAACACCGCCAAACAGACCAACTGTCATTAGTGGCTTATTCTTGTGTGTTTTCAATTTCTATTGTCTACCAAAAAATAGGCACAATAAGATATGTTAAATTTAGACAATCAATCCATTCAAATGCACATGCCACTTTGCGTAAGCTTTGGCTTGAACAAAGAAATAAATTTGGCTTATCTCAAAGAGCTTTAGCAAAAAAAAACCACAAGTAGCGCCTCACTCTCTTATTAGTAAAGTTGCTTTATTTTGTAGATAGACTCTCACTGGAGAAATATGCCGAGCCAGTGTCGTTTGATAATATTGTTTCCATGCCTCATGGTATGTTTTTACCACAAACTTACAATCTATCTAGTGGTAGTTTTGTCCATCGATTACTGACGGTTGGGATGAATGGAGTAATCCTAACGGCACATCAATACCAGTATCTTATGAGGATATTTTTATTGCCATGGGTAAGACAAAAGCGATATAAAAATAGCATTAGAAAGAATTGAAGAAAGCAAATCGTTGCTACAATTGTTTAATTAGTGTTTATTCCGTTACAAAGAGCTGTCATGCTCTTAGTAACGCCTAAAAATTCATATGACAATACCAACCATCTTTTTATCGTTTTAACCAATCACAACCAACAAAAAAAGTTTTAGTTATCAATATAACAAGCAGTGATAAATTTGATGAAGCTTGCATTTTAACAAGTAAAGGCTGTTCCTTTATAAACAGAAAAAATTATGTATCTTACAGATATTGTAATATCTTTCAGACTGATAAGCATTAATAAAGACTTATGAGCCAATGGGGCGAGAAACGCTAAATAAGGCTATCAAAGGACTGTATGAGGCAAAAATTACACTAAACAGAAAATTAAGCATTTTTATACCAATTCATTAGGCTAGCTGACTTTGTTTGAAGCAACAAACCTACAAGGTTTAATCAACATAAGGGTAATAACATTCCTACAACGTGCCTCCTAAATTCATTAATGTTTATTTAAAAAGACAACAGGTAAGCAAATATTAATATTTAGAGAGACCTTTGTATAAATAGGGATGATTAGAAAAATAACAAATTTTATCAACTTGGAAATTTTATAAATCCACTCCTAGCAGAACTAAGAGTGTTTTTAGAAAGTTTACAAGTTGGTGAAAGGTGGTGTTTTGATGATTATTAATATTTATACAAAGGTCTTTTAGAGGTTAAAAAAAAGTTTTTGGCATCTTTAACGTCTGACTTTATTTGTTGCTTTAGCGCTGAAAAAGAATCAAATTTTTGTTCATCGCGAATTTTGCATTTGAATACAACCTTAGCATTTTCACCATAAACTTGACCGTTAAAGTCAAATAAAAAAACCTCTAACAAGATTGTTTCACCTTCAACTGTGGGACGCTTGCCAAGATTGCACACGCCGTTGTAAATCTCACCATTTAATGCTACATTAACGGCAAACACGCCTAATAATGGGCTGATTTTTCTTTTAATGGGAATGTTGATTGTAGGAAAGCCAATGGCTCTACCTTGTTTTTGGCCGTGAATGATTTTACCTGAGATTGAAAATTCTCGCCCTAATAGCTGATTTGTCAGGTCAAAATCACCCTCTCTAAGAGATTGTCTAATTTTTGAACTACTAACTCTGTCAAAGTTGTGAACCACGGTAGGTGTTTTTTCTACTTCAAAATTAAAGGCTTTTAATAAGGAAAAATCACCTGTTCGATTGGCACCAAAACAAAAATCATCGCCAACTAAGCAATACTTGACATTGAGTTTTTCTAGTAGTACCTGCTGAATGAAGGCATCAGCAGAGAGTTGTGAGAATGGCGTATTAAAATTAATTAACAAGTGCTCGTCTATTCCAAGGCTTGTAAGCAGGGCGTGTTTTTGCTTAAAACTACTCAGTGTGGCTTGCGCATGCCCAAAAAAGTGTTGTGGCGTTGGTGAAAACGAAACAAGTACTGATGGCAAATGCATGGCTTGTGCTTTGCTAACCAAGGTTTGAATAATTTTTTGATGCCCTGTATGTACACCATCAAAGTTGCCAATAGTAACAACACTGCCCAAATGAGATTTTAAGTTTTGTAAGCCACGAATGAGTTTCATAAAGGCTTATTTTAATCTAATTGGCAGATGATGTTATCAACTGGTTTTGGCACGCCAATATTTAACTGCGACAAGGATTTGAACTCACCCCTGACATCTGGACAGTGAATGAGTATCGGGTGAATCAGTAAATGATAGTGGGTGAAGCTATGTTTAAAAGTGGCTAGGCTCTTTTCTATCAAAGCTGATGGGTGAAAATCAGTTATGGTTTGCTGAATATCTTTGTCATTATCTGTGCACTCTATAAAGCTCCACAGTCCGCCCCAAACGCCCTTGTTTGGGCGTTTTTGTAAGTAGATGTTATGTTTGTCATCTTTAAAAATTAGCATGGCAATTGAACGGATGGGTTTGTTCTTCCTTGGCTTTGGGTTGGGGTATTTGTCTTGGGTATTGGTTTGTCGTGCCAAGCAATCGGATTGGATTGGGCACTGTTCACAATCTGGTTTACGTTGAGTGCACAGGGTTGCGCCCAAATCCATGATGGCTTGTGTATAGTCAGCATTGTGCTCATTAGGCGTGTGATATCTAGCTAAGCGCCACAGTTCTTTAAGTGTTTTGCTTTGCCCGCAATGTCCCTTAACTTGGTGATATCTTGAGAGTACGCGCCTAACATTGCCATCAAGTATGGCGTGGTTTTGATTAAAGCTAATGGATAAAATAGCGCCTGCTGTGGATTCGCCCACACCAGGCAAGTCAATCACTTGTTTAAACTCAGTTGGAAAATTGCCTTGGTATTGGTTCATAATGATATTGGCAGTTGTATGTAAGTTTCTTGCTCTGGCGTAATACCCCAAGCCTGCCCATTGGGCCAATACCGCATCTTCAGAAGCGCTGGCTAAAGAGGTCGGCGTAGGAAAATGCTGAATAAAATTATTAAAATAATCAATAACTGTTGTTACTTGAGTTTGCTGCAACATGATTTCACTCAGCCAAACATGATAAGGGTTGTTTGGCGTGTCTTGTATCGTTTGCCAAGGCAGGTTGTGACGACCAAACCGGTCAAACCACTTCAGCAGTGGTCTTGAAATTGGACGCACTATTTTAAATTAAGTGGGTTATGTGGATTAATGCCATCCATAAATGGCTTGTTAATATCTTCATGGGTCGTTTGGTAAACACAACCAATCCAGTTGTTAATGATGACATTAGTGGCGTTGCCCCAAGTGTTATTTAAGGTTTTGCTAATTAGTTGTTCAGGGAAGTCCGCAATACCAAACTCTGCGGACAAAAGCTTGGACTTATACTCATTAAGAATGGCTTTGCTTTGTTCGGTTAAATAGTGCTCAGGAAAGGGCGGATATTCATTCCGTGTTTTTTCTAAATAAGCAACAATATCGCGTTTGTATTCTTTTAATAGGCTAATGGTGTCGTATTCTGGGTGACCTTGAAAAAATACAATTCTTAATAAGTCTTCGCTAACGCCTAAGTGTGCACCGATTTTGCTTCCAACCAAAATTTTAACCCCAGCAGCATCAAATTGCGCTTTTGAAATTTCATTAAAGCGAGAATGTGGTACATCAAAGCGTGTATTTACGCCATTCATTAAAGGGTGTTGTCGGTCTAGTACTTGGTGTGGAAATAGACCCCAACATTTTTCGCCAATAGCTTGGCGTTTTTGTCCATATCTAAACTCCAAGACAGCGTGCGTTGCCAAACACGAGCATAGTGTTGAAGTAACATGAGCGTACGACCAGTCAACCACTTCTTCTAATTCTTCATAGAAAGGCGCTTTTTGCAAATCTGCTTGCTCAATATGTGCGCCTGTAATAATCAGCGCATCAAGCCCTTGAGTTTTAATGTCTTCGAAAGTTTGATAATATTGCTTAATGTGCTTGCTTATTTTTTTGCCACGCTTGATTGACTTTAGTGTAAATGGATGCAGATAAAATTGTGCAATTTGATTAGAATGCCCAACAAGGCGAAAAAATTGGCGCTCGGTTGCTTCAAGCGCGGCATCTGGCATCATATTTAATAAGCCGATGTGTAATTCACGAATGATTTGATTATTTGCCCTGTCTTTTGATAGAATGGTTTCACCCTCGTCTTTTAGGCGCGAAAAAGAAGGCAAATCTGAATGTGCAATTAGTGGCATTAGTTCATTGCTCCATAAATAAGTTCAAAGACCTCGTCAGCACTCTTGCACTGATACAAGCTCTCGCTGTCAATGGTGTGGCCATATTTTTTAGCGATGGATTCATATTTTGGTTTACGATGTTCAAGCAGGCGTGGAAACACCCAGCGCGCAAACTCGTTTGGGTCGATTTGTGCGACATAAATTAGCTGATTTTTTTGTAAGTAAATCTCTAGTTGTTGTTTCAGAAAGCCCGCCTGATAATACAAAGGTTTTGGGTGTGTTTGTGCACGCTCAATCAAAGCAACTTCGTTAATTTTACTGGCTTTAATGTAAAGAACCACTGTATTGTCAGCCAGAGTTTGGTATACCTGTTTATCATCCAATTCACATAGACTACCACCTGTATCATTAATAAAATGATTAAACCCTTGTGTTCTGGCTCTTTGTATAAATTGTGGCACATCAAGCATGGCTTTAGTTTCTGCATTTAAGTGCATTATTTGACGGGCAACAAAAGTATCAATGGGCGTGCCACCCAGCTCAGGATTGCCAGCCTTGCCCAAAAAAGCAGATACTGATGACAAATTATCAAAGGTAATATGATTTTGGATGCTGATAGACTCATTATCCAGCAGGCTCTTAAGCCGCTTGTCTTGTCTAACATGGTTTTTGATGTTGTCTAAAATTTTATCGCTCAAATATTCAGCACCAATGCGATAATCGCTAGAATAATGGAAGTATTTACCCTGGCGACTAAGGAGTTTTGCTAAGTGTGTTTTTCCAACACCTGACATGCCTAATAGCGTTAAGCGTTTGTGATTAGAGTTTTTGAATTCGCTGGATGATAGTTTCATGATTTTGAGTTTGCATTAAATTCGTTTTTATAACAAGCCATCTTGTTTAAACATCTCGCGAATACCTCGAATCGCTTGGCGGGTTCGATGTTCGTTTTCAATCAGACCAAAACGCACATATTGATCACCATAACTGCCAAAGCCAATACCGGGTGACACGCCAACTTTTGCGATTTTTAGTAGTTTTTTGGTAAATTCTAGCGAGCCCATATGCTGATAAAATTCAGGAATTTTTGCCCAAACAAACATCGTGGCTTTAGGTGGTGTCACCACCCAGCCAATTGACCTTAAACCACCACAAAGCACATTGCGTCTGTCTTGGTACATGCCAGATATTTCTTTCACACAACTTTGATCGCCTTCTAATGCCTCAATAGCAGCAACTTGAATGGGAGTGAACATACCATAATCCAGATAAGATTTAATTTTGGCAAGTGCACTTATCAAGGTCGGATTGCCCACCATAAAGCCCACACGCCAGCCAGGCATGTTGTAGCTTTTTGACAACGAGAAAAACTCAACAGCAATCTCTTTAGCGCCTTCTACTTGCAGAATACTGGGCGCCACATAGCCATCAAATACAATGTCTGCATAAGCTAAATCCTGCACCACCCAAATTTCATGCTCTTTGGCAATTTTGATGACTTTTTCAAAAAAATCCAATTCAGCACATTGTGTGGTTGGATTAGACGGATAATTTAAAACCAGCATTTTTGGTTTTGGCCAAGTGTTTTTAATAGAACGTTCTAATTCTGCTAAGAAATCATCATCTGGGCCACAAGGCACGTGCTGAATATCTGCACCTGCAATCACAAATCCATACGGATGAATAGGATAAGCAGGGTTAGGCACTAATACCGTATCACCACTGCCCACAACAGCCTGTGCTAAATTAGACAGCCCCTCTTTAGAGCCAATGGTAACAATGGCCTCAGTTTCTGGGTCAATATCAACATCAAAGCGCCTTTTATACCAATTGGCAATGGCTTTGCGTAATCGTGGAATGCCACGAGAAGTAGAGTAACGATGCGTGTCTTTACGTCGTGCTGCTTCTACCAGTTTTTCAACAATATGATCAGGCGTTGGTTGGTCAGGATTGCCCATACCAAAGTCAATAATATCTTCACCACGAGTACGCGCCTTGGCCTTTAACTCGTTAGTAACCGCAAAGATATAAGCGGGTAGTCTTTTTATTCGTGGAAAGTCATCGTTCATTGTTGTTTGGTTTGTGTTAGTTTAGGATAAATTATTGAATGGCTAATAATTCAACTTCAAAAACCAGCGTGGCACTTGGTGGAATAAGATCGCCTGCACCCATCTCACCATAGGCAAGTTTTGAGGGGATGGTGAGTTTACGCTTGCCACCAACACACATACCATCAACACCCTGATCCCAGCCAGGAATTACTTGCCCAACACCAAGTTTAAAGTCAAAGGGTTCGTTTCTATCGATGCTAGAGTCAAATTTTTTACCATTAGTGAGCCAACCAGTATAGTGCATTGAGACAAAATCACCCATTTTGCAAGTAGCGCCTGTGCCAGTTTCTAAATCTTGTATTTCTAAATCCGCCATGTTTATTTTCCTAATAAGTTAGTGTAATATGATACGAGTTAAATTTTCTAATGTTTAGCACGCCTGTGTCAAGCAGTAAGTATTGTCCTTTAATGCCTTGCAAAACGCCTTCAATTTTAGGGATTTTATCAAAATTTAATGAGTTAATTTTGCTAGGGTATTCTACCACAGGGTAATTAATTTCCAAAACCTCATTATCTAGTACGATTGCGTTTAAATCATCAATCAAGTGAGTTATTTTTTTAAGCAAATCATCGCGCGTTGCGCCTAGGTTGACATACCCCACCTCATTTTTAAGCATTTTTCGCCAGTTGGTTTTATCACTAACATAATCCTTAAGTGCCACTTCAATTTGCCCTGATTTGAGCCGATTATTCACCTCAAGTATTGGCAGTGCAGCGATTGCGCCTTGATCAATCCAACGGCTAGGAATGTTGCTTTTGCGAGTAATGCCAACCTTTGCCCCAGACGAATTGGCTAAATAAACAACGTGCGGATTAAAGCAATTATCCAGCCCCCATTGCAATTCACGGCAAGTGCCAAGGTGATGATGGCAAGTTTCAGGCTTCATAATACACAAATCACACCGAGCTAAATGCCGACAACAAGGATAGCAAAATCCTTGAGAATAGCTTTTATTGGTGCGTTTTTTACAATTTGAGCAAACAATTTCACCATCAAATTCAAGACTGATTTGCTCGCCCACCAAATCATTCATAGTTAGCAATTTATCACCCATTGGCAGCTGATACTGTGCCACGCCACTATTCAAGTGGGTGTGCATTTTTGCAATAAGTCCATTAATTTGCATGGTTTTTAATTTTGCATTAATCGTTGCTTAACTTCTTTGTATTTGTCAGCGGTTTGTTGAATAATGGATTGGGGTAGTATTGGCGCAGGTGGAGTCTTGTCCCAATCTAGCGTTTCTAAATAATCACGCACAATTTGCTTGTCAAAACTTTTGGGGCTAGCGCCTACTTGATAATCAGTTTTTGACCAAAAGCGTGATGAATCGGGCGTTAGCACTTCATCCATTAAGGTTAATTGGTTATGCTCATCCAGCCCAAATTCAAACTTGGTATCAGCGATAATAATGCCACGCTCTAAAGCATAATCAGCAGCAAATTGATAAATTTTAAGGCTTGCTTGCTTGACTTGTTCAGCCAGATTTTGACCCAAAATTTCAACCGTTTTATCAAAATTAATATTAGCATCATGTTCGCCTAAATCTGCTTTTGTGGAAGGGGTGTAGAGTGCCTTAGGCAACTTTTCGGCTAGTTGTAGGTTGGCGGGTAGTTTGATGCCACAAATCTTACCTATTTGTTGGTAGTCTTTCCAGCCAGAGCCAATAATATAGCCACGAACAATAGCCTCAACAGCAAGGGGTTTGAGTTTTTTAACAATAATGCCACGATCTTTAATTAGAGCCGCCTCTTTGGTATTTAAAACGCTATCAAGTGGCTCAAAAGTTAAGTGATTAGGAATGATATGCCTAGTTTTTTCAAACCAAAAATTTGCCATCTCGGTTAAGATGGCACCTTTGTTGGCAATAGGGTCATCAAAAACAACATCAAAAGCGCTGAGTCGATCAGTGGTAACAATCAACATGCGTTTATCGTCAATGTTATAAATATCTCTAACTTTGCCTTTTTGAATCAGTGGCAGGCTTAGGCTTGTGCTAAATAGTGTTCCCATGAGTTTACGTGTGCATAATTTAAGTGTTATTTTAATCAATTGTATGGCTAGGCTTGTAAATTATGATAACTTAAGCCATGGTAAAATAATAGTCAAGTTATGATGCTAAGAAAAATTCTCATTATTTGCGCACTTGTGCAGCATTCGGCAATTGCCTCAACGCTGTCAGAAGGCGCGTTACGGCTTATCAAAGTTGGCCATGAGATTGGTTCGCGTAATGTGGCATTAAGGGGGCAGTCTTTATTATTAAAAGGCGCTTTTGATTTGGGCGATTTTGATGCCATGTATGAGATTTCAAGACAAGTTCGATACGGCAGCAAGTTGATGGGATACGCCCCTTTAGAACGTGAAGCCAATGAGATTTTGATTAAATTGGTGCGAAGAAGTTACGACCCCGCCTTGTATGAGTACGCCTTAAATTTGCTTGATGGTAGTGATGGTTTTATTAAAAATGAATTTTTGGCATTAAATTTATTTGAGGAGTCCTTTAAAGTACACGGTAATGCAAAATCTGCATTAATGGCCGCTATTATTCGTAATGAGTCGCTAGTGCCAGGCACTAAAAAAGTACGCTATATTGATGCGTTAATTACGTTTGCAATATTAAATCATGTTGCAGGCGCACAGGCATATCAAAAGCAATACATAAAATTGGGCTATTTATCTGACCTTAATCCGCCCAGTTGGCGTATTTGGATTGACACCCAAACTACAAACTAGTTAAAATATTACTAACCTTGGCTTTAAAATCCTGCAAATTGGCATAACTAATGCTCTTTTGTATGGGCAGTTTATAAGTGAGCGGATTTCTTCTTTTGCCTTTGTAATGTAGCTCATAATGCAAGTGTGCACCTGTTGAACGGCCTGTTGAGCCTACATAGCCAATTATTTGACCTTTTTTAACCTTTTTACCTTTGTATAGGTTCTTGGCATATTTTGATAGATGTGCATAAACAGTGGTATAATCAAAACCATGTTGAATGATGATAGCCTTGCCAAGTGCGCCTTTCCTGCCTTTAGTAGTGATTACGCCATTGGCAGTAGAATAAACAGGCGTACCGTAGCTAGCCGCATAATCAATGGCTCGATGGGGACGCCAAGTTTTTAAGATTGGGTGGTAGCGCCTGAGTTGAAATTTGGAGCTAACTCGTTTGTATTTTAAAGGCGCTCTTAAAAAAGAGGCGCTCAGAGAATGACCAAAGCGGTTAAAGTAATCAACATGTCCATGTTTGTTTTTATAAGCAAATGCTTCAATGGATTTATTTTTGACAATGCTTTGATAAATGATAGCTGCTGGCTTCTCACCAAAGTCATTAATAATGATAAATCGATCGCCTTTTTTAAGGTCGGTATTAAAGTTTAATTGCCATGAAAATACTTTAACAATAAGGTTGATAGTACTAAAACCAACCCCTGATTTTTGTGCATCAATGCCAAAGGAGTGATTAATATTAACCACTGTTGTGGACAAGCCACTAGGCATTTGTTTGGATTGTCTGTTAAAAATGGTGGAAAAGTAATGACCGTTAAGCACAATGTTTAGGCTGATTTTACGATTTAACTGATAAGTTAGAGACTTGAATTGTCGATTATTATGCAGCCTAATGGTTAGTTTATGACCAATAGTAAGCCGGTTGAGTTTTTTGTTGTTTTTATTGGCAAAAAGCAGATTGACAAGCAATCGATTAGACAATCCAAGCTTGGAAAAATATTGGCTTAGTGAGTCACCGCGTTTAACAACAAAGTGATGTGTGTTGTTGCCAGCATAAGCAGATACCGTGCTAAAAAACATCAATATCAGCAATATACTTGTATAGATCTTACCCATATTGCTTGATGATTTCACGGGTCATTTCACGGGCAACAAGGTCATTATTAACAACCTCTTCTAAAGAGTTGAGCGTTGTGTGTTTCATGATACTTAACGTTTGGTCAATAATTTTTGGTATATCTAAAAAACCGATTTGATGGTTAAGAAAATTCTCAACTGCAATTTCATTAGCTGCATTCATAGTGCCCATAGCATTGCCACCCTTGCTTAGCGCTTCAAAAGCCAGTTTAAGGCAAGTAAATTTTTCAAAATCTGGTTGGTAAAACTCTAAGACAGGAATACTAGTCAAGTCAAGTGCGGCAACGCCAGAGTTAATACGTTGTGGATAACTCATGGCATATGAGATGACGCTACGCATATCCGGATTGCCTAATTGGGATAGCGTTGAGCCATCTTCATAATAGACTGATGAATGCACAATGCTTTGTGGGTGTACCAACACATCAATTTGTTCTGGTCTGAGTGAAAATAAGTAATGCGCCTCAATCACTTCCAGCCCTTTGTTCATCATGGTGGCAGAATCAACCGAAATCTTACGCCCCATTGACCAGTTTGGATGTGCGCAGGCCTGATCCGGGGTGATGGATTTAAGTTTGCTAATCGGTGTGCGCAAAAACGGACCACCACTGGCGGTTAGTTGGATTTTATTTAGACCCGCTTTGCCACTTTTTAAGCACTGGAAAATTGCACTGTGTTCTGAATCAACAGGAATTAGTTCGGCATTAAATTCTTTCACTGCTTTCATAAAAATATCGCCTGCCAATACCAACGATTCTTTGTTTGCAAGCATAATGCGCTTGCCCGCTTTGGCGCTACACAATGCTGAGGACATACCAGCAGCGCCCACAATAGCGGCCATAACAAGGTCGGTGTCTTGATGGGCGGCAACTTTATCTAACGCTTGAGCGCCACTAAGTATTTGGGTATCAGTGGTAATAACGTTTGATAGTTTTTCAGCAGATTGCTCATCTACCATGACCGCATAATTAGGCTGGTATTTGTTACATAAATCAAGCATTTGTTGCCAGTTGGTATTGGCACTTAGAGCAAAAATATTAAATTTATCAGGGTGTAAATCCACTACCGACAAGGTGCTTTTGCCAATAGAGCCAGTCGCACCGAGCAGGGTTATGTTTTTCATATTAAGCCAAGCCCCAGTAGAAAGAATGGCGCTGCCGCTGTGAGGGAGTCAATTCGGTCTAGAACGCCACCATGTCCAGGCAAGATTTGTCCACTGTCTTTAATGTTTGAGACACGTTTAAATAAGCTTTCAAACAAATCGCCCAATACTGACACGCTAGCGACAACAATGGTTAATAGTAAATAACTCAAATATTGACTGGTTGCTATATTTTGATATTGTAAAAACATAATCATAACCACTAAGGCAACACTAATACCACCAATCACGCCCTCAATTGATTTTCCTGGGCTTACTTTTGACGCTAGTTTTCGTTTACCAATTGCTTTGCCAGTAAAATAAGCGCCAGAATCAGCGCCCCAAATAATCAGCATGAGTAGCAAGAAATATTCAGCGCCGTATTGCTGTTGTAAAGTAATTAACGCAACCCACATGGGCACTAATAACAATACGCCACTTGTGATACGAACAATAAGCGGGTTAAACCACAGATTGGTTTTATTAGGATAGTTCAGTACCCAGTATAAATTAACCATCCACCATAAAACGGATAAGTAAAGTACAAGCTTAATAGATTGAGTATTGTTTTGAATGACGAGTGCGCATGCAACAATACCAATCACCAATGACAATCTAGCAACTAAGCGCTTAAATTTAATTAAACGTGAGAATTCCCATGCGCCAAGTGCAACAAAAACCAAAAGTAATTGTGTGAAATAATGGCTGGGCATGGCAAACATTGCCCAAACAAATAGTGGCGCTAAAATGAGTGCGGTGATGATTCTTTGTATTAGCATGATTTTTCCTTAAAGTCTTGTGCCAAAACGTCGATTACGATTATTAAAACTGGTGATGGCTTTCATTAGTTCAGACTCGTTAAAATCTGGCCATAGCGTTTCTGTGAAATAAAACTCACTATAAGCAACATCCCACAATAAAAAATTACTAATTCTAAGTTCGCCACTGGTGCGAATTAACAAATCAACAGTTGGCTCATCAGCTAATGACAGATATTGTGAAAAACTATCTATGTTAATATCACTGGCTTCTATGTCGCCAGCAATAGTTGCTTTGGCCATTTTAGTTGCTGCCTGAACAATGTCCCATTGACCACCATAATTAGCTGCAACCACTAGCGTTAGACCAGTATTGCTAGCAAGTAGTGCCTGTGCATCAAGTGCTGTTTGTTGGATTTTGGCAGGAAATAAGGACATATCACCAATTATTTTTAGTCTGATATTGTGTTTATTGAGTTTTTTAACTTCTTGTTTAAGCACGCCAAGAAATAATTTAAATAACAAAGAAACCTCTTCAGCCGCACGATTTTTATTCTCGCTACTAAAAGCAAACAAAGTAAGTGTTTTAATACCGCGCATTGCACAAGCCTTAACAACACCACGCACCGCTTTAATCCCTTGTTGGTGTCCTAGAATACGGGGTAAAGAACGTTTTGATGCCCAACGACCATTGCCGTCCATGATAATTGCGATGTGTTTAAGCGTGCTCATAACAAAGTTAGATTATACCCATAGCATTGCAGGCAATCAGTAAACACAGTTAATATAGAGTTGGTGCGTGCGGTAAAATTTATCCTTATGAGTTTAGCAAAAAGAATTATTCCTTGTCTTGATGTGCGTAATGGTCGCGTGGTTAAAGGCACTAAGTTTGTTGACATTAAAGATGCTGGCGATCCAGTTGAAGTGGCTAAGCGTTATGACCTTGAAGGTGCTGATGAGATTACTTTTTTAGACATTACCGCATCAATTGAGGGTAGAAATACCATGATACATATGGTTGAGGCGATTGCCGAACAAGTGTTTATCCCGCTAACTGTGGGTGGTGGCATTCGTAAGTCGGCTGATGTGCGCGCGATGCTAAATGCAGGCGCGGATAAAGTTGCTGTTAATTCTGCTGCTATTTTTGACCCTGGTTTAATCAACCAGTTAAGTGAAGAGTTTGGTTCGCAATGCATTGTGATTGCAATTGATGCCAAAAGAGTGGCTGAGCGTCCATTAAAATGGGAAATTTTTACTCACGGCGGGCGCAGGCCAACGGGTGTTGATGCTATTGAGTGGGCGGTTAAAATGACTCAAGGTGACCATGGTGCTGGCGAGGTGTTGCTTACCTCAATGGATTGTGATGGCGTTAAGACAGGATTTGATTTGCTACTCACTAAAGCTGTTTCTAATGCGGTGGGTGTACCCGTTATTGCTTCTGGTGGCGTGGGTAATTTAGAACATTTATCTGAAGGTGTATTAAAAGGTAATGCTGATGCAGTGTTGGCGGCCAGTATTTTTCATTTTGGTGAATATACGATACAACAAGCCAAACAAGCCATGCAAGAAAACGGCATAGAGGTCAGGCTATAATACTTGGTTTTTAAGTACATTATTAGTGTAGTGGCTTGAAAAACTTGGACACAAAAGCCTTACAATATCAAACATAAAAAGGCAACAGTCTTGTTCGCCACGGACAATCAGTGAGTAATATAACTACCAAGACGAACAAGGCTAATATTAAAGCTATACAACTTAAAAAACGCCATTATTGCTCTAATACTGACAAGTTACATAAAAGAGGCAACCTTCTTAATCGTGATTTTAATCAACAAACAAGTAATACTCATTAGATGATTGGTATTACCCATATTAAAACTTATTAAGGCTGTAATTGTTTATCCAGCATCCTTAATTTAGCATCTAGACAGGCCAGCTGGTTGGACTTTATTAAAACAACCTAACGCTCAATTGGCACAAAATGCAATGGACAATACAGCCATGAAGCAATTTTTTTTAAAAGACTAAAGACTGAAAGATTAAATTATCCACATAGACCGCTGTATATCGCCTGTCAAGGTTTTGTAAACCATTATGAAGTTGTGCAAAATGTAGAGAGTTATGTTTATTTTTATAACCACAAGAGACCTTTGCATAAACAGGGATGATTAGAAAAACCTAAAACAAAACTGTTGATAAAAAAATAAGAAAATTGATTTATATCAAGAAACCATGGTACGGTTGACTGTATCATAGGAGCTAGTGTAGAATTCAAACCTATTTCTTTTATTAAAGAATCAGGATATTAACTAAAAACAAAGAGGACTATTGATGAATTTAACAGAAAAGTATGATTTGGACGTTGTTAAATGGTTTGCCATTATGGCATCTGTTTACTTGGTAGTAGGTACACTGCTTGGTGTATACATTGCCTTTGAACTAGCCTTTCCTTTTCTTAATGATTTAGGCACAGACTTACCTTATTTCCAGTTTGGTCGATTAAGACCCCTGCACACCAACGCTGTTATTTTTGCTTTTGGTGGTTCAGCGCTGATGGCATCCGCTTTTTATATTGTACAGCGCACTAACCAAACCCGACTTTGGTCCAATAAAATGGCTTGGTTTACGTTCTGGTCATGGAATACTGTGATTGTTTTAGCGGTCATTACACTGCCTTTAGGCTTAACCCAATCCAAAGAGTATGCAGAATTAGAATGGCCGATTGATATTTTAATTACCCTGTCATGGGCTACTTATTTATATAACTTTATTATGACCATTCATATTCGTGATCGCAATAAAGTGCCGCACGTTTATGTGGCTAATTGGTTTTTTATGGGCATGATGGTCATGGTTACTTATCTTCATGTGGTTAATAATTTATCCATTCCAGTAAGTGCTTTCAAATCCTATTCAATTTTCTCTGGTGTTCAAGATGCAATGATTCAGTGGTGGTGGGGGCATAATGCTGTTGGTTTTTTCTTAACAGCAGGTTTCTTAGGCATTATGTATTATTTTGTACCAAAACAAGCGCAGCGCCCCGTATATTCTTATCGCTTATCAGTGATTCATTTTTGGGCATTGATGTTTGGTTATGTATGGCTAGGTGCGCATCACCTTCAATATACAGCATTACCAGATTGGGCGGGCTCATTGGGCGCAACAATTTCATTAGCCATGATTATTCCATCATGGGGTGGCGCACTTAATGGCATCTTGACGTTGTCAGGCGCTTGGGATCGTTTGCGCGAAGACTACATCTTGCGCTTCTTGATTATGTCTTTAGCATTCTATGCCATGAGTACATTTGAAGGTCCGGTGATGGCAGCAAAGACAGTTAATGCTTTGTCGCATTACACAGACTGGACGATTGGTCATGTGCATTCTGGCGCATTGGGCTGGAATATTATGGTAGCAGCAGGTGCGATGTATCATATGATTGAAAAAATCTATAACGTGAAAATGTCTCAAAAACTCTTAGGCATTCACTTTTGGGTACATACAATTGGCACGGTGGTTTATATTGTGGCAATGTGGATATCAGGCATCATGCAAGGCTTAATGTGGAGAGCGTATGATGAATATGGTACATTGGCTTATACGTTTGCCGAGTCAGTGTCGGCCATGCATCCTTATTATGTCATGAGAGCCGCAGGTGGTGCATTGGTATTAGTAGGTGCAATTATCATGTTAATTAATATTGTGACGACCATTCGTAGATCAGGTGCTGGTCAAACGGCTAACGCATAAAGAGGGAGCGGACTATGGCAAATAAAAACGTAAGAGAAAGTTTACAGGTTAAGCTAGAAAAAAATATTTTTGGTATGTATTTGTTTATGGCACTATCAGTGTCATTAGCAGGCATCGTAGAAATTGTTCCTTTGTTTACCAATCCTGAAGCAATCAAAGACGAAGTGATTGCAACTGACGGTAGCACAAAAAGTTTATTATGGCTTCGTTCTGAAGGTCAAGCGCTGTCTGATTGGAAGCCTGGTGATGGTGTAAGACCTTTAACCGCTTTAGAATTAGCAGGTCGTGATATTTATCAGCGTGAGGGTTGTTATTTATGTCATTCGCAAATGATACGACCATTTAGAGATGAAAAAGAGCGTTACGGTCACTTCTCTTTAGCGGTGGAGTCAAAATATGACCACCCATTTCAGTGGGGCTCTAAAAGAACAGGTCCTGATTTAGCGCGCGTTGGCGGTAAATATTCTGACGAATGGCATATTTTGCATTTACGTCATCCACAAGCGGTTGTGCCAGAGTCAGTCATGCCAAAATATCGCTTCTTAGAAAGCGCTTTGGTTGATGGCAAAACAATTGCCACACACATGAGTGGCTTGTCCAAAGTCGGTGTGCCTTATACGCAGGCAGATATTACACAAGCGCCAGCTACCGTTGAAGGCAAGAGTGAAATGGATGCAATGGTGGCTTATTTGCAATCATTAGGTAATATGATTAAATTTGAAAACGGCGTTACTTACAGAGAGTAATGACCTTAGTTGACAAAATTGGCGCCATTGTGGCGATTATTATATTTGTGTTATTAGCGATTGCTTATTTTTATGCTTTTAGGCCAAAAAATAAGCAAAAATTTGAAGACTTGCGCAACTTTGTAAATGACAAAGATTGAGTTAAGAGGAGAAAAGACAATGAGTAAACATAAGAATCCATTTCCAGGTGAGAACAATACAGGGCATTTTTGGGATGAAGAAAACGACATTAGAGAGTTAAATAATCGTCCGCCAAGATGGTACATGTTGTCCTTGTATATTGGCACACTTGCTATTGTGGTTTACACACTTTACTACCCAACCATTCCTTGGTTCGGTGAGCACAACAAAGGCTTTGCCAATTGGACGCAAATTAGTGAAATGAACGAAGGCGTTGCTCAATTAGAGGCTTATCGTGAAAAAAAATTTGCCGGCACTGAGAAAGCTATTGCTGAAAAATCATTAGAAGAAATTGTACTTGATGATGAGTTAAGAACCTACGCCATCAAAACAGCCAAGGTTCTATTTGGTGATAATTGTGCAGCTTGCCATGGCGCCGCTGGTCAGGGCAATACAGGCTTTCCTATTCTAGCTGATGATGATTGGCTGTATGGTGGTAAGTTATCACAAATTAGCGCAACCATTACTAATGGTCGAAAAGGAAATATGCCAGCGCGTATGTTGGGTATTTCAGATGCTGGTGCAAGTACATTGGCTACTTTTTTAATTGAAACGGGTAAGGGCAAAAATGGCAATCCTGATCCAACCTCTAAAGATTTATATATGAATAAAGGCTGTATTGCTTGTCATGGTCCTGATATGAAAGGCAATCAGTTGTTAGGTAGTGCTAATTTAAGTGATGGCATTTATCGCTTTAAAGCAGACGATCAACATGCATCAATTGTGCGTACAATCTTACATGGTGTAGGTCAAGCAAATGATTCATTGACGCAAGATGCTGTTATGCCAGCATTTAGTCACTCAAGTGTTATTGATGCTGTTCAAATTAAAAAACTTGCTGTTTATGTGCACCAATTAGGTGGCGGTGTTGCTGTTAAATAAGGTATTTAGCAACCTCTACGTAAATTTTTTTAATCCGAAATAAATTATTTAGAAGATAATTTTTTAAAAAATATTTATTAGGCTTTGTAGGTATAATCTCCCCTTTAACGCCGAAGTAGCACAGTTGGTAGTGCAACTGATTTGTAATCAGTAGGTCGCCAGTTCGAGTCCGGCCTTCGGCACCATCTATAAAATCAGGTTATCATTAGATAGCCTTTTTTTACGCCTGTATACAAGCTATTTTACTAGTATTTTCTCTTTTTAAAATATACTAAGTTATATCAAGTTATACTGAAAAAGATTAGTAAAGTGAGTAAAATAAAAGTATAAGCTGGAAACGCTCTTATAAATTATTTAATTCTACTCACATTTTATACGTTTATGCTTACTGATCAAAAAATAAAGAGCTGTAAAGCGAAGAGCCATGTATATCGCATTGCTGATACAAACGGCTTGGCTTTAGAAGTAACACCTAAAGGTGTAAAGCATTGGAGGTATCGTTATCGATTTAATGACCAGGCGACAATGATTTCATTAGGTCCGTATCCCTTGATTAGTTTAGCTGAGGCGAGGAGTATTAGGGATGGCTTTAGGAAGTTGTTAATTCAAGGCATTAATCCAAGGGTCGCAAAAGCCCAGAAAAAGCTTCAGCTGTTAAAGCAAGAGCAGGAAAAAAGAACTTTTGGTGATATGTTTTATGAGTGGCACGCTCAAAATAGCAATAATTGGAGTGCAAGACACATAAGGAAGGTGGGGCAGCAAGGGGAGCGTTATTTATTTCCTCATATCGGCAATAAAGCAATTGGTGAAATAACGCCACAAGAATTGCTAGCAGTATTTAAAACTATTGAAAAGATAGGTGCGCTTGAAACCTTGCAAAAAGTTAGAAGCCACACAAGCCGAGTTTTTCGTTATTGTGTTGGTCTTGGAATAGTGGAGCGAGACCCAACTAGAGACTTACCTAGCGATATTTTTCAAAAACCAAAAGTTAAACACTACGCAACCATTACAGATCCTAAAGAAATTGGAGGACTTTTGCGAATGCTTGATGATTATCAAGGTAGTTATCAAATTGCATTTTCTTTAAAGATAGCGCCTTATTTGTTTTTACGCCCAAATGAGTTAGCTGGTCTTAGGTGGGATGAAATAGACTTTAATGACAGAATGATTAGAATAGGTGCAAAACGTATGAAAATGGGTACAGTGCACCTAGTTCCATTGCCTCATCAAGTTGTTGCTTTATTGCAAAAAATTAAGAGCATTAAATCTAATAGTGAGTTTGTATTTCCAAGTATTCGTGATAAAAGCACTTCCATCTCGCCTGAAAGTTTAAGGGCTGGCATTAGACGATTGGGACTGGGTAAAGATGAGTTTACAACCCATGGATTCAGACATATGGCCTCAACTAGACTTCATGAGCTTGGGTTTAGAGGTGGTGTTATCGAACGTCAATTAGCACATGCAGAAAAAAATAAAGTAAAGGCTGCTTATAACCATGCTCAATACTTAGTCGAACGTGTGACAATGATGCAAGAGTGGGCTGACTATTTGGATAAATTAAAAAATGCTTAAATATAAGGAAAAAACATACATATGTGTTAGCGACGAGTTCACTAGAGATAACGATAAAATTCTCAAAATACTACAACAGCAATGGGAAATAGGATGGAAGGCATTGCAATATTTTTATGAAGGGTTAGAGCTTAAAACACTTTATAAAATTACACAACAAGGCAAAAAGCATATACCAGATAAAGAGATACATAAAACTATTCAAAGTGTGAACTGGAAGGAAGAGTTTGGTTGTGACTATAGTTATAGCGATTTTTTAAATATTAGAAACCAATACTCTGCATGGTCTGATGTAATAAATGTACCCTTTAAATGGATCGGTGAAAATAAAAAACATGAACAGATTAACCTAATAAAGAATGAGACCATAGAGATTTATTCTGAAAAAATAACCTTTAATCAAGGAGTTTGTTTTTTACTGAATTTAGACTATTTACGAGTAATTAGAAGCGGCAATAAGACGGGAGATTTTTTTAATCCTTTACCTTGTTGCTCTGTGAAGAACAAAAAAATAGAAATAGAAAGTTATGAATATAAAGTGCATGATTACTTTTTGGATCAAAAAGACAGCCCTTATAGTACATCCCCTATTTATTTATATATAAAGAGACCTTTGCATAAATCAACTAAAAACCCAACAATCTAGTAAAATAACACCCATCTAAAAACAACTTTAAAAATATCAAAAATGTCTTGGAAAAACACCCAACAAAACTCATTTGCAGATTCTCTTGTTGTAGATCACAAATCCCTATCAGAACTTGATGATGTACACAACATCATCAACTGGAACGAGATAGAACAAACACTTTCGAACTTGTATTCTTCTATTAGGGGTGCACCCAGTTATCCGCCACTGATAATGTTTAAAATCCTAATCCTTCAAGCTTGGTACGGTCTAAGTGATGAGGCGCTAGAAAAGCAAATTGCCAGAGATTTAATGTTCAGACGTTTTATTGATTTGTCTTTGTCTGAAAATGTGCCTGATCATTCTAGCATTTGGCGTTTCAGGCAACTACTCAGCACCAAGAAAGCTACTTGAGGCTATTTAAACAACGGAAATTCTATTTTTAGCAGTGGTTAAAAATGGGAGGATTACACTCCTTCAAGCTGTTGTCAAATTGGTTTTCGATTTGTTTATTCTCTAAAATTACCGCTAACAAACGAACTCTCTCTTATGGGCTTATTCTAATGTAGACCATAATTCTACCACCCCCTTTCTTTTAATTTGTAACTCTACACATAACGCCTGAAATCACCTGACGCGTCAGCGGTCAGGTGGAATGATTTGTTATACATTTTGTTAAATAATCCTACGAACACTACTCATATATTCAATATATTGGTCACCATACCTCAAGAACAAGCTCCTTTCTTCAAATTTTATTTGGATAAATCCAAATAAAATGCCAAGTAAAAACAAAGATAATGACAAATAATTAGGCTGCATTATAAATAGACCAATTAACAGTAACCACCATCCTAAAAACTGAGGGTTTCTTGAATGCATGTAAATACCTTTGGTTTCTAGTGTATCTTCTTTAGTGCCACTTAATTTTTTCAACGACCCAAACTGCATTGTTGAAACTGAGTAAATCAAGATTCCACAACAAGTAATTATGAGACCAACTAGATTAATGTAGAAATTACTAAACCATTTATCGTATATCTCACAAATAACATTTGTGATAATCAACAATGTAATAACTGAGTAAACCGTCCATGCAAATATAGAAATTATGATATTCATTACGTATAACTATTAGTATAAGGACATATTCCTTTATACACTCTATTAAAAACAACACTATGTAAAAATGCTGTATTTTTGCCACTTTCTTAGTCTAAAATAAATTTTTACTTAATATACGCTATTTAAGTAAAAAAATTAATTACATAATTTAATCATGACAATCATGATAACAGAAAATAAACCCATCATTCAGCAAATGCGAGAGTTGATGCGACGAATGAATTATGCTTATAAAACAGAAAACACATATTGCGATTGGGTTAAGCGATTTATTAAGTTCTCGCAAATGAGGGACAAGCAGGGGTTGTTTGAGAATTCTGAACATAAGGTTGAGAGTTTTTTAACGGATTTAGCGGTAAAGAAAAATGTGGCAGCAAGCACTCAAAATCAGGCGTTAAATTCGTTGGTTTTTCTCTACAGTAAGGTGCTGAGCAAACCACTCGAAAATGTGCAGGCGGCACGTAGCAAGAAACAACCGCGCATTCCTGTGGTGTTAAGCATCAAAGAGGTAAAAGAAGTGTTGTCAAAACTTAGTGGCACAAATATTTTAATGGTGCAGTTACTATATGGTGGCGGTTTGCGAATTTCTGAGTTGGTGCGCTTGAGAGTTCAGGATATTGATTTTGAATATTGTCAAATAACTATTCGGGATGGCAAGGGTAAAAAGGATAGGGTGACGCCACTTGCTAATAAATTAATCCCATTATTAAAAGCACACTTGTTGCAAAGAAAAGAAAGGCACTTGATGGATCTAAAAGAGGGTTATAGTGGTGTTTATTTACCGAATGCTTTGGCTAAAAAATATCCGAATGCTAATAAGGAGTTTGGCTGGCAATATGTATTTGCTAGTAGAAATATTGCAGTTGACCCAAGAAGTGGTGTTGAGAGAAGACACCACATTGACCAGTCAGCAGTGAACAAAGCCATTAAAGTTGTGGTTAAAAAATGTAGGAGTATCGATAAAAAAATATCAGCGCACACGTTTAGGCATTCGTTTGCCACGCATTTATTGCAAACAGGTACGGATATTCGCACCATTCAAGCGTTATTAGGACATAGCGACATACAAACGACAATGATTTACACACATGTTTTACGCCAAGGTGGGCAAGGAGTGGTGTCACCTTTGGATAGGTTATAGAGTTGGTAAATAGTTAAGGATATGGTCTTTTCTAATACGGAATTATTTTTAGTTGGTTTGATTTTTCTATGGACGGGATTTGTGCGCACAGGGCTTGGGTTTGGTGGTGCGGCACTTGGTTTGCCGTTGATGTTGCTAGTGGGTGCGTCACCTGTTTATTGGCTGCCTATAATTGGACTTCATTTGTTATTTTTCTCTTTATTGACTTTGTTTAAGTCTATTAAACAAGTGGATTGGTATTATCTTAGGCGCTCGCTTTTTTGGATTATTCCGCCAACTTTGATTGGGGTATTTGGGTTGTTGTCATTGCCTGATAAGGCGATGATTGTGTTTGTATATTCAATCACGATTTTTTATTCAATTATTTGGATTTTTAACCAAAAGATTACCTCACATCAGCCATGGGTGGATAAATTACTATTAATGTTGGGTGGCTATGTGGCAGGTGTTTCGCTCACTGGCGCGCCTTTGATTGTGGCTGTGTATATGCGCCATGTGGCGAAGGAATATCTGCGTAATACTTTGTTTGTATTGTGGTTTATTTTGGTGGGCATTAAGATAAGCACTTTTGTAACGTTTGGTGTGATGATTGATTGGCAACTATCTTTGAGCTTGATTCCTATAGCTGCGATTGGACATATTATCGGGCTTAAATTGCACCAAAGAATTATAGAGAATGACGATTTATTTAAGCGTTGGGTGGGTGGTGCATTGTTATTGGTTAGTTCGTTTGGGGTTGTAAAAGTAGTTATTCAATTTTAATATTGCATTATAATGTTACATAATGATTTGACAAAATAGGAGAATGTAATGATTCAGGCGACTATGGCAGATATGCGTAAATCAGTTGATTTTTTCCAAACTGACCAAGTGATTAATATCATTAATGGTAGAAAGAAGAAGGAAATTGGCTATTTTGTACCTAGTAAATTCAAGGTTGATTTTTTAAAATTTTTAACTGAACTTAACAACAAAAAGCGTCTTGAGAATGCCAAACGCGCAGCGCAAGCCCAAATACTTGATTCGATAGGAGATGGGACGGCAGGAGATGGCATTGAGTAAACTTAATAAAGAGACTTTTACATCTATGAATAATCATAAAAATACCATCTTCCATCAACTTAGCAACTTTTTCAGCGATGCTAAGCAGTCCTTTGGGAGGGTAAAAACACCCTTAACCCTGCTAGCAGGGTATTTAAAAAATTCCCAATTTAATAAAATCCGTAATTTTGTTAATCACTCATAGATGCAAAGGTCTCATAAAGGCGATATTTGTCTGGTTGATTTTAAGCCTACAAAAATGGGCGAGATTGGAAAATTAAGACCTGCCATTATTCTAAGCGATAATCAGGATTTAGCGCTATTTACAACTGTTGTGGTTGTGCCACTTTCAAGTTTGGTGATTAAGAATAACCAACCTTATCGTTATTTTATTAGTAAAAGGCAACAGCTCAAAAAGGATTCAGATGCTTGTATTTATGAAATCCGTTCTTTATCACAGAGCAGAGTGAACACCAAGATTGGCAATATAACAAGTGGTGAATTAGATGGTATTCGTCAGGCTTTGTGTGATTTATTATGAATGAGTATGTCTTAATCTTAGTAAGTACAATTTTAGTCAATAACTTTGTCTTGGTTAAGTTCTTAGGATTATGCCCGTTTATGGGGGTGTCAAAAAAGATTGATACTGCGGTTGGTATGGGCTTTGCCACGACTTTTGTACTGACTTTGGCGAGTGTTTCTAGTTATTTAATTAATACTTATATTTTGGTTCCATTTGGGATGGAATATTTAAGAACCATTGCCTTTATTGTGACCATTGCGGGTGTGGTTGGTTTTACAGAGTTGGTGGTTAATAAAGCCTCCCCTGTTTTACACCAATCTCTAGGTGTATTCTTACCACTTATTACCACTAACTGTGCTGTACTTGGCGTGGCATTGCTAAATGTTAATCAAGATCATGGGTTTTTAGCATCAGGTGTTTATGGTTTCGGCGCTGCCATTGGATTTTCATTTGTATTGGTGTTGTTTTCAGCCATGCGTGAGCGCATTGATACGGCCGATGTACCAACCGCATTTAAAGGTACACCTATTGCTTTGATTACTGCTGGGTTGATGTCTATGGCATTTATGGGTTTTATTGGACTTGCTTGAGTTGTTTGAATCGGTCTTAATTTTCTCTGTTTTGGCATTAGCATTGGGCTTGGTACTAGGATACGCTGGGGTTAAATTTAAGTTAAAAGGCAATCCTTTGGTCGATCAGATAGATATCATTTTACCGCAAACTCAATGTGGTCAATGCGATTATCCTGGGTGTCGTCCTTATGCACAGGCGATTGCTAGCGGTGAGGCGCAAATTAATCAATGCCCACCTGGCGGGCAAGAAGGGGTTGATGCACTGGCAGAGCTTCTGGGAGTTGAAACTTTAGCATTGAATGCTGAGCATGGGCAGACCAAACCTAGCCATGTGGTATTTGTGGATGAGGCTGTTTGTATTGGTTGTACTTTGTGTATTCAGGCATGTCCTGTGGATGCGTTTGTAGGCGCTTCTAAAGTGATGACTCAAGTAATTATTGATGAATGTACAGGGTGCGACTTGTGCATTCCTGTGTGTCCTGTTGATTGTATTCATGTGCAAGAAATTGAGTCTGAACTAACCACATTTAAGCCAAATATTGCCAAGGTTAAACATGGCTAATTACTTATTTAATGGTGGTATTGTGATTAATAATCTTTATCCAGTGAATAAGGTTGAGATTATTCAGGCGTCACTACCAACAAAGATAGTTCTGCCTTTACAGCAGTTTGGTGGGCAAACAAAGCCTTGCGTAAGTGTTGGTGATTATGTACTTGCTGGGCAGGTCGTTGCCAGTCCTAAGGGCGGTTTTGGTGTATCAATTCACGCCTCAATTTCTGGTGTAGTTTTGAGTATTGATAAGCAAACCACAGTACATCAATCAGAGCTTAAATCTGAATGCATTACTATTGAGTCTGATGGTAAAGATAAGTGGATAGATAGAAAAAATGATCATGTTGATTTTTTGCATTATTCAACAGAGGTCTTAATTGAAACTATTCAAAAATCAGGCATTGTAGGATTGGGTGGTGCTGGATTTCCGACCCATGTTAAGATTGGCAAGGTTGTAGATTGCCATACTTTGATTATCAATGGCACTGAATGCGAGCCAGGTGTTATGTGTGATGATGCTTTGATGCAATTTCATCCAAGAGAAATTATTCGTGGCGTAGAAATTTTGCTACATATCTGTGGCGCGAAGCGTGTAATCATTGCCATTGAAGATGATAAGCAAGCAGCTTACCAAGCATTATCAATGTTTAATCATAATGACAAAATTAGCATTAACCAAATTCCAACTAAATATACCTCTGGTGCTGAAAAACTACTCATCAAAGCATTACTTGATGTTGAAATTCCATCAGGAGGTTTTGCTGTGGATAAAGGTATTATTTGCCAAAACATAGCGACTGCTAAAGCGGTGTTTGATGCAGTTATTAACCACAGGCCACTAGTGTCACGTATTGTTACAGTAACTGGAGATGGTGTTAAGCCTAATAACTTTGAAGTGCGTTTAGGCGCGTCGTTTAAGCATCTTGTTTCAATAGTTAGTCCCAACAATCAAGCGCATAATTACCGTATAGGCGGTATGATGATGGGGGTTGATGTTACTGATATTAACATACCTATTAGCAAAACCACCAGTGCTATTTTTGTCAATAATCAAGTGTTAAAACCCGTTGTTCAGGAGTGTATTCGTTGTGGTCAATGCTCAGAAGTTTGCCCTGTGAGGCTACTTCCTCAGCAGCTTTATTGGCATGCTAAAAGTGAGAACATTAAAGATGCTTTGAATTATAATTTGCTTGATTGTATCGAATGTGCTTGTTGTGATTATGTTTGCCCAAGCCACATACCATTAGTGAGTTATTTTTCTTTTGCTAAGGCGCTTAACAAACAACAAACCCATGAGCAGAATAGAATTAACATTGCTAGAGAAAGATTTGAATTTAGAGAATATCGCCTAGAGCGCAATAAGCTTGAACGTGCACAGATGATGACGGATAAGAAAAAAACCTTAAAAGAAAAAATGGCAAAAGAGCAGTCTCAAAAACAAAAAATTGCTGAGGCAATGCAGCGAGTACAACAAGCAAAGGATAAAAAATGATAACACCAATATTTAGCTCAATTTCATGGATGATGCGCCAAGTGATTTATGCCTTAGTATTAGGTGTGATGGCGGCTTATTATTTCTTTGGTTGGGGGGTGTTGTTGCAAATAGCACTGGGCGTGATAACAGCCATTGTAGTTGAATCAGTATTTCTAGCACTCAGAGGTCGTGATGTTATCAGCTCAATCAGTGATGGCTCAGCAGTACTCACGGCAATCTTACTGGCCATTTCTATCCCTAGTATTGCGCCATGGTGGGTGATTGTGGTGGGTGTGAGTTTCGCGATTATTTTTGGCAAGCAGTTGTACGGTGGCTTGGGTAATAATCCATTTAATCCTGCCATGCTAGGCTACGTATTTTTACTGATTTCTTACCCACTACAAATGAGCACTTGGCAGGTTGATTTTTTAAGTCTTGGTCAGGCTTTAGACGTGGTATTTGATTTAAGTAATATCGATGTAATTAGCAGTGCAACAACACTGGATGAGGCAAAAAACAGCTTGTCATTTGCAGGCTCAATTCAACAATTAGACCTGCATTCACCCTCTCAAGCATGGATTAATGCAGGATTTTTATTGGGCGGTTTATATTTATTGTTCAAAAAAGTTATTTTTTGGCAAATTCCTGTGGCTTTTTTAGCAGGTATTGTGATTAGTTCAATATTATTGTTTGTTGGCAACACTGATTTATATTTGTCCACTCAAAATCATCTTATGCTTGGTGGTACGATGTTAGGCGCATTTTTTATTGCAACCGACCCAGTGTCTGCCAGTACCACACCTAAAGGTAGAATAATTTATGGCTTTTTGATAGGTGTGTTAATTGTTATCATCCGAACTTTTGGTGGCTATCCTGATGGTGTTGCTTTTGCGGTATTATTAATGAACATGACCGTACCACTTATTGATAGCTTTACGCAACCCAAGGTATTTGGGCAATAATGTTGCGCGCTATTTTAAAATCAGGGGCTTTGTTGTTTGTGTTCACAGCGGTGAGTGTATTTTTTGTTTCACTCACCCAAACCAGCACCAAAGATGTGATTATTTATAATGAAAAGCAATTATTAATTCAACGCTTAGGCGAGTTGGTTAGTGGTTATAGTAATGATATATTGGCAGATAAATATACCAAAACACTTAAATTACACAATGTAATACAAGTTGTTAATATTTACCCAGCAAAGAAGAATTATAAAATATTTGCTTATTTGATTGAACACACTTATCCCAATGGTTATAACGGCGATATTCGCTTATTGACAGGCGTTGGTGTTGATAAAAAACTTCTAGGCATTCGCGTTATAATGCATAAAGAAACCCCAGGCCTGGGTGATAAAATTGAGCTCAAGAAATCAAATTGGATTGAGCAATTCCTTGGGCTTTCACTTTCAAATCCAACCAAGCAAAATTGGAAAGTAAAACGAGACGGCGGTATATTTGATGCATTTACTGGCGCAACCATTACTCCACGCGCTATTGTTACTGCCACTTATGAAGTTTTAGAGTTACTAAACAAGCCTTGCTTGCTTAGTAAAACACCATGCAATTAAAAGATTTTGATTTTGATTTGCCCGCTTATCTTATCGCCCAAAATCCATCAAAAAATAGAACAGATTCACGACTTTTAATTAATCAATCAAGCATTATAGATGCACAATTTAACCAAATAGGCGATTTTCTTCAATCGGGTGATTTATTGGTAATGAACAACACTAAAGTTATTCCTGCACGCTTGTTTGGCACAAAAGCAACAGGTGGCAAGGTTGAAATTATGATTGAACGCCTTTTAGGCGAAAATCAAGCACTGGCGATGATTAGAGCCAGCAGAGCGCCTAAAATTGGCAGTTGTATTGCTTTAGAAAATGGCGCTCACGTTACAATACAACAAAAGAACAATAGTTTTTATACGCTAATATTTGAAACCAATTCTTTGCTTGATTTGCTTGATAATATCGGGCATATTCCATTACCACCTTATATCGAAAGAGCAGATAATGCTCAAGACTTAAGTCGCTACCAAACTGTGTACGCATCCCAAGATGGTGCAGTGGCAGCGCCAACTGCAGGGCTACATTTTGATGATAAATTGTTAGCAAGGCTAGAAAATCAAGGGATTAATCACGCATTCGTTACACTGCATGTTGGTGCGGGTACGTTTGTACCTGTCAAAACTGACAACATTAAAGACCATGTTATGCACAGCGAGATGTTTGAGATTAGCCAAGCAACCATTGATAAAATTAACCAAACTAAGGCAAATGGTAGGCGTATTATTGCAGTCGGCACAACCGCTGTACGGGTTTTAGAGTCCAGTGTTAAAAATGGTAAACTTACCGCCCTGAAAGGTGAAACCGATATTTTTATTTATCCTGGCTATCAATTTCAAATTGTTGATCGCTTAATTACCAATTTCCATTTACCAAAGTCTTCATTATTAATGCTGGTAAGTGCCTTTATCGGACGCATACAAATGATGGATATGTACCAACATGCCATTAATCAAAAATATCGATTTTTTTCTTATGGCGATGCGATGCTTTTGGAGAAAAAAAATGATTTATGAAAATACGTTAATTACCTTAGAGATTGAACCTAGCGAAATTCCTTGGGTTAAGGTATCCGCCAAGCGCAACATTAAAGAATTCAGCGAATGCACATTGGATGAAAAAACCGAAATTTTTAGAATTATTGACATTACTGAAAAGTTAATGTTAAGTTATTTCAATGCAGATAAGATTAATATCGCCTCTTTTGGCAACGTATTACCACAAGTTCACTGGCATATTATGGCGCGTTTTAAAACAGATAGTTATTTTCCTGAGCCAATGTGGGGCAAAAAACAAAGACAATCCCAACTAGAGTTACCCAGTTTCGAGGCGTTTTTTACCCAGTTAAAAGAAAGGTTATGATTAATATTAAGAGTCAAGCTCAACTAGACGTCTTAAAGCATGAAAAAGAAGCAGTATTGGTATTTATTTGGTAGTGTAAATGTGGCATGTGTCAGACTATTAAGCCACAAATTAAGGCTAATTTTTCCAACTCACTCTCACAATTAACCCATAACTTATGTTGATTGTGAACAATCATCCCTATTTATGCAAAGGTCTCAGTTAAGAATATTTACTTTCAATTTTTTCCAGTGTCGGTACAGATAAGTTAAACGCTTTTGCTAGTTCAAGTGCGCGTGTTAGTCTTGCAGGTGCAGATCTGCCCATGCATTTGTGTTTTAAATCGCCTTGGAAGGCTTTTATCATACTTTTCTCTAAATCGTTTTCACTAAAAGTTTTACCTGTAAGTGCGCCTTGAAGTCTTAATACATCGCCTGATACATCACGCATTAAGTCTAGATATTGATTGCGTAAGTCATCAACCGTTGCGTCTTTTTCAATGGCCAGTCCTGCAATGTTGGTGGTTAAAATATAGAGATTTTTTAAAACCAATTCAAATAATAGTGCTTCTTCAGAGTTAAGTGTGTGGGCGGGAATGTCAATTAAAGCCAAAGAGTCAACTAGGATTTGTGCTTTTTTACCATAGACAGGGGATGGGATTAATATTTTAGAATCCATGCCTTTCTTTTTTTCAAACCAAACTGAAATCACAGTGGGGTTTGTAAAATTATGCGTTTGCCAATCACGAGGCAGGAGCTCATTTTGCATCATTGCAACTCTATCTTTCCACTGTTTAGGAATAGATTGAAGCGCATTTTGTAAATCAGCTTCTGCTGTGCAAACTAAGATAAATTCTGGACTGATGGTATTTGCCAACTCGTCAATATTGGTTTGTCGGGTGATAGGGTAAACAGGGTAATTATTCTTTAAAAAAGCACGAGAGAAAATACTCCCTAATTCGCCAATACCTAAGACAACAATGGGTTTTTTCACGCCAATACTTCAAGTAAGGTTTCGCCCATAGTTGCGGGTGTGGGTGCAATTGCCACGCCGACTTTTCTTAAGGCGTTGATTTTATCGATTGCTTTACCAGTGCCAGCACTAATAACTGCACCTGCGTGCCCCATGCGCTTGCCTTTTGGGGCGCTCAGCCCTGCAATATAAGACACCACAGGTTTGGACACGTGAGATTTGATGTACTCTGCCGCTTCCTCTTCAGCTGAGCCACCAATTTCACCCACCATAATGATAGACTTGGTTTTTGGGTCTGCTTCAAACAGGGCTAGGCAATCAATAAAACTCATACCTTGAATAGGGTCGCCACCAATGCCAATGCAGGTACTTTGCCCAAGTCCCGCTTGGGTGGTTTGATGCACTGCTTCATAAGTAAGTGTGCCTGAACGTGATATGACACCAACACTGCCAGCTTGGTGAATGTTGCCAGGCATAATGCCTAATTTGCATTCATCGGGTGTAATGACACCTGGGCAGTTAGGACCAATCAAAATTGAGTTAGATGTTTTTAGAATGGCTTTAATTTTAAGCATATCTTGCACGGGAATGCCTTCGGTGATACAAGCAATTATAGGCATTTGCGCTTCAATGGCTTCAAGTATTGAGGCGTAAGCAAATTGAGGCGGTACATAAATCATGCTAGCATTAGCATTCGTTTCATCCATCGCTCCTGTTACTGTGTTAAAAACAGGTAAATCTAGGTGCTTTTGTCCGCCTTTGTTTGGCGTTACGCCGCCGACAAATTGTGTGCCATAGGCAATGGATTGTTCGGAGTGGAATGTGCCTTGCTTGCCTGTAAAGCCTTGGGTGATTACTCGTGTATTTTTGTCAATTAAAATACTCATTTGGTCAGCTCCACAATTTTGATAGCGGCTTTGGTTAAATCAGATTCTACATGGATATTAAATTTAGACTTGCTAAGCAGGTCTAACCCTTCTGGGGCGTTAGTACCTTCCAAGCGTACTACAATTGGTAGGGTTAAGCCAACTGTTTCAATGGCTTGTAATATGCCCTGTGCGATTAAATCACAGCGCACAATACCACCAAAAATGTTCACCAAAATGCCTTTAACATTCGCCTCGGTTTGAATCAATTCAAAGGCTTTAGCGACCCTATCAGCAGTTGTACCGCCACCCACATCTAAAAAATTAGCAGGCGAGCCACCAAAATGCTCAATTAAATCCATCGTTGCCATTGCTAATCCTGCACCATTCACCATGCAGCCAATTGTGCCATCAAGTGAAATATAGTTAAGTTGATATTCACTAGCAAGTCTTTCTTTTTCATTTTCTTGTGAAATATCACGCAATTTAGCAATATCTTCATGGCGATACAGCGCATTATCATCAAAATCAATTTTACCATCAAGCGCTAATAATTGATTTTGATGAGTAACAATAAGTGGATTAATTTCAATTAAATTGACATCTTTTTGAGTGAAAATTTCATACAATCCCAAAAGAGTATTGTTAAATTGCTTGGTGAGTTCAGCATTAAGCTCTAGTTTTTCTGCCAAAAAGGTGCAATTTTGCACAGATAAACTGCCCAGTGGATCAATACCAAATTTAATGATTTTATCAGGCGTTTCACTGGCAACTTTTTCAATATCCATGCCACCCTCAGTAGAAGCCAAAACAGTGATTTTTTGCGTTTGTCTATCAATCAACAAGCCAAGATACAGTTCACGTTTAATATTTTGCCCAGATTCAATTAATAATTGACCCACTGGCAACCCTTTAGCATCTGTTTGTGGTGTAATCAGTTGCGAGCCTAATAATTGACCACACGCACGCTCAACCTCTTCAACGCTACGACACAAAACAACCCCACCACCCTTGCCACGCCCCCCTGCATGAACTTGGGCTTTAACAACCCAAACATCACCCCCCAAAGCCTTGCAAGCACTGCTAGCCTTGGCAGTACTATCAATAAGAATGCCTTTGGGAATTTGAATGTGTTTGTAGCTAAATAATGTTTTAGCTTGGTATTCGTGTATGTGCATGGGGTGGTTTACAATTTTTGTCGGTAAATTACAAAATTATCATTTTTCGATTTTTTTATCGACAATATTTTTTATAATTAGGATTTTTTATTTAAAAACTGTTCAAATTTATTTTCCAAGTAAAACCTAATGGGTGAGTTGTGCTTGTTTATCGTCAACTAATGTTATCATTTTAGCATTAATTTGTCTTTCTTTAAATTTTAGGTTTTTTATTGGATTTTCTACTTGTAAAAACCTCGGTATTTTGTCTAAATTTAATACCAATGTAACAATATAATCGTTCTTATATTCTAATGCTTTTTGATATTCATTTTCAGTTAGCCTAAACTTACCTTTGTTTTCTTTAATGCCCTTAACTTCTGCCAAATAAAATTTACTATCAACATCTATTTGAAAATCATAGCCATCGCCAAAAAGTCTGGCATCTTGTAATTTACCATTTTTAAATATATCAATATCATTGTAATTATTTATAAAATAAGTTTCCGCTTTTGACCCTGTTTCTTGTAATTTTTTAAATCTTGATTTAATGATTGGCTTATCCATATTGTTAATAACTTTGTGGGTATTAAATTCTTTACCTACAGTTGATTTGCATTTAACATATTTTGCCAAATTTACACCCTTTGATATTTCAACAGCATAATTTCTTGAAAGCCCTGCCGCAATAGTTATGGTTGCAATTGAATGCTCACAATTATTAATTTCCAATGCGTATTTAATGCCAAATAAACGGACTGCTGTTGTCATTTCTCTTTCGGCAGAATTTTCATACATTGACTTTAATATTTGTCCTAATTCTATAAAGTTTTTTGCATTTAACAAAGAGTTGCTTTTTTCAATTTCCACATATTTTGCTAGTTTAATGCCTTTGGATATTTCAGTTTCAAAAGATTGACTGATATTTGAATAGCTAACAATTTCTGAAATACGATAGTTATTTCCTTGTATTTCCTTTGCGTGAGAAATGGCAAACAAGTAAATTTGCGTAACTTTTTCACCTTGCAACGCATTGTCATACTTATTTTTTAAAATATCACCTAATTCTTTGGTTCTCATTATTTACAGTCTTAATTTTGGGAAAAAAATTCTCTAACAAGCCACCACACTTATATTTTATAAAACCATTATAAAACATAATATGTTCGTTTATTTCACAAACCACATGTTGTTTGGTGTCTAACCTGCTCTCAAACAACATAATTATATTAGTCTCTTCATAAACAACTAGGTCTTGACCGCTTAAAATACAATATTCCATAATCAGCCAACCAAAGTTTAGCAATCAATATGTTTTTTGAGCGATTCTTTTTGAATATAGTCAATGTCTTTGATTTTTAGCATGGGGTTATTTTACAAACAAAATTTGGCATGGTTTGATATTTGCGTAAAATGAAGTGTTTTATTTTTGTAGTTTTAAAAAAATGGCAAATTACTCTACAAACCAATTCAAAAACGGTTTAAAACTCATGCTAGATGGCAACCCTTGCTCGATTGTGAATAACGAAATTGTAAAACCGGGTAAAGGTCAGGCATTTAATCGAGTTAAATTTAAAGACTTAATTACTGGCAAAACACTGATTAAAACCTTTAAATCTAGCGAGTCTTTAGAGGGTGCTGATGTGATGGAGTTGGATTTACAATATCTATATAATGATGGCAGTGCATGGAATTTTATGGATCCAGATTCATTTGAGCAGTATGCCGTTGATGGTACTTATATGAGTGATGCTAAAGGTTATTTGGTTGAACAGGATATGTGCACGGTGACGCTTTGGAATGATAATCCTATTTCAGTCACCCCACCTAATCATGTTATTCTTGAAGTGCTTGATACTGACCCAGGCTTAAAAGGCGATACTGCGGGTACAGGTGGTAAGCCAGCTACAATGAACACAGGGGTTGTGGTGCAAGTGCCTCTTTTTGTTAGCATTGGTGATAAAGTGAAAGTAGATACACGTACTAATGAATATGCAGGGCGTGCGTAGTGGTAAATTTTGCTTTTTCTTGCATTATCTGCGTAAGAAAAATGACATTTCTGTTTAACGATTAAAGCATGCAGGGCAAATTAGCACTGATTAAAAGACAGCGAGTTATTCAAAAAATTAGACAATTCTTTGAGCAACAAGCAGTCTTAGAAGTTCAAACACCAACACTGCTAAACATACCAACGAGTGATGTTTATATTGACAGTATTTCATTGAGTGTTAATGCTGATATTGGCATGCAAAGCACACAATATCTACACACCTCCCCAGAGCTGGAAATGAAAAAACTGCTGGCGAATGAGAGTGGAGATATTTACCAAATTTGCCAAGTGTTTCGTGATAACGAGAAAGGTGAGTGCAATTCTAATGAATTCACTCTGCTTGAATACTATCGTCTGGGTTTTGATATTCATCAGTTAATGGCTGACATAGTTAATTTGTTGCAAGAATTAGGCATTCAAGATAAAGTACAGCAATTATCCTACGCTCAAGTTTTTAATCAATATGCTAATATTGATATTCTGAATACTGATTTTGATGCACTTAAAATAATCGCCTCAAAATTAGGTTTGAGTACTGATTTTGCTTGGATTGAAGAACTGCAAATGTTGCTTTTTGTGCATTTAATTGAGCCGAAGTTAAAAAATCTACCCCTGTGTTTTATTTATGATTACCCCAAGTCACAATCTGCACTTGCCAAAGTTGAATACCAAGTAGCACATCGTTTTGAGTTGTATCTAAATGGCGTTGAAGTGGCAAATGGCTATGATGAGTTGCAAACCAAGGGTGAATACCAGCAAGTTTTTACACGTGAAATTGCTAAACGCAAGCAACTTGGTAGACCTGTACCGCAAATTGATACGCCATTTTTATCTAAGCTTAGCCAGCCTTTGCCTCAATGTGCTGGTGTAGCAATAGGTGTTAGTCGATTATTAGCACAAATTAGTTAAACTCAGATTAAAATAGGGAGTAATTTTTAATTGGTTAAAACAAACTTATGATTAAATTTATCTATCTTATTCTTTTATTTTCTTTGCCAATACAGGCGCTGCAAATTTTACAACCCACTAATAACAATAAAGTCATCCAGCAACAATTAAGTACACCTCAATTAGATGTGCCATTGTCTGCTGAACAACTGCTAACTAAATTAAAAATATCAGCCAAGAGTGGCGATGCTAGGTCGCAATTTAGTTTAGCAAATATGTATCATAATGGCATTAATGTGACAGCAGACGATAAATTAGCTTTTTATTGGTATTTGCAGGTGGCTGAGCAAAACTATGCAAGTGCACAATTTAATGTGGCTAATGGGTATTATTACGGCATAGGTGCTGGTAAAAATTTAGAACAAGCACTATATTGGTATGAAAAATCAGCCATGCAAGGTTTTGTCAGTGCGCAGTATAATTTGGCGGTTATGTATCGCCGTGGTGAAGGTACACCGATTAATAACATTCAGGCGTTATTTTGGTATAAAAAAGCAGCTAAATTGGGATATGGACCTGCGCAACTCAATCTTGCTAAATTGTATGAGTTGGGTATTGGTGCTGATAGAGATTTAATACTAGCGCAACAATGGTATGAAACAGCAGCTAAGCAATTTGACCCTGAGGCACAATTTTATTTGGCTGATTTCTATGAGCGTGAAGGGGACTCTAGCAAGGCGTTATATTTTTATAAAAAGTCCGCAAATCAAGGTTTTATTGATGCGCAATCTAGGTTGTCAGTGTTGTATCGAATTGGCTATTTGGTTAAGCAAGATGATATTAAAGCCCTACATTGGGCGTTAATGGCGGCCAATCAAAATGATGCACAATCACAATTTTTGGTGGGTGTGATTTATCGCAAAAGTTTTAAAGTAGCACGCAATTTACCCAGTGCTGTTGCTTGGTATAAAAAAGCAGCGAAAAATGGTCATGCACAAGCGCAATACAATTTAGCAACCTTATATTTAAATGGCAATGGTGTTGAAAAAGACGCCCATCGAGCTCTTGATTTATACACAAAATCTGCCCAGCAAGGGTTTACAAACGCACAATACTCATTAGCACTTAGATATTTACTTGGTGAAGGTGCTGATAAAAATTATCAAGTGGCAGTAAAGTGGCTATTAAAAGCCGCTCAGGCAGGGCATAAATTAGCGCAGTATTCATTGGCACTACGCTATCAATTAGCCCAAGGTGTTAAAAAAGACAGTAAACAAGCCGTTTATTGGTATCAAAAAGCGGCTAAACAAAACCATCCAGAGGCGCGCTATCGTTTGGCATTGTTGCAATTGACAGGCAATGGCATTGATAAAGATGTTAAAAAAGCCTTAGCTTCGTTGCTTGATTTATCAATGAAAGGCCATCAAGTGTCGCAGTATCAATTGTATTTGATTTATAACAAGGGTGGCGTTGTGGCTAAGGATGAAATGTTAGCCAAAACTTATTTACTTAAAGCAGCAAAAGCAGGATATGCTAAAGCTCAATATCAATTAGGCAAAAGTTTTTTTAATCAGGATATGGTTGAAGAGGCTATTTATTATTTAGAATTAGCGGCTAATCAAAATAATGCATCAGCGATTAAATTGTTAAAAAAATTATCGTTCAAACCGCAACAAGTAGTACAAAACAAGCAAGAAAAAAACACCATTCAAAACATTGAAAATATGACCAAGCCGGTAGTTATTATTGAGCCAATTATGACAAAAATACCCCAACAGTCGATTACCCTCTCACCCATTATTGATTTTAATTTAAACGAGCAATTATTTGACAATACAGTCCATCTTATTCCCAATCAAGATGAAATTGCTAAGTCGCTTAGCCACAATACTAAATCAAGCACTAATTTAGAAGCATTGTTTGCTAGCGTCGAGCAAGGCAATCCTATTGCTCAATATAATTTGAGTGTACTTTATGGTAAAGGTGAAGTTGTGCATAAAGACAATAGGGCGGCATTTATACTCATGCGTCAGTCTGCTAACCAAGGCATTACTCAATCGCAAAATGCTTTGGCTATAATGTATATGAAAGGTGCTGGTGTACAAATAAATTACAATAAAGCGTATTATTGGTCAAGTATAACAACACGCAAGGGCAGTCAAGAGGGTAAGCAAATTTTGTTATATTTAATTGCTAATTTATAAGCTTTTAATGACAATCAGTGTTTCAAATTTTTGGGAAAACACAGCATTAGAAGATATGACACACGCGCAGTGGGAGTCCTTATGCGATAATTGTGGACGCTGCTGTCTACACAAACTTGAGGATGAAGACACAGGCGATATTTATTTTACCGATGTTGTTTGTCATTATATAGACGAGCAAAGTTGTCAATGTCCGCATTATGAGATGCGTCAACAACTAGTGCCAGATTGTTTAACCATTGACCCAAATTGGGATTATAAATTTAATTGGTTGCCAAGCACATGTGCCTATCGACTTTTGCATGAGAAAAAGCCATTGTTTGATTGGCATCCGCTGGTTAGTGGCGATGTAGAAACTGTGCATTTAACGGGTGTTTCCGTGCGTGGACGCACTTTTTTAGATAGTAAAGTGAATGAAGATGAAATTGATTTACATATAATTGACTGGGTAAAGTGATGAAAAAATATATATTATTACTATTAGGATTTTTAGCCAATGCTGCTTTAGCAAGTTGGGCGCATGAGCATGTATCAAGTGCTGTTTTTGCCAAATCGGTTGAAAATAGAACGCCCATTGAGATAATCACAGAAGCCGACAATACTTTAGGTAAAATCTATTTTTTCACCAATATTCGTCATTTAACAGGTGATAAAATTACACACCGTTGGATTTACACCCCTACAGGCGAAAGTGAAGGAAAAATTAAAGCCCAAATCAGCTTTAATATTAAAGGCGAGCGCTGGCGCGTATGGTCAAGTAAAAATATTTGGCATATGTGGACAGGGAAGTGGACAGTTGAAGTGCTCAATCAAAAAAATGAAATACTTCTAAGCAAAACATTAATATATAAGAAAAAAATATGAACAAAGCAAACATAAATAAAGTAGTACTCGCCTATTCAGGTGGACTAGATACAAGTATTATTGTTAAATGGCTACAAGATACTTATCAGTGTGAAGTGGTTACCTTTACAGCTGATATTGGTCAAGGTGAAGAGGTAGAGCCTGCACGCGCTAAAGCAAAAGTTGCGGGCGTTAAAGAAATTTACATTGAAGATTTACGTGAAGAGTTTGCACGTGATTTTGTATTCCCGATGTTCCGTGCTAATGCTATTTATGAAGGTGAGTATTTATTAGGCACTTCTATTGCCCGTCCACTTATTTCCAAACGTTTAGTAGAAATTGCCAAACAAGTGGGTGCAGATGCAATCAGCCACGGTGCAACAGGCAAGGGCAATGACCAAGTTCGCTTTGAGTTGAATGCTTATGCGCTAGACGCAGATACCCAAGTGATTGCACCATGGCGTGAATGGGATTTGTCCTCGCGTGAAAGTTTAATGGATTATGCACATAAGCACGGTATTGAGATTGATTACAAAAAACAATCAAAAAAATCTCCTTATTCAATGGATGCAAATTTATTGCATATTTCTTATGAAGGTGATATTTTAGAAGACCCTTGGGCAGAGCCAGAAGATGATATGTGGCGTTGGACAGTATCACCTGAAAATGCACCTGATGAGGCTGAATATGTAGAACTGACTTATAAGCGGGGTGATATTGTTGCTATTAATGGCAAGACAATGAGTCCAGCCAGTGTCATGGAGGATTTGAATAAGCGTGCAGGCACACACGGTATTGGTCGTGATGATATTGTTGAGAATCGTTTTGTAGGTATGAAGTCACGCGGTTGTTATGAAACACCAGCTGGGACAGTAATGTTAAAAGCACACCGAGCTATGGAGAGTTTAACTCTGGATAGAGAAGCGGCACACCTTAAAGATGAATTGATGCCAAAGTATGCCAATATGGTTTATAACGGTTTTTGGTTTGCACCAGAGCGTGAAATGTTACAAGCTGCTATCGACCAAACACAAGAAGTGGTGAATGGAGAAGTGCGTTTAAAGTTTTACAAAGGTAATGTGATTGTGGTTGGTCGTAAGTCTGATAATTCACTCTTTAGTGAAAAAATTGCCACTTTTGCAGATGATGAAGGTGCTTATGACCAAAAAGATGCAGCTGGTTTTATTAAGCTTAATGCGCTGAGATTGCGTTTAAAATCTTTAAAATAAGGAAGGCAGAAAATGAATATGCAGGTTTTTGGATAAGGGTTGGTGCGTCATTAATTGATGCTTTATTGATTGGCTTAATTACTGTACCATTAACAACAATGATATATGGTGATTTAGTATGGGAAAGTCAAGAGGTGATTTTAGGTCCTGATGATTTCTTAATAAATTACACATTACCATTTATTGCAGTTGTGTTGTTTTGGTTTTATAAATCTGCTACGCCTGGAAAAATGGCATTAAATATAAAGATAGTTGATGCTGATACTGGTAGAAAATTAAGCGTTGGGCAAAGCATAGGGCGATATTTTGCATATATTCCAGCGACGCTGGTATTTATGATAGGTATTATTTGGGTAGCATTCGATAAAAGAAAACAAGGATGGCACGATAAATTAGCAAAAACAGTAGTGATTAAAAAAATAACAGAAAAAAAAGTAGAATTTAAACAGTGGAAAAACACAAAAGCCCGACAGTAGTCGGGCTTTTGTGTTTTATGGAGGCTGGGACCGGAGTCGAACCGGTCTGTAAGGCTTTGCAGGCCCCTGCATAACCGCTTTGCTACCCAGCCATGTTAAAACTTGCAAAAGCGATAATAAAAATACCTGTATTCATCCTTTTTTTGAAAAGAACAGGTCTTTGAATTTGGAGCGGGAAACGAGATTCGAACTCGCGACATTCACGTTGGCAACGTGATGCTCTACCAGCTGAGCTATTCCCGCATAGGTGATAGATTATAGTGTTTTTTAGATAATAGTCAAGTCGGATTTTGCATTAATTATTAAAAGCTTTAAGCCCTTCCTTTAGATAAATTAACCCAGACCATAAGGTTAAAAAAGTTGCTATTAATAATAAAACAACACCGACTTCAAAACTTAACAGTCCAAAAAAAGGTTGCTGATATAACAAAAACAAAATGGCAAATATTTGTACAAAGGTTTTCACTTTACCCATCCAAGAAACACAAACATTTGATCTTTTTCCAATAGTTCCCATCCATTCTCTAAGTGCTGAGACTAAAATTTCACGTGAAATAATAATAAGCGCACAAACGCTAATATACCAATGTGTATCAGTTGGATAGAAGTCCACTAAGAGGATGAGCGCAGTGGAGACCATGAGTTTATCCGCAACAGGGTCTAAAAAAGCACCGAGTTGTGAGGTCATGTTAAGTTTTCTTGCTAGGTAGCCATCAAAATAATCGGTTGCACTAATGAGTGCATAAGTGCCTGTAAGCAAGAGATTAATCCAAGTAAACACAGGTGTTATAGAGTAGGCAGGCTGAAAATAATACAAACTTACAAACACTGGAATTAGAAAAATTCTTGATAGGGTTAGAATGTTTGGAATTGTGGTCATAGGTTGGTTGTTATGACAAGTGTTGAAAAATATATATGGTGCGCTCGGCGGGAGTCGAACCTGCAACCGCTCGGTTCGTAGCCGAGTACTCTATCCAATTGAGCCACGAGCGCATCAAGGGCGTTATTATCGCTATATTTACATTAAAGGTCAAGGTGAATTGAGTTTATTTTTTTAGTAAATCAACCAACTCATTCAGCTTTGCTGTTCTAGAGCCTTTTATTAGTATAGTGGCGTTGACATGGTTGACTAACAGGTGGTTGGCTAATTGTTGTTTGTTGTCAAAGTGAATGCCATAGTAGTGCCGTGCCATCTTACCATAGCTATAAAAAGTATCAGAATATTTTTTGGCTAATTGTCCGATTTTAAAGTGGTGTACTTCTGAATCATTGCCTAATTCTTTCATGACGCCAAGCACGACAACTTTTTCCCCAGAAAAATCTTGTAATGCTTCAAGGGCGGCAGTCATAGAATGTGGATTGGCATTATAAGTGTCATCAATGATTCTAAATTTTTTGGTGTTGATAGTCTCTAATCTACCACGTTCTGCCTTCGTCGCTTCCAAACCTTGTTTGATTAGATTGATATCAATTCCTAATACGTAAGCACAAGCACTAGCTGCTAAGGCATTTTCAACATTATGCGTGCCAATCAGGTTAAGTGTGATTGATATTTTTTGCTGATGGATATTTAAATCAAACTTGCTGTTAATAATATTACTAGCAAAAATATCACCACCTTTGCCAAAACTAACATCACCTGTAAAAGTGCTTTGAGTATTAACAATATTTTGTGAGTTATTTGAGTAAATCTCACCTTTGGCTTTGACTAAATTATCAAACCCGCCAAATTCCCCAATGTGCGCATCAAGCGTATTGGTTACAATGGCAATATTAGGATTAACCAAGGAACAAAGGTGTGCAATTTCTCCCAAATGGTTAGCCCCCATTTCAATCACTGCATATTGGTGTTGCTCTTCCAGTGTTAATAAGGTCATTGGCACGCCTAAATGGTTATTCAAATTGCCCTGAGTTTTTAGCGTTGGTGCTTGCAAATTTAAGATATTTGCCAGCATGTTTTTGGTGGTGGTTTTGCCGTTACTACCCGTAATAGCAACAACAATAGGTTTGATGTTTTTAAGATGCCAACTGGCAATTGTACCCAGTGCAATTTGTGTGTCATCCACCACTAATGTTGGTAACTGACTATCTATAGGTTTATTGGCAATAATTGCCACTGCACCCATTTGTTGCGCTTGGTCAATGTAGTCATGCGCATCAAAGTTATCACCAACCAAAGCTAAAAACAGAGCGCCATCCATACGTTTGCGAGTGTCAGTACAAATGTTTTTAAATTCAACATTGATAGTGCAATCTGTTCTTAATACTTGGGCAATAGTGTTTGTGGTAGTTCGTAGCATGAGGATTTATGATTAGTTGGCTCTATTATAAAACGCCTTCAAAGAAACAACACACATCTATTTGTAAAATTTTAGAAATTTTTAACAAATGTTCAATATTAAAGTGTTTATCTTTTATGCTAATTTCAGACATAGAGATGATACTAACAGATTCATGCCCTATTTCTAATGCTAATGCTAATTGCGATATGCCTTTTTTCATGCGTTGTTTTTAACATTTTTTCTAATGGTTAAGCATGCCTTGCTAATGTTTATATCCAGCAAAAAAACCTCTATAGTAAATACCACCTAAGTAGTTCTTTAACTGTATAACTCAAAAGCTACTATAGGTGGTTTCTTATCAACACAATAATAGGGAAATAAATGAAAAATATGGGGGTAAACAGTGATGATGCGGATAATATTAGTGTTGGCTTATTGTTTGATTTTTAAACAGGAAAAAATTATTTCTAGTCAGAGATCTTATTTGTTGGTTCTTATTAGTAAGTAAGGTTTTCCAACTAAAAGTTAAGTGGCTTTAATGCTATTTTGTGCAATTTCTAAGTCATTTAGATAGATTGTTTTATCAGAGAACTGTTGTGTGGTTTCATGTCCTTTGCCAGCAATTAGTAAGCATTCATTTTCTTTAAGTGTTGTCATTGCCGTCTCAATGGCGAGCTGCCTGTCTTCAATAATGTCTAATTCATAACTATCATCAATGCCACTTAAGATGTCATTAATAATGGACCTTGGGTTTTCAGATCTAGGGTTATCGTTGGTTAAAATAATGGTATCTGCTAATTTTGAGGCAGTTTTTCCCATTTTTGCGCGTTTGTCTTTGTCTCGGTTACCACCACAACCAAAGACAATGCGAATTTTAAAGTTTGGATAGTGTTTTTGTAAAGTGGTGATGGCGTTTTCAATGGCATCAGGCGTGTGGGCGTAATCTATCCAAGCAAGATGAGGGTCAATTTTTTGCATTCTGCCAGGTGGTGGTAATAGTTGACAAAGCAGCGGAATAATATCATTGCGTTTAAATCCAAGCGCTTCAACACTACTTAATGCTGCTAAAACGTTTAGTAAATTAAACTCACCTAGAAACGGCATTTCAAAAATATAATGGTCTAATTGCACTAAAAAGCCTTGCTCAATGGTTTTGATTGAGTCAAAATCACTTAGAGAGTAGTTGGTCTGCTTTTTGCCTTTGGCAGCATTTAGAAAATGTTTGTAATGATTGTCGTCTTGGTTAAGAATAATGGATTCAACACAATCAAGAACGAATAATTTTTGTTTGCTTGCTTGATATTCATCAAGCGTGTGATGATAATCAAGATGATCTTGAGTAAGATTGGTAAATATTGCTTGTTTAATATTCAGCCCAGCAACTCTATCTTGATCAAGTGCGTGCGAAGAAATTTCAAGTACAGCATGCCTGATATCGTTTTGGTAATAATTATTCAACACTCGGTAAAGTGTCAAAATATCTGGCGTTGTATTAAAGGATGTCTGTCCACTATGAGTAATACCCAAAGTGCCAATTAAACCATTTTTAACCCCAAGTTTGGTTAGTAATTGCGAGACAAAGCAGGCAACAGAAGTTTTGCCATTCGTGCCTGTGATACCAACGATATTAACTTTTATGGCGTTACTATAAAAAGTGCTTGCCAGTGTTTGTAAATATTGAGATAAGTTGTCAATGCGAATAGATGGAATGGCACACTCTATATCTTTTGAGTCAACTAATATAGCAATGCAGCCTTTGTCGATTGCTTGGTCAATATAATCAGCGCCGTGTGCTGACACCCCTTGAAGGGCGATAAACAAATCACCAGATTGCGCACTTTGGGTATTAAGACATAAACCCTGTATCTCTATGTCTATTTTGGTTTGTACAATGTTGGCTAAAAGCTGGGAAATATTCATATCAGTATTATAAGATTTTAGCGACACTGTAAATATTTTTTTAAATTATCTTTAAATTGCCTACTTTTTGTTATACTTCATACTAACTGACACTTTTTTGATTTTGAACAAAGGTGTTATTTTTTTTAGGTGAAAAAATCAGTTAAATTTTTGGTTATTTTATTTAACAAATAGTTTTTTGGGGAGAGAGTATGGCATTAACACGTAGAGATTTTATTAAAGTATTGGGCGCTAGTTCAGCAGCAGGCTTGATTAGTGGTTGTGGGAACGATGCAAATAAGTTGTCTTCTCAAGACAATAGGTACGAGGTGGCAAAAACAGGCAATGCCCGTATCTTGCACATTACCGATACTCATGGCAACTTACTCCCTAATTATTTTCGTGAGCCTAATGTTAATCTAGGTTTTGGCTCTGCCTTTGGGCAGTTGCCACATGTTGTGGGTAGTAAGTTACTTAAAAAAATTGGCGTTAAGGCGGGCTCGGTTGATGCTTATGCTTTTACTTATAACAACTTTGAAGATTTAGCGGCTAAATACGGCAAGACTGGTGGTTTTGGTCAAATTAAAACCGTGCTAGATTCATTGCGTGAAAGTGCAGGTGGTGTACAAAATACACTAACCTTAGATGGTGGCGATACTTGGCAAGGTTCAGGCACTTCACTTTGGACGCGTGGTGCTGACATGGTTGAAGCTTGTAATATTTTAGGGGTAGATGTCATGGTTGGCCATTGGGAATTTACTTACAAAGAAGAAGAAACACTAAAAAACATTGGCTTCTTTAAAGGTGACTTTTTAGGTCAAAATGTACGTATTATGGAAGATGCATTGATGGGTGATGAGTACATCACCATGACTGAAAAGTATGGTGGCAATGGTCTGTTTGATGAGGATGAAGGACTACCATTCAAGCCTTATGTGATTAAAAATGTCGGTGGTCATCGTATTGCGGTGATTGGTCAAGCGTTTCCAAGAACGTCAAACGCCAACCCACAAAAATATTTCTTTCCAGATTGGTCGTTTGGTTTACGCGAGGATGAAATGAGCGAGTTGGTTGCCGACATTCGTAAAAATGAAAAACCAGATGCCGTTATTATAATTTCTCACAATGGCATGGATGTCGATATAAAAATGGCATCACGCATTAGTGGTATTGATGCAATTTTTGGTGGCCATACACATGATGGCATACCTAAGCCGGTTGAAGTTAAGAATGCAGGCGGTGTGACTGTTGTTACTAATGCAGGGTGCTCGGGCAAGTATATTGGCGTCATGGATTTGAATATTAAAGACCATAAAGTCATGGGCTATGAATATAAAATGCTGCCTATTTTGACCAACTTTATTAAGCCTGATGCGGCCATGGTGTCATTTATTAGTAAAATGCGCACTACTAAATATGACAAAGATGTAGTTGAAGCGCGTAGTGCTAAGACATCAAATAACCCTGATCGTGTTGGTAAAACCTATGATGCTATTTTGACAGAAAAATTATGCACCACTGAGCAAACCTTATATCGTCGTGGTAATTTTATGGGCACATGGGATCAAGTGCTGGTTAATTCGCTACGTGAAGAGCACAATGCAGATTTTGCCATGTCAGCAGGTGTACGTTGGGGTACAAGCGTGCCAGCAGGATATGACGTAACAATGGAAGATTTAATGACCAACACTTCAATGACCTATGGTGAAACTTACGTAAATGAGTTAAAGGGTGCGCAACTTAAAGAAATTTTAGAAGGCATTGCTGAAAATTTATTTGTACAAGACCCATATTTACAGTCAGGTGGCGATATGGTGCGTATGGGTGGCATGGATTATACGATTGACCCAGTTTTAGGTCTTGGTCAACGTATAAGCAATATGAAAGATGATGAAGGTACACCTATTGACCCGAATAAGTCTTATAAAGTATCAGGTTGGGCGCAAGTAGGCAGTATTGGCAATGGTCGTTTAATGTGGGACGTGGCAGCAGATTATTTGCGTAAACAAAAGCACCTTAATTTGACTAAAGCCAATCATCCAACCATTAAAGGCGTGAATAACAATCCTGGCATTGAAAACTATGATGGTGAGTTGATTTAAATTTTTTAATAAATATTATTATGTTGATTTTAGCGTGTTAGATAAACTAAAAAATATCATTAAAAATCTTTGGTTTCGCGATTTAGGCGAGGATTCTATACATATTAATAATACTGCTGTACGTGTTCGTGCAGGTATTTTGTTGGTTATCCCAATTTATATGGTTTTCACTTTGATTGATGTGGTGTATGGACCAACTTGGAATGTGGTACTCAATACCACTTCAGTGGATACCTTTGAAACTGATTGGGGTAATAATATTATTTATCAGGTGGAGGCAACAAGAAGAGTGTTTGACTATTCTTTTCAAACCAAATTACTGGTTTATGCTTTGATTGAAATGCTACTAGGCATGTCAACTATTGGTGCACGATTTTCCCCTACGATTTTATTAGCCAGTTTTTTGGTGATTGGTAGAAAGCCAGAATGGAAGCCTATAAGCCCTAAGCGCTGTGCTTGGATAATAGGGGCGAGTTTTATCTCTGTGTGTATCGTCTTTTTTAATCCAGACGCAATTGCGCTTTGGGTTAACAATCTATTGGGCACTAGTATTCCTGTTGATGAAAATTATGTACCTTCTTGGTTGGCACTCAACTTGGTGTGGATGTGCTTGTTATTTATGTGGCTAGAGGCAATTGTTGGTTTTTGTGCAGGTTGTAAACTCTATGCATTGTTGGTCAAAATAGGTATTGTTAATCGCTATTGTGAGGTTTGTGAGGGTATTGATTGGGATGAGGTTAAGCGTAAAAAACAACAGCGCCTAGATAAAAAAAATAAAAAATAAATGCCATATTTGATTAAGGTCATCGCCTTATTTTGGCTGTTGATTGGCGTGTCAATAGCAGATGTGGTCAAGCCTGCTTTGGTGGAAATCTCAATCTATCCTGATAAAAAAGTCAACGTTGTGATTGATTTAAGTCTTGAAGCTTTAATGACTGGCATTGGCACTCAATATAAAAATACCACAGATGCGCCAAACTCAGCACAATATGACACGCTTCGTTCATTAACAGCAGATGATTTGAGAGTGCAATTCAAGGTTTTTGAAACTGAGTTTTTGAATTATATTTCACTAATAATCAATGAAAGGCCTCAACAGTTAACACTCACTTCAGCAAAGATTGATATTGTGGGCTATAAGAAAAGACCTAGAAAAACCCTATTAACTTACTCAACCCAACTGAGCAAATGGCCAAAGACATTGTCATGGCAATACAATAAAGCTTATGGGGATAGCGCATTGCGTTATCAGGTGTATAAAGAGGGTGAATATAATTGGAGTCAGTGGCGTTGGTTGCGTAATGGCGCAACAAGCGGTGTGATTGATATTAACCACCCAAAACCAATAACAACCATACAAAGGATGCTACAATTTGTAAGTATTGGTTTTGAGCACGTTATTCCATTAGGCTGGGACCACATTCTATTTATTATTGGCATGGCATTGTCTTCATTGATATGGCGACGATTATTATTATTGGTCAGCGCTTTTACGCTAGCACACACTCTAGCATTGGGCTTGGCAATGCTTGGCATTATAGAAATATCAGGGCGAATTATTGAACCATTGATTGCTTTTTCAATTGCCTATGTGGCGATTGAAAATTTATTACCTAATCAGTCCATCAAGCGAAAAAGTATCATTGTGTTCTTATTTGGACTTGTGCATGGTCTAGGTTTTGCCAACATGCTAAAAAGTTTTGAAATGTCATCAGATAATTTTTTAACCACACTAATCAGTTTCAATGTCGGCGTTGAGTTGGCGCAAATTGTGCTTGTATCAAGCGTGGTATCAATCTTATTTTTTATAAAATCACTCAATTTAAATTATAAAAAAATAGCCATTATCCCAATCTCAATTGTCATTTCTTTAATTGGAATTTGGTGGGGTATTGAAAGGTTAATTGTATAAAAAATTGTTGAAATTTTAACAAGTGAGATTGTCCATAATTATGCAAAGGTTTCACTAGATTGGTATGGTTTGGGTTGATTTATGCAAAGGTCTCTAAGGATATATTAATTTCTGAAATTGCAATATCTAGGAAGTTACTGAATATTTTTGTTATTACCCCATTTAGCGAAATTAGCTATAAATTAAGGTATTTTTTAAATGGCAGTGTTGCACTTATAGGTTGAATTCGCCATTCTTTTAAATAATTTTTGCTTGCATTAGAGTGTGGGTGTTGATAGCGCCAACGACTTGGTTGTTATCATCAACGACGGGCAATGAGTTTAGGTTAAATTCATCCATCATTTGCACTGCTGCCATAGCAGGTTTGTTGGCTGAAATTGATTGGCAATTAGGCGTCATAACCTCGCCAATGGTTAGACTTTGAATATTAGGATGTGTTCCAAGTACGCGCCTTAAATCACCATCTGTAAAAATACCTTTTAGAATATTGTTATCAGTAATTAATACCATGCCCAAGGCTTTTTGATTCATCACTAATAAGGCGTTTAGCAATTTAGTATCAGCACTAACGATGGGTATATCATCCCCTGTTTTCATAATAGTACTGACAAAAGTTAACAAGCGACGACCTAATGCGCCTGATGGATGCGAGCGAGCAAAGTCATCCACACTAAAACCTTTATTAGTTAATAAACTGATTGCTAGTGCATCGCCCATAACTAAGGACACCGTGGTTGAAGAGGTTGGGGTTAAGTTATGTGGGCAAGCTTCTTTTTCAACACTGACATCAAGGTGCACATTGCTAACCCTACCAATTGAGGAACTTGCACTTTTTGTCATGCTAATGATTAATACATCGAGGCGTTTAATAATTGGTATTAAGGTCATAATTTCGTCGGACTCACCAGAGTAAGAAATGGCAATTACCACATCTTCTTGTGTAATCATGCCTAAATCACCATGCCCTGCTTCACTAGGATGAATGGCAAAGGCAGGGGTGCCAGTAGAAGCAAGTGTTGCAGCAATTTTACCCGCAATGTGTCCAGATTTCCCCATGCCAATTAATATCACTTTGCCAGTGCAATTTTGGATTAATTGACAAGCATCAACAAAGTTTTGATCAAGCCCATTAGCCAGCATTTTTACAGCTTGTGCTTCAGTTAAAATAACTTCTTTTGCAGATTGTAATAGTGAGTTAGGCATGGTTAGTAGACACATTGGTATAATGAGTGTTTATTTTATCAACACATAAGACAGGTGAGTAAAGAAAAAACAAAAATTTTATTTGTATGTATGGGTAATATTTGTCGCTCGCCAACGGCAGAGGGCGCTTTTAGGTTACAAATGGAAAAGCGTGATGTTGGATGTTTATTTGAAATAGATTCTGCAGGCACTCATGCTTATCATATCGGCGAACAACCAGATTCACGCTCACAATTAGCCGCTAATAAATTTCATGTTGATTTATCCTATCAGCGGGCAAGGCAAGTGCATGAGAGCGACTTTTATCATTATCATTATATTTTTGCTATGGATGCTTCAAATTTGAGTGTTTTACAATCTATTTGCCCAAGTGAACACCAAACTAAACTATCATTAATGTTGGATAGCATTCCCAATAACCAAGGCAAAAGTGTACCCGATCCTTACTTTGAGGGGCGCTTTGATGAGGTGTTTGAAATGCTAGATCGTGCTAGTGGTTTTTTATTGAAAAGCTTGTTAAAAAAATCTCTGTAAATCTTGTTGACATAGGCACTCCTAACAAAGTATAATGCCTCGCTTTATTGTCTTTAAAGAAAAACCAAAAGATGATTTAATAACTTAAATACATTATAAACTTTAGAGAAATTTGGAGAAATTGCAATATGTCAACGATTAATCAATTGGTGCGTAATCCACGTAAAAAGAAAGTCGTCAAAAGTGGCGTGCCAGCATTAGACAGCTGTCCTCAAAAACGTGGTGTTTGTACTCGTGTGTACACCACAACTCCTAAAAAACCTAACTCAGCACTTAGAAAAGTTGCTCGTGTTCGACTCACCAATGCCAATGAAGTAACGACCTATATTGGTGGTGAAGGTCACAACTTACAAGAACACTCAGTGATTCTTATTCGTGGTGGTCGTGTGAAAGATTTACCTGGTGTTCGTTACCATACAGTTCGTGGTGCATTAGATACAACAGGTGTTGACGGTAGAATGCAAGGTCGCTCTAAATACGGCACTAAAAAGCCAAAGAAATAAGCAATTACAATAATTAAAACAAGAGAAATACAATGAGAAGAAGATCCGCACCTAAAAGAGAAATTTTGCCAGATCCTAAATTTGGTGATTTGGTATTGGCTAAGTTTGTTAATATTTTAATGCTTGATGGTAAAAAATCAGTGGCAGAAAAAATTGTATACGAAGCCTTGGACACTATTGAAGCCAAGGGCAATGCACAACCAATTGAGGTATTTAAGCAAGCCTTGGATAATATTGGTCCTCAAGTTGAAATTAAATCTCGTCGTGTTGGTGGTTCTACTTATCAAGTACCAATTGAAGTCAGATCTGAGCGTAAAATTGCCTTAGCAATGCGTTGGGTTATTGAAGCATCACGCAAACGTGGTGAAAAAGGCATGAAACTTAGACTGGCAGGTGAAGTTCTAGATGCTGTACAAAATCGTGGTAGCGCATTTAAAAAGAAAGAAGACACCCACAGAATGGCAGAAGCAAATAAAGCATTTGCTCACTTTCGCTGGTAGTAACACACACAGGACACAAGAAAAATGGCAAGAACAACCCCACTTGATCGTTATCGCAATGTTGGCATTATGGCACACATTGATGCTGGCAAAACAACCACAACAGAGCGCGTTTTATTGTATACGGGTCGTACTCACAAAATTGGTGAAGTGCATGATGGTGGTGCAACCATGGACTGGATGGAGCAAGAGCAAGAGCGTGGTATTACTATTACTTCTGCAGCAACCACTTGTTTCTGGAAGGGTATGGATAAGCAGTTTGAAGAGCATCGTATTAATATTATTGACACACCAGGTCACGTTGACTTTACCATTGAGGTTGAACGCTCATTAAAAGTATTAGACGGTGCTTGTGCTGTATTTTGTGCGGTTGGTGGTGTAGAACCTCAGTCAGAAACAGTTTGGCGTCAAGCGAATAAATACAACGTACCAAGAATTGGTTTTGTTAATAAAATGGATCGTGCGGGTGCAGATTTTTTGCGTGTTTGCGAACAAATTAAAACACGCTTAGGCGGCAACCCAGTGCCAATGCAAATTGCCATTGGTGCTGAGGAAAATTTTAAAGGCGTGATAGACTTAATCAGCATGAAGGCCGTCTTTTGGAATGAAGCCGATCAGGGCGCAACTTACGAAGCAAGAGACATTCCCGCAGAATTGCAAGAATTAGCAGAAGAAAAACGTGAATTCATGATTGAATCTGCTGCTGAGGCAAATGATGAGTTAATGGAAAAATACCTTGAAGAAGGTGAGCTTAGTCATGATGAAATTAGAGAGGGTATTCGTTCACAAACCATTAAGAGTGAAATTATCCCAATGTTTTGTGGATCTGCCTTTAAAAATAAAGGGGTACAAGCTGTGTTAGATGCCATGATTATGTATATGCCATCACCACTAGATGTAGATGCCATTACAGGTGTATTGGACGACAAGGATGAGACGGTCGCTCCTAGGAAGGCGGATGATGATGAGCCATTTGCTGCACTAGCATTTAAGATTGCAACCGATCCGTTTGTGGGTAATTTGACTTTTTTCCGTGTATATTCAGGTGTATTAAAAACAGGTGATTTCGTATATAACTCATCTAAAGGCAAAAAAGAACGCGTTGGTCGCATGGTGCAAATGCATGCCAATGAGCGTGAAGAAATTAAAGAAGTGCGTGCAGGTGATATTGCTGCAGCAATCGGTCTTAAGGATGTCACGACAGGCGACACTTTATGTGATATTAAACAGAAGATTGTTTTAGAAAGAATGGAGTTTCCTGAACCAGTGATTGCCTTGGCAGTAGAGCCTAAAACTAAGGCAGATCAAGAAAAAATGGGCATTGCGCTTGGTAAATTGGCTGCTGAAGACCCTTCTTTTCGTGTGTCAACTGATGAAGAGTCAGGTCAAACCATTATTGCAGGCATGGGCGAGCTTCACTTAGACATTATTGTTGATCGCATGGTTCGCGAATTTGATGTTGAGTGTAATGTTGGTGCACCACAAGTGTCTTACCGTGAAGCTATCACAACTATGGTTGAGCATCAACATAAATTTGCTAAACAATCTGGTGGTCGTGGTCAATATGGCCATGTATATTTACGAATCGAGCCTCAAGAACCAGGTGCTGGTTATGAATTTGTTGATGAAATTAAGGGCGGTGTTATTCCTAAAGAATATGTACCTGCAGTAAACAAAGGTATTCAAGAGCAAATGGAAAATGGCGTATTAGCTGGCTTTCCTCTAGTTGATATTAAAGTAACTGTTTATGATGGTTCTTATCATGATGTTGACTCAAGTGAAATGGCATTTAAAATTGCAGCCAGTAAATGTTTGAGTGAAGGTGTTAGAATGGCCAATCCTCAATTACTTGAGCCAATGATGGCGGTAGAAGTTTCAACACCTGAAGATTATATGGGTGATGTGATGGGTGATATTAATAGGCGTCGCGGTATTGTTAGCGCGATGGAAGATACACCTGTAGGTAAGCAAGTTAAGGCAGAAGTTCCATTAGCAGAAATGTTTGGTTATGCTAATGATTTACGCTCAATGACACAAGGTCGAGCAAATTATTCTATGGAATTTGCAAAATATACAGCAGCACCAAAAAATGTGGCTGATGAAGTGATTGAAAAATTGAATAAATAATATAAAGCAGTAAGGAGTATAAAATGTCAAAAGAAAAATTCGAAAGAACCAAACCACACGTTAACGTCGGCACAATCGGCCACGTTGACCACGGTAAAACCACACTCACAGCCGCCATCACTAAAGTTATGGCAGAAGCACGTGGTGGCGAATTCAAAGATTATGCAGATATTGATAATGCCCCTGAAGAAAGAGAGCGCGGTATCACCATCTCAACAGCCCATGTCGAGTATGAAAGTGAAGCACGTCACTATGCACATGTTGACTGCCCAGGGCACGCCGACTACGTTAAGAATATGATTACAGGCGCTGCACAAATGGATGGCGCTATTATTGTAATTGCTGCCACAGATGGTCCAATGGCTCAAACTCGTGAGCATATCTTATTATCTAAACAAGTAGGCGTACCTTACATCGTTGTTTACATGAACAAAGCCGATATGGTTGATGATGAAGAATTGGTTGAATTGGTTGAAATGGAAATCCGTGAGTTACTAGACGAGTATGGCTTTCCAGGTGATGACACCCCAGTTATTTTCGGTTCAGCACTTAAAGCTTTAGAAGGCGATACGTCAGAGATTGGCGTGCCTTCTATTATTAAATTAGTAGAAGCACTAGACACTTATATTCCAACACCAAAGCGTGACACAGATAAGTCATTCTTAATGCCAATTGAGGATGTATTTTCAATTTCAGGTCGTGGCACTGTAGTAACAGGCCGTATTGAGGCAGGTATTGTTAACATTGGTGATGAGTTAGAAATCGTTGGTATTAAAGATACACAAACCACCACTTGTACTGGTGTTGAAATGTTTAGAAAGTTACTTGATTCAGGCGAAGCAGGGGATAACGTTGGCGTGCTACTTCGTGGTACCAAGCGTGAAGAAGTTGAACGCGGTCAAGTATTGGCCAAGCCAGGCTCAATCAAGCCACATTCAAAGTTTGAAGCAGAGGTTTATATTTTAAGCAAAGATGAAGGTGGTCGTCACACCCCATTCTTTAACAACTACCGTCCACAGTTCTATTTTAGAACAACAGACGTTACAGGCGCTTGTCAGTTGCCTGATGGTGTAGAGATGGTTATGCCAGGTGACAACGTGAAAATGAAAGTAGAGTTATTATCACCAATCGCTATGGAAGATGGTTTGAGATTTGCTATTAGAGAAGGTGGTCGCACAGTGGGTGCGGGTGTGGTTTCTAAGGTGACGGATTAAATTAGTTAATTAAGGCGCAAGGTTTATTGTATAATTTTGCGTTTTTCGTTTGATAATTTTCAACGCAAATAGACAGGATATAAAGGCACATGAGTAATCAGAATATTAGAATTAAATTAAAAGCATTTGATCATCGTTTAATCGACAAATCAGCGCTTGAAATTGTAGAAACAGCTAAGCGCACAGGTGCTAGTGTTAGAGGTCCAATTCCTCTACCTACTAAAAAGGAGCGTTTCACTGTATTGACTTCTCCTCATGTTAATAAGAAAGCAAGAGACCAATACGAATTAAGAACTTACGTGAGGCTAATGGATGTTATTAGCCCAACAGACAAAACAGTAGATGCACTGATGAAGTTAGATTTAGCAGCGGGTGTTGATGTTGCAATTAAGCTGAATTAAACAACAAAAGCAAGTAGATAATTTAGGAATAAGATTATGGCAATGGGTTTAGTAGGACAAAAAATAGGAATGACACGCTTGATAAGCGATGACGGTTCTATCACACCAGTGAGTGTAATTAAAATTGAGCCTAATCGTATTGTTCAAACAAGAACGATTGATACAGATGGCTATAGTGCTATTCAAGTAACAACAGGGGCAAAAGTAAACAAAAAAGGCGAAGCCAAAGTACGTCGCGTACCTGCTGCAATTAAAGGTCATTACGCTAAAGCTTCTCAAGGAATTGGCTTGGGACTTTGGGAATTTAGAGTAGAGGTTGATGAAATAACCGATGCAACAAGTGTTGATATTTCATTATTTAATGCTGGTCATTATGTTGATGTTGTTGGTAGGTCTAAAGGCAAAGGTTTTCAAGGTGGTGTAAAACGCCATAATTTCCAAATGCAAGACGCCACCCATGGTAATTCAATTTCTCACCGTGCTATTGGCTCTACAGGGCAATGTCAAGATCCAGGTCGTGTATTTAAAGGTAAGAAAATGGCTGGCCATATGGGTGATGAACAAGTAACGCAAGAATGTCTAAAGATTGTTAAAGTGGACAGTGAAAGAAATATTATTCTTGTTAAAGGCTCAATTCCTGGTGCAACTAAGGGCTTTGTTAAAGTTTCTTTATCACCTAAGAAGGACAAGATTAATCAAGAAGTTAGTAAAAATATTCAAAATCAAGTAACTGATGAAGTTGCCCAAACTGAACAAGCGTAAGGGTTTAAGATGAAATTAAAAGTATTAAATATAAGTACAAACAAGTCAAGCACCATCGAGGTGGCTGATACTGTTTTTGCAAGAGATTTTAACCAATCATTGGTTCACCAAGTAACTACGGCCTATATGTCTGGTGGTCGCCAAGGTTCTAAGGCGCAAAAAAATCGCTCCGCTGTTAGTGGTGGTGGTAAGAGACCTTGGGCACAAAAAGGCACAGGCCGTGCCCGTGCTGGTACTACTCGTGGCCCTATTTGGCGCTCAGGTGGTGTGACATTTGCAGCTGCGCCAAAAAGTTATGCACAAAAGGTTAATAAGAAAATGTACAAGGGTGCAATTAGTGTTATTTTTTCTGAACTTGCTCGCTCTGAACGCTTAAAAGTAGTAACAGAGTTTGATATTAAAGAAGCTAAAACTAAAAATGTCACTGCATTACTCAAGGCACTTAATGTTAAAGATGCTTTGCTAATGACTGATAAGTTAGATGAGAATTTATATTTATCTTCTCGTAATTTATATCATGTCGGTGTTTGTGATACACAAAGTATTGATCCAGTTAGTTTGATTGGTTATGGCAATGTTGTGGTAACTGAGGCAGCGTTGAAAAAAATTGAGGCAATGTTATGAATCAAGAAAAAGTATTAAAAACCTTATTAGCACCAATCGTTTCTGAAAAAACGACCATGCTATCAGCATATAATCAATACGCATTCAAAGTTCGTGTTGATAGTTCTAAAAGAGAGATTAAAGCTGCAGTTGAAATGTTATTCAGCGTTAATGTTGAAAATGTGACAACCTCAATTGTTAAAGGTAAGAAAAAAATATTTAAAGGCAGGATTGGATCACGTTCAAATTGGAAAAAGGCAATGGTAAAAGTGTCTGAAGGCCAAATGATTGATGTGAGCAGCACTTAAAGAGATTATTATGGCACAAGTAATTAAAAGAAAACCAACCTCACCAGGCAGAAGATTTGTTGTTAGTATTGTAGACAAAGAACTACATAAAGGTGCGTCTTACGCACCATTAACACAAAGCAAAAACAGAATTAGTGGTCGTAATAACGCAGGCCGTATTACCATACGTCATAAGGGTGGTGGGCATAAGCGTCGTTATCGTATTATTGACTTTAAGCGCAATAAAGATGATATTACTGCACGTGTTGAGCGTTTAGAATATGATCCAAATCGTAGCGCTAATATTGCCTTGGTTTTATATACTGATGGTGAGCGTCGTTATATTATTGCACCTCGTGGTTTGAGTGCTGGTGATACCATTGTGTCAGGTAATTCTGTTGCCATTCAAGTAGGTAATGTAATGCCATTAAGCAATATCCCATTAGGCAGTGTGGTTCATTGTATTGAATTAAAACCCATGAAAGGCGCGCAAATTGCCCGTAGTGCTGGCACTTCTGCACAGTTGATTGCTAAAGAAGGCAACTATGTTACTTTGAGACTTCGCTCTGGCGAGGTGCGTAAGGTTTTAGCAGATTGTCGTGCAACAATTGGTGAAGTTTCTAGACCTGAACACAGTTTAAGAAAATTAGGTAAAGCGGGTGCTACGCGCTGGCGAGGTGTTCGTCCAACTGTTCGTGGCGTTGTTATGAACCCAGTTGACCATCCACATGGCGGTGGTGAAGGTAAAACCAGTGGTGGTAGACACCCGGTTTCTCCTTGGGGAACACCGACTAAGGGTTATAAAACACGTAGTAATAAACGTACAGATAAGCTCATCGTGCGTCATAGGAATAAGGGTTAATCATGGCTAGATCATTAAGAAAAGGACCATTTGTAGACGAGCACTTAATCAAAAAAGTATTGGCAGCTCAAGAAAAAAATGACAGAAAACCAATTAAAACATGGTCGCGTCGCAGTGTTGTCGTGCCTGAGATGATCGGTCTTACGATTGCAGTTCATAATGGTAGAGCACATATTCCTGTGTCTATCAATGAAAATATGATTGGTCACAAATTGGGTGAGTTTGCCATTACTAGAACTTTTAAAGGTCACTCTGGTGACCGTAAAGCTTAAATAGGTAGATGACAATGAAAGAAGTTAGAGCAATACATAAATATGCAAAAACATCCGCTTTTAAGGCAAGATTGGTGGCGGATCAGATTCGTCTTAAATCGGTAGAAGAAGCCTTAAATATTTTATCATTCAGTAATAAAAAGGCAGCAGTTTTAGTCAAAAAAGTGTTGAATTCAGCCATTTCTAATGCTGAGCATAACGATGGACTAGATATCGATGAATTGTTCGTTACCAGTATTTATATTGACGAAGGCTCAACCATGAAAAGAATTCGTCCAAGAGCAAAAGGTAGATCGAATAGAATTTTAAAAAGAACAAGCCACATTACAGTTGGCGTAAGCAAGTAGGTTTAATATGGGTCAAAAAGTAAATCCAAAGGGCATTAGATTAGGTATTGTTAAAGATTGGGATTCTAAATGGTATGCCAATAGTCAAGATTATTCTAAGTGCTTATTATCTGATATTGAAGTTAGAGATTATCTGTTCGATAAATTAACGAATGCCTCTGTTAGTCGTATTCAGATTGAGCGTTTGGCAAATAATGCCAAGGTTACTATTCATACTGCACGTCCAGGGATTGTTATTGGCAAAAAAGGTGCTGATATTGAGCAATTAAAGTCAATTGTTTCAAAAATGATGGGCATTCCTGTTCATATTAACATTGAAGAGATTAAAAAACCTGAACTTGATGCGCGTTTGGTGGCTGAAAATATTGCCCAACAATTAGAAAAACGTGTGATGTATCGTCGTGCTGTTAAACGTGTGCTAGGCAATGCAACTCGCTTGGGTGTTCAAGGTATTAAAGTGATGGTTAGTGGTCGTTTAAATGGTGCAGAAATTGCGCGTTCTGAGTGGTATCGTGAAGGTCGAGTGCCATTACATACTTTTAGAGCTGATGTTGATTACTCTTCTTATGGAGCAAACACACAGTACGGTGTTATTGGTATTAAGGTTTGGATTTTCAAAGGTGAGATTCTAGACCACAAAAAAGGCACACTAGATGAGGTTGCTCGTCGTGGTGCAACGAATCAAATTGTCAAAAAATAAAGCGAAGGATTGATAAATGTTACAACCTAAGAGAACAAAATTTAGAAAAATGATGAAAGGCCGTAATCGTGGTCTTGCAACGGGTTATAAGGTTAGTTTTGGTGAAATCGGACTCCAAGCAACAGGCAGATGTCGCATGACTGCTAGACAAATTGAATCTGCACGTCGTGCAATGACGCGCCATGTTAAGCGTCAAGGAAAAATTTGGATTCGTGTGTTTCCAGACAAGCCTATTACTAAAAAACCACTAGAAGTTAGAATGGGCAAAGGCAAGGGTAGTGTTGAGTATTGGGTTGCACAAATTAAACCTGGTCAGATGTTATTTGAAATGCAAGGCGTTGAAGAAACAATTGCTAGAGAAGCATTTGCGTTAGCAGCAGCAAAGTTGCCAGTCAAAACGACAGTAATTAAACGGACGGTAATGTAATGGATGTTAAAGAGTTAAGAAGTCAAGATGTTTCAACACTTAATAAAACGTTGATTAAACTCCTAAAGGAGCATTTTGAGTTGCGTATGCAACATAAAAGCGCACAATTGGATGATGCTTCAAAGTTGGGTAAAACCAAAAGATCCATTGCACAAGTTAAAACTATTATTAGGCAGAAACAAGTATGAATGACAAAAAAGTAGAACGCGTATTAACAGGCACTGTTGTGAGTAGCAATCGTGACAAGACTATTGCTGTTTTAATTGAGCGTAAAGTAAGACACCCTATTTACAAAAAATACATCAAACGTAGCACCAAAGTGCATGCGCATGATGAAAAGAATGAATGCACATATGGTGATTTAGTTCGAGTGGTTGAAGCAAAGCCATTTTCAAAAACTAAACATTGGGCATTATTGGAAGTGGTTGAAAAATCAGTTTCTGTTGATTAATATTAAGTTTATTTAAAGAGAGTAGGTCATGATTCAAATGCAAACAAAACTTAAGGTCGCAGATAATAGTGGTGGCATTAAAGCAATGTGTATTAAAGTACTGGGCGGTTCTAAGCGTCGTTATGCCAATATTGGTGATGTCATCAAAGTTAGTATTAAAGAAGCTGCGCCGCGTGGCAAAGTTAAAAAAGGCGATGTGTATGACGCAGTTGTTGTGCGTACTGCTCATGGTGTTCGCCGTAGCGACGGGTCTCGTATTCGTTTTGATAATAATGCAATTGTACTTCTAAATACAAAGCTTGAGCCAATTGGTACTCGTATTTTTGGTCCAGTAACTCGCGAATTACGCAATGCACAATTTATGAAAATTGTCTCACTTGCGCCAGAGGTTTTATAATGCAAAAGATTAAATTAAAGGATGAAGTTATTATTATTAGTGGTAAAGACAAAGGTTCTACAGGAACAGTAACCAAGGTATTAAATTCTAAGGTGTTGGTTGAAGGTTTAAATCTTGCTAAGAAGCATGTAAGACCCAACCCAAATGCAGGTATTACAGGTGGCATTACAGAGATAGAAATGCCTTTGGCGGTTTCTAATGTTGCTATTTATAATCCAGTAACTAAAAAAGCTGATAGAGTAGGTATCCGCACTAATAAAGACGGTATTAAAGAAAGATTTTTTAAATCAAATGATGAAGCAATCGTTTGATTAAGTATAAGGAAATATAAGCGTGTCTAGATTACAAGAACAATACAAAAATGAAATTTTACCAGCTTTGCAAAAAGAGTTAGGTGTGTCTAATCCTATGCAAGTGCCTAAGATTGAAAAAATTACAATCAATATGGGATTGGGTAGTGCATTGGGTGATAAAAAGGTACTACAAAGTGCTTTGGAAGAAATGAGTCTTATTTCTGGTCAGAAGCCACTCACTTGTAATGCGCGTAAATCAGTGGCAAGTTTTAAGCTAAGAGAAGGAAATCCGATTGGTTGTAAGGTCACTTTACGCAAGGAAAGAATGTATGAATTTCTTGATCGTTTGGTTAATATTGCCATTCCTCGTATTCGTGATTTTCGTGGTTTAAAGTCCACTGCATTTGATGGTCGTGGTAATTACAACATGGGCATTACTGAGCAAATTACATTTGCTGAAATTGATTTTGAAAAAGTAACAAGAGTGCGTGGAATGGACATCGCTATCACCACCACTGCAAAAAGTGATGAAGACGCTAAGAAACTATTGGCAATGTTTAAATTTCCATTTAAAGGATAAGAAAAATGGCTAAAAAGTCTATGATAAATAGAGACATCAAGCGTACAAAGCTGGTTGAAAAATACAAAGCAAAACGCCTTGAGTTTAAGAAAATTATTAAGAGTATTAACGTATCTGATGAAGAGCGTTTTCAAGCAACCATTAAGTTGCAGGCTCTGCCACGTGATGCTTCGCCAACACGTCAGCGTAGTCGTTGCGCTTTGACAGGTCGTCCACATGGTTTTTACCGTAAGTTTGGTCTTGCTAGAATCAAACTTAGAGAGCGCACCATGAATGGTGAAGTTCCGGGTTTGTCTAAAGCAAGTTGGTAGGGAGAAATAATATGAGCATGTCCGATCCTATTGCTGATATGTTAACACGCATTCGCAACGCACAAATGGTTGAGAAAAAAGCAGTTAATGTTCCAGCATCAAATTTAAAATCCGCTATTGCAAGTGTGATGCAACAAGAAGGTTATATTGAATCTTTTAGTGTTGATGGTGCTGCTGCTAGCAAAACATTAAACATTAAATTAAAATATTATGACAATAAGCCAGTTATTGAAAAATTAAAGCGCATATCAAAGCCAAGTTTAAGAGTTTATGTAGGCAGTTCACAAATGCCAAGTGTTATGAATGGCTTAGGCATTGTTATTGTTTCTACGCCTAAAGGCGTAATGACTGGACAAGTGGCACATGAGCAAAATGTAGGTGGCGAAGTTTTGTGCAGCGTTTACTAATATTGGAGAGTTAGAATGTCTAGAGTTGCAAAAACACCCATTACCATACCAACTGGTGTTGAAGTTACCATTACTGGTAACTTAATGTCTGCCAAGGGTAAGCTGGGTCAGTTGAATATGAATATCCATCCTTGTGTTGTAATTACAAATACTGATAATGAACTTAGTTTTGATATCACTATCACTGAAAAGAAAGAGTCAAAGAAGGCTTGGGCTCAAGCTGGCACGGCAAGGGCTAACACTGCAAATCTTATTCGGGGGGTGGCTGAAGGCTGGGAAAAGAAATTAACCTTAATTGGCGTTGGTTATCGTGCCAAAGCAATGGGTAAAGTATTGGACCTTACGTTGGGTTTTTCACACTCAATTAATTACAAACTCCCAGAGGGTGTTACAGTTGAAACACCTTCTCAAACTGAAATTGTTATCAAAGGCATGGACAAACAAAAAGTAGGTCAAGTGGCCGCTGAAATTAGAGCTTATCGCCCACCAGAGCCTTACAAAGGTAAAGGGGTTCGTTACACTGATGAACAAGTTGTTCGCAAAGAAGCTAAGAAGAAATAATTGACCAGGGTATTAATATGAAACTTTCTAAAAAACAAGCTCGTTTAAGAAGAGCAACCAAATTTAGAGCCAAGCACGCACAAAGAAATGTTGAGCGTTTATGTGTTCACAAAACTGCACAGCATATTTATGCTCAGATTATTAGTCCTTGTGGTACTAAAGTTTTAGCCTCTGCTTCAACATTGGTAGCCAAACTTAAAAATGGTGGCAATGTAGATGCAGCAACTAAAGTTGGCGAGGCAATCGCTAAAGCCGCTACTAGTGCAAAAGTAACAAAGGTGGCTTTTGACCGCTCTGGATTTAAATATCATGGTCGTGTTAAAGCGTTGGCTGATGCAGCAAGAGAAGGTGGTTTGGACTTCTAAGTTATTAATAAGATTAATTAAAAAAATTAAAAAGGCGTAAATAATGGCTGAATATAAGAAGAATAACAATAACAACGATGATAATGATTTTATTGAAAAATTGGTTAATATCCGTCGCGTTGTAAAAGTAGTGAAAGGTGGCCGTATCTTTGGTTTTTCAGCACTGGTTGTTGTTGGTGATGGTAACGGTAAAGTTGGCTATGGCACAGGAAAAGCGCGTGAAGTTCCTGCTGCTATTCAAAAAGCAATGGATAAAGCACGCAAGGCAATGAAGTCTGTGCCACTGGTAAATGGTACGCTTCATTATCCAATTACCTCAAGCGTTGGTGCGGCTAAAGTTTATATGCAACCAGCTTCAGAAGGTACAGGTGTTATTGCTGGCGGTCCAATGCGTAGCGTATTGGAGGCAGTGGGTGTACATAATATTTTGGCAAAATGCAACGGTACTCGTAATCCAATTAGTGTGGTGCGTGCAACGGTTGAAGGTTTGACTTCTATGTCATCTCCGCAATTGGTTGCTGCTAAGCGCGGCAAGACCGTTGATCAAATTACCGAGGAAGGATAATGGCTGAAGAAAATAAAGTAGTTAAAACAGTAGCAGCAACTAAAAAGATACAAACATCTAGCAAACACAACACAGTTAGTGTTACCTTGGTTAAAAGTTTTCATGGTCGTTTACCATCTCATCGTGCAACCATTACAGGGCTTGGATTAAAGCGCATTAACCATACAAAAGAACTTAAAGATACGCCTGAAATTAGAGGTATGATTAATAAAGTGGCTTACTTATTAAAAGTAGAGGATTAAGAAAATGAACGTTATGCAATTAAATACATTGTCACCCGCTCAAGGCGAAAAGCAATCAAAAAAACGTGTGGGTCGTGGTATTGGCAGTGGCTTTGGTAAGACTTGTGGTCGTGGTCATAAGGGTCAAAAAGCACGCTCTGGCGGTTTCAGCAAGATTGGTTTTGAAGGTGGTCAGATGCCTTTGCAGCGTCGTCTTCCAAAGGTTGGATTCTCATCAAGAGTGTCCATTATTACTTCACAAGTCACATTATCTGAAATTGATAGACTGACTGAGACCAACATTACTATTGATGTTTTAAAAGTACACAATTTAGTCACTAAAAATATTAAACGCGTTAAAGTCATGCTTTCTGGTGAAATTACTAGAGCAGTTACGTTGACTGGCATCAAAGCAACTAAAGGCGCAAAGTTGGCGATTGAAGCCGTTAAGGGCTCAGTGAACGAGTAAGTTATGAATCAACCCCTAGGACTCTCTCAAGATTTATTAAAGCGCATCCTTTTTTTACTGGGTGCGTTAATCGTTTTTAGGTTAGGCACGCATATTACCATTCCATTTATCTCAAGTGCAGCACTTGCCTCACTCGTACAAGATCAGCAAGGTACGATTTTGGATATGTTTAATATGTTTTCAGGTGGTGCGCTAGAAAGATTATCTATTTTTACTTTAGGCATTATGCCTTATATTTCGGCATCAATTATTATTCAGTTGATGACCTCTGTTGTGCCAAAGTTAGAGCAATTAAAGAAAGAGGGCGAAACAGGAAAACGTAAAATTACACAATACACACGCATGGGTACAGTGGTATTGGCAGTATTTCAATCTTATGGTATTTCTATTGCTTTGCAATCACAAAGTGCTGGTGGTGTTGCTTTGGTTACTCAAAGTGGCTTTACTTTTAGTATGGTTACTGTGGTGACATTAACCACAGGTACTTTATTTTTAATGTGGTTGGGTGAGCAAATCACAGAAAAAGGTATTGGTAACGGTATTTCAATGATTATTTTTGCTGGTATTGTTTCAGGTCTGCCTTCGGCATTGGGTTCAACTTTATCATTGGTATCCACAGGCGAGTTGACCATTATTTTGGTAGCAATTCTATTAGTTATGACGTTGCTAGTGACCGCTTTTGTGGTCTTCATGGAGCGAGGGCAACGTCGTATCACAATTAATTATGCGAAGCGCCAACAGGGTCGTAAAATGGTTGGCGGTCAGAGTTCATATTTACCGTTAAAAATTAATATGGCAGGTGTCATTCCACCAATCTTTGCTTCATCAATTATTTTATTTCCAGCAACCTTAGGAGGCTGGTTTTCGCAAAGCGAGGGTATGGGTTGGTTGGCAGATTTAACTGCTAGTATTTCTCCAGGACAACCTTTGTATGTGTTGTTTTATGGGATGGCTATTGTATTTTTTACCTTCTTCTATACAGCGCTAACATTTGATTCAAAAGACACGGCTGATAATTTACGCAAGTCAGGTGGTTTTATTCCAGGCATTCGACCAGGCAAGCACTCGGCAGATTACATTGATTCGGTTATGTCTAGGCTAACGGCATCTGGTGCGGTTTATATTACTGCTGTTTGTTTGTTGCCAGAGTTTCTAATTTTATATTGGAATGTGCCATTTTACTTTGGTGGTACTAGTTTGTTAATCATCGTTGTTGTGGTGATGGATTTTATTGCACAGGCCCAATCTCACTTAATGTCTAATCAGTATGAGTCATTAATGAAAAAGGCAGGTTTAAACTAAAAAAAGAGGTCATTATTATGAAAGTAAGAGCATCGATTAAGAAAATTTGTAACAATTGTAAAATTATTAAGCGTCATGGTGTGGTTCGTGTTATTTGCAAAGAGCCTCGTCATAAGCAGAGACAAGGTTAATTAAGATTGACATTGTAAAGCTTTGGGCGTAAAATTGCGAATTTTTAAAATTTATTATTGTGCGTTTTTATCAAGATAAAAGTTGCATCATAAGAGATAAAAAAGCAAGAATATAAGGAAAATAAGGTCTATGAAACAGACACACGTTAGAGGTATAAGATAAATGGCTAGAATAGCAGGAATAAATATTCCGACACATAAGCATATTGTGATTAGCTTGCGGTCAATTTTTGGTATTGGCGATACAAGAGCAAAAGCGATTTGTATGACTCTTAAATTGAACCCAGCTACTAAAGTTATTGATATTACTGAAGATCAGTTGGAGTTAATTCGTGTAGAAATTGCCAAGTATGAAGTTGAAGGCAATCTTCGCCGTCAAGTTGCTATGGACATTAAACGTCTTAAAGATTTAGGTTGTTACCGTGGTGTTCGTCATAGAAAATCATTACCACTACGCGGTCAAAGAACAAAAACAAATGCAAGAACTCGTAAGGGTCCTCGTCGTTTAATTAAATAATCATAGGTAGATATTATGGCTAAAATACCCACAAAAAAGAAGTCCAAAAAAGTAATTACTGATGGTATTGCACACATTCATGCAACTTTTAATAATACCATTGTGATGATTACAGATCGTCATGGTAATGCAGTTTGTTGGGCGACCTCAGGCGGTTCTGGTTTTAGAGGTTCAAGAAAATCCACACCGTTTGCTGCACAAGTAGCTGCGGGTAGTTGTGGTGAGAAGGCACTGGCTTTTGGCATGAAAAATTTAGAAGTTCGTGTCAAAGGCCCGGGTCCTGGCAGAGACTCAGCAATTCGTGGTCTTAACGCACAAGGTTTAAAAATTCAATCAATTACAGATGTGACACCAATCCCTCATAATGGTTGTCGTCCTTCTAAAAAACGTAGAGTATAAGGATAAATTATGGCTAGATATACTGGACCTACTTGTAAATTAGCACGTCGCGAAGGCACGGACTTATTTCTTAAAAGTGGCATTAGATCACTAGATTCTAAATGTAAGATTACTCAACTTCCTGGTATGCATGGTGCTAATGCCCGTCGTCAAAAGGGCACAGAGTATGGTTTACAATTACGTGAAAAACAAAAAGTAAGACGCATTTATGGCATTTTAGAAAAGCAATTTCGTTTATATTACAAAAAAGCTTCGCAAAAGAAAGGCTCTACAGGTGAAAATTTATTATCACTGCTTGAGTGTCGTTTGGATAATATTGTTTATCGTATGGGCTTTGGTTCCACACGTGCTGAGGCGAGACAATTGGTTTCGCATAAGTCTATTTTAGTGAATGGCTTGGTTGTTAATATTCCTTCTTACCAAGTGAGTGTTAATGATGAAATCTCAATTAGAGAAAAAGCTAAAAAGCAAAGTCGAATTCAGTTAGCACTTGAATTGGCTGAACAATCAACTCAACCACAGTGGCTTGATATTGATAACAAAGCACTCAAGGGTGTGTTTAAAAATGTTCCTGCTCGTGATGAGTTACCATCAGATATTCAAGAACATTTAATTGTTGAACTGTATTCTAAATAAGGAACTAATTATGCAAGGTAATGCAAGAGATTTTTTAAAGCCAAAACTGGTTGAGTCTTCTCAAACTGGTATTAATGAATTCAAGATCATCCTTGAGCCTCTTGAGCGAGGTTTTGGTTATACCTTGGGCAACGCCCTAAGAAGAACACTATTATCTTCTATGACAGGCTCTGCTGTGACTGAAGTTGCTATTGATGGGGTTATGCATGAGTTTTCTACAATTGACGGCGTTCAAGAAGATGTATTAGACATCTTACTTAACCTTAAAGAAGTCTCAGTTGCATTAAATACAGCCAAAACAGCACAAGTCGTTATTGACAAAAAAGGCCCGTGTGAAATCACAGTGGCTGATATTGAGGCTAATGGTGTTGATATTACGGCATTTAATCCTGATAAGGTGATTGCAACAATTAATGATGAAGGTCATATGCGTATGATACTTAAAATTAGTACTGGTATTGGCTATGATACTGCCATGTCACGCACTGAGGAAGCATCAAGTATTGGCGGTATGCAGTTAGATGCAAGTTTTTCACCCATTAGGCGTGTTAGTTTCACGGTAGATGCGGCGCGTGTTAAGCAGAAGGTTAATCTTGATAAGTTAAATATTACGATTGAGACTAATGGCTCGGTTAATGCAGAAGTTGCCATTAAACGTGCAGCAACAACCCTACAAGAACAATTATCTTCATTTGTTGAGTTGGAATTGGTAGAAGAAGAAGAGGCATTGCCAACATCAGAAGATTTTGATCCACAGTTGTTGGCAGCAGTAGATGAGTTAGAATTAACCGTACGTAGTGCAAACTGCTTAAAGGCAGAACAAATTTACTATATTGGTGATTTGATTCAAAAATCTGAGCAAGATTTACTAAGAACCCCTAATTTAGGTCGTAAATCACTTAATGAAATCAAGGAAGTGTTAACTGATAAAGGGCTTGAGTTGGCCACCAGTATTGAAAATTGGCCACCAGTTGATTTAATGAGTGAATAAGGAATAAGACATGAGACATAGAAAGTCAGGTAGACAATTAAATCGTAACTCATCTCACCGTAAGGCAATGTTTAAAAATATGGCAAACTCATTGTTTTTACATGAGGCCATTCGAACAACTCTGCCTAAAGCAAAAGAACTTAGGCGTGTTGTTGAACCACTAATTACCAAAGCCAAAATTGACAGTGTTGCTAATCGTCGTAATGCATTTTCAAAATTACGTGATGACGCAATGGTTGCTAAATTGTTCACTGAATTAGCACCATTTTATAAGGATCGTCCTGGTGGTTATATTCGTATTTTAAAGGCTGGTTTTCGTACTGGCGATAAAGCCCCAATGGCAATTGTCCAATTGGTTGATTTTGAAACCACGACAGATATAACTGCTGAAACTACCCCCTCATAAAGGAATAATATATGCCTTCAATTAAAGTAAGAGAAAACGAACCTTTCGATATTGCACTTAGACGTTTTCGTCGTACTTGTGATAGAGCTGGTGTTATTACTGATGTAAGAAAGAAAGAATTCTATGAAAAGCCAACTTGGGTTAATAAGCGTATGAAAGCAGCTGCTATTAAAAGAACACACAAAGAAAGGGCTAAAAATCGCGTTCATCGTAAACGCATGTATTAGAAGTATATTTTAAGTACTATAATTCGCTATTATGTCTGAGTTAAAGGCGCGCGTTATTGTTGATATGAAATCAGCAATGAAGGCTAAAGACAAAGCCACTCTTAAAGCAATACGCATGATTTTAGGGGCAATCAAACAAAGGGAAGTTGACGAACGTATTGAATTGGATGATACGCAGGTACTTGGTGTTGTGCAAAAAATGGCTAAACAGCGCAAAGATTCAATTTCTCAATTTAAAGAAGCAAGTCGTTCTGATTTAGTTGATATTGAAGAAGCAGAGTTGGTTATTATTAATAATTATATGCTAGAGCAATTATCAGGTACTGAAGTGAGCACTGCTATTGATAAAGCGATTGCCGACACTGGCGCGTATTCTATGCAAGATATGGGCAAGTTAATGAGTTTGCTAAAAAGCCAATTAGATGGCAAAACTGATATGGGCGTTGTATCTGCGTTAATTCGATCTAAATTTTCTTAAAACAAAATCTCGCCACATGTTCTGTGTGGTTGAAATATATAATTGATACAAACTGGTAATCATTTGTGCCTTATAACTCTTTATGGGTATATTTAAAGCATGAAATAATTATTATTGAAGACCTTTGCATAAATATGAATAATGAACACCTCTATATCGACAGACGCATATCGCCATTATAATCTATTATCATTCAACACTAGAGTTGCTATTATGGTTGATGAAATTAAATTAGGTGCGCTTGATTTTATTAAAAAGACATTGGTAGAAGAGGCGCTCTTACAAAAAAAATGGTTGACGTCATTAATGAGTTTCAAGAGAATATTAATGTTATTACTCGCTATAAATTATTGACTAATAAAGAAAAGCAGATATTTGCCCGTATTGTACTTGGGTGCTACTAATCAGCAGATAACTAAGAGGTTATATGTTTCGCGATTAACCGTTGAAAAGTGCAAGACTTCAGTGATGGAAAAGATGGAAGTTGGCATACCTGGTTAAAATGTTATGACAAGCGCATATTAATTAGACTTTGTTGTGCCTTACATGTTCTTCAAAGCATTACTATTATTTTATACTTTACAATAGTAATCATATTTAAGGAGGGTTTATGAAGTTACTATTGATACTATCTATCGTTATTGTTCAGGTTGCGTTTGCAAAAACGACACCTGATTATGCTAAAGAAATACGTTGGGCAATACAAGTTGAAGATGCACTCATGGATGGTGATTCAGTCTGGTTAAGTGCTAATAATCATGAGTTTTTATCAATCTTTACACCGAGTGAGTCTGATACTAAAAGAACAGCGATTGTTGTCCATGGTTTGGGTGTACATCCAGACTGGGTTCAAGTTATTCAACCATTGCGGGTTGTGTTAACTGAAAAAGGATTTAATACTTTTTCTATTCAAGTGCCTGTGTTGGCAAATGGGGTTGATACTGATCAATATAAGTCATTATTTAATAAAGCTGATAATCGTATCACCGCTGCTATTAGTTATTTAAAAGAGCAAGGTTTTGAGGTAAATACATTAATTGCACATAGTTTAGGTAGTGCAATGAGTGCACATTATTTGGCTAATAATCAACATCCATTTAAAAAATTTGTTGCCATAGGTATGCCAGATTTAGCAGTTGAATATTTAACAAAGATTGATATTCCCATGCTTGATTTGTATGGTGTGGATGATATTGAGCCGGTGTTAAGTTCTGTAAAGGCGCGTGCTAATGCTTCAAGTAAGAATAAAAATTACCATCAAAAAATGGTTAATGCAGACCACTTTTTTAATGAAAAAGATGGCTTGTTAATTGATGCGGTTAGCACTTGGTTGAATTAATTCAACTATTATTACTTAGGGTATTTTCTGGTTTTATAGCGGGTTTGTTGGGTGTTGGTGGTGGTTTAATTATCGTTCCAGTCCTGCTGTATGTATTAGCAGCCGAAGTTCATGAAGTGGTTTTGATGCATGCAGCAATCGGCACTGCGCTTTTTGTAATTGTTTTTACTTCTATTTCTAGCGTTTGGGCGCATCATAAAAATGGGGCAATTCATTGGAATAACTTTATAAAACTCACCCCCACTGTTTTGCTAGGGTCATTTTTTTTGGGTGATTATCGCTCAATACTTAAGCAGAGATTTTCTGCGAATTTTCTTTGCAATTTTTGAAATGATTATTGCATTAATTATGTGGTTTGGTATAAGTACTTTTGGACATGCGGATAATTTAAACAAGTGGGTTTGGTTGGTAACAGGTTATATTATTGGACTGGTTTCAACTGTAGTTGGTATTGGTGGCGGTACGATGACAACTCCATTTTTAGTTTATAACAATATTAATATCAAAAACGCTATTGCCACTTCAGCCGCAGTGGGCATGCCAATTGCAATTGCAGGTGGCGTAGGTTTTATAATATGGGGCTGAGGGCGTTACTGGTGGTTTGGGCTTTATCCATACTAAAGCACTACTAAGTATTGTTAGTACCAGTGTCCTATTTTCACCACTTGGTGCCAAGGTTGCACATAGTATTGATGGTAAAAAACTCAGAAAAGGTTTTGCTTTTTTCTAGGGCTTTTAGTGATTTCTTTTTAATCTTATTGTTAAAACTAACCTTGCCATGGCGGTGCTAAATTGTGTTCTACTTCTAAATGATCAAGTATTCTAGCTACAACAAAATTTACCAAATCTTGAATAGAGCTGGGGTTTTGATAAAATGCAGGATTGGCATCCATAATCACCACGCCAAGGCGTGAAAGTTTAAGCATGTTTTCCAAGTGGATAGCAGAATAAGGAGTCTCCCTAGGCACTAAAATAAGTTTTTTCTGCTCTTTAATCACCACATCAGCAGCGCGGTGCATTAGATTATCTGCATAACCATTGGCAATAGCACTCAATGTGTTCATGGTGCATGGGCAAATAACCATAGCACGTGGTGGATTAGAGCCTGAGGCAACTGGCGCAGTCCACTGGTTTTTTGAAAAAACCTTAATCTGACCATTTTTTGCATTTAAATATTCAGTGAGGTTTTTTTCAATTGCACTAGTATCAGTGCCTAAATTAAAATCAGTTTCCATGGCAATAACGGTATTGGCAGCACGAGAAATCATGACATAAATTAGTGGCTGGGTTTTGACTAATTCTTTGAGTAAGGTGAGGGCATATAACATGCCTGAAGCACCTGTTAATGCAATAGCGATAGGCTTCATAGATTGGGTATTATTTTGTTAAAAATATCATCAAAATAACCATTTGACATCACTACAAAGTGGCCGTGATTAATATGCTTAAGATGATTTACAATGTCATTAACAGAGTCAAATAAATAAGCTGAGTGATTGTTCTTAAATAAGGCATCAATATTCCAATCACAATGCTTGGGTCGTAATATTAAGGCTTGATCGGTATTTTTAAGTGCATTTACTAAAGTTTTCTGATGTACGCCAGATTGCATGGTATTAGACCTTAACTCTAAAATAGCAATAATAGGCTCACTAGCTACCTTTGCACGCAAACCCTCAATCGTTGTTTTAATGGCAGTAGGATGATGGGCGAAGTCATCATACAAAGTAATAGATTTAGTTTGGTGTTTGACCTCCAAGCGACGTTTCACCCCTTTAAAATTACTTAACGCCTTGCAGGCCACATCAATTGGCACGCCAACGTGGTGCGCACTATAAATAGCACACAATCCATTTTCCATATTATGCTTACCTAATAAATGCCACGATACCTGACTACCCTCAACATTAAATTTTGCACCTGTTTTTGTATTTATCAGCGTTTGAGTCTGCAAGGCTTGCTCATCAGACCAAATACCCTGTTTAAGTAGCGCCTTAATATTTGCATTATTTTGTGGGTAAATAACCAAGCCATTGCTAGGTATGGTACGAATCAAATGGTGGAATTGTTTTTGAATGTCTTTGAGTGAGTCAAAAATATCCGCATGGTCAAATTCTAAATTATTAATCACTAATGTTCTTGGGTGGTAATGAACAAATTTAGAGCGTTTGTCAAAAAAAGCCGTATCGTACTCATCAGCCTCAATCACAAAAAAGTTAGAATCAGTTAAACGTGACGACACTCCAAAATTTTGCGCAACCCCGCCAATTAAGAAACTAGGGTGATAACCAGCAAATTCAAGTATCCAAGTTAGCATACTGGCTGTTGTGGTTTTGCCATGAGTGCCTGACACGCCTAGCACCCACTTATCATGTAATATATTTTCACTCAGCCATTGTGCGCCTGAAGTATATGGATATTGCTGGGTGAATATCTCTTCCACACAAGCATTGCCACGAGACAGGGCGTTGCCAATAATAAATAAATCTGCCTTGGGTAAATCTTTGGCTTTGTAATTTTGTATATAGCTAATATTTTGCTCATCAAGTTGGGCGCTCATTGGCGGGTATACACCTTGATCCATCCCGGTAACTTGATGCCCCATTTGTTTAGCAATTAGGGCGAGTGAACCCATGAATGTACCAGCAATACCAAGAATATGAATGTGCATTATGAAGGCTTAAAACTAAGTGAAGCAGAGTTAATGCAATAACGGTTGCCATTTGGCGTAGGACCATCAGGAAAAATATGCCCAAGATGCGCATCGCAATTAGCACAACTTACTTCAATACGACTCATACCATACAAGTCGTCAGTGATTAACTGAACACTATTAGGTTTCGAAACATCAGAAAAACTGGGCCAACCTGTACCCGAATCAAATTTGGTATTAGACGAAAACAAGACTTGATGACAACAAATACAAAGATAATTTCCTTGGTCGTGATGGTTATAATATTTGCCAGTAAACGGTGCTTCAGTGCCTGCTTGTTGCGTGACTCTAAACTGCTCTGGGGTTAGTTTCTTATCTAAATTCATTAGGGTATTATATGGATAATTAGTCTATTTTTTCATCATTATGAAAGTTTATCTAGTCGGTGGTGCAGTGCGCGATCAATTATTAGGTATTGCTGATGAGCATACTGAAAAAGATTGGCTCGTTGTTGGCTCGTCCTCTGAACAAATGCTAGACCTTGGTTATCATCAAGTGGGTAAAGATTTTCCTGTATTTTTACACCCAGATACACAAGAAGAATATGCCTTAGCAAGGTTGGAACGCAAAGTGGGCAGTGGATATAAAGGATTTAAGTTTGATACATCAAGCCAAGTCACGCTAGAGCAGGATTTATCACGCCGTGACTTAACCATTAATGCAATGGCACAAAAAGCGGATGAATTGTTTGACCCATTTAATGGCCAAGAAGACTTAAACAATGGCATTTTACGTCACGTGTCTGATGCATTTAGCGAAGACCCAGTGCGGGTGTTACGCGTGGCTAGATTTGCAGCACAGTTTAAAAAGTTTGGCTTTAAAGTAGCGCACCAAACTCACCAACTAATGAGCCGAATGGTTGCTTCAGGCGAGGTAGATACCCTCATCCCTGAACGTGTGTTTAAAGAACTCAACAAAGCTTTATCCTACGAAACACCATCAGTTTTTTTTAAAGTATTAACTACTTGTGGCGCCTATCAAAAAGTTTTTCCTAGTCTTGACAACCAAGCACACAAAAATCATAACAATCCATTTGAATTTTTAGACAATCTTAATACTAATAAGACACATATTAAATTCTCTATTTGGCTTAAAGATGAGAACAAACACAATATTAAGGTCTTATGTAACACTATTAAATGCCCTAAACAATACCAACAACTATCCGAGCTTAACAGTCAATTTTACCAATTTTCACAGGATTTTACCAGCCATTCAAGTAACGAAATATTTGATTTTTTCACTAAAACAGACGCCCTTAGACGCCAAGATAGATTTGAAGATTTACTTATTGTGTTTAAACTACTAGCGATTAATATTGCACCCATCAAACACCTAAGAGGGTTACTTAAAGATATTGATATATCTAAACTGGATAGGTCAGATATTGGTAAAGCCATCCAAATAGAGAAAAAATTAATCATTGACTTGTTTCTTAGAACAGCAAAGAAGTCATATCAATAAATGTAATGGTCTAATTTTTTTAGACACATTTCAAGCCACTTTTCTCAATTAAACCATCTTCTGAGTAGGTGTTAAATGCCCAATCGCTGAAAAAATCCTTTTGTGGTTATAAAACTTATATAGTTATCCCTGAACAACCAAAAACTTAACCAATTACCAGTGCCGAATTTGAATTTTTGAGCGCCACTAAAAGTCAAAACCAAACCTTGAGAAAGGTTCTTAATGAATTGGCAGGATCTACCTCAGGGTTTGAGTCTTGGTTGGGTGAGTTACTAAAATGTTGGTTTATTCAGGTTGGACTGTGTAATAACGAACGACCTTATAGTTCAATTGGTGAAATTTCACCAAGAAAACTACTTAAGGCTTGTTTTAAAGAGACCTTTGAATAATTCATAATTCCCCATCCTAATTTCAACTTTTACAATTTTTCAAAAATATTTTCAAAATTTTCCCTATTTTTCTATAAAAACCTAAAAAACATCTTGCTTATCTGAATTTTCATCGCCACATTTTTCTATTTTTACCCTTTTGCCACTCATTGGACGCAACAATCCTGCAAGTCTCGCATCTGTTTAAAAATGTTCATTCCAGTTTTAAGGTTGTGACTCATGGCAATTAGTTGCGCTCTGGTTTTGTTTCTTTCTAGTCCAAGGTATCTTGCCTTGGCTAATCCGTGATGAAGCTTAAGTAGTCCAAAAGTGTGCTCAACAATATAGCGAATGGATGAGCGTTGTTTATTCTCTTGTTTCTGTTGCTTGGTTAAAGGCTTGTTTCTGTAGGCACGGTGCAATATTTTATTATTTTCTTTGCCTAGTTTTTCATCATTGTTTTTATTGGCATAAGCGCTATCAGCATAGACTTGTCCACATGTTTTTATTTTACTGTTAGTGCGTTCTACCTTTAATAATTTATCAAACTCTTGTGAGTCGTGTACATTACCTGGAGTGTAAGTCATTTTCTTAACAAAACCATCTTCATCGGTATTGGCGTGCATCTTAAAACCATAGGTGGTTTTACGTTTGCCATCGGCTGCTATTTTGACATTGTATTTTGCCTCTTTGTCTTGAGTGTTGTTGCCATCCTTGCCTTTACGCTTGCGTGATTGTTTGGCTTCTATAACGGTGGCATCAATGATGTTGATTGAACCCAAGGAAACAATGATTGAATTTTGTTCAAGATGGGTATTGATTTGCTCTAGTAGAGGCGCTAGTAATTTCTCGGTGCTGAGTAGTTGCCTGAAACGCCAAATGCTAGAATGATCAGGCACATTTTCAGACAAAGACAAATCAATAAAACGTCTGAACATTAAATCTCTGGCAATTTGCTTTTCTAACGCCTCATCACTTAGACCGTACCAAGCTTGAAGGATTAGGATTTTAAACATTATCAGTGGCGGATAACTGGGTGCACCCCTAATAGAAGAATACAAGTTCGAAAGTGTTTGTTCTATCTCGTTCCAGTTGATGATGTTGTGTACATCATCAAGTTCTGATAGGGATTTGTGATCTACAACAAGAGAATCTGCAAATGAGTTTTGTTGGGTGTTTTTCCAAGACATTTTTGATATTTTTAAAGTTGTTTTTAGATGGGTGTTATTTTACTAGATTGTTGGGTTTTTAGTTGATTTATGCAAAGGTCTCTAAAAGTATACAAATTTCTTAAATAATACCTTGTTGTTTAGCAAAGTAGTTTGTTGCTTTAACATAGCCTTGGATGCTGCCGCAATCAAAGCGCTTGCCCTTAAACTTATAAGCAATCACTCGACCTTGTTTTGCTTGGGTGAGTAGTGCATCAGTGATTTGAATTTCACCACCTTTACCAGGTTTAGTTTGTTTAAGGATATTAAAAATATCTGGCGTTAAGATGTAACGACCTATGATAGCCATATTGGTGGGTGCATTTTTTGGTGCTGGCTTTTCAATCATATCAGTAACACGATAGATGTCATCAGTATTGTCAATCAAGTCACCAGCAATCACTCCATATTTGTGAGTTTGATCCATGGGCACTTGTTCTATAGCCACGATTGAGCATTGATATTTGTTGTACACTTGAATCATTTGAGTCAGCACACCATTATTTTCTAATGTGCATAAATCATCGGCTAGATGAACAGCAAATGGTTCATTACCAATTAGCGGCTCTCCAGTGAGAATGGCGTGACCCAATCCTAACATTTGTTTTTGCCTGACATAAGTAAAAGAGGCATTATTGCAAACGGCATTGATTTCTTTTAATAGTGCTTCTTTTTGCGTATCTTGAATTTGTGCTTCTAACTCTAAAGCTCGATCGAAATGATCTTCAATGGCTCGTTTGCCTTTGCCAGTGACGATAGCCATATTGCTCATGCCAGCATCAAGTGCTTCTTCTACGGCATATTGCAATAATGGCTTGGTCAGAATAGGCAACATTTCTTTAGGTACTGCTTTTGTGGCTGGTAAAAATCTAGTACCAAAGCCTGCTGCAGGGAAAAGACATTTTTTAATCATAATTGTTGTTGTAATTTTCGAATGAGGATGTTTTTGCCAGATTCTACACCAGGTTGATTATAAGTATTAATATTGAGTAAATCTCCAACCAGTGATGTGAGTAACTCGTAGTAATAAATCAGTTGACCAATACTAAATTCATCTTGTTTTTGCAAGATAATTTCATCAAGTGGAATTTTTGTATGTTCTTTCAAGGACTCTATAATGGCGTCAGCTTGCATATTAATCAAGGTTGAAAATCCAACCTGATTAATTAAGTCTAATGCTTCTAATTTTTCTAAGGTAATGTCAGGTATTTTTTGGTGATTGTCAAAGGTTTTAAGTTTAATAAAGGTGACGCTTTTATCTCGGGTTCCTTCAGACAATAATTGTAAAAAAGAGTGTTGGTCTTTAGGTCCAGTTAATCCAATAGGTGTTAATCCAACATTAAAGGCTGAGTTTTTTTGTTTCTTGCCTAAACTCTCCCCCCATAATTGTACATACCAATCATTAAAATATCTAAGCGAATCAGTGTAAGAGAATAAGGCGTTAATGTTGTAGTTTGAAGAATTCTTGGCATAGAAAGTTGCTTTTCGGAGTAATACATTTTGCATATAGCCTTGATTAAAAAAACTGTCTTTAATCTTTGCAGCACCTTTGAGTAAGCAATCAATTTTTATACCTGTTAATGCCAACGGGATGATGCCTACACTGCTTAGGAGTGAAAATCTGCCACCAACATTTTGTTGGATGTTGATAATTAAGCCACCAACATTTTGAGCGTGTTGTGCTAGTAGTGAGTCTTGGTCAGTAATAAAAGTAAAGGGAAAATACGAAAGTTGGGCGCTTTTAGTTATTGCAAGAATGTGCTTATAGGCCGCAATTGCTTCAATGGTTGTGCCTGATTTAGAGATGACAATAAAATGTGTTGAGTCTATGTTTATATTATTGCAAATATTAGCAATAGTAATAGGGTCGGTGCTATCCATAAAATGTAAGTTTCGTTTTAATTGCCTGATGGGTTTAATGAAATGATAAACTGCTTTAGCGCCTAAGCTTGATCCACCAATGCCGATAACAACAACATCACTAATGCTGTCTAAATTTTGCCTTTTGCCTAATTGTTTTAAGTAATGATTAATATAAGCGGTATCTTGATTAGGTAAATTATAGTAGCCAATCTCTTTTTTTTCATTAGTAATTCGACCTAAAAGAGAAGGGTCAAAATTAGAATCAAAACCTAGTGTGTTAATCATAATATTACTCTATTCTACGGTGACTGATTTAGCCAAATTGCGGGGTTTATCAACATCAGTGCCTTTGATTAATGCAACGTGATAACTGAGTAATTGCAAAGGAATGATAAAAATAATAGGCGCTGTAATTCTACCAAGGTTGTGCGTGATTGACATGACAGTCATATTTTTCATCGGAGGCACGTTGGACATTTCATCTTCAAAAACAATCATTTGTGATCCACGAGATTTAACCTCTTGCAAGTTTGATTTGAGTTTGTCTAATAGTTGGTCATTAGGCGCAATTGCAATAACAGGCGTGTCTTTATCAATCAGAGCAATAGGACCATGCTTAAGCTCGCCTGCTGGAAAAGCTTCTGAATGAATATAGCTAATTTCTTTAAGTTTGAGTGCGCCTTCCATTGCAATAGCATGCATTGTACCTCTTCCTAGGAAAATAGCATTAAACTTGTCTTTAAAAGATCGTGCGAGTTCAATAATTTGACTTTCTTGTTCGAGTGTTTTTTTAATCAAACCTGGCAAGCGATTTAAACTATCTACAATAGAGGCTTCTTGTTGTTTATCTACTTGTTTATGGCATTTTCCAATGGCGACTGACAACAATGCTAAAGACGCCAGTTGCGTGGTGAAGGATTTAGTAGAAGCCACGCTAATTTCAGGACCAGCATGAGTTAGTAAGATAAGTTCAGATTCACGTGTTAGGGAAGATTCTGCACAATTACAAATGGTTAATGTGTGAATATTCTTGTGACGCTTTTTGATAGATTTTAGCGCTTCTAAAGTATCGGCAGTTTCTCCGCTTTGAGAGATGGTAATTAATAAAGTATTATCAAGTACAATCGGATTGCGGTAGCGATATTCACTAGCCACTTCAATATTAGTTGGCATTTTTGCAATGTCTTCAAGCCAGTATTTAGCAACTAAGCCTGCGTTATAACTAGTGCCACAAGCAATAATTTGGATGTGCTCCGTATTTGTAAAAATAGTTTCAGCATGATGGCCAAAGGCAGAAAGTAATACAGTGTCTTTAGTGATTCGTGATTCCAAAGTGTCGCGAATCGCTTGTGGTTGTTCAAAAATCTCTTTTTGCATGTAATGCTTATAATCACCTAGGTCAATTTGGTTGTTTTTAAGATTTGAAGTTTTAATAGCTCTATTGATTTGCCTGTCATTTTGATTGTAAATAGTAATTGAATTAAGTGTAATATCAGCGGTATCCCCCTCTTTCAAAAAAATAAATTTCTTGGTAATATCCAGCAAAGCCACCTGATCTGAAGCAATGAAGTTACCCTTATCACTAATGCCTATAATGAGTGGCGAACCACTTCTAGCAACAACGATATGCCCTGGGTATTCTGATGATATCACTCCCAAACTATAGGTTCCTTCAAAAGTTTTGACGACTTTTTGAATGGCTTTAAGTAAACTTTCTGATGTTTTCAGAGCTTGGTGGATACTATGAACAATCACCTCGGTATCGGTATCTGAAGTAAAAGCATACCCTTGTGCTTTTTGTTCTTGCTTGAGTTTAAGAAAGTTCTCGATAATGCCATTATGCACAACACTAACAGTATCAAAACAAATATGCGGATGCGCATTTTGTGTTGATGGCTCGCCATGGGTTGCCCAACGAGTATGGGCAATGCCAAGACTACCTTGTATTTTTGGACTTTGTTTTTGAATGCTAGTTTCAAGGTTAACCACCTTACCTACTGCGCGCGCACGACTCAGTTTATTGTCATTTGACAAGACCACAACACCTGCTGAATCATACCCGCGATATTCTAAACGTTTTAACCCACTAAGTAGAATTGGGGTGATATTGTCTTTACAGATGCCGCCAATGATTCCGCACATGGTGTTGATTGTGTTAAGTAGTTATGTTTGAGATTATAGCCAATTACACTTGCAAAACAGATAGATTATAATAAACAACTTATGGTCATCGACTTGCACAATCACTCGTATTATTCAGATGGAGTTTTATCACCCACTGAAGTGGTGCATTTGGCCAAAAAACAAAACTGTGATGTGTTTGCATTAACAGACCATGACACGGTTGATGGGCTTGCTGAAGCTAGTCTTGAGGCAAGTAATTTAAATTTACAATTTATATTTGGCACTGAAATATCAGCCATTTGGAACAACATGACGATTCATATTCTTGGATTAAAGATTAACCCAAATAACAAAGCATTGCAAGATGGGCTTAAAAAACACCAACAGCTTCGAGAAATTCGCAGCGAAAAAATAGCACGTAGTTTGGGTGGGGCTGGAATTATTGACGCCATGGAAAAAACCAAAGCGCTTGCTAAAACAGGCATGATTACTCGCACACATTTTGCTCAAATGCTGATTCAAGAAGGTGTTTGCAAGGATATGAAATCAGTATTCAGACGTTTTTTAACGGGCAAAAAGCCAGGCGGTGTGGGTGCCAAGTGGGCGCAATTTGATGAGGTGATTGGATGGATACGCGGTGCAGGTGGTGTGGCAGTGTTGGCACATCCTTTTCGTTATAGAATGACACATACTAAAATTAAACGCATGATGAGTGATTTGGCTGTTAATGGTTGTGATGGAATTGAAGTGGTAACGGCTACAAGTAGTGCTGATGAAATCAAGCTTGCTAGTCAATGGGCGAATGAACTAGGTCTATTAGCGTCAAGTGGTTCTGATTACCACGGTTGGTCAAATCAAAGAATACAAATGGGTTGTTTGCAAGATTTGCCTAATTTTGAACAAGCAATATGGAGAAACTGGACATGGCAAAGTTATTAGAAATTCACTCGCAAAACCCACAGTTACGCTTGATTGAGCAGGTGGTTGATGAGTTACGTCGTGGTGCAGTGATTGCCTATCCAACAGATTCTGGCTATGCATTAGGGACAACACTAGGTAATAAAAATGGGTTAGAGCGTATTAGACGTATTCGCAATCTTTCAAATCATCATCATTTCACCTTGATGATGCGTGATTTGGCGCATATTGGCGAATATGCTAAGCTGGATAATGCTGCCTTTAGATTGCTCAAGAAAATTCTACCTGGCGCATACACATTTATCTTACAAGGTGCACGCGACGTGCCTAATCGCTTGTTACACGCTAAGAAAAAAACCGTTGGTCTTAGAGTGTCTAATCATGGCGTGGTGCAAGCTTTATTGGATGCATTAAATGAGCCAATGATGAGCGTGTCATTAATTATCAAAGGTTGTGAGTTTTTTGATATTGATGATGTACGCGATGCATTAGAAAAGCATGTGGATGTGATTATTGACGGGGGCTATTGTCCATTAGAGCCAACTACTGTGATTGATTTATCTTCAGGCGGTGCTGATATTATTCGCCAAGGCGTAGGAGATACTTCCCTTATTGTATAAGCTTTTACGGCGTATAATGCGCACTTTTTATCAAGCACTTTTGGCAAAATGAAAACCGCACAAATTAGACAAAAATTCTTAGATTATTTCAAGTCAAAAGGTCATACAATTGAGTCTAGTGCATCGCTCATTCCTCATAATGATAAAACCTTATTATTCGTTAATTCAGGCATGGTGCCGTTTAAGGATGTATTTAGTGGTGTGGAAAAACGTTCATATACGCGTGCTGTATCGGTTCAACGTTGCGTGCGTGCTGGCGGCAAACATAATGACCTTGAAAATGTTGGCTATACAGCGCGCCACCATACTTTCTTTGAAATGTTGGGTAATTTTAGTTTTGGTGATTACTTTAAGCGCGAAGCCATTCATTATGCTTGGGAATTTCTCACAAAAGAGTTAAATATACCCAAAGAAAAGCTTTGGGTGAGTGTGTTTGAAGAGGATGATGAGGCAGAAAACATCTGGATAAATGAAATTGGTTTTCCTAAAAATCGCATCTCTCGTTGTGGTGCTAAAGATAATTTTTGGCAAATGGGCGATACAGGTCCGTGCGGCCCATCAAGTGAAATTTTTTACGACCATGGCGAACATATTGCTGGTGGTCCGCCAGGGCAAGCTGATGAAGATGGTGACCGATATATTGAAATTTGGAACTTGGTATTTACACAATTTGACAAACAAGAAGATGGCTATTTAAAACCATTGGCAGCACCTTGTGTGGATACAGGCATGGGCTTGGAGCGTTTGGCCGCTGTGTTACAACATAAGAATAACAATTACGATACAGATGGTTTTCAGAGCCTTATCAAGGCTGTTTTGAACCTAACACCTAAATCCAATAATATTAAAAATGACACCGCCTCGGTGCGTGTCATTGCTGATCATATTCGTTCCACTGCTTTTATGATTGTTGATGGCGTCATTCCTTCAAATGAAGGTAGAGGTTACGTACTTCGTCGTATTATTCGTCGCGGTATTCGTCATGGGCATAAGATGGGTATTGATAAAGTATTTTTCTATCGTTTAGCGCCAGTACTAGCATTGGAATTTAAAGATGCTTATCCAGAATTAAAACAAGCTTTGCCCAAAGTTGAAAAGATATTAAAGCGTGAAGAGCAACGCTTTGCACAAACGTTAGACCAAGGTATGAACCTCTTAGAAGAGGCAATTACCAGTCTTAGAGGTAGTGAAATTGATGGTAAAACAGTCTTTAAACTTTATGATACTTATGGCTTTCCAGTGGATTTAACAGCAGACATTGCACGTGAGCGTCATTTAACTATTGGCATGTTAGGTTTTGAAGTTGAAATGACCAAACAAAGAGACCGCGCCCGACAAGCAGGCGATTTTAAAACATCGAAAAAAAGTGTTAATATTAGTGAGGCAACTGAGTTTCTAGGTTATAAGCAGTTAGAAAACACTTCTTTAATTTTGGCACTTGTTAAAAATAGTGAATTGGTTGAAAAAATTGAAGCAGGCGAGCACGGCATTGTTATTTTAAATAAGTCAAGTTTTTATGCTGAGTCGGGTGGTCAAATCGGCGATAGTGGCATACTATCTAATACACAAGTTGAGTTTAGGGTGGATCACACAAGTAAGCAAAAATCAGGCGCATTTGAACATTACGGTGTTTTAAACAAGGGTGTTTTAAAAGTGGGTGATACGGTACAAGCCAATGTTGATAAAAAATTTCGCAAATGCATTGCTAGAAACCATTCGGCAACACATTTATTACACGCCGCACTTCGCATTGTACTGGGTGAGACAGTCACGCAAAAAGGCTCTTTGGTCGATAGTGAAAAACTGCGTTTCGACTTTTCGTATGATGAGGTAATTAATAAATCAGACATCGATAAAATTGAAGGCATGGTTAATCGTAAGATTTTAGGAAACACAAAAGTACATACCGATATTACTAATATTGAAAGTGCAAAAAAGAAAGGCGCAATAGCACTGTTTGGCGAAAAATATGGCGACACTGTGCGTGTTTTAACCATGGGTAAAGATGATTTTTCAGTAGAATTATGTGGTGGTACTCACGTAAATCAACTCGGTGATATTGGACTTTTTAGAATCACCTCAGAAGGTGGTGTTTCTGCTGGTGTGCGTCGTATTGAAGCGCTCACAGGCTATGATGCGTATCAATTTGACAATCAAGCGCAAAATAGCTTGAATGAAATTTCACAAATGACCAGGTCAAGCAGTGTCCAAGTGGTAGAAAAAGTCATGCAATTGATTAAACAGCAAAAACAATTAGAAAAACAAATTGCCACCTTCCAAAAACAATTAGCCAGCAATCAAGGCAATGATTTGGCCGGACAAGCGCAAGAAGTAAAAGGTATTAAATTACTTTCTACTGTTGTAGAAGGGGTGAGTGGCAAAGATTTGCGTGATATTGCCGATAAACTTAAAGATAAGCTAGGCTCAGCTGTTATCGTATTGGCAGTAGTAAGTCATGACAAGATATCGTTAGTTGTGGGTGTAACAAAAGACTTAACTAGACAGTATCAAGCTGGAAAAATTCTTAACCATGTTGCAGAACAAATTGGTGGAAAAGGTGGTGGTCGCCCAGATATGGCACAAGGCGGTGGCACTCAGCCTGAGTATTTAACCAAGGCACTTGCCTCAGTCAAAGCATTAATCTAATTGTATTAATTTCAAGTTGGAAATTTTTCTTGAATTAAACACAACCTGTTGCTTGTGTGGACTTATTGCCAAAGGTTAGATTGCTTTATACACAGCCTTTAAATACACTAGGTCAGCACATAAAATACAAAAAACCCAAACAACAAATCTCACAATCACAATTAACTAAAAAGTTTGGTGTCAATACCGCAACAATTTGTCAGTGGGAAAATGATAAAATCAAAAACATCCCACCTAAATACTATCCGCCACTTGCAGAATTTTTAGAGTTTTGTTTTATCGGCAATACCACAAAACCAAAACTACAAAAAGCCAAAAGACTTTATCAAGGACTCAATCAGAAGCAACTTGCCAAACAAATTGGTAAAAGCAGCAGGGATATTGTGATTTTAGAAAAGTGTAGGTAAATTAAATAATCTCTACTTTTACTTCTTTACCCATCGCATGAGCAAAATTTTGTAGTGTCGAGAGTTTAATATCCACAGCGTGATTTTCAATTCTTGAAATTGAAGATTTTTTAGTGCCTAATTTTTTGGCAATATATTCTTGAGTCAACCCTAACTCTTTACGGGTTTGTTTAAAAGTTTCGCCGATTTTAAACTCCTCATAACCATTGTCAAAACCTTTGTAAAATTCTGTATCTTTGCTTTTTTTTTATCAATATATTTTTGTAAATCACTCATTTTAAATACTCCTTTTTTCTGCTGATTGCCAAATTGATTTCAGACTTTAAAACTTTTTGGTCTTTTTTCTTAAAGCTGTTAGTCAATACCACAAACTTATTTCCATATTCAAAACCCAAAAGTCTAAAACTATTATTTCCAAGACTAATTCTCACTTCAATAATATCATCAGCATTTTTAAGTTTCTTGTAATACTTGCTTGAAACATTGTCTAACTCTTCTATCAGTTTTAATACCTAAAGAATCTTTTGAGTCTCTTTAGATGACAAGCTGTCTAAAAAATCTTCTACGGGAGATTTATTATTAAGCCGATAGAAGAGTATTTGCATAGATGTGAACTTATGTGTGAGAAGTTATACAGAATGTAGTGTATTTTAGTGATAAAATATTTCATTTGTATGTGTTTTGTTTTTAAATAATGAGTAAATTTAATGATATCAATATTGGTAAAAATAAAAACATCGTAGGGCATAACAATAGTAACAACAATACTACTATTGTAAATAATCACTACGACTCTGACCCTAAACAAAATAATAGTGATCAAGAAGGTTTAGGTATGGCAATTTTCTTTTTTACCGTTATTGCTCAGTTCAATTGCCATAATAAAATTATTTCGTGAAAAATGCATAGAAAATAAAGATTTTCATAAATTTTTACTAATTTCTTTTTTTTACAATTATATTGCTTTTATTGTCACTTTTTGGGCAAGATTCTATAAACCCAAATATTACTTCACTTGCTAAAAATACAGAGTTTTTTGAATTTTGGAGTAAATTAAATGACAATGGAAAAAATTTAGCAATATCTACTTTTACATCAACATTATTAACTGGTTTTTCAATATTATTAAATAGTCTAATTTCATTCAGACATTTGTCTTATGCGATGGCTGACGAATATGCTATTGGAGGTTGGTATGAGGTATACATGTTTAGTAGCTTTTTTAAAGCCAAATTTTTAAGTCCTGTAGTTTTTATTTTTTGTATATTGACAGTAGCATTTTTAGGAGGATATATAAATATCATAAAGTAAATATTTTTAGAGTTATCTATTCAATAAAACCCTAGCAATAGACTCATCTCGTATTTTTTGCTCGGTCTTTGTACTAGGAATATAATTAACTTTCACTTTGTAACCTGCAACAGCTTCTTCCTTGTTAGAACTACTAGCACGAACATCATCCAAAAGAGTGATAACCTGCTGTGGATTCAAAAATTGAAGTTTACTATTTTTAACTTCAATTTTAAACTCTTGAGTTAAGTTAGCCTCTAGTTTCTGTAAGTGGTCTGTGTCGTCTGAAAGCAAGATGACAATATCATAACCAGCAGACAGACATTTGGAAATATTGGATGTTTTCCATTATTGTATGGGATTAAACAGATACACTGCAACAAGAGGGTAGAAATCTTTATGACAAGTGGAGCAGTTTAAGCGACAAGGAAAAAATATCAGTGATTCAAACCTTAACCGATAGTATCAGGGTGTGTAATGAAGAAGTGGAGATAAATCTCCACTTTTCACTCGTCTTGGTAAATGACGGCAATTTCTACACACAACCCGTTGGTTGAGGCATGCCACCGTATTTAGTGATAGGTTTCATCGGACCAGTTAGCCATTCCTTAAATAGGATTTTTTTATCAATGCCGACAACTTTGGCAAAGGTTCTAATGGGCGGTACTGATGAATTTTCCTCAAAATACTCTCTAGCTACAAGAATTTGATGAATCATACTTTCAGTTAATTCAATGTCATCTTCTTTGGCCATTTTATGCATGATGTCTTCTGTCCAAATTGTTGGATCAACTAAGTAGCCATTGCCTGTTCTTTCTAGTTCCATTTTTACCTTGTAATTTTGTTAAACAAATGAGCCTATTATACCTAATACCTTAATTTTTTACTTGGTTTTTATAAAAATACCCATCAAAGGTTATAAAGAGGGTGTTTGATGGGGTGTTAGCAGTGCTCTGTAGGGTATAATTTATTTGCTATGGATTGGATGCAGCTCACTATTAAGACAAACAAAAAACAAGCAGATTTTATCTCTGAAGTATTGATGGGCTTGAATGCCTTGTCTATTACTTTTAGTGATTCATTTGATGATGCTATTTTTGAGCCACCTGTGGGTGAAACACCTTTATGGCAAGATACGACAATTAGCGCTTTGTTTAATGTAGATATCGAACAAACGCATGTGCAAATGATGCTAAAGCAAATTTGTAATATTGAACAAACCTCTTTTGAACTGCTAAAAAATCGTATCTGGGAGAATGAGTGCAAAAAATATTTTCACAAAATGCAATTTGGTAAAAATATTTGGATTTGTCCTTCATGGGAAGATGTATCCACTTTGCCAAAAGAGGCTGTTATTATTGACATGGATCCGGGCTTGGCATTTGGTACAGGTACACACCAAACGACAGATTTATGCTTGCAATATTTAGATCAAAACCCACCAAAAGATTTAACTGTGATTGATTATGGCACAGGTACTGGTGTTTTGGCGATTGCTGCAGCAAAGTTAGGCTCAAAAGAAGTCATCGCCATTGATAACGACCCACAAGCGCTGCTTGCTACTACGAACAACATTCAAACCAACCATGTTGATTCTAAAATAACTGTATTACACAGTGACGAAGAAGGCGAGTTAAATCAAGTTGATTTATTGATTGCTAATATCTTGACCAATCCTTTGGTTGGTTTATGCGAGCATTTTTCCAAGCGAATTAAGTCAGACGGAAAAATTGTTCTATCTGGCATTTTGCAAAACCAAGTAGAGATGATTTTAGACGCGTATGGTCATTATTTCTCAACATTGAACGTTAAACAAAAAGGTGATTGGTGTCGTGTAGATGGCATTAGAAAACAAACATGACAAACAAACAAATTAAAGCTGTATCGTTAATCTCAGGCGGACTAGACTCGCTATTAAGCACTAAATTAATGTTGGATCAAGGCATTCATGTAGAGGGCATTAATTTTTTTACTGGCTTTTGTGTGGAGGGGCATACACACGCCATTCGTAAGCAAAAAAAAGACAAGCCAAAACGTAACAATGCTTTATGGGTGGCAGAGCAGTTAGATATTAAATTACACATTATTGATGTGATTGAAGAATATCGTGATGTGCTTTTAAACCCTAAGCATGGCTATGGCAAAAATATGAACCCATGCCTAGATTGTAAAAGCTTTATGGTTAAAAAAGCCAAACAGTGGATGCTTGAAAATGAATTCGACTTTATTATTACAGGCGAAGTTATGGGTCAACGCCCTATGTCACAGCGTAAAGAAACCATGCCCATTGTCCAGGCAGAATCAGGTGCGAATGATTTACTCCTAAGGCCTTTATGTGCAAAACATTTGCCAGCCACCAAGGCAGAACTTGAAGGCTGGGTGGATAGAGAAAAATTACTGGATTTTTCAGGGCGCACGCGCAAGCCACAAATGGCTTTAGCTAAGAAGTATGGGTTCGATGATTACGCCACACCTGCAGGTGGTTGTTGTTTCTTAACTGATAAACAATACTCAGATAAATTGGTCGATATGTGGCAATCGCGCGGTAATCGTGATTACCAACTAGATGATTTAATGATGCTTAAAGTTGGTAGGCACATTCGCCCAAATCCACGTTTTAAAATGATTATTGCCCGTGAAGAAGGTGAAGTTAAATTTTTAGAAGGCTACCGCAACCAATATACCAATTTATATCCCACCAGTTGTAATGGTCCTTTAGCATTGATTGATGGCGAGCCAAATCAAGAAGACTTGCAAATTGCTGCCAAAATACTAGCACGCTATTCTCAAGGAAGAGAAGAAAAGTTAGTTGATGTGGAAGTTAAACTCAATGTTGGCGTGGTACAACAATTAAGTATTAAGCCATTTGCTAGTGATAAAATAAACCCAACTTGGATGGTTTAACTTGTAAACTAGATTGTGTAATCCTTAACATGCATACCAAAAAATTAACCACCGCCCACTGCTTTAATAATCTCAATTCTATCACCTTCGTTTAGGGAAAATTCAGCGTGTTTGGATTTGGGAATAATGGCTTCATTGATTTCTAGTGCAATGCGCTTATTTTCATAACCTAGTTGAACAATCAAATCATGTGCGTTCAAGTTATCAGCTACCTTTAGCGACTCCCCATTTAGGGTGAGTGTCATGTATCCATTTTACCAATGGCACAAGAAACAAAGGATTTTGCTTTTGCTTTGGCAGAATTAAATCCATGCACTGAATTGGTTTCAGGGTAGCCAAGGTTGAGTAAAACTTTGACAACTTCGGCTTTTCTAGCATCGTTTACGTCAAGATTTATAATACCTTGTCCAATGTTGATATCAATATTTTCGGTGTCAAAAGTTGAGGTTAATTTTTTAGTAATAGTGCCTGCACAGCCACTACATTTGATATTGTCAACGGTTATCTTCATAACGCCTCTTGTTTGGTTCTTAAAAGCGTTATTATATCACTTTGGTTTGTACATTTGGATGCCAGAGTGGTGCGATGATATGGTAAAATTCTCGAAGTTTTTCATTCTGGAGTATTTGGTGTCACAAGTTGCCTTATTAGCATTAGAAGATGGAAAGATTTTTCATGGAAAATCTATTGGCGTTAATGGTGAAACTTTAGGCGAAGTGGTATTTAACACCTCAATGACTGGTTATCAAGAAATCTTAACCGACCCATCGTATGCACAACAAATTGTTGCACTGACTTATCCACATATTGGCAATACAGGTACTAATCCAGTTGATGAAGAATCAGACAAGGTTCATGCAGCAGGTTTAATTATTCGTGATTTGCCTTTAGCGGTTAGTAATTGGCGTTCAAATATGTCTTTAGGTGAGTACTTAAAACTAAATCATATTGTTGCTATTAGTGACATTGATACCCGTGCATTAACACGCCATCTACGCACACAAGGCACACTTAAAGGATGTATTGTTGCAGGTGATGATGTTGACCAAGATGCAGCCATTGCCAAGGCCCAATCGTTTTCTGGCCTTAAAAATATAGATTTGGCAAAAGTAGTTTCAACGATTCAGACATATGAATTTAATCAAGGTTCTTATTCGTTAGAAGAGACCAAATTTAACAAATTAGATGCTAAACTTAAAGTCGTAGTTTATGATTATGGCGTTAAGAAAAATATTTTGAGGATGTTGGTAGATAAAGGTTGTGATCTAACTGTTGTTAATGCACAAACACCAGTAGAAACAATATTAGCGATGAACCCTGATGGCGTATTCTTATCCAATGGACCGGGCGATCCTGAGCCTTGTGATTATGCCATTAAAAGTATTCAAACCTTATTAGAAAAAGATGTGCCGTTATTTGGTATTTGTTTGGGTCATCAGTTATTATCCTTGGCAGTTGGTGCAACAACGAAAAAGATGAAATTTGGTCATCATGGTGCTAACCATCCTGTGCAAAATTTGCATACCAAGAAAGTGATTATTACTTCTCAAAACCATGGATTCTCAGTGTCAGAGGACAATATGCCAAACGATTTAGAAGTGACACATCGCTCGTTGTTTGATAATTCCATTCAAGGTATTAGTGTTGTTAATAAAAAAGCATTTGGCTTTCAAGGGCATCCAGAAGCCTCGCCAGGACCACATGATATGAGTGGTTTATTTGATATATTTATTAAAGAAATGAGCGAATGAAAAATTTATTAATGAGTTTTTTATTGTTGGTATTTAGCGTGGCTATTATGGCTGAAGATGTTGACCCATTTGAAGAGTCAAATAGAGTAGTTTTTGAGTTTAATCAAGTCTTAGATGAAAATGTATTTAAACCTGTGGCTAGGGCTTATAAAGAATCTGTACCTAAAACAGCGCAAAATCGAGTTAGTGATTTTTCTTCTAATTTAGGCGATATTGCCACGTTGGGTAATGAGATTTTGCAGTTTAAATTATTTGACAGTGTGAATACATTTGGCAGGGTTTTAGTGAATAGTACCATAGGATTGGCGGGTTTATTTGATGTTGCCAGTAATATTGGGCTAGAAAAAACTAATGAAGATTTTGCTCAAACGATGGCAGTGTGGGGCGTACCAAGTGGTCCTTACGTAGTTTTGCCGATTTTGGGTCCATCAACCATGAGTGATTCAGTCGGTGTTTATATTGATTTTACTAAAAATGTAGATGCAACCAAGGGGTTAAACACCACTGAAGAAACAACTTTATTACTCACTAGAGTTGTTGACATTAGAGTCAAACTATTACCAGTAACAGATTTACTTAAGAATTCAGACGATATTTACATTGCAACACGCTCTTCTTATTTACAAAAGAGACAATTTGATATCTTTGATGGTAATCCACCTATTGAAGATGATGACTTCTGACCTAATTTAAAGCATAACACTAATGCCAAAAAGACAAGACCTTAAAAGTATTTTAATTATCGGCGCTGGACCTATTGTTATTGGTCAGGCTTGCGAATTTGATTATTCTGGTGCGCAAGCCTGCACGGCATTGCGCGAAGAGGGGTATCGTGTTATTTTGGTTAATTCCAACCCAGCCACCATCATGACCGACCCGAAAATGGCGGATGCTACCTATATTGAGCCAATTGAGTGGCGTACGGTTGAAAAAATTATTGAAAAAGAAAAACCCGATGCTTTGCTGCCAACCATGGGCGGGCAAACTGCCCTTAATTGTGCACTAGATTTAGAACGTCATGGCGTGCTTAAAAAACATGGTGTGGAAATGATTGGCGCTAAAAAAGAAGCCATTGATAAAGCCGAGGATCGTGATTTATTTCGTAAGGCGATGTTAAAAATTGGTCTTGATATGCCTAAAGCAGCCGTGGCTCATAACATGGAACAAGCACACACTGTGCAAGAAACAGTGGGCTTTCCAACCGTTATTCGCCCTTCATTTACCATGGGTGGTAGTGGTGGTGGTATTGCTTATAATAAAGAAGAATTTGTTGAAATTTGCGAACGAGGTTTAGACCTTTCGCCAACTAATGAGCTTTTAATTGAGGAGTCGATTCTTGGCTGGAAAGAGTTTGAGATGGAAGTAGTGCGTGACAGCAAAGATAATTGCATTATTATTTGCTCGATTGAAAATCTTGATCCTATGGGTATTCACACGGGCGATTCAATTACTGTCGCACCTGCACAAACACTAACTGATAAAGAATACCAAGTGATGCGTGACGCTTCATTAGCAGTGCTTCGTGAAATTGGCGTTGATACAGGTGGCTCAAATGTGCAGTTTGCGCTTAATCCAAAAGATGGTCGTTTAACCATTATTGAGATGAACCCACGCGTGTCTCGTTCATCAGCACTAGCATCAAAAGCAACAGGCTTTCCTATTGCTAGAGTGGCTGCAAAACTGGCCATAGGTTACACTTTAGATGAGCTTGACAATGATATTACAGGCGGTAAAACACCCGCCTCTTTTGAACCAAGTATTGATTATGTAGTCATTAAAATTCCAAGATTTGCTTTTGAAAAATTTCCCAAAGCAGATGATCGCTTAACCACGCAAATGAAGTCTGTGGGCGAAGTAATGGCTATTGGCTCAACCTTTCAAGAATCTTTACAAAAAGCATTAAGAGGGTTAGAGACCGACAAAGTCGGATTAGATCCTATTGTTGATTTGAATGCTGATGATGCGCGTAATAAAATACGTTCTGAGTGTATTTCGGCTAGAGGTGAGCGTATTTTTTATTTGGCCGACGCCTTTAGATTAGGCATGAGTGTTGAAGAAGTGTTTGATTTGTCTAAAGTTGATCCTTGGTTTTTAACGCAAATACAAGACATTGTTTTAACTGAATTACGAATTAATGGCACGAATGTGACCGATATTGATGCTGATAAAATGTTTGCTTTAAAGCGTAAAGGTTTTTCTGATGCACGTTTAGCCCAATTATTCTACTGTAGTGAGTCCTCAGTGCGCGAGCGTCGTCGTATACTTAATATTAAACCTGTGTTTAAGCGAGTGGACAGTTGTGCAGCAGAATTTGACACTCAAACCGCTTATTTATATTCAACTTACCAACTTGAGTGTGAGTCCAATCCAACTGATAAGAAAAAAATTATGATTTTGGGTGGCGGGCCTAACCGTATTGGGCAAGGCATTGAATTTGATTATTGCTGTGTGCATGCGTCATTAGCGTTACGTGAAGATGGATTTGAGACGATCATGGTGAATTGCAATCCTGAAACAGTTTCAACTGATTATGACATTTCAGATCGCTTGTATTTTGAACCATTAACCCTAGAGGATGTTTTAGCTATTGTTGATATTGAAAATCCAGACGGTATTATTGTGCATTATGGCGGTCAGACACCACTTAAACTGGCTGATGCATTAGAAAAAAATGGTGCAAATATTATTGGCACAACGCCAGATGCTATTGATTTGGCCGAAGATAGAGAACGTTTCTCTAAAATGTTGCAAGAGTTAGCGCTTAAGCAGCCACTTAATGGAACAGCTCGTTCACTAGAACAAGCGCAAGATATTGCCAATGCAATTGGCTTTCCATTAGTGGTTAGACCTTCTTATGTGCTTGGCGGTCGGGCGATGGAAATTGTGTATGACAAAGACAGCCTTGAACGTTATATGTACACAGCAGTGCAGGTATCAAATAATTCCCCTGTTTTACTAGATTCATTTTTAGACCATGCTATTGAAGTTGATATTGATGTAATTTGTGATGGTGAAGATGTGGTGATTGGCGGCATTATGCAACACATTGAGCAAGCAGGTATTCATTCAGGCGATTCTGCTTGTTCACTACCGCCTTATTCATTGACTGATGAGGTATTAGATGAAATGCGTGCTCAAGTTGTTGCCATGGCTAAAAAATTAAACGTGGTTGGTTTAATGAATACTCAATTGGCTTATCAAGATGGTGAAATTTATATTATTGAAGTTAATCCACGCGCTTCACGCACGGTTCCTTTTGTTTCCAAGGCAATTGGCGTACCACTTGCTAATATTGCCGCACGCGTGATGTCAGGCGTGTCACTCAAAGCACAGAATTTTACCAAAGAGATTATTCCTAAGCACTTTAGCGTCAAAGAGTCTGTATTTCCATTTAATAAATTTTTAGGTGTGGACCCAATTTTAGGTCCTGAAATGCGTTCAACAGGCGAAGTAATGGGTATTGGCAAAGATTTTGCCTCAGCCTTTGATAAGGCTCAATTAGCAGCAGGCAGTCGTGCGCCAGAAAATGGCAAGGTATTTGTTAGTTTGCGAAAACTTGACCGTAACGAGTTGATTGATTTGGGTAAAAAGTTATTAGCACAAGGCTTTAGTTTGGTCTCAACACGTAGCAATAGAGATATACTCAATGGCGCTGGTCTTGAATGCGAAGTGGTTAATAAGGTATCAGAAGGTTCGCCTCATATTGTTGATATGATTAAAAATGATGATATCGATTTGATTATTAACTCAACTGAAGACACTCAAGGCGTGGAAGATGCTGCAGTAATTCGATGCCAGGCATTGGTACATAAAGTGCCATTTACTACTACTGTAACAGCTGCGTTTGCCATGCTAGATGGCTTGAAAATCAACAATAAACTCACCATAATTAAACTTCAATCACTATACTCATAATGGAAAATATACCAATGACCGTTTCTGGTGCCAAGGCATTAGAAACAGAACTACTCAAACTTAAAGATATTAGCCGTCCGCGCGTTATTGAGGATATTGCCACAGCACGTGCTCATGGCGACCTTAAAGAGAATGCTGAATATCACGCCGCTAAAGAAGAACAAAGTTTTATTGAAGGTCGAATCAAAGAAGTTGAATCAAAACTCTCTCGTATGCAAGTGATTGATGTTACCAAACTTAGCCAAAATGGTCGCTGTGTTTTTGGTACTACTATTACTTTAATGAATATTGAAGATGATAGTGAAACCACGTACCAAATTGTGGGCGAAGACGAAGCTGATATTGCACTCGGTAAGATTTCGTGCTATTCACCAATTGCCAGTGCATTAATGGGCAATGAAAAGGGTGATGAGGTGATTGTAAAAGCCCCCAAGGGCGATATTGCTTATGAAATATTAAGCGTTGAGTATATTTGATTTTTTTTTTGGACTGTACCACAACTATTTTAAATATTAAGATTGAACAGGGGAGGGTATTATGCAAGATAAACGAATTACCACTGTTATTTTATTGGCTGCTGGCATAGGATCTCGCCTACGACCACTTACTTTGGATACACCAAGATGTCTTACCATTATTAAAGATAAACCTATTCTAAAACATCTATCAGACACATTTCGTATTTTATGAGAGTAGTGTTTGATGCTACAAAACACTACTTAGTTAATGACCCTGTGTTAGAAAAGCCAATCATAGTTTAATTAGCTTTCATTAATCAATTAAAAGAAGGTGAGAAAATGTTTTTATGTTTAGATTTTGATGGTGTTGTAGTTGACGGTGTTGATGAATGTTTGATTGTATCTTGGGTTGCTTGGCACAAGCAAAAGACGCCCAAAGATCCAAAAACTGTTTTGAAGAAAATCCCTACTAGTTTTAAGCAGATGTTCAGGCTTTATCGAAACTATGCTAGATATGATGGCCATTTTATTGTGCCATATATTCTTAAGAATAACGCCAAAATTGCAATAGAGAAACAATTAGATTTCCAAGATTTTTTCTCTACAATTGATAAAGAAACAGTTGATAACTTTACCACAATTTTTCAAAAAACAAGACAGCAGTTTAGAGATGAAAATCCTAATGCATGGTTTGGTTTGCATAGTTTGTATTCTGGAATCGAGGCGGTATTTGGTTCAAATCAACAGCTGTTTATAGTTTCTGGTAAAGATAAAGAATCAATTTGCGCAATTTGTGATGAAAATAAAATTTCAATCAGTCCTGAAAATGTATTTGGAGGATTAAAGTCAAAAGTTGAGGTGTTAAAGTTGCTTTACAAACAAGCTAATGAACAAAAAGTCCTCATGGTTTTTTGTGATGATAATTTGCTTAATGTTTTAGAGTCAAAGTCTTTAGGTATTTCAACGATATGGGCTGGGTGGGGGTATAAAACACAGGAACATTTAGACACTGCAAAAAATAAATCAATTGATGCTTATACGGTGCCAGAGCTCCTCAAGTCAATTGAGAAAATTCGATTTTGTGAACAATAGGAAATAAATATGAAGTACTTACATACCATGATTAGAGCAACTGACTTGGATAAAACATTGTATTTTTATTGTGATGTTTTGGGTTTGATTGAAGTTAGTAGGAAGGATTATCCTCAAGGAGAGTTCACGCTTATTTTTTTGGCAGCAAATGAAGATGCTAACCATCCAAACCTGCCATTAATTGAAATTACTCACAATTGGAATAAAGAGGAATATGCTGTGGGGAGGAGTTTTGGACACTTAGCATTTAGAGTAAAAAATATATATGAAACATGCAAGCGGTTGATAGATGCGGGCGTTGTTATTAATTTTCCGCCTAAAAATGGGCATATGGCTTTTGTACGCTCACCTGATAATATATCAATTGAACTATTACAAGAGGGTGATGCGTTAGAAATACAAGAGCCATGGGTTAGCATGCCAACCATTGGTGAATGGTAAGCATTCATAATAGTTACTAATTAAGCAAGGTATAAAATGTTTGAAAGTAAAATACAGCGTATTCTTTATGCACTAATAATGGCTTTTTTATGTCTGGGTTTATTTCTTTATTTCTTTATTTCTTTATTTATGAATTTAATAGATTTAGGTTTTAATCCTAGCGTAATTCCTATTTGGATTAAGTCTTGGGCTGTAAAATTTTTTATAGTATTTCCTTTGATTTTGATATTGACCCCTATTGATAAAAATATAGTCTTAAGTAATTAGTAGTAATAAATAAGGACGTTGTTGGCCAAAAAGTCAATGATATTGAGTAGTAAAATTTATAGAGCGAGCAAGGATCTAAAAGTTATAATACACAACTATAAAGACAAGAAAAATAACTGGTTATTTAAAAGGTGCGATTAATAAATTGCGCCTATCTACTAGGATTTGTTGACACGATAATTAAGAGAAAAGCATGGTTGTTATTCCAGCAATAGATTTAAAAGATGGCCAATGCGTCCGCTTAAGGCAAGGTTTAATGGAAGATACCACGGTATTTTCTGATAATCCAGTATCAATGGCAACACAATGGGTAGAGCAAGGCGCAAGACGATTGCACTTGGTGGATCTTAATGGTGCGTTTGAGGGTAAGCCAGTGAATGCGCAAAGTGTGATGGCGATTACTCAAGCATTTCCAAATTTACCAGTGCAAATCGGAGGTGGTATTCGTAGTATGCAGATTGCGAATGCTTATATTGAAGCGGGCATTGGTTATTTGATTATTGGCACGATGGCGGTAACAAGCCCTGCGTTTGTGTCTGAGTTGTGTCGTGAATTCCCTGGTAAGGTGATTGTGGGTTTGGATGCGAATGATGGCTTGGTGGCAACACAAGGTTGGGCGCAACAGACGGATTTGAATGTGGTGGATTTATCGAAACAATTTGAACAAGATGGAGTAAACTCTATTGTTTATACGGATATTGCACGCGATGGAATGATGCAGGGAGTGAATGTTGAAGCCACAGTTAATCTTGCTAAGCAAACTTCAATCCCTATTATTGCCTCAGGCGGCATTACCAATATGGAAGACATCTCCGAATTATTAGTTGAGGCGCACCATGGCATTATGGGAGCGATTACTGGGCGAGCGATTTATGAAGGCACGCTTGATTTTAAACAAGCACAACAATTTTGCGATGCAAATTGAGGTTGTCTACGCTTTAAGAGATAAGCAGACCTTACTTGAACTAGAAGCGAACGAGGGGGTGACCTTAAAGCAAGCGGTTGAGGCATCTGGCATGTTGGATATTTATCCGCAGATTGACCTTATCAAAGACAAAACTGGTATTTTTGGAAAAATTGCCAAACTTGATGCAATACTTAGAGACAAGGACCGTGTTGAGATTTACCGCCCGCTCGTTGCTGACCCTAAAGCAGTGCGCAAGGAACGAGTTGCGCAAGGTAAAAAAATGCGTAGTGGTAAAAAAACCTGAACTTTGTTAAAATAATGCTTTAATCCACATAAACGTTAATGAACGAAGAACAACCTCTATCGAAACCCTCTTTTTTACAAAGACTTAAAAAACGTTGCCTGTATACGCCACTACGCACAAGTGATGAGCTCTTACAAGTACTTAAAGAGGCTGAGAAAAACCATGTCATTGACTCTAATTCTCGCTCAATTATTGAAGGAACGATGCAACTTGAAAAGCTAGAAGCGCGTGATGTGATGGTACCAAAATCAAAAATGGTGATGATTGAGCATCAAGCAAGCACTAAAGAATTGCTTTATATTATGATCAAATCTTCACACTCTAGATTTCCAATTATTAATAGCAATAAGAACAAAATCCAAGGAGTGATTTTGGCTAAGGATTTACTTGAGTTTTTGGCGGGCGATCAGCGCTCTGAGTTTAATTATAAGGAATATTTGCGAGATTCTATCCTTGTGCCAGAAAGTAAAACTCTTGGGGCGTTATTAAGAGATTTTCAACAAAAAAAATTACACATGGCGATTGTAATGGATGAATATGGCGAAATTGCGGGTTTGGTGACACTTGAAGACGTATTAGAGCAAATCGTAGGCGAAATTGAAGATGAACATGATTTGGAAGAAGATAACATTATTGATTTTGGTGAAGGTAGATTTTTACTTAAAGCCAACACCCCTATTGAAGAATTTGATGAGTTCTTTAGGGTGAAACTACAAGTCGAAAATATTGACACAGTAGCTGGCTTGGTAATTAAAGGCTTTACTCGCTTGCCTGAGCAGATGGATGAAATATCACTGCAAGGTTTTGATTTTAAAATTCTAAAAACTGACTCTAGGCGCATTCATTTGCTTGAAGTAGAACGCTCGTTGGGCGGTAGTAACGCTTAATGGATATTTTTATTAGTGTATTTTTAATGGGGTTGTTAGGCGGTGTACACTGCTTAGGTATGTGTGGTGGTGTGGTGGGTATGCTTAGTGCTGGGCTTGACCCACAAGTGAGAGCCAATCCAAAAAAAGTAGCACTTTTTCATCTAAATTATAACTTCGGTAGAATTCTAAGTTATATATTGATGGGAATCATCTTTGGTTTAATTGGTACGATATTGGCACAAACCTTACAAATGAGTGTGTTTGATAAGGTTTTGCGAATATTTTCAGGTGTGTTGATGATTATGGTGGGGTTGTATATCGGCAATTGGTCGTCCAATATTCAAATATTGGAAAAACTTGGCGCTAAACTTTGGGCAAAATTACAACCACTAACCCAACGATTTTTGCCAATCAGAAATCTTAGAAGTTCATTTTTTACTGGCTTATTATGGGGTGGCATTCCTTGTGGTTTGGTTTATGGTGCGCTTAGTTTTGCTGTTTTGTCTGGTTCGATGCTCGAGGGTGGTCTCATTATGCTGGCATTTGGATTAGGGACGTTACCAAGCCTGTTGTTAATGGCAAGTCTATCTACCCAGCTGGGTTTTGTAATTCAAAAGCCTTGGGTTCGACGTTTATCTGGCTTGTTGATTATTGTATTGGGCATTATGGCATTGTGGATGCCGATTAAATCTATGATGTTTGACAGTATGCGTATGATGAACCATTCACATGGCGTTATAAGTTTTCCCAAGCCTACAGATTTTGATTATTTAGTATAATTTCATCATGTCACCCCTATTAGAAAACACCGCACAACTTGCTATTGATTTATTAAAAAAGCATAACATTACTGATTATGAAATTTCGCTAAGTTCAAGTTCTAGTATTTCTACTGCTGTTAGATTAGGTAAAGTTGAAACTTTAGAATATAACCTAGATAAGAGTTTTGATATTAATGTTTATATGGGCAATAAAAAAGGACACGCATCCAGTGTTGATTTAAGCAGGCAGGGTATTAGTAAAACCATTGAATCTGCTTGTTTAATTGCTAAATACACACAAAATGATGAATTTAACGGCTTAGCACCAAAAGAATTAATGGCGTTTAATGCACCTAATTTAGATTTGTATTACCCGTGGGATTTAGACCCAAGTGATAGCATTGAGTTGGCTATGCGTTGTGAAGCAGCAGCATTAGACCAAAAGTATATTGATAACTCAGATGGTGCTGAACTGTCAAGTTTTCAAGGCAAAGGCTTATATGCAAACTCACACGGTATGCTAGCGATACAACAAAGTGCCAAGCATTCACTGCATTGTTCTATTATTGCCAAGCAAAACAAGGATATGCAAACGGCTTATGAATACACAGTAGCATTGGATAATAATGATTTAGAATTGCCAGAAGTGGTGGGTCAAAAAGCAGCAAAATTGGCCATTAACAAACTGGGCGCAAGGTCGCTCACATCGCAAAAATGTCCAGTTATTTTCACGCCACGCTTGTCTGGTGGATTATTTTCACAATTAATGGGCGCGTTAAGTGGTGCTCGCCAATATAAAAAATCAACATTTTTATTAGGTAGTGTTGAGCAAAAGGTAATGCCTAGTGGTATTGGCTTATTAGAAGATCCATTGGTTAAAAAAATCATTGGTGCAAAGGCATTTGACCAAGATGGCGTGCTAAAAAGACGGCAATATTTTGTCAAAGATGGTCAAGTGAAAAGTTATATTATGGGGCAATACTCAGCCAATCAACTAGGCCTTAAAACCACAGCAAATTCAGGTGGCGTGAATAATGTGATGATTGAACATGGATTTGAAGGTGGTCTTGATGAGATGATTAAGGACATGCACCGAGGTTTAGTGGTAACTGAACTAATGGGACAAGGCGTCAATGACATAACGGGTGATTATTCTCGTGGTGCTTTGGGCTTTTGGGTGGATAATGGTAAAATTCAATACCCAGTATCAGGCATTACAATTGCTGGTAATCTTAAAGAAATGCTATTAGGTATTGAACGTGTTGGCTCGGATATTGACCACCGTAGTAATATTAAAGTTGGTTCTGTCTTAGTGAATCAAATGACCATTGCGGGAGAGGTGTAATGCGTCCTGAAAACAATTTGCAATACGACATTGCTATTATCGGTGGTGGCATGGTGGGTCAAGCATTTGCTTTATCTATGATTCATACAGATCTAAAAATTGTTATTATTGAGCCTAACCAGCCTAACCCAACACTACAAGATAAATTTCATATACGTGTCAGTGCGATTACATCTAAGTCAGAGGCATTATTAAAAAATATTGGCGTGTGGGACTTAATCAAACGTAAATACGCATTTACTGATACCCATGTTTGGGATCAAAATTCTCATGGCAGTTTAGATTTTCATAAAGAAGATGAGGGCATTAATCAATTAGGCTATATTATTGAAAATGATGCAATGCAGTCTGCAATGTACAGAGCATTAAAAGAAACTCATGTTGAATTTATCCATACAAAACTAACCGCCATTCATAAAATTGACAATGGATATCAGTTTGATTTGGATAGTAATCAACAGATAACATGCGGTTTGTTGATTGGTGCAGATGGCGCTAGATCAAACGTTAGAGAGTTATCAGGCATTGAATATGTTGAAAATAACTACCAGCAGAGAGCTATTGTTTGTAACATTGAATCATCGCAAAGTTTTCAAAGTACAACTTGGCAACGCTTTTTGTCAGACAGTATTATTGCTTTATTACCTTTAAGCGAACACCAAGCATCTGTTGTTTGGTCAGCAGAGAATCATTTGGCCGATGAACTTATGCAATTTTCAGCTGAGCAATTTGCTGATAGGCTTGCCCAAGGTGTTGAATATAAATTTGGTCGATTTAAAGTTGCTAGTAATATTCAAGCTTTTCCACTCATTGAGCGTAGCGCACAAGATTATGTAAAACATAATTTAGCATTAATCGGCGATGCCGCACACAACATTCACCCTCTTGCAGGTCAAGGCGTTAATTTAGGTTTTTCAGATGTTGCAGAATTATCACGACAATTACAATCCAATAATAAACCTTTAGGAGATTATTTAGTATTACGAAAATACGCCAGAGCTAGAAGATTGGACAATGAACTGATGGCAAAAACCATGACTGGACTCAATTGGATTTATAAAGAAAATAACGAACCACTTAGATGGCTGCGTGGTTTTGGCATGAATCTAATTAACGAAAGTCCGACTTTGAAGTCTTTCTTGCAAAAACAAGCCTCAGGCAATGCACTATTTAATATTTAGTAGCCACTTAAGATAACCGTCAAAATCTAAAAAATCAACTCTATTTAAGTAAATCGAAAAAACCTATCAAAAATTCCTAAATTTTTATCAAACTCTTGTAGACATTCACTGCTTTAGTTAGATTATAAGCAATGACTTTAAGATTTACTGACCCTGTAAACCAGATTGTGTAAACTCCTCTTTCAAAAATCAGACATAATCCTTTAATCGATCCTCATGCAGGATTATAAACTGATTCATTGCTTGTGACCAATTCCTTATCGGCATCGTCCATTTCTTACTGGCTGCTTCAATGGCTAAAAAGACAACCTTGAAAGCAGAATCATCGTGATTAAAAATCTTTCTATTCTTGATAGATTTTCTAATCACAGAATTTAGGGATTCAATGGCATTGGTGGTATAGATTGCCTTTCTGATTGCCTCAGGATAAGAAAATAGAGTAGCAACATTATCCCAATTTCGTCGCCACGATTTAGCGATACTTGGGAACTGCTTATCCCATTTGTACTCAAAATCATCTAATGCTAATAAAGCTTCTTCTTCAGTAATAGACTGATAGATTTGCTTTAAATCAGCTGCGACTTTCTTACGTTCTTTATAGCTCACGTATTTGAGTGAGTTGCGAACCATATGAACAATACACAGTTGAACATCGGTTTGTGGGAACACAGCATTAATGGCTTTAGGGAATCCTGTTAATCCATCGACTGAGGCAATCAAAATGTCTTTAACGCCACGATTGGCTACGCCTAACCAAAACTTAGAAGATTCATTTTTGGACAACCACAAGCCCAAACATTCTTTCTTACTATCAAGATTAACCCCTAGGGCGATATACATGGTCTTCTTGATGATTTGTTTGTCTTGTCTAACCTTGATAACAATGCCGTCCAGATAAACAATGGGGTAAACCTCATCTAGTGGACGATTACGCCATTCAATCGCTTGGATGATAACTGCCTGTGTTACATTAGATACCAGTGTTGCTGAGATGTCTGCGTCATACATTTCTTTGAAGGTAGAGACAATATCACGAGTACTCATGCCTTTGGCATACAAGCTTAGAATTTGACTATCAAAAGCACCTAATCTAGTTTGACCTTTTTCAACAATCAAAGGCTCAAAGTCAGAATGACGATCCCTTGGAATAGTAAGTTCTACTTCGCCATGATTGCCTTTAACAATCTTTGGATAATAGCCATTGAGAGTATTATCAGAGCCATTATCTTGCCTATGCTTTGGGTAGCCAAGATGATGTTCCATCTCAGCACCTAATACTGCTTCAATGGTCATTTTTACCAGTGAAGCAGACAAATCTGCTAAATCATCTTGGGTGTGGATGTCTTTGGCAAGTTCACCAGCAAAAGCACGAAGCTTTTGCTGATTGATACCCGTATTATTAAGTTGATTCTTTTGGTTTTTTCTTAGTGTTGTGTTACTCATGTTTTTTCTCCTTTTTAAAGATTATAAAATATGAGGGTTTACACAATCTGGTTTACAGGGTCGATTTACTTCGTTAGTAGTCTTTTCTAGTGAGATGTATCCTGCCCTTACCAATCCATGGGTGCGTTTGAGTGTACCAAAAGTGCGTTCAACCACAAGCCTTCTGTTACTGATAGCTTTGTTGCGTAATTTATTCCAATGAATTACTACCTTACCTTTTGGTTTTTTTTGCGCATAATGCCGCATCGAATTCCTTGCTCTTTTAGTGCTGTGCTATTGTCTTTAGAGTTTGCACATTTGTCGTATAAAACTCGTACGCCTTGATGGTTTTTTGCTTGTTTAACGTTTTGTTCAAAATTCATCATCTTGCTAGCATTGGCTGAATGTGTTGTGGTTTTGTTAATTAAGCCATTGGCATCTGTTGTTACCATGGATGAATAGCCATAAGTATATTTACCCGACTTAAAAGTCTATTTAGCGTTTGAATCATCTGAATATTGAACTAGGTCATCAGCCCTGTGAGCTTAGTTGTTTATAAAACTTTTTTAGTTCTACTACTGCTTTGAATGAGTGCTGCGTCCATGGCAACATGTTTGTCATTAGATAGTTTGAGTTGATTGTTCTCAAGCATGGCATTAATTGCTAACAAAAATTTATTAAATAAATTCTGCTTAGTCAGTTTGCCTCTAAATATACCAATAGTTGCATTATCAGGCTTATTATCACTTAGGATGAATTCACAGAAGTTGATAAAAACCAAATCTAGACTTGAGGCTATCTGCTAGACATTCATCAAGTATATTATACCAAGTTGCCAACCAACAAGGCTTTAAATAAATTAAGTGCAGAGTAATCAATATTGATATGAGGTAGTGATTCGTCTATCATTTGCCAATCAATGATTTTGTTAATAATGTCTAGTTGAAAGCTAGGGACATTAATAAAACTATCTACAAAGGTTTGTTCTTGAGTGTTAATAACACGAATTTTTTATGTAAGTATTTGATATATATAGTATTTTACTATAAATTTAGTGTTGTGTTTGGATTGACTTAGGTAAAGATTTCATTACAATACCTCACTAATTACAAAACAGAGGGAAATTAATGAATATTAAATTTTACATAAAGTTATTAGCCACTGGGTTATTGGTGTTATTGTCAACACTAGTTAGTGCTGCAGAGGTGGCTGAATGTTCAACAGATAAAAGCAGTCATCCATCGGATCGTTACACTTGCTGTAGCAATATGGCGGACAATGCATGGGCTAATGATGCCTTTGATTACCAAGGTGGCTGCCCAAAGAATTTATATTCTGGAGGTTCTTGCTTCTTAAATACACGAGTTTTTGCATCTGATCCAGAAAACATCTCTCTCAAACAGGATTGCACAAATCATGGCTATCCATATATAAAACTTAAATAGTCCAACCTGAATAAATCATAAGTCAGTAGAGATTTTTGCATAACCTAACTAAAAACCAAGAGTTTAGTAAAATAACATTCATCTAAAACAACTATAAAAATCACTTAAAATGTCCTAGAAAAACACCCAACAATCATCACTCGCAGATACACTCGTTGTGCAACATAAACCTCTATCAGAACTAGACGATGCGCATAATATTATTAACCAGGGTGAGCATTTTTAAACAAATGAAAAACCGAAGGGCTTGTTGTGACCCAAAGTTTCTCTTATTTGGTGTAAATTGTTGTTGGCGTGATGATTGCATTAAGTGGTATATCCCAAGGCTTGGTGTTGAGTTTGTTTACTTTTTGACAATCAAACGCTAAGCCGCAAAGTTTTGGATTTTTATAATTTTGTTGGTGCTTTTTAAAAGACAGTGTGCGGTCGTAAAAACCACCACCCATGCCAATTCTGTTTTTATTTTTATCAAAGCCCACCAGTGGTATGAAGATAATGTTCATTTGTTTGGCGCTTAAAATTTGGGTAGAAACAGGTTCTTTAATGCCAAATCTATTTTTTTTGAAATGCTTATTAATTTTTGCAAATTTAAGACTTTTATTATCCAGTATTGGTAAATAGATACTAAAACCTTGTCTTTTTAAGAAGTTATTAATATATTTAGTATCAATTTCACCGTCGTTTGGCAGGTAAATGGCAATTTTTTGCCCATGTTTGAAAGTGACTAATTTTTGTGTTTGGAACAATAAGCGTTTGGCGAATCTTTCTCGGTTGCTGTGATTAATGGCACGTCTTTTTTGTCTGAGTGTGAGTCTTAATGCCTGCATAATAAGCATTATAACTTTTTAAAAAAGATCCATTGTGCCGTGTTAAAAAAAACCTGAACCATAAGGCTCAAGGCGGAAGTTTGAAGATTACCGCAGGCTTCCCATTTCAAGATGGGTTTGCTCAATAGTAAACTATCGCATTTCCTGATGTATTTATTTATCGGCTCAGGGGATATATCAACCACAAACACAACAGATAAAAACCATTATCACCCTTTTTTAAATGTTATATTGAATTTTTTATAAAAATATTTCTTTGAAGTGGGTAAAATTGATTTTCAAGTTAGTGGTATGAGGCTTTTAATATGAAAGATTGGCGTAAAATCCATCCCATTCTCATTGCTTATTGGACTTTATTATTTTGAATACGATTGATTTTTCTTTATTGGACTTACGTCCAGATTTATTAAAAAATTTAAGTACTTTAGGTTATAACTCAATGACGTCTATTCAACAATTGAGTTTGCCAGCTATTCTATCTGGCAAAGATGTGATTGGACAAGGCAAGACAGGCTCGGGTAAGACAGCAGCATTTGGTTTGGGTTTGTTGCAAAAACTGGATGTTAAATCATTTAAAGTGCAATCTATTGTTTTGTGTCCAACTCGTGAGTTGGCTAATCAGGTCGCAGTTGAAATTCGAAAACTCGCCAGAGCCATTCATAATATTAAGATTTTAACACTGTGTGGTGGCACACCCTTTGGGCCACAAATCGGTTCATTAGCACACGGTGTGCATATTGTGGTAGGCACGCCTGGGCGTATTGAGGAGCATTTACGAAAAGACACACTTAAATTGAATCATGTTGCTACATTGGTACTTGACGAGGCAGATCGTATGCTAGATATGGGTTTTCAAGAATCTATTGATAATATTATTGAGACAATGCCAGTTAATCGGCAAACTTTATTATTCAGTGCGACTTACCTAGACACTATTGCTAATATTGCACAGCGTGTAATGAAGTCTCCAGTTATGGTTAGAGCACCATCGATACATGAAGAATCGACCATTAAACAGTATTTTTATAAAGCCAATACAGATGATGAACGGATGACAGCTTTGAGGCTTCTATTGGCAAAATACAAGCCTGAATCTAGTTTGGTTTTTTGTAATACCAAGCGCGATGCGCAAGACGTTACTGATGAGTTGGTTTATTATGGGTTTTATGCATTAGCCATTCATGGCAGCCTTGACCAGAGAGAACGCGACCAAGCACTGATTAGATTTTCTAATAAAAGCGTATCCGTTCTTGTAGCAACCGATGTTGCGGCTCGTGGTTTGGATATTGATTCTCTTGATATGGTGATTAATTTTAACATTGCCCATGATGAGAAAGTTCATACGCATCGTATTGGCCGTACTGGTAGGGCGGGGCGTACTGGCATTGCTTGTACTTTGTATAATGATAGAGAAACTTACAAACTCAATGCGTTGGAGTTGGGTATAGGGGGTGAGATTATTCCTGACCTATTACCAAGCAAGCATTACTTAAACAAACCCATTAAAAAACCATCCATGACAACCTTAAAAATAGATGGCGGTAAAAAACAAAAATTACGTCCAGGTGACATTGTGGGTGGGCTAACTAGGAAAGATGGAGTCGCCTTTGATCAGATTGGTAAAATTAATATTCTTAGCCATTGGTCTTATGTTGCAGTAAGTTCAGAATTGGTTAAAACAGCATTAAAAAAGATAAGTCATGATAAATTAAAAGGCAGGTCATTTAAAGTGAGAATTCTTTCATAAATATTTAGCGTTCAAGAATTATCAATAGACTCAACGTTTAGTATTTCCCAACTATCTTTCTGATAGTTAATAAAATATCCATCAAGGCGTTTTAATATTTGGTTTTTAATTTCACTGGGCAACTGAAACAATCGATTGCATTGAGGATAGCCACTTATATTTTGATAATTATTGTCTGTAATAACCGTTTCTTTGGTTAATTTTATATTAGAGAGCGCACCTACTAATACCTCACTAATGAATTCAGGCTTAGCCAAGGGATAATAACCCATTGAATCGTATTTTTTTACCATACTCACCCAACTCTTTAGCGCTGCCTTTAAATCTTTAGTATTTTCATATTCTTGAGTCAGTGTATCAAGTTTGCCATCAGCAATAGATATTGTATTTATTTGTGGATAAACCTTAATTTTTTTAATTAGCATGGTTATTTTTTAGTTAATGTTTAAAATGACGCATACCTGTAAATACCATAGCAATGCCATGCTCATTCGCTGCTTTTATAACCTCGGCATCACGCATTGATCCGCCTGGCTGAATAATGGCTTTAATGCCAGCTTGTGCTGCCGCGTCAATGCCATCGCGAAATGGAAAAAAGGCATCAGATGCCATTACTGAACCTTCAACTGCCAAACCTTCATCAGCAGCTTTAATGCCTGCAATTTTGGCAGAGTAGACTCTAGACATTTGACCCGCACCAACACCGATGGTTATTTGGTTTTTAGCGTAAACAATGGCATTTGATTTAACAGCTTTGGCGACCTTCCAAGCAAATAATAAATCTTTAATTTGGTCTTTGGTGGGTGCTAAATCGCTGACGCATTTAATATCATCTTTTGCGATAACACCCAAGTCCTTGTCTTGTACTAACAATCCACCAGTGACACGTTTATAATCTAGCGAATACTTTGCCATGTTTAAATCGCCACACTCTAGTACACGTATATTTTGTTTAGCTGATAACACTTCTTTAGCGTCATTATCAACATTAGGTGCAATAATAACTTCAACAAACTGACGCTTAATAATATTTTGTGCTGTCTTTTTGTCCAAGTTACGATTAAAGGCAATAATGCCACCAAATGCTGAAGTTGGATCAGTTTTAAAAGCATCGTCATAAGCATTAAAAATGTTAGCACGCACAGCAACGCCACATGGATTGGCATGCTTAACAATCACACAACAAGGCTTATCAAAACTACGCACACACTCAAGCGCTGCATCTGCATCTGCCATATTATTGTATGACATTTCCTTACCTTGGCATTGCGTTGAGGATGCCACGCAAGCCTCAGTGATATTATTCTCAACATAGAATGCAGCATTTTGGTGTGGGTTTTCCCCATAACGCATTGATTGAATCTTGTTAAATTGCAGGTTTATAGTGTTAGAAAAATCATCTTTGCCTTTGCCTAAATAATTAGCAATAGCGCCGTCATAAGCTGCTGTATGTTCAAATGTTTTAAGGGCTAGCCTGGTTCGAGTTTCGAGCGTGGTATTGCCTAAGTTACTAATTTCACTCATGACTTTTTGATAATCTGTGCTATCTACCACAACTGTAACAGAAGCATGATTTTTGGCACTTGATCTTAGCATTGCTGGGCCGCCGATATCAATATTTTCAATCGCATCTTCCAGCGTGCAGTCAGCCTTAGCAATCGTTGCTTGGAATGGATAAAGGTTAACCACAACCAAATCAATTGGCTTAATGTTGTTTTCTGCCATCACGCCTTCATCAAGCCCACGGCGCGCTAAAATACCACCATGAATTTTAGGATTAAGGGTTTTAACACGACCTGCCATCATCTCAGGAAACCCTGTGTAATCTGATACTTTGATGACTGGAATATGGTGCTCATTCAACAGTTTAGCCGTGCCACCTGTGGAAATAATCTCGATATTTTTACTTGTTAAGAATTGGGCAAAATCAATCAATCTAGTTTTATCAGAAACACTGATTAAGGCGCGTTTTATAGACATTTTATTCCTTTAAAATTTTGATAGGCAATTAAGAAATAATTATAAAGCGTTAGAGTTTGTATCGTTGAATTTTTTTCTTTAATGTGCCACGATTAATACCTAAAATTCTTGAAGCTTCGCTTTGGTTATTATTGACAAAGTCAAGCACAAATTTAATCACAATAGATTCTACATCATTGATGACCATTTTATGCACGCCACTTGCTGGCTCGCCGTCTAATTGCTTAAAGTAACGTTTAAGTTTTGCATTAATGCAGGCTGGTAAATCAGTTGAACTCATAATTGTTGCAAGTAATTTTCAAGTAGGTTGAATTGTTGTTTTTGGTTATTAATTCGATTAATGCTTTGCCAAAATTGCTGGACATGTTTTTTATCAAGATGTGTAGCATACCAAAAAATGTGCTTTCTGGCGAGCCTTAAACCTAAAAAATCTCCATAAAATTGATAAAATTGATAAATTTGTTGAATATGACTAAGAATGACTTGTTTTTTAAACTCAAGCGGGATGGTTTGGGCATATTGTCCAGTTTTAAGAAAGTGGTCAATTTCATGAATAATCCAAGGATTTCCTTGTGTTGCCCTACCAACCATAATCCCACTTGCACCTGTATATTCTAGGACTTGCTTAGCTTTATCTGCACTGGTAATGTCGCCATTGGCAATCACTGGAATATTAACTTGACGCACCACATCTTTAATAGTGTGATATTCTGCTTCGCCTTTGTATTTATCCTCTTTGGTTCTGCCATGTATGCTGATCATTTGAATGCCAGATTTTTGTGCAATTTGGGCGATAATTGGGGCATTTTTATGGCTAACATCCCAGCCAGTTCGTATTTTTAAGGTGACTGGAATATTAACCGCATTGACAACAGACTCTAAAATATCTTGAACCAACTGCTCATCTTGCATTAGTGCAGAGCCTGCTGCCTTGTTGCAGACTTTTTTGGCAGGGCAGCCCATATTGATATCAATAATGTGTGCACCAAATTCAACTGCTTTTTTGGCAGATTCTGCTAATTCTAAAGCGCTAGAGCCAGCTATCTGAACGCTAATTGGCGCTGTTTCCCCTTCAAAGTCTAGGCGGTATTTGGACTTGTTGGTATCCAGTAAATGATCTTGCAGTACCACCATTTCTGAGGTTGTTAATGCCGCACCTTGGGATTTGCACAACAGCCTAAATGGCTTGTCACTAGTGCCAGCCATGGGCGCAAGCAATACTTGCGAATTAAGCTTGTACTGGTCAATTTGGATTGACACAGACTTAATTCTTAGTCATCTTTTTTGTTTTTTCTAGTAGGCGTTTTTGTTTGAGTTTAGATAAATAATCAACAAACAAAATACCCTTTAAATGATCCAGTTCATGCTGGATGCAAATAGCAAGTAGCCCCGTTGCTTGTAAGGTAAATATCTCGCCTTTTTCGTTGAGCGCTTCAACTTTAATGTGATTATAACGTTGCACTTCTGCTTGAAAATTTGGCACGGATAGACAACCTTCAGTGTGTTTTTCCTGCCCATATCTTTTCTTAATTTTTGGGTTAATAAAACACAAAGGGCGTTGCTTTTGTGGCTCCTTTTGGCGGTTTTTTAATAATAATTTATACTCATCTTGTGAGTCTGGCGCATCAATCACCACCACTTGTAAATGTTGGTCGACTTGAGTGGCGGCCAAGCCAATGCCACCTTTGGCATACATGGTTTCAAACATGTCTTTGATTAAAATCTGTATGGTTTCATCAATCGTGTTTACGTAATTGGCTTTGGTTCTTAGGCGCTTATCAGGGTAGTTTAAGATGGGTAGAATCATGATTTTTTAATAATGGTATCGGTTGCTTGATTTGCTTGTTGCGGATAGTCTTCATTGTAATGTAATCCTCTGCTTTCTGTTCTAGAAATTGCAGATTGAACAATTAATTGCGCGGCTTGCACAAGGTTTCTTAGTTCAATTAAATCACTAGAGATTAAATAAATTTTGTAATAATCATTCACTTCTGCTTGAATTTGGTTTAGGCGGTGTTGTGCATATTTTAGGCGTTTGTTAGAGCGTACAATGCCAACAAAATTCCACATAATACGGCGAATTTCATCCCATAGGTGAGACACCACTACTTTTTCTTTTGAAGGTGCCACTCTGGAAGCATCCCACTGGTTAAATTTTTTATGCGTTAATGTTATTGATTGTTGGTTGATATGATTAGCACAAGATTTGGCAAATACCACACATTCTAACAAAGAATTACTCGCCATACGGTTAGCGCCATGCACACCTGTGTGTGCGACTTCACCAACGGCGTATAAATTGTCTACATTAGTTTGACCATCAAGATTGGTTTGCACACCGCCACAAGTGTAATGCGCAGCAGGTACAACAGGAATGGCATCTGTAGTGATATCAATGCCAAGCGATTGACATTTTTTATAAATGGTTGGGAAATGTTGCTTAATCCAATCTTTGTCTTTAAATGAAATGTCTAAATAAACACAATCAAGGCCGTGGGTTTTTATTTGCGCATCAATTGCACGAGCAACAATATCACGTGGTGCAAGTTCTTCTCGATTATCAAATTCGTGCATAAAAGCCTTGCCATTTGGCAAAATTAATTTACCACCTTCGCCACGAAGTGCTTCGGTGATTAAAAAAGATTTTGCATGCGGATGATAAAGACAAGTAGGATGAAACTGGGTAAATTCCATATTAGTAATTACACATTTTGCTCGATAAGCCATAGCAATGCCATCACCAGTTGATGTATCTGGGTTAGAGGTATAAAGATAAGCTTTTGATGCGCCACCTGTGGCAATAATGGTTTTATAGGAGATGAAACTTTCAACTTTGAGAGTATTCTTATTAAGAATATAAGCACCATAACAGCTGTGGGATTTGATTAATAAATCAATGGCAATATAGTTTTCAAAAAGCGTTATGTTGCTTTTTGTTTTAACACTTTTAAGCAGGTTAATTTGGATTGATTGCCCTGTTTTATCAGCAACATGCGCCACTCTTCTATGGCTATGACCGCCTTCAGTAGTTAAATGGTAATTATCTTTATCTTTGGTAAATTTAACACCTGAGCGCTCTAATGAGGCAATGGCTTTGGGTGCATTTTCAACCATAAAGCGGATGGCAGTTTTATCACCCAAGCCTTTTGCAGTTGACAAGGTATCTTGTATGTGCGTGGTGAAGTTATCATTTATATCTAACACAGCAGATATACCGCCTTGTGCATAGTACGAACTACCTTCTAATATTTTATCCTTGGCAATCAGCGCAATGCTTAAATCATCTGATAACTGTAGTGCACTCATTAATCCAGCACTACCCGTACCAATAATTAAAACGTCAAAATAATGTTGTTTTGGCATAGGTATTAACGATAAATGAATACTGCTGGCATATTCTTTTTTTAATTTGTTGGCGCTTTATGGGTTAATTTTTGGCTTTATCATGAGTATTAATTTAGGCAATAGGGTCAGGTTAGCAAGTAGCGCACTAAGCATTGCAATGGCAGTAAATACACCAAAGTAAATACTGGGTATAAAGTTAGATAAAGCCAAAATTAAGAAGCCTATTGTTACCGTAATTGATGTATAAAACATTGCCAAACCAATGCTGGCATGAGAGCGATACATCGTCGCTATATAGTCCCCATCTTTTTTAAATTCATCTTTGAAGCGGTGAATGTAGTGAATAGCATTATCAACACCAATACCAATGGCAATTGCTGAAATGGTGATGGTCATTAAATCCAGCGGGATGTTTAATAGTCCCATAATACCAAGAATAAAAAGCGACGGTAAAGTGTTTGGAATCAACGCAAGGATAGACAAGCTAATTGATTTAAAAATAAACAAAAACATAATAAAAATCATCACAAATACGACAGCAATAGTCTTGATTTGCGAATCAAATAAACTTTGTAGCATATTGTTATACAAAACCAACATGCCACTTAAATGAAAACTGCCTGGCTTAAATCCAAGATCGGTAGAAATATGGCGTTGAATTTTATTAATCAACTCATTACGTTTTAATCCTTTATTAGTTTCTTGAATGCGGATAATCATTCTGAGTTGCCCGCTATCCTCAGATGAATAAGGGTATAGTATTTGCGTTTTAGCGCTTTCAGGCAGTTGAGAGCGGACAATATTTAAGAAAAATCCATTAAGTACCTCATTATTATTGACTTGGGTTAAAAGTTGCATTAGGGTGTCAATTGACAAAACCTTGCCAGTTTCTTCTAAAGAATCAAGATATTGATGGACTTCATGTATCTCATTACGCAAATCTTCATCAAACCAATAGTCTTCCGCCAAATCATCAAAGATAATTTCCAGTGGAATGGTGCCGCCTAGTTTTTTATCAATTAAGGTTAAACCTTGGTTGATTTCTGTGTTTTTTTTAAAATAATCAATAAAACGATTTTCAACACTAAGTTTACTAACCCCAAATCCAGCGCCTATCACAAATATTATTAATATCACCAACAAATGATTGCCAAATTTTTTTACAAATTTAGCCAATGAAGTGGTGATACTTAATTCAGTTTTATGTTTTTCAATTTTCGCTTTTGGTAATAAACTCATAATCATCGGAAAAGCAAGAAATGACAATGTTAAGGCAATAGTGACACCAATTGACATCATTAAGCCAAAATCAATCACGGGTCTGATGCCACTAATAAGCAAAGAACCAAAAGCCACAAACGTGGTTAAAGTTGTGAAAAGACAAGGTTTGAACATTTGTGACAAAGTGTTTTTAATGAGCTGGTTTGAGCCAAACTCTGGATTGAGCTGGGCAATTTCTCTATATCTAACCACGAGATGAATAACCACAGAAAGTGTCATCACCAGTAATAATGAGAAAAAGTTAGATGAAATAACGGTAACTTTCCAACCCAAATAAGCCAAAACACCTGTCATGATAAGCGCGCTAACAATACTAATGCCGATTGGCATAATGACCCAGCGAATGCTTTTGAAAATCATCATTAAGATTAAACTCATTAGCCCAATAACTGCCAAGCTAAATATGATTAAATCACTACTAATATAAGCCACAATATCAGTGGTAATCATAGGCAGACCGCCTAAAAATAGGTGAGCCTTGTCTGAATATTGGCTGATAGTGGTTCGAATTTGGGCAATTGTTTGCGCTTGTAATTGACTCTGGGCAGTGGCATTTTTTAAAACTTGCTTTTCGATAATTTTAAGTCTTAATTGTTGATTATTTGACAATTTATTATTAACCCTTTGAAGGCGCATTTTGTCACGATTTTCACGCAGTTCTTTGAATTTTTGATTGTCTTTTAGTGCCACTAAAACAGCGGTTGTCTTACCATCTTTGCTGACTAAATTATTGGCATATAAAGGTGAATTTTTAAATTCATCATTGGCCAAAGCTAAGTTAGCATTACCATTATCAATACTGATACTTTTACCAGCTAAATCCATTAAAGATAAGGGGGGTGATCTAAAGAGTGGCACATCTAAAATAGTTGTCACCGACTTGACTTGGTTAATTTTGGTTAAATCTTGTCTAAATTTTCTAAGATGGTTGAGTTGTTCAGGCGCTAGTAAATTACTTTCAACCTGATAAGAAATAACCAAATAATCATCAGACCCATAATTTTTTTTAATACTTTGGTAGTAGCGTAGGTTTTCATCACCTTCTAGCACCAAAGAATCTGAAGAGGCATCCAGTTGAAAATCAGGAATTTGAGCAATAAAAAATATAGCAACCAGTGACAAAAGTGCAAGCCCTAATAAGGCTTTTTTCAGAACAAAGTCAAAAAACACATTCATGGTTTAAAATTCAAAACTGGCTGATGACTCTAACCCTTGCATGGGGTCTAGTTGTGTTTCAAATAAGGATTTTGTGTCCCATTGATGCTCACTAATACGAGTAATCAATTTTGCACTCATGATATTTCCAGCTCCTTCAATCACAAAGATTCTACCACCTACATTTAATAAGTGAAAGTAACGACCTGTAATTTTAGGCACCGAACTACCAACAATGACCACATCAAAAAAATCATCAGAATGCCATCCCTTTGAAGCATCTCCCACTTTTAAATTAACATTATTAACCCCCAATGCATTAATTTTTTCTTGGGCGCTATGACTAAGTGTCTCATCAATTTCAATGCTGGTTACAGATTTGCATAATTTTGACAGAACAGCTGTTAAATAACCACTACCCGTACCCACTTCTAATACAGTTTCATGTTTTTGAATATTAAGCGTATCTAGCAAGCGCCCTTCAATCTTCGGAAAAAGCATTTTTGCTTTATCTGTAAGTGGAATTTCAATATCTGCAAAGGTTAGATTTTTATATTTCTCTGGTACGAAATTTTCTCTTGGCGTATCTTTAAGTGCATTATTGGCAATGTAATTTAAACCACCCCAAGGGCGAATTTGTTGCTCAATGACGTTTTTTCTTGCTTGTGTTGTGTTCATTTGTTTTCCTTATTTACTCAATCTTTTTGTTGAAATTTTAATATAATTTTTATCTTTTTCTATGCCAATCCATTGTCGTTCGTATTTTTTGGCAACATAAGCTGTTGTGCTACTACCTCTTATACGCTCTTTGCCTTGTACTAATGGCATCTGCCACAAATCACGCATTTGTTTAAGCCTTCCATCCTTTTGTTTTTCATAGTTAAAAGTCCAGCCACTACCTTTAACCGCCCAAATTACAAACTCAGTAGAATGAGTAAAAATGCGTTTAGTCATATTCGGCATGGCATTGCTTTTATACCATGTAATGATGTTGTTAATTTTGTAACTTAATTGCTTTAAAACAATCATAGGTTCACTGATGTTATAATAACTACAAGCGATATATATTGAGCCTTTGTCTTTTAAAGCTCTATCGCAAGCGCCAACCCACTGGCGAGTAAATTTCAAAAACTCTGGCGCTGTCATTTTGCCTCACGCTTCATTAACCATGTACCAGTCACCACCTGTTTTATTGTCCTTTCATTTCAGACCATTGCCTGATAAATTGTAAGGTGGATCTGCAAAAATTAAATCAATGGATTTTTTATCAATTTTTGAATTGAGGGCTTTTATACAATCATCGTTGTAAATAATATTAGTTTTCATCGTTTTAATTCAAATTGGGCTTCAAAGTGTTTTCATGCCAAATTAGACCATCCTTTTCATAATTTTTATAACTATTTTCCATCTTGTTCTCTAATGTTGCTCGGTCATAACCTTTATCAATAATCAAACAAATATCATCAATATCAAAAGGAATAATTTAGGGTCAAGATAACTTTAGAGGCTCTTTTCTAAAAATTCCAAGCAAAATTTTGTAAATACTTTGCTTACGATTATTGAATCTAAATTCACATTCCTTAAGGTGTAGATTAAACATCTTTTTATCCATTTCTTTAAATTTTACTAGTCTAGTTTTGGCATATTCCCAAAACGACTCTATGCCGTTAATATGAGAGTTTCCTCTAGCAAACTTGTTCTTGCTATGATATACCCTAAAATGCTTCTTATAATCAAAATCTACTAAACCATTATACCCACGCTACCCATCTGAATGAATAACACTCTCTACACCGGCTTTACCCTTGATAATCCTTTGTAGGATAGCGCTTTTGCAATCTGGAACTATCTCTGTATACACCTCATTACCTCTTTTTAACAAGCCAAATACTATTGTCTTACCCTTGGCGTCACGGCCGCGTTTTCCGCGGACGCGCCGTGCGCCAAAATAACTTTCGTCCACTTCAATCTGACCCACTAGTGGGTCAGATTGAAGTAAAGATAATTCCAATATCCTGAGTCTAACAGCGGTCAAATATTTATTAACTGTTGGTCTGGATATTTTTGTTAAATGAGAGATTTGAGTTGCACTCAAATCCTCAGAAAACAACAAAATTATCTGCCTAAATTTAACCTCAGAAATATGAGCATGTTTTACATACTTGTTTTTTACTGACATAACAACAATTTACCATGTTTTTATGCCTCTAAAGTTATCTAGACCCAACTTTTATTTAGCAAGCCAATGCTAATTGTTTCTTTTTTAATTAGGGCGTTTCTTGAATTCAAATACAAACTAACTAAGTATTCTTTTTTCTTATCTTTTAGGTTATGAGCTAGTGTTAGGACATCTTTAAAATTTTTAATAATAAATTCATTACCATTCTGTTCTTTATAGATTCTTTTAACTAAAGCAACTGCTGAAATAATCTGCATTGCTTTAGCTTGACCAATGCCTTTAATAGTCAGTAAATCATCTATAGTGATATCTAAAAGATTTGTACCAAATTTCTTAATAATAGTTTGAGAGAGTTTTTGTACATTTATACCTTTAATTCCACTGCCTAATAAAATTGCTAATAGATCAGTTTTTGATAGTGCATCAGTGCCTTTTTTGAGTAGTTTCTCTCTAGGTCTATCAACAGTTGGAATATCTTTTATTTTTGGCATAGACTTAAAATAGACTACTTTTTCTTAGGGGGTAATAAATCTGTAATTGTACCCTGCGCCATTTCAGTTGCAAAGGCGGTGGTTTCACTTAAGGTTGGGTGGGCGTGAATGGTGAGTGCGATATCATCCATATCGCAGCCCATTTCAATAGCAAGTGTTGCTTCAGCAATTAACTCACCTGCATTAGTGCCACAAATACCCATGCCTAAGATTCTACCTGTTTTTGCATCAAACAAGCCTTTGGTCATGCCTTCAGACCTGCCAATACTTAAACTACGACCTGAAGCTGCCCAAGGGAATACACCTTTTTCATAAGCAACACCTTCAACTTTGAGTTCTTTTTCGGTTTTGCCTGTCCAAGCGACTTCTGGGTCGGTGTAGGCAACGGATGGTATGGTAAGGGCATCAAAGCCTGATTTGTGCCCACAAATGACTTCTGCTGCGACTTTAGCCTCGTGTACGGCTTTGTGGGCGAGCATGGGCTGACCCACAATATCGCCGATGGCGTAGATATTTTGAACGTTAGTTTTCATTTGTTTGTCTGTGGGGATAAAACCCCAATCGTTGACTTCAACGCCTGCTTTTTCGCAATCGATTAATTTGCCATTAGGGGTGCGACCAATGGCGACTAGCACTTTATCAAAAGTGTCAAATTCTGGGGCGTTTTTGCCTTCAAAGCCGACTTTGATGCCTTCATCTAGTGCGTTCATGCTGGTTACTTTGGTATTTAGAAAAATATTGGCGTATTGTTTTTTAATACGTTTGAATAGTGGACTAACAATGTCTTTGTCAGCACTAGCAATCAGCTGCCCAGAACGTACAACTACAGTGATTTCGCTACCAAGTGTATGATAAACTGTTGCCATTTCTAGGCCGATAATACCACCACCTACTACCAGCAAACGTTTTGGTATATCGATTAGATTCAGTGCATCTGTTGAATCCATCACGCGAGCATCATCAAATGGAAAGGCAGGGATTTTGGTAACGTGTGAACCTGCGGCGATAATGCATTGTTCAAATTCAATGATATCGTCGCTATGTTCGATTGCAAGTTGATTGGCTGAGATAAATTTACCATAACCCGTTATAACATCAACCTTTCTTGCCTTTGCCAAGGCTTTGATACCAGCTGTTAATTTAGCGACAATGTTGGTTTTATTTGTGCGTACATCATCAATATTAATGTTTGGTTCATTAAACGTAACACCTAGATGCGAGGCTTCTTTTGCCTCATTGATGATTTGGGCAGTATGAAGGAGTGCTTTAGAAGGGATACAGCCAACATTTAGGCACACACCACCTAAAGCATCATAACGTTCAATTAACGTAACTTGTTTGCCTAAATCAGCCGCTCGAAATGCAGCTGTATAACCACCAGGTCCAGAACCAATCACAACAACTTGAGTTTTTATAATCATACAATCCCCTTCATGTTTTGCAAAGTGTCGTTTAACTCCGCCATAAACCGTGCGCCTTGTGCGCCGTCAATCACGCGGTGGTCATAGGATAACGCCAGTGGTAATGTTAAAGCGGGGGTGAAATTTTCACCATTCCAAGCAGGTTTGAAATATGAGCGTGATACGCCCAAGATAGCCACTTCTGGCGCATTAACAATGGGAGTAAATTGCGTACCACCAATACCACCTAAACTGGAAATGGTCAAACCTGCGCCTTGCATATCAGCAGGTTTTAGTTTACCTTCTCGTGCATTTTTTGAAGTTTCAAAGAGCTCTTTAGCCAAATCAGGCAATGATTTTTGTTCAACATCACGAATTACTGGCACAATTAAGCCTTTTGGCGTATCCATTGCAATGCCTAGGTTGAAATACTTTTTAATAATCAAGTTTTCACCTGATTCATCAAGTGAGGCATTAAAACGTGGATGGTTTTTTAACGTTTGAACCAGTGCTTTCATGATAAAAACTAGAGGAGTAAGTTTAACACCGTTGGCTTTTTGTTCTTGTCGGTACGCTTCCATTTGATTAATGTTGACTTCGTCAAATTGGGTAACGTGGGGGATATTTAGCCAGCATGCGGTTAAGTGCTTACCAGATAGTTTGTTAATTCTGGATAGTGCTAGTGTTTCAGTGTCGCCAAATTTGGAAAAATCAATCACAGGCGTTTTAGGAATGCCACCACCTAAATTGCCAGAGGTTATTATTTGTTTAACATAGTTTTTAAGGTCAGTATCTAAAACTCTGCCTTTTTGCCCTGTACCAGTGATAGATGATAAATCAATACCTAATTCTCTAGCCAGTTTACGAATAGAAGGCGACGCGTGCGAATTGCCTTTGGGTAGAGTCGAAATTGCTTGAATAGTGTTTGTGGTTACAGGTACTGGTGTACTAGGGGTTGGTATCGGTGCGGGTGTAGGGTTTTCTATTTTAGTCTCGGTAGGTGTTTTTGGTGCTTTTTCTACATCCATACTTTCAACATTAAGAATTAGCCCGCCTAGGGCGATTTTATCACCTAGCGCAACATTAATATCAATGACCTTGCCCGCAACTGGTGTTGGGATTTCCATTGAGGCTTTATCGCTTTCTAAAGTGATGATACTATCTTCCACAGACAATTCATCACCTGCGCTGACTAGAATTTCAATCACTTCAACCTCATCAAAATCTCCAATATCGGGCACAACAACGGGTACGATTTGTGGCTTAGAATGTTTAGTTTCGGCACTTTGGTTAGTATTTTGAAGGTCATCATCTTCACTTTCAACGCTCAAAATGACATCACCTTGTTTAATTTTGTCGCCAATACTGACGTCAATTTTTGTGACAATACCCGTAAAAGGGCTTGGAATTTCCATGGAAGCTTTGTCGCTTTCTAGGGTGATTATACTGTCATCAGTGTTTATCTTGTAGCCAATGCCTACTAAAATCTCGATTACTTCAACCTCATCAAAATCGCCAATATCAGGTAGCGCTATATTTTTTATGCTTGTCATAAGTTTTACATGTTTAGAAAACAATTTAAAGTGGGTAATTATCGCAAAAATAGTTAATAAAAGGGGATAAATGTTAAAATGTTTTGATTTTTTATCCTATTTTTTTTATAAGTTACATTTATTATGTCAGCCGCACTATTCATTCAAGGTTTAAAAAAAACCTATGCCAATCAATTGGAAGCACTAAAAGGTATCAATCTTCGTGTTGAGCAAGGTGATTTTTTTGCACTATTAGGTAGTAATGGTGCAGGAAAAACAACAGTTATTGGTATTATTTGCGGGCTACTTAATAAAACTTCAGGCAATATTGAGGTATTGGGGTTTAATCAAAACAGCCATGCCAATCAGGTGAAGAAATTAATTGGACTAATGCCACAGGAATTTAACTTTAACCCTTTTGAACCTATTGAGGAAATTTTGATTAATCAAGCGGGTTATTATGGTATTGCCAAGTCAAAAGCTAGAATTCAAGCTGAACTTTTACTCAAAGAAGTAGGGCTTTGGGACAAGCGTTTTGATATAGCCAAATCATTATCGGGCGGTATGAAGCGTCGCTTAATGTTGGCAAGAGCGCTTATTCATCAACCTAAAATATTAATTCTTGATGAGCCTACTGCGGGTGTTGATATTGAAATACGTCGCTCAATGTGGCATTTTTTGGGTAAGCTCAATCGTCAAGGCATGACCATTATTTTAACCACGCATTATCTTGAAGAGGCTGAGTCACTTTGCCGTAATATCGCCATCCTAAACAAGGGTGAGGTAATTAAACAAACTAGTATGAAGGCATTATTGTCACAAGTTGACCAACAGGTGCTGATTTTGGAAAGCTCAACAAAACTACCTCAAACAATAGTAACTGATAATTTTAAATGTGAACGCTTGGATGATTATTCATTACAAGTCACATTAGGTTCAGATGTTAATATCACCAATGTATTGCAAAATCTAAGCGTGCAGGGTGTTAGTGTGGAGCATGTTCGTAGTACGCAAAATCGCTTAGAAACCTTATTTTTATGTTTAACCAACAAGGAGATATAATGTGGATTGCTTATAAAACTATTGTTGTTAAGGAGATTTTAAGATTCTCTCGTATTTGGGTGCGAACTGTTTTTCCACCTATTATTACTACGTCATTATATTTGTTGATTTTTGGTGGTTTGATGGGTGAGCGCATTGGAGATATGCAGGGCGTGGATTATTTACACTACATTATCCCTGGCGTGATTTTAATGACCATTATTACCAATTCTTATGCCAGTACAGTGGCATCATTTTTTCTAGCAAAATTTAACCATAGCGTTGAGGAGTTGTTAGTTGCGCCTGTACCTTATTGGATTATTTTATTAGGGTATGTTTCTGGTGGTGTGGCACGCGGATTTGCGGTTGGATTGGGCGTTTTTATTGCTGTGTGGTTTTTTATTGATTTTAAAATAGACAATATATTTATTATACTGATTACTTTTTTACTCACCTCGATATTATTTTCATTAGCAGGGTTTATTAATGCCATATTTGCCCAATCGTTTGATGATATCTCCATTGTTCCTACTTTTATTTTAATGCCCATGACTTATCTTGGTGGTATGTTTTATAGTGTGGAAATATTGCCACAATTTTGGCAGGATATATCTAAATTCAATCCTATTTATTACATGGTTGATAGTTTTAGATTGGGATTTTTAGGTGTGAGCACCTCTGAGTTTTGGGTGTCAATTTTAGTTTTATTGAGCATGATTACCATATTGGCAATATTTGCTTTTTATCTACTTAAAAAAGGCGTGAATATCAAAACTTAGTTATTCATTGAAAAAACCATTCCTAAGAATAATTATTGGTCCACTTTTTATGTTGATTAGTGCCGCAGACCAGTTAAAAAACTAGAATTATTTTAAGGATTTCTTCTTCTTTGCTTTTTTTATTCTCTTTTTAGCAAAGAATTTTATTTTCTTATCATTGTTTTTCTTATTTTTTTTAATGCTTTTCTTATTTTTTTTAATTTTTTTGACTATTTTTTTATGTTGTGAACCTAGTTCTTTTTTTAGTTTTGCTATCTTATTAACGGCTTTTTGAGCTTTTTCAGTTGCAATTAAGGCTTTAATTTCTGCTTTCTTGGCAATTTGTACAGCAACTTTCAGTTGTTTTTTTATATTTGACATTAGGAGCTTCCTTATTTTTTATATAGATTACTTACACTTCCAATAATTTTCGAATCAGGCTCGAAAACTATTTTAGTATCTTTGTTGGCATAATCCAAGTTATAAAGAAAGTGCCTAATACAATTAACTCTTGCACGTTTTTTATCGTCTGATTTTACGGCAATCCAAGGCGAGTCAGCAGTATTGGTATAAAAGAACATGTCTTTTCTAGCCTTGGTATATTGATCCCATTTGGTTAATGATTGTAAATCTATTTCACTTAACTTCCATCTTTTTAAAGGATCGTTTTTACGCAACTGAAAGCGTCTTAATTGTTCTTGGCGACTAACAGAAAACCAATATTTAGAAAGCATAAATCCATCATTAACTAACATGCGTTCTAATAATGGCGCTTGTCGCATAAACTCAAGATATTCTGAGTTTTTACAAAAGCTCATAACACGTTCTACACCAGCCCTATTATACCAAGATCGGTCAAATAATAACATTTCCCCATTAGTAGGGAAATGTTTAATATAGCGTTGAAAATACCATTGTCCTAATTCTACTCTTGATGGTTTTTCTAGAGCAATGACACGTGCAGCGCGCGGATTAAGATGCTCCATAAAGCGTTTAATTGTGCCGCCTTTTCCAGCCGCATCGCGACCTTCGAACAGCAAGATAACCTTTTTGTCATGATTTTTAATCCAATCTTGTGCCTTTAGTAGTTCTGTTTGTAATAAATACTTTTCACTTTCGTATTCTTCAACACTCATCTTTTTAGAATAAGGGTAATCCCCTACTATTTTTGATAAACTTAACAACGCATTGCCAGACATAGTATTGTTTTTATGCATAACGTGTTTATTATTTTGTAATTTCTTTATTTTCTTTTTAGCATCTTTTTCACTAATTTTCTTTATTTTCTTTTTAGCATCTTTTTCACTAATTTTCTTTATTTTCTTTTTAGCATCTTTTTTACTAAATTTTTTTCTTATTGACATGTTATTTATGGTGTTTGAATTATAAAAAATGTAACGAGTTGTATTTTTTTGTTAAAAATCCTATTTATTATAATGTTTAACAAGTAAGTTATAAGTATTTTTTTGAGTGTTGGTTAATTTTCTTTTCTTTGCTGTTAAGCAGTCTTTTAATATTACTTCTATGTGTGTAAAAAATCCACAGACAAATTAAGATTATGATATAGGTAGAGGCTAAATTATCATTAATTAGATAAAAATAAACTGGTGTGAGTGCGGTAGCGATTAGTGCCGAGAGTGATGAAATTTTTAGTACTTTTGCCACAAAAACCCAAGTGGTGATAAAGCTAAGTCCAGTAAGATAACTAAGAGCGAGCAAAGCACCTAAGAAAGTTGCAACCCCTTTTCCACCTTTAAAGCCAAAGAAAATAGGATATATATGACCTAAAAATACTGCCAAAACAATCCAAGTAATATCAAGCATATTAAAGTTTAAGTGGTGGGAAATTAACACTGGAATTGCACCTTTAAGCCCATCACCAATGAGTGTGATTGCAGCCGCTTTTTTGCCACCAATGCGTAATACATTGGTGGCCCCCGGGTTGTTTGAGCCCCAGGTTCTAGGATCGGGAAAATTAAGTATTTTACAAACAATAATTGCTGTTGAAATTGAGCCAATTAGATAACCAAGGAGAAGGAGAATAACAAAGGATAACTCAGGTAACATAATGCTTCTTTGGTTTAATTGTGAGTAATTTTAGTTGCTTAAGATGTTACTATGGATATTGTATTTATACAAGGATTAAAAATTGATACCGTTATTGGTATTTACGATTGGGAGCGAAAGATTCGTCAAAATATTGTACTAGATATTGAAATGTCAGCTGATATTAATGCCGCTAGTAAAACTGACCATATTAATCAGGCCTTGGATTATAAGGCGGTGTCGAAGCGCTTAATTGACTTTGTGCAAAATAGTGAGTTCCAGTTGGTTGAGACTTTGGCAGAACAAATCACCCAAATTGTACTAAAAGAATTTGAAGTTACTTGGATAAAACTCACTTTAAATAAAGGCGAAGTATTGACAGGCGCACAAGGAGTGGGTGTCATTATTGAGCGTAGCAATGGCTAATATTCATATCAATATCGGCTCGAATCAAAACCGCAGAAAAAATTTGTCTAAGGCTGTCGATGCTATTAAGGCAGTATTTGAAAATACGGTTTTTTCTAGAGTTTATAAATCCAAAGCCTTTGGTTTTGAAGGTGATGATTTTTATAATATTGGCATTAATGCAACGACTAATTTAACAATCTCTGGAGTGGTTAGTGTTTTGCATAAAATTGAAGATAATCTTGGTAGAGATAGGCGTTTGCCAAAATTTTCATCACGCTCAATTGATCTTGATTTAACCTTGTATGACATGGTCGTTGATAAAAGCCACAACCTGCCAAGAGGCGATATTTTGAAATATAACTTTGTGCTTATGCCATTGGCAGAATTAAGCCCAAATCTAATCCATCCACAACAGCGCCAAACTTATATGCAGTTACGTGCAACTATGGATGAGTTAAAATCGTATAATATTAAAATCTTAAACAAGGAATAGCCATGAAAAAGATACTATTTGCTCTGCTGATTACATTTTCTAGTTTTGCATTTTCGCAGGATTATGAAGCTGGTATAGATTACGTAGTGCTTGATAAACCAGTCAAAACTACAACGGGCGATAAAATTGAGGTGCGTGAGTTGTTTTGGTACTATTGTCCACATTGCTATAATCTTGAGCCTTTAATGAATGGATGGCTCAAAACCAAACCCAGCAATGTTGAGTTTGTGCGCCAACCAGCTATGTTTTCTAAGCGTTGGCTAAATGGGGCGATTTTTTACTTTGTGTTAGAGGAGTTAAATTTAGTTAAAGAATTGCACGAGGTGTTATTTGATGCAATCCATACAAAGAATAAGCGCTTTAACTCTAAAGAGAGTTTTGTTGACTGGGTGGCAAACTTTGGTATTGGTAAAAACAAAGTAGAAAAAGCATTCGATTCCTTTAGTGTAAGAATTAAAGTCAATAAATCCAAGTTAAATACACTTAAATATAAGATTACTGGCGTGCCAGTTATGATTATTAATGGTAAGTATTTAACCGATGCCACACATGCAGGTTCGCACTCTGACATGCTAAAAGTGGTGGATTTTTTAATTAAAAAAGAAAGCAAACTTGAATGATACGGTTTTAGTTTTATCAGGACTTGATCCTTGTGGCGGTGCGGGGTTAGTTGCTGATATTGAAAGCATTAATCAATTTGGCGTAACACCACTTGTTATTACTACTAACCTTACCGTGCAAAACACAGCGTCAGTTGAAAGTTTGGTTGAGGTAGATTGTGGCTTGATTATTAAGCAATTTAAGCATTTACAAGCCGATGTTGATTTTGAAGTGGTGAAAATTGGGTTGTTGTCATCAATTAAGCAAATTAAAGCAATTGCTAGATTAGTCAAAAATAAAACAATTATTCTTGACCCAATTGTTAAATCCAGCAATGATTGTCATTTCCTAGATAAGTCTTTAGTTGATGCTTTAATACAAGAATTATTACCATTGATAAAAATTATCACACCTAACTTGGCAGAATTACAAATTTTGGCAGATGAAGAAGATGAACAAAAAGCGATTGAAAAACTTAATTGCAGTTGGATTTTACTCACCAAAACCGATGTATCTGATGATGTAATTGAGCATTGTTTGTATCATTACGGAACACTAGTTCAAAGTTTTGTTTATCAAAAATTACCAGGTAATTATCATGGTTCTGGCTGTACACTTTCAAGTGCAATCGGCGCATTAATTGCATCAGGCTTGGGTATTGAAATTGCTTGCAAGCGCGCACTGGACTATACCTATCAAACTTTATTAAGCGCCAAAAGTATCGGTAAAATGCAATATCATCCCAACCGACAACCACCATCATGAGTTTTATTAATAACTGGCTACGCCCTGATATTAAAGAAATTAATGCCTATCATGTACCTTTTTCTGATGATATGGTGAAGTTGGATGCAATGGAGTCGCCATTTGCCTTGCCAGATGCGTTAACTGGGCAATATTTAGCCTATTTGGCCGATACACAGCTTAATCGTTATCCAAATGCCAGTGCTGATGAGTTGCAACAAACTTTGCGTGAATTGATGGATATTCCTGATGAGTTTGGCATGCTATTGGGCAATGGCTCGGATGAGCTGATTCAACTATTGGCATTGGCATGTGATACGGGGGATACTATTTTAAGCGTTGAGCCAAGTTTTGTGATGTACGGGATGATTGCAAAATTTACACGGCTTAATTATCAAAGTGTTGCATTGACGAATGATTTTGAGATTGATGCTGACGCCATGCAAAAAGCGATAGCATTCTATAATCCTAAATTAATTTTTATTGCTTATCCAAATAATCCAACAGGCAATGCGTTTGATAGAGTAGTTATTGAGAAAATCATCACTTCAACTAATGCTTTGGTGGTGCTTGATGAGGCATATTATGCCTATGCTGATGACAGTTTTTTGCTAGATATCAATAAATATCCAAATTTAGTATTGCTTAGAACCGTGTCAAAAATCGGTTTTGCTGGCTTGCGCCTAGGCTTGTTAATTGGCGCACAGAGTACGGTGACAGCACTAGATAAACTACGCCTGCCTTACAATATCAATATACTCACGCAAGCGAGTGCGAATTTTCTTCTCAAAGAAAAAGATGAAATCAACAAGAACGCACAAATTATCCTCAAAGAACGTGCTAAATTGTCATCCATGCTTGGTGCAATTAGTGGCTTGCAAGTCTACCCATCACAAGCTAACTTTATTTTATTCAAAGCACCCAGTGCCAATCTTTTGTTCGAGTTTTTAAAAGCGAACGGCGTGCTAATTAAAGATTTAAGCACAGCCCCAGCATTAACAGATTGCTTGCGCGCTACCATTGGCACGCAAACACAAAATCGAACCTTTATCAACCTTGTAAAACGCTTCTATGATTGAAAACAAGACCTTATCCGCATACTGCCATGACTATCTTAATGTAGACACGTTTGATGATTATTGCCCCAATGGCTTGCAAATTGAAGGCAAGCCTAATATTGATAAAATCATCTCAGGCGTGAGTGCTAATCAAGATTTGATTGATAGAGCGATTGATGAAGGGACGGACGCGCTGTTTGTCCATCATGGATTTTTTTGGAAAAATGAAAACTTGACCATAACGGGCATCAAAAAAAACCGCATTAAAGCATTATTAGATCACGATATTAATTTATTCGCCTACCATCTGCCACTTGATGCCCATCCAAAAGTTGGCAACAATGCCCAACTCGCCCAACGCTTGGGCATTAAAAACCCCACCCCAATTGGCGATACGCTAGTCTGGCAAGGGGAGATTGACACCACGCTAAGCAGTTTTTCCAATGCCATAAAACAAGCTCTGAGACGAACGCCGTTAGTTTTTGGTGCGAATGATAAAATATTAAAACGCATTGCATGGTGTAGTGGCGGTGCACAAAACTACATCGACCACGCTATTAATATTAACGCTGATTGTTTTATAACGGGTGAAGTCTCTGAGCAAATCCCAGCGATTGTTAAAGAAAATAACATCGCTTTTGTATCCGCAGGACACCATGCTACTGAGCGTTATGGCGTACAAGCCTTATGCCAGCATCTAAGTGATAAATTTAATATTAAGCACCAATTTATTGATATTGACAATCAAGTATAATTATCAGTTTTTGTCATTAGGATGCAACACATGAAAAAAATTATAACAATAATACTGGTAGGTATTTTTATGCAAGGTTGTGTGCCAGCCGAAGAGCATAGAAAGGCAGTGCAAGATAACTCTAAAAATCGCATTACTGTAGGAACTGTTCAGCGTGAAATAAAAAAAGGCATGAGTAGTGCTAAAGTGGTTGAAGTTTTAGGTTCACCAAATATTGTATCAACTGACAAGGATAGTAACGAAGTATGGATATATGATAAAGTATCTAGCAATTCAGTTAGTTCAAGTAGTTCAGGTGGTATAAATATTTTATTATTGTTCGGTAAAGATGGTGCATCTGCAAGTTCATCATCACAAAAAACACTAACTATTATTATCAAATTTGACAATAATAATAAAGTTAAAGATTTTTCTTACAGAACATCAAGTTTTTAATTCTTACTTTTCCAGGAAAAAATTATGTTTAAAAATAAAGCAAAGATATTGATTGTATTAACATTTTCTATTTTTATGTTTGGATGTGGAGTTCAAAAAAACTACAAGCCAACAAAAACCAGTTTAGAGTTGCAATCGATTCAAAAGAAAGAATTTGATACTTCTTATAAGACAGCATTTGCCTCAACTTTATCAGTATTTCAAGACAAAGGTTATGTTATCTCAACAGCAGATTCTGCGACTGGTTTTATTACTGCTAACAGTCATAAAAAAAGTGGGTTTATTATATTTACAGGGCAAAGTATAGAATATATTAAGGCAACTGCGTTTATTGAGACTATGCCATCTAAGAAAATTGCTATTAGATTGAATTTTGTTAATCATCAGGATACATCTAGTGATTATGGGATGAAAGGTGGAAATTCTGTGCCAATAGAAGAGTCAAAATTTTACCAAGGCATCTTTGAAAAAATTCAAAAAGCAATTTTTGTTAGAACCAGTAGATAACTTTTACATTCTTATATTATGAGTAAAAAATTTGATGTTGCCGTTGTTGGCGCAACAGGTGCGGTGGGTGAGACGATTCTTTCTATTTTAGAACAGCGTAACTTTCCAATTAATAATTTATACCCTTTGGCGAGTGCTAATTCTGCTGGTAAGAAAGTGTTTTGTCAGGGTAAAAGTTGGATAGTGCAGGACTTAGATACCTTTGATTTTTCTCAGGTGCAAGTGGGTTTATTTTCAGCAGGTGGTAGTATTTCTGAGAAATATGCACCGATTGCGGCTGAGGCGGGGTGTGTGGTGATTGATAATACGGCACATTTTCGCCGTGATAAGGATATTCCCTTAATCGTGCCAGAGGTTAATGCACATGCGATTAAAAATTACACCAAGCGTAATATTATTGCCAATCCAAATTGTTCTACCATTCAAATGTTGGTGGCACTCAAGCCGATTTATGACGCGGTGGGGATTAAGCGCATTAATGTCGCCACTTATCAAGCGGTGTCGGGTTCTGGTAAGAAGGCTATTAGTGAATTAATCGACCAAACCACTAAATTATTAAGTGGCAATACTAAGGTTGATGTTGAAGTATATCCAAAGCAGATTGCGTTTAATGTCATCCCACATATTGATGTCTTTCAAGACAATGGTTATACCAAGGAAGAGATGAAAATGGTGTGGGAGACTCAAAAGATTTTTGAGGATGAGGACATCTTAGTTAATCCAACAGCAGTGCGTGTGCCTGTTATTTATGGGCATTCTGAAGCGATTAATATCGAAACTGTAAGAAAAATTACCGCTGCTGAAGCCACTAAGATTTTATCTCAGGCGAGTGGTGTTACGGTAATGGATAAGCGTGAAGATGGGGGCTACGCCACGCCATTTGTGGAAGCAACTAATCATGATGATACATTTGTGAGTCGCATCCGTGAGGATATCTCTTGTGAAAAAGGTTTAAATTTATGGGTGGTTTCTGACAATGTTCGCAAAGGTTCAGCGCTTAACACGGTACAAATCGCTGAAATTCTAATTGAGGAGTATTTATAAATCGCGTTATCATAAAAACTACCTACTAAAGGCTTTGTTGTTGCTTTGATTGTGCTATTCATTATCGTAATTGTTGGTTTTATTACGGTTGTCTATTCCTTATATTATTTTCATTATATGTGCGATTATTGCCGTCAATAGTTATCGAGACCCTTACATTATTATGAACAATCATCAAAACACCATTCTTTCATCAACTTGGAAGCTTTATATAAATACCCTTAGCCCTGCTAGGAGTGGGTTTATAAAATTCCAAATTTAATAAAAACTGTCATTTTGCTAATCATCCATAATGATGCAAAGGTCGTTATAATAAAAAGATAATTGAACTTGCAGAATAAATATGATTAAAGTATCTAGAAAAACTAATGAAACTAACATTAGTGTTGAACTTAATTTATATGGCACAGGTCAATCAAATATAGACACTGGCGTGCCATTTTTAGACCACATGCTGGATCAGGTTGCACGGCACGGCTTAATGGATTTAACTATTAAATGCGATGGTGATACACAGATTGATGATCATCATAGTGTTGAAGATATTGGCATTACATTGGGTCAAGCCTTTGCTAAAGCGGTCGGTGATAAAAAAAGTTTTACCCGTTATGGTCATTCTTATGTGCCACTGGATGAGGCGTTATCACGCGTTGTGTTGGACCTTTCTGGTCGCCCTAATTTAGATTTAAATGTGAGTTTCACGCGCGCTATGATTGGCACTTTTGATGTTGATTTGATTTCAGAATTTTTCCAAGGCTTTGTTAATCACGCTTTAATTACACTGCATATTGATAATCTTAAAGGGGTTAATTCTCATCATCAAGCTGAAACCATCTTTAAAGCATTTGGTAGGGCGTTGCGTATGGCAATAACAAGGGATGATCGCCAAGAAGGCGTGCCTTCAACCAAAGGCTCGCTTTAAGCATTCGTGCAAAGTATTGCAATTATTGATTATGGCATGGGTAATGTACGTAGTGTGCAAAAGGCACTTGCGCATGTTGCACCTAATGACCAGATATTTTTAACTGATGATGCTGATTTAATCATCAATGCTGATCGTATTGTTTTTCCAGGCCAAGGTGCAATAGGTGCTTGTATGGAAGCACTAGTAGAACATGAATTGATTGATGTAATTAAGCGCTGTGTTGATGAGAAGCCATTTTTAGGCATTTGCTTAGGTTTACAACTTTTGTTTGATTTTAGCGCAGAAAATGGCGGCACTAATGGTTTGTCCATTGTGTCAGGCAATGTTGTTAAATTTGTTAAGAATAATCTTAAAGTGCCACACATGGGCTGGAATACAGTCAAACAGTCAATAGAGCATCCACTTTGGCATAATATTGATGACAATGCACGTTTTTATAGTGTGCATAGTTACTATGTAGAAGCAAGCCAGGCAAATATGGTTGCCGGGGTGACTAATTATGGGGTTAATTTTACTTGTGCCATTGCTCAGAATAAATTATTTGCAGTGCAATTTCATCCTGAAAAATCACAGCATGATGGTTTGCAATTACTGAGTAATTTTGTTAATTGGCAGGTTTAGTAATTTTTTGTTAAAGTGTTTGTTTTGCTCAACTTTATAATTGTCCTGTTCAATAATAAGCCGAGTTTTTTCATTACGGATAATGTTAAGTCAACTTCCATCTTCAAGTGCACCAGTTAGCGCATACAGAAAGCATAAATGTGGCTCATCTAACTTGATGTAGGTGTGCCTATCTCTTGTAAATCTTATTCACTGTAGATGCCTATTTTGTTTAATTGCTATTCAGTTTTTTTGCCCAAATCGCGTAACTTTGCTAATTCTCCCATAACAATTCATTACATTTTTGTGATAACTATGACCAAAAAGATTAAGATGATTGAGGTAATGATGTAATCCTCCCATTTTTAACCACTGCTAAAAATAGAATTTCCGTTGTTTAAATAGCCTCAAGTAGCTTTCTTGGTGGAATACCACCAATCGAACTATGAGGTCGTTCGTTATTATATACCCACATCCATTGTGTTGCTAACGATTGAGCGTGCTCAATCGAATCAAAAATATGCATATTCAACCATTCGTTTCTTGCTGTTCTGTTAAATCTTTCTATATAGGCATTTTGGGTTGGTTTGCCTGGTTGTATATACATAAGCTCAACATCCATTGCTTGTGCCCATTCTCTGAGTATATGAGATATATATTCTGGACCATTATCACATCTGATGGCTTTGGGTTTGCTACGCCATTGAATAAGTTGCTCTAATGATTGAATCACTCGTTGTGCTGGTAATGAGTGGTCTATTTCAATGCTTATGTAATACCCCCATTCCCCACACAACTTTTAAGTAGAATCTCGACTGTTTACAGTCATTTTTAGCCCTGATTGGCTGATCCATTATACCAACAAATCCAGTGTCAGCTGTCAAGGGCTTGAGCGTTAGCGTCCCTTGACAGTTGATATTGGGTTTGTTAAATTTCGTAGAGCCAATCATTATTTTACTATCCTTACGAAGCCAACTTTTGCCTAGGTGGAATGCCACCTAGTGCAAAATGTGGTCGCTCGTTGTTATAAACCCAAAGCCATTGTGTGGTTGCATCTTGTGCTGACTCAACTGAGTCAAATAAATGAAGATCCAAGCACTCTTGCCTTACTGTGCGATTAAATCTCTCAACATAGGCATTTTGAGTTGGTTTACCTGGTTGGATGTATCTTAGCTTAATATCGCGCCCTTGTGCCCAATCTCGCAAAGCTTGGCTAATGTATTCTGGACCATTATCACATCTGATGGTTTTAGGCTTGCCACGCCATTGGATTAAACGCTCTAGCGATTGAATAACCCGTCTTGCTGGCAGTGATAGATCGACATCAATATTTAACCCTTCTCGATTGTAGTCGTCTACTACATTAAAGGTTCTAATGCTTCTGCCATCTGTTAGTGAATCTGCCATGAAGTCCATTGACCAGGTTTGGTTAATGCCTGTTGGTACACTGAGCGCTTCGGGCTTGTCTCTTTTAATTCTTCTCCTTGGTTTGATTCTTAGATTTAGTTCTAGTTCACGATAGATGCGATAGACTCGCTTATGGTTAAATTTGTAGCCTTTGACATTACGCAGATACAAATAACACAGCTTGAAGCCCCAACGCTTATGCGTTGCGGTTAAACGTAGTAAATAATCCGAAATTAGGATATTGTCATCACTTAATTTTGGCTGATAGTAATAAGTACTTTTACTGACGCCCATTCAAGTTCCAAGTGCAAGCAAAACCAACTGAGACTTGACGCTTATTTTTGAGATTATTCGCCATCTTCTTACGAGAAGATGGCGTTAGAGCTTTCCCTCAAGTGCCTCTAATCTGATTTGAGACATTAAGCGTTCATCTGCGTACATCTTTTTGAGTCTTGAATTCTCTGCTTCTAGCTCTTTAAGTCTTTTAACAATATTAACATCTGCATCACCATATTTGGAGCGCCACTTGTAGAATGTAGCCTGGCTCATGCCGTATTCACGGCATAGGTTGGCAACAGATTCTCCTGCTTGGTTTTGTTTAAGTATATTGACTATTTGTGTGTCTGTGTATCTTGATTTTTTCATTGTGAAAACTCCTTGTTTTTTATTATAGAATTTTCTACTTTAGAATGGTGTGGTTTTTTGGGGGTATTACAATGATACAGTATATATAAGGGTTTTCTCTTGTTAAACCCTTCTTTGAGTGGGAGTATGGCTGTATAACTGCTATAAAAATCATTTGAAAACCCACCAAACATAAAGGTTAGGGAAAAATCCGCCTCGCAGTGGCCATAATAACTAGCAGGATCAATAAAATAAGGATTGTTTTTTCCACTCAAAACATTGCCAGACCACAAGTCTCCATGTAGTAAGGTCGGGGTGATGTGAATGTCTAATAAATTAGGCAATATTTTTTCTATACTTAGTAGTTGCTTGTAGTTTTGTGTATTTAAATAACCATTTTGTTTAGCAAGTTCAATTTGAAACAACAAGCGGTATTCCCAAAAAAATACCAACCAATCGCTAATATTTTTATCAACCCCGTTATGTTGCGGTGTTTTCCCAATATGATTATCAAATTCGAAGCCAAAATAGTCATGGGTATTTTGATGAAGTTTAGCCAATTCAACACCTATCTGTGACTGCGTATTTGAATTGTGCACAATTTCAATCCATTCTAAAATTAAGCAATGTTCGCAATTACCTAATACTTTGGGTGTGTGGATTGCTTTACCTAACAGACAAAGCGCGTTACCTTCTGATAGTAATTGCTGATTAGCACTGGATTGGTATTTAATAAAAACGTGATTGCCATTATCTAGTGTCACTTTATAGGCATCAAATAATCCTGTACTAATGGATTGTTTGTTGATGAGCGTTTGACCTAGATGTTTTTCAATATGTGACTCAACACACATTAGTGTGACTGGCTTTGTAAGCAGTGAATATAAGACTGATTATCTATCGGCATGTTATTTTTCTGCGCGGAAAAAATCATCTGTGCAATGCAATCCATCATCTTGTGCTCTGTTTCATGCTGGCCTTTGGTTTGGATTAATATTTTTTGATAAATCTTTTTAATGCCAAGTGGCTGGTTAATTGAGAGCTGTTCTCTTAAAGACAGATGTAGATTAATATGCAGATAAGGATTGACCTTGCCTTGCTCTGGAGAATAGTCAGATTCAATATCACTAATCAGTTTGTGATACTCAGGGTGTATTCCAATCACTTGTGTTAGTTGAGTTTCTAATGGGTTAAGCACTTGCTTGTTTAAGAATTTTTGCCAGGCATTGGCAAGGAATTGTCGCTGTTGTGTTCTATCTTGAGTATAAAACACTTAAAGAGACCTTTGCATAAATATGGGTGATTAGAAAAATAACAGATTTTATCAACTTTTAAATTTTATAAATACACTCTTAGTAGGGTTGATGGTGTATTTAGAAAGTTTAAAAGTTGATGTTTTGATGATTATTTATATTTATGCAAAGGTCTCTTAAAGGTTTATAAGTTCTTCTCTTCGTATTCACAAAGATCAAGCAAAATACATTCGGTGCATAATGGAGAGCGAGCCTTACAGGTGTAACGACCATGTAGAATCATTAAGTGGTGTGCAGGCACTCGGTATTCATCAGGAATGAATTTAACCAATTTTTTCTCTACTTCTAGTACAGTTTTACCACTGGCAATGGCAGTGCGGTTTGCCACACGATAAATATGCGTATCCACCGCAATGGCTGGATGACCAAAAGCAGTATTAAGTACAACATTAGCAGTTTTTCGACCAACACCGGGCAGTGCTTCTAGTTCTTTACGAGTTTCTGGTACGCTTGAGTTGTGTTTTTCAATCAGAATTTTGCAAGTTTGGATAATATGCTTGGCTTTTGAGTTAAACAAACCAATGGTTCTTATGATATCTCGAAGTGTGTCTTCACCCAATTCAAAAATAGCTTCGGGCGTGTTGGCAATTGGAAGCAATTTATCAGTGACCTTATTAACACTTTTATCCGTTGCTTGTGCAGATAACGTAACAGCTACTAGCAGTTCAAACGGTGTTGAATAATTTAACTCTGTGGTTGGATTGGGTATATTTTTAAGCAACCTCCCAAATATTTCTGTACGTGTCTCAGCGTTCATTTTGTCTTTATTTGTTTTTTCTCAATGCAGAATATTATACCCTATATTTAAATATAGGGCAAAACGACCTAAAAGAACGATTTGCTATAAGCCTCAAGTTGCCGCCATAGTTGCTCTTGATTTGGATGTTGCCCTCTCATTGTATTGATTTTTTTAAGGCAATCTTCAATAGTTGTATAACCATTTTCACCCATCTGAACTCGCTCTTGAATGGTTTTAAACCAATCTTCTTTTTCGTCTTCAGTTAAAGCATTAGGATAATTTCTAGCTTTAAAATGCATGAGTAATGTCGAGAGTTTTTCATCTTTAAATTTTGGATGAAATTCTTTTAATTCATCAACAGATAAAGTTTGAATTTGATTACAAATATGCCTATCAGCACTGTCAATAAAACCGTCATAAAGCGATTGGTCTACATCCTTTGTTGCAATACGTTTTTGATTATTTTTGTATAAATCTTGCACGACTTTACCAATCTTAACTTGGTTGTCTTTGATAAAATCAAGATGTTGCATACATTGATTCATGTCAATATTTAGCTGTTTAATAATTTTTGGTTCAAGTTTATAAATACTGGGAATGAACATTGGACTTTTATTAAAAATCAGTTCTTTGATTTGTAGTCTTTCCGTTTCTTTTGGTAATTCAGATTGCTTGGTAAACATTAGGGTTTTAAGTTCTTCAATATCAAGCTCTAGCAAAATACAAGGGTCTTGATCAAGATTAAACACAAGGGCTCGATCGTTATACTCAGGATGATAAGCCAGCGCAACAGACAATCGAGTGCAAGACAGTTGTGCTGGATACATGCCAGTTGTATGCAACATTGGCTCAAATAGGCTAATTTTAGAGGCGACTGTTTTCTTTTCTCTTAAGCTAAAACTATAGCCAAATAGTTGAGGCTGTGTTTGCTTGATAATTTTTGCAATGGCAATAGTGGCACGCACATCAGCCAGAGCGTCATGTGCATTTGCATGCTCAATGTCATTAACAAGTGATAATTGGTCAAGTTTAAAGATGGGTTTACCTTCTTCATTATGAACCCATTTAAGACTTGCATCTTTCTTAAGCGCATAACACAGTCGCACAACGTCTAATACATCCCAACGGGTATTGCCATTTTTCCAATGCCAAGCATAAGGGTCTATAAAATTACGATACAGCGTGTGACGAGTAAATTCATCGTCAAAACGAATTGAATTGTAGCCCACAATACAGGTATTTGGCGTTGAAAATTGAGCATGAATTTTTTTAATAAATTCATGCTCAATCATGCCTTTCTGCTCGCATAATTGCGGGCTAATGCCAGTTATAAAACAAGATTCAGGCGATGGCAAGCAATCATGAGTTGGTTTGCAGTAAAACATTTGCTCGTCTAGAATATTAAAATTCTCATCAGTCCTAATGCCAGCAAATTGTGAAATTCTATCTATTTTTGGCGAAATACCAAAAGTTTCATAGTCGTACCAATAAAATGTTTTCATGAGTAGTTAGTTTAATGTATTACTTATTTTAAGATACATTTACTGTGTCTAAATTTAAGCAAAAATTATTGCATGTTTTTCCATTCAAGTTTTTTTTAAGATAATATCAATTAACTCATAAGGATTAATGTTTAAGTTTTTATAATATTGAACGGTTTCGATGCTATTAAACCTTCTATCAACACACTCAGTTTTGCTAATGAGTGAATAGTCGTAATTATGCTTTCTAGCAAATACTCGTTGAGATAGACCAAGCGCTTCTTGCTTACTTTTCCAAAATTTGCAAAGGCTAACGTGTTTTGCAACTCCTCTACTTGACTGAACACTAAAAAAGTATTTTACTGACTCTTTTTTTTGCACTAATAGTTTTTTTCTCTAGCACTCAACTTAAGCCTTTAAGGCTTAAGTTGAGTGCTAGAGGCGTTACCTGGCTAAACCATTGTTTGATAAAACAACCGTTCAAAGTCATTAGGTGGCTGATAATCAATAGTTGAATGTCGCCTAATCTTGTTATAAAACACCTCGATGTATTCAAAAATACCGCTTTTAGATTGCTCTCTGGTCTGATAAGTTTGTTGATTGATTAACTCTGTTTTAATTGTGTTAAAAAAGTTCTCAGCCACTGCATTATCATGACACTCACCTTTTCTACTGCCCTGAGCAAAGCGAATAAATACTCTTGGGGCGTATACTTTGAGTAATATTATTAGTCTTAAATAGTTTGAGATGGTCATAAGTTCTATAAGTCAAACTTTAGTCAGAATGCAGCAACACCTCTTGTTGCTTAGGCATTGCCATGTTAATGCGAGCAGTGTCATGACACTTACTCATTGACCAACCAATCACCTTACGAGAGTGTAAGTCAATAATGGTAGCTAGGTTGGACTAGATAATGGCTTATTTGCTATAGAATTTAAATGGTAGCACAAAAAATACAATAACTACCCTTATAGATATAAAGCAGGCTATGGCATGAGAAACGCTTTGAGAGAGTAGTTCTTAGAGCAATATATATTATTGCAGACAATAAAAAACCCAGAGATTAAACTGGGTTTTTTATTTAAATAATTAATAAATTATTTTGGGTAAACATTAGCAGCTTGTGGACCTTTTTCACCATCTTCTAGGTCAAACTCTACTTCTTGACCTTCTTCTAATGACTTGTAACCATCACCTTGAATAGCGCGAAAGTGAACGAATACGTCATCACCACTTTCCTGTTCAATAAAACCAAATCCCTTTTTTGCGTCAAACCATTTGACTTTTCCTGTTGTAGACATTATGTCTCCTATAAGTTAAAAATTACCGAAAAAATAGATTACCTTTATAGAGTACGAAAACCGACAACGAATCAATCAACAACATAGATATAAATAGCAACTGTAGCCCAAAAATTACTTTTTTATGGGCATATTCTTTACAGCGTTTCTAATTTTAGCATATATTCTAGTTATTTAGGCAGGCATTCATTAAAAATAAGCGCTTGACAGGTTGTGCAAGTTTTCTGCTCTAATTTTTTATGAATATGATTAATGGCTTGTGATTTTGAGTCAAAAAAGTTCGATCTGCCGATTCGTTGAATGAAATGTGACTTGGTGGCAAACTCATAAACGGAGGCTTTAAGTCCAACAAAATATAAGCCACCATTGTTTTTTACTAGACGATTATTTTCTGAAATGAGTACCTCTATACCTGTCAAGTCAATAAAATTAATGCCACTAGCGACAATCAAAATATGATTAATGCGCTCGTTTTCTACGATAGCAGCAATGCGTTTTTGAATGTGATTAACAGAGCCAAAATAAATAGACATGTCAATACGAATAATTTTAAGTTGAGGGCATTGTTTAACGGTTTTTTTATTAATATTAATAAACTTCTTTTTGCCATTGGTTTGGATATTGTCTAAGGATAAAGTAGGAATAGCAGGTGTGGAAGTTTTGCTAAGGAATAAAACTAATGAGAGTAAAACACCTAAATAAATAGCAAATTCTAACTCAAGGAAGAGGGTTGCTAAAAAGGTGACTATCAGGATGGCAGACTCTTCTACGCTAAAACTTAAGGTTTCACGAATGTGATGGAAATCAATTAAATTATAAGCAACTACAAGAATAACACCCGCCATAGCAGCAATGGGCAGATAAGCAGTGAGTGGTGCAATAAGCAACACAATAATCATTAATATAATGGCAGAAAAAATAGCAGATAAAGGTGTTTTTGCACCTGATTCAAAGTTGAGTCCTGAGCGTGTAAATGAACCAGAGCCTGCATAACTAGACATAAAACTACCAAATATATTTGACATGCCTTGACCAATAAACTCTTGGTTAGGGTTAATGCGCTGGTTGGATTTTGTTGCTACAGCGCGACTGATTGAAACTGCCTCGATTAAACCAAGTAAGGCGATGGCGAACGCTTCAGGAGCAAGGTTTTTAATCGTAGAGAATGAAAAATTTGGCATGGAGAAAGGCGGTAAATGTGCAGGGATTTCGCCTACTAACTTAATTTGCGTGGTGAAGTCTTTGAAATATAAGGCAAGCACACTACCAACAACCATGCCTAGCAATAAATTAGGTAATTTTGGGAATAACTTTTTGGTTAAAACAGTTGTAATTAAGGTTGCTAAGGCAATAATAATCAAATACATATTAGCATCTCCAGCGCCTTGATAGAGTTCCATTAAGGTATGGATAAAGGATTCGCCTTTGGGTACAAAGATGCCTGTGATGTGCTTTAATTGACTAGTGGCAATTAAGATAGCCGCACCTGCCGTAAAACCAATAATGACTGTGTGCGAAACAAAATTAACCATTGTGCCTAAGCGTGCCAAGCCAAAGGCCAATTGATAAACGCCAGCAAGAAAAGTGAGTGTAAGTGCTAATGATACAAATTCAGCACTACCTGGCTCGGCATGATGACTAATAGCGGAAAAAACTACGATAGAAATGGCTGTGGTTGGACCTGAAACCAAATGTAATGATGAACCGAACAGTGCAGCAATAATTGGAGTAACCATTGCAGTATATAGCCCATATTCAGGGGGTAGTCCAGCGATGGTGGCAAATGCTACACCTTGGGGTAGGACAATAACAGCGCCAGTTAATCCTGCGATTAAATCTGCTTTAAGAGAGACTTTATTAACAAATTTAAACCAGATTAAAAAAGGAAAAAAACGCGAGAATTTCATGATGTTTTATCTTAGCGTGAAAATTTTGGCTTTCTACTGTATTTGTCGTCTCTTTTGCTCTTGCTATGATAGTTTTTACTACGACGTTGGTTATTGTTTTTGTCTTTAGAGAATTTACCACGACCAAAATTACGCTTTTCTACTCGCCCTCCAATAGTGGCCTTGTTGTTTTTTTCAGTGAGTTCGACAATATTTAAGCGCTTGCCACAAACCACGGTCTTTTTTAAAACCTTAAATACCTCGCTTGGCATCTCATCTGGCAGGTCGATAGTTGAGAAATGATCAAAAATTTGAATTGAGCCAATATATTCACTGTCCATGTCAGCCTTATTGGCGATAGCACCTAAAATATTACCCGGCTTGACATTATTATTATTACCTACTTCAATTTTATAACGACACATTGGGATCTTAGGGAAGTCTTTTAGTGGATCGGCTTTGGTGGGGATTATTTTTTCTTCTTTTAGTGTTCGATTGCCACCAAAGTTTGACTCTTTTTCTGATAATAGCAATGGTTCATTACCTTGTGCAATGAATGCTAAGGCGGCAGATATTTTTGAAGTTTCAATTTCTGAATTTTCTTGTTGGAATTCGCTGACTAATTTTTCAAATATGCTTAAGTTTTGGTTGTTGATGGTTTGCGCTATATTTTGTTTGAATATTTCAATGCGTTTGGCATTAATAATCTTTGCACTGGGTAGTTCAATGGGGGTGATTTTTTGGCGAGTAATACGCTCAATGGTACTGAGCATACGCCTTTCACGGCTTGATACGAATAAAATTGCGTCACCTTTTCGACCTGCACGCCCTGTTCTGCCAATGCGATGCACATAAGATTCGGCGTCTTGGGGAATGTCGTAATTGACCACGTGTGAGATGCGTTCTACATCTAAACCACGGGCGGCAACATCGGTGGCAATAAGAATGTCAATTTTCCCTTTTTTGTAGTCAGTGATAATACGCTCTCGTTGGTTTTGTTGAATATCGCCGTTTATGGCTTCTGCTGAAAAGCCACGGGCAGATAGTTTTTCTGCCAATTCAACAGTAAGTGTTTTGGTTCTAACAAAGATAATCATTGCATCAAAAGTGGTCACTTCAAGAATGCGGGTTAATGCGTCTAATTTTTGTGATAAGCCGCCAACCATGCAGTATTTTTGGGTAATGGTGGTTGCTGTTTCTGTCTTGGTTTTTATTTTAACAATTTTTGGTTGGTTTAAAAATTGTTCAGCCACTTTTTTGATAATGTTTGGCATAGTGGCAGAAAAAAGGGCAATTTGTCGTTGTTCAGGAATTCGCTGCATTACCCATTTAATGTCATCAATAAAACCCATTTTAAGCATTTCATCGGCTTCATCTAGTACGAATGACTTAAGTTTGTCTAGTTTTAAAGTGCCTTTTTTAATATGATCCATTACCCGGCCAGGAGTGCCAACAATAGCGTGTACGCCACGCTTTAGAGGGCGCAGTTGAATATCATAAGATTGTCCGCCGTAAATGGGTAGTACGTGAAAGCCCTTCATGCCTCGTGCATAGGTTTGTACCGCTTCTGATACTTGAATGGCAAGTTCACGGGTGGGCGTTAAGATTAGCAATTGTGGCGCCTTAATATTTAAGTCAATTTTATCAAGCAGTGGCAGAGCGAATGCTGCTGTTTTCCCTGTGCCTGTTTGCGCTTGACCGATAATATCCTCGCCATTTAGTAAGAGGGTGATGCATTGCTCTTGAATGGGAGAAGGGGTTTCGTAGCCAATAGAATCCAATACTTTCAAAATGGTATTAGATAATCCTAAACATTCAAATTTAGATGGTGACTTATGGTCAGACTTATTTTCAGACATGTGGTTTGTGGGATAAATGAAGACCAAAATTATACCTATTTAGGTGATGTTTTAGCGAACTATGTTAGTTTTTTATTATATTTATTAGTTAAAATATGATTCATTTTCAATATAGACGGGCCATTTTATGGATACTGAACAAATATTATTAAGCCGTAGCCAGCACAAGTGCGAGTTGTGGCAATGAGCATGATTTGTCAGTATTTACAGTGATGCCCTCAGATAATAGCGATAATTAATCTATTTTAATTTGCAACATTTGTCATAACTCTATTGATAATCCTAAGCAGGGAAATATTAACCATTGGCATTGCTTGAACGATTCTATGTGGTTGTCGATAGCAGCGGTACAAGTAGTAGCTTGGCGTGTATTAACTAGAGACCTTTGCATAAATCAACTAAAAACCCAACAATCTAGTAAAATAACACCCATCTAAAAACAACTTTAAAAATATCAAAAATGTCTTGGAAAAACACCCAACAAAACTCATTTGCAGATTCTCTTGTTGTAGATCACAAATCCCTATCAGAACTTGATGATGTACACAACATCATCAACTGGAACGAGATAAAACAAACACTTTCGAACTTGTATTCTTCTATTAGGGGTGCACCCAGTTATCCGCCACTGATAATGTTTAAAATCCTAATCCTTCAAGCTTGGTACGGTCTAAGTGATGAGGCGCTAGAAAAGCAAATTGCCAGAGATTTAATGTTCAGACGTTTTATTGATTTGTCTTTGTCTGAAAATGTGCCTGATCATTCTAGCATTTGGCGTTTCAGGCAACTACTCAGCACCGAGAAATTACTAGCGCCTCTACTAGAGCAAATCAATATCCATCTTGAACAAAATTCAATCATTGTTTCCTTGGGTTCAATCAACATCATTGATGCCACCGTTATAGAAGCCAAACAATCACGCAAGCGTAAAGGCAAGGATGGCAACAACACTCAAGACAAAGAGGCAAAATACAATGTCAAAATAGCAGCCGATGGCAAACGTAAAACCACCTATGGTTTTAAGATGCACGCCAATACCGATGAAGATGGTTTTGTTAAGAAAATGACTTACACTCCAGGTAATGTACACGACTCACAAGAGTTTGATAAATTATTAGAGGTAGAACGCACTAACAGTAAAATAAAAACATGTGGACAAGTCTATGCTGATAGCGCTTATGCCAATAAAAACAATGATGAAAAACTAGGCAAAGAAAATAATAAAATATTGCACCGTGCCTACAGAAACAAGCCTTTAACCAAGCAACAGAAACAAGAGAATAAACAACGCTCATCCATTCGCTATATTGTTGAGCGCACTTTTGGACTACTTAAGCTTCATCACGGATTAGCCAAGGCAAGATACCTTGGACTAGAAAGAAACAAAACCAGAGCGCAACTAATTGCCATGAGTCACAACCTTAAAACTGGAATGAGCATTTTTAAACAGATGCGAGACTTACAGGATTGTTGCGTCCAATGAGTGGCAAAAGGGTAAAAATAGAAAAATGTGGCGATGAAAACTCAGATAAGCAAGATGTTTTTTAGGTTTTTATAGAAAAATAGGGAAAATTTTGAAAATATTTTTGAAAAATTGTAAAAGTTGAAATTAGGATGGGGAATTATGAATTATGCAATGGTCTCAACTAAGTTAAGTGGTGAAGTCTGGCTACAGGTTTTGCTTGATATGCTTTATTTGGATGATGAAATATTTTAACTTGGGCACAAGCAATAGATGGATGTGCTAGTGACGAACAAGTATTAAAACACAAAGACAGTCATGGCGCTCAGTTAGGTTCTGGTGATACGGTTATATTAACCAAAGACTTTATAGTTAGAGGCGTAAACTTTACCGCTAAACGCGGTACAGCAGTGTGTAATATATTATTAGAAACCTTTGCATAATACACATTGTGTTTCTATTTTTACACACGTTTAAAACAAGATGTTTTTTAGATTTTTATGGAAAAACAAGATATTTTTTTGAAAAATTTTAAAAGTTGTAATTAGGGTGAAAAATTATGAATTATGCGAAGGTCTCTTATTATTTTCATTTAATTCATCGATAGTTTTCATAGTTTTTATTGAAATAATTTATGCAAAGACCTCACTGAGTTGATAAACACCAAAAAAACTTGATATATGATGTTTTTAGTCGTATAATATATGGAAAACCGTATATGTAGATTAACGCAAATATAGATATGAATGAATTTTTTAATGTATTATCAGATGAAACTAGGCTTAGGTGCTTGGCACTTATATATAAAGAGAAAGAACTATGTGTTTGTGAGTTAGAATATGCACTCAATCTTGGGCAATCTAAGATTTCACGCCATCTAAGCATTCTAAAACTTAATGGTTTAGTCCGCAAACGTAGATGTGGCAAGTGGGTTTTGTATTCAATTCATCCTGATTTGGCACAATTTCAAACCAAAATTATCAAATTATCAACAACAGAAGTATTTAAACAAACTTTGTTTAAATTAGACTTACAAAGATTTCAGGAAATGAAATCATGTCCATACATAGGAGAGAAAGATGTTTGAATTGTTAGCTGACTATTTAGTTTTTGATTTAGCAGGGCTTGATTCTAGTAGCAAACTGGGTGAAAGTGTGCAGTTTTTTGTAATGGATATTGCAAAAATATTTTTTATGCTCATTCTTATTATTTATTTAATAGGGTTGTTTAGATCATTTATCTCACCTGAAAAAGTAAGGACTTACGTACAAGGGAAGTCTAAATTTTCTGCTAGAATTTCTGCAATATTTTTAGGTGCGTTTACGCCATTTTGCTCTTGTTCGTCAGTTCCGATATTTATTGGTTTTGTTGAAGCAGGTATTCCATTAGGCGTTACTTTCTCATTTTTAATTGCCAGCCCGATGATTAATGAAATCGCTGTGGTGATGTTGCTAGGTATTGTTGGCTGGAAAATTACCGTTTTATATGTTGTTTCAGGTTTATTGGTAGCATTTTTTGGCGGCATTATTATGGAAAAATTCAAACCTGAAAAATGGGTTGAAGAATATGTGTGGAAAATCAAAATAGGTGAAACTCAAAACATCAAAAAAGATAATTGTTTTGAGGTTAGAAATCGTTATGCCATTGGACAAACTAAAGAAATTGTAAGGCGTATCTGGAAATGGATTATTCTAGGTATAGGTTTGGGTGCATATTTTCACGGTTATTTCCCACAAGAATGGGCACAGAGTTTGGGTGATGCTAATAATTTTTTGGCAGTTCCTATGGCGGTTTTAATTGGCATTCCTTTGTATTCTAGCACAGTGGGTGTTATTCCATTGGCTGAGGCGATGCTAATAAAAGGCGTGGCTATTGGTACAACTTTAGCTTTTATGATGAGTATTGCGGCGATTTCTGTGCCAGAATTACTAATTCTAAGAAAGGTAATTAAGTGGCAGGCTTTGCTACTATTTACCGCAATAGTAACAGTCTCAATTATCTTAATTGGAATTGTGTTTAATGTTATTTTATAAGAAAGAATAAAATGAAAACAATATTTATTTTGCTACTAATTTTAACAAACTTAGCAAATGCACAAATACCATTAAAAATTGAAAAAGTTAATGAATTTGTTTATGCGCTAACGGGAGAGACCAAACAAAGAAGTAAAGATAATTTGGGGAATAATTCTACACATGGTGTAATTATCACCAATGAAGGCGTTATTTTAATTGATAGTGGTGCAAGTTATCTAGGAGCGAAACAAATTCATCAGAGTGTTAAAAAAATCACAAATAAGCCAATCAAGCTGGTTATCAATACAGGCGGGCAAGACCACCGATGGCTTGGTAATGATTATTTTCAAAAAATCGGCGCTAGCATTATTTCATCAGAAAAAACCCATCAAGACCAAATAAATAGAACTGATTACCATTTAAATCGTTTGCAAGGGCTAATTGGTAGCTCACTTAATGGCACAAATGAGTTTTATTCTATGCTAACTTTTGATAAGAAAATGAATGTCCATTTAGGTGATGTGGATTTGGAACTTTATTACTTTGGAGCTGCACATACAGTAGGTGATATTTTTGCATGGATACCAAAAGAAAAGATAATGTTTAGCGGTGATATTGTTTTTGTTGAAAGAGTATTAGGAGCAGGTCCTGCTAAAAATATTAAAAGCTGGATAAAAGTATTTGAAAAAATGGCAAGTTTTAAGCCAAAAGCTATTATCCCAGGTCATGGTCATTTAACCAATTTAAATGAAGCGACAAGAGATACTTATGATTATTTAGTTTTTTTGCGTGATAGTGTGCGTAAAGTAATTGCTAATGATGGTGATATGATTGATGCCACTAATATCAATCAAGAAAAATTTAGATATTTAAAGAATTTTGAAAGTATTGCAAGAAAAAATGCCCAAAATGTATTTGGACAATTGGAGTTTGAATAGTTTTTTTTAACCTAGGAGAGGGAAATGAAAATAAGGGTTATATTAGGATTTATTTTAGCGTCGGTCAGTCAAATAGTTTTAGCAAATCAAGATTTTTTAGTAGATAGTGATTGGCTTAGTGAGCGTATCGATGATAGAAAACTCCGTGTGTTAGAAGTGCGTTATCATCCACATCGTTACTTTACCATTGGGCATATTCCAGGTGCACAACAAGTGCAACGCTTTAAGAATTTGGGTGATAATAATGCCAATCCGATTATGCGCTTTCCAAGTAAGCAGGTATTTGAGAAAACACTGCGAAACTGGGGTGTAAATAATAATTCTACAGTGGTTTTATATGATGATTCTGGTACTACACTGGCTTCAAGGGTGTATTTTTTATTAGAATTGTATGGTTTTAATATGAATCAAGTGAAAATATTAAATAGTGGTACACAAGCTTGGAGCTCATTTGAGGATATGACTACAGAAACCACCAAAGTCAGAAAAGGCAATGTAGCGCTCAAAGATAAAAATTATGATTTACTCATTGAGTGGCAAGATGTATATAGCGATGTGGTCGCACAGCGCAATGAAAACATTGTGTTGTTGGACGCTAGACCTCATAAAATGTACACAGGAGAAGTTATAAAGCACTCTATTTTAGCAGGACATATTCCTGGTGCAATTAATATTGTGAGTATGGAGGGTATTAGTTCTTAGGAGTGGATAAAAGAAAAAGATTTGACCAATCTTTACGCACAAATACTCAAAGATAAAACTATTTACGTATATTGTCACGATGGCTTTAGAATGAGTCTAGCCTATTTACAATTATAAAGTTTGGGCTATAAAAATATCAAACTTTATAATGGTGGCTGGTCTCATTGGGGTAATCGTTTGACACTGCCAGCAGTAGAAGGTAGCAAGCCATATAATGGCGATTATGAATTATAATAATAGGATAAAAAAATGATTGAAGTTAAAGTATTGGGCATGGATTGTGCTAATTGCAAGGCAATACAAATGCTAATTAAACAAGTTTGTAGCGAAAACGCCATTCCTATTAATTTAGAGAAAATTGAAGACACTGTAGAAATTATGTCTTATGGTATTATGTCCACTCCTGGGGTGGTGGTAGATGGGAAAATCGCACATGCAGGCGGTATTCCTGACAAGACAACCGTCTTGTCTTGGTTTAAATCAAGTTGTTGTCCAACAGACAATAATTGTTGTTAAAAGAACCTTTTAAACAATCCACTTAATTGAGCAACCCATTGAGGGAATTTGCTCCAAAGGACCCTTTCCAGTTATAGCTATTTGGCTCATTGCATTAAATAAATCACGCTTAATATCCACTGCTGCAGACTCTTTGTGTGAAGCGTCAAGCCGACCACGATATTGCAATTTAAAATTAGCATTATAGCCAAAGAAATCAGGTGTGCACACAGCACCATAGGCTTTAGCGACCTGCTGAGTTTCATCTATTAGGTAGGGAAATGGGAAGTTCATGCTTGTGGCAATTTTTTGCATGTTTTCAAAAGAATCAGCTTCATATTCATTTTGATTGTTTGACATAATTGCAACGGCATTTACTCCCATTGCTTTGAGTGCTTTGGTGTCACGAATAATACGATCAATAATTGCCTTAACATAAGGGCAATGATTGCAAATAAACATCACCAATAGGCCGTTTTCACCTTGGCAACTTTTTAAAGTATGCATTTTTCCATCAACACCTTTTAGACTAAAGTCAATTGCTGTGGTATTAAAATCACAGATTGGGGTTTGTGTACTAACCATTTTATCTCTCTTTCTTGAAACGAACAAAACTTATTTTTATAGATTATGATTTTAATAGAGTTTGAATAATATGTCCTGCCATCATCAGCCCAAAAATATTAGGCATATACGAAATTGCACCATTCATCGCTCTAGGCCTGCCTACAGGGGCGGTGTTGGTTACACGCACTGCTTGATGTGGCAATGCCTTAATTGGTACTTCTGTTGAATGTACTACGGGAAATTTAAGTGAAGCGTGAATGCGCCTAAGCTGCTTGCGTATTTCACGTGCTAAGGCGCAGTTTTGTGTTTTATCCATGCGCGAAATTTTAACTTGAGTAGGATCAAGTCTTCCACCCGCCCCCATGCTTGAAATAATAGATTTTTTAGATTGATTACAACTGTCAATAAGTATGGTTTTATAAGCAATAGCATCAATACAATCTGCAATAAAATCTAGATTAGCATCAAGTGCAATGGCTTGAGCTTTATCCTTGTCTATAAATTCATGACGCTTGATGATAATGGTATCATGGTTGATATCATACAATCTATCAGCCAGTGCGTCTACTTTGGGTAGTCCAAGTGTTGAATTAAGTGCAATAATTTGACGATTAAGGTCTGTTTTTTCTATAATGTCAAAATCAACCAAGGTTAATGTACCAATGCCAGCTCTACAGAGTGCTTCTGCACAAGCGCCACCAACACCACCAAGACCAGCAATTAAAACATGAGATTCTGCTAATCGTGCTAATCCTTGTTGACCTAATAATATTTCAGTTCGTGCACAGCTGTCACTCATTATTGCAATCCAAATAGTAAAATGGCGTTATTATCACATTGCTTGCTCAAGTCTTCTACTGCTATTTGTTTTAATTGGGCAATCTTTTCAGCGACTAGTATTAAATTATTTGGATTAGCGTGGTCATCTGTTTCAATTAGCAGTGATTCAAGCGCTAGGTTTTGAACAATTTTTTTTAACCTTAAAGGCTTATCATTTAGAATTTGCAATCCAAACCCTAAATAAAACCCCATGTCTACTAAAGTTCTAGCCTGCACTTCACTACCTGAAAAGCCATGAATTTCGCCTGTGACTTTTGGATATTTTTTTAACAATAATATAACTTCTTCAGTTGCCTTGACTGCGTGAATAATCACTGGAAATTTGTAAGTTTCAGCCAATTGTAACTGATATTCAAAAATATAAAGTTGCTTACTTCTATCAATGTTTTTAGCAAAGTCTAGCCCGCATTCACCGATGGCAATGGGATTGCTACATTTAATCAAGTATTCCAAAGTGTCTAAATCTTGCTGAGTGTGCGATTCGACTGACCAAGGGTGAACGCCCAGTGCAAAATATGGATACATTTGCACTTGTTGCCAGTTTTGCTTACCTATACTAGGCACAATTACTACTGCATTTTCAGTGATTGTGTGGATATGGTCGAAGTCCAAATGGACATGCGAGTTAATCATTGGTTTGTGTCGTTATGATTTAGACAATATGAGACTTTTGCGTAATTCATAATTTCTCATCTTAATTTCAACTTTTACAATTTTTCAAAAAACATTTCTAAAAACTCTCTTGATATTTTTTCCAAAACCCAATAAACCACACTTATTTTCTGTATTTTTTAACATTTTACTCTCTGTTTTTAACCTTTCCCCACTCATTGGATGTAACAATCCTGTAAATTGCGCATCTGTTTAAAAATATTCACCCCAGTTTTAAGGTTATGACTAATGGCAATTAGTTGCGTTCTGGCATTGTTTTGTTCTAATTCAAGGTATCTTGCTTCGCCCTACATTCAATAGCTTAGCTTGTAGGATAAGAATCTTAAACATTATTAATGACGGATAACTGAGCACACCTCTAACAGATGAATATAAGTTTGAAAGTGTTTGTTCTATCTCACTCCAGTTAATAATGTTGTGTACATCGTCAAGTTCTAATGGGAGGTTATGTTCAACAACAAGAGAATCTGAGAATGAGTTTTGTCGGGCATTCTTCAGACATTTTGAGTAATTTATAGGGTTGTTTAGATGGTTATTATTTTACCAGATTGGTGAGTTTGAGTTGAATTATGCAAAAGTCTCTAAATATTAATAGTTTTAAAGGTTTAAGTTATTGATAGTTATACTATATTCATCATCTCTTGTTTGGTATAAGATCATGATTTATTTATAACTATCCTCTAGGGTGGTGCTTACTATGCTGTGATTTAAGTTGGATATTTTGAATATGGGTGTAGATTTGTGTACTAGAAATATCACTATGTCCGAGCATTAATTGCACACTGCGTAAATCCGCCCCTTTTTGCACAAGGTGTGTGGCAAAAGCATGACGTAGGGTATGTGGCGATAAGGGTTTGTTAATGCCTGCTTTGAATGCGTAGCCTTTGATGATGTAAAAGAAATTTTGTCGGCTCATATTGGTGCCACGATTGGTTAAAAAATAACCATCAGTTTGACCATTTTTTAATAAAAACGGTCTTGCGTTTTTCTCGTAATTTGCCAAGCAATCCATTGCCATTTCACCCATTGGTAAAAGGCGCTCTTTGTTGCCCTTGCCATGAATGCGAATATATTCATCGGCTAGATTAATATGATGATAACTCAGATTAATCAATTCCGAGACACGTAGTCCACAAGCGTATAAAAGCTCTAACATGGCTTGGTCGCGCAGGCCAAAAATAGTGTTATGATTAGGTGCATTAAGCAGCCTTCCAACCTCATCAATATTTAAAAAAACGGGCAGTTTTTGTGCTTGTTTAGGATGGTGCAATTTATCAGTTGGATTTTTTTTAATGATTTTTTGTTTAATTAAGTGTTGGTAGAAAATACGCAAACAGGTGAGTATTCTGGCTTGTGTAGCGGCACTCATGGATATTGATTGGCGCTCATTAAAGTACTGATTAATATGTATATCGCTAATATTAGTGAGTGGTTTGTTAACCCATTTTGAAAATAAATTAAGGTCAGAGCGATAAGCTGATAACGTATTTTTGCTAGCACCTGATGAAAGCCAGTAGTTATCTAAAAATTGATCAATGAGTATTGAATTATCCATTGCCAAATTATGACAGATAATGGCTTATAAAAAATGCCGGTAAAGACCGACATTTTTTATCAAAAAAATCCACTTATTTTTTAAGTTGGAGTTTTTCCTTAATTCTCGCTTTCTTGCCAGTAAGGCCACGAAGATAATAAAGTTTAGCTTGGCGAACTTTACCGCTACGTTTCACTTCAATTGAATTAATCATTTTTGAGTGGGTTTGAAACACTCTTTCAACGCCTTCGCCATGAGAAATCTTTCTAACTGTAAATGCTGAGCCAATGCCTCGGTTTTTCTTGGCAATAACAACACCTTCAAATGCTTGCAATCTTTCACGCTCACCCTCACGTACTTTTACTTGTACAACAATAGTATCGCCTGATGTGAATGAAGGCAGATCTGACCTTAGTTGTTCGTTCTCAATTTGATCAATTAAATTCATTTGAGTGTTCCTTTAAATAAACTTTCATAAAAAAAGAAATAATTATACCGTTATTTTTAACAGTGAACAAGACAAGAGCGCTATATAATTTTATCTAGTTTTTGAGTGGTGCAATTTTACGAAAAATATGGCATAATCTTTTAGATTTATATTTGAGTATTTACTTGTCATGGGAAAGGTAACTGGCTTTAAAGAATTTGATAGAAAAACCGAGGCTTATCGTCCTGTGGATTTGCGCATTAAAGATTATGGTGAGATTTTTACAGTGCATCATGATAAAGCCCATCTTCAAGAGCAAGGCGCAAGGTGCATGGATTGTGGCGTGCCTTTTTGCCAGTCAGAAAATGGCTGCCCAGTTGATAATCTAATCCCAGAATTTAACGATTTAATTTATCATAATAAATGGCAAGAAGCACTAACACGTTTATTAAAAACTAATAATTTTCCAGAATTTACAGGTCGGGTTTGTCCAGCACCTTGCGAAGGCTCTTGCGTATTGGGTATTAATAATCCTGCAGTTACGATTAAGAATATTGAGCAAGCCATTATTGACAAAGGTTTTGATGAAGGCTGGATTAAGCCTTACACAGTTGAGTATAGAACGGGTAAAAAAATTGCTATTATTGGCTCTGGTCCTGCAGGTTTGGCAGCGGCAGATGAATTAAATAAAATCGGTCATAACGTTACTATATTTGAGCGCGATGATCGTGTTGGCGGTTTATTAATGTATGGCATTCCGAATATGAAACTTGGTAAAGATGTGGTTGATCGCCGTGTTAAATTAATGCAAGATTCAGGAGTTAAATTTATAACCAATGTTGATGTCGGCAAAGACATTACCACCGCACAATTACAACAAGATTTTGATGCACTTGTGTTAACCACAGGTGCAAGTAAAGCGCGTGATTTATTGGTAAATAATCGCCAAGCACAAGGCGTGCATTTAGCGATGGAATATCTAGCTAAAAATACCAAAAGTTTGTTGGATATTGGTCGCGCAGATGAATCAGATTTATCTGCTAAAGGTAAGGATGTAATTGTGATTGGTGGTGGTGATACAGGTACAGATTGTATCGGTACAGCACTACGTCAAGGTGCAAAATCGATTGTGAATTTTGAATTAATGGGCAAGCCGCCAGTTGAGCGCGCGTCAAACAACCCTTGGCCACTATGGCCACTTATTTATCGAGTTGATTATGGACACGCTGAGGCAACAAAAATGCTTGGCAAAGATCCAAGACAATACCATTTAATGACTAAATCGTTTATTCAAGATGACCAAGGTTCTGTCATTGGCCTAAAGACGGTTAATGTTAATTTTAAAGATGGGCAATTAACCCAAATTGATGGTAGTGAAAAAACTTGGCATACGCAATTGGTTTTATTATCAATGGGATTTGTATCTCCTGAGCATTATCTAAGTGATGATGCCAATATTGAGCTTGATGAGCGTGGTAATTATAAGGCCAGATACGCTCAATACACAACGTCACAAAAAGGCATTTTTACCGCTGGAGATTGTCGCCGTGGGCAATCATTAGTTGTATGGGCTATCAATGAAGGTCGTGGTGTTGCTGCTAAAGTTAATGAGTATCTAGCATGAAATACTTACTAATATTACTTTTAATAGTTGCGATTGGCATGATTGCTATTGGTATTACTAATGCCATTATTGCCCCTGCATTAACAGGTGTTGGCTTTATTATTATTGCTTTAATTCTCAAAAAATAAAACCAATCTACCCCCTAAGGGATAGTAGTTAATACCACTAATAAACACTGGTATTTTATTTCATTTAAGTATAATTTGTTTCGTTCACATCTTCTTTTGGAAAAAACTAAGGGGATTTACTTAAATATATTGGAGAGATAAAATGGCAGAGTTATATAACACACCTAACCTTGATGAGTTGGAAAATGGTCCATGGCCTTCGTTTGTTACAGGTCTTAAAAGATTAGCAAGCGACAGTCATGCTGGCGCTGAAATGGCACGTGACGTATTGGGCACGTTAGAAACTTCATATGTCACTAAAAAAGGCTACTGGAAAGGTGGCACAGTTGGTGTTATTGGTTATGGCGGCGGTATTATTCCACGTTTTAATGAATTAAAAAACGAAGACGGTACTTATAAGTTCTCTGCAGCAGGCGAGTTTCATACTTTACGTATTCAACCACCAGCAGGCATGCATTACACATCAACTTTATTAAGAGACATGTGTGATATGTTTGTAGATAACGGCGGTTCTGGCTTGATTGCATTTCATGGTCAATCAGGCGATATCATGTTACAAGGTGCGACTGAAGAAACAACACAGACTATTTTTAATACATTTAATGATTATGGTTTTGACTTGGGTGGCGCTGGTCCTGCAGTACGTACAGGCATGTCTTGTGTTGGCGCTTCACGTTGTGAGATGTCAAATGTTAATGAGCAAGCAGTTTTGCGTACCTTGGTTAATGCATTTTTAGATGACATGCATCGCCCAGCATTACCATACAAAATGAAATTTAAAGTGTCAGGTTGTGCAAACGATTGTATGAATACAGTTCAACGTGCTGACTTTGCAGTTATTGGAACTTGGAGAGACGACATTAAAGTTAATCAAGACTTGTGGAAGGCAATGGTTGCAGACAAAGGCCGTAGTTATGTTGTTGACAATATTACTTCTCGTTGTCCTACTAATGCGATGACACTTAATGAAGATGATTCAATTACAATTGATAACAAGAACTGTGTTAAATGTATGCATTGTTTAAATGTTACCAGCCCTTTAACTCATAAGTATATTGCCAAAGGCAATGTAGAGCCTATCTTAGCAACGGGCGATGATAAAGGTGTGATGATTGTCATGGGTGGTAAGCGTACACTTAAGATTGGCGACTTGTTTGGTTCAGTGGTTGTGCCATTTATGAAAATGGACACGGCAGATGACTTTGAAACGATTGAAGATTTAGCAGGTGAAGTGATTGATTTCTTTGCTGAAAACGCACTAGAGCACGAAAGAACTGGTGAAATGATTGAGCGTATTGGTGTGGTTAACTTTCTTGAAGGTATTGGTCTTAATGTAGACCCCAATATGGTTAATTCTACACGTACTTCATCTTACGTTCGTATGGATACATGGGACGAAGAGGCTGTTAAGTGGTTTGAAAATAAAGCAGAGGCAAGTGCATAAGCACATTATTTAGATAACAATTTTTAAAGTGAGAGTAAGTCTCACATAATTTTATATACTAGGAGAAATAAAATGGCTGAAGCACCAAGAATGCCCATCGAATCAGGTTGCCCTGATCCTATTCAATACATGCACCCGACGATGCGTCGTAACTACGGACAATGGGCTTATCATGACCGTCCTCGTCCAGGTGTGTTGCACCACACTTCAAAAAATAATGAAGAAATTTGGACGGTTCGTTGTGGTACTGCACGTCAAATGGATGTTTACACCATTAGAAAATTAGCTGATATTGCTGATGAATTTGCAGATGGATTTGTTCGTTTTACCATGCGCTCTAATGTTGAGTATATGGTGGCTGATGGCGCAAAGGTTGAGCCACTAATTGTGGCATTAACTGAAGCAGGTTTTCCTGTAGGTGGCACAGGTCCATCGGTAACCATGATTTCACACACTCAAGGTTGGTTGCATTGTGATATTCCAGGTACAGACGCCTCAGGTATTGTAAAGTCACTCATGGATGAATTACATGAGGAGTTTACACATGAAGAGATGCCTAACCGTGTACACATGACAACTTCTTGTTGTCAAATTAACTGTGGTGGTCAAGGCGATATCGCGCTTAACATTCAACATACTAAACCACCTAAAATTAACCATGATTTAGTGGCTAACGTGTGTGAGCGTCCAACTGTTGTTGCACGTTGTCCAGTTGCAGCAATTCGTCCTGCGATGGTTAATGGCAAGCCAACATTGGAAGTGGATGAGAAGAAATGTATTTGTTGTGGTGCGTGCTTCCCGCCATGCCCGCCGATGCAAATCAATGATCCTGAACACTCTAAGATTGCACTGTGGATTGGTGGCAAAAACTCAAATGCAAGATCTAAGCCCTCGTTCCATAAATTAGTGGTTTCTAATTTACCCAACAACCCACCTAGATGGCCGGAAGTTGCTGCTGTGGTTAAGAATATTTTATCTGTTTATAAGGAAGATGCCCGTGATTGGGAAAGAATGGGTGAATGGGTTGATCGCATTGGCTGGACAGCATTTTTTGAAAAGACAGGCTTGCCGTTCACTAAATTCCATATCAATGATTGGAAAGGTGCGCGTCATGAGTTGAATTCTTCTGCGCATATTCGTTTCTAAATATATATTATTATGAAGATTTCTATTCAAATTAACGAAGGACCGTACCAGCATCAAGCATCTGATACGGCGTACCAATTTGCCAAAGCAGCGATTGAAAAAGGCCATGAAATTTTCCGTGTATTTTTCTATCATGATGGTGTGAATAATGCATCACGTTTTACATTGCCACCACAAGATGATCGTAATGTTGTCAACCAGTGGGCAGAATTAGGTATTAAGAACGTCGATGGTGAGCCTGAACTTGTTGTGTGTATAGCAGCAGCACTTCGTCGTGGTATGCTAGATGAATCTGAGGCAAGTAAGAATGGTATTGATGGTAACAATATCCATCCAGCATTTCGTATTTCTGGCTTGGGTCAGTTGATTGAAGCGGGCATTCAGTCCGATCGTTTAGTGGTATTTGGAGATTAAGATGGCAACTAAGAAATTTATGTATTTAAATCGTCGCTCTTCATTTGGCACGGTGTATGCAATTGAGTCGCTAGAAGTGGTGTTAATTGCTGCGGCATTCGAACAAGATGTTTCCTTGGCTTTTATTGATGATGGTGTATACCAAATTGTTGAAGGTCAAAATGCCGATGGTATTGGCATGAAGAATTTTTCTAAAACCTTCCATGCATTGGGTGATTATGACATTAATAAACTTTACGTATCAGCAGAATCTTTAGAAGAAAGGGGTTTAAATGTGGATGATTTAATGCCTTTAGCATATGAAGATGAAGACGATGATTGGGCAGAAAAACCAAGTATTAAAGTGGTTTCTAATGCACAACTTTCAAAAATTATGTCTGAACAAGACGTATGTTTAAGTTTCTAAGGGGGATTGAATATGTTACATACTGTTAATAAATCATCTTTCGAGCGAAATTCACTCAAATCTTGTCTTAATACAATTGATAACACAAGCGTTATTTTATTAATTGAAGATGGTGTTATTTCTGCTGCGAAAAATACCAACTCACCAATGATTGCTGATCTTGCCGCTCAAGGTAGAGTTTATGCGCTTCAGGGTGATGTCGAAGCAAGAGGAATTTCTTCAAAGCTTGCTGATAATATCAAATTAGTTGATTATGCAGGCTTTGTTGATTTGGTTGTTGAACATGGAACTACGGTTTCTTGGGTTTAACTTAAATTTTTATATAGGAGTAAAAAAAATGGCTGATATTTTAGGCGCAGAAGTAGATGAAGAAGGTTTCTTGGTAGATTTGAGTGATTGGACTAAAGAAATTGCTGAACAAATGGCAAAAGATGACGATGTTGATTTAAGTGATGAACATTGGGATGTGATTAATTTTTTGCGTGATTATTTTGAAGAGTACCAAATTGCACCTGCAGTACGTGTACTAACTAAAGCAATCGCTAAAAGAATGGGTAAAGACAAAGGCAACTCTAAATATTTGTATACTTTGTTTCCATATGGTCCTGGTAAGCAAGGTTGTCGTTTTGCCGGGTTGCCAAAACCAACTGGTTGTATTTAGGTCGATACAAGCAATAAAAACACCTACTTCGGTGGGTGTTTTTAAATTTTTTAACCATTGAATTTGAGAGTAATATGTCTGTAATAAGCATTTTTTTTACCGCTTTATTTTATATTTCACTGATTGCATTCCTTATTGGAATGGCGAGAAAAATCTATCAATTTTGGATAACGCCAGCTCCCCTTAAAATTCCCACTGCACCAACCCCGTTAACGCAAACAGGTGTGGTTATGCGCATGATGCGCGAAGTGGTCTTATTTGAAAGCCTGTTCAAATCAAACAAATGGATTTGGTTATTTGGCTGGTTGTTTCATATAGGTCTATTGTTAGTTTTAATTCGTCATATACGCTATTTTTGGCTAGGTGATTTGCCTAGTATCTTTTTATTAACTCAACCATTTAAGTATGCTGCTTTTGCCATGGTGATTGGCCTTGTTGGGCTCATGTTACGCCGTATTTTTGTTGAGCGCATTCGTTATATTTCAGCGCCTAGTGATTATTTAATGTTAATTATGTTGCTCATTATTGGTATAAGTGGCGCTGTAATGACATTTACCAGTAATCATACAGACATTATTATGGTGAAGGAATTTGCATCAGGCTTGGTGAGTTTTAATTGGGCAAACCTACCAACAGAAGTGCATTTTTTAGTACATATCTTCTTGGTATTTGTACTGATGGCAATTTTCCCGATTTCTAAATTATTACACGTGCCAGGTATTTTCTTTAGCCCGACACGAAACCAAGTGGATGATGCTCGCTCAAAGCGCCACATTTCACCTTGGGCACTCAAGCAAGAACAAGAGCATGCAACACGACTAGAGCAAACTTTAGGTAAGGACGAATAACATGGCAAAAGAATTTGATATTCCAGTATTACCCACTTATCTTGAAATTCCTGAGTTAAAAGAAGGTATTATGGATGGCGAAGGGCCATTTAAATCTGTACAAGAGTTTCAAAACCCATTAGGTTTTCCTGGTAAAAAAGTAGACAATTGGCAGCAAGTTGCTATTGATAAAATAGGCGAACTTAAGTCTAAATATCGCTCTGTACAAGTGTTTTTAGATTCGTGCGTTAAATGTGGTGCTTGTACCGATAAATGTCATTATTTTTTAGGTTCTTCAGATCCAAAAAATATGCCAGTTGCACGTCAAGATTTATTTAGAAGTGTGTATCGTCGCCATTTTACTTTTGCAGGTAAATACTTCCCTAAATTGGTAGGCGCTAAAGAATTAGACGATGACATGCTGGATGATTGGTATAACTATTTTCATCAGTGTTCACAGTGTCGTCGTTGTTCAGTATTCTGCCCATACGGCATTGACACAGCTGAAATTTCAATGGCAGCCCGTGAGGTGTTAGATGCGGTTGGTATAGGTCAAAAATATTGCAATCAAATTTTAGGCAAGGCTTTAACAATTGGCAATAACTTAGGTTTGCCTGAACCAGCTTTGCGTGATACATTACTTGACCTTGAAGAAGAAATTGAAGAAGAGACAGGCGGAGTTGCTGTTAAATACCCACTAGACCAAAAAGGTGCAGAAATTTTATTAATCACCCCATCAGCAGACTTTTTTGCCGAACCTCATATCGATGGTTTAATCGGTTATGGCAAAGTGTTTCATCAAGATGGTGTTAGTTGGACGTTAAGTTCATATGCCTCTGAAGGCGCAAACTTTGGCATGTTTATTGGCTCTTATGATGTGATGCGTAAGGCTGCTTTACGTATTCGTAAGGCTGCACTTGATTTAGAAGTGTCACGGGTTATGGTAGGTGAGTGTGGGCATGCTTGGCGTGTTGCTTATAGTTTTTGGAATACTTTATCGGGTGTAGGTGCAGGCGCTACTGACGAATTTGCTCAAAAATTACAAGACCAACTAGATCATCGCTATCCTCAACCACAACATATTATTGAATATACCCATGACTTAATTCAAAGAGGTAAGTTAGCTTTTGATAAGTCTGCTAATGATGATCGTACGGTTACTTTCCATGATTCGTGCAATGTTGCCCGTGCAACTAATATGGGCGGCATTCCAGACGGTCAATTTATTTTGCCACGTGACGTTATTAAAGCTGTGTGTAATAATTATGTTGACATGGAGCGTAGTACAATTAAGGAGGTTACTTTTTGTTGCGGTGGTGGTGGTGGTTTATTAACAGACGATTTAATGGAGATTCGTGTGAAAGGTGCAGTACCAAGAATGCAAGCACTGAAAGTAGTTGAAAAAGATAATGGAGTTAATACATTGGCTGCCATTTGTGCCATTTGTAAGTCACAGTTTTCTAAAGTACTACCTAAATTTGATTTTGATCCATACATGATTGTGAGCGTTCACCAACTGGTGAGTGAGGCGATTATTATGGACAAACCACAAACTGATACTGATGATGTTACATCGGTAGAAACATCAGAAACTTAAACGAATATAAGGAGATTTGATATGCAGAAAAACCCATATGGCGTACCAACTAAGGGCGACAACCATACATTTAGATTATACACCGATGATGGCGATGAGTTAAAAACAGTACCATGGAGTCAAAAGATTTTTAAAGAAGATACTTCTCATAAATGTCCTACTTATGTTACTCAAACACCACCTTGTCAAGGTTCGTGCCCTTCAGGGCATAACATTCGTGGTTGGTTAGATATTATTCGTGGTATGGAAAAACCTTCTGGTGACCTATCTTGGCAAGAGTATGCGTTTCAACGTTCTACAGATTCAAACCCATTTCCATCAGTGATGGGTCGTGTTTGTCCAGCGCCTTGTGAAGATGGTTGTAATCGTAATGAAGTCGAAGATACGGTTGGTATTAATGCGGTTGAGCAGTTTATTGGTGACAATGCAAAAGTTGAAGGTTATACATTTAAAGTTGATGCTAAAGATACAGGTAAAAAAGTTGCTATTATTGGTGGTGGTTGTGGTGGTTTGGCAGCAGCACTTAAATTACGTCGCCAAGGTCACAGCGTAACTGTATTTGAGAAATACGACCAATTGGGTGGTATGATGATGTATGGCATTCCTGATTATCGCGTGCCACGCGATGTGTTGTCTTATGAGATTGATCGTATTATCAATACGGGCGTTGAAACTAAAATGAACACCAAGGTTGGTGTTGATGTTACTATTGACGAATTAGAAAAAGAATTTGATGCAGTTTTATTTGCAATAGGTGCTATGAGCGGTCGAACGTTGCCTGTCCCAGGTGGTGAAGCAACAAATTGTGTTTCTGGTGTTGCATTTCTTGAGGCGTACAACCAAGGTCGTTTGAAACACATTACAGGCAAGGTGGTTTGTATTGGTGGTGGTGATACTTCAATTGACGTTGTATCAGTTGCACGTCGTTTGGGTAATATTAATAATGTTGCTGAAAAAGACCGTCCTGAGCATATTATTTTTAGTGATACTGCGCATGATGTGGTTAATACTTCTAAGCGCCTAGGTGCAGATGTATTATTAACAACACGCTCTACTGTTGAGAACATGCCAGCAGCACAAGAAGAAATTGATGATGCAACTCGTGAAGGTGTTGAAATTCAAGGTCAGTTGCAACCTGTTGAAGTGATTATAGGGAAAGATGGTCGTGCAACTGCATTACGTATGATTCGTTTAGAAGAAGATGGAGATACACCAATTGAGGGTTCTGAATTTGATATTGAGTGCGAGTTGATTGTTTCTGCAATTGGTCAAGGTGTTGATTCTGAGGGCATGGATACTTCATTCTTCAATGAGCATGGATTTATTGATGCAGATAAGAACTACCAAGTGCCTAATAAACCAGGTTTCTTTGTTTGTGGTGATGTGGTTCGTCCACACTTATTAACAACCGCCATTGGTCAAGCATCAATTGTTGCTGAAAGTATTGGTGATTATCTTGCGGGTTCTGATCAGCACACTCGTCCTAAGGTTGATGTTAGTTATTTTGATTTAATGGATAAGTTAAAAGAGTGGGATCTTTCTCCTGAGTCTTATGAGCAAGGTTCTGATATTGCAGCCTCAACAGATACTGCTGATTTTGCGGTGCATAATTATGAAGATCGTGCCTTTGCGTCCATCATTCCACATACAGAATTGTTCTTAGGTCATTTTGAACATGAACAACGCAATCAGCGCAACCACAAATTGGTGGATGTTGATAACGTATTAGGTAACTTTGATGAGCGTTTGATTGGTTATACTAAAGAGGAAGTGCAAAAAGAAGCGGATCGTTGCATGTCTTGTGGTTTGTGTTTTGAGTGTGATAACTGTGTGATGTATTGCCCTCAAGATGCGGTATTTAAAGTTAAGAAAGATAAGGCAACGTTAGGCAGATATGTTGACACTGATTACAACAAGTGTATTGGTTGTCATATTTGTGCTGATGTTTGCCCAGCTGGGTATATTCAAATGGGTCTTGGTGAGTAGCCCGATTTAATCTAAGTGGAATAAAAATTATGAATCGTTTGTTGGTTGTTTTTTTAAGTTTGTTGGTAGGTAGTGTGTTTGCGCATACTAACGAACATGCTAATCTTGGCAAGCAGGCTAGTTCCATTAAGGCGTCTGGCAAAGTATTTCACCAAAGTATTTCGATTATTCGAAGAATGCATCCTGAATTTTTACACCATAAGCGTGATAAAACCTTGCGCCAAGGTGTGCGAACGGATGAATATTCTTTAAAAGGTTGCGTATCGTGCCATGCTAATAAAAATAAGACAAACAATCAGTACCATTCAGTTGATAAGAAAGGTCAATTTTGTTCAGATTGTCATCAACAAGTCGGTGTTAGCCTTGACTGCTTTAGTTGTCACCGCACGACACCAAAGGAAGGTTTTTTATGAATAAAACATTAAATCGTCGCGATTTTATCAAAACCACGAGCGCAGCAACGATTGGCGTTGCCACAGTTGCTAGTGGCATTACACTCACAACATTTGCTAGTGCCAACAAGGTGCCAGTTACCAATGAAAAACGTTGGGGTATGTTGATTGATACCAACAAGTTAACTGAGGCTGATATTGATGGCATGGTTAGTGCTTGTCAACAAGAACAAGGTTGGGGTTCTGAAGTGCACTCAACAGGCGCTCAAAGACCAGACTGGATTAAAAAACTAAAAGTTAAAGATAAAGCCACTGGAAAAATTAGCAATCTTGCACTCATGTGTCAGCATTGTGAAGAGCCACCTTGTGTTGATGTTTGTCCAACAAATGCTTCCATGAAGCGCGAAGATGGCATTGTATTAGTAGATAAACATTTATGTATTGGTTGTCGTTATTGTATGATGGCTTGTCCGTATGACGCGCGATCATTTGTACATGAAACGCTAAGTAATCAAAAAGAACACATGCCTCGTGGCAAAGGCACGGTTGAGGCTTGCACGATGTGTGTACACAAGGTTGATAAAGGCGAGGCACCTGCTTGTGTTGTGAGTGTAAACAGTGATGCTGTTATTTTTGGTGATTTGTATGATGCATCAAGTCAAATAAGTCAAACTTTGAAAACAGTTCAATCTACACAAATTAGAGCAGACCTTAACCTAAATACTGGCGTGCGCTATAGCGGTATTTAAATAATAAATTTAATTTGGGAATTTTATGAGCAATATTCGTTTTGAGCAAATTGAAGGAAAAAGCCTAGGGTTTTATGTGCTAGTTGCAGGGTTGGGGATTTTGGTTTTAGCCGCACTAGGTAGTATGTACTATATGGAACACCATGGCCATTTTGTAACTGGTATGAGCAATCGTATTGTGTGGGGTATGCCACATGTATTTGCTTTGTTTTTGATAGTAGCGGCGAGTGGTGCGCTAAACGTGGCCTCTATTTCTTCTGTATTTGGTAAGAAAATATATAAACCTTTATCACGCTTATCTGGATTGGTTGCGTTGTCATTATTAGCAGGTGGTTTAATGGTATTGGTGCTTGATTTAGGTCGCCCAGACCGTTTAATTGTTGCCATGACTGAGTATAATTTTAAATCAATCTTTGCTTGGAATATTATTTTATATAACGGCTTTTTTGTTATTGTTGCTATATATTTGTGGATGATGTTTGAACGAAGAATGAATAAATTTAGCCAAAAACTTGGAATGGTGGCGTTTGTTTGGCGTTTGGTATTAACCACAGGCACAGGCTCTATTTTTGGTTTATTGGTTGCTCGCCATACTTATGATGCTATGATTATGGCGCCTAAATTTGTTGTCATGTCGTTTTCTTTTGGTTTGGCATTTTATTTATTAATATTAATGGCAAGTTATAAATGGACAGATAGAAAACTTGGCGATATTATTGTTAATCGTTTGGCTAACCTATTAGGTGTTTTTGTGGCAGCTGTTTTGTATTTTGCAATTGTGTTTCATCTGGGCAATATCTATCTTGCTGAAAACAACAATGTGGAAATGATTTTATTTTCTATGGATAGCATCTATACCAATTTATTTTGGTATGGACAAATCATATTAGGCTCAATCGTGCCACTGATATTAATTTATCATCCAGCAACTAAGGGTAATCGTTCAATATTAGGTCTAGCATCGATGTTGGTTATTATTGGTGGTTTTATTCAAATGTATGTGTTAATTATTGGTGGCCAAGCTTATCCATTAGAAATGTTTCCAGGTAAGGAGATTTTAGAAGGTTATGGCGGTATTGTGTCATATACACCGTCATTGCCTGAAATAATTTTAGGTGTTGGTGGTATTGCGCTGGCTTTAATTGCGGTTACATTCTTGATAAAATTTTTACCATTTTTACCTGAGAGCCTTGCTGATGAAGTTTCTAATCCTCATCATAAAAGTTAAGTTAATCACATTTAATTAATAAAGGCAGATAATGCCTTCATCATTTTACTTATCTGCTGCTCATAAATCCTCAGGCAAAACTGTCGTTAGTTTGGGATTGTGCGCTGCATTTAAACAACAATCTTTAAAGGTTCAAGCCTTTAAAAAAGGACCTGATTATATTGACCCTATTTGGCTTGCTCAAGCCAGTGGCAACCCTTGTTATAACCTAGATTTTTACAACATGACTGATGATGAAATTATTCAATTGTATAACAATCAAAATATCAATAGTGACCTTACTATTGTTGAAGGCAATAAAGGCTTGTTTGATGGCATGAGTGTTACTGGTGGTGACGCCAATGCTGATCTTGCTAAATTGTTAGACATTCCTGTGGTATTGGTGATTGACAGCACAGGCATTACTCGTGGTGTTGCACCACTACTTAGTGGCTATCAGGCGTTTGATAAAAATGTAGATATTGCCGGTGTTATCCTTAATAAAGTAGCCAGTGAGCGTCATGAGTCAAAATTAATTCAAGCCATTGAGTATTACACTGATATTCCTGTGTTGGGCTGTGTGCGTCGCTCTAAATCACTGGTAATTGATGAGCGTCATCTGGGTTTAATGCCTGCCAATGAAACACCACAATCGCAAACCTTTATCAACAAAGTTGCCAGTATTATCTCCGACCAAGTTGACCTTAATGCATTAATGAATTTGAATTGTATTAAACCTAATAAGAGAATTATTAAGACTTATACAATCAAGGAAAAAATAACGGTTGCTATTGCTAAAGATAGTGCATTTGGTTTTTATTACCAAGATGATTTGGATAAATTTGAATCATTAGGTGTTAACATAAAATATTTTGACACACTTAAAGATAATAATTTGCCAGTATGTGATGGGTTATTTATCGGCGGCGGTTTTCCAGAAATGCAACTTAAAGCGTTAAATGCCAATCAATCCTTATTAGAAGATATTAAAGTTAAAATAGAACAAGGTCTGCCAACGTACGTGGAATGTGGTGGCTTGATGTATTTAACCAATAGCATTACCTACAATGAACAAACCCATCCAATGATAGGTGTGATTGATGCAGATACGCACATGACACCCAAACCTATTGGCAGGGGTTATGTTGAGTTAGCGCCAACCGATGAGCATTGTTGGCTTGGTGTGTCTAAGCATATTTATGCTCACGAGTTTCACTACTCAAAACTTAAAAATCTTAACACCAATACACGCTATGCTTTTAAGGTTTTGCGTGGCGTGGGTATTGATAATGAGTTTGATGGTATTATTAAGCACAACCTTTTAGCTTCGTATACACACTTACGTAACGTGGCGGGCAATGAGTGGGTTGTGCAATTTGTTAATTTTATAAGTAAGATTAAAAAACAAAAACCATGATTACTATTACAAAAAAAGCAGCGGATGAAATTATCTTATCAACCCATAATCCAGAAACCCAAGGGCTGTTAATTCGCTTCGCTGTTGATAAAACCGATGATGGTTTCCAATATTTAATGGGTTTTGATGATCGTAATAATGGTGATATTCATCTTCAATCTAATGGTATTGAATATATTCTTGCTTATGAGCAAAAAGAATTACTTGAAGGCATGGTAGTGGATTTTGACCAAATAGATAAAGACAGCGATTATCACTTTGTGTTTATGAACCCAAATGACCCAAACTACGAGCCACCAAAAGAGGAGTGTGCACCTGATAAATCAAATAAAAAATAGCCTGTTCAAGATTTATTTGTAATAACCCAAAATTCCTTGATAAATTGCATTGGCAATCTTATCCTGTTGTTTTGAATTGTTAAGTCGTTTTTCCTCTTCAGGGTTGGAAATAAATGCAGTTTCGATTAATATAGAAGGAATGGATGGTGTTTTTAAGACAACAAAGTTTGCCTTTTGCGGTGTTTTTTTATGTAGATGACCAATTCTACTCATGTGCTTGAGAATTTTAAATCCTAGTTTTTGGCTTTGAATGTCTCGGTCTTTTCTAGAAAAATCCCATAGAATTTTATTCAAGTATTGGTCATCTTTAATTAACGCCTCTCTGATGCCAAATTGGTCAACTGTATTTTGTGATTTTTCTAAATCTCTAGCAAATTTGGTTGAGCCACCATGTTCTGACAAAGTATAAACTGAAGAACCTCTAGCACCTATACGTTTGACTGAATCAGCATGAATTGAAATAAATAGCGAAGCATGGTTGGCTTGGGCAATACGAATACGCTTGGTCAGACCAACATAATAATCCCCTCGTCTAGTAAGGATGGCTTTCATGCCTTGAGTTCGATTGATTTTTTTTGCCAATTTTTTAGCAATTTTTAAGGTAATGTGTTTTTCTTTTGAATGCCGATAACCTTCTGCACCTGGGTCTTCACCACCATGACCAGCATCAATTAGAATGATTTTTGTTGTGTTTTTAACCTTGCTTGGTTGTTTGATTACCTGTTTACTGAACTTTATGTGTGATTTAATTGTTGCGGGTTTTTTATCCATTAAATCCACAACCAAACGATGGTGTCGATATCGATTGTTTGGCTTTAGGGTGTAACTTTTAACGTGATAATTTTTAGTAGTTTTAAATGTAAATATCAATGTGTTTTTGTCACGCTTAATGCGTGTTTTTCTAATACGCCGATCTTGATAAAAGAGCTTTTTGTAAGTTTGATTAAGTAATTTTGCGTTCTTAATCTTTAAAACAACTTGACTTTTCTGTCCCTTAATCGAGAATCTAACATTTGAATCAATATCAATGACAATTCTAGTTCGTTCAGGCGATGTCCAAAAACGAAAGTCAAATAACGTGGTTTTATTGTTCGCATAAACATTACTTAATAATAAAGAGAATAAGATGAATAAATGTATTTTCCCAACAAAAAAAGAAGATTTTGTTTGTTTGTTTAATTGAAAGAGATTGTATTTGAGGCTTTTTATAAATTGATACATGTGAGTAGTTGGGTTCCAACTTGTGTATATGTGGTAATTTCTAGTTCGCGTTTATCAAAATCATCAGTAATTTTAATCGTCATATCTGCTGGCGCAATCATACCTTTGCCTAAATTTGCCCATTCAATCAACTGAATATTACCAGGTACTAAATATTCGCGAATACCAATATATTCTAACTCTTGTGCATCGCTTAATCGGTAACAGTCAAAGTGTTGAATATTGACTTTGTCATTGACATAGCTTTCTACCAAGGAGTAGGTAGGGCTTTTAACTCGCTCAAACCCATAAAACTGAATAAATCCTCGAGCTAGCGTGGTTTTTCCAACTCCTAAATCGCCTTCTAAATAAATAACTATGCAATCATCAACTAATTGAGCGCACTGAGCCAATTTATGTGCAAAATCATAAGTATCAAACTCATCGTGAAGGCTTAATTTCAAAATAATTGCCACATATAAAGACCAAATACCCCAATAAGAACAAGCCCATCAACACGATTAATAACGTGTTTTTTGTTAAATTTATAAGCAACAACAAACAATAAAACAGTCAGTAATAGCATGGTTGGATAGTCTCTACTAATAACCTCTATTGGCACATCTGACGGGTGGATTAATCCCGGTATGGCTAATACTGCAATGGTATTAAATAGGTTAGAGCCGATTATATTACCTACTACCATTGCGTGTTGTTTCTTTAGAACGCTTGCGATTGATACTGCCAGTTCTGGCAAACTGGTGCCTAATGCTACCACGCTAAGCCCTATAACCAAATCTGAAACATTAAATATTTTAGCCACTTCCACACCACCCCAAACTACAAGTTTTGCGCTAGAGACTAAAACCACCAAACCCACAACCAACATTACCCAAGTTTTTTTAACTTGAGATTTGCTCACACAATGCTCAAGTTCGTCAAATTCATGATGCGTTTTATTTTTTGCTTGCTTAAAGGTATAAGCAAAAAATAAAACCAGTAAAGACAATAAAATCATACCATCTCTAAAATCAAGACGATAATCCCACAACAATAGCCCTGCACAAAGCGTGACAATCATTAAAAACAACCATTCTTTTTTTAAAATATCCCCTTGCACTTCAATTGGGCTAATAATTGCACTAATACCTAATACTAGGGCAATATTGAAAATATTAGAGCCAATGGCATTGCCAATACTAAGTCCTGTATTGCCTTCTATAGCAGCAAGTGCTGACACTAGCATTTCAGGCGCACTGGTACCAAATCCAAAAATAATTAATCCAATAATGAGTGGTGATATTTTAAAGATATTGGCAATTTTTGCCCCATTTTCAGTGAATTCATCCGCACTCCAAATTAAAAGTACAAATCCTGATAATAAGGCAATAATTGGTAGTAGAATATCCAGCATAATTAATAAAGAGATCTTTGTATAAAACTTTCACTCATTATAAAGACATATAAACCCAAATGAACAAAACAGAATTCTTAATTGGCCGTAGTGGTTTAGATTTACTTGATGATTTTTACCCCGATGATTTGCCTAGTGAGTGGCGTTTTGATTATTACTCAACTTTATTCAAAGCTTTGGCGTTAAAAATTGACACTGAAGAAGACCTTGAGCAAATATTTACAGAATTAGAAGACTCTGATGAAATGTTTGAATTGGTTATATCCATTGAACAAGCGCAATTATTAGACGCAGTTCAACTTACATCAAAACTTAAACCAATCTATCAATATCGGTCTCAATTTAACTTATTTTGTGAACTTGATGAGCAACCAAGCGATGAAGTAATGGCGATATTAAGTGATTACCAATTATGCTTCCAGTCTAATAAAAAACTAAAACTTGATTTAAATACTAAGTTAATCGCAAATAAATATTTGCATTTTAATCAATTACCCATTCTTTACACTTCTAACGTTTTGGATGAAAAGAAAATTAGGGATTTTTTGCAAGATGTATCGCTTGTTAATACTAAAACTGTACTTATTTACAAGCATGTAGAAAGTGAAACGTTGAATAAAATACGAATTATTGCCGAAATATTAGGGTTTTAGTTAGTGAATGTATTATTGACTAGACCACTACTACAAGTAGAAGAATTACAGTTTATGGTAGTTAAAAGTGGCAATAAACCACTTTTGTTCCCAACATTAAAACTTAATCCTATTGATACCAAGGCAGAAAAGAATCATTATGATGTGGTTATCTTTATTAGCGCCAATGCTGTTGAATACGGCTTAAGAATTCTTAAAACAATCAGTTATCACCAGATTTTTGCAGTGGGTAGTGCTACTGCTAAAAAACTGAGTAAAAATAATATAAAAATTGACGATTTTCCTAAGGATAAATCTTCCAGTGAAGCACTTTTGGCGCTTGATAGTGTGAATCGCTTGTGTCATAAAACGATTTTAATTTTTAGAGGTAGAGGCGGTAGAGAAACCCTAAAGCAAGGCTTAACTAAACAAGATAATCAAGTTGAATATGTTGAAGTGTATGAACGTATTAGTCATGATATTGGTTCTCTACACCGTCAATCACTCAATGAATTTTTATCAAGAAATGAAGGTGTTATTAGTATTACCAGTATAGATGGCATGAAATCATTATTGGAGATATCCAGCCAAATTATTGATATTGATAAGCTTAAAAACTATTTATTAGTGGTTTTAAGTGACAGAATAAAGGCTTATGCTAATTCAATTGGATTTGACAAAGTATTGGTTGCACCGAATACTAGTGATAATGGCATTATTTCAGTATTAATAAGCCTTAATACACTTGACAAACCGGTAAAACCTAGTTAATTTGTCAACTATCTTTGATGATTTTTTGGAGGCTAAGGTGGTAAAATTAAGCGTTTCACAGGCAGCACGCAAACTTGGGGTGAGTCGTACTCAGATCCAAGCACAAATCAATTGTGGCAAACTGCAAACTCATGAGGGGTATGTAACAACGGACAGTATTAGGTTGGCTTATCCTAAAATAAGTTTACATTCAGAACAAGATATACATATACAAAAAATACAACAAATCAAAGCTGATGCTATTAAAGCGGGTGCAGTTGATACTGCTAAACAAAAAAATGAACAAATATTAATCAGCAGCATCACCTCACTTAAATCCAAGCTTTATAAAGAAGAACTAAGGAATGAACATTATGAGATGGTATTTAAAGAATTGGGTTATCGTTTAAACATGCTTGAAAAATACTGCCATGCTCAAGACAAAGAACCTTTGCATAAACTTCAATATTGGATTAATCAACAGACGCATTGATTGCCGTTAATTCATTGAACTCAAAAAAGGCAAGCGTATATAATAACATACTGATTTAACTTTCTTGTCGTGCCATGCCACTACCTTCAAGCCAATCACATTATAACATCGCCATTAGTATTAGTAATAAAATTGATGTTAATCATTTATACAGCAACGGCATTTCACAAAACATTATCCTGCTTTACGAGTTGTTTGAATTATTGGGTCATCAAGTATTTTTGGTTACTGATGCACCTAAAAAAAATCAAAAATTGGCACTGAATAATAATCAATTATTTAGAATTTGCACCCTTAATTAATTCCAACAAAATCAACAATCGATAGATTTATTTTTTGAAGCTGGGTTAATTCAAGACAAAAAGCAAAGAAACGCTATTAAATTATTAGGCGCAAAAACCATCTCCATTCATTATGGCAATTCACTAATTATAGACATGGAGAATATTTTATATAAAAACGAAGAAAATGTAGGTTTTCAGCATATTGCAAAAGGCATTGATTATATTTGGATATCACCTCACCATGCTTACCATCAAAGTTATTTAGAAATTTTACATAGCGCTCAAGCCAGTGTAATGCCCTTTGTTTGGAATTCAAAGTTTATTAAAAGCAAAAAATTCAGCAAAAAAGACTTTAGAAAAAAACCTAATATTTATGTTATGGAGCCTAATATTAGTGTCGTTAAAAATGCACTAATTCCCATAACCATTATTGAAGCACTTTATCGCAAAAATCCCAACAGTTTTAACCAGGCCTTTATTGTTAATGGTGCTCATATTAAGGATAAGTCTTATCTATTGAATAATATTGTTACCAATATGCCCGGCCTTAATGCCAGTGTTGTTCAAGATAAAGTTTTTTTCTCTGGACGTTGTAAGTTTGATAATGTGTTTTCTCATCCTGACATACTTCTTTCACACCATTGGAACAATGGGTTGAATTATCTTTCTTTGGAGGCGCTTTATAATAATATTCCCTTAGGGCACCTCTAAAAACCTCATTATAACACCAAAAAATCTAACCCAATTTTTTTAAATTTTCAAATCAAATTTGCTCCATATTTCTTAAATATTCTTAAACCTGTTTCACATTTTTTTACTACCGACACTCACCATTTTTTAGGTGTTTTAACTTATTTTCAGCCTTATAATCTGTTCATATCTGAACAGATTATAAGTCAAGTTCAATAACCCAATACAAGACATGATTCTTTCTTTACCAATTTGACGCATATGCAACCCGTCATGCATTGAATTAGTCATAAAACCAAATACATGCTCTACTCGTACTCTGGTTTTAGATTTCTTTTGATTGTTGGCTTTTTGTTGTCCACTAAGTGGATTACCCCTTACTCCTTTTTCATGTATTTGTGATTTACATTTTATGCTTTGCAAATAACGCTCAATATCTTGTGAGCAATAAGCACTGTCGGCGTAAAGCTGCACATCGTCTTTATCCACCAAATCCTTAAGTAATTGTGAATCGTGTTTGCTGGCAGAGCTGACGCAGTATTTATTAATCAGTTTGCTGTACTTATCGACATTAACATGGTTTTTATAACCAAAATGGGTTTCTTGATTCTTTTTAGCCCAGCGAGCATCGGTGTCTTTTTGAGATAATTTGTGTTTGTTTTTGCCAAACTTAATCGGCACGCTGCCCGCCTTGATTGTGTCATTATCATCTTTACTATTGCGTTGCTTTGGAACATTAACAAACGAGGCATCAACCATAGAGCCTGTCTTAGCAATAACACCTTGTTCGCTGAGTTTGTCTGTAAATAAACCAAACAGGGTTTGACTTAGATTTTTATCTTTGAGTTTTTCTTTAAAGTGCCAAATAGTGTTTTCATCTGGGACTTTATCGTGAAGATTGATGTCTAAGAAATCCATAAAAGATAGGCGGTCTTTGATTTGGAACTCGCATTGTTCGTCAGATAGGTTGTAGTAGCGTTGTAAGATGAGTATCTTGAACATCATCAACTTGTCAAAAGCTGGTCTACCACCAGGAGCTTTGGCTTGAACGGCTAAGGCTTTTTCTATGGGTTTTCTAAACAACTCCCAATCTATCACTGTGTTTAACTTTTGTAAAGGCGGTTGTTTTTTATTGATTTCTTCTAGTCTGAATTCGTAGTCAAATAATCCCATTGTTGTTGCCTTGTTTTTAAAAATATATATAAGGTTTATTTTACTTTAGATGCTTTTGTAGTAGTATTTATATGGGGTTTTGTTGTTGAAAAACGCTATTTTTTATGTTTGGGTTTTTAGAGGTGCCCTTAGTACACAATTCTGAATTTCTTCAAGGGGTTGGATATTTTTACCCTAATTTCGACGCACATAAAGGTGTTTTAGCCTTAGAAGACGCATTAACTAAACACAAAACCAATTTTATACAACACAAAAATAAAAATCAAGCCTTTCTAAAACAATACTCAATTTACAATACTAGCATCCAACAACAATATCAACAATTATTGGCTGAAATTATTAATCGATAGTTGTCTGAGTTTTTTTAAATTTTATTGCGTTGCTGATGGTGCTGCTGAGTTTGACGCAGTTAACTTCCGTCAATTAGATAAAGTCAATAAAGGTGTCTCTATGAGTATGGCAATGGACGGTATTCCACAAGCATTTAATGGTCAAGGTTCAATAGGATTGGGTATTGGCAGGTTTAATGGTCAGAATGCAATTGCTCTTGGTATTTCTTACCATGATAATGAAAATAATTTGACTTATAGTATTAAAGGCGCCCAATCAGGTGAAGGTAGCAACTCTGTTAATGCTGGTTCAGCTGGTATTGGCTGGGCGTTTTAATTTTTAAACTTTGCCAATTATAAAAAAAGCCTTTAATTAGGCTATTTTTTTATTAAGATTTCTAATGATAAAAAAATTATTAATTGTTTGGGTTTTATTCCCTGTTCTATCATTTTCAGGATTTTTTGACACTGAAGACAAGTCATTAAAAACTGAGGCTATTACCATTAAAAAACCAAGCCCAGTTAAAATTCAATATGAATTGGCAGTTTGTTCAGTAAATACCAAAGTTAAAAAGAACCCAGTCTATTATCATTTACCTAGTGTTAATAGTAAATTATTATGTGATATTGGAGCCAATATTAGAACAGGGACTTTTGAAGCATTTTATAACGATGGGTGGAGACTTGTTCAAATAGTTAATATTGATAATCGTTTATCTACCAAGAACAGAACAGTGCCTTATTCTTTGATATATCTTGAAAGAATTAAATCCATAGTTAAATAGTTAGAGGATGTTTTTTGCTAACTTAAGAGAGGGCTCTGCACGATTCATTGAATAAAAATGAAAATTATCTACACCTTGGCTTTTAAGTGTTTGACACAAATTAGCAACAACATCAAAGCCAAAGTCATTAAGTGATTCTAGATTGTTTTCGTAAAGTTTGAGTCGTTCTAAAATCCATTTTGGAATTTGCGCGCCACACATATTAGAAAAATTAAGCAGTTGAGTGTAGTTGGTAATTGGCATAATGCCCGGTGTGATTGGGATATCTATACCCAATTTTTGCACATCATCTCTAAACCTAAAATAGGCATCAGCATTATAGAAATATTGTGTAATTGCACCATTAGCACCTGCTTTGATTTTGTTAACAAAGTGTGCTAGATCACTTTCAATATTTTTTGCTTGTGGGTGCATTTCAGGATAAGCCGCCACCTCAATATGGAAGTAGTTATTGTATTCAAATCGGATAAATTCAACCAATTCATTGGCATAATGAAAATCGCCAATATCACGTACACCTGAAGGAATATCACCCCTTAATGCAATGATTCGGTTGATATTTGCAGATTTGTATTTGTCTAATAATTTAACAATGTTAGACTTTTCTGAGCCAATACAAGATAGATGTGGCGCAGCTGGAATGTTGTCGTTTTTTTGAATATCTAACGCCGTTTCTAAGGTTGCATCTTGTGTTGTACCGCCTGCACCAAAAGTGGTTGAAAAGTATTCAGGCGATACCACACTCAAACTTTGCCTAACTTTGATTAGTTTTTCTTTGCCTTGATTTGTTCTAGGTGGGAAAAACTCAAAACTGATTTTCATTAATGCAATACATCCATAATAAAGGCGTTCTTATTATAACTGATTCGGTTAAAGGTTAAAGTTCTTTCAATTTATAAAACTGTAGTGGTCTAAAAAACTTGGACACAAAGATAGCCTTATAATACAAAACATAAGAAGGTTAATAATGACACAAATAAAACCAAGAAAACAACGAGTAACTTTTATCGTTGAAGCACGAATCCTGCCCTTGGGGTGCAAAAACTAGATTATGCCAACTCATGGTTCTTGAATTCACATCATAAGTGCAACACCCGTTAGTCGCTCAAAATGAATAGAAATAAATCAACCATTTCCAGGGAGTTGACTCGCAACACTGGCAAAAGAGGCTATCGCCACCAGTAAGCCCACAGGCTTACTGGTGACAGGCACCAAGAAGAAAATAAAGCAATAAAATTAACGTCTGAAGTTAAAAACTCTGAAATGTAGTGAAACAATAAAGTGGACTTTCTGCTTGCACTGTAAGGGTTTTAGGTCAATCTGAAACAGACTGAAAAAGGAATATGGTGCCCGGGGCCGGAATCGAACCGGCACAGCCGTGAAGCCGCAGGATTTTAAGTCCTGTGTGTCTACCAATTTCACCACCCGGGCAGTTTGTGAATTATCGACACATAAAAAGAGGAAATTATATACTAAGCATTGGTAAAATTTCACTTTTTATCAGGGTTGAATTGTATGGGAATTATAAAGTTAATTATTATTGTTTTTTTTGTTTGGGCGGGCTTTTGGCTTTTAAAAAAGTTTAGAAAACCAGTTGATCATATTGAGCAAAAATCATCGACCAATAAAATGCTCGCTTGTAGCATTTGCAAGGTTCATGTTCCTGAAAATGAGGCAGTCATTCAAGATGACAAAGTTTTTTGTTCTAAACAATGTTTGAGGTAGTTTATGAAATTTTTACTTGATTTTTTTCCTATTGTTCTATTTTTTGTTGTTTATAAAACAATGGGTTTGTATATGGCAATTTATGCCATGATTGGTGCAACTTTTTTGCAGATGATGATTGCACGCCATCGAACCGGCAAGTTTGAAAATATTCATTTAATAACATTTGGTTTATTGGTGGTTTTAGGTGGGGTAACACTTGCCCTTAGAGACCCTGCATTTTTAATGTGGAAAGTTAGTGTACTATATATGGTGTTTGCTTTTGTGTTGGGGTTAAGTATGTGGATTGGCAAGAAAACCTTATTGCAAAGGATGTTGGGTAAAGAATTAGAATTGCCAGAAAATGTGTGGCATCAACTTAGTTGGTTATGGGGGCTTGGTTTTGCAGGTATTGCAATTGTTAATGCCTACTATGTTAATCTTGCTCTAGGTGCTAGAGAGACGTTATTTTCTACCACTGAACTTGATTCTAAAATTGAATTGACAGAGTTGGATTGTGCAAATACAACGATGGAGCAGCTTTGTATTGTTGCCCAGCAGACTGAAGAATCTTGGGTTAATTTCAAACTATTTGGCACTATGGGGTTAACATTTATACTAATCATCGTAACGATAATTTTTATTAAAAAATATATAAAAGAGGATGAAAAATAATGAAACAAACACCTTTGTATCAAATGCATGTAGAGTTGCAAGGAAAGATGGTTGATTTTGGCGGTTGGGAAATGCCACTTAATTATGGTTCACAAATTGAAGAGCATCATCAAGTACGTCATGATGCAGGCATGTTTGATGTCTCGCACATGAGTGTGGTGGATTTTAAAGGTGTTGAAGCAAAATCATTTTTGCAAATTTTAATTGCCAATGATGTTGATAAGCTGAAAACACAAGGCAAGGCATTATATAGTTGCATGCTAAATGAGTCAGGTGGCGTGGTGGATGATTTGATTGTTTATTACCAAAATGACGACTATTATCGTATGGTCATTAATGCAGGTGTAACAGAAAAAGATATGACTTGGATTAACGTCCAAGCAAATGGTTTTGATGTATCGGTTGAGCGTATGTCTGATTTAGCAATGATTGCCGTACAAGGTCCAAATGCAAGGGAAAAAGTATTTGCAGCCATACCAGGGATTGAAGAGGTTTGTGGTGAATTAAAGCCATTTAATGCGGCTAGTTTAGGTGGGTTATTTATTGCACGTACAGGTTATACAGGCGAAGATGGATTTGAGATTATGCTACCTTCAAGTTCGACAAAATTTACTTGGAAAATGCTGCTTGAAGCTGGGGTTAAACCTTGTGGTTTGGGTGCGCGTGATACTTTGCGCTTAGAGGCGGGTATGAGTTTATATGGTTCAGAGATGAATGATGAGGTTTCACCACTTGAAGCGGCACTAACTTGGACGGTTGATTTAAGCAATAAAAATCGCCGGTTTGTAGGTCGTGATGCATTAGAAGTGTTAAAAAATGAGGGCGCTAAAAAAACCATTGTGGGGTTGGTTTTAGAGGGTAAGGGTGTCATTCGTAATCATCAGAAAGTGATGACCAGCCTAGGTGAAGGCGAAGTCACTTCTGGCACATTTTCGCCTACTATGGGTAAAGCCATTGCATTAGCAAGTGTTCCCAAAGGTAGCACAGGTAAATGTGAAATTGAGATGCGAAAAAGACAGGTTTACGCTAAAATAGTCAAACCACCATTCGTGCGTAATGGCAAAGTATTGGTTTAAATAAGTAGGTAAGCCCTGCTTTAGAAAATTTAGGAGAACAACATGAGCGAAATAAGAGACGATAGACAATACACACAAACTCACGAATGGATTTTAGACAATGGCGATGGCACTTACACCATGGGTATTACTGACCATGCACAAGCATTATTAGGTGATATGGTATTCGTAGAATTACCTAACGCTGATGACGAGGTTTCCATTAAGGATGAATTTTGTGTAGTTGAATCTGTTAAAGCAGCTAGTGGCGTTTGTGCACCTACTGATTTGCAAGTTGTTGAAGCCAATGAAGCGCTTGATGACGAGCCAGAACTTGTTAATTCTAGTTGTTATGATGATGGTTGGCTGGTTAAATTTAAGTCTTGTTCAGTTGATGATTTAATGGACGCTACTACTTATGCACAAACACTAAACTAAATTTTAAATTGATTAACGCTTTAGTTGCCTATAAAGGCAAACCTGCACGTATTGTTAGTCAAACGATACATAAATTTGCATTAGAGTTTGCTGATGGTTCTTTGCAATCGGTACGGGAAAAAGATTTCCGTTTTATTCATCCTGAATTTGCTCAAGTAGATGATGCTTGTACACATGCAGATATTGCTATTCTTGGAGACTTTCAAGAAGAAACACTAACATTAGAAGAAATAACGCAATGGTTGTTTGACGAATATAGCGCCAAAAATGCTTGGTGTAGTTGTGTTTTAATTGAAGATGGTTTATATTTTTATTGGCAAAAAAACAAGGTTTTTATACGCCCAACTTCTCAAGTTGAAAGCATCCAAGCTAAGCGTAACGCTCAAATTCTTGAGTCTGAAAATATTAAACACTGTGTGGATAATATTGCTAACAATACCTTTGATGAGCAAGATTTACCCTACATTGAAGACATTGCGAAAGTTGCTCTAAATCAGTCTAAGCACGCTAAAATTTTGGCTAATATTGGCACAGGAAATACACCTGAATCTGCCTATAAGTTGTTATTAAAACTTAACTATTTTAAACCAAGCTTTAATCCCTACCCAGCACGTAATAACATCCCTAAGGATGAACGAGTTGATGTCAGCATGACACAAGTTGAGCGGGTTGATTTAACGCATTTATCCAGTTATGCAATAGACAATGCTGATTCAAATGATGCTGATGATGCAATTAGTGTTGATGGTGATAAAATTTGGATTCATATTGCCGATGTATCTTTGGTTGCTACTACTGGCTCTGAGTTAGATGCTTATGCGCAAGAGCGTGCCTCTAATTTATATTTGCCTGATCAAATTATTCACATGTTACCTATTTCTGTAACAAAAATATGCGCATTGGGATTGGTTAAAACATCAAATGCTTTGTCGATAGGGTTTACCTTGGAATTAGGCGAGATTGATAACATTGAAGTGGTTCACAGTTCAATTAAAGTAACCAACATCAGTTATGATGATGCAGATAAAATGTTAGTGTCTAATGAGCATTTATCCAAATTACAAAGCATTACAAAAACGCACAAGCAATATAGAGACAAAAGTGGCGCAATCAGTTTGAATTTACCTAATGTTGATATTAAATTTAAACAAGGTCAAGTGTCGATTACACCACAAAGCTCAAGTCAAAGTCGTGAATTGGTGGCTGAAATGATGATAATGGCAGGTCGTGTTGTTGCACAATTTTCTACCAATAATAACATTGTTATGCCTTATGTAGTTCAAGATAATGGAGAATTCCCGCAAGAAATACTGGATAGTAAAGATGCATTGTCTTTATCTGAGTCGTTTAAAGCCACAAAGTTCTTTAAACGCTCAGCCACATCCACCAAGAATTTGCCACATTTTGGTCTAGGACTTAAAGCGTATTTACGCATTACCAGCCCACTTAGAAGGTATCTTGATTTACTCGCACATCAACAACTCAGCCATTTTATTAAAGGTGAGGATACACTAGGAAAGGAGGATGTTAAAAAGATTATTGGCATTCATAACGCCACTATGTCTAGTGTTGGTAGGGCAATGCGTTCTAGTAATGACCACTACAAATGTGTCTATTTGCTTGACAATCCATCATGGCAAGGTGAAGGTGTTGTGGTAGATACGCGTGGCGATAAAGCGTTGTTTATGATTCCTGAACTAGGCATGATGACTCAAATTAAGTTTAAAATTTTGCCCAAACTAGATGAAAAAATAGTGTTGAAAGTAACAACTGTTGATTTAGTTGACTGCCGTGCTAATTTCAAGGCGATTTAGTTGATGATTAATTTTAATTGCGTTGCCTTGGTTGTTTGACCAATCTCCTAGTACATATCTAGTAAAGTCATTATTAACATGAGTATCTAATCGGTGTGTATGTCCGTGAATAAGGTTTGCACCAGGATATTTTTGCATTAATTGATTGACGGTTACAATGTTTACATCCATAATTTCGCATGATTTATGTTGTTGGGCTTTAATGCTTTTTTGACGTAATTGGTCGCTAATTTTTAAGCGCAGTCCTATCCCTAAATGCAGAAAAATAAATTTTGTAATCGAGTGTTGTAGTGCGCTCTTTAAGTGCTGGTAGCCTTTGTCATCAGTGCACAACTCATCACCATGCATGAGTACATATTGCTGGTTATTGACTTCAAGTAAATAAGGCGCATCAATCAAAGTGCAATTAGTTTGTTTGGCAAAGTCATCACCTAGTAAAAAATCACGATTACCAGTCATGATAAAAATTTTAGTTTTAAGACTTAGTGTTTTTAACGCCAAGACAACTTTCTGATAATAATCAATTGATAAGTCATCCCCTAACCAAACATTAAATAAATCTCCGAGAATAAAAAGCTGGTCAGTCATAACCGCCTGCTCTTGGCAAAACTTAATAAACAGAAGGGTTTTGTCCGCCTCATCAGCAGTAAGGTGTAAATCCGCTATAATGAGTGCTTGGTTCATTATGAGGCGTTATGTGCTTTATTGACAATGATAGAGTTATTTGGTACATCGTCATGCTCGCCCTTATTACCAGTAGAAACTTGGTTGATTTTATCAACTATTTCAAAGCCTTCAACAACTTCGCCAAAGACACAATAACCCCAACCATCTTGCCCAGGAAAATTTAAGAATGAGTTATCAGATGTGTTAATAAAGAATTGTGAATTGGCGGAGTGTGGCGTAGAAGTTCTGGCCATGGCCAGCGAATATTTGATATTTTTTAAGCCATTTTTGGCTTCATTTTTAATCACAGCTTTGGTGGTTTTTTCGCTCATATCTTTAGTAAAACCACCACCCTGAATCATAAAATTTTTAATCACACGATGAAAAATAGTGCCATCATAAAAGCCATTATTTGCATAATCAATAAAGTTTTGTGCACTAATTGGTGCATTTTTGGTGTCAACGCGAATGTAAATATCGCCCATATTAGTTTCAAAAACAACCATGTGTTAAAATACATTTGAATAAAAAATGTAATTATACGTTAGAATTTCATTAAACAAACTTCACAAAGCTAAACGTTCAAGTATAATTACGTCCTTTTTTAGCCAAGCATATTTAGGATTAGTTATGTACGCAGTTATTAAGACAGGCGGTCAACAATTTAGAGTTGAACAAGGTACAACTTTAAAAATTGAAAAATTAGAAATTGAGCCTGGTAAAACAGTTACCTTCAAAGAGATATTAATGATTGCTGATGGCGATAATGTTCAAGTGGGTACGCCTTTTGTGCCTAAAGCAACTGTTGAGGCAAAAATTATTTCACAAGGCAAGGGGAAAAAAGTACATATTCTTAAATTCCGTCGTCGTAAACATTCAATGAAACAACAAGGTCATCGCCAATTGTTTACTGAAATTGAAATTGTTAAAATTAAGGCATAAAGGAGTCACTTATGGCGCATAAAAAAGCAGGTGGTAGTACTAATAACGGTAGAGACTCTGTATCAAAACGTCTAGGTGTTAAAAGATTTGGTGGTCAAGTTGTATTGGCTGGTAATATTTTAGTCCGTCAAAGAGGCACTAAGTTCCATCCAGGTATTAACGTTCGTAAAGGCAAAGACGACACATTATTTGCTACGATGAATGGTAGAGTTGTCTTTGCCAAAAAAGGTAAGTTTATGCGCCAGTATGTTTCGATTGAAACTGCGTAATTGCACGCGCTAATATTATTTTTCAAAAAGCGCTTTTCAAGCGCTTTTTTATTAATTAAAATATGGCTATTTCATTTGTTTAAAATTTTATGAAATACGCCATCGTATTCCCAGGTCAAGGGTCACAATCTTTAGGTATGTTATCAGAACTTGCTGATCATTTTCCAATTGTAAAAGAGACATTTTCTGAGGCGAGTGATGTACTGGGTTTTGACCTTTGGGCATTAACACAACAAGACCAAGAGGCGCTTAATAAAACGCAAAATACTCAACCAGCCATGTTGGCTGCAGGTTTTGCTACTTATTTAGCACTGACTAGTGAGCATAATTTATCACCTATTTGTATGGCTGGCCATAGTTTAGGTGAATATACAGCATTGGTAGCATCAGGTGCTTTAGGGTTTAGTGATGGTATTAAATTGGTCAAACAGCGCGCAAAATTGATGCAATCGGCAGTGCCTAAAGGGGTGGGCGCAATGGCGGCAATTCTAGGTTTAGAAGACCAAACCGTCATTAAGTTGTGTTCAGATTATGCAGGCAATGGGGTTGTTGAAGCGGTTAACTTTAATTCATTAGGACAGGTGGTTATTGCAGGCAATAAAAAGGCTGTGGAAATTACCTGTCAAGCAATGAAAGATGCGGGTGCTAAGCGTGCAGTAATATTGCCAGTGAGTGTGCCATCACATTGCTCACTAATGAATGATGTAGCAGTTGAGTTTAGAAATTTTGTAGATACAATTAAATTTAATCGAGGCAGTGTCGGTGTGTTGCATAATTTTGACGCACTTAAAGCAACAGATATTAACAATATGAAAGCTAAACTGGTTTTACAATTGCACAAACCAGTATTATGGACAAGCACTGTCCAAGTGATGCATAATATGGGTGTTGAAAAATTAATTGAATCTGGTCCGGGTAAAGTACTTACAAGCTTAACAAAAAGAATTGAAAAATCATTAACAGCTAATGCTATATTGGATTCAGTCAGCATAAAAACAACTTTAGGGGAAATCTTATCATGAACAATTTGAAAGGAAAAATCGTATTGGTAACAGGCGCAAGTCGCGGCATTGGTCAGGCAATTGCTCTGATCTTAGGTGCAGCGGGCGCAACTGTCATTGGCACAGCAACTAGCAATAAAGGCGCAACTGCAATTAGCACCACATTAAAAAACAATGGCGTTGCAGGTGTAGGCATGACACTTAATGTGACCAATAACGATCAAATTACCGAAGCAATAAAGTCTATTGTTGATGCTTACGGGACTATTGATGTCTTAGTTAATAATGCAGGTATCACTCGTGATAATTTATTAATGCGGATGAAAGAAGATGAGTGGGATGATATTATGAGTACCAATTTAACTTCCGTTTATAAAATGTCAAAAGCCGTATTGCGTGGCATGATGAAGAAAAAAGCGGGTCGCATTATTTCTATTGCCTCTGTTGTGGGCGCTATGGGCAATGCAGGTCAAACTAACTATGCCGCTGCCAAGGCAGGCATAATGGGCTTTACCAAGTCCTTGGCTCGTGAAGTGGGTTCTCGTGGCATTACCGTTAATACAGTTGCTCCTGGTTTTATTGAAACAGATATGACCAATGCGCTACCTGAAGAGCAAAGAATAGCCTTATCCCAGCAAATTCCAATGCATCGTTTAGGCACAGTTAACGAAGTTGCCAATGCAGTATTATTTTTAGCAGGTGATGGTAGTACCTATATCACAGCACAGACATTACATGTGAATGGTGGCATGTACACGGTTTAAAATTGGTATCATTGCTCAAAGGAACTGATAACAACAAGATTAGTTATAAAGGATTAAAGACTTAATAATATGAGTGAAGAATTACTACAAAGAGGGTTAAATAAAAAACCTGAAAAAATAGGCAAATGGAATTAGGCGTTTGTTCTGCGACTTTTAAAAAATTGTTGCAACAGTTCTTTGCATTGGTCAGTTAGAATACCACCTTGAATACTAATTGAATGGTTAAAACATTGACTATTTGGCAAATCTATACACGACCCACAAACCCCTGATTTTTGATCATAAGCACCAAATACAATGCGTGATACACGCGCATGTACTATAGCACCTAAACACATAGCGCAAGGTTCCAAGGTGACATATAGGGTTGTGTCGGATAACCGATAATTGTTTAATTTTTTACCTGCAGAGCGCAATAATTGTATTTCTGCATGGGCAGTTGGGTCGTTGTTTGAGATGGATTGATTGCGCGCACTGCTAATTAATTGATTGTTTTGTATTAAAATCGCACCAACAGGCACTTCGCCTACCTCTTGCGCTTGTTTGGCTTGTTTGATGGCAAGCATCATCCATTGTATATCAGTTGATGTGTTTATTCCCATTCAATAGTTGCTGGTGGCTTACCAGAAACATCGTAAACCACACGTGAAATACGAGAGATTTCATTCATGATTCGGTTAGACACCAAATCTAAAAAATCATACGGTAGTCTTGCCCAACGAGCTGTCATAAAATCAATGGTTTCAACAGCGCGTAGTGCAATAACGTAGTCATAACGACGCTCATCCCCAGTAACGCCAACTGATTTAATAGGTAGGAACACAGCAAAGGCTTGGTTGACTGTGTCGTATAAATCGTTTTTATACAACTCATCCATGAAAATAGCGTCAGCTTGTCTTAAAATATCGGCATATTCTTGTTTTACTTGCCCTAGGATACGCACACCTAACCCAGGGCCTGGGAATGGATGGCGATAAAGCATGTGCGACGGAATGCCGAGTTTAACGCCAATTTTACGTACTTCATCTTTGAATAATTCTTTAAGAGGCTCTACTAATTTGAATTGTAAATCATCTGGCAAGCCACCTACATTATGGTGTGATTTAATAACTTTAGCCTTGCCAGATTTTGCGCCTGCTGATTCAATAACGTCAGGGTAAATTGTACCTTGAGCTAAAAATTGAATGTTATTAAGTTTTTTAGCTTCTTCTTCAAACACTTCAATAAATGCACGGCCGATAATTTTGCGTTTTGCTTCAGGTTCGTCTTCATTTGATAGCGCATCATAGAATTTTTCCTGAGCATTAGCGCGTATGACTTTCACACCCATATTTTGCGCAAATGTTTGCATAACTTCACCCCCTTCATTGAGGCGTAAAAGACCATTATCAACAAATACACAAGTGAGTTGTTCACCCACCGCTTGTTGCAAAAGTACCGCCACTACTGAGGAATCTACACCACCAGATAGTCCTAATAAGACATTGGTATCACCAATTTGATCTTTAAGGCTTTGTACCAATTCAGTGATGATATTGTCCGTTGTCCAGTTTTTTTCACATTGACAAATGCTACTAATAAAGCGCTCTAAAATGTGCCCCCCTTGTTTGGTATGAGTAACCTCTGGATGAAACTGTAAGCCATAATAATGTTTTTCTACATTGGCAAACCCTGCTATATCACAGTTATCTGTAGAAGCAATCAGTTTAAATCCATCTGGTAATTGTTCTACCTCAATTCCGTGGCTCATCCATACATCTAATAAACCATGACCCTCATCACTAATGTCATCACTAATGTCACTGAGTAGTGGCGAGTGGTTGCGAGCACGAACCTTGGCAAAGCCATATTCATGCTTGTTGGCTGAAGTAGCACGACCACCAAGTTGTATCGCCATGGTTTGCATGCCATAACAAATACCTAGTATCGGCACATTGAGGTCAAATACAATATCTGGTGCTCTAGCAGAGTTGTCAAGTGTTACTGTGTCAGGACCGCCTGAAAGAATAATACCTTTAGGATTGAACTTTTTAATAAAGTCACTATCTACATCATAGGGAAATAATTCACAATAAACGCCAATTTCACGCACACGACGGGCAATAAGTTGGGTATATTGAGAGCCAAAATCAAGAATAAGGATTCTATCAAGGTGGATATTGTTCATCATAGTGTCAAAGTTAAATAATTCTATTTTAAGACGACTATTTTAATGAAAATTTTAGACCGCTACATTGTTAAAACCATGGCCTTTTATACATTAGCCACTATGCTAGTTTGGCTAGGTATTTATGCATTTTTTAGCTTTCTTAAAGAGGTTAAATTTATAGGGCAAGCCGATTACACAATATTTGAAGCGACAAAATACGTGATTTTAGATATTCCTGCAGTTATGTATTCGCATTCATCAGTTATTATTTTATTAGGCTCACTTTTGGCATTAGGCTATTTGGCATCTACTTCTCAGTTGGTTGTTATTAGAAGTGCAGGTGTATCAATCATGCAAATTTCAAGTATTGTTGTTCGAACTGCGCTGATGTTTATTGCTATTGTTATTTTTATAGGCGAGCTGGTTGCACCAATAACCACTGAATATGCAAAAAATTCACGTGCTAAAGCACTAGGGCAAAACATGGCGTTTAAGAATCAACAAGGATTTTGGCTGAAAGACAGTGGTTTTTTTATTCATGTTAAGAAAAATTTTGATGGTAAATTATTCCAAGATGTCACCCTTATTAAATTACGATCACCAGACGCGCTGGATTCTATCGTGCATTCTGATAGCGCTACTTCTAATAGGAACAACTTAGAACTTAGTCAGTCAATCCATTATCAGTTAGGCAAAAATGGTAAATTAACAACATTTTCTCAAAATAATTTCGAGAAGTACAATGTCCAAATATCCTTTAATCAAAAATTGATAGTAAATCTTAAAAAAAACCCACGTGAACTATCCACTTGGCATCTTTACCAACAAATACGCTTCTTAACAAAAAATAATCTCACAACTGATATTTTTGAAGTAGAGATATATAAACGCCTTATAAGACCCATTACTTTGATTGCGATGATATTATTTTCAATGCTGTTTGTTTTTGGTTCACTTCGTGATGCATCACTTGGTAAGAAGATTTTCTTAGGCTTAATGGTGAGTTTGTTTTTTGAGTTAGCCTCACGTATTGGCGGTGTGTTGTCACTTAGATTTGATTATAATCACTTCTTGAGTGCCTCAATACCAACACTGGTGGTGTTGGCTTTTGTGTGGGTGTTGTTAAAGAAAAAATCAGCCACTTAGTATGACAAAGGCACTAGCACAAACCTCAAAACCAAAGTTAAAAAAACCAAATAAGTTTCAAGTATTACTGCTAAACGATGACTACACAACCATGGAATTTGTGATTGATATCCTTGTGCAATTTTTTGCAAAAAGTGAAGAGTCAGCCCAAGCAATTATGCTTAAAATTCACATAGAGGGAGAGGGTATTTGTGGTATTTTTTCGCATGATATTGCACAAACTAAAGTAACGCAGGTGACAGCATTTGCACGTAAGAACGAACAACCATTAACGTGCATATTGCGTGAGTTGGAGATATAATAAAAACATGATTGAAGCAGGATTACAACAAGAAATTAATTATATTATGACTCAAGCGCGTAATAATCGCTTGGAATTTGTAACGGTTGAGCATTTGCTTTTAGCGTTGCTTAATATTGATGAAGTGGTCACTTTTTTAAGAAATAAGCGAATTGACATTGATGAATTTCAAAATGAATTAGAAGGCTATATTGACTCACATACGCCACTTATTGCGCTTGATTCTAATATTGATATTATGCCAACAGTAGGCTTTCAGCGCGTTCTACAGCGCAGTGTTTATCAGGCACAATCTGCGCAAAGAAATACGGTATATGCGATGAATGTACTGGTGAGTATTTTTTCTGAAAAGGAATCTCATGCAGTCTATTTACTAAAACTTAATAATATTTCACGCTTAGATGCCATGGAAGGCATTTTAAATAGAGCACCAGAATCTATTGTAAGTGATCCAAAAATTGAATTAGATAAGAAAAAACCCAAGCAATCCTTATTGGAAACTTATACAATAAATCTATGTGAAAAAGCTAAATCTGGGAAAATAGACCCCTTACTTGGTAGAGAGGAGGAAATTATTCGCACAGTTCAAGTGTTGTCTAGGCGTCGTAAAAACAACCCTTTGTTTATCGGTCTTGCTGGTGTTGGTAAAACAGCTATTGCACAAGGCATTGCACTGAAAATTGTTGAAGGAAAAGTGCCAGATGTTTTAAAGAAAGCCAGTATTTATTCACTAGATATTGGCGTGCTTATTGCAGGTACAAAATATCGAGGTGATTTTGAAAAACGCCTTAAAGCAGTACTCACAGATTTGGAAAAAATTCCTCAAGCTATTTTGTTTATTGATGAAATTCATACATTAATTGGCGCAGGTAGTGTTTCTGGCGGTTCATTAGACGCCTCTAATTTGTTAAAGCCCGCCTTGGCTGATGGCACACTTAGATGTATGGGGTCAACCACTTATGAAGAATATCGAAAAGTGTTCGAAAAAGATCATGCGCTGTCGCGTCGTTTTCAAAAAATTGATATTGATGAGCCTTCAGTAACAGATACTATCAAAATTTTGCAAGGTCTTAAAAAATATTACCAAAATCATCATAAGGTTAAATATTCAGCAGCAGCATTAAGTTCTGCCGCTGAATTGTCTCATCGTTATATGAATGATCGCCGTTTACCAGATAAAGCCATAGATGTGATTGACGAAGCAGGTGCTTATCAACAAATTCAGCCTAAATCAAAACGTAAGATTAATATTGGTGTGGGTGATATTGAAAATATTATTGCCAAATTGGCGCGCATTCCATCTAAACAAGTGACTAATGACGACAAATCTTTACTTAAAAACCTAGAATCAGAACTTAGATTAAGTGTGTTTGGACAAGATTGTGCACTGAACAGCCTCTCTACGGCGATTAAAATGTCACGTTCGGGTTTAGCACAAGTTGATAAGCCAATGGGGTCTTTTCTCTTTGCAGGTCCAACAGGTGTAGGTAAGACAGAAATTTGTAGACAACTAGCTCGAATTATGGGTGTTAAGTTGTTACGTTTTGATATGAGCGAATATGGAGAGCGTCATTCAATTTCCAAACTCATTGGCTCACCACCAGGCTATGTAGGTTATGATGAAGGTGGTTTACTGACTGAAGCAGTTAATGCCAATCCGTATGCTGTATTATTGCTTGATGAAATTGAAAAAGCCCACATGGATATTTTTAATCTATTACTGCAAATCATGGACAACGGCAAGATAACTGATGCTAACGGTCGAGAGGTTGACTTTAGAAATGTGATTCTGGTAATGACATCAAATGCTGGCGCACAAAGTATTCAACGTACGTCAATGGGTTTTAATGAACAAGACCATTCATTGGATTATGAAACTGAATTGAAGAAATTATTCACACCAGAATTTAGAAACCGCCTATCAGAAGTTATTTATTTTAATGCACTTAACAAGCAAACAATTGTTTATGTGGTAAACAAGTTTTTGTTTGAATTGGAAGAGGCATTAGAAAATAAACAAGTTTCTTTAACTGTATCTGATGCCGCTAGAGCATGGTTCGCAAAACATGGTTATGATGCTAAGATGGGTGCACGACCTATGGCACGCCTAATTGAGAAAGAAGTCCGAAAGCCGTTAGCAGATGAGCTATTGTTTGGTGAATTAACCAAGGGCGGCTTGGTAAAAGTTGGTGTTAAAAAAGATAAAATTACCCTTACAATACAATCGTGACACAAAAGTTTTTTAATTAAAGGTGAAGATTTTAATTAGTAATGACGATGGCTATCAAGCCCAAGGTATTGTACAACTTGCTAAGTCTTTAGCGCAAGTGTATGAGGTTATTGTTGTTGCGCCTAGTGAGAACAAATCAGCTGCTAGTAGTTCACTGACATTGGACAAACCTTTAAAGCCAATCAAAATATCAAATAATGTTTATAGTATTGATGCAACACCAAGTGATTGTGTACATTTAGCATTGTGTGGTTTTTTACAACAAAAGATTGATTTAGTGATAACAGGCATTAACTTTGGTGCTAATTTAGGTGATGATGTGATTTATTCAGGTACAGTTGCTGGCGCGATAGAAGGACGATTTCTAGGCTTGCCATCAGTGGCAATATCATTAGCAAGCTGGGAAGGTCAGAATTTTGAGACAGCGGGTATTATTGCCAAGCAATTAATTAGCCAGATATCTCACGCTCAGTTATCACACGATACTGTGTTGAATGTTAATGTACCAGATGTGCCTTTTAAAGATATTAAAGGATTTCAAACAACACGTCTAGGAAAGCGCCATATGTCGGAGCAAAGTATTGCTGATAAAGACGACCCAAGCCTTTATTGGATTGGTGAAAATGGTAAAGAGGCCGATAATGGCGTGGGAACAGATTTCCACGCCATTGCTAATAACTATGTATCAGTTACCCCTTTGCAAATTGATTTGACTAAATATAACGAAATTGATACGGTATCAACATGGCTAAATAAAATCAAATAATGACAAATTTTATTTGTTTGGTTGATTTTAGTATTGCTAGATATTTTTGTTGTGGTTTTTTAAGAGGTATATAAATAAATACTGAAATTAATTACTCCAAGTATCACGCAAACCTACTGTTTTATTAAAAATCAGTGTTTGATTGTTTTGATTATCCCGACAAAAATATCCCTCACGTTCAAACTGATAAGCAAATTCAGGTTTGCTACTAGCCATATTAGGCTCTACTACACCATAAGTGGTGATTAATGATTGCGGGTTGAGTAATTGCTCAAAGTGGTCGTTTTTTCCAGGGTTTTCAAGTGTAAATAATCGTTCATATAGTCTAAATTCTGCTTTGAGTGCTTTGGTAGCTTCAACAAAATGAATGACGCCTTTAACTTTGCGACCATCTGCAGGGTTTTTTCCTAATGTGTCAGAGTCGTATGTTGCATATACGGTGGTAATATTGCCATCAAAATCGGTATCAAAAGTAGTGGCATTAATGACATAAGCAGATCGTAGGCGCACCTCCTTATTAACTGCCAATCGTTTAAATTTTTTATTAGGCACTGTTTCTTTAAAATCCGCCCTGTCAATATATAATTCACGAGAGAAGAATATATCACGTTTGCCCATCGCCTCATTTTGTGGATGAATATGGGCTTTTAGGGTTTCAATTTTGTCTTCAGGGTAATTTTCAATAATAACACGTATTGGATTAATCACACCCATTGTACGTGGCGCTCTAATATTCAAATCATCACGTATAGCAGCTTCTAAGATTGCTATATCAGTCATACTATCTACTTTAGAAATGCCAATTTGATTGATAAAATTACGAATACTGGCTGCTGTATAGCCACGACGACGAAGTCCTGAAAGTGTGGGCATGCGCGGATCATCCCAGCCAGATACTAACTCATCTTCAACCAATTTTTGTAATTTACGTTTTGACATTACTGTATATTCTAAATTCAGTCGTGAAAATTCATACTGATGTGGACGATTAGGCCTATTAAAATCATTTAAATTCTCTAGTATCCAATCATATAGGCGGCGGTTATCTTGGAATTCTAACGTACATATAGAGTGGGTCACTTCCTCAATTGCATCACTAATACAATGGGCAAAATCATACATAGGATAAATGCGCCATTGATTGCCAGTTTGGTGGTGTTTGTCAAAGCGAATTCGGTATAAAGTTGGGTCTCGCATACACATAAACGAACTACTCATATCAATTTTGGCACGCAGTACACACTCACCTTCTGAAAATTTACCTGCTTTCATTTTTGCAAGTAATTCTAGATTTTCTGCAATTGATGTATCTCGATAAGGGCTATTTTCTCCAGCTTCTTTTAAGGTGCCTCTGTAGGTGCGAGTTTCATCCGCATCTAAAAAGCAAACGTAAGCTAGGTTTTTATTAATAAGCTCAATGGCACACCTATAAAATTGGTCAAAATAATGAGAACTATACTTAATACCACCATCCCACGCAAACCCAAGCCATTTGATATCTGCTTTGATGACATCTATAAACTCAATATTCTCTTTGGCAGGATTGGTGTCGTCAAATCGTAAATTACATTGTCCTTTATAGTCTTTTGCTAAACCAAAATTTAGACAAATCGATTTAGCATGTCCAATATGTAAATAACCATTAGGCTCAGGTGGGAAGCGCGTTTGAATAGAGGTATGCAATTTTTGCTCCAAATCCATGTCAATTTGGTTACGGATAAAGTTTGTGTAAGTGTCCTTGTTCATAAGTATCAGATTATAGTCAATATAAATGTAGAATGCGCTTCATGAGATTGCCGATTACTTATTCAAATATTGTTAATACACTGCTATTTTTATTTACAATTGGCATTCTAAATCTCAAGATATTAGGTGATTTTATTTTATTATTATTTATGCTAATGGGTATTTATACCGTTTTCACAGATAAAATAAATCCATTTAAACAGCGTCCTTCAAAATCAGAAGACAAAGACCATTAGCTTGGCATTTTTAATGAAAGGGCAGGGATTGGATTGGAATCCCAAAAAAATAACCTTATTTTCTAAATTAAGTTTTCGAACCAATACTCTTATATTGCCCTCAAGATGACCTTGCCCAATTAATACCAAGGGTGTTTTTTTGGTTTTTATGGAAAAATACAGTAAATTTTAAAAATATTTTTAAAAAATTTACAAAAATTGGAATTAAGACGAGAAATTATGAATTATGTAAAGGTCTCAAATAATGTATTTTAAATTGTCTGCTTGATTTAAGTTTAATTGACTTTTTGAGTGTTAATACAATATTGACAGTGCATCCTTGTTGAATAAGACCTTCTGCTAAAGTGTCAACACTACCATTTCTACTCCACATTCTTGTAAGGTTGGAATAACAATAATTGTATTCTTCTTTTATTAAAAGTTAGCCTTTTATTCAAAATCTTTGTTGTTTAATTCAATATAACGTTTCTCTGCCTTAAAGATGAAACCTAATTTAAGCAATCCTAATTTTACCCGTCCAACTATTTTTTTTATTCCAAAAACAAAGGTGTGGTTTGCTTTATCATTTCCATGCTCAATGCTTGATTGACTAATTGCCACGCCGTGTGTTTTAATTCCATATTCTTGACAAAACATTAATTGCACTGCACAAGCTGGTTCTATTTGATAACGTAAGAAGGTTGGGCAATCGCTCAAATGCACATCTGCTGGGGCGATACCATTTTTTTGCTGATATTGCAATAACTTTTTAGCACCACTTGGATACAATATATAAGCACCAGCACCCAGCCTATGTCGATATAATCGCAATAGTTTGTGACTATTGATTGGCTGAGATTTTTTCGCTACATATTTTTTACTACTATTGGAGAACACTTCTAAATTAACCATATCAAAATTGGTATATTTTTCTAATTCTTCCAATATGCTGGGAGTATGTTTTGATAATAATGCATCATCTTCTAAAATTAAAGCTGCTTGATTGTTTTTAATAATTTTTGACCATAATTTTTGATGTGAAAAATAACAGGCAACTTCAGTTTTTTGCAGAGGTCTTTGCCAGTCATGGTAATGCTTTTTGTAGGTATTATTATCAATATCCTTGGTAGATACAGCGCTAATTATTTGGTAGGCTAACTTTAATTTAGATAATTGCCGTTCTTGAAATTCTCGTCGTTTGATTGAACTTGCTAGATTGATAACAAAAATATCCATGTTAATTTGACAAAAGATTCCTAATAACAATCCACATTCTCCATAAAGGACGGCTTAGTTCATTTTTTATTTTTGTTGATAATTTCTTTTTCTTGGTTGAAATTGTCGAGCCACCTACTTCAAAATCTTGGTGAGAGATACAACCTTTATCTAAACTCCAAGTTTGTACATTATGAAGCCAGAGCATTTGTTGCAATGTATCAACTGGTGTTTTAAAATTTTGAATTTTGTTTAAAAAAACTTGGGTAGCCAATTTGCCATAAATAGCACCTTGGTTTTTAAGTGGCGGCGTTTGATAACGAATAAGCACAACACCATTAATGTTTTTTCTTTGTTTTTCTATCATGCCTTTTTTGCCAGACAAATCAATCACAATATTTTCATCTAAATGTTTAAATAAAATTTCAATTACATTCTTAAAGTTATCATGTATTTTAACATCATCCTCTAATACAACACATGCTTTAGAGTTATGGTTTGATACTGCCCGCCAAGCGTTGTGCCAACTAAGGGTGCAGCCAACTTCTCCTGCAGATAAAGTTGCATAATGAATCCATGAGCGCTTTGATTGTTGTTGGTAAGATTGTAATGTTTGGGGTTGAATTTGGTGACCATCAATTGCGACCATTCTTTCAAATGACATCTTTAATTTAGATAATTGCTTGCTTATATAAGATAGCCTGTTGGGGCTTCTATCTAAATTGATAACATAAATAGGAATTTTTGTAGCGTTCATTAGATTTTCCAATATTTTTCAATCCAAGGCGATGGCTGGATGTGTCGATACCATTTTCCACTACGTCCAATAATTGCTTCGGGTGGATTAGGTAAGCCGTGGAATAGAATGACTTTTGCACCTTTGGGTATAGAAGGCGCTTGAAACCAAGACTTTATCCAAGAGGGGCAACAGCGATACTTGAAGCTTGGCACCCATTCATCTGGCCAATATCTCAATTTGCCTTGTTTGTGCATTTCACGTGATAAGTACGCCTGTTCATGGCGTACTTCATTTTTCACTAATTCGAAATTTTGTTCAAAATGGCTTAAAATTTCTGAATGTTGCCCAATTCCAAACCTAAATATTGATGAGTTACCCTCTGTTTTTTTTGGATTTTTCTTATCATGGGCAATTAGAAAATCACCAGGATAAGTAAAAAATACATCTAAACTTCCAACTACTACTATGTCTAAATCTAGAAATAAGGTAGGTCCATATAAGCCACCAAAATCTTTTTTAAATACAGTTAATTTTCGCCAACCTCTTTCTGGCAATCCAGGTGGTAAATTTAACTCTGGTAAATCTTGTATTTCTACTTCGCCTCGTATGTCTATACTATTTTCAGTGAAACACACAAATCGAAATGGTATAGAAAGGTGACGAGAAACCATACCAAAGAGCCGATTAACGTAATCAGCAGGAAACTTATCACCCCACTTCATACATACAATATTAACTTTATTCATTTATTTTTTGTCTAGTTGTTCTTTTGTAACGCCATAACTAATAGAATATTTTATATTAATAAAGGGCATATACGGTATATTAACTTAGGATACTTTTTAATACTTATTATTTAATGAGTATTATGCTAACTAGGGTTGGTTATATCAGATTATCCAGTGCTATATTTTTTGTCTAAAAAAACTAAGTGGCAATATTTAGCATTATATTTTTTAAAATAGACGTAATGACAGATTTTATTAACTTAGGTATCTTATCATGAAAAAACATATTATTTCAACCAGCAAAGCTCCTAAAGCAATTGGCACTTACTCTCAGGCAGTATGCGTTACTGGCGGCTCTAGCATTTATTTATCTGGACAAATCCCCCTAATACCAGAAACAATGGAGATAATCAGTGGCGATATCAACGAACAAATTAATCAAGTTTTTAAAAATCTAATTGCTGTTTGTCAAAAATCCAATGGCAACTTAAAAAATATTGTCAAACTTAATATCTATCTCACCGACCTTAACAATTTTACAAAAGTTAATGAAATTATGTCCGGCTATTTTGATGAGCCTTATCCCGCGCGTGCAGTGGTTGGTGTTAATGAATTGCCCAAAGGCTCAATGGTAGAAATAGATGGAATTATGGTGATAGAGTCTTGTAATAAAACCTACTAAATGGAGCATAGAATGCAATTTTTTCAAATAACTTAATACAACCCTGATGGTTCTTTTAGATAAAACTTCGCCTATTTATGCATCAGTTATCTGACCCAATCATTGTATTAAATGGACTAGGTCCAAAAGCACAACAAAAACTAAATACCCTTGGTATTTTCAATTTAGAGCATTTGTTGCTTCACCTGCCAATACGCTATCAAGACAAAACTAAACTAGTCAAACTAAATCAAGCTCAAGTGGGTGATGAGGTGTTAGTTCAGTTAAGCATAAAACGTGTTGAGCAGGTATCAACCCGTCAAAAACAATTGTTATGCTATTTATCTGATACTGGTCACCAAGGCTTATTACTCCGATTTTTTCATTTTAATCAATATCAAAAACAAAACTTTATTCGTGGCGATATCATCCAATGCTTTGGTGAGATAAAAATTGGCAAAAATGGCTTAGAAATGCACCACCCTGAATATCGATTAATTTCTAAAGGGCAGCCCCATTTGTTAGAAAAAACACTCAGTCCTATCTATTCATTAACTGCCAATATTCACCAAACACAAATGAAAAAATGGATTGATATTGCATTAGAGGCCTTACAACAATCAGACTTACTTGATAATTTTAAGAATCTAATCAACAATTCTATGCCTACCCTTAGGCAGGCTTTGAATACGTTACATCATCCTAAAGTTGATGATAATATCGAAAAAATCGCTAATTTTAAACACCTTTCACAGCAACGCCTGATTATTGAAGAACTATGCGCACAACGACTTAGTTTGCTCCAACTTAAGGATAAACGTAAATCTAAAAAATCTAATACATTTAAAATTAAAAGCACCTTAGCCAAAAAAATATTAAAGGTCTTAGAGTTTCAACTAACGAAGGCGCAACAGCGTAGCATTGATGAAATCAATTCAGATCTTGCATCGAACCATCCAATGCTTAGGCTGTTGCAAGGTGATGTAGGCTCAGGAAAGACTATTGTGGCCGTATTTGCTTGTTTGCAAGCAATCGAGAATGGCTTTCAAGCAACCATTATGGCGCCTACTGAAATACTTGCTACGCAGCATTTACAGGGATTTTCAAATTATTTAACCCCTTTGGGTATTGATATTGCGTTTTTAACTGGCTCACAAAGTACAATACAAAGACTCGAACAACTTGAAAAAATTAACTCTGGTGAAGCAAAAATTATCATTGGTACCCATGCACTGTTCCAAGCCCAGGTTGTTTTTGATAAATTAGGCTTGGTGATTATTGACGAACAACACAAATTCGGTGTGCATCAGCGCTTATCTCTTGCACAAAAAGCGCACAACACGCCTCATCAACTGGTCATGACTGCAACCCCTATTCCAAGGTCATTAACCATGAGTGCCTATGCAGATTTAGACTGCTCAATAATTGATGAATTACCCCCTGGTAGAACACCAACCAACACCATTGCACTTGGTAATGATAAAAAGGACAAAGTGATTGAAAAAATCAAACAAGTTTGCAGTACTGGCAATCAGGTGTATTGGGTATGTACACTGATTGAAGAATCAGAAGCACTCCGCGCTGAATCTGCTACTAATACCCATTATTATCTACAAGAAAATCTAGATAAGTTAACCGTGGTGCTGATTCATGGGAAGATACATAAGGATGAAAAATCTGCCATCATGGCACAATTTTTAAAAGGCGAGATTGATGTTTTAGTTGCCACTACAGTTATTGAAGTGGGTGTTAATGTTACCAATGCGTCACTCATAGTCATTGAAAACTCTGAAAGACTAGGGCTTGCACAATTGCACCAATTACGTGGACGTGTAGGGAGAGGTACTGATGCTAGTATCTGTATTCTAATGTATCAGGCACCACTTAGTCATAGTGCGTTTACACGACTTAATACCCTGAGACAAACAAATGATGGCTTTAAAATTGCACAAAAAGACCTAGAACTTCGTGGTCCTGGCGAAATTTTAGGCACACAGCAAGCAGGCATCACTAATATGAAAATTGCCAATATTGTGCGTGATCAATATTTACTCAAACAAGTGCGTTTTTACTCAGAGCGATTCTTAAAATTAAACAAAGATAAACAACAAGCACTTATTACTCGTTGGATTATTGATGATAAAAGCCAATATGGAAACACTTGAAAACGTTTAGTTGACGTAAAATAACTCAACTATGATTAACACAAAAAATTTGATATGGTCAAATTTAAACCAAGTGAGCAACATACCTAATCACGTGCTTACTTGGCTTGATGACCACCAATCCTTAACCGCCAAATTAAAGCAAAAATTTAATTGTTTTTCGGTTAAGGTTATATCACAAGCAGAATCTCTTGTACATGCTGATGAAACAGAATTGCTTAACTGGAACGGTCAATCTATTGTGCGCGAAGTAGAGCTTTTAGGAAATAATAGGGTTGTAGTATTTGCCAGATCGATTATCCCTATTACTAATGATACGAAAAACTTATTAAAAGTTGGCGGTAAGTCTTTAGGCGAGGTGTTGTTTAATGATAAAAATATTAAGCGCAGTCAACTACAAATCACCCACACACATGGCACTTGGGGTAGAAGGTCTATTTTTACCATTGGTTCGACCCAGGTACTGGTTAGTGAATTTTTTATAAAAAATTTATATGTCGAGACTTTTGCATAAATATGAATAATCGTCAAAAATTGAATTTTTCCAATCACTTTTATTTATACAAAGGTCTCATGTTGTATAAACCTTATAAAAACAAGAAAATTGGTCGGTCTAACTAATGCGCGATAATATTTTCACTAAAAAGAATGACTTGGTTGGTTTCACCTTTGATGCGCAAGTGGCTGATGTGTTTGACGATATGGTTAAACGCTCAGTACCTGGTTATCAATCCATGATTGAGATGATTAACTTGAGTGTTAAAGTTTATGGCCAGGATAATACTAATTATTATGACCTTGGTGCCTCAACAGGCGCTACTTCCATTGCACTAGGCATCAATAACCCGCACTCAAATAATCAAATTATTGCTTTTGATAATTCACCAGACATGGTTAAAAAATGTCAGCAGAATTTAGCGGGTAAAATTGATAACGTTGATGTGATTTGTGGTGATATTCTTGATATTAAGTTTGAAAATGCATCTATTATTGTACTTAATCTTACCTTACAATTTATTACACCAAACAATAGACAGTACTTAATTGATAAAATTTACAAAGGTCTAAATACAAATGGTGTGCTGATTGTCTCTGAAAAAATTCATTTTGACAATCAGCAAAAACAAAAACAAACAACCAAATTACACTTAGATTTTAAACGTGCCAATGGTTATAGCGAACTTGAGATTGCAAACAAACGTCAATCGATTGAAAACATACTAATAACGGATAGCAAACAAACTCATTTTAAGAGATTTAACATGGCAGGCTTTAAAAATAGTATTTGTCATTTTCAGTGCCTTAACTTTGCCTCCTTTTTAGCGGTAAAATAGCACGCATTATGTTACTGATGATTGACAATTACGATTCATTTACCTATAACTTGGTACAATATTTTGGCGAATTGGGACAAACTGTTGAAGTGTATCGTAACGATGAAATTACAATGCAAGGCATTGAAAAACTTGCACCTGAATTTTTGGTGATTTCACCAGGTCCTTGTACGCCAAATGAGGCAGGAATTTCAATTGAGGCTATTAAGTATTTTTCTAAGAAAATGCCAATTTTAGGGGTTTGTTTAGGGTTTCAGGCCATGGTTCAGGCTTTTGGTGGACATATTGTTGGTGCAAAAAAAATTATGCACGGCAAAGTGTCCAGCATTCATCATCTCAACAAAGGTATATTTACAAACCTTAAAAATCCACTCAATGCAACACGCTATCACTCGTTAGTAGTGCAGCAATCAACCTTGCCAGACTGTTTTGAGATTACCTCATGGAGTAAGGATAATAAGGGAAAGATAGACGAGATTATGGGTATTAGGCATAAAGAACTTGCCATTGAAGGGGTGCAATTTCACCCAGAGTCAATCTTAACTGAACAGGGTTATGAAATGTTGGACAATTTTTTAACAGGAAAAACTTTATAAACCATGGAAATACTTGAATTTTTATTTGCTGATGAGCAAATGTTTACAACCATTACACTCATATTATTAATTGCTTTACTTGTTGGCAATATTGTTGTTGATAAATTAAAAAAATATGAAGATATTGATGCCAATGGAGTGGTCACACTTATGGATGGTAGCAACCTTATCCTGTTAGATGTTAGGGATAAAAAGGAGAGAAGGGCAGGGTATATTGCTGGTGATATTCACATTCCGCTTGCTAGTGTTAAGGATAAATTGTCTTTATTGGATAAACGTAAAAAGGTACTAGTATATTGTCGTAGCGGCTCTCGTTCAGCACATATTGCTGGGTTATTAACACGTAATGAGTTTGAACATGTATATAATTTAAAAGGTGGCTTTCAAGCATGGAAAAAAGCCAAACTACCCATTAAAACTTAATTATGAAAAAAAATATTATTTATTGTTCAGATTCTTGTCCTTTTTGCCAAAAAGCTTATCAATTGCTCGAAGAAAGAGGCATTCCTTTCAAAAAATATCACGTTAGAAGCCAAAGCGATTGGGATGAAGTCAAAGAAAAAACAAGCAGAGAAACCGTGCCACAAGTATTTATTAATGGCTTTCATATAGGTGGATTTGACGACTTATTAGCCGCAGACCAATCTGGAAAATTAGATGAAATTCTAAATCAGCTATGAGTAAAAACCTTAGTATTATTGGCGCTGGCGCTTGGGGGAGTGCTTTAGCCATTGCCCTTTATAATAATTTTGATACAATTTATCTGCACGCCCACACTCAAGATGAAGTCAAAACACTAAAACCAAAACATCCTGCACTGCCCACACCCTACCCTAACAATATAAAAATTACCTGTGATTTTTCTAAATTGCAAGACGCTAAAGACATATTGATTGTTACACCTAGTTATGCATTTTCTAAGGTATTAGGAAAAATAAAGCCACTCATTAATGACGCTCATAAAATTGCTTGGGGCACTAAAGGTTTTGACACTACTAAAAGATGTTTTTTATATGAAAGTTTTGAACGTATATTTCCCAATCGCAATGGTTGTGTTATCTCTGGACCAAGTTTTGCCTTTGAGGTGGCAACGAATAAACCCACTGCATTAGTTGTGGCATCCGTTGATAAAAACACCAGAAACCACTTTGCAAAATTAATACAAACAAATACCCTACGTGCTTATACCAATACTGATATTGTCGGTGTTGAGATTGGCGGATCAGTTAAAAATATCTTAGCCATTGCTGCAGGTATCGCTGCAGGATTAGGCTATGGCATTAACACCCAGGCAGCATTGATTACTAGAGGCTTGGCAGAGATGTCACGCCTAGGGATAAGCCTTGGTGCGAAAAATTCTACTTTTGTTGGTTTATCTGGCTTGGGAGATTTAGTGCTAACTTGTTCAGATGATTTATCCAGGAACAGAAGATTTGGTAAAGAATTAGCTTTTAATCATAATATTAAAGATGCATTAGCCAATGTAGGAAGTACAGTTGAAGGTTTTAATACACTTGAGCTTATTCTATCTATTGCCAATAAAGAGCAGGTGGAAATGCCAATTTGTGAGCAAGTTTATCAAGTTACTCAAGGTAAATTAACACCTACTGAAGCGGTTAATTATCTAATGTCTAGAGAGCAGATTAACGAATGAAGTTAGACTTGCTTAGACATGGCATGCCTATTGGTGGTCGTATTTATCGTGGCAATCAAGATAATCCTCTTAGTAAAAAAGGTTGGCAACAAATGCTTGACTCTACCCGAGGAAAATCATGGGATTATATTGCTAGTTCACCCTTGATACGTTGTGCCGAGTTTGCCAAATATTTATCTAGAGACCTTTGAATAATTCATAATTCCCCATCCTAATTTCAACTTTTACAATTTTTCAAAAATATTTTCAAAATTTTCCCTATTTTTCTATAAAAACCTAAAAAACATCTTGCTTATCTGAGTTTTCATCGCCACATTTTTCTATTTTTACCCTTTTGCCACTCATTGGACGCAACAATCCTGTAAGTCTCGCATCTGTTTAAAAATGCTCATTCCAGTTTTAAGGTTGTGACTCATGGCAATTAGTTGCGCTCTGGTTTTGTTTCTTTCTAGTCCAAGGTATCTTGCCTTGGCTAATCCGTGATGAAGCTTAAGTAGTCCAAAAGTGTGCTCAACAATATAGCGAATGGATGAGCGTTGTTTATTCTCTTGTTTCTGTTGCTTGGTTAAAGGCTTGTTTCTGTAGGCACGGTGCAATATTTTATTATTTTCTTTGCCTAGTTTTTCATCATTGTTTTTATTGGCATAAGCGCTATCAGCATAGACTTGTCCACATGTTTTTATTTTACTGTTAGTGCGTTCTACCTCTAATAATTTATCAAACTCTTGTGAGTCGTGTACATTACCTGGAGTGTAAGTCATTTTCTTAACAAAACCATCTTCATCGGTATTGGCGTGCATCTTAAAACCATAGGTGGTTTTACGTTTGCCATCGGCTGCTATTTTGACATTGTATTTTGCCTCTTTGTCTTGAGTGTTGTTGCCATCCTTGCCTTTACGCTTGCGTGATTGTTTGGCTTCTATAACGGTGGCATCAATGATGTTGATTGAACCCAAGGAAACAATGATTGAATTTTGTTCAAGATGGGTATTGATTTGCTCTAGTAGAGGCGCTAGTAATTTCTCGGTGCTGAGTAGTTGCCTGAAACGCCAAATGCTAGAATGATCAGGCACATTTTCAGACAAAGACAAATCAATAAAACGTCTGAACATTAAATCTCTGGCAATTTGCTTTTCTAGCGCCTCATCACTTAGACCGTACCAAGCTTGAAGGATTAGGATTTTAAACATTATCAGTGGCGGATAACTGGGTGCACCCCTAATAGAAGAATACAAGTTCGAAAGTGTTTGTTTTATCTCGTTCCAGTTGATGATGTTGTGTACATCATCAAGTTCTGATAGGGATTTGTGATCTACAACAAGAGAATCTGCAAATGAGTTTTGTTGGGTGTTTTTCCAAGACATTTTTGATATTTTTAAAGTTGTTTTTAGATGGGTGTTATTTTACTAGATTGTTGGGTTTTTAGTTGATTTATGCAAAGGCCTCATCTAAAAATAAAAATACGCGTTGTAAAATTTTTAACAACTTTGAAGAACTTGGTTTTGGCGATTGGCAGGGGAAAAGCACTGACTCTATTGGTCAGGTATTGGTTGATAATTTTAAACTAGACCCTGTTAATCACCAACCACCTAATGCAGAAAACCTTTATAACTTTCAAACACGAGTTTTATCCTCCTTTGAAGACATTGAACTTCATCATGCTTATGAATCGGTTTTAATTGTAGCGCACGCTGGTGTTATCCGAGTGATTAAATCCTATTTATTAAATCTGCCTATTGAAAAAATGTTTACAATGAAAGTTATTTGTGGATCCAACGAGCACTTTGAGTTTTAAAATTTTAATCATTAGCACAATGCTTTTAGTCATCCCAATTCAAGCAAATGAATTCTGGGGGTTGAAATCATGGATAAATTCTTTTAAGACACCAGATTTTGGTCAAATTAAAGACACCAGTCAAAGAAAAGTTGTATTTTTTAATTATCTACTTCCTATTATCGAAAAAGAAAATAAAAAAATCAAACTACTAAGGGTGTTGATTAAAAACAATCGGCTCAATAAAATACAAATTAGTAAATTAATAAAAAAATATCGACTGAAAAAAAGCACCAAGAAAGAACTGTTAAATGCTATTGATATTATCCCAAACTCCATGGTATTGGCGCAAGCAGCAATAGAATCAAACTGGGGGCGTTCGCGATTTTCTAAACACTGGCATAATTATTTTGGCATTTGGTGTTTCAAGCCTGGTTGTGGTGTTGTGCCTAAGCAGCGCTCTGAAAATGCTACGCATGAAATTGCAATATTCTTTTCAGCATCCAAATCTGTAGAATATTATATGCTTAATATTAATCGACACTTTACCTATACACTACTTAGGAAAATTAGGCAATACAAGCGTAATAACCATTTACCTATTACCGGTATTGCTTTATCAGAAGGTCTGGGAGGTTACTCTGAGATTGGTTTTGATTATGTTAAGCAGGTACAAAGCATTATTAGATATAATAAACTCGAGCAGTACGATTTTTTAATTTAAAAATAGAACTACTAATGACAGGCAATAAAAAGCTCACATCTATCTAAAATAAATGCAGGCTTTTATAAGCGCTTGAAAGTAACTTAACGCTTAGAGAACTGCTCGCTCTTACGCGCTTTTTTGCGACCAACTTTTTTACGTTCTACGATTCTAGCATCACGTGTTACAAAGCCTGCTTTGCGTAATTCACCTCGTAAATCATTGTCATATACCATTAATGCACGAGTCACACCCAGTCTAATCGCACCAGCTTGACCTGTATCACCACCACCTTTGACCATGATATTAAAATCAAACTTATCCCTCATTTCAACCGTATCTAATGGTTGATTAATAATCATTGAAGAGGTTTCACGTCCGAAGTATTCATTCATTGGGCGTTTGTTAACTGTAAAAACACCTTTGCCTTTGGTCATATAAACACGGGCTACTGATGTCTTTCTTCTGCCTGTTGCATAATAAGTTTCTGTCTTTGCCATAATATTTTTTTACCTTAAATATCTAAAACTTGAGGTTGTTGCGCACCGTGTGTATGCTCGCTACCTGCAAATACTTTCATTTTTCTAAACATGTCTCTACCTAAAGGACCTTTTGGCAACATGCCTTTCACCGCTTTATTGATAATTTCCTCTGGATTTTTGGCTTGTAAATCTTTAAATGCAATTGACTTTAAATTGCCAACATAACCTGTGTGATGGTGATACATTTTGTCTTCAAACTTATTACCTGTTACCTTGATTTTTGAGGCATTGATAATAACAATATAATCGCCTGTATCCGTATGTGGTGTGTATTCAGGTTTGTGCTTACCACGAAGACGAGAGGCAACTTGCGTTGCTAAACGACCTAAGGTTTTACCGTTAGCGTCAACGAGTGACCAATCTCTTTTAACTTCATGTGCTTTAGCGCTAAATGTTTTCATAATCCAATCTATCTTAATGCAGAATAATCGAATCATTATAATCACTTTTAACTTTAAATGTTCAATTATATTCTAGTATTATCACTAAATAATCAATACAGTTGATTGTACGATAAACACACCTTGAGACCTTTGCATTATTATGGATGATTAACAAAATCACAAATTTTATCAAATTGGGATTTTTTTAAATCCACTCCTAACAGTAACAGTAACAGTAACAGTAACAGGGATAAGGGTGTTTTTTATCCTCACAAAGGACTGCTTAGCATTCTTGGAAAAGCCGCCAAGTTGATGAAGGATGTGTTTTAGTGATTATGTATAATGATGCTAAGGTCTCACCTTGCAAGATAAGAGGTGTTGTTAAATTGTAATTGACATTACGAATGTAATCCAACTTTTTTGTAAATAGATATATAATTTTTGTTTAAAATTACAAGGTAATTATTTCAGATTCTGCTTACTTTTTAAGCAGAATTAACCCCTGTTTTGGTATGGTGCTACATTGGACTTTTTTAAAATTGAAAATGTAGTTAAATCAAATACTTATGCATACTTTCCAAGTCTGGCTCCTGCACCATTTCACTATTCCATGGAAATCTTTCGATATTCATGACAGTCTTATAAAATTATTTATACACAGCTCAGTTTAAACTTCAGATATTGTAATAGATAGTGTAATCCTCCCAAAAATTAACACCCAATAAAAGTAGAATTTTCTTATAATCAAAACATAAGGAGATTCAAATGAAAACAACACGTAAATCAGATTCACAAATCATGCAAATTCTTAATCAAGCACAAGCAGGTACGCCAGTATCTGAACTATGCAGAGAGCACAGTATGGAGCAGTGCCACTTTTTATAAATGGCGTGCTAAATATGGCGGCATGGATGCATCAATGATAACTAGACTTAAAGAACTTGAAGCAGAGAATACAAGGCTTAAGAAGATGTACGCCGATGAGCGCTTAAAGGCAATGATTGTACAAGAGGCATTAACAAAAAAGTTTTAAGACCATCTTTACGTAAGAAGATGGTCAAGCAGAGTATCAATAAACACAGAGTAACAGCACGATTAGCTTGCCAGGCTTTTAAGATCAGCGAGACATGTTATCGGTACGAGCCAAAGTTATCATCCGAGAATGAGCTAATTGCTGATTGGTTATTGCGATTAACCACAACACACAAGCAATGGGGATTTGGATTGTGCTTTATGTATTTACGTAACATAAAAGGTTTTAGGTGGAATCACAAGCGTGTGTATCGTATTTACAGGCAACTAGAACTCAATCTTAGGATTAAGCCTAGAAGAAGAATCAAACGCGATAAGCCACAAGCTTTAAGCGTACCAATGACAATCAATCAAATTTGGTCAATGGATTTTATGTCAGACTCTTTAAATACAGGTAGAAAAATTAGAACCTTTAATGTGATTGATGATTACAACAGAGAGTGTCTAAGCATTGAAATAGACCACTCATTACCAGCACAACGAGTGATTCAATCATTAGAGCAACTTATTCAATGGCGTAGCAAACCCAAAGCCATCAGATGTGATAATGGTCCAGAATATATATCTCATATACTCAGAGAATGGGCACAAGCAATGGATATTGAGCTTATGTATATACAACCAGGCAAACCAACCCAAAATGCCTATATAGAAAGATTTAACAGAACAGCAAGAAACGAATGGTTGAATATGCATATTTTTGATTCGATTGAGCACGCTCAATCGTTAGCAACACAATGGATGTGGGTATATAATAACGAACGACCTCATAGTTCGATTGGTGGTATTCCACCAAGAAAGCTACTTGAGGCTATTTAAACAACGGAAATTCTATTTTTAGCAGTGGTTAAAAATGGGAGGATTACAATAGGATAGGAGTTTGTTATTTTGTGGGTGTATGATTGAGTGATTATTTTTCAACACGACAAAGTAAGTTAAACTCACAATAATCACAGGCATCTTTGTTGGGCAGGACAGTGGCAATACCATGTTGAAAATTAAGACTGGCGGTGCTTAGGGTTTGTTGCCAGATTTTAAGTTGTTCGTTCCAATCTTGGCATTTGCCTTTGTATTTGGATTGTTTAGGTAGAGAGTCCGAGTCTTTTGAGAGTCCTTTGAAGTTGATTTTGTTTGAGGCTAGTTCAATGAAAGCAGCACCTTGAACGTTGTTGGTGAGGGCGTAAATGGGGAGTTGTGGCTCACTGATGGCGCTGCCGCACCAACTAGCGATTGAGGTGGTGCCTGTTTTGTAATCGAAGATGATTTTGTCGCCATTGCTCATTTGGTCGAGTCTATCTAGTCGGGTTTCAAATTCTAAATTGGCAATATTAGCAGTGATGTTTTGCTCAGTTGCTAGTACACAAAAATCTTCTCTGAGTTTGTCGACTTCAATGAAAGTGTAAATAAGGCGAGAGAGCCTGAGTTTTTCTATTTTTTTAAAACCAGAATTTGGATAGTGTTTGAGAGCAGTGTTTATTTTATTAAGAATAAGACTGTCAAGCTCTTTAGTGCCAAGGGCTAAAAGTTGTTCTTTTGAGGTAATTTCTTGATAAATATATTGCAAAACGTTGTGGATAATACTACCTTGCTCTAATCGGTTCATACCAATGTGTGGCACATCGAAACTTGGGGTATTGAGTCGATGTGCAAAGCCTTTAAAAGCGCAAACCATTTGGTCTTTTAAAATGCGAACACCTGATTTGACTTGGGGTTTTTCTAAATGACTTGTGTAGATATCAAGAATAGACTCTAATGCAATGGGGGGTATTTTTTGAATATGATTTGTATTAATGACTGGGTTGAACTCTACCAGTGGTGAGGGTAATTGCTCACTTTCAAGGTATATTAATGCATAGGAGAAAACAACCTTGTCGGCAAGTGAGCTTAAACTTTTCAGTGTGTTTTTAGCGTCAGTTGCAATCAGTTCGTAATTTGTGTGTGGGATTTGGTGTATTGCACTGATATCGTGTGCAATAAAACGAGTTGAGTTAAGTCGTGCAGGTAGGAATTGGTTGGTCATGCCCAGCACCCAAGCCTCGTCAAAATATAGGCCTTGTGCTTCTAAAGCGCCTAGAATTTGGATGTTGGTTTTGCTTGCTTGTGCTTGAAAAATAACTTGTGTGGTTAAATTGTTTAATTGCGCGATGGCAGATTGAGCGCTAACTTTACCAAAGTAAAGAGAGAGTCGATTAAGCTCCAAACTGGTTTGTAGGTATTTGTTAAATAGTTGATATTCAGAGCTACTTAGGTTTCTGTCAGTGGCAAAACCCCAAGTTTTAAGTGTGCTATTAAAGCTTAAAAGATGGAATTCAAGCGTGTTATTGTTTGGTTTTTCATGCTTAATATTGTTGATAATGGCTTCTAGTATTGGGCATTTTAACAAAGCCTTGTCAATTTTATCTAAACTAAATTCATCAGCTGATAAAGATAAAACTTGATTCATTAACAAACTTCTGGCCGATCTTTCCTGTTGATAGCCAGAGACATAAACGCAAGTGGCAACTTGGTTGAATAATGCGCTTTGGATTTTGTTGCGTTGTAATTGGGTGGACAGTGTCAAAATTGATAATAAATCTTGAATAAGTGGGTATTGATTTAAACGCATCCCTAAGGATATATTGTAGGATTTTTGTCCAATTTCAGTGAGTAAGTTATCAAACACTTGATCAAAAATAGAACTTAACTGGTGTTGTATATCATTAAGTTGTGGGCTAACGATGACGACTGATTTATCAGGACTGGTATCAAAGTGTGCTTTTGCCCATTTAGCAGCTTTGAAAATTTCACTAGTGGTGGTATCAAAAGTGAGGGTTGATATATTGTGAGTATTGATAGCATTAATTTGTTGATATCCGATTGTATCGAACAAAAGTTGCTGTTGAGGAGTTAGGGTTTTAAAGCCGTATATATAAGGTTTGATAATTACCATATTGTCTTTAATAATTAAACTTGGTAGGTCGTGTAAATCAATCAAACCTAGGGTTGATTTGGTGTTTTTATAAGCGTTAATCCAAGTGCTAAATAATTCTGATGAGTGTATCTTTGAGTGAGTTAACTCGGATAAATTAATTAAATGATTGGCGCAATAAGTATTGTTTTTAACCACTTCATCTAGCAGACATTGGTCTGTGTTTTGTCCTAATTTTTGCATGGATTGTTTGATAAGGTGCCTTGACTCAATCTGGTCAATAAAGCGCAAGCTTGAATCAGAGTTAATTTGGTGCCAAGTGTGGCGTAAATATTGCCCCCAAGATAAGGCTATTGGCAATTGTGTATTACCATGTTGAATGGCGAAGGTTTTTTTAAAAGCCAGCACTTGTCGATTATTGGCCAAAACAATAGTGTCTTTAGTGTTAAGCTCGGTTAGCTTGGCATTAATCAACATAGCCAAAAAAGGTGTCTAATCGAGTCCACAATGTTTCTAAGCCTTGTTTTTTTAGACTAGAGAATAACTGCACATCAACATAAGGATATTTTTTAATTTGATTAAGGACTTTAAGGTAGGTGTTGCTGGCGGCGCCTTTTTTGAGTTTGTCGGATTTGGTGAGTATGATTTGTGTGGGTAAATTGATACTATGGCACCAGTCAAGCATCATTTGGTCAAAAGGTTTGAGTGGATGGCGAACATCCATAACCAGTACTGCACCGCGAAGACAATTACGCTTGTTAAAGTACTCATTCATGTCTTTATGCCATTTAGCTTTGACACGTTCTGGTACTTTGGCGTAGCCATAGCCAGGCAAATCAACCAAGCGACGGTCTTTGTCAAGTTCAAAGAAAACCAAGTGTTGAGTCCTGCCAGGCGTGCGTGATACTTTTGCAAGCTTGTTCTGTAGCGTGAGTGTATTAATGGCGCTTGATTTGCCTGCATTTGACCTGCCAGCAAAAATAACTTCATAGCCTTCGTCTGGTGGGCAGCCTTTTAAAGAAGGGCAAGAGAGTAGGAATTTGGCTTGGTGGTAGTATTTGCGCATTATTAAAAATGGTGTATAATTAAAATTCTTATGGTTATTTATATTTATAACCATTAATTTTAATGATAAGGAGGGGGGTTAATGAAGAGAATTTTATTAGTAGCAACTGTTGCTACATTTACAATGGGTTTTGCTCAAGCAGATGGTGCAGCAGATTATGCTAATGGTGGTTGTGTTGGTTGTCATGGTGCCACAGGTATATCAACCATTCCAACTTATCCTAACCTTGCTGGACAAAATGCAGCTTATACCGCTAAGCAATTAAAAGATTTTCGAACAGGCGCACGTAAAGATCCAACTATGAATGCAATGGCAGCAATGATTATTGGTAAAGAACAATCAATTGCTGATTTCTTGGCAGCACAAAAATAACCCTTGTTTTTGAACTAAAAAACCCCTAATTGATTAGGGGTTTTTAACGACACAATAAAAAAATACACTACGTATTCACCATGCATCTTTACCAGTCAAATCGGGGTAAGTAGGCACGGAGGGGTTTGCCCATCAATACCATGACAAGAAGAACATCACAATGAACCATACACAACCTTGCCAGAGGCTTACGCATCTAAAGTAGTACTTAGTGCTATCTACGTAGCTTGTTAAGCAATTAAAATATTTTCAATCTGGCGTGCGTAAAGACCCAACTATGAATGCAATAGCATCAATGGTTGTTGGTCATAAGCAGGAAATTGCTGATTATTTATCCAAACAATAAAAACCACCCTTTGTTTAACTATTGTAATAAACTAAGGTTAATGTATAATATTGGCTTATTGTTTTTCATAAAAACGCATATCTTATGAATAAATTAAACGCAATTTTTATTATTTCAATCGCTTTTGCTTCAATCAATGTTTCTGCATCTGGTGATGTTGCTAAAGGTAAGGTTGCTGCAGAAGCTTGTGTTGCTTGTCATGGCGCTCAGGGCAATTCAGTGGTGGCTACATTCCCTAAATTAGCTGGTCAGGGTGAAGGTTATTTACTAAAACAGTTACAAGATTTTAAATCAAATACCCGTCAAGATGCGATTATGAAAGGCACTGTTGAACCATTAGCTAAGGATGATATGGAAAATTTAGCCGTTTATTTTTCTAAGCAAACCATAATCCAGGGTGTTGCCAGTAAAAGTGCCAATATTACTCTGGGTGAACAGCTTTATAGAGGTGGTAATAAGGACAAGGGCGTAACAGCTTGTATTGCCTGTCATGGTCCTACAGGGGCTGGCATTCCTTCTGCTAAGTTTCCAGCTTTAGCCTCCCAGCATGCGACTTATACAACCAAACAACTCATCGCTTTTCGCCAAGATGCGCATAATACACAAACGGATGCTAGCGCACCTGAACGCAATAATGATTATGAAGGTATGATGAGAAATATCACCAAACATTTAAGCAATAAGGAAATTGAAGCGGTTTCTCAATATATTGCTGGGTTGCATTAAATTAAAAGATGAGCCAAGGCTGAATAGTTTTAATTAATAAAAAGGGCAGTTATACTGCCTTTTTTATTACCTGTGTTTTAGGTATAATTAGTTCTTTTTTCAAGTATAAAAACGGATTTGAACGCAATGAAAACTTCACTAGAAACATTAAAAGGCTTGACTAAATCATTAACAGTAGATCTGCCTATTGATACTTTTAACCAAAAAACAGATAAAATTTTACAAAAAATGGCATCACAAGTGAATATTGATGGCTTTAGAAAGGGTAAAGTTCCCGTTTCTGTCGTGCGTAAGCGTTTTGGTAATAATGCCAATTCAGATGCCATTAATGAGATTGTGAACGAGACTTTGACTGATGCATTGGCACAAGTCAAAGTAGCCCCCGTTGCGCAACCAGTTATTAGCAAAATTAATTCAGAAGATGAAAAGAATTTTTCTTATACAGTGGAATTTGAGGTATTTCCTGAAATTAAAGTGGCTGATTTTTCAAAACTTGCTATTGGACAAACCAAAGTAGAGATTACCAAAGCTGACGAGCAAAGAACACTAGATGGATTAAAAGAGCAATTGACTGAATACAAAGCCGTTAAACGTAAATCTAAAACAGGTGATAGATTATTGATAGACTTTAAAGGTTTGATTGATGGAGAGGTTTTTGATGGCGGTGAAGCTAAGAATTTCAAAATAGTGCTTGGCAAAGGTTCAATGATTAAAGGCTTTGAAGAGGGTTTAATCGATGAAATTCCTAACAGCAAGCTGGTATTAGATTTGACATTCCCTAAAGATTATCATATGAACAAAATAGCAGGCAAAGCCGTTATTTTTGAGATAAATATTAATGAAGTAGGTGCGCCTCAAGAGCCAAAATTAGACGAGGAATTTGCTAAGAAGTTTGGCGAAAAAGACATGGACGCTTTAAAAGTTAGTATGAAAGTGCAAATGAAAGTTGAAATTGACGAGCGTATTGGTCATTTAAATAAAAATGCTATTTTTGATGCACTTTCTGAAGCCAATCAATTTGACGTACCACAATCCAGCATTGATAATGAGGCGAAAAACTTACTTAAAGAGACGCAAGAACACATGCAACAGCAAGGATTACCAGTACAAGCACAAGGAAAAATTCCTGTTTCTACCTTTAATGAGGAAGCACAACGCCGTGTTAAATTGGGTTTATTAATTAATCAAATCTCTGTTGATAGTAAATTAAGTGCCAGCATGGATCAAATTGATGAAAAACTACAAGAGATGTCTCAAACGTATGGCAAGGACGCCCAGAAAATGATTGATTTTTATAATCAAGACCCAACAAGAAAATCAAGTATTGAGTTATTAGTAGTTGAAAAAATGGTACAAGATTTAATTTTGGATAAAGCCAAAGTAACTTTCAAGCAGAAAAAATTTCAAGAAATTACACAACAACTAAATGGATATTGAAAATTTAAATCAAATCCCAATGGTGGTGGAGCAATCTGCCAGAGGTGAAAGGGCTTATGATATTTATTCGCGTCTTTTAAAAGAGCGTATTATTTTTTTGGTGGGTCCAGTTGAAGACTATATGGCAAATGTGGTTGTGGCACAATTGCTTTTTTTAGAGTCTGAAAATCCTGATAAAGATATTCATTTATATATTAACTCTCCTGGCGGGTCAGTTTCCGCTGGTTTGGCGGTTTATGACACCATGCAATTTATCAAGCCTAATGTTTCTACTTTGTGCATTGGTCAGGCGGCAAGTATGGGTGCCTTGTTATTAACAGCAGGGACTAAAGGCAAGCGCTTTGCACTGCCTAATGGTAGGTGTATGATTCATCAGCCTTTGGGCGGATTTTCTGGTCAGGCTAGTGATATTGATATTCATGCGCAAGAAATTTTAAAAGTGAGAGAAAGACTTGATCAAATTTTAAAATTTCATACGGGTCAAACGATTAAAACCATCCAAAAGGATACTGATAGAGATAATTTTATGTCAGCGGATGAAGCTGCTAAATACGGCTTAATTGACAAAGTATTGGTAAAGCGTTAAATTTATGAAAGACGATAATCAAGAACTGTCTTGTTCATTTTGCGGTAAAGATAAATCTAAAGTTGATCGTTTAATTAAAGGTCCTGGTGTTTATATTTGCAATGAATGCATTGAATCGTGCCATGATTTAATTAAAAAGCAGGCATCACAAAAAGAAATTAATGAATTTAAGAATTGGAATTACACACCCAAACAATTAAACAACTTTCTAAATGATTATGTAATTGGTCAAGACCATGCCAAAAAAGTACTATCTGTTGCAGTTTACAATCATTACAAACGTCTCCAAAGTGACTATGTATCTAACAAAGTAGAGCTTGATAAGTCTAATATTTTAATGATTGGTCCTACAGGATCAGGCAAAACATTATTAGCACAAACATTGGCACGCATCTTAGATGTTCCTTTCACAGTAGCTGACGCAACAACATTAACTGAGGCAGGCTATGTGGGCGATGACGTTGAAAATGTGATTAAAAATTTATTATCAAAATGTGATTTTAATCCAAAGCGCGCTCAACGTGGCATTATTTTTATTGATGAAATTGATAAAATTTCTCGCCGTTCTGATTCACCTTCTATTACTCGTGATGTCTCAGGTGAAGGTGTACAGCAAGCCATGCTTAAATTGATTGAAGGCACTGTGGCAAGTGTGCCACCGCAAGGCGGGCGCAAGCATCCTAATCAAGAAACCATTGATGTGGACACTTCAAAGATTTTATTTATTTGTGGCGGGGCTTTTGATGGTTTGGATAAAATTATTAACAGACGTGTTGAAAAAGTAACAGGCATTGGTTTTTCTACAGATGTAAAAAACCAAAAAGAAGAAAAAACATTGAGTGATTTATTTGCACTAATTCAACCAGAAGATTTAATTAAATTCGGCTTAATTCCAGAGCTTGTGGGGCGTTTGCCAGTACAAACAGCATTGGTTGAGTTGGATGAAGATGCCTTGGTGCAAATTTTGACAGAGCCTAAAAATTCAGTCATTAAACAGTTTCAAGAAATATTTTTCATGGAGGGTGTTAAACTTATTTTTAGAAAGCCATCCTTACTGGCAATTGCAAAATTGGCCATTAAACGCAAGACAGGTGCTAGGGGTTTGCGTTCTATTTTAGAATATTTGTTATTAGATACGATGTTTGAATTACCATCTCTAAAAGATGTGATAGAGGTGGTTATTGACAAAGCAGTGGTGGAAAATAAAAAAGCACCACTAATTGTTTATCAATCCCAAAAACACTCCTCCAACAAGCCCAAAAAAGTTGGCTAATACGAAGGTTTTAATTGGCATTATTTGAACAACAAAAAGACGCTGTCGGCAAAGGTGAAAGAACGCTTTTGGTGTATGTTGAATTGCCAAGTAATAGACAATCATACAATGCTCAAGCTGAATTTAAAGAGCTGGCTGAGTCATCAGGTCTGGATGTTGTTAAAACCATTAAAGTAAATCGCAATTCAGCTTTGGCTCGGTTTTTTATTGGCACAGGTAAGGTTGAAGAAATCGCAATAATGGTAGAGGATTTAGCGCTGAATTTGGTGATTTTTTCCCCTGAATTATCACCCTCGCAAGAACGCAATTTAGAAAGATCTATAAAGTGCCAAGTAATGGATAAAACGGGATTAATCTTAGATATTTTTGCCTTGCGTGCCAGTTCTTTTGAAGGCAAGTTGCAAGTAGAGTTGGCGCAACTTAGGCATTTATCAACACGCTTAGTTCGTGGCTGGACGCATCTTGAACGTCAAAAAGGTGGTATTGGGCTACGTGGTCCTGGTGAAACTCAACTAGAAACTGACAAGCGACTAATCGCTGTGCGTATTAAAAATATCACCAAGCGATTGGATAAGGTGCACAAACAGCGTGATTTGGGCAGAAAATCACGCACTAAAAATGAATTACCCATGATTGCTTTAGCAGGCTATACCAATGCAGGCAAATCAACTTTGTTTAACACTCTAACCAATGCACAAGTATTTGCCAGTGATCAACTTTTTGCAACTCTTGATTCAACCATTAGACGTGTCATACTACCCGCGTCTGGAGAGGCGGTGATTGTTGATACTGTAGGCTTTATTCAAGATTTACCTCATGATCTTGTTGATGCTTTTAAATCCACATTAGAGGAAACTAAGCGTGCTAATGTTTTATTGCATATTGTTGATGCGGCTGATGAGTACAATATTGAGAAAATCGCTCAAGTTAAAGACATCATTTCTGAGATTGGTGCAAATAACATTCCAAGTATATTAGTGATGAACAAAATTGATTGTTTGGATAATTTTGTGCCACGCATGGATCGTGATGAAAACGGGCATATTTATCGAGTTTGGCTTTCAGCACAAACAGGACAAGGTATTGACTTTCTTCATCAAGCTTTAGCCGAGCAGTTGAGTGGTATGATGACTCGTGCAAAGATTCGCCTAGATGTTAATAGTGCATACATTCGTAGTAATATTCATAACATTGGGTATATCTATCATGAAAAAGTGGATGATTTTGGGGCTTGGGTACTTGAAATTTTTGTTACTAAGCACTATCTATCTAAGTTACTAAACTTCAAAGGCGTTACATTGCTATGGGAACAGAGTTCACCAACGAACAAATTGATTTAAGCAAAGGTAATATCCCACTATTACCTTTAAGAGATGTGGTGGTTTTCCCCCATACCGTTATGCCATTATTTGTTGGCAGAAAGACCTCTGTCAATGCAATCACTCAAGCAATGGGTACCAATAAGTACATTTTTTTAGTAACTCAAAAAGATGATAAGGTAGAAGAGCCTTCGGGCGATGATTTGCATCAAGTGGGTACGTTAGCAACTATTTTACAAATGTTAAAATTACCCGATGGCACCATCAAAGTTTTGGTTGAAGGGGTTAGACGTGCTAAGATTGAACAAATTGTACAAGTTGATGGTTTTTCTGAGGTGAGTTTGAGTGAATTTAGTTTAAAGTCAAATAATGATACTGAAATAAAAGCAATGATGCGCTTAGCGTTAAACGGTTTTGAGAATTATATTAAGTTAAATAAAAGAGTGCCAGAAGAGGTGCTCAAAGTGTTACAAGAAGTGAGCGATGTTGAGCGTTTTAGTGACGTGATTATTTCTAATTTGAGCCTTAAAGTATCTGAGAAACAAGCTTTATTAGGTGATGATAATGCTCAAGACAGGCTTAATAAAATCTTATCAGTCATTCAAGGTGAGATTGATGTATTAGGCACTGAGAAGAAAATTCAATCACGCGTGCGCAAGCAAATGGAGTCTAATCAGCGTGATTATTATTTAAATGAACAAATGAAATCCATTCAAAAAGAGCTGGGTCAAGCTGAAGATGAGAATGAAATTGAGGAATTACAAACCAGTATTAATAAAGCTAAGATGTCAAAAGAGGCTAAGGAAAAAGCACAAAGTGAGCTAAAGAAACTTTCGCGTATGTCATCACATTCATCTGATGCTTCTATTATTCGCACTTATATTGAAAACTTATGCGATACGCCATGGAAAAATAAAACCATTATTAACAAGGATCTTAACAAGGCGCAAAAAATTCTTGATAATGATCACTATGGCTTGGATAAAGTTAAAGAGCGCATCTTAGAGCATTTAGCAGTACAAACACGTGTCACTCATAACAAGGCTAATATTTTGTGTTTAGTAGGTCCTCCGGGTGTGGGTAAAACCTCTTTAGGCGAATCTATTGCTAGAGCGGTTAATCGTAAATACGTTCGCATGGCGCTTGGTGGTGTTCGAGATGAGGCAGAAATTCGTGGTCATAGGCGTACTTATATTGGTGCCATGCCAGGCTCAATCATACAAAAAATGCAAAAAGCGAAAGTCAAAAACCCGCTTTTCTTGTTAGACGAGATTGAAAAAATGGCAAGTGATTATCGTGGTGATCCTTCTTCGGCGATGTTAGAAGTGTTAGACCCAGAACAAAACCACACTTTTAATGACCATTATTTAGAGATTGATTATGACTTATCACAAGTGATGTTTGTGGCAACTGCCAACTCACTTGATTTGCCACAGCCACTTTTAGATAGAATGGAAATTATTGAATTGTCTGGCTATACTGAAGATGAAAAAATTGAAATTGCCAAGCGTCATTTAATTAAAAAAGCAATGACTGGTAATGGCATTAAGGACAGTGAAATTAAGTTCCAAGATGGTGCTATTTTAGATATTATTCGCTACTATACACGTGAAGCAGGTGTGCGTGGTTTGAGTAGAACGATTAGCACTATTTGTCGAAAAGTGGTCAAGGAAGTGGTTTTAAAAAAACGTAAAATCAAAGCCAATATTGATATTAAAAGCTTGACAAAATATTTAGGCGTAAGGAAGTTTCGTTTTGGACTGGCTGAACAAAATAATCAAGTGGGTGAAGTAACAGGGCTTGCTTGGACTTCAGTGGGTGGGGATTTATTAACCATTGAGGCGACAGCTTATAAAGGCAAAGGTAAACTCAACTATACAGGCCAATTAGGTGATGTCATGCAAGAATCAATCCAAGCAGCAAAATCTGTGGTTAGAAGTAGAGCCAAGAAATTTGGTATTGATGAAAATTTTGATGAAAAACTAGACATTCACATTCACGTGCCTGATGGTGCAACACCAAAAGACGGGCCTAGTGCAGGTGCAGCGATGACAACAGCATTGGTATCAGTACTCACAGGTAGAAAGGTCAAAGCCGATGTTGCCATGACAGGGGAGATTACGCTTCGAGGTGAAGTTACCCCAATTGGTGGGCTGAAGGAGAAAATGTTAGCTGCATTGCGTGGTGGCATTAAAACAGTGATTATCCCTGATGATAACGAGCGTGAATTGTCTGAAGTGCCTTTGAAAATCAAAGGCAAACTTAAGGTTATTCAAGTGAAGTGGATTGATGAAGTGCTGGACATTGCTTTAGAGAAATAACATCTAATCTATAAAAAATGGGGTATAAATTAAACTGTGTAAATCCTTAAAAAGCATTTGATTCTATAAAATTAAATGCATTAAAAAATAAAGAGAAACACAAATGAGTTTAATCAACCAAAACAGAACTAAAAAGACAAATCAAAATAAGGGAATTTACCTAGTTTGATAACATTGCAGATGAATTTAAAAACATCCTGCGTGAGGTTATTCAAACTGCCAGCGAAGAGGAGATGTCAAGCCATCTTGGCTATCTGTCCATATCCAAAACGATATTGATAATCCTAAATACCCAATCGCTGAATGAATCCTCTTGTAGTTATAAAAGTAAATATAACTCTCTACATTTTGCACTACCTTAAAGTGATTTGCAAAACTTTGATAATTTAATCGCTCAGTCTTCAAACTTCTAAAGAATCGCTCCATGACGGCATTATCCGCAATTACCTTTTCTACTCATGCTTTGAGTGATGTTATTATCGCTACAATAATCAATAAAAGTTTTAAAAGAGTATTGAGTCCCTTGATCTGAATGAAACATCAAATACTTTGTGTTTGGTTTGTATCGATTAATGGCGTTATCCAGTGCATCTCGTACTAATTTAGCATTAGGCTGTTTTGACAAAACCTATCCAACAACCTGTCTTAAAGCCAAATCAAGGACACTGGCTAAATAACTCCAGCCCTGATAGGTTTTGATATAAGTAATATCACCCACCCAGTGAGTGTTGCTTTTTTGTTGATTAAAATCACGATTAAGCAGATTGTCAGCTTTTTTATGTAACTTGCCAGTATTGGGATAATAATGATGTTTTTTAGGTCGTATGGCCTTAATATTAGTCTTGTTCATTAACGTAGCAGTACGATGAGTGCCAATTCGATGGCCTTGCGCATTAAGCTGACGCTGTAAGCGTCTTCTGCCGTAAGTGTAGCCTGTTTCAAGTGCTATTTGTCTCATAGATTTAATGATTGCTTTGGTTGATTCATTCATTGGTTTGGGTCAAGTAAACTTCTTTCTGTAAATTGCCATCTATTCCATCGATTTCTCGTTCATTAAAAAAAAACTACCAGTTATTACTCTCCAAAGACAAATAAGATTTTCCACTTCGCCATTCATCTGAGATTTCCATAATGACTGCCGTTACTAATCTCAAACAAGAATCCTCATTAGCAAATATTTTAGTCACTTTAGTGCGTTGTTTGACACTTTGATTAAGTCGCTCGATCATATTACTTGTCCTTAGCCTTTTCCTGTTAAATTCACACAAGTCCAAACCAAATACGCTTAAGCCCTCAGGGACGTTGTCTTCAGCCCACTGTGTTAGCTTTGGCATACTGCTCTGATACTTATCAATCAACAAATCCAATTGTCTTTTTGCTTCATTACCGTTGGTGCATTAAAGATGGCGCGTATGTCTACTGCCACTTGTTTCTTCTTGCTTTGCTTGGTGATATAAGCCTGCGCATTCTGTTGTAAATGAAACTGACAACGTTGCCAAGGTACGCCTGGCATGACTGTCTTTCTAGCGGCTTTAATACCACTATAAGCATCACTAATCATTAACTTAACGCCGTGCAATCCACGCTTTTGCAAACTGAACAAAAACTCTCGCCAATACACCTCTGCTTCACTCAAACTAACCTGTACACCCAATACCTCACGCTTGCCTTGGTCATCAATACCAAGTGCAATAAGAACGGCGCAGTCACGAACTAAAGCATCTACTCGTACTTGCTCATAGCGAGCGTCAACCATTAAATAGTCAATTTTACCTAAAGGCCTTTCTCGCCAAGCATTTAAGGCTTCATCCAACTTTTTAGCAGCGTTGGACAACCATTTGTGAAGACACACTAGTACCACACATTGATTCAATGATTTTACTCACCCTACGTGTGCTAACGCCACCAACATACATTTCACTAAGGGTAATGTTTAGCGCTCTTTCAGAGCGCAAGCCTTTTTCTAAGCAATTGGGGTAAAAATCACTGCTTCTTGTTTGTGGTACTGACAAATCCAACTCACCAATGCAAGTTTTAATTCGCTTGGATTTATAGCCATTGGCATAATCAATTCTATTGTTGCTGCGCTGATAATGCCCAGCACCCAAGTGCTGGGCTCGCTCTATTAGCATCGCCTCGTTAAACAAGATTTCCATGGCTTGAGGTATGGCTTCCATCCCGTAAGTTGAGATTAGTTCGTGCACGCTGGCTAAATTATCTCCATTAATTGTACTAAATTCACTATCATTTGTTCTGTTCATCGCTGTCAACTCCATTATTTTCTCGAAAAAAACAATAGAATAGAGGGTGGTGAACACTTTGAATTTACAGAAAAGAATTTACACTACCCATTGATGTAGATTTATCACTGCCAGCAAGACGAGTGATCCAATCACTAGAGCGTTTAATTGAGTGGCGTGGTAAACCCAAAACTATAAGATGTGATAATGGTCCTGAATATATCTCTCAAGCACTACGAGATTGGGCACAAGGGCGTGATATTGAACTAAGATACATCAGCCAGGAAAGCCAACTCAAAATACCTATGTTGAGAGGTTTAATCGCACTGTTAGACAAGAGTGTCTAGATTTGCATTTGTTGGTATAATAAATCAACCAATCAGGGGTAAAAATAACTGCGAACAGTCGAGATTCTGCTTAAAAGTTGTGCGGGAAATGGTATTACAATAGTGCTGAGAATTTGCTGAAATTTATAGGCATGGCTAAACTGCCTGTCAATCACTTATTGCCGACATAAAGCCTTTTAATACTGGCATTACTTTGTCAATAATTGCTTGATTTTTAGCCATATTATTCACATGGCCTTTGATAACCTTCTTTGTTTCTTGTAGGGTTGTGTTGTAATTATCATCAAATTCAAAATTAATAAAATAGAAACCTTTGGCTTTATCTCTAACAGACCTAACTGATAAAAAGTCAGTTTCCCAAGCGAGTTCTGCTTGATAGGCGGCGTCTGAATTTGTTGTATTTTTTTGTAGCAAAATAAAGGTTGAACCAAAATGAAAAATAAAGTGACTTGCGCTGCAATTTGATGCAGGTGTTGTGTTTAATTTGCCACTTTGAAGTGCATTAGCAATTTGCTTAAGTTGGGGATTGTTAAGTTGGATGTATTTTGCATCTAAATATTCTTCAATATTGGCATCAGGATAATTGTTTTTTAAAAATTCAACAAGTCTTTTGAGCATGGTTATAACGCTTGGTTAAAGCCCACTATTATAGACAAATATAATAAGCTATTTTTGGTAAGCATGCTTATGAGTCAAATCTATTTTTATTATATTTAATACTGTAAATATCAAAAATACTAATAGCCATCGCCGCAATAATAGGACCAATAAACAAACCTAAAATGCCAAATTGTATAATGCCAGCCAAGGTAGATAGCACCGTGATTAGAGTATGGTCTAGTGTATTTGTGCCACTGGATTTCTTAGATAAGAGTTTGATGATACTAGGTCGAGCCAAATTATCAACAATAAAGCCAATCACAACAGCGCCAGAGAGTGCAACAATCAGCGCATCAATTGTTTGACCTTGGGTGTATAAATACAAACTCAACGGTAGCCAAATAATTAAACCACCCAATAAGGGTATAAAACTAGCCAACGCCATTGCAATACCAAAATATAGGGCAGGTAATCCAATAGCCATAACCGTGATTGAGAATATAACGCCTTGTAATAGGGCAATCAAAAACACACTACCTACCAGTGTAATGGATAAATTTTTAAACTGGTTTAGTAAGATATTATTTAAATATACCTCAAGTGGCGATAAGTTTTTGATGTGTTTTACAATTTTTTTACCATCGATATAAAAGTAATAAAGCGTAAAAATAACAATGATCAAAAACAATACAAAATGTGATGATAGCGATACAATACTTTTAAGTATGACAATAGAGAAATCTTTAATGCCAATGATTAAGGCTCCTAAATTGTTATTTAACGCAGTGCTTAAAGTGCTTTTAATGGCGTCTGGTAAGGGGAGTTTGGCAACGGTTTGATTAAAAATTTGAGTGATTTTATCAAAGTTAAAATCATGATTGATGGTTTGTATCAAGGTAGAAATTTCCAGTGTGCTTATTAATAAAATATAACCTAATGGCAAAATTAAAACAATCGTTACCAGTAGTGTTGTTAGTAACGCCGAACTATTGGGTGAAAATTTATTTTGCAATTTCTCATACTTTGAAAAGGTTGCAATAGCAATCATCAGTGATAAAAACAAGGCTGAGATAAAAGGCGTAAATAGCCAAATTAATCCGCCAATAGCCAAGAGTAATAAACTCATCATAAATCCATGCTCAAAGGGTTTTTTTGTATTAGTATTCATTGGTTTTCCATTTTAATAACAGCGTAAGCCACTTGCTCGTAAGGGTGTGCGGATTTCATAGCATTAATAGCCGAGTTAAGATTATTATTTGTACATATCATCTCCACTTTATACTCTTTAATGGTTTCAAGTTTATCCAATTGTCCAATTACAGGATTGGCATTTTTTAATGGGTTTAAATTGACCTGTACCAATTGTTTGCCAAGCGCAATTTTTATAATCATCAAACCTGCCAGCATCTGCTTCAAACATAGCATTTTTTACAAGTTCTAGTTCTGTTTCAGGGACATAAAAACTGATTTGAAACATTAAAATTTACCTTTTAAATAAAGTAGTCTTTGGTTTTCAGCCATGTGTTCTATGGCATATCTTAAAGTCGTTCTAGGTAGTTTCTTGTAGTTTTTTTGCAAAAATAGTTGCGTTGCTTGATGGTCTTTTTTGTACACCTCTCTAAGCATCCAGCCAATGGCTTTGTGAATTAAATCATGAGTATCAGTCAATAAGGTTTTGGCAATTTGAAAAGTTGGCTCAAATTCACCTTGCTTAATAAAGGCAGAGGTAGCGACAATGGCAATGCGCTTTTCCCATAAAACATTAGATTTTGAAAACTTGAACAACAATGGTAATTGGTCTTGATGATGGTCAATATAATCCCCCACAATATGAGGCGTGGTGGTATCAACCAAATCCCAATTATTAACCGAGTTGATGTTTTTTAGATAATACTTAAAAACAGATACTTCATCACCAGATTGATATTTATTCACCAATATAATCAAACCGCAGTGGCGCACTTCATGAATGGGATGATGAATAAGTTTGTCTATTTCGTCATAAGCAATGCTTTTAAAATACTGCTTAGCAACTTGCCTAATTTGAGGCATACACACACCTATAAATTGGTCAAACTCAGAATACTCACCCTTGCCAGTTTTAAAGAATAATTCATTGGTTTTCCGCTTTTGTTCGGTTGCAAAAGATTTTAGTTGTGAGATAATCTTATCGTTGCTCATCAGTTATACTAATACTTTAATTTATTAGCGGACAATCATACATGCAAATAGCCTACTTTGCTGGTGGATGTTTTTGGTGTGTTGAGGCAATTTTTCAACATATTGAAGGAGTTATTAAGCTCGCCTCTGGTTATTGCAATGGCAACACTGTTGACCCCACTTATCAAGATATTTGCACAGGCACAACTGGGCATGCTGAGGTGGTTGAAATTGAGTTTGACGAGTCAAGAGTATCTTTCAAGACGTTACTAAATGTTTTTTTTGAAACACACGACCCAACCACGTCAAACCAACAAGGCAATGACTGTGGCACGCAGTATCGTTCTGCCATTTTTTATACCAATGACGAGCAACAATCCCAAGTAATTGATATGATTAATCAAATGAGTGATAAGATTGTAACGCAGGTTGAAAAACTAGATGTGTTTTATCTTGCTGAAAATTATCATCAAAATTATTTTAATAACAACTCATCACAACCTTATTGTCAAATGCTAATCGCACCCAAGCTGGCCAAGTACTTTAACCAATGAACGACCAAGAACTACTCAGATACGCTCGCCAAATACTTCTACCCCAAATCGGCGTAGAAGGGCAGCAAGCCCTTAAAAACTCTACTCTACTTTTAATTGGCATGGGTGGTTTAGGCTCACCCAGCGCCTTATATTTATCTTCTGCTGGTGTTGGGCATTTAATCATTGCTGATTTTGATGAAGTTGAATTGTCAAACCTACAACGACAAATCATTCATTTTACAGATGATATTGGTAGAAAAAAAGTCGACTCTGCTAAAGATAAAATGCTTGCCATTAATCCTAATATCAAAGTCACGACGATTACAACACTTAACCAAAACAATCTAAATGATTGGGTAGCTAAGGCCGATGTGGTTTTAGATGGTACTGATAATTTTGATACCCGCTTTAAAGTTAACAAGGCTTGCGTTGTGCAGAAAACACCGTTAGTATCAGCAGCAGTCATCCGCTTTGAAGGGCAATTATCCGTATTTAAAGGTTACAAGCAAACACAGCCTTGCTATCAATGCTTGTATTCAACCAAAGGAAATTCTGATGAAAATTGCGTTGACAATGGCATACTATCACCAGTTGCAGGTATGATGGGTTCATTGCAAGCCTTGCAAGCGATTAAAGTCATTTTAAATTTAGGCGAGCAATTAGTGGGTAAATTAATGCTAATTGATGCGCTAGACCTTTCTTTTAGAAAAATTAAAATAAACAAAGACGAGTCTTGTAAAATCTGTACTTACGGGGCGTAGCGCAGCCTGGTAGCGCACCACACTGGGGGTGTGGTGGTCACAGGTTCAAATCCTGTCGTCCCGACCAATTTTAACCTTTGATATCAACGGATTAAAGCGTTTCTATAAATCAAAGTGCAATATTAAAATTCTACTAAAATGCCATAAAGTGCTATAAAATTAGCACACTTTTAGCACGCTTTATTTAATTTAAGCATGGCAACAATTTACTCAAGAGGGGATGTATGGCATTTGAATTATAGTGATGCACGAGGGCAACACCGCAAAAGTCTGGGAAAGATATCTGAGCATTTTGCATAAATAAGAATGATTAGAAAAGTAACAAATTTTATCAACTTAGCATTTTTTTAAAACCTGTCATTTCGCTAATCATCCTTATTTATGCAAAGGTATCCTAACTTAAATAACTCTATAAACTTATCGAATGACCTATGTTAATTTTGGTAGATAAGCCAAAGTTAATCAAATAGTTAGTTTTACATTTATAGGTTAAATTCGCCAAGTTTATTCAGCGATTGGGTGTTTAAATACGATATAGTCTTGCTTTTTGTAAATAAATTGTTTACAATTAACTAAACTACTAAATTATAAAATAAATTGAAAAAAACATGAAAACCAATAACGCACAAACACCTACACAGTTAAAAGCATTACAAACCAAGGCGCAAGCTCTTTCTCAAACTTTAAACAAAGAAGTTATTGTTGTCACTAAAGGTGAACAACACGTTAAAGTTAAGCCAGGTTATGCCTACGAACTAAGCATCAAAGATGGTGAAATTTTAATTAAAGATTTTGATTTAATTGCTAAAAAAGTAGGTGAAGATTTAGAAGTGTTACTACCTAATGACACTAGCGTTGTGTTTGATGGATATTTTGAAGTGTGTGCAAGTGATTTATCTTGTTTAGTGTCTTTACCAAGTGAAGGTGGTATGTATCATGTGCTAGAAGGTAACTTTGTAGTTCTGGCTGACGGTTCGGAAATCGTTCATTTTTATGGCGATGAAACTGCACTATTAGCTATCTCTAACAATCAACCTATGCTTTTTTCTGAAAGTTTTAGCGAGGTTTATCTCTCTGGAGGTTTTTCACCATTGACATTAATAAGCGGTTTGTCAATAGCAGAGTTGATAGGTTCAGGAGGTTCTGCTACAACCATATATTTAAGCGTTGATAGTTTAATAACTAATGACCTAACCCCAACTATAACAGGCACAGCCATACTCGCTAATGGTGAAACCTTAAGCGTAAGTGTTAATGGGGCAACCTATAACATTGTTAATGGGGCAACCTATAACATTGTTAATGGGGCAACCTATAACATTGTTAATGGGGCAACCTATAACAATGTGCAGGTGATAGACAATGTTTGGTCAATTGACACGAAAACAGCAATACCTTCATCAGGAACATTAGGAACTTTTGTAGATGGACAAAGTTATGAAGTTGTTGCAACCGTAACAGACGCGGCTGGCAATATCATAAGAAGCGATAGCTCAAACAATGAGTTGACTATTGATACTACAGCCCCAGGCGCTCCAACCATTGACTCAGTCTCAGATGATGATCTTATCAATGCAGCTGAGAACACAGCAGGTTTTAATCTAACTGGTACAGGTGAAGTTGGTGATTTTATTACTGTTTCAGGATTTGAAGCTGGTGTGGCTGACAAAACAACAAGCGTTGCTGAAGATGGCACTTGGTCAATTGCAATTGTTGATACAGATTTAGCTGATAATGGCTCAAATACTTTAACAGCAACACAAACAGACTCAGTAGGCAACACAAGCCCTGCTGCAACTAGAACAATCACCATAGATTTAATTGCACCAACAACCCCAAGCGTTGATAGTCTAACAACTAATGATTTAACCCCAACTATAACAGGTACAGCCACACTAACTAATGGTGAAACCTTAAGCGTAAGTGTTAATGGTGCAATCTATGACAATGTAGAGGTGATAGGCAATGCTTGGTCAATTGACACAGAAACAAAAACACCTTCATCAGGAGTATTGGGAGCATTTGTAGATGGACAAAGCTATGATATTGTTGCAACCGTAACAGACGTAGCTGGCAATAGTGCAAGCGATAACTCAATCAATGAGTTGACTATTGATAATACAGCCTCAAACGCTCCAACCATTGACTCAGTCTCAAATGATGACCTTATCAATGCAGCTGAGAACGCAGCAGGTTTTAATCTAACTGGTACAGGTGAAGTTGGTAGTACTATTATTGTTTCAGGATTTGAAACTGGTGTGGCTGACAAAACAACAAGCGTTGCTGTAGATGGCACTTGGTCAATTGCAATTGTTGATGCAGATTTGGCTGATAATGGCTCAAATACTTTAACAGCAACACAAACAGACTCAGTAGGCAACACAAGCCCTGCTGCAACTAGAACAATCACCATAGATTTAATTGCACCAACAACCCCAAGCGTTGATAGTCTAACAACTAATGATTTAACCCCAACTATAACAGGTACAGCCACACTAACTAATGGTGAAACCTTAAGCGTAAGTGTTAATGGTGCAATCTATGACAATGTAGAGGTGATAGGCAATGCTTGGTCAATTGACACAGAAACAAAAACACCTTCATCAGGAGTATTGGGAGCATTTGTAGATGGACAAAGCTATGATATTGTTGCAACCGTAACAGACGTAGCTGGCAATAGTGCAAGCGATAACTCAATCAATGAGTTGACTATTGATAATACAGCCTCAAACGCTCCAACCATTGACTCAGTCTCAAATGATGACCTTATCAATGCAGCTGAGAACGCAGCAGGTTTTAATCTAACTGGTACAGGTGAAGTTGGTGATTTTATTACTGTTTCAGGATTTGAAGCTGGTGTGGCTGACAAAACAACAAGCGTTGCTGTAGATGGCACTTGGTCAATTGCAATTGTTGATACAGATTTAGCTGATAATGGCTCAAATACTTTAACAGCAACACAAACAGACTCAGTAGGCAACACAAGCCCTGCTGCAACTAGAACAATCACCACAGATTTAATTGCACCAATAGACGGCGTATACGTTAATAATTTAATAACTAACAACCTAACTCCAACCATAACAGGTTCATCAGCCACACTCGCTGATGGTGAAACCTTAAGCGTAAGTGTTAATGGTGCAATCTATGACAATGTGCAGGTGATAAGCCATACTTGGTTAATTAACACAGAAACAGCAATACCTTCATCAGGAATATTGGAAGCATTTGTAGATGGACAAAGCTATGATATTGTTGCAACTGTAACAGACGCAGCTGGCAATAGTGCAAGCGATAATACAACCAATGAGTTGACTATTGATAGCACAGCCTCAGACGTCCCAGACACACCAAACGCTCCAACCATTAGCTCAGTCTCAGGTGATAACCTTATCAATGCAGCTGAGAACGTAGCAGGTTTTGATTTAACTGGCACAGGTGAAGGTGACAACCTTGTTATTGTTTCAGGATTTGAAGTTGGCGTGGCTGATAAAGAAATAATAGTTGCTGCAGATGGCACCTGGTCAATTACAATTGTTGATGCAGATTTGGCTGATAATGGCTCAAATACTTTAACAGCGGTACAACTAAACTCAAAAGGCATCCCAAGCCCTCTTGCAACTATAACAATCACCACAGATTTAATTGCACCAACGGTAGCTCCATATGTTCTTTCTTCAATAGGTAATACAGGTAATGACAAAACCCTCCCAACTATAGCTGGTTTTGCCACACTCGCTGATGATGAAACCTTAAGCGTGAGTGTTAATGGCGCAACCTATGATGATGTGGAGGTGATAGGCACTAATTGGAGGGTTGATATGCAAACAGCAACACCTTCATCAGGAACATTGGAAGCATTTGTAGATGGACAAAGGTATGAGATTGTTGCAACCGTAACAGACGTAGCTGGTAATAGCATAAGCGATAACTCAAGAAATGAGTTGGTTATTGATAATAGAATAGTAGAAGGCACACCTGAAAGTGACACCTTGCACGGCACCAGTGGAGACGATGCTATTGCAGGGTTTGAAGGTGATGATATTCTTACAGGGAATGGTGGTGCTGATACTTTCTTTTACAATTCAATAGTTGATGGTAATGATATTATTACTGACTTTGCGATTGGTGGTGGTGATGGTGATAAGCTTGATATGTATCTTGTACTTCAGGATGCGACGAGTGACACTTTGGCTAACTTTATTGAAGTCATAGATAGTAATGGCGCTGATGATGGCGGTGATATTCTTATTAATATTGATGCTGATGGCGGTAGTAATTTTGCAGATCCAAATATTACTATCACTTTAACAGACGCAGGTATTGCTGGTGCTGAAACAACACTAGCGGCTATGATAGCAGCTGATAGTATTGTGATTTAAGTTGTTAATGAGATTAAATCTCTCAATATAGGTATTCTGAGTTGGTTTTCCTGGCTGGATATATTTAAGCTCAATGTTACTTACTTGCGCCCAATCTTGTAATGCTTGGCCGATATACTCAGGGCCATTATCACTTGATTGAATTAGGTTTGCATCGCCATTCAACTAAGTGCTCTAGTGATTGAATAACTCGTCTTGCTGGCAGTGATAAATCAGCATCGATATTTAACCCTTCTCAGTTGTAATCATCCACCACATTAAAGGATATGAATATTACGTAAAGGTAACACCTAAGACAAATAAAATTATGAGTATTGTTGCCACTCGAAAAATGAAAAGTCCTGAAAGTTGCATAAAGTCAAAAGAAGCAACGTCACAAGTCATGTTGCAAATTTATGCTCAAGTAGGGAAACTATCTAATGTATTTGGATCAATGGATAGGTTTGTTTGGTACATTCGCATCATTAGTGCACAACTAAGTTAAACCAGCAATAGGGTAGTGTAAATTCAAAGTGTTCACCACCCTCTATTCTATTGTTTTTTTCGAGAAAATAATGGAGTTGACAGCGATGAACAGAACAAATGATAGTGAATTTAGTACAATTAATGGAGATAATTTAGCCAGCGTGCACGAACTAATCTCAACTTACGGGATGGAAGCCATACCTCAAGCCATGGAAATCTTGTTTAACGAGGCGATGCTAATAGAGCGAGCCCAGCACTTGGGTGCTGGGCATTATCAGCGCAGCAACAATAGAATTGATTATGCCAATGGCTATAAATCCAAGCGAATTAAAACTTGCATTGGTGAGTTGGATTTGTCAGTACCACAAACAAGAAGCAGTGATTTTTACCCCAATTGCTTAGAAAAAGGCTTGCGCTCTGAAAGAGCGCTAAACATTACCCTTAGTGAAATGTATGTTGGTGGCGTTAGCACACGTAGGGTGAGTAAAATCATTGAATCAATGTGTGGTACTAGTGTGTCTTCACAAATGGTTGTCCAACGCTGCTAAAAAGTTGGATGAAGCCTTAAATGCTTGGCGAGAAAGGCCTTTAGGTAAAATTGACTATTTAATGGTTGACGCTCGCTATGAGCAAGTACGAGTAGATGCTTTAGTTCGTGACTGCGCCGTTCTTATTGCACTTGGTATTGATGACCAAGGCAAGCGTGAGGTATTGGGTGTACAGGTTAGTTTGAGTGAAGCAGAGGTGTATTGGCGAGAGTTTTTGTTCAGTTTGCAAAAGCGTGGATTGCACGGCGTTAAGTTAATGATTAGTGATGCTTATAGTGGTATTAAAGCCGCTAGAAAGACAGTCATGCCAGGCGTACCTTGGCAACGTTGTCAGTTTCATTTACAACAGAATGCGCAGGCTTATATCACCAAGCAAAGCAAGAAGAAACAAGTGGCAGTAGACATACGCGCCATCTTTAATGCACCAACGGTAATGAAGCAAAAAGACAATTGGATTTGTTGATTGATAAGTATCAGAGCAGTATGCCAAAGCTAACACAGTGGGCTGAAGACAACGTCCCTGAGGGCTTAAGCGTATTTGGTTTGGACTTGTGTGAATTTAACAGGAAAAGGCTAAGGACAAGTAATATGATCGAGCGACTTAATCAAAGTGTCAAACAACGCACTAAAGTGACTAAAATATTTGCTAATGAGGATTCTTGTTTGAGATTAGTAACGGCAGTCATTATGGAAATCTCAGATGAATGGCGAAGTGGAAAATCTTATTTGTCTTTGGAGAGTAATAACTGGTAGTTTTTTTTTAATGAACGAGAAATCGATGGAATAGATGGCAATTTACAGAAAGAAGTTTACTTGACCGCATATCTTCATTTGACAATCCAGCTTTATAAGCAACATGTTGATAACATCCATGGGTGTTTTGATAGTTTTTTACGCCCTCTAAGGCAGAATTATCAAATGAAGATATGCACAAATGCTAGGCGACAGAGGCATAGAGGAATCACTTCAGAATATAAGCAATAAAATAGCGAGAGGGACGTTTGGTGCTATATTTATGATGCAGGTGCTTGATACTATAGGATGCGATAAATTATTTATAGACAAAACTTTGAATTAAATAAGAAAATCCTTACAATTCATTCAAACAATGTGAGACCTTTGCATAAATCAACTAAAAACCCAACAATCTAGTAAAATAACACCCATCTAAAAACAACTTTAAAAATATCAAAAATGTCTTGGAAAAACACCCAACAAAACTCATTTGCAGATTCTCTTGTTGTAGATCACAAATCCCTATCAGAACTTGATGATGTACACAACATCATCAACTGGAACGAGATAGAACAAACACTTTCGAACTTGTATTCTTCTATTAGGGGTGCACCCAGTTATCCGCCACTGATAATGTTTAAAATCCTAATCCTTCAAGCTTGGTACGGTCTAAATGATGAGGCGCTAGAAAAGCAAATTGCCAGAGATTTAATGTTCAGACGTTTTATTGATTTATCCCTATCTGAGAATGTGCCAGACCATTCCAGCATTTGGCGTTTTAGACAACTACTCAGCACCGAGAAATTACTAGCGCCTCTACTAGAGCAAATCAATACCCATCTTGAACAAAATTCAATCATTGTTTCCTTGGGTTCAATCAACATCATTGATGCCACCGTTATAGAAGCCAAACAATCACGCAAGCGTAAAGGCAAGGATGGCAACAACACTCAAGACAAAGAGGCAAAATACAATGTCAAAATAGCAGCCGATGGCAAACGTAAAACCACCTATGGTTTTAAAATGCACGCCAATACCGATGAAGATGGTTTTGTTAAGAAAATGACTTACACTCCAGGTAATGTACACGACTCACAAGAGTTTGATAAATTATTAGAGGTAGAACGCACTAACAGTAAAATAAAAACATGTGGACAAGTCTATGCTGATAGCGCTTATGCCAATAAAAACAATGATGAAAAACTAGGCAAAGAAAATAATAAAATATTGCACCGTGCCTACAGAAACAAGCCTTTAACCAAGCAACAGAAACAAGAGAATAAACAACGCTCATCCATTCGCTATATTGTTGAGCGCACTTTTGGACTACTTAAGCTTCATCACGGATTAGCCAAGGCAAGATATCTTGGACTAGAAAGAAACAAAACCAGAGCGCAACTAATTGCCATGAGTCACAACCTTAAAACTGGAATGAGCATTTTTAAACAGATGCGAGACTTACAGGATTGTTGCGTCCAATGAGTGGCAAAAGGGTAAAAATAGAAAAATGTGGCGATGAAAACTCAGATAAGCAAGATGTTTTTTAGGTTTTTATAGAAAAATAGGGAAAATTTTGAAAATATTTTTGAAAAATTGTAAAAGTTGAAATTAGGATGGGGAATTATGAATTATTCAAAGGTCTCAATGTATTAAAAACTCTTCCAACACTTCGAAATCATTATGTAACTGTACGCCATTGACAATGGTTCTATTGCCTGAATGCTTGATTGAATTTCCTTTTTTGTGAATATCGAAAATTATGCCTTTTACTTGCAAACTTTAATTAAGCAACTTTGTGAGGAAAAAATTAAATCGTTTGGCTAAATGTAAAAAAACACCTCTTAATATAGTGAAAGTAAATACTTGAAAAAAGGATGATAACTTATTCTTTATTTGTGTTTGTGCGTTAAAATAACGTTTAAATTTTAAACATTATATTGCGAGGAAAACCATGTTCGACAAATCTCAAACGTTGGCTAAAGTAGATCCTGAAATCCATCAGGCAATTACACTAGAAGAAACTCGCCAAGAGGCGCATATTGAATTAATTGCCAGTGAAAACTACACCTCACCTATAGTGATGGAGGCGCAAGGCTCGCAATTGACGAATAAGTATGCTGAAGGCTATCCTAAGAAGCGTTATTATGGGGGTTGTGAGCATGTTGATACAATTGAACAATTAGCGATTGACCGTGCTAAAGCATTATTTGGTGCAGATTATGCAAATGTTCAGCCACATTCTGGTTCTCAAGCAAATGCTGCGGTTTTTCAGGCATTGTTAGTGCCTGGAGATACAATTTTAGGCATGAGTTTAGCCCATGGCGGGCATTTAACGCATGGTGCTGCACCTTCGTTCTCGGGTAAAAATTTTAATGCCATTCAATATGGCTTGAATGAAAAAACAGGTGAGATTGATTATGAACAAGTTGAGGCTTTAACAAAGGAACATAAGCCTAAAATGATTATTGCTGGTTTTTCGGCGTATTCGCGTGTGGTTGATTGGCAGCGTTTTAGAGAAATTGCAGATGCTGTTGGCGTTTATTTAATGGTTGATATGGCGCATGTTGCGGGTTTGGTGGCAACGGGTGAGTACCCATCGCCAGTGGCAATTGCAGATGTAACTACAACAACCACGCATAAAACACTTCGCGGCCCTCGTGGCGGTTTAATTTTAGCTAAAGCCAATAAAGACATTGAAAAGAAACTTAATTCTGCTATTTTTCCTGGGATTCAAGGTGGACCACTGATGCATATTATTGCCGCTAAGGCGGTGAGTTTTAAAGAGGCAATGAGTGATGAATATAAGGTTTATCAAAAGCAAGTAAAGATTAATGCACAAGTGATGGCCAATACATTTATTGAGCGCGGTTTTGATGTGGTATCAGGTGGTACGGATGACCATTTATTTTTAGTAAGTTTTATTGACCAGGGGTTAACAGGTAAAGCTGTAGATGCTGCCTTAGGTAGTGCGCACATTACGGTTAATATGAATACTGTGCCTAATGATCCGCAGACTCCTTTTGTGACCAGTGGTATCCGCGTGGGCACGCCAGCGGTGACAACGCGTGGTTTTAATGAAGCTGATTGTGCTGATTTAGCCACGTGGATGTGTGATATTTGTGATGATTTAGAGAATGAGGCTGTGATTGATAAGGTTAGAGAAAAAGTTACTAGCCTTTGTGTTAAGTACCCAGTTTATAACTAGATTAAGTCTATATGCGTTGTCCATTTTGCCAATCTGATGATACTAAAGTATTAGACACGCGTTTAATTGATGATGGTTCTCAAGTACGTCGCCGTCGTGAGTGTACTTCTTGTGGTGAGCGTTATTCAACGCGTGAGACGGTTGACCTTAATTTACCACGCTTGATTAAAAGTGATGATTCTAGAGAGGCTTTTGATGAAGACAAACTACGTTTTGGCTTGTTAAAAGCTTTAGAAAAACGCCCTGTTAAAACTTCGCAAATTGAAACATCCATTGTGCGTATTGAGCGCAAATTAATGACTCAAGCTGACCGTGAAGTACCCTGTGCTAAGATTGGCGAGTGGGTAATGGAAGAGCTTAAAGAGTTAGATGAGGTGGCATATATTCGTTTTGCGTCGGTTTATCGTCAGTTTCAAGATATTGAGGCATTTAAGAAAGAGATTGATAGATTAATGAGATAATTTATGCGTTATTTTTTAAGTCTGTGTTTTTTATTATTAACCTTGTTATTAGGCGCTTGTAGTGAAAAGCCTCTGAGTTTAATATCACCTCAAGGTATTATTTTAGCGCTGGGCGATAGTTTGACTTTTGGTCAAGGTATTAGTAAAAATAACAGTTATCCCATAATTCTATCAAAATTAACCCATCATAAAGTTATTAATACAGGTGTGTCTAGCGAAACAACGCAAGGAGGATTAAGACGCTTAGGTAAAGTTTTGGTGAAGCATCAACCTTCATTAATGGAGACTTTGCATTATTATGAATAACCACCAAAACACCATCTTTCATCAACTTGACGGCTTTTCCAGCGATACTAATCAATTAGGCTATCAACTAATGGCACAACAGATTTATCAATTGTTACTTGACAAAGGTACGTTAAAGTAATGGCAAAAACAAAAGTTGAATTCGTCTGCCGTGAATGCGGTTCTTCGCATCATCAATGGGCAGGACAGTGCCTAGATTGTAAATCTTGGAATACATTAGAAGAAATTGTGTCGCTACAAACTGCGCCATCAAAATCCACAATTTTGCAAGACCTTCCTGCCTCTAAAGTTCAAAATTTATCTAACATCAAATCAGAAAACAAGGTTAGGCTTTCAACGGGTCTAAGTGAACTTAATCGTACTTTAGGTGGTGGCTTGGTTGATGGCTCGGTGGTGTTGATTGGTGGCGACCCTGGTATTGGTAAATCAACTTTGATTTTGCAAGCGCTTGCTAAAATTAATCAAAAGTACACAACTTTGTATGTGAGTGGTGAGGAGTCGGCTGACCAAATCAGCGATAGAGCGTTGCGTCTTGGTATTAAAGAAGACATTTTTTTGCTAAGTGAAACGCACTTGGAAAAAATCATCAAACTTACCAAAGCAGTGCAGCCCAAAGTTATTGTGATTGATTCTATTCAAACCATGGTAACGGACGGTTCTACTTCTGTACCAGGCTCGGTAACACAAGTGCGTGATTGTGCTGCGCAACTGACTCAATTTGCCAAGCAAACCAACACCATTCTTTTAATGATTGGACATGTCACCAAAGATGGTGCGTTAGCAGGTCCAAGAATTCTTGAGCATATGGTAGACACAGTACTGTATTTTGAAGGGGATGCAGGTGGACGTTATCGCATTGTCCGCGCGGTAAAAAACCGCTTTGGTACGGTGAATGAAATTAGTATTTTTGTGATGAGTGAAGCGGGTTTGCAACAGGTTGAGAACCCATCGGCAATATTTTTATCAAACTCAGCCAAGCCTTCACCAGGCTCTATGGTAATGGTAACACGTGAGGCAACTCGACCATTGATGATTGAAGTGCAAGCATTGGTAGATGTTGCTAGTGGCAACCCTAAGCGTGTGTGCGTTGGTTTGGAGCAAAACCGTTTGGCTTTACAACTTGCAATATTGCACAAGCATGGTGGAATTACAACCCATGACCAAGATGTGTTTGTTAATGTGGTTGGTGGTATTAAGATGAATGAAACCGCATCAGATTTGGTGGTTATGTTGGCGATTATGTCTAGCCTACGGGATAGGGTCATTCCTAAAGATTGGATTGCCTTTGGTGAAGTGGGTTTAACGGGTGAGGTGCGTCCAGTCTATAACGGCATTGAACGTTTATCAGAAGCGCAAAAACATGGCTTTAAAGTGGCAATCATACCCAAGGGAAATGAACCTAAAAAAGCACTTAAAGGGCTAAAAATTGTGTCAGTAGAATATCTGCATCAAGCTTTACAATTTATGATTGAAAACACCTAAACTTTAATCAAAGATCTACGCCTTTTTGGGCTTTAATATTTGCTCTAAAAGCGTGTTTAATGTCTTTAACTTCACTCACTGTGTCAGCAAGTTTGATTAAATTTTGGCTGGCCGCTCTGCCTGTGATAATCACGTGTTGATTTTTTGGGCGATTGACTAAAACGTCAAGAATTTTTTGCTCATCAAGATATTTATAATTAATCATGTAAGTAAGTTCATCTAAAACTACCAAGTCAATGGATTGATTGGTTAAATATTGTTCGGCTTCAGACCATATTTTTATAGCCATTTTAGTGTCAAACGCTTTGTCTTGAGTATCCCAAGTAAATCCTGTTTTCATCAACGTGGTTTGTACGTTGGGTTGTTTGGCTAGAAATATATCTTCGCCCGTATCTTGTATGCCTTTTAAAAACTTGACAATGCTAATGCTCATTCCATAACCCAGTGCACGGCAAGTCATGCCCAGTGCAGATGATGATTTGCCTTTACCATTGCCTGTGAGTAGGACAATAATACCTTTGTCAATATTGGCTTTTTCTATGCGAGCATCAATGTAAGATTTTTTATGTTGCATGCGCGCCTTATAAGAAACACTCTTAGGGTGTTTCTTATGTTGCCCTTCTGGTATTAATTTAGTGATGTTTTTTGGTTGAGAAATAATAAATAACTGAATAATGACGGTTAAAGGTAAAGACAATTAAAATTGCCACCATCCAATATAACACTAGTGGGATTTCTGCCATTGACCAATGCAAAGCATAAGTGCCAAATTTGCTCCACGATGAAGTCGTCCAAGAAAAATAACTAATAGTAGCAATAAACCACTGAGCAGTCGAAGCGGTGATGATGATGGCTGCATTTTCGATAATGTGACGATCAATTTTAAGTGTTGTTAAATATTTACCCGCCCAAAAAACACCATAATAAGTCAGTGGTAAAATACTATAAGCAGGGGTAATACAATTTGCACTTATACCTTCATGTACGATTGCATAATTGTCAATAGCAATAGCACTAATAATAATCACCATTGCCACCCAAAATGCACGGAAATAAACACCTGCTATAAACAAAGCAGGAATGGTAAAGTCAGGTAAATGTATAACTGATGACAACCAATTGGCATGGCCACGAGTAGCAATCATTAAGATAAGCATGATAAATATGGCAATTGTTTTGTTGATTTTATTTGTCATATTAAACCCAGTAAATGTTTTTTTATTATAACCAATCGGTAAAGACAAAATCATCGCGTTCTACAGTTTTTCCCTGTTTTAGGCTGATTGGTTTTGTAAAATTTGGCGATTGGTATACAAAAGCATGAAACTCGCCATTTTCTCCACAAGGGCCTACCTTGGCTGGTAATGCATTTAATAGCATTTTATTAAAACCATACCCTGCAAAATCACTGGATAGTTGTTTAGGGTCAATGCAAGTTATTTTAGTTTTAATGCCAATACCAATAAGGATATTAAAGAGTTTTTTGGTTTGATTTCCCTAGCAAGGAAAGTGGCAAGTCGATTTGCCTGGATTGCTGTTTTAATAATTCAATGAGACCTTTGCATAAATCAACTAAAAACCCAACAATCTAGTAAAATAACACCCACCCAAAAACAACTTTAAAAATATCAAAAATGTCTTGGAAAAACACCCAACAAAACTCATTTGCAGATTCTCTTGTTGTAGATCATCAAATCCCTATCAGAACTTGATGATGTACACAACATCATCAACTGGAACGAGATAGAACAAACACTTTCGAACTTGTATTCTTCTATTAGGGGTGCACCCAGTTATCCGCCACTGATAATGTTTAAAATCCTAATCCTTCAAGCTTGGTACGGTCTAAGTGATGAGGCGCTAGAAAAGCAAATTGCCAGAGATTTAATGTTCAGACGTTTTATTGATTTGTCTTTGTCTGAAAATGTGCCTGATCATTCTAGCATTTGGCGTTTCAGGCAACTACTCAGCACCGAGAAATTACTAGCGCCTCTACTAGAGCAAATCAATACCCATCTTGAACAAAATTCAATCATTGTTTCCTTGGGTTCAATCAACATCATTGATGCCACCGTTATAGAAGCCAAACAATCACGCAAGCGTAAAGGCAAGGATGGCAACAACACTCAAGACAAAGAGGCAAAATACAATGTCAAAATAGCAGCCGATGGCAAACGTAAAACCACCTATGGTTTTAAGATGCACGCCAATACCGATGAAGATGGTTTTGTTAAGAAAATGACTTACACTCCAGGTAATGTACACGACTCACAAGAGTTTGATAAATTATTAGAGGTAGAACGCACTAACAGTAAAATAAAAACATGTGGACAAGTCTATGCTGATAGCGCTTATGCCAATAAAAACAATGATGAAAAACTAGGCAAAGAAAATAATAAAATATTGCACCGTGCCTACAGAAACAAGCCTTTAACCAAGCAACAGAAACAAGAGAATAAACAACGCTCATCCATTCGCTATATTGTTGAGCGCACTTTTGGACTACTTAAGCTTCATCACGGATTAGCCAAGGCAAGATACCTTGGACTAGAAAGAAACAAAACCAGAGCGCAACTAATTGCCATGAGTCACAACCTTAAAACTGGAATGAACATTTTTAAACAGATGCGAGACTTGCAGGATTGTTGCGTCCAATGAGTAGCAAAAGGGTAAAAATAGAGAAATGTGGCGATGAAAACTCAGATAAGCAAGATGTTTTTTAGGTTTTTATAGAAAAATAGGGAAAATTTTGAAAATATTTTTGAAAAATTGTAAAAGTTGAAATTAGGATGGGAAATTATGAATTACGCAATGGTCTCTCAATACGAGTGCCATGCATCGTCATACGCCAAAATTTCTTATTGACCGTGATAAAAAAAAGCCTTACAAGATTAATACTTTGGTCTTGTTTAAGTAAATATAGAGCGTAAGCACTGTTTTTGCCACTACTCTATGATAATAAGGTGCGTTTAGAATTGATAATCTAGACCCAACTCAATTATTCTACCAAGTTGGTTATAATCTGTGACGGTTGTGTAATTTTTATCAAAAGCATTCTTTATATTTAGTGATATTTTGACTTTATTATTAAGACTGTAATTGCTTGATAAGTTAACCAAGGTATAGCCCTTTAGTTTAGAATCGCCTAAACCATCATAAGTAGTATCATCCAAGCTTGAAGATTTTTTAATTATTTGTACATTAAAATGAAACTTACCATATTCTTTGTTAATGGTTAAATTGCTTGTATTTTTTGGTCGTCTAGGGCTTTGACCTTTTGCAGTTTCTCCATTGTTAGTAGTTTCACTTTTATTATAGTCATGGTTGAAACTGATATTGTAACCTTGGATATTAGTATTAATAAACAGCTCAACACCTTTAGCGTTTAACTCTCCACTATTAAAATAATTTGGAATGCCAGCATTGTAAGTGCCATCATAAGCAATTCTATTTTTCATTTTATTTTTATAAATATTGATGCTGGTTTGCCCCCAACTATGTTGTTTTTTTGCACCAAGTTCAATGTCTTTTGAGGTTTCTGGTTGTAAGTCAGGGTTGCCAATCGAGCTGTATATCCTTTCTAAAGATGGTGCATTGAATGCAGTGCCATAACTACTGGTTAATTTAATACCATTTTCAAGATACTTAGCGATGCCTATATTGTAAATATTTTTATTACCAAATCTACTGTGTTTAATATGGCGAACACCTGTATTAATATCAATAGTGCCAATATTTTTTTGCCAGTGCACAAAGATTTCTTTATTAGAGAGTTTTTGATTATCTGTAGTGTTTTCATCATTTTTTTTGGACACGCCAATGTTTAATAAAGAGTCATCAAGGTTGATATCATTTAGAATGACGATGCTTGTGCTTTTAAATTTATCACCAATAGTATTAGCATTTGTGCCACTATTTCTTTTACTTTTAATTTGCACAAAAGATAATTTAGATTTCCAAGTATTATTAAATTTTTTGTTTGCACTAATGGCTATTTTGTTTAATTTTCTATCGCCTAATTCGCCAGTATCTGTGCCACCAAAGCCATCATATTCAGTTTTATTTCTGCTTTCTAAATAACTTACATCAAAGTGCTCGTTGCCAGCTTTGATTTGTGTGGTTTGATTGCTGATACTATCTTTCTCATCAGTTGTATCGCCAGTTTTGGCATTAATGCCATCAGTCGTGTATTTGTTATGGGTGAATCTCACAAAGCCATTTTTGTTGCCGCTACTTGCTGATAGTGCGTAAGTTTTAGAGTTGTGTGTGCCAAATTTAGTGCTTACTGTGGCACTTTTGCCATCAGCACCTTTTTTGGTGGTAATACTAATTATGCCCACAATTGCTGATGAACCATACAAAACTGAACCAGAACCTTTAATAATTTCTACTTTTTCAATATCATTAAGTGCAATACTTAATAATCCATTCGATATTGCACCATTTGGTGATGAGATGTCATTAGCGCTCACACCGTCTACTAAAAATAAAGTGTGTTCTGAGTTGCCACCGCGTATAAATACAGCAGGTATATTGCCTTGTGGATTAATCAAGCCGATACTTGGTATAGTTGCCAAAAAGTCTAGGAAAGTATTGGCACCTGTTGCCTTAATATCATCTGCATTAAAACTAAGCGTTGAGGCAATAGAGCCGATAACTGGATTATCGGTACGATACTCGGTGTTAAGGTAAATGGGAATAGGTCCTAAAACTGCATTTGCATTAAGACTGGCGACAAGCGTTACTATGGGTAAGATTTTTTGCATGATCATCCTTCGTGAAGTTAAATTTTTTTAATTATGTATCGGACTGATTTCGAATATCGAAAAATACCGTTGCGAGGACAGTGTAGGATTTTCACCCACTTCCATGACTAAAAATAGATGCGAATTATAATATGCTTTAAACATTAAATAGGCTTAAATATCTGAGTTCTGATAAAATTGTTTTAATTTTTTATTTTATTAAATAAGGAGTTCGTAAAAATGAGTCAAGTTTATAACTTTAGTGCTGGTCCTGCCATGTTACCAGTACAAGTACTAAAACAAATGAAAGGTGAATTATTAGAATATGGCAGCGCTAGAGCATCGGTTATGGAAATTTCACATCGTGGTGCTGATTTTATGGCAATGGCGCAAAAATCAAAACAAGATTTAAGAGATTTAATAGGTATTCCTGATCATTATAAAGTTTTGTTTTTGCAAGGCGGTGCATCGACTCAATTTTCAATGGTGCCGATTAATTTGCTTCGAGGGAAAACTAAGGCTAATTATGCACATACGGGTCATTGGTCTAAAAAGGCAATTGCTGAAGGCAGTCGTTATTGTGAGATAAATGTTTGTACAGATAGTTCAGATAATAAATATACTGATATTGATGCGTTTGCAAATTGGAACATTGACCCTGATGGTGCTTATCTACACTACACACCTAATGAAACCATCGCTGGCTTAGAATTTGATTATGTGCCAGAAGTAGATATGCCACTGGTTGCTGATATGTCATCAAGCATTTTATCGCGCGAAATTGATGTATCAAAGTATGGTGTTATTTATGCGGGGGCACAAAAAAATATTGGCATTGCGGGACTGACAATTGTGATTGTCAGAGAGGATTTAATGGGCAATGTGATTGCCAATCAACCTATCTTGTTTGATTATACAACGCAAACGAATAATGATTCAATGTATAACACACCATCAACGTATTCTTGGTATGTGGCATCTCGTGTATTTGAGTGGCTTAAACAACAAGGCGGATTGAGTGCTATGGCTAAGATTAATCAAACCAAAGCAAAAACACTTTATGATGCTATTGATGGCTCTGATTTTTATTCAAATCCAGTAACAATAAGATATCGTTCTCGGATGAACGTGCCATTTTTGCTAGCTGATGAAAGCCTTAACGGCTTATTTTTAGAAAAAGCCGCAGTTAATAATTTAATTACCTTAAAGGGTCATCGTAGTGTGGGCGGCATGCGTGCTAGTATTTACAATGCCATGCCACAAGAAGGGATTAACGAATTGGTGAATTTTATGAAAGTATTTGAAAAGGAAAACGTCTAATGATTAAAGTACTTACACTTAATAACATTTCATCAATCGGCTTGGAAAGATTGCCAAGAGATGGTTATGAAATAGCCTCAGAAATGAGTAATCCTGATGTCATTTTAGTGCGTAGTGCAAAAATGCATGATATGGAAATTAATGACAATCTTAAAGTTGTTGGCCGTGCTGGCGCAGGGGTTAATAACATTCCATTGGATAAAATGAGCAACAAGGGTGTGGTGGTTTTTAATGCACCAGGTGCGAATGCTAATGCAGTGAAAGAATTGGTCATTAGTTCTATGTTATTAGCAAGTCGTAATATTTGTCAAGCTTGGCACTATGTTAATAGTTTGCCACTTGATAATTTAAAAACTGCCATTGAAGAAGGTAAGAAAAATTATGCTGGTTCTGAATTACCAGGAAAAACTTTAGGGATTGTTGGACTGGGTGCGATTGGCGTGCAAATTGCTAATGCAGCGCATGCTTTGGGGATGAGTGTTGTTGGTTTTGACCCTAGTATTACCATTAAAAGTGCGTGGAAGTTATCTGCAGGTGTAGAGCAAGTGTTAAGTATTGATGAATTATTTTCACGCAGTGATTTTGTTTCATTCCACGTACCATTACTTGAAGGCACTAAAAACTTATTAAATAAAGAGCGTATTGCTTTATTGCCAAAAAATGCAACCATTCTTAATTTTGCTCGTGACGGTATCGTTAATGAAAGGGCTTTAATAGCTGCACTTGATAGTGGTAAAGTTAAGTATTACGTGACTGATTTCCCAATTGATGATAAAAAAAATCATGACAGAGTGATCGCCTTGCCACACTTGGGAGCATCAACGGTAGAGGCTGAAGATAACTGTGCGATTATGGTCGCAAACCAAGTAAGAGATTATTTAGAAAATGGCAATATTACCAATTCGGTGAATTTTCCCGAAGTGTCAATGTCAAGAGCAGGTAAGGAGCGATTGGCCATTACCCATAAAAACATTCCTAATATGGTAGGTCAAATTTCAACAACCATTGCAGATTCTGGTGCTAATATTGTTGATATGCTCAATAAATCAAGAGATAATGTCGCTTATACTTTGGTTGATTTTGAGTATGAAATTTCGCCTTCGGTTATTAATAATTTAAAACAAGTCGAAGGTATATTAACTGTTAGAGGTCTTTAAGAGATAAAGTATGGGAAAAAAAACACTGTTAGAACTGCGCGATGGGATTGATGCATTAGATAAAAAAATCCAATTATTAATTGGCAATCGTGCACAATTAGCTGCTGAAGTTGCGCAAGTGAAAAAAAACTCAAATAATAATAGTATTTTTTATCGACCTGAACGCGAAGCGCAAGTACTACATTCAATTATTAAAAGAAATGACAGCTTATTAAAAGACAAAGACATAGCATATATTTTTCGCCAAATTATGTCGGCCTGCCTTGCACTTGAACAGCCTTTGAGTATTGCTTATTTAGGCCCTGAAGGCACTTTTACACAAGAAGCAGCGCTTAAACATTTTGGACACAGCGTGTCAACACTTGATTGCGCTAGTATTGATGAGATTTTTCATCAGGTTGAGAATGGTAATGCACATTATGGCGTTGTGCCGATTGAGAATTCATCTAATGGTGTGATTGGCGCTACGGTTGATATGCTTTATTCTCAAAATTTGAAAATTTGTGGTGAGGTGGAAATTTCAATTCGGCATCAGCTAATGAGTGTAAATCAATCACAAGAGATTAAAGTTATTTATGCCCACTCTCAAGCGCTGGATCAATGTCAGCGTTGGTTGAGTAACCATTATCCAAACATCGAGTTAAAATCAGTTGCATCAAATGCACTGGCTGCCTGTATTGTTAAAGATGAAGTGGGCGCTGCAGCTATCGCCTCAGAAGTGGCGTTAAGTTTATACGGATTGGAAAGAATTGCCAAAAATATTGAAGACAAGGCTGGTAATGTCACTCGTTTTTTAATTCTTGGCAAAGAGGGTGTTCCTGCTTCTGGTGAGGATAAAACCTCACTCTTGGTTGTGACTAAGCATGAATCTGGTGCGCTGTTTGATTTGTTGGAGCCATTTAAACAGCAAGATATTAATATGATACAACTGGCAAAACACCCTATGCCTGGTGTTAAGTGGGAGTATATATTTTTAATTGATATTGAGGGACACAAAGACGATAAAAAAGTAGAACTAGCATTAACAGAAGTGGCCAGTAGAGTACTTAAAGTTAACATACTTGGTTCGTATCCTGCTGCTGTTTTGTAGTTTTAATATGTATACTTTTCATAACATTAAAGAGTTGGTATCCACTCTTAAAAGAGAGGAAAAACTACTTTTTGAAATATTTACTAAAAGACCCCCTCGGCTATAAATTGAATTATGCTTTAGAGTTAGTTGATAGCAATGAGAATAGGGTTAATTTTCTTTGAAAAAGTAAATCGGCACAATACCACCTTATGAATAAAGAAAAATGATATGAATATTTGCCCATCAATTAAAAAATTAAAACCTTACCAAGGCGGTAAGCCCATTTCTGAATTGCGTCGTGAACTGGGTCTGGAACATATCATCAAACTTGCTAGTAATGAAAACCCTTTGGGCATTGGGCCTAGAGTGCAAAAAGACATTCAAAAAGCCATCATTGAGATTAACAGATATCCTGATGGCAATGGCTTTGAACTAAAACAAGCAATTGGTGAGCATTTGAATATTAGCACTAATTGCATTACATTAGGCAATGGCTCAAATGATATTTTAGAACTGTTGGCTAGGGCTTATGTTTGCGATGTTGATGATGAAGTGGTGTTTTCAGAATATGCGTTTGTGGTTTACCCCTTAGTAACTCAAGCACTTGGTGCAAAGGCAGTGGTGACAAAATCTAAGGATTTTGGGCATGATTTGGATGCAATGCTTGTGGCAATTAGTAACAAAACCAAACTTGTATTCATTGCCAATCCAAACAATCCAACAGGAACTCTTTTAAGTAATGAAACTATTTATCGGTTTTTAAAACAAGCGCCAAAATCAGTCATTGTGGTATTGGACCAAGCTTATTTTGAATATTTAGATATTGAAGATAAGGCGATTGGATGGCTAAAAGAATTTGATAATTTAGTCATTACTCGTACTTTTTCTAAAGCTTATGCTTTAGCAGGGTTGAGAGTAGGTTATAGTGTATCAAGTGCCAAGATGGCTGATTATTTAAACCGTATTCGTCAGCCATTTAATGTCAATCACATTGCACAAATAGCTGCCATATCAGCATTGACTGATGATTCTTTTTTAACAAGGTCAATACTTGCTAATAAAAATGGGTTAATTCAGTTATCAAAAGGGTTTGATGAGTTACAACTTTCTTATATTAAGTCTTTTGCAAATTTTATTGCGCTAAAAGTTGATAACGCAACCGATATTTATCAAAAGTTACTAACAAAAGGCTTTATTGTACGACCAGTGGAGATGAAGAATTATTTAAGAGTGTCTGTTGGTACGTTAAAAGAAAACAATAATTTTTTAGAGGCGTTAAAATCAGTCTTATGATAGATAAAATTTGCATTATTGGAGTTGGATTAATTGGCGGTTCTTTTGCGGCTGGATTAAAACGAACTAACCAAGTTAAAACCATTGTTGGTTTTTCTAGACAAGAGTTGCACCTTAAAAAAGCACAAGAAATGGGTGTTATTGATGTGTATAGTTTAGATATCGCTCAGGCTTTAAAACAAGTACAAATGGTTATTATTGCAACGCCAGTGAATAGCTTTCAAGCTATTTTAGAACTGATTAAGCCACATATTGATGAATCAGTTATTATTTCTGATGTTGGTAGTACCAAGGGCAGCGTGATAAAAATTGCCAAATTTGTATTTGGTCAAATGCCAGCAAGGTTTATTCCGTCTCATCCAATTGCCGGCAAGGAAAAAAGTGGCATTGATGCGATTGATGTTCAATTATTTAACCATAAGCGTGTCATCCTAACACCAGAAGAGAATGCAGATGCTCAGGCAGTGGATATATTAAGTGGGCTGTGGCGCTCGCTCGGTGCTAAGGTAGAGATTATGAGCGATGTAAAGCACGATGATTTACTGGCTATGACCTCTCATTTGCCACATATGTTAGCGTATGGGTTGATGGATTATTTAATCAGCAACAATCCAAATGCTTATCGTTATGCGGCAGGTGGATTTAAGGATTTTTCACGTATCGCCTCATCAGATGCGCTTATGTGGCGTGATATTTGCATTAACAACCCTAAGGAGATTGTAAAGCATATTGAGGGTTATCAGCAAACGTTAGAAAAAATATCGAACTTAATTAAAAATAATCAAGCACAAGCATTGGAAAAACTCTTTCGAGAGGCTAAATTTGCGCGAGACAACTGGCTGGGTAGTTAAAAAAATATGAGTAAATTTGTTGCAAAGCCAGCCAATTCATTGTCTGGTCATTTAAAAGTTCCTGGTGATAAGTCGATTTCCCATCGAAGCATTATGCTAGGCTCCCTAGCTAATGGCGTTACTAAAATCAGTGGCTTTCTAGAAGGAGAGGATGCACTATCAACATTAAAAGCTTTTCAAGCCATGGGAGTTAAAATTGAGCGTAATGGTGATAATGTTACTATTTATGGCGTGGGTCTTGATGGGCTAAAAAGACCTTTAGCGCCACTTGATTTAGGAAATTCTGGCACTTCTATTCGTTTAATATCTGGCATATTGGCGGCACAAACATTTGACAGTGAATTATGTGGCGACGAGTCACTATCAAAACGTCCAATGGATAGAGTTATTAAGCCTTTAACAAAAATGGGCGCAGTGATTGAAAGTAATAGTGGTAAATTACCACTTAAAATTAAAGGCGGGCAAACGTTAGAAGGCATTTATTATGATTTGCCAGTGGCATCAGCACAAGTAAAGTCTTGTGTACTTTTAGCGGGTTTATATGCACAAGGTGAAACTTGCATTAAAGAGCCAACACACACACGAGACCACACTGAGCGCATGCTAAAGGGCTTGGGCTACAAGGTGCATGTTAATAAAAACAAAATATGCTTGACGGGTGGTGCTCAGTTAAATGCTTTTGCAATACAAGTACCAAGCGATATATCTTCAGCTGCATTTTTTATGGTGGCAGCATCAATAGCACTAAAAGCAGACATAACTCTTGTTGGTGTTAATATCAATCCAACACGAACAGGTGTTATTGATATTTTGAAGTTAATGGGTGCTAATTTAAGTTTATCAAATGAGCGTGAGATTGGTGGAGAACTGTTGGCCGATATTCGAATTCAATCAGCACAACTAAAAGGTATTCGCATTCCTGAGGAGTTAGTGCCACTGGCCATTGATGAACTCCCTATTATTTTTATTGCAGCGAGCTGCGCCAAGGGTGAAACCATACTAACTGGTGCTAAAGAATTAAGGGTTAAGGAGTCTGATCGTATTCAAGTGATGGCAGATGGTTTAAGCATTCTTGGTATTGAAAATGAAGTACTTGAGGATGGTATTAAAATTCAAGGTGGTGTTTTTTCAAAACCCAGCACTACGATTAAATCTCACCACGATCACCGTGTTTCTATGTCATTTGCCGTTGCCTCTTTAAAGTGTTATTACACTATTGAAATTGAAGGTGTAGATAATGTTAAAACTTCATTTCCTAATTTTGTTGAGTTGGCTAATCTTTCAGGTATGAATATTACAGAAATTTAGTTATAAAAAAAAGACACTTAAATAAGCGTCTTTTTTTTAACAAAGGAAGGTTAAAAATTAGTAGCCACCTTTGCGTTTTGTTTCAGGCAGCCCAGCAATTTTACCCGCTTGCTTGGCAGGACCTTTTGGAAATAATGCGTATAACTCTTTAGTGCTTAGCTTGCCCTCCCAGTCATCTTTTAAGCCTTTAACCATATTGCGCTCGTTAGGTTGGTTGGCGTTGTTATTGATGTATTCACCACGTAAAAAATTAATTAATTTGAAACTGTCATCTGTTAAGTTGACGCCTTCTTCTGTTGCTAACTCACGAGCAATGTCTTCATTCCATTCATTAAGGTTTTTTAGGTAGCCGTGTTCGTCTCTTTCTAAATCAGTTAATGCCATTTTTCTTTCTCCATTAATTAAAAAGTAATTATTATATAATAATTACTTTTTGAATTCGCTTATTTTTATTATGACAATTGAAAACGCTTCACCTTTTTTTGCATGGGATGTTTCTTCATTTTTGGCCTTATTTTTGGTATTGAGTTTTGTTATCGTGGCTATTGATCAGTTATTTTTTGATCATACACAAACATCAGTTACAGATCTAGCGCAAAAATCAATTTTGAGAAGGGTTGTTTATTTTGTTTTATTTTTGCGCTTTAACAAATTTGAAAAATATCTAAGTCGTCCTAAAATAGTACAGTGGTCAGCTGAATTTTTCCCAGTATTATTATTGGTATTTGCACTTCGAGGGTTTGTTATTGAGCCTTTTAGAATTCCTTCAAATTCAATGATGCCAACCTTATTAACAGGAGATTTTATTTTGGTATCAAAGTTTGATTATGGCATTAATATTCCAATACTAAATAAAAAAATAATCGAGTTTTCAAAGCCTGAAAGAGGGGATGTTGTTGTATTTAGATACCCTAATTATGAAAAAAATTCAAAATACCAAGGTGCTGATTTTATTAAGCGTGTCATTGGTATTCCAGGTGATAAGATAATTTATCATGCAGATAACTTGTACGTGAATAGTGTAAAAATTAACAATCAAAATATTGGTACATATCAAGGTGTTGAGTCAGGTTCGGCCATGACAGGCTTTAAGCATAAACGTGAATTATTAGACGACAACCCGCATAATATTTTGTTAGACTCAAATCGCTACTCTAAAAGTGTAAAACTAACTGTACCAAAAGGACATTACTTTGTTATGGGCGATAATCGCTCTCGTAGTAGTGATTCTCGTTTTTGGGGCTTTGTGCCAGAATCATACGTTATTGGCAAAGCATTTGGTATTTGGATGCACTGGGACGAGTCTTTAAAACTTGATAGAATCGGTGGTTTTGATTAGTTAATGTGATTTATAATGTTATCTAATTCATCTGAGACCATTGCGTAATTCATAATTCCCCATCCTAATTTCAACTTTTACAATTTTTCAAAAATATTTTCAAAATTTTCCCTATTTTTCTATAAAAACCTAAAAAACATCTTGCTTATCTGAGTTTTCATCGCCACATTTTTCTATTTTTACCCTTTTGCCACTCATTGGACGCAACAATCCTGCAAGTCTCGCATCTGTTTAAAAATGTTCATTCCAGTTTTAAGGTTGTGACTCATGGCAATTAGTTACGCTCTGGTTTTGTTTCTTTCTAGTCCAAGGTATCTTGCCTTGGCTAATCCGTGATGAAGCTTAAGTAGTCCAAAAGTGTGCTCAACAATATAGCGAATGGATGAGCGTTGTTTATTCTCTTGTTTCTGTTGCTTGGTTAAAGGCTTGTTTCTGTAGGCACGGTGCAATATTTTATTATTTTCTTTGCCTAGTTTTTCATCATTGTTTTTATTGGCATAAGCGCTATCAGCATAGACTTGTCCACATGTTTTTATTTTACTGTTAGTGCGTTCTACCTCTAATAATTTATCAAACTCTTGTGAGTCGTGTACATTACCTGGAGTGTAAGTCATTTTCTTAACAAAACCATCTTCATCGGTATTGGCGTGCATCTTAAAACCATAGGTGGTTTTACGTTTGCCATCGGCTGCTATTTTGACATTGTATTTTGCCTCTTTGTCTTGAGTGTTGTTGCCATCCTTGCCTTTACGCTTGCGTGATTGTTTGGCTTCTATAACGGTGGCATCAATGATGTTGATTGAACCCAAGGAAACAATGATTGAATTTTGTTCAAGATGGGTATTGATTTGCTCTAGTAGAGGCGCTAGTAATTTCTCGGTGCTGAGTAGTTGCCTGAAACGCCAAATGCTAGAATGATCAGGCACATTTTCAGACAAAGACAAATCAATAAAACGTCTGAACATTAAATCTCTGGCAATTTGCTTTTCTAGCGCCTCATCACTTAGACCGTACCAAGCTTGAAGGATTAGGATTTTAAACATTATCAGTGGCGGATAACTGGGTGCACCCTTAATAGAAGAATACAAGTTCGAAAGTGTTTGTTCTATCTCGTTCCAGTTGATGATGTTGTGTACATCATCAAGTTCTGATAGGGATTTGATGATCTACAACAAGAGAATCTGCAAATGAGTTTTGTTGGGTGTTTTTCCAAGACATTTTTGATATTTTTAAAGTTGTTTTTAGATGGGTGTTATTTTACTAGATTGTTGGGTTTTTAGTTGATTTATGCAAAGGTCTCCATCTATTGATTGATAATGAATAATAACTTTCCTTTGATTGTCATTTGGTTTAATTTCAGTTTTTAATGCTAACTTTTTACTTAAAGTTTGCATTAATTCTAAGATATACGGCTCAATTGAAGTTGATTTTTTAGGTGTTGGATTGAGTACTTTTTTGACCAACTTTTCAGTTTGACGAACAGATAAAGATTTTTTAATAACTTGATTAACCACATCAAGTTGCTGCTCTTTTGTTAGTGATAAAAGAGTTCGCGCATGACCCATTTCTATATCGCCATTGCTAAGCAATTGTTTAACAGCATTGTTAAGTTGTAATAGGCGAATTAAATTACTCACTGTAGAGCGGGAACGATTAACAACGTTGGAAATTTCTTCATGGGTCATTTTAAAATCTTCAATGAGTTGTTGTAGTGCCTTCGCCTCTTCAAGTGGTGTTAAGGATTCGCGCTGGATGTTTTCAATCAGACCAATAGCAAGTGCTACTTGATCATCAATTTTACGAATAATAACAGGCATTTCATTTAAACCAGAAATTTTTGCTGCTAGCCAAGCCAACGTCGTTCGCCAGCAATGATTTCATATTTATCACGGTCTACTTTACGCACAACCAATGGCTGAATAACACCTTGTGAAGTGATAGAGCTGGCCAGCTTATTTAGTGTGTCTAGGTCAATGTCATCTATAGGTTGGAATTTTCCTCGTTGCAACCAGCCAACATTTAACATTTTTAAGTTATTTTTGGAGTCAGATTGCTCTCTTGTAGAAGGAACTTGCCCTAGCAATACATCTAACCCACGCCCTAGTTTTGAAATTTTTGCCATATTAATTAATTAACGTTTTCCTTAGCACTTCGCTGGCTAAGGAGATATAAGAAATTGCTCCTTTGGATAATCTTGCATAACTAATCACATCTTGTCCAAAACTTGGCGCTTCTGCTAATTTTACATTTCTAGGGATGATTGTTTTAAAGACTCTGTGTGAAAAATATTGAAGCAATTGAATGGACACTTCATTGGATAAGTTGTTCCTTGTATCAAACATTGTACGTATTAAACCTATAATCTCCAAGTTAGGATTGGTGGTTGATTTAATTTTATCAATCGTTTGTATTAATGCACTCAGACCTTCTAATGCGTAGTATTCACATTGCATTGGGATGATAATACCATCTGATGCAGTAAGAGCATTAATGCTTAACTATTAAGTGAGGGTGGGCAGTCAATAATGACGTAGTCATACTCAGAGCTAATTTTAGCAATTGCTTTTTTGAATTTATATTCAGAATTGTTTTTACGCAATAAAACAACTTTAGCGGCAATAAGGTTAGTATTAGAGCCCAGCACATCTATACCAGATTCATCAACATGAGTAATGGCTTTTTCGATACTACATTCGTCTAATAACAACTCGCAAATAGAGTAATTAAGGTTGTATTTATCGATACCACAGCCCATCGTTGCATTACCTTGGGGGTCGATATCAATAAGTAATACATGCTTTTTAATGGCTTTTAATGCCACGCTTAAATTAACAGCCGTTGTTGTTTTTCCGACACCGCCTTTTTGATTGGCGACAGAAAGTGTAATTGCTATTATTGATTATTTAAAATCGTTAAAGCCTTTAATAAATTCATAGCCTCATGCACAAAATAATCTTTTTTCAATTTTTCAATGGTTGTTTTGTTTTGTTTTTCTTTATTTTTTTTTTGAGTGTTTAGTATTTCTTCAGAGGATAATTTAGAAGAATTTTCAACCTCTAAGTGACCATCAAGGTCTTTTTCCTTGGTTTTAATTACTGACTTTTCTACTTCATTTTCTAGACTTATGTTTTTTAGTTCAATGTCAGGTACAATACCTTTGGCTTGAATAGAGCGTCCATTTGGCGTGTAATATCTGGCAGTTGTGAGTTTAAGTCCATAGCCTTTTTGAAGTTCAAGAATGGTTTGTACCGAGCCTTTTCCAAATGAAGTACTGCCCATGATAATAGCACGTTTATGATCTTGTAATGCGCCTGCGACAATTTCTGATGCAGAAGCTGATCCTTCATTGATCAGCACAACAATAGGCAATCCTTGCATAATATCACCTGACTTGGTTTTGTATTTAAGGTTTGAGCTTGGAATTCTGCCTTTGGTGTAAACCACCAATCCTTTCTTATCAAGAAATAAATTTGATACATCAACTGCGCCATTTAGAACGCCGCCTGGATTGTTTCTTAAATCAAGAATTAATGAGTTAAGTTGGGCATTGTTCTCTTCAACCAGGTCATTAAAAGTCTGCTTGAGTAGTTTTTCTGTTGGATTTTGAAAACTAGAGATACGTATATAGCCAATATTTTTTTCCAATAAATAGCCTTTAACCGAGATAATAGTAATAATTTCTCTAGTAATATTAACAACAAAGGGTTTCTTATTTTTACGCACAATAGTAATTTGGATGTCAGTACCTGCCTTACCACGCATTAACTCAACACCATCCTCCAAAGTCATGCCACGTACTAGTTTGTCACCAATTTTTACAATTAAATCACCTGCTTGAATGCCAACCCTATAGGCAGGTGTATCGTCAATAGGAGAGATAACTTGAATAGCCTCATCTTTCATGCCAATGACAATACCAAGACCGCCAAATTTACCTAAGGCACTTTCAAGCAGGTTTTTCTGTTCTTTAGGCTCAAGATAACCTGAATGTGGGTCTAGCCCACTAACCATGCCTTTAATAGCGTGGTTAAATAGTTTTTTGTCATCAACATCATCAACGTATATCTGTTTAATATTGCTAAAAACAGTTGTAAACGTCTTAAGGTCTTTGAAAAAAGCTTCTATTTTTTGTTTTTCAGTATCGATTTTAGCTAATACGGGTGTATAAATGCCAAAGAGTATATAAAAAAGCGTTAAAAATAGTGAATATTTAAAAAAGTTCAAGAAAGTCATAATATAATCATATTCTTATAGAAAGTTTAAATATAATACCGTGAAAGCAATATTGTTATTTTAAATTTTACATTGGTTTTTTTTACTTTTAAAAGATGGAGAAGAAATGAGAAGGTTAAATGTAATTTTGTTGGCTTTAATGATGGTTGTCTCATTAGGTGCTTTTGCGGAAAAAGTAGCACAAGACAATGGCCCAGTTCAGGCAATACAAACAGCGATTGTAAAACTTAATCAGTTATCAACCATGGCATATTCGTCAAAAATGCTTAATTTTTTTGTTGAAAAAGAAATTGCACCACTATTTGACTTTAACCACATTGCCAATGAAGTTTTACTGGTGACTAATAATCGTTTGGGTTGGGAGGAAGCCAGATTTTTTGTCAACAGACTGAAAAGCAATATGATGACAACTTTATTGACAAGATTGTCCCAAGTAAACTCTACCTCGTTTCAATTTATATCTGCTAGGCCAATAATGGGAGGTTCAATCGCAGTGCAACTTAAAGTCAATGGGTATACTTCATTTGGTGGTATTTATCTTGATTTGTTGTTCCATCAAAATAAGAACAAACAGTGGCAGATTTTTGATATTGTGCTCAATAATGACAGTCTGATTAACTATTATCAAAAGATGGTATTAATCAAAGTTAGGCGATATGGTATTTATGGCATGTTAGGCAGACTTTGATTAATTTTAAAGAAATGAAGGAATGTGATTATGGGCAAAATAACATTATTAGAAGAAGAAGAGGATATTGAAAAAGCAACAAGAGCTTTAAAAGCAATGGCACACCCACTACGTTTAAAGATTTTATGTGCATTGAAAGATGACGAATTACCCGTATTAGAAATTGTAAAAAAGGTTGGCTCTTCACAATCTAATATTTCACAACATATCGACATTCTTAGAACTAAAAATATCGTCGAATCTCGGCGTAATGGTAACAAAATACTATGCAAAATTAAGGATATCAAAGTTCTAAAATTGGTGTCTAATATACAAGCAGTGTTCTGCTCTAAAGAGAGTTAATTTTAACAACTTTTGTCTATGCGCTCGTAGCTCAGATGGATAGAGTGTTAGCCTCCGAAGCTAAATGTCGGGTGTTCGAATCACCTCGAGCGCACCATTAGGAGTATTAAGTATGATTTACCCAGTCATTAACCCAATTGCACTAGATTTAGGCTTTGTACAAATTTATTGGTATGGATTAATGTATTTGATGGCTTTCTTAGCGGCTTATTTATTGGCGAATTGTCGCGCCAAACAGCTTAACAACTGGCATACGCAACAAATTGAAGATTTAATTTTTTATGGTGCAATTGGTGTGATTTTTGGTGGTCGTTTAGGCTATGCGTTGTTTTATAATTTGCCAAATTTTTTATCCGACCCTTTATTAATTTTCGCTATTCAAGATGGCGGCATGTCGTTCCATGGTGGTTTTTTGGGTGTGTTGTTGGCAATGGTTTTATTTAACCGAAAATATAACAAAACTTTTTTTACCACAATGGATTTTGTTGCGCCACTTGTGCCATTAGGGCTGGGGTTTGGCAGAATGGGTAATTTTATTAATAGCGAACTTTGGGGTAAAATAACCACCAGCCCATTTGGTATGTACATTGAGCAACAGGGTGTGAGTCGATATCCATCACAACTATTTGAGGCATTTTTAGAGGGTTTAGTTTTATTCATTATTCTTTGGATGTTTAGTAACAAATTGCGTCCGCCGATGTCAATTTCGGCATTATTTTTGATCTTCTATGGTTTATTTAGATTTATAATTGAGTTTGTTCGAGTGCCAGATGCGCAGTTAGGTTATTTGGCTTTTGGTTGGCTTACCATGGGGCAATTATTAAGCCTGCCAATGATAGCACTTGGTATTGTGCTATTGCGAAAAGCATATCTTAAAAAGGGGGTAGTATGAAACAATACTTAGATTTTTTAAGACTGGTTAAAAATACTGGTGTCAGGAAAACTGACAGAACAGGCACAGGAACAACTAGTTTGTTTGGACATCAAATGCGCTTTGATTTATCCAAGGGCTTTCCACTCGTAACTACCAAGCGCGTACATTTGCCTTCGATTGTGCACGAGTTGCTGTGGTTTCTTAGTGGTGATACCAACATTAAATATTTGCAAGAAAATAGCGTGAGGATTTGGAATGAATGGGCGGATAAAAATGGGGATTTAGGTCCAATTTATGGCGCACAGTGGCGTTATTGGCAAAATGCTAGAGGTGAAAGCATTGATCAAATCTCGCAAGTGGTAGAGCAAATCAAAAGCACACCAGATTCTCGTAGAATTATTGTTTCAGCTTGGAATGTTGGCGAATTGGAAAACATGGCATTACCACCTTGTCATGCATTTTTTCAATTTTATGTTGCCAATGGAAAGTTGTCTTGCCAGTTGTACCAAAGAAGTGCAGATATTTTTCTTGGTGTACCATTTAACATTGCATCATATGCATTATTAACGCATATGATGGCGCAGCAGTGTGATTTGAAATTGGGTGATTTTATTTGGAGTGGTGGTGATTGTCATATTTATTCCAACCATACTGAGCAGGTAAAAACACAATTAGCTCGCACTCCAAAAGCATTAGCAACACTTAAAATCAAACGCAAACCTAAGAGTATTTTTGATTATAGTTGCGAGGATTTTGAGTTTATAAATTATGTGTTTGACGCGCCTATCAAAGCACCAGTTGCAATTTAAATTATTTCCAAATATCTACTGTAATGCCTTGGGTGCGAAGCCTATCTGACTTATCTTCTAAATAACGCTGAAAGTTTGGCTGGTGTTTATAATTCCCTGAAGTAATGTAAGTCATAATACCGTGGAAGTGATAAGCTTTAAAAAAAGCATCTTTCCTGATAATTTCCTTGCCCTGCTTGTCAAAAAAAACAATAGCTGGCTTGTAAGTAAGTTTTAAATCTTCATACCATTTCTTAGCAGTGCTTCGCTTGCCTGATGGGGTGATAATTTTAGCATCTGATAAGGCATTGAGCTGCACCACTTGCATGGTTTTTAATAAGGCTTTGGTTTGTTCTAACTGTATAAGTGTTTGATGAAAAGTGTTACATTCTTGGCAATTAGGCTCTTCAAAAAAAACAGCCAAATAGTTTTGCGCGGGTAAGGTTTTACTGCGAGATAGTATGTGTGGTGGTGTTTCGAATAATGAATTTTTGTTAAGGCTGCCTATTTTGTCCTTTTTAAGATTATTGATATAACTAGAAAAACTTTGATTTAGATATTTTTTGGCAGAAACATAGTCAAGTGCTGTGTGCATTTTTTCAACCGATTGATAGCCATTAAGTCTAAGTATACTATCACCCTTTGAATCTAGAAATACAAGGGTCGGGGTGAACTGCACTTTCATCAAAGCTGAAAATTCTTTTTCTGTCAATTCTCTGCCCTGCCAGTCAGTCAAATCTCTATCGCCCCACATATTTGTCTCAATAACGTCAAAATCTTTTTGTAATTTAGCAATTAAAGAGGCATTGTGAAAATTATCTTCAACTAATTTGGCGCAATAAGGACAGCCATCCTGATGAAAGTAAATCATTACATGTTTGTTATTGTCTGTTGCTTCTTCCAGATCTTCAGAAAAATCCATAAAAGAAGACTTAAACCAATCAGGCACTTCGTCAATAATCTTGGCACCTAGAAATTCACCTTCTTTCAAAGGCTCAATTGCAATAGATGAAAACGAGACAAGTAGGGAAAATAATAGTATTAAAGCGCGCATAATTTATCCTTGAGAGAGAGTTGTTTAATGGTTTAATTGTAGTACTAAAATTCTTTTAATGCAAGTTAAATACTTGTGATGTCTTTGTGAGGAATGAACAATCCACAGCCTAATAACCGATAATCACCAAGACCTTTTTCTTGTAATAATACTGATTCATCTTTGTTTAAATCAGCTACCATTAGCGAACGAGTGTGGATAATGTGAGTGTCGGTTTTAATGTTATTTTCAAGACCAGCCATCATTTTTTTAACAGAAATACCAAGCATTTTTAATTGTTCAAAAGTTACTTGCAAGAAATCCTCCTCACTCATTACTTTATTATAGGCAATATTTTTTGCAAATAGCACAGGCATATCGCTGAGTAATTTTGGTTTTAAAGATTTGATAATCTCTATTTGATATTGACCCAAATCTAGTGTTTTACCAAGTAATTGCTGAGTTTCACCAAGTTTATCTTTTGGTGCTCTAATAGTTAGTTTTGAGCGTTTAGAGGGGTAGTAAAAACCACTTTTGTGATTTTGTGCCCAGCCGTTACCATCTGCCACACTGATATTAAATATACCAGCATTCACCTCATCAAGCCATGGCAAGTGTTTAAGTAGTGCTTGTGCTAGTAAAAAGCTATGATCAATAGGTAAAATCTTAGCAAAGACATTAAACACGGTATCTTGTATGGCTTCAGGCAGCGTAAAATATTCTTTTTTAGAATCTTCTTGCCAAAACATAAAAAAAGGCTTAAAGTTATAATAAGAACGTATTATAAACACATTGTTCGTTTGTAAAGGCTGATACAAAGTAATGGAAAAATTACAAAAGAAAATTAATTACCAATTTAAAGATTTGTCTTTGTTAAAACTTGCCTTAACTCATTGTTCTATAGGCAAAAACAATAACGAACGTTTAGAATTTTTAGGCGATAGTATTTTGGGCGTGGTAATCTCGAAAGAGCTTTATCAGCGTTTTCCTCATATTGACGAAGGTAAACTATCCCGGTTAAGATCACACTTAGTTAGAGGTCAAACCTTAGCGCAGTTAGGTGTTGCATTAGACCTATCAAACAGTTTGATTTTAGGTTCTGGTGAGTTAAAAAGCGGTGGTTATAGACGCGAATCTATTCAGGCAGATACTGTTGAGGCAATCTTTGGTGCAGTGTTATTAGATTCTAATTTTGAAACCACAAACACAGTTATCTTGGGTCTTTTTGAAGCGTTATTAAGCAATATCAGCCTAGATAATTCACTAAAAGACCCAAAAACACAATTACAAGAATACTTACAAAAGCGTGGCAACATTTTACCAAAATATGAACTTACTGATACAACAGGCAAAGATCACAATGCAATATTTACAATAAATTGCCTTTTAAAGGATCAAAACTTGCAAGTTAGCCAATCTGCTAAAAGCATTAAAAAAGCAGAACAATCTTGCGCACAAACCTTGTTAAAAAAACTAAAATAATCATGAATCCTAAACAACTTAAAACGAGTAATGAAACCACTAAGCCAAATTTTAAGTCAGGTTTTATTGCAGTTGTTGGGCGTCCTAATGTTGGTAAATCTACGCTTATTAATGAATTAATTGGGCAGAAATTATCCATCACTTCGCATCGTCCGCAAACCACGCGCCATCGTATTCACGCTATTGACACAACTGATGATTATCAAATGGTATTTGTGGATACGCCAGGCATTCATATGGGTAACTCCAAAGCCATTAATTCTTATATGAACAGAGCAGCCAGTTCAACCATAGCAGATGTAGATGTTATTTTGTGGCTAACAGAAGTAGGCAAATGGACCAAAGAGGATTCAAGAGTTTTGGAGCATATCACTCGAGTAGAGGTGCCTGTTATTTTATGTATTAACAAAATTGATAAACTAAAATCTACGCAAGAGGTATTGCCATTTTTAGACAAAGTTTCTCAAAAATATCAGCCAACAGATTTATTCCCCTTGTCAGCATTTAAAAAAAATGATACCCGCGCATTGCGTCAATTAGTTTTGCAATATTTACCAAAACAAACTCTTATTTTTGATGCTGATTATATAACCGACAGAAGTGAAAAATTTATTGTTGCTGAATTTATTCGAGAAAAACTCATGCGCCATTTAGAAGACGAATTACCTTATGATTTAACCGTTGAAATTGAACAATTTGAACAAGAAGGTAACCTACAGCGAATTTCTGCCCGTATTTTTGTTGACAAAGCCTCGCAAAAAAATATCGTTATTGGTAACAAAGGTAGCATGCTCAAACTGATTGGCACTGAAGCACGAAAAAGTATCGAAGGATTTTTAGATAGAAAAGTATTCTTAAAGCTTTGGGTTAAGGTTAAACAGGGCTGGTCTGACGATAAGCGTGCATTAGCCTCTTTAGGATATGACTAAAGTTGAATTAACGCCTGCTTTTTTAATTCATCGCCGGGCTTTTAAAGATTCATCACTGCTACTTGATTTTTTTACCCGTGATTTTGGCAAAATTCGCTTGGTTGGTAGGGGTCTTAGAGGTTCAAAAACTCATATTCAGATGTTTCAACATTTAAGTATTTCATTCTCAGGTAGGGGTGAGTTAAAGGCGTTAAGTCATTGGGAGATTGATGATATGCCTAGAAATTTTAAGGGCGAAGAATTGATATTGGGTATGTATGTAAACGAGTTAATATCAAGATTATTGCATGAGCAAGACCCGCACTCTAGACTATTTAAACACTATCAGCAATTTATGAGTCAAGCGGGGTGTTTAAAGCAAAGCGCTAGGCGTTGGCATTTAAGGATATTTGAAAACAATTTATTGGCTGAGTTGGGTTATGGTATTGATTTTGAAACTGATATTAATGGCAATGAAATTAACCTAAATGGTTATTATGAACATCAATCCCAAGCAGGATTCTCCCCCAATTCTTTGGGTAAAATATCAGGAAAATTAATCAATCAATTGCTACTAGAGACAATTGAAAACAGACCAGACTTACAACAATTAAAAGTTTGTCGTGATTTGAACAGACAGCGCTTAAGTTTTATTTTGGGCGATAAGCCCTTAAAAAGTCGGTCTTTATTTTTTACTAAACCATAAAAACAATGAGTATTTATTTAGGAATTAACATTGATCATATCGCTACCATTAGACAGGCCAGAGGTACAAACTACCCCTCGCCGATAGAGGCAGCTTTATTGTGTGAAAAATCAGGCGCAGATAGCATCACGCTACATTTACGTGAAGACAGACGCCATATTCAAGATGCTGATGTTGAAATTCTACGCAATCAACTCACTACAAAAATGAACCTAGAAATGGCAGCAATAGATGAAATGATTGCCATTGCTAGCAAAGTTAAACCTCAGAATTGTTGTCTTGTACCTGAAAAGCGTGAGGAGTTAACCACCGAAGGTGGGCTTGATGTAGCATCACAAATACCCAGAATGAAAGACGTTTGCCTATGTTTGAGTGAGTCACAAATTATTGTCTCTTTATTTGTTGACGCACAAAAGGATCAAATTGATGCGGCACGCGAGTGTGGTGCGCCTGTGATTGAGCTGCATACTGGGCACTATGCCAACGCAACTGATAAGGCACAACTAGTAGAACTTGAAAAAATTAAAACCATGACCACTTATGCACACTCAATTGATCTGCAAGTCAATGCAGGACATGGGTTAACCTTGGAAAACACAGTTGCTATTGCTAAATTACCCGAAATTGTTGAGCTTAATATCGGGCATTCAATTATTGCCAGAGCCGTGTTTGTCGGGCTTGAGGTCGCCACTCGTGAGATGAAAACATTAATGCTAGAGGCAAGATTATGATTTATGGCGTAGGCACTGATATTATTAACATCAAACGTGTTGAGCATATATTAAGCAAAAACAAACAAGGCTTTGTAAGGCGTGTGTTGTCCGAACACGAACAAGCCTTATTCGCCAATAAAGGCGATAACGCCGCTTATTGCGCTAAACGTTTTGCCGCTAAAGAGGCTTTTGCAAAGGCTTTGGGTACAGGTATTGGTAAGATTGTTAGTTTTCAAGATTTAACCGTACGTAATAATGAAAACGGCAAGCCGTATTTTATTCCCAGCGAAAAATTACGCTTATACCTTGTGAATAAAAACATTAAACAGGCGCATCTTAGTTTGTCAGATGAAAAATTTAACGCTGTGGCGTTTGTAGTTTTAGAAACAGAAAACTAATTGATATATTGACCAAACCCTGCTTTATAAGCCTCATTCTTAGTGCCAGAACAACCAAATTTTTCTGCGGTTTGATAACTAGATATGGCTAGAGGGTGTTGCTCTAATACAAGTATAGGCGTTTTATACATTTTAAAGCGTTTTAAGCCTTTGTTCATTCGTTGAGACCCTGCTGAATTTAACCCACTACAGTTTTCATTGTAATATTTTACCACGCCAATAATTATCAGCATTTCGTTGGGTGAAAGTGCGTTGATTTGTAAGTTTAATGTTAGTAGTAAGGCGCTTAGTATTAGCTTATGCTTAGATAGGATTTTTTCTAATTTTGTGCTGGTTATTATTTCCATACTAGGTAAAATTTATTTTTGATAAAAACATAAATAATTAACACTGACATCATCTGCTAATTTATATGTCTTAGTAAATGGGTTGTAAATCATACCAATCATACCTTTAAGAGACAACTTGGATTGCCTTGCCCACTCGTCTATTTCACTGGGTTGGATAAATTTATCCCAATCATGAGTGCCTTGTGGTAACAGTTTAAGAATATATTCAGCACCAATAATCGCAAATAAATAAGATTTAGTATTGCGATTAATGGTTGAGAAAAAAACTTGTCCACCTGGTTTGACGAGTATTGCGCAGGATTTAATAATAGAGCTTGGATCTGGCACGTGCTCCAGCATTTCTAAGCAAGTAACAACATCAAATTTTTCGGTGTGTTGCTCGGCAAATTCTTCCACGGGAATTTTTTGATAATCTACTTCTAAACCTGACTCAAGCAAGTGCAATTTGGCAACTTCAAGAGAAGCTTCTGCCATATCAATGCCTGTTACAATCGCACCTTCTAAAGCAAGAGATTCTGCTAAGATGCCACCACCACAGCCAACGTCAAGGATTTTTTTATTCTTGAGTGAGCCGCTACACTGCTGTTTGATATAATTTAGCCTGAGTGGATTAATATCATGCAGAGGTTTAAATTCAGAGTTTTTATCCCACCAGCGTGATGCTAGGGCGGAGAATTTATCAATTTCGTTAAAATCTACGTTGCTCATAGTGTTTGCAAATAAGCTAAAACTTCCTCAGCATGACCTTTGATCTTAACTTTATCCCAATGTTTTAAGATGTTGCCATCAGCATCAATCAAAAAAGTAGAACGCACAATACCCATGTACTCACGCCCCATAAACTTTTTTAACTGCCAGACATTAAACAATTCGCACAAAGTGCCATCAACATCAGTAATCAATTCAAAAGGGAAATTTTGCTTGTCTTTAAATTTTTCGTGTTTGGTTAAATCATCTTTTGAAACACCATAAATCACCGTATTGGCATCTACAAAAGCTTGATGATTATCTCTAAAATCTTGTCCTTCAGTGGTGCACCCTGGGGTGGCATCTTTGGGATAAAAATACAAGACAATGTTGTGTCCTTGAGTATCTGGAATGTTTATTTCTAAATCACTTGTAGCGGTGCAGGTAATTGGTTGAAGTTTATTCATGGCTGTATAATGACGTGCTTAAAAAAATCTATTTTATCACATGAAAAACATTCGTAATTTTTCAATTATTGCTCATATTGACCACGGCAAATCAACCATTGCTGATTGCTTTATTCAGTTTTGCGGTGGTTTGAGTGATCGGGAAATGTCGGCGCAAGTTCTGGATTCTATGGACATTGAAAAAGAGCGCGGTATTACCATTAAATCTCAAAGTGTCACACTTGATTATCATGCTAGAAATGGTGAAACTTATCAATTGAATTTTATTGACACACCTGGTCATGTGGATTTTTCTTATGAAGTCTCTCGCTCACTTTCTGCTTGTGAGGGTGCGTTGCTTATTGTTGATGCATCACAAGGGGTTGAGGCGCAAACGGTTGCAAATTGCTATACGGCACTAGACCAAGATTTAGAAGTTGTACCTGTACTTAATAAGATTGACTTGCCAGCGGCAGACCCTGAGCGTGTGGTGGATGAAATTGAAGATGTAATTGGTGTTGAGGCGCATGATGCAGTTCATGCCAGTGCCAAATCAGGCATTGGTATTGAGGATATTTTAGAACAAATTGTAGAAAAAATACCCGCTCCTAAAGGCGATGTTGATGCGCCTATTAAAGCTTTAATCATTGACTCTTGGTTTGATAACTACTTAGGTGTGGTGTCTTTAATTCGCGTGATTGACGGCGAAATTAAGACTAAAACAAAAATTAAGATTTTCTCAAATGGTGAAGAGCATTTGGTAGATGAAGTGGGTGTGTTCACACCTAAGCGCAAAAAAACAGACAGCTTAAAAGCAGGAGAAGTCGGATTTTTAATTGCCAGTATTAAAAACATTGATGGCGCACCAGTGGGAGACACCATTACAGGTGCTAAAAATTCTGCATCAGAACCTTTGGAAGGTTTTAAACCAGTACAACCTCGTGTATTTGCAGGTATTTTCCCCATTTCTGGCGAAGATTACGAGAAGTTTCGTGACGCACTGGCAAAGCTTCGACTAAACGATGCTGCGTTGCAATATGAACCTGAAAATTCAGACGCACTGGGTTTTGGTTTTCGCATTGGATTTTTAGGTTTGCTGCACATGGAAATTGTTCAAGAGCGTTTGGAGCGTGAATACGACCTTGATTTAATTACCACTGCACCGACTGTTATTTATGAAATTCTTGACACTAAAGGCGCTGTTTATAGAGTAGATAGTCCCTCAAAAATGCCGGCCAATCAAAGTATTGCTGAATTTAGAGAACCAATTATTACCGCAAATATCTTAGTGACAGACGAATACGTAGGTGCGGTAATTAATTTGTGCGTGGAAAAACGTGGCGTGCAAAAAAACATCACTTATATGGGTAGACAAGTGTCCCTTATTTACGAATTACCACTCAATGAAGTTGTGCTTGATTTTTTTGACCGATTAAAATCTGTATCACGTGGTTTTGCCTCCATGGATTATCATTTTGAGCGCTATCAAGAAGCTGATTTGATTCGTCTAGATATCATGATTAACCAAGAGCCAGTAGATGCGTTAGCACTGATTATTCACCGAGATGATTCTGTGCGTAAAGGACGTGAGTTGGCTGAAAAGATGAAAGAACTTATTCCAAGACAAATGTTTGATGTTGCTATTCAAGCTTGTATCGGTTCTAAAATTATTTCACGCTCAAACGTAAAAGCACTCAGAAAAAATGTCACTGCCAAATGCTACGGCGGCGACGTTTCACGCAAACGCAAACTACTTGACAAGCAGAAAAAAGGCAAAAAACGTATGCGCAGCGTGGGTAGAGTAAACATCCCTCAAGAAGCATTTTTAGCAGTTTTACATATTGACTAAAAATTACCCTTAAGCTTAATACCCAAGGGTGGGTTTGTAATCCTCCCAAAAATTAACACCCAATAAAAGTAGAATTTTCTTATAATCAAAACATAAGGAGATTCAAATGAAAACAACACGTAAATCAGATTCACAAATCATGCAAATTCTTAATTAAGCACAAGCAGGTACGCCAGTATCTGAACTATGCAGAGAGCACAGTATGAGCAGTGCCACTTTTTATAAATGGCGTGCTAAATATGGCGGCATGGATACATCAATGATAACTAGACTTAAAGAACTTGAAGCAGAGAATACAAGGCTTAAGAAGATGTACGCCGATGAGCGCTTAAAGGCAATGATTGTACAAGAGGCATTAACAAAAAAGTTTTAAGACCATCTTTACGTAAGAAGATGGTCAAGCAGAGTATCAATAAACACAGAGTAACAGCACGATTAGCTTGCCAGGCTTTTAAGATCAGCGAGACATGTTATCGGTACGAGCCAAAGTTATCATCCGAGAATGAGCTAATTGCTGATTGGTTATTGCGATTAACCACAACACACAAGCAATGGGGATTTGGATTGTGCTTTATGTATTTACGTAACATAAAAGGTTTTAGGTGGAATCACAAGCGTGTGTATCGTATTTACAGGCAACTAGAACTCAATCTTAGGATTAAGCCTAGAAGAAGAATCAAACGCGATAAGCCACAAGCTTTAAGCGTACCAATGACAATCAATCAAATTTGGTCAATGGATTTTATGTCAGACTCTTTAAATACAGGTAGAAAAATTAGAACCTTTAATGTGATTGATGATTACAACAGAGAGTGTCTAAGCATTGAAATAGACCACTCATTACCAGCACAACGAGTGATTCAATCATTAGAGCAACTTATTCAATGGCGTAGCAAACCCAAAGCCATCAGATGTGATAATGGTCCAGAATATATATCTCATATACTCAGAGAATGGGCACAAGCAATGGATATTGAGCTTATGTATATACAACCAGGCAAACCAACCCAAAATGCCTATATAGAAAGATTTAACAGAACAGCAAGAAACGAATGGTTGAATATGCATATTTTTGATTCGATTGAGCACGCTCAATCGTTAGCAATACAATGGATGTGGGTATATAATAACGAACGACCTCATAGTTCGATTGGTGGTATTCCACCAAGAAAGCTACTTGAGGCTATTTAAACAACGGAAATTCTATTTTTAGCAGTGGTTAAAAATGGGAGGATTACATTTGCTTTGAATTATTGAGCCTAAACCCTCATTCTTTAAGATGTAACACAACATCTTTTTTATCCATGCCTTTAAATTTTACCAGTCTATTTTTAGCATAACCCTAAAATGATTCTATGCCATTAATATGTGAATTGCCTCTAGCAAATTCATTCTTGCTATGATGCACCCTAAAATGCTTCTTATAACCAAAGTCTACAAGTTTATTATACCCACGCCAACCATCTGAGTGGATGACGTTATCAATGCTGGCTTTATCTTTGATAATCCCTTGTAGAGTAACACTTTTACAATCTGGTGCTATTTTTGTATAGACCTTATCATCTTGTTTTAATAAACCAAATACAACGGTTTTACCTTTGGCGTCACGACTACGTTTTCCACGGATGTGGCATACGCTAAAGTAAGATTCATCCGCCTCAATCTGCCCAACTAATGGAGCAGACTGAAGTTGTGATATTTCTAAAATCCTAAGTCTAATTGCACTCAAATATTTGTTAATTGTTGGTCTTGATATTTTTGTTAAATGAGAGGTTTGAGTTGCACTTAAATCCTCAGAAAATAACAGAATTATTTACCTAAATTTATTCTCAGAAATATGTGCATGTTTTACATACTTGTTTTTTATTGACATAACAACAATTTACTGTGTTTTTATGCCTTTAAAGTTATCTTGACCTAAAAACTATTCTAGTTGGGTCGTATGGTGACAGTTTCGGGTGCTAGACACACCTTATCGCTACAGGCTTGCAAGGTTAGTTGCAAAGTTGGTGGGCGGTATTGTTTTGTATTATTTGTAAGGGCGACTTTAATTTGTATCTTACCCTTGTAAATAGAAATTTTTTCTTTTGAAAAACCTAAATCAGCCAATTCACCTTGCGGGTAAGTGATGTGGTTTATCGTCCAATAATCAGTATCAGTATTGACAATTTTGGTGGCAATTAAAGCATCTTGTAGAGGTTGATTAGAATTAATGTGCCAAAGTGGCTGTAGTTCAAGGTTGATTAATAACTGATTATTATGAAAGCGAGAATGCACGCGAATACGCCCATCATAAATCGTTTGAATAGAGGCAACTTCGTCATTTAACTGGTTATTGATACCTAAAACAAATGAAGTATAGCCACTTGGATTTTGGTTGATTTGTTTAGCAAAGGTGTTTAATAATAGAGTTGCCTGTTGTTTAAAATCATCTACATTGATTCTATTGCTTAGCTTTGTCAATACCTTATAAGCTGTTGCGTTGGTAGAGGGAATTGCACCATCAGAACCTTCTTTTTGGTTCGTGCTTAAATATTTTGTATTGTTGCTTATATTAAAACCACCGTATTTTTTATCCCAAAATTTTTCATTCATCATATTAACAAGGCTAACAACTCTATCAAGCCATTTTTTATTATTAGTTTGGTCAAACGCAGATAAATAAGCATTAGATAAATAAGCGTAGTCTTCAAATAGGGCAGGAGTTCCAAGTTTAGAGTTAATCAACACTCTATAAAGTTGATTGTTCTTATTGAAACGAGTGTGTAAGTAATTGACTAAATTTATGCCTAATTTGGTGTATTTTTCTTCATTAAAAATCGTACCTGCTTCAAGTAAACTACGAACCATTAGCGCATTCCATGACAGTAATATCTTGTTATCCGTAAGAGGCGGCACTCTTTTGTTTCTAATTTGGTGTAACTTACCTAATAAGGCATTAATTGTTTTGTTGTCTTTTGGTTTGGCGTTATTGATATCTTTAAAGCGAATGATATGACCTGTCTCAAAATTGGTATTGCTTGATAAATCAAACCATTGTTTGAATTGCTTTAATTCTTCATGACTAAAAATAGATTCCAACTCATCAATTGACCAAACAAAAAACACCCCTTCTTCGCCTTGAGAGTCAGCATCAGTGGCAGAAAAAAACCCGCCATTGGTGTCTTGCATTTCTGCTAATGTGTAATTTAAGGTTTGCTTAGAAATGCGCTTATATAAAGGTTTTTTTGTTAGCGCATAGGCGCGAGTATAAACTAGTGAGAGTTGTGCTTGGTTGTATAGCATCTTTTCAAAGTGTGGTACAAGCCAAGCATTATCCGTTGAATACCGATGAAAACCACCACCGACAACATCATACAAACCGCCATTTGCCATCGCATCTAGCGTCGTTGTAATGGCGTTTAATTTATCTACACTAGGGTTTCGTCTTTGTTCATCGATAAGCAATAGCAACATAGATTCATGTGGAAATTTTGGCGCTTGCCCAAACCCACCTTCAAGCTCATCAAAGTCATTCAGCACAGCTTTAATAGATTTGGCAACAATATTATCATCAACAACTTGGCGAGATGCTGTTTTTGGTTGATTAAGCATTTGGCTAATTTTATTTGCTTGTTTGCTTAACTCGTCCGCTTTGTTTTCCCATAAATTTTGTACTTGCGCTAAAATATTTAACAGTTGATTTTTAGGAAAATAAGTTCCTGCAAAAAATGCCTTGCCATTAGGTAGTAAGATCGCATTGAGTGGCCAGCCGCCAGAGCCATTTAACAGTTGTGATACACTCATGTAGGTGTTATCAATATCAGGGCGGATTTCACGATCCACTTTAATGGCAATAAAATATTGATTAAGAAATGCTGCCACTTCGATGTCGTCAAAACTTTCCTCTTCCATCACGTGGCACCAATGGCAAGTGGCGTAACCAATAGAGATAAAAACAGGTTTATTTTCACGCTTTGCTTTGTCAAAGGCTTCGTCTGAGAACTCATACCAATTAACAGGATTATGAGCATGTTGCAATAAATAAGGTGAGGATGCTAAAATGAGATGATTGACAAATTTAGCACGACCTTGCTGATCAAGGTGCTGTGTTCTAGGTATGTAATTTTTGCCTTTATTATGATAAACTTGTTCTAACTCATTCATAGGATGAGCCCATATTAGTATGGGTATAAAAATCAAAAATATGAGCATTCTAAACATGCTTTTATTATAGCACACTTGAATTTTTTGAATGTTAGAACTACTTGTTTTGCAGCGCTTTTCGAATTAATGTTTCAGTTGAAAGTGAATTATCTTTGATGACAGACAACATCCTTTCAGACTCTTTAGCCTTAAATCCAAGCGCTTGTAAAGCGGCTGATGCTTGCTTGATATTAGGATTTATATTAGAATTTGTATTGATATTTCGATGATTTTGACTGTTCAATTCTAGTTTTTCTAAACGATCCTTAAGTTCTACAATGAGTTTTTGTGCCGTTTTTTTACCAATACCTGGGGTTTTGGATAGCAAAACATCATCTTCATTGGCAACGGCATTCATCAGTGAGATAATATCAAGGTGAGATAAAATAGCCAGTGCTACTTTAGGACCAATACCATTGACTCTAATCAACTCTCTAAATAAGGTCTTCTCGTCTTTGGAGATAAAGCCGTATAAGGTATGCGCATCTTCTTTGATTGATAAATGGATGTATAACGAGAGCTGCTTTTCATCGCCTATTGCATAAAAACTGGACATTGGGCATAGAATTTCGTAGCCAACACCACCTACCTCAAGCAAAATTTCAGGTGGGTTATTTTCTAAAATGATACCTATGAGTTTACCAATCATAACCAGCTGTATTTATTAAAATAGTCTTTTTCAAAGGCTTTAATATCATCTACATATTGCAATGTTAAGTCAATATCATCAAGACCATTGATTAGGCGTCTTTTTTGTTCTGAGTCTATTTCAAAAAGGTAAGTTTTACCATTCGTATAGATACTTTGAGCATCAAGATTAATCACAATTTTATCACTTGAAGTAAACAATTCATCCATAACGCCATTATCTTGCACAATGGGTAAAATACCATTTTTAAAACAATTGTTATAAAAAATATCTGCAAAACTAGGCGCAATGATTGCTTTAAAGCCATAATCTTCTAATGCCCAAGGCGCATGCTCACGGCTTGAGCCACAACCAAAATTTTCTCGTGTCAGTAGTATTTTTGCACTTTGGTATTTTACTTGATTCAACACAAAATCCATATTAAGCGGACGTTTAGAATTGTCCATGCCAATTTCACCATGGTTTAAATAACGCCACTCATCAAATAAATTAACACCAAAACCAGAACGCTTAATAGATTTTAAAAACTGCTTAGGGATAATTGCATCAGTATCAACGTTAGCACGCTCAAGTGGTACGGCTATTGAAGTAAATGTGGTAAATTTTTGCATTATTTAACCTCAGAAAAATGACCAGCAATGGCACTTGCAGCCGCAATAGCAGGGCTAACTAAGTGAGTAAACGAGCCTTGACCTTGACGACCTTCAAAGTTACGATTTGAGGTGCTTGCGCATCTCTCGTCTGCTTCTAATTTGTCAGCATTCATAGCTAGGCACATTGAACAACCTGCTTCACGCCATTCAAAGCCACTGTTTATAAAAATTTTATCCAAACCTTCTTTTTCGGCTTGTTTTTTAATCAGTCCTGAGCCAGGCACGACTAGGGCAAGTTTGATATTGCTTGCAATTTTTTTATCTTTTAAAACATTGGCTGCAATACGCAAGTCTTCAATTCGTGAGTTGGTACATGAGCCAATAAAAATTTTGTCGATTTTAATGTCTGATATTTTTGTACCAGCAGTGAGATGGATGTAATTAAGTGCGTTTTCCCAGCCAACTTTTTCGGTCTGATTTTTGGCGTTAGTAGGATTGGGCACATACCCATCAATTGCCACTACCATTTCTGGAGATGTCCCCCAAGTAACTTGAGGCTTAATATCTTTTGCATTAAAACGTAAGATTTTGTCGAAGTAGGCGTCTTTGTCAGAATGTAGTGTGTGCCAATATTCTACTGCTTTGTCCCATTTGGCGCCTGAAGGTGTTAGTGGGCGGCCTTTGACATAGTCAATGGTTTTATCATCAACAGCAACCATGCCCACACGTGCACCTGCTTCAATTGCCATGTTGCATAAGGTCATACGACCTTCAATGGATAAATCTTGAATGATGTTGCCACTAAATTCAATCGCATAGCCTGTGCCACTCGCAGTGCCGATTTGGCCAATAATGTACAGTGCAATATCTTTTGCACTTACATGCCTATTAAGTTTACCATTGACTTCAATATTAAGGTTTTTAGATTTAGATTGCCACAAACAACCTGTGGCTAAAACGTGCTCAACCTCGCTAGTGCCAATACCAAATGCTAATGCACCAAGCGCACCATGGGTTGAGGTGTGTGAATCGCCACAGACAATGCTCATACCTGGCAGAGTAAAGCCTTGTTCAGGGCCAACCACATGTACAATACCTTGGCGAATGTCGTTCATAGGTATTTCATTAATACCAAAAGTTTTGCAGTTCTTATCTAAGGTTTCAATTTGCAATTTTGAAATAGGGTCGTTAATACCACTAACACCTAATGAACGATTGGTTGTGGGTACGTTATGTTCAGGCACTGCTAAGTTAGCGCTTTTGCGCCAAGGTTCTCTACCTGCTATTGCCAAACCTTCAAATGCTTGGGGTGAAGTCACTTCATGAATGAGTTGCCTGTCAATATAAATAAGTGTCATTGAACTATCTTCACGTACGATGTGTGCATCCATTAGTTTGTCATAGAGTGTTTGAGCCATTATTGATACGCAATACTTGATAAAATAACTCATTTTACATTTTCATTAAACTTTATGTGCGGACTTTGTGGGCAGTTAAGATTTGATAGTCAAGTGGTGAATAGCGATGGACTTAAGGCAATGATGCAAAAAATTGCGCGTCGTGGCCCTGATTCTAGCGGTCTTTGGGTGGATGGTAATATTGGTTTTGGGCATCAAAGGCTTGCTATTATTGATTTATCTAATCACGCCCATCAGCCAATGATTGATAAAAATCTTGACCTGGTTTTGGTTTTCAATGGTACAATTTATAATTATCAATTTTTGCGTCAAGATTTAACCAAACGAGGTTATCAATTTTTCTCGCATTCTGATACTGAGGTGATTATCAAAACTTATCATTATTGGGGTGAGGATTGTGTCACGCATTTAGATGGTATGTTTGCTTTTTGCATTTGGGATAAAGCTAAAAATCAATTGTTTGTTGCCCGTGACCGAATGGGCATTAAACCGCTTTATTTCAATCTAACAAATCAAGCATTTAGTTTTGCTTCTAATGTGCAAGCATTGGTAACGCAAGACGTAGATAAAAGCATTAACCCTATCGCCTTGCAACAGCAACTTTCATTGCATGGCGTTGTACCAGCGCCTAATACGATTATTAATGGCGTTAATAAAGTCAAACCAGCAACCACATTAACCATTAGCATCAAGGGTAAAGTTGTTGAAAGAACCTATTGGCAACCAAAGGCCATGCGCCCAGAAAAGGCATTGACAGATGAGCAGTTTATTCAGCGTACGCATGAACTTTTAACGCATAGCATTTTAAAACGCATGAATGCTACAGATGTGCCAATTGGTGTGTTGCTTTCTGGTGGGTTAGATTCATCACTTTTAGTGGCATTGCTTAGAGAGGCGGGGCGTGAAGATATACGTACATTTTCAATTGGCTTTGAAGATATTGATGATGAAGTTGGGTCTGAATTTGAATATTCTGACCAAGTTGTTGCCCAGTTTAAAACTCAGCATAAAAAATATGTGGTTAGTAATTCACAAGTACTACCGCGTCTTGGTGAGGCAGTTGCAAATATGAGCGAGCCAATGGTGGCTCAAGATGCAGTGGCATTTTATTTGTTATCTGAACAAGTATCCAAGCATATCAAAGTGGTGCTTTCTGGTCAAGGTGCAGACGAGGCTTTTGCAGGTTATTTTTGGTATGAACGCATGCAAGCGCAGACAGGCCCTGAGGTTGAACGCTTTACTAAGCATTATGTAGACAGATCGTATGAAGAGTATTTACAAACGATTAATCAGAAATATCATAGTGGCAATCACACCAAAACTTGGCTTTGTCGAGAATTTACCAAAGCAGGTGCAGATACGTTCATGGATAAAGTATTTCGTACTGATATTACCCGTTTAGTGGTAGATGATCCTGTAAAAAGAGTGGATAATATGACCATGGCTTGGGGCTTGGAGGCACGCGTACCATTTATGGATTATAAGTTGGTAGAGCATGCTTTGAGCATGCCACCAAATTTTAAAATGCTTAATAAAGGCAAACACCCTCTTAAACAAATTGCCAAGGGTATATTGCCCAATAGTGTGATTGAGCGCAAAAAAGGCTATTTTCCAATGCCAGCACTTAAATATGTGCGTGGTGAGTTTTTAGACTTTATGTCAGACATACTAACTTCAAGTAAATGCATCAATCGCGGTGTGTTTAACCAGGCATTTATTGCTAAAGTAATCAACAAACCGCAAAATTATATGACTGCACTTGATGGTTCACGTTTATGGCATTTGGCATTATTGGAATATTGGCTACAAATAAATATTGATGAATAAAATAATCATTTATACAGACGGCGGTTGCCGTGGTAATCCTGGTATTGGTGGCTGGGGTGTATGGCTTAGGTACGGCGATCATGATAAGAAACTTCAAGGCGCGCAACAGGACACCACCAACAATCGAATGGAGTTGACTGCAGCTATTAAAGCACTGGAGGCAATTAAATCTAGTGACATTGCCATTGATTTATTTACTGATTCTAAATATGTGATGACAGGTATCAGAGAATGGATTAAAAACTGGAAAGCCAAAAACTGGAAAACTGCCAGTAAAAAACCAGTTAAAAATATAGATTTATGGCAACGTTTAGATGTGCTTAATGATCAGCACAATGTTGCTTGGCATTGGGTTAAGGGTCATAGTGGTAATAAGGGTAATGACATGGCGGATGCATTGGCAAATTTAGCCATGGATAAAATCAGTGATTGAGTTGAAATATTTAGAGACCTTTGCATAAATCAACTAAAAACCCAACAATCTAGTAAAATAACACCCATCTAAAAACAACTTTAAAAATATCAAAAATGTCTTGGAAAAACACCCAACAAAACTCATTTGCAGATTCTCTTGTTGTAGAGCACAAATCCCTATCAGAACTTGATGATGTACACAACATCATCAACTGGAACGAGATAGAACAAACACTTTCGAACTTGTATTCTTCTATTAGGGGTGCACCCAGTTATCCGCCACTGATAATGTTTAAAATCCTAATCCTTCAAGCTTGGTACGGTCTAAGTGATGAGGCGCTAGAAAAGCAAATTGCCAGAGATTTAATGTTCAGACGTTTTATTGATTTATCCCTATCTGAGAATGTGCCAGACCATTCCAGCATTTGGCGTTTTAGACAACTACTCAGCACCGAGAAATTACTAGCACCTCTACTAGAGCAAATCAATACCCATCTTGAACAAAACTCAATCATTGTTTCCTTGGGTTCAATCAACATCATTGATGCCACCGTTATAGAAGCCAAACAATCACGCAAGCGTAAAACCACCTATGGTTTTAAAATGCACGCCAATACCGATGAAGATGGTTTTGTTAAGAAAATGACTTACACTCCAGGTAATGTACACGACTCACAAGAGTTTGATAAATTATTAGAGGTAGAACGCACTAACAGTAAAATAAAAACATGTGGACAAGTCTATGCTGATAGCGCTTATGCCAATAAAAACAATGATGAAAAACTAGGCAAAGAAAATAATAAAATATTGCACCGTGCCTACAGAAACAAGCCTTTAACCAAGCAACAGAAACAAGAGAATAAACAACGCTCATCCATTCGCTATATTGTTGAGCGCACTTTTGGACTACTTAAGCTTCATCACGGATTAGCCAAGGCAAGATACCTTGGACTAGAAAGAAACAAAACCAGAGCGCAACTAATTGCCATGAGTCACAACCTTAAAACTGGAATGAGCATTTTTAAACAGATGCGAGACTTACAGGATTGTTGCGTCCAATGAGTGGCAAAAGGGTAAAAATAGAAAAATGTGGCGATGAAAACTCAGATAAGCAAGATGTTTTTTAGGTTTTTATAGAAAAATAGGGAAAATTTTGAAAATATTTTTGAAAAATTGTAAAAGTTGAAATTAGGATGGGGAATTATGAATTATGCAATGGTCTCTACAAGAGGATTCATTCAGCGATTGGGTATTTAACACCTGTTCAGAAGATGACTGAATTGGAAAAAGTTGCTTGAAATGTATTCAAATAAATTAGACTATTACGATGCTTTCCTATCTTGAATAATTTGTTTCGATCTCTTCACCAAACCAAAAATTTTACTTTATTATCCTGATGCTCAATGCCTTGATTTTCTTTAGTAACTTTACTATTCATTTATAACCCCGCTTTTAAACTAGCCTCAATAAATTTGTCTAAATTACCATCTAAAACATCGCCCGTATTGGTGCTTTCAACACCAGTACGTAAATCTTTAATTCTTGATTGATCTAGTACATAAGAGCGAATCTGATGTCCCCAGCCGATGTCAGGCTTGGTGTTTTCTAGGCTTTGCTTTTCAGCATTACGTTTTTGCATTTCTAACTCATAAAGTCTGGATTTTAATTGTTTCATGGCCTGATTTTTGTTGGCGTGTTGTGAGCGACCATCTTGGCATTGCACAACGGTATTTGTGGGTAGGTGAGTGATGCGTACGGCTGATTCGGTTTTATTGACGTGCTGGCCACCAGCACCACTAGCGCGGTAAGTATCAATGCGTAAATCTGATGGACTGATATCAATGTCAATATCATCATCCACTTCGGGGGAGACAAACACAGAACAAAACGAAGTATGGCGTTTGCCATTGGCATTAAAAGGGGATTTTCTAACCAAGCGATGAATGCCAATTTCTGTGCGCAACCAACCAAATGCGTACTCGCCATCAAAGTGAATGGTTGCAGATTTAATACCAACCACTTCTCCTGCTGAGACTTCCATGAGTTTAACTTTGAAATTGTGCTTTTCTCCCCAACGCAAATACATACGCAACACCATCTCTGCCCAATCTTGGGCTTCTGTACCACCTGAGCCAGATTGAATGTCTAAATAAGCAGAGTTGACGTCTAAATCAGCACTAAACATGCGCTCAAATTCAAGTTTTTCAATGGCAGATTGAGTGGCGTCTAAATCATTAATGACACCATTTACTGTGTCTTTATCATTTTCTGCTTGAGCCATGTTTAATAACTCCTGTGCATCTTCTAAAATAGCACTCACCCACTCAAAGGTTTGGCAAATTAATGTTAACTTTGATTTTTCTTGCCCTAAGGCTTGTACTTGGTCAGGATTTCCCCAAATGTCTGGGTTTTGTATTTCCAATAAAACTTCTTCTAGGCGAAATTGTTTTTCTTCTAGGTTTAAGTGTTTAGATAGAATGTTTGAACGCTGCTTTAAATCTTCAATTTTTTGATAAGTAGGCGATAGTTCCATAATTAGTATATTTTAGTTATAAAAAGCAAAACTGTCATCATTTATTCTATTTTGTCAAAATTGGGTACGACTTACTGACAAATTGTCATAGTGACTATTTTTCATTTGTTAGTTGTTAAGTGCGATATTAGTAGGTAATATTGACTATTGGATAGGCTTATATTACAAAATATTATAATATACTAATGAAAAAATGTCATGAATTGGCACTATTATGAAAACATCAGTTTGATTTTATAGGTGAGTAGATATGAAAAAAATACCTAATAAAACTTAATTGTTATATTTATAGGTAACTACTTGTACATATTAGATATACTTACTAGGAAAAAGGTTTGTCAAGTTTTTACAAATATATTTGTGCTTTTATTTTGAGTTTATGCGTCACTAATATATTAGTTTTGGCACGCTTTTTGCAACATTATCATAGTACACAGAATTGGATTTTTATAGAATTTTTGATTTTGTGTTTGTTTAATAATCGGTATATAAGCATGTTGAGAGAAATTATTTTTGCATCAAGCGTTATTTTGATAAGTCAAGCATTTGCTGTAGATTGTGTTAGCGGTACTAACATATCAGAAAGACCAAAAGATGCACCCGTTGTTAATAAAGTGGTGCATGATATTAATTGGTATGCTCAGGCTTTGTATGGCGTTTCTAAGCCTTACCCTCATAGTCTTAGTTTTATTAAAAGTCAAGGAAATTGGTATACACCATTTAATAAAGCGGGAATGTTAACTCCTTATGATATAAGGAGTTGGCATAAATAGTTTTTTTTTGGCATGTGTGTGCTTAGATGCCTTTATTTTTTTGTTTAATAGTTATGAAAAGGAGATGTAACAATGAAAGAATCAATGTTAAGTAAAGTACGAATGTCTGTAGTGGCTACAGCGCTTGGTTTGGCTGTGTCAAGTAGTGTGCTTGCATACAATAATAATTATGATTATGGATACAATCCACAATCAGGCATGAACGGTATGTCAGGTATGTACGGTATGCGCGGTATGTCAGGCATGCGTGGTATGAACGGTATGTCAGGTATGTACGGTATGCGCGGTATGTCAGGCATGCGTGGTATGAACGGTATGTCAGGTATGTACGGTATGCGCGGTATGTCAGGCATGCGTGGCATGAACGGTATGTCAGGTATGTACGGTATGCGCGGTATGTCAGGCATGCGTGGCATGAACGGTATGTCAGGTATGTACGGTATGCGCGGTATGTCAGGCATGCGTGGTATGAACGGTATGTCAGGTATGTACGGTATGCGCGGTATGTCAGGCATGCGTGGTATGAACGGTATGTCAGGTATGTACGGTATGCGCGGTATGTCAGGCATGCGTGGTATGAACGGTATGTCAGGTATGTACGGTATGCGCGGTATGTCAGGCATGCGTGGTATGAACGGTATGTCAGGTATGTACGGTATGCGCGGTATGTCAGGCATGCGTGGTATGAACGGTATGTCAGGTATGTACGGTATGCGCGGTATGTCAGGCATGCGCGGTATGAACGGTATGTCAGGTATGTACGGTATGCGTGGTATGAGCGGCATGTCAGGACGTAGTGTAATTGATTTAAATATTAATATTCGCGACATGAGTGGTATGAGCGGTATGTCAGGCATGCGTGGTATGAACGGTATGTCAGGTATGTACGGTATGCGCGGTATGTCAGGCATGCGCGGTATGTCAGGCATGCGCGGTATGTCAGGCATGCGTGGTATGAACGGTATGTCAGGTATGTACGGTATGCGCGGTATGTCAGGTATGTACGGTATGCGCGGTATGTCAGGTATGTACGGTATGCGCGGTATGTCAGGCATGCGTGGTATGAACGGTATGTCAGGCATGCGCGGTATGTCAGGTTACTACTATTATTAGTCGTTAATAACAGTAAATTTTGTTAAACCTATAGAGTACAAATAAATTTTATTTGTACTCTTATTGACTATTTTTTTTGAGCATTATTATGAATAACAATCTATATAAGACCATAATTAGTCATTTATTATTACTATTTTTAGTCATGGTAAATACTACAACAATAGCAAAAGATTATCAAAAAGCAAAATGGGATCCTATCCACTTTAAGCCACAAATTGAGACAGCTACGGACGAACAGTGTCTTGTATGTCATCAAGAAATTTTAAGTAAAAAAATTCTACAAAAATCTCCAGCAGGGCTTGAATCAAATCAAGTTTTAGCTTGGTATCAAACCTTAAATACTTACAAAGGAGAGCAAGATACTTTCCATCGCAGGCATTTACTTAGCAAGTATTCCAAAAAAGTAATGAAATTTAAGTGTAATACTTGCCATCAGGGCAATGACCCCAAGGATGAAACTGCCAATTCTTCTGTAACAACACCTAAAGATTTAACTCAAAGAAAATCAGTTGACCCTAACATATGTCTAATGTGTCATGGCAAATTTGCATGGACAGATATGGACAATCCTAAAATAAATGACCCCAAAAAACCAGAAATAATTATGACAGGTTTGACTGGTGACTGGGTTAAAGTTAGAAGCACGTTTAAAAATAATTGTTTATTGTGTCATGCAATTATAAGAACAAATAGACATAATGTTAATTTTTTAAATGCTAAGGCGATTGAAGACGAAGGAAAAAAAGATGGAGATAGTTGTTATGGTTGTCATGGTGGTAGATCATGGTACAGAATAAACTATCCATATCCTAGACATGATTGGCCTAATATGGCTAAAAAGATACCAGAGTGGGCAAAAAATAGACCGACTAAATCAAAACAACGTTTTTTAGAGAACAATCAAGGTGAATAGTTATGATTAAAGAGCAATTTAATTTTAAAAAGTTATTTAATATGGATCGTCGTTCGTTTTTGAAGACGACTGGAACTGGGGCGATAGTGTTAGGCGCTTCTGGTTTAATTAAAAGTACATCTAAACAGGCTCATGCATTTGCTTATGAGCCTTATCCAACTGATAATGAATTAGAAACTGTTGTGACTAGTTGTGCGCATAATTGTGGTTCGCGCCATATGTTGGTGGCACACAAAAAAGGCGATGTCATTGTCCGTTTATCTACTGATGATGGTAGTTATCAACGAGGTGGAAAATATGGTAAAGATGAAAAAGACGAGTTGCAATTAAGGGCTTGTTTACGAGGTAGATCTTATAGGCAAAGAATTTATTCAGCAGAACGATTGCTTTATCCAATGATTAGAGTTGGCGAGCGTGGCAAAGGAAAATTTAGACGTGCTACTTGGGAAGAAGCCTTAACTTTGGTTGCCAAAAAAATGTTAGACATTAAGCATAATTATGGACCACAAGCCATATTAGACCAAAGTTATGCTGGCGCTTCTTATGGCGTATTGCATAAATCTGACCAAATTGATGGACTTCAGGGGCGTTTTTTAGGCATGTTTGGATGTAGGACTAATTCTTGGTCTGTGCCTTCTTATCAGGGCACTACTACTAGTTCTAGATGGACTTTTGGTACGATTAAAGATGGCAATGAAGATGATACTTTTGCAGAATCTAAACTAATGATTATGTGGGGGTGGAACCCTGCTTATACTTTTCATGGCGGTAATACCGTGTATTACATGCGTATGGCTAAACAAAAAGGGTGTAAATTTGTTATCATTGATCCTCAATATACAGATTCAGCTGCTACTTACGATGCTTGGTGGATACCGATTAAACCTAATACTGATGCTGCTATGATGGCTGGTATGGCACACTATATATTTACCAATAATTTACAAGACCAAGAGTTTATTGATAAATTCTGCTTGGGTATGGATGAACGCACTATGCCTGAATGGTCACAATATTCTGCAAATGGACAAGAGAATTTTAAAGGGTATATTTTAGGCTGGTATGACGACCAACCTAAAACTCCAGAGTGGGCATCTGAAATTTGTGGTGTTCCAGCTAAAGATATTAAAAAGTTAGCTAATATGTATGCAACCACCAAGCCAGCAGCATTAAAAGCTTCTTGGGCGCCTGGTCGTGTTGCCTATGGTGAGCAATATAGTCGCATGGCCGCCGCTTTACAGGCAATGACTGGAAATATTGGCATCATAGGCGGTAGTGCCGAAGGTGTTGGAAAATCTTGGAGTTCGGCAGGATCTGCTCATCCTGAAAGTGAGAATAAATGGTTTGGTGCAATCAAATCTGACCGTTGGGCACATGCTGTATTGAATTATCCAAATGTTTCTAGGGAGGAGGTTGGTTTATGGCCACGAGATGATGAGTTAGATGGTGTTGTTCCTAATATCCGTGCTATTTTTTGGCATGGCTCTGACTGGCTTAATCAATTGACCAATATTAACAAAGACATTGCTGCAATTAAGAAGCTTGATTTGGTGGTCTGTTTAGATTCCACTATTACCCCATCAGGTATTTGGGCGGATGTATTATTGCCAGCATGTACACATTTTGAACGACATGATGTAGCTATACCTTGGTATAAAGGACATTATTATATTCATAGACCTAAGGTTATTGAACCTTTAGGGGAGTCCAAAACTGATTTTCAAATTTTTACTGAATTGGCTTATATTATTGGCGGAGAAAAATTTGGATTAGAATATAATCCATTGGCAAATAGAGACTATTTTAATTATCCAGATAATGTTGACGAAGCTTATTTGGAAAAATGGTGGAAAGACAAAGTAATGAAAACACAGCATGCCGATATGACATGGGAAGACTTTAAAGATCGAGGTGTTTATAAATTTAAGTTTGACCGTCCGTTGGTAGCCTTTGAAAAACAAATTAAATATGGAAAGCCGTTTAAAACACCTTCTGGAAGAATTGAGATATTATGCACTGAACTGGCACAAATCAGCGATTGGACTAGAACTAAATATGGTTACCATATACCTTCAATTCCTAAATGGATTGAGCCATTTGAATCTTTAAACAGCCCTAAAGTGAGTAAGTATCCTTATCATATGATTACACCTCATCCACGGCATCGCACTCATAGTATTTTTAACAATTGCTCTTGGCTTAGAGAAACCTATGATCAAGAAATAACAATGAATGCCATAGATGCTAAAAAATTAGACCTAAAAACTGGAGATACAGTTGAAGTGTTTAATGATAGAGGAATTATAGTATTGCCAGTTTTTGTTACCCAAAGGGTAATGCCAGGTGTGGTTGTTGTGTATGAAGGCTCTTGGATGGATATTGATGAAAACGGCATAGATCGTTCAGGCAATCCAGATTTTTTAACACTAGATGAGCCAAGTCCAGCTGGTTCTTTTGCTTATAACACAATATTGTGTGGTATTAGAAAAACTAAACTTGAACATCGTCCAGGATGGGATGAATTGGCTACATCTCGTTCTCATGTGTTTAGACGTGACTTGTAAATTTAAGAGGATGAATTATGGAAAAAATAATTAAAAAAACCGAAGACGAAAGGGTAAGAATAAAAAAAGCCATTAAACGTCATAAAAAAGAAGTTTACACGCCAGTTGTGCCAGACATGCAAATGGGTTTTGTGCATAATAATGTGGATTGCATTGGTTGTCGTGCTTGTGAAATTGCTTGTAAAGATAAAAATGGCTTAGATGCAGGACCGCGTTTTCGCCGGGTGCAGTATGTAGAAGGCGGAACTTATCCTGATGTATTTGCTTATAAAGTTAATATTTCATGCAACCATTGTGCTGAACCTGCTTGTTTGCCAACTTGTCCGACAGGTGCTATTTTTAAGCGTAAAAAAGATGGTGTTGTTGATATTGACTCCACCTTATGTATTGGTTGTAGGCGTTGTGAAGCCGCTTGTCCTTATGGAGCACCACAATTTGACGTATCAAGCAATACTGTTAAAAAGTGTAACATGTGCGTAGATGAGTTAGATGCGGGGCGTGATCCATATTGTGTTGCTGCCTGTATGATGCGAGTATTAGATGTAGGTCCAATTGATTTATTACGTCAAAATTTACATCCAACTAAGGCGGTTAGTAAGTTTGATAAGAAAAATGTCGTTAAACAGGTGAAAAATTTTGCAGATCCGGCACTCACAAATCCTTCAATTGTTTTTGTAGCTAGTAGGCACGGAAAGGTTAGTTAATGGAGTTATCAACAGATATAAAAAACTTGTTTGACTTAATGGTCGATGATATTACCTTGCTAGTTTCATTACATGATAAAGAATTGACCAAAGAGACATTGACATTACTAAAGGATAACAATTTTCCTTATACGCTAGGATTTGCTTTGCAAAGCAAAGATTCGGCTGAGATATTTGATTTATTAAAGTCAGGTATTGACGATATTAAAGATGATAACTTGGATGAATTGGCTGCTGATTATGCAGATATTTATTTGAATAATACATTAAGCGCCTCACCGTTTGAATCTGTGTGGCTAGATGAAGAAAGTTTAGTTATGCAGGCGCCCATGTTCGAGGTTAGGGAGTGTTATAAGAAGTTTTCTCTAGAAGTTGATGATTGGCGAGTGCGTAGCGATGATCATTTTATTCATCAATTGCAGTTCGTTGCACACTTAATTAACTCTAAAGACTATAAAAATTTGCAAGACCTTAGTGTCTTTATGGACGAGCATTTGTTCCGTTGGTTTGATGATTTTGCTGCTAAAGTGGCAAAACGCTGTGCCACAAAGTTCTATGCAGGGTTGGCAATGTTGACCTTTAATTATATTAATGAACTCAGAGATGTATTGGCAATTATTCTTGAGCAAGAAAGAGCAAGCAAAGAGGAAATTGAAACTAGATTTACTGGAGCTATTCTATTAGAAACAATGCCACTTAACTACACTCCAGGTGCATCAGAATCATGGTGATATATTTTAGATATAATGCGTATAGCATAACAACTCAGAGTTGTTATTAATTTAAGGTGATTTTCAGTTTTTATAACAGCTACCAAGTTTAAACATGCTATCCTTACGCGGATATGTAGATGAAACAATTGCATATATTCCACAGGTTGACGCTGATAGGTGTGTACACAGTAAAATAGAAGTATCAAATTGCAGTAGTTGTGTTGATATATGTCCACATTCAGCTTGGAATCTTGATGATGAGTCATTATCGATTAACACAATAGCATGTGTTGGTTGTGGCTTGTGTGTTCCAGTGTGTCCAGAAGCGGCAATTGAATACGAATATCAACATAAAACCAAAAATTATAAAAATTTAAAAGTAAATATTTTTGTTTGTCAATATGCTGAATTTGTAGAATCTGAAGACAAGAATATATTTTGCATCAATATTATTAGTGTATTTGAGTTGTTACATTTGCATGCTAGTGGCACAAGAGTGATATTTTTTAACACTGGGGATTGCAATAATTGTGCATATCATTGTTCTGATGGGTTGACAGCCAAAGTAGAAAAAATCAATGATTTGCTAACTTCAAGACAACGTGCAAATATTAAATTGCTACGTGTCAAAACTAAAAAATTCAAAACTTGGTTGACAGCATTGCCTAATTTTGACCAACAGGGTAATAGGCGTATGTTTTTACGCAATATGTTTACTAATAGTATAGATTTAATAACCAGTCAGGAAAATGAACATAAACCAGTTGCCATGACTGAATTATTGCTTGCAAATAAACAAGCAGAACCTAGTAATTATCTTTACCCTTTTGTACCACGAATTGATGAATCTAAGTGTAATTTATGTAACGCTTGTATAAGATTATGCCCGCATCAAAGTTTTGAACTTGACGAACACACACTTACTATGTTAGCGTCCACTTGCACAGGGTGTAATATTTGTATTGATGTTTGTGAACGAGACGCAATTAAAATTAAGTTTTGGAGTAAAATTAAACAAGGTATTATTGAAATTACAACGCATTCGTGCATAAGTTGTGGGGTTGATTTTTCTATACCAGTTATGAGTGATTTGAGCACCACTTATTGTTCAATTTGTATGTATAGCAATCATAGCAAAAACTTGCATCAAGTTGTTGATCCTTAGATTTACTATTTTATTATGCTAGAATTAAAACATGTACTTACTCAAAAATTAAGTTTTTCAGCAAAATTACAGCAGTCCGTTAAGTTGTTACAGTATTCAGCAATTGAGCTTAATCAAGCAACCCAAGATATATTAGAGCAAAATCCTTTTCTTGAAATTGACAACCAAAGTATTAAAGTTGAAAAAAATACCACCGAGTTAACAAAAACTAGTTCGCATCAAACGGCGGCTGAATCTAAGAATATACTTCAAGAAATATATAGTGTTGACGAAGATTTGTACACACACCTTAAATGGCAACTAGATACTGGGGACTTTTCCATTAGAGAGTGTCAAATTGCTGATTTTATTTTAGATGCTATTGATGTAAATGGGTATTTTTATTCCGAGTTGCAAGCTTTTAAATCAACGATTACGCTACGCCCAAAACCACGAAGAGCTGAAATCATAAAAGTGCTAAAAAAAATCCAAAAATTTGACCCTGATGGGGTTGCCGCTCAAAGTGTGCAAGAGTGTTTATTGTTGCAGTTACGTGCTTTTTCAAATACTCATCCTAATAAAAAACTTGCGATTAATGTCATAAAAAATGAATATGAAGCGCTTTATACCAAGGATTTTTCGTTGATTTCTAATAATCTACACATTGACGAAGAAATGTTGAATGGTGTTTTAAAAACTATTCAATCTTTAAATCCATATCCAGGTGCCATGTTTGACAATACAAAATCTATTTATATGATTCCAGATTTAATGGTTAAAAAAAATAAAGGATATTGGCAAGTATTTTTGTATCAGGATTTGTACAAAAATATTAAATTAAAGAATAATCATAACGAATTACTACAAAAAGTTTTTACAACAACGGAAAAAACTTTTATAAGAACAGCTTACAATGAAGCAAAATGGTTTAAAAAATGTATTGATAATCGAAATAGTATTTTACTAAAGGTGGCACAAATTATTATTAATCGACAAACTGATTTTTTGGAAAAAGGTGGAGTGTATATGCATCAGCTCAACTTGAGCGTGATTTCTGAATTAAGCGGTTTGCATATTTCTACTATTTCTAGAGCAGTTTCGAAAAAATATGTACAAACGCCGCATGGTACTCATGAGTTAAAATATTTTTTTCGTACGAATTTAATAGGTCAAGAGTGTCATGATATTTCATCAGACAGTATTAAACCTATTATTAAGCAAATAATAGTGCAAGAAAACCCACTTAAGCCTTATAGTGATGAGCAAATAGTGGACGCTTTAAATTTGAAGAGAATTAACATTTCACGTCGTACAGTTGCGAAATATCGCATGTCACTAAACATCGCCTCGTCATTCAAAAGAAAACTGGATAGAGTAAGATAACTATGTCAGTAACTTTATATTTTTATGCAAAAATTCCAACTTAAGCGCTTTAATCTTAACAAGAAACTAATTCTTGGCACACTTGCTGGTATTTTTGTGAGTATGGCAATCTTTATTGGTATTTTTACTATTTTGTATGAGAGGCAGTTATATGTTGAACATGAAAACACTGTTAAACATATTAACGCCTTTTTTTACGATTCATTAAAGAGAAGTATGCTTAGTAGTAAGAAGGATAAGTTGAATCAGATAATGATTGATTTAGTCAAAGTAGATCCCAACTTAATTTCTATTTCTGTTTTGTCAGGCGGGGGAGTTATATCTTTTTCAAGTCAATTAGAAAATATAGGCAAAAAAGCTAGTAATGATTTTAATGACACTTTACATGCTTACAAGATTATATCTAAGCCAAATAATGTAGATATTTTAAGAAATATCAGCCCTATTAATACTGAGAAGGCTTGCAAGCAGTGTCATAAAACCGACCAACAACATTCAATAAGGGGTTATATAGCGCTAGATTATGATGTTAGTAATGTTGCAAATAGAGTATTTAAAAGTTTGTTATTATTAATGGGCTCTGGTGCAATTATTGCGCTGATTAATATTGCTGGTGGATTGTGGTTCATCAGGCGTTTTATTCTCAAGCCAATGAATAAAATATCACTTGCTAGTATGGCTTTTGCTACTGGAAAACTTGACACAAGAATAACCTTAAATAACAACGATGAATTATCAGATTTGGCAAATAATTTTAACTTTATGGCTGAGAGTTTGGATAAAAAAATTCAACAACTCAAAGCAAGTGAATTATTTTTACAAAATTTAATCAATACCTTTCCAGATGGTATTTGTATTATTAATAAGAATTTTGATATCATCCTTAGTAATCAAGCTTATAAAGATAAACACAAAATTAACAGCGGTTTTAATAAATGCTATCAGGTTAATTTTCAAACTAATGAGTCTTGTGCTAACACACTTACCACATGCCCAGTGTTTGAAATATTAAAACATAATAAAGGTGTTAAAACCATTCAAAAACATAAAGACAAAGAGGGCAATTCTCATTATGTTGAGGTGAGTGCAACACCCATGTATATTGAAAAAAATGGCATGAAAGAGGTACTTATTATTGAATCAATTAGAGATTTTGATACCGAAATTACCCATTCACATGAAAGTCGCCTAGAAGAGTTGGGTATGCTTTCCTGTGGCGTTGCGCATGAAATATTAAACCCATTGTCTTCAATTAATTTTGCCTTAAGTTTTTGCGTGAATCTTTGTAATGATAAAAATTATCATAACGATGAATTATTACGTAATTTAAAAATTATTGGAAAAGAGGTGCAGGCTTGCATTGGGATTACTAATAGATTACTAAAAATAGGCGCCAAGCCAAGCAATCCTGAAATTGTTTTTGTTAAAGAAGCAATATTAGAAACTTTGAGTTTATTGAAATATGAAGCGGAAAACAACAACATACAGATTAGCCATTATTATGAAAATGAAGATGAATTGATAATATTAGGTGCTGATAGTGACTTGAGAATTATTACTTTAAACATGATTCATAATTCTTTTCATGCCATGCCAAATGGCGGGAAAATTGTAGTTAGTATGAAAGTCATTGGTGACTTTATTGAAATTACTTTTAAAGATAATGGAATAGGTATTGTTATAGAAGATATACAAAAAATATTCTATCCTTTTTATACCAAGCGCGCAGATGAATCTAAAGGGCTGGGTCTTGGGTTGGCTATTTGTCAAAATATTGTTAGAAAATATCATGGCACATTAACTGTAAGTAGCACCTTGCAAAAGGGCACAATTTTTACTATACAACTACCTAGAGAAGGCAAACACTTATGAAACGGCAAATATTAGTTATTGAAGATAACAAAACACTTAACAGTTTAATTGTAAGTGGGTTGAGCAATGAGTATAAAGTAAGCAGCGCATATAATTGGAAACAAGCAAAAGACTATCTTGATGCGAACGAACCTGATGTTATTATTTCTGACTTAAAGTTGCCCGACGCTTGGGTTTGTGATCATATTGAATACCTGATAAATGCCGCCCCTACAATATTGCTAACAGCTTATGCCAATGTGGGCGATGCAGTGATGGCGATTAAAGCTGGGGTGTCAGAATATTTGGTTAAGCCAATTTTGCCTGAAAAGTTGCTTTTAACGATTGAAAAAATTATTAAAACCAATGAACTACAATTCGATTGTCACTTTTTTAAGAAAAATCTTAAAAATGAGTACAAAGACTATGCAATGATTGGTGATACCGAGTCTTTCAATAAGGTTAAAGAGCTTATTTTGGCAGTGGCTCCTAGTGATGCGTCTGTTTTGATAACGGGTGAAAGTGGCACTGGTAAAGAGTTGATTGCTAGACACATTCATGAAAATAGTGTACGCACAGAGAGGAATTTTGTTGTAGTTGACTGTTGCACGATTGCAGAGAATGTGTTTGAATCTGAATTGTTCGGGCATGAAAAAGGCTCATTTACGGGTGCAGATAGACAAAAAAAAGGATTAATAGAAGAGGCTAAAGGTGGCTCATTGTTTTTAGATGAGATTGGCGAAATAGACCCCAAAATACAAACAAAATTACTAAGAGTAATAGAGACTGGTACTTTTAGAAGATTGGGCGGTAATAAAGTTTTAAATGTAAATGTTAGAATTATTAGCGCAACTAATCGTCAAAATTTATTGGAAATGGGTGAAAGTGGAGAATTTCGCTCAGATTTGTATTATCGATTGAATGTATTTTCTATTGTAGCCCCTCCATTACGAGAGCGACGTAAAGATATTGAATTATTGGCACACTTTTTTTTAAAAAATCATAAATTTTCTCAACGTATTGACAAAGAGCTTACACCTGGGTCAATTAAAAAACTTAATTTGTATAATTGGCCTGGCAACATTAGAGAACTTAAAAATGTTATTGAGCGTTCTATTATTTTGTCTGGGAATTCTAAAAAAATTAAAGAGCAACATTTGGCTTTTGACGCTGGTCAAAAACAGAATAGTAATGTGAACATTTCATTTTCTAAAAACCCTAGTTTGGATGAACTGACTTGCGAATATCTAACCATGTTACTTGATGAATTTTCTGGACACCGATACGAAGTTGCTAATATTCTTGATATTAGCGAGAGAAGTGTATATCGGATGATTAAACGTTATAATTTAGGCGATTAAGGAGTTAATTAGCTGTGGTCAAACAACTGATTATTAGATTTAAATTATTTTCTAAGCCCTAAACGATTAATTAGGTCTGAATAAGCAGTTGTATTAGTATCTCTAAGATAGGCTAGTAATTTTTTGCGTTGAGAAACTAAATGTAAAAGTCCTCTTCTTGAATGGTGGTCTTTTTTATGAATTTTAAAATGCTCAGTTAGGTGTTTAATACGAGCTGTTAATAAGGCAACTTGTACATTGGTTGAGCCAGTATCACCAGTTTTACTCTGATATTCTTTAATAATTGCTTGGGTATTAATCGACATAATAAATCTATAATCAAAAATAATAAAAAAGATGAATTATACGCTAATTGCTTTATTGTTCTTAAAAAGTTAATAAAAAGATGATTCATTATTTGGTCTAGTTTTAAAGCGCCTATGAATCCATAAATATTGCTCTGGTGCTTTTAAAATTTGTTGTTGTAATATTTGGTTAGTAACTAAAGCATTCTTTACAGCATCAGTATTAGGGTAGTTTGTTAAAGCAGGGGATAATTCTAATATATAAGATGTTTGATGTCGAGCAAAAGACAGAGGTATAACTACTGTATTGTTTACTTTTGCCAATTTTGCTGTGGCTTTGATAGTTGCGGTTTGGATATTGAAAAAGGGCGCAAATGTGCTGGTTTTAATTCCTAAATCTTGGTCATGTGCATACCAAATTGGCAGACCTGACTTTAATGTTTTAATTAATGCTCTGGTGTCTTTTGCTTTAATCATGGCAATACCATGTTGGGTGAGTAATTTTTTCATTTTTTCATCAAATAATGCATTATTTTGCGGGCGATAAATATCAGCAATATTAAAATCTAGTGATAGTATTCTGCCAACAAGAAACATTGTTGTAAAATGCCCAACAAGTAAAATAATGTTTTGTTGGCCATCTAAGGCATTTTGTAAAATTTCAGCACCTTTAATATGATAGTGTTGCTTAAGCCTTTTATTGCTTAAATAAAAGCAATTTGATATTTCAAACAGTCCAATACCTAATGCTTCGAAATGTTGTTTAACTAAACGAGACACTTGGGCTTTGTTTTTATTAGGAAAGCATTTAGAGATATTCACAAAGGCAATTTTCCTAAATCTACTTAATAGTGGGTATAGTATTCTGCCTATTATTTTGCCCATCATTAACTGAATTTTAAGCGGCAATTTAGCGCTTAGTTTCATCAAGCCAAATAAAGCCCAGGTGGGTATAAATTTAGGATGATAGAACTTTGTTTTTGTCATTAAAATATAATTTTAAATGTCTTAAATATTGATTACAGAAAATGCCATTTGTTAATACAGATTTTAAAGATGATTTACCTAATCGTGTAGATATTATTGACATAATTAATCGGCGTGTGCCACTTAAAAAGGCAGGCAAAGATTATAAGGCATGTTGCCCATTTCATCATGAAAAAAACCCGTCGTTTAGCGTTTCAGCTGAAAAGCAAATGTATAAATGCTTTGGTTGTGGTGAGGGTGGCGGTGTGATTAACTTTGTTATGAAGTTTGACAATCTAGGCTTGGTTGAGGCGATAGAGACCATTGCTGGCGAATCAGGAATCAGCGTGGTGTATGATGAGAATGCTAAGCCAGTTAACCCTAAATTCGAGCGTTACCGTGCATTGTCTAAGGCGGTAAGTGATTTTTATGCACAACAATTTAGAGCCTCGCCTGCCAAAGGAAAAGCCGTTAATTATGCACAAAATCGTAGCATCAGTAGTGAAATCGCCGAACGCTTTGAGTTGGGTTTTGCTACGCCCGGCAATAAGGATTTATTGCTTAATTTTGAGAAAAACGCACAATCGACAACTGATTTAAAAGCACTGGGTTTGGTTAAAACAGGCGAATATGGTGATTATGATTTTTTTCGTGATCGTTTGATGTTTCCTATTCATAACAGTAGAGGCAATGTAATTGCTTTTGGCGGTAGGGCATTTGATAACAACGCCAAAGCCAAATATCTCAATTCTCAGGAAAGCCCGATTTTCTCGAAATCAAAGGAACTTTATGGGCTGTATCACGCACGCAAACATTCACGCTCGATTGATTATATATTGGTAGTAGAGGGTTATATGGATGTACTCGCCCTTCATCAGGCGGGCATATCACAAGTGGTTGCCGCTTTAGGTACAGCAACTACGATAGAGCATTTAAATATTCTATCGCGTACAACAAACACCATTATTTTTTGTTTTGATGGCGATAAGGCGGGGAAAAAGGCTGCTTGGCGGGCTTTAAATATCACTTTGACAGTGATTAAGGCTGGCATGGTTGTTAAATTTTTATTTTTGCCAGATGGAGAAGACCCAGATACTTTAATTAAAAAAGAATCAAGTAAAGCGTTTGTAAAGCGTATTGAAAATGCACAACCTTTGAGTAAATTTTTATTTAGCCATGTTAAGGCAGAAGTGGATTTTGATACCATTGAAGGCAAAACTTTATTTTTAGAAAAAGTATCAACATTATTAAGGAAAATAAATTATGAAACTTACCAACAACAGTTGTTAGAAGGGTTATCAAGAGAGGTTAATCAAAGTGTTAGGCAGGTTAAATCTATATTAGAGCGGCAAAATACACCCACTCAAGCCAATACATTTGACACGTCACAAAATTATGAAGAGCCACCCATGTTTGATGTCTATAATGGTAATGAAAATCATCAAACACCAGCATCTGTTAAGAGTAATAACTCATTAATTGATCAAATGATTGGCTTGTTGCTGAATTATCCTTCTATGTCTGATGAAACAATAGAACTAAGAGTGAGAAAAATTAATAATGCAGATGTGTTGCAAGAGTTGGCTAGTTCGACCTTATTGCAAGAAGACATTACTTTAGAGACTATGATAGAGCCATTCCCTCAGAAAAGACAACAATTGCTTGATTTATACAATAAGAAAAAAGTGTTAAAGAATTACGACTATAAGGGTGAGTTTCTGGATGCTTTGTTGAAGATTGAAGAAAAACAAAAAGAACAAAGTGCTTTATTAATCACAAATGAAGCAGAATATACAAAAAGTCTACAGGCAAGAAAAGGCAAACTTAAAAGTTAGTTTTTCACGCTTAATTTGATTGAGGTATCATTGGTTAAAATATGCCTCATTGCCTCTTTAAATACCATTGCTGCTGAGTTTGACCCTTCGCATTTGTTGCGAAGATTAGGATCCCAGGAGGTATAGCATTTTTTAGGATAATCAAGTCTCACTGCCATAATGTACTTAGGTTTTTTAACAGGCATAAAACCAGTAAAGAAAGTACGTTTAGCGCCCTTTTTATTATATGAGCCATTAACGACCATCTCTGCTGTTCCTGTCTTGCCAGCCACGTTGTAGCCCTTAATTTGTGCCCGATATCCCGACCCTTGATTTGAGGTGACTGAACTTAATAACTGGGCAATTTTTGCAATAGATTGCTTGCTGAATATTTGAATTGTGTCCTCATAGGTGCTGGTATTTTTAATCAGTTTTAATGGCGGCATCGCACCTTCATTGGCAAATACCAAATAAGCTCTAGCCAGTTGTGCTAGATTAGTCTCCATTGGACCATGGCCAAATGATAAAGTACGTTTATCGCTTAATGCCCATGAACTAAAGTGCCTCAATGAGCCAGAGTTTTCAATGCTTGGTATAAGGCCTAGTTGATGTCCAAATCCTAACTTATTCCAAGTATTGTACATGGCTTCTGATTCAAGTCTTTCAGAGACATTAACAGTGCCAAGGTTGTGAGATTTTTGCAATATTTTTTTAATCGTCATCTGTTTGTATTTACCATCTGGCTTGATATGTCCAATACGTTTTGAAACATCAATAAGTTCATCTTCAGTGGCTGTTATTTGGTTTTTATCCAATGCTAAAAGCATAGTAAATGGCTTCATGGTTGAGCCAGGCTCTACTTTGTCAGACAGCACTCTATTGCGATAATGTTCAGTATTGTAAGTGTTATTATCATTTGGATTATCAGCAGGGTAATTAACCATAGCCAACACTTCGCCATTTGGCGCAAGAATGATGGCTGAGCCTGAATCCGCTTCATGCTTTTGAACCGATTTTTTAATGGCTTCATAAGCATGGTATTGAATGTCAGCATCAATGGTCAGTATTATGTTTTGACCTTGTTGTTTTGGAGTGATTGTTTTAGAATTGAAATATGTTTCACTGGTATTGGCTTTAAAGTTAATCAACGTCTGTCCATTATGCCCAGTAAGGATATTTTCAAACTCCCCTTCAATGCCAGAAGTGCCCTTTTTATTGGCGTTAACTCGACCTAGCAGTGGCGCTAATGAGGCGTTTTTTGGATAGTATCTTTTCGTATCTTGTTGTAATGCCACGCCAGCAATTCTTGCTTTTTTACATTGCTTAACAAGGGTGTAGGTTGTTTTTGTCTTTTGTAGGTTTAAAGTGTTTAAGGTGTGTTCAATAAAGCTCAATTTATTAGCAATCTTTTTGTTTACACAGATTGGAATTCTCATTAATTTTAATTGCTTTAATTTGTCAAAAATAGGGTTAGTGAGTATGATATTTTTTTTAATAATCAAATATTTTGAGCCAATTTTCCGCTTTGATGCAAGTAACTTGCTAAGCGTTTGAACTTTCATATCTAGGACATGCGCCAACTTAGGAATAAACTCAACTTGAATCAGTGTCGGGTCTAAATTAATGCGTTTTAACAGTAAATTACTGGCAAGGATATGCCCATTCCTATCTAGAATATCACCTCGTTGGGCAATTTTTTCCTCTAAACTAACGGCTTGATAATAAGCTCTGTCTTGTATTGACAAGCCTATGATGCTAGATTGCGATATAGAAGTGACTTGATAAGCAAAAATACTAAAAAGAAATATAAAAAAATACTTAATTGCGCCTTGTCTATACCAATAATTTTGTACTCGCCCTAGTGTCAATTTTTTTGAAATGGTTGATATTTTTCCACTCATAATAACAACTCTCTTTGTCTTTCAGGTGTTTGCATTTTTAATTTTTTTATAGCCCTAGCTTTAATTTCATGACCACTTATTGCTTGTGATTGTTCGATTAATAATTGTTTATGTAGGGCAACTAATTGATGATTTTGTATCTCTATACGTTTTGACTGAACATGCAAAAGATACACTTGATGATGCCAAGAGATGGTTAAAACACTCAACACAATAACACTTAGTATTAGTATAATATTAAGTTTGGTTCTGTTGATATTTAAGCGCATTTTAATTTTTTCTTGCTACTCGTAAAATTGCACTGCGAGCACGTTTGTTGCTACTAATTTCTGTCTTACTGGCAAAGTGCTTACCCAAATCTTTTAAGAGGTTTTTTTCAATTTTATGTTCAATAATAGGCAAGCCTTTTGGTAAAGTTTTTTGTCGTGAATTTTTTTGAATAAAACGTTTAACAATACGATCTTCGACCGAATGAAAACTAATAATAGATAGCCTACCACCCTTACTCAAAATATCTTTGGATTGCTCTAATGCATCTGTAAGTTGTTTAAGCTCTTGATTGATAAAGATACGTATGGCTTGAAAAGTTCGTGTGGCAGGGTGCTTGTTTTTTTGCCTTTTTACCACTTCGCTAATAATATTAGCAAGTGCTAACGTGGTTTCCAATGTGTGGTTTTGCTGATATTTTTTTATTTTAGTGGCGATATGACGTGATTTTTTTTCATCACCAAATTGATAAATAACATTGGCAATTTCTTCCTCATTGGCTGACCTTAGCCATTGCGTGGCACTCATGCCTGTGGTTTGGTTCATGCGCATGTCTAGTGGGCCATCAGCCTGAAAACTAAAACCACGCTGTGCATTGTCCAACTGAGGTGAAGAGACGCCAAGGTCCATTAAAATACCATCAATTCTACCCACTAATCCTTGCTGGGTTATGATGCTTAGCATATTGGAAAACGCACTATGGATGAGGGTCAGGCGATTGTCAGTAAAATTTTTATGGGCGTGTTCAATCGCACTGATATCCTGGTCAAAGGCAATCAATTTTCCTTGCTCGCCTAACTTGTTCAATATACCCTGAGCATGGCCGCCACGACCAAAAGTCGCATCAATATAAATGCCATCAGTTTTTATATTAAGCGCATCAATTGACTCGCTAAACATCACAGACTGGTGATGATTAGACATCATAGCGATAATTGGGCAATTTCTATTGGGATTTGGGTTTGTTTACTGAGTGCGTCAAGACTGTCAAATTGTTTATGCCAAGTATCTTTGTTCCACAATTCAAAATTATACCTTTGACCACTCATGATAATTTTTTATCTATTTCATCAATTTGCGCTTGGTGGTGTGTCGATATTTTTACCCTGCCCTTGGTGTCAACGTTTAAATTATACACTTCTCTAAATATTAGTAATGTTGCTGATATTTTTGCATATAAGCCATCACGCCTAGTATTAAAGTTACAATGATAATAATTAAAAATGGCTTAGTGTTCATTTGGTTTTGTTGTATGCCTATTAAAACTAAAACACTCAAAGAAAATACAGACAAAAGAGTGCTAAATATAAATTTCAATTTATTTTCACACCAACACCTATTTAATTTAACTCTAATTAAAATTTTATACCATTTTTAAACACTTTAGTCCACTTTTATTTAAAACAATTTAAAAGCCCAACTTGTAGTGAAAAAAGTTGTCAGTAATGGTTTTGGTTTTGAATTTCTTGTCTAAGCGAAAAGTTTATAAATCCACCTTTCTTTTTGGTGTGATTGTGTTGTTTTACTATTGATTCAATGGTAAATACTTAGCGCTTTTTAAGATACTAACTAGCCACCTATGACTTCTGGACCCATTAGTAAGGTGGGTAGATAAATAGATATTTGAGGAATAAAGGTAATCATCATTAAAAACAGTAGCATCAACAACAGCCATGGCAATGTTGATTTAATGACACTTATTAAAGGCATACCTGTAATGCTTGAGGTGACAAACAAGTTAAGCCCTACAGGCGGTGTTAACATGCCTATTTCCATATTAACAACCATAATGATACCAAGGTGAATTGGATCAATGCCAAGCTCTATGGCGATTGGAAACAATATTGGTGCCATGATTAGTAGTACTGCTGATGGCTCCATAAAATTACCTGCGATGAGTAATATTAAGTTAACAATAAGTAAAAAACCCCAAACAGGCAAACCAAAAGAAGTAATCGCTTCTGCGATTTCGTGAGGAATGCGCTCGTTAGTTAATACAAAAGCAAATAGCATGGCATTTGCAATAATAAACATCAGCATAATTGAAGTTTTTGCTGAGTCTGTAATAACCCAAGGAATGTCTTTAATTTTTATATCTTTATAAACAAAAACACCTAAGATAAAGGCATATACTGCCGCCACTGCCGCTGCCTCAGTAGGTGTAAATATACCGCCGTAGATGCCACCCATGATAATAACAACCAAGAACAATCCACCTGAAGCCTTGGTGAAAGACCTTGCTAAATTATTCACACCCTTAAAAGGTGCGCTTGGATAGCCTTTAATCCTAGCGGTGAAGTAAATAGCAATCATCATCATTGAGCCAATAATCAACCCTGGAATAACACCAGCTAAAAACATTCTACCCACTGATACTTCAGTAGCAGCCGCATAAACCACCATAACAATTGAAGGAGGGATTAAAATACCCATAGTGCCAGCAGAACTAATCACGCCTGCAGCATAAGATTGTGGGTAGCCTTCTTTAACCATACCAGCAATAACAATAGAGCCAATGGCAATGACAGTGGCAGGTGATGAGCCTGATACGGCAGCAAACATCATACAAGCTAACACTGATGCCATTGGTAAACCACCTTTAATCCAGCCAATGCTATCAATCGCAAAGTCAACCAAACGTTGTGCTGCACCACCTTTTGACAAAAAGGATGAGGCTAATATAAAAAATGGAATGGCCATTAAAGTATAGTGTTCCATTGAGCCAAATATATGTCCAGCAAGCGAAGCTAGAGATTCATCTCCAAATAATAAAATCGCACTAACGCTAGATAAGCCCAGAGAAAAAGCCACAGGAACGCCTAATGCCATTAGACCAAAAAGCATGAAAAATAAGACAAAAATTATCATTATCTTATTATTTATTCTTGATAATCATTAGCGCGCGAATTAGCAAAGTGCATGAGTAGGGTTTTGTCTTTAATAACATCAATCATAACCTCTACAAGCCGATAAAACATCAGTGCAAAACTAAGAGGCAAGATGATTTTTGCTTGCCATTCAAGTATTGGCAAATCTTCCATTTCAATTTCAATTTCTTTTAGTAGTGAAATATACTCATAACTACCTATGAACATAATAATGACAAATATCATGCAAGCTGATATGGCAAGAAGCGTTATTTTTTTTTGATTTTTTTCAGAAAAAAGATTGACCATACTATCAACAGCAATATGCGCACCACACTTAATAATATAGGATGCGCCTAGTAGGACTAACCAAGCAAATAAATAAGTAGTAACTTCCAATGCCCAAACTGCACTTGAGTTAAATACATATCGGGCAACAACTTGTGAAAAAGTCAATAGCGTCATTGAGGCTAATAATAATGTAATTATCCACTGTTCAGCATGATTAAGAATTTTGGACAATCTCATCATGAAGAGCGGTATAACGCATTTTGCATAAACTGTCGTATCATTTTTTTAGTTTTTGGCATTGCATTGCTGAACTACAACAATGTTATCTTTGCCAACTTGATTTTCAAATTTAGCCCAAACTGGCTTCATTGCTACAACCCATTGTTGTTTTTGTTCAGGGCTTAGGATGTGGATATTGGTTTTGCCAGAATCTGCAATAGTTTGCATATCTTTTATTGCAACATCAAGTGCAAATTGAGTGACTTTGGCAGTCACTTCTTTGATGATTTTTTCTAACTCAAGGCGAATGTCATCAGGCAAAGTGTTCCAAAAACGTTTATTGGTTATTAAGGCGTACCCCAAAACGCCATGGCTAGATACTGTTATATCTTTTTGCACCTCAAAGAATTTTTTTGATAGAATATTTGACCAGGTATTTTCTTGACCATCAATAACGCCTGTTGCCAAAGCGTTATAAACTTCAGAAAAAGACATTTTTTGTGGGTTTGCACCAATGGCTTCGAACTGTGCTTTAAGTACATCAGAACTCATGATGCGAAATTTTAAACCTTGTGCATCTTTAGGTGTGATAAGTGGATGATTGGCAGAAATTTGTTTCATGCCGTTAAGCCAATAGCCCAAGCCTTTAAGTCCTTTTCTATCGATAGCGTTTAATAATTCTTGTCCTTTTTCTGAATCTGTAAAACAATTTAATGCTTGCGCATTTTTAAATAAGAAAGGTAAATCAAACAATGCCCATTTTTTAGTGTATTTGCTAAATTTAGATAGTGAAGGTGCTGCCAATTGCACGTCATTCAGTAGTAGCGCCTTAAGCACTGCCTTATCGCCGTATAGTTGTGAACTAGGATAAACCTCAATGCGTACTTTACCATTTAAACGCTCATCTACCATTTTTTTTAAAAGCATCGCACCCTTACCTTTGGGAGTGGTCTTGGTGGTAACGTGAGAAAATTTAATCACAATTTCTTTGGCTAAGGTTATAAATGGCACTGTAAGCCCAATTGCAATTATGATTGGCGTTACTAATTTGATATTTTTATTCATCTTTTTCTATCCTTAAGTGTTTAATTTATTAACCACTACTTGTGTATAGACGCGGACATAATAGTCTTAAAATAACTAGGTGTCAATTGTCTGTATGCGTCCATAACATATTGCACTTTTCCCCATACTTCTTCTCATTCATTTTAATGTATTCAATTGGTGAGATTTGTCCAAGTGCATAATACAGTCTTTTGGCGTTATACCAAAACAGATAATCACTCATTTTTTCATTAAACACTTCGGTGTTTTCTAGGTCATAGAGATGGTAATCAACAAGTTCATCCTGCAAGGTGCGGTTAAAACGCTCGCAATGCGCATTCATTTTTGGTGTGCGTGGGTAAGTATGCCAATGATTATCCACTTGCTCATCAAACTCTTTCTTAAACTCTGAGCCGTTATCTGTTAGTACATTTTTCATCTCAAAAGGGAGTAGTTGCTTAATATTGGTTAAGAATCTTCCAGCCTCAGCTGCGGTGTGTTTGTCTGTAGCGTAGGCAAAAGCAAATCTAGTATACAAATCCACAAAGGTTAAGATGTAGCGCTTAGAACCGTTTAGACGCTTCTCAATAATGTCTAGTGCTACGCAATGTCCAGGATACAGGGCATTAAAGTCTTTTGGTTTTCTTGTGACTTTCTTTCTGTTGATTTTAATCCGCTTACCAAAATGATTAATTTTAAGCGGAAACACCCGCATTTTGTTTTTATCATCGCTAATAATCCTACCGATGGTAGAGGCGCTAGGGCAGTTAAGTTTGTGTTTAGTGCAAAAGTCTTTAATCAAAGGGCGCAACTTATCTTTACCAAGGTTTGGATAGGTTTGTCTAAGATAGCGTATCTCATCAACAATATCACTGTCCCATTGTCTTTTGCGTTTGGTTTTGGGTGTTTTGCTGACATCATTTAAAGCCAATCTGCCACCTGATTTAAGTTTGCCTCTCCAGTGATAAAGCGTTCGCTTTTTAACTTCAAAAGCATCAATTGTTGCTTGTAATCCATACTTGTCCAAAAAGCATAAAATCTTGTATTTATCATTTGCTGATTTACTCATATTGTCCAGTTCATAAGCTAAATTAGCCATTTTAACCAGACCTTTGATTTTCCAATTGATTCTTTGGTTTTGCATACCTTTACTCCTTTTTTTTAACAATAGGAAAAAGACAACTGAGTTTTTAACTCTTGCAGTTTGTTTTGTCAAATTCTGCCTAAAGAACAAGGCAGAATTGCTTCACTTCGTTACACCCCAAGGGTGACAAAACAAACTCCAAGAATTAAGGGTTATTTCAGTTTTTTTCCTGTGAGAGAAAAGTGCAATATGTTTCTGAACTTATACATTGTCTTTGATATTACCCATAGAGAACTTCGAATAATTCATAATTTCCCATCCTAATTTCAACTTTTACAATTTTTCAAAATATACCGTATTTTTCCATAAAAACTCAAAAAAAAACTTATTTATCTGGCTTTTTATTACCTTGCTTCTCTATTTTCACCATTCCAGCACTTATTGTACATAACCATCCTGTAAATCTCGCATTTGTTTAAAAATATTCACCCCAGTTTTAAGATTGCAATCAGTTGCGCCCTGGCATTGTTTCGTTCTAATCCAAGGTATCTTGCTTTTGCTAAACCGTGATGTAGTTTTAACAGTCTAAAGGTTTGCTCTACAATATAACGAATGGATGAGCGTTGTTTATTGTCTTGCTTTTGCTGTTTGGTTAAGGGTTTGTTTCTATAGGCTCTGTGTAGAACTTTATTACTTTGTTTACTCAACTTTTTGTCATTTTTTTTATTGGCATAAGCACTATCAGCAAAAATTTGCCCACAAACTTTCAATTTGTCTTTGGTTTTCTCACAATCTAGTAATTTATCAAATTCTTGTGAGTCATGTACATTAGCAGGTGTGTAGGTCCAAAACCATATTCCTCAGTATTGGCATGCATCTTAAAGGCATAAGTGGCTTTGCGCTTGCCATCGGCTGCTGTTTAGCCTCTATGATAGTGGCATCAATAATATTGATTTAACCCAGTGAGACAATAATAGAGTTTTGCTCTAAGTGGGTATTGATTTGCTCTAGTAGAGGTGCTAGTAATTTCTCGGTGCTGAGTAGTTGCCTGAAACGCCAAATGCTAGAATGGTCAGGCACATTCTCAGACAAAGACAAATCAATAAAGCGCCTGAACATCAAGTCTCTGGCAATTTGTTTTTCTAAAGCTTCATCGCTAAGGTTATACCCCTCAAGGGGGTATTGAAATAAATACCAAGCTTGTAAAATAAGAATCTTAAACATCATCAGTGGCGGATAACTAGGTACACCTAGTCTAGATGAATACAAGTTTGAAAGTGTTTGTTCTATCTCGTTCCAGTTGATGATGTTATGTACATCATCCAGTTCTAACAGAGACTTATGCTCAACAACAAGAGAATCTGCAAATGAGTTTTGGCTGTTTGTTTCTAGGACATTTTAGATGTTTTTATAGGTTGTTTAAATGAATACTATTTTAGCAGATTAGTGGTTTTGGGTTGGCTTATGCGAAGGTCTCCAATAGTGGTGTATTATGCAAGAACTTGCCTAGATTCTATAAAACCACTTTTAATTTTATTTTTCTACTGCTAAGAGTTGAATTAAAATACAGTTTAATTTTAGTTATCCTTAGTATTGAATGAATCAGATTAGTCTTGAACAACAAAGTGTTGCCGAATTTAGTGAGCGTGCTTATCTTGATTATTCAATGTATGTTATTCTTGATCGTGCGTTGCCTTTTGTTGGTGATGGTTTAAAACCAGTACAAAGACGTATTATTTATGCTATGAGTGAACTTGGCTTGAAATCTACAGCAAAGTTCAAAAAATCAGCCCGTACAGTGGGTGACGTGCTTGGTAAATTCCATCCGCATGGTGATAGTGCTTGTTATGAAGCGATGGTACTGATGGCACAGCCATTTTCTTATCGTTATCCATTTATTGATGGGCAAGGAAACTGGGGCGCGCCAGATGACCCTAAATCATTTGCAGCAATGCGTTATACCGAAAGTAAACTTTCTCGTTATGCAGATTTATTGCTCAGCGAAATTAATCAAGGTACGGTTAATTGGGCAGATAATTTTGACGGCTCGCTTCAAGAGCCTAAAAATCTGCCTGCACAAGTACCCAACTTATTACTAAATGGTACCTCAGGTATTGCCGTGGGCATGGCAACTGATGTGCCACCGCACAATTTGACCGAGGTGATGAGCGCTTGTATTGCGTTATTGGATAAGCCATCTATGGATTTAGATAGCATCATGCAAATTATTCGAGCACCTGATTACCCTACTAATGCTGACATTGTGTCTTCACCTGCAGATCTTAGGAAAATTTATGAAACAGGTCATGGGTCGGTTAAGATGCGCGCTATTTATCAAAAAGAAAAAGGCAATATTGTGATTGAAGCACTGCCTTTTCAAACCTCTGGTGCTAAGGTTATTACTCAGATAGCAGCGCAGATGCGTAGAAAAAAACTCCCCTTGGTGGATGATATTCGGGATGAGTCTGACCATGAAAACCCAACGCGTATTGTTATTGTTCCACGCTCCAATCGAGTTGATGTTGATGCATTAATGCTACACTTGTTTGCCACAACTGAGCTTGAGAAAAGCTATCGCGTTAATATGAATGTGATTGGTTTGAATGGCAAGCCGAGCGTTCTGCCACTCATTCCGATGCTTAAAGAATGGTTAAGCTACAGAATACAAGTTGTGGCTAATCGTTTAACCTATCGTCTTGATAAAATTCTTGCGCGTTTACACATTTTAGAAGGACTGCTCATTGCTTTTTTAAACATTGATGAAGTGATTGCTATTATTCGTGAGCATGATAAGCCTAAACCAGTATTAATTGATTATTTTAAGTTGAGTGACATTCAAGCAGAAGCAATTTTAGAGTTAAAATTGCGTCATCTTGCAAAATTAGAAGAAGTTAAAATTCAAGCTGAACAACAAGACTTGGCATTAGAGAAAGAAAAATTAGAGTTGCTACTTTCAAGTGACTTACGCCTTAAAACCTTGATTAAAAAAGAATTAAAAGCCATTATTAAAGATTTTGGCGATGAACGTAGATCCAACATTAAAAGCAATATAAGTATTGCTCAAGCCTTTAGTGAGGATGATTTAGCACCTGCTGAAAATATCACTGTCGTACTTAGCGACAAAGGCTGGGTGCGCAGTGCTAAAGGCCATGATATTGATCCAACCACACTTAATTATAAAGCAGGTGATGGTTATTTAACCAGTGTGAAGGGCAAAAGCAACAAAGTGGTAATTTTTATTGATTCAACAGGTAGGTCATATTCACTACCAGCCAATTCATTGCCCAGTGCACGAGGGCAGGGCGAGCCATTAACAGGGAAACTAAATCCGCCTTTAGAGGCACGATTTATTGATATGGTAATGGGTAAGACGAGTCAGAATATCCTATTAACCTCTGATTCAGGATATGGTTTTATTGCCACTATTGGTGATTTACTATCTTCAAGACAAGCCGGAAAAGCATTTCTTTCGTTGCATAAAGATGCACAAGTGATGAAAATTATTAATGTGGATGATTTGGATAATCAGTTTATTGCGCTAGCAACAAATCGTGGGCGTTTATTGGTATTTCCAATATCTGAATTGCCAATATTATCTAAAGGCAAGGGCAACAAACTTATTCAAATTCCTACCAAAGATGTTAAGGACAGACAAGAGTTTGTGATGAGTGTTTGTATTTTGCTAGAAACCCAACATTTAAAGGTCATTGCAGGCAAGCGTCATTTGACCATTAAGTTCCAAGATTTGAGTAATTACATAAGCGCCAGAGCGCGTCGTGGCAATCTTTTACCTAAAGGTTATCAAAATATATCCTCCATTAAGGCAGTTGATTAAATTAAAATATTTTAGATAAGTCAATAATCTACCCATCAATTCAGGGTGTAATTTTTAGCAGGTCATGGGTATAATCAATAATTTTACCAATTTTTCCGAAAATGTTCGTCCTAAAAATTGTTACCGATTTCGCATCAGCCCATTCACTTAGGGATTATCTAGGAGATTGCTCGCGTCTGCATGGTCATAACTGGCAAGTTGAAATAATGGTTGCCGCTATAAAATTAAACAACAATGGCATTGCGATTGATTTTCGAGAAATTAAAAAACAAACCAAGGTTGTTGTAAAGCGCCTAGATCATCAATATTTGAATGAGATAGCACCTTTTGATAAACTCAATCCTACCGCAGAAAATATTGCCAAATATTTTTTTAATGAAGTGGGTCAATTAATTAATACCAATAATGTTAAGGTTAAGGAAGTGACCATTTGGGAAACGCCTAGAGCATCTGTAACTTATTCCCAAGGAGGATTATGAGCGCGACTCATTTACCTGACACACAAAATAGTACCGACACTCGTCAAATTGTCATTGATAAAGTGGGCATTAAAGACATTACCCATCCTATTACTTATATTGATTGTAATGGTAATAAAATGCCTACAATAGGTATTTTTACCATGACAGTATCCTTGCCAAAACATGTTAAAGGTACGCACATGTCACGCTTTATTGAAATTTTAAACGAAGGTCCTTGTGAGTTTAGTGCACACAATTTCGATAAAATTATTGACAAAGTAAGAGAAAGGCTAGAATCAGATACTGCGCATATTACGCTTAATTTTCCTTTCTTTAGAAATAAAAAAGCCCCATCTTCAGGTGTTGAGTCAATCATGGATTATCAAGTGACTTTATATGGCACGTTAAGTAAAGGCGAGGTGCAAGTGATGATGAAAGTCGTGGTACCTGTGACCAGTCTATGTCCTTGTTCAAAAAGTATTTCTAAATATGGGGCGCATAATCAACGCTCGCATATTACCATTAAGGCCAAAGTAGCTAAAGGTAAAACTTTGCATATTGAAGATTTGATTAATTTGGCTGAACGCAAAGCTTCGTGCGAACTTTATGCCATTCTTAAGCGCGATGATGAAAAAGTGGTGACTGAAAGAGCGTACGATAACCCTGCATTTGTTGAGGACTTAGTGCGTGATATTGCACTTGATTTAAATGCGGATGATAAAATTAGTTATTATCGCCTTGAATCGGAAAACTTTGAATCGATTCATAACCATTCAGCTTATGCACTTATTGAAAATAAAAAATGCTAAAAAAAATCTTAAATAAAATTAGTAACATTCGCATCACCAAGGCAGAATCCATCACCCCGCCAATAGAATTTATTAAAAAATACCCAGTCAAAAAGACACAGTCTGATTTTATTATCCATTCAAGAAAGACCATTGCCGATATCATCTCCGGTAAGGACAAGCGTTTGTTGGTTGTGGTTGGACCTTGCTCGATTCATGACCCAGAAGCCGCCAGGGATTATGCGCAACGATTGTTAAAAGTAAAGCAAGAATTAGACCAATATTTATTTATTGTTATGCGTGTTTATTTTGAAAAACCACGCACCACAATTGGCTGGAAAGGGCTTATTTATGACCCTGATTTAGATAACAGTTTTGATATGGAAAAAGGCTTTGATTTGACTCGGAGTTTATTACTAGATTTGTCAAAAATGGGCATGCCAAGTGCAACAGAATATCTTGATTTAATCACCCCGCAATACATCTCTGATTTGATTTCATGGGGTGCAATTGGTGCACGAACAACCGAAAGTCAAACGCACCGAGAATTGGCATCTGGACTGTCTTGCCCAGTGGGTTTTAAAAATGGTACAAGCGGCAACATCCAAATTGCCATTGATGCGATTGTATCGGCTTCAAATTCACATATGTTTTGGTCAATTAGCAAAAAAGGCGTGGCAAATCGTTACACCACAACTGGCAATCCAAACTGTCATATTATCCTTCGTGGCTCTGCTGATGGACCTAACTATAGCAAAGAAAATATTGACAATGCCGCTAAGCAATTAATAAAAGATGGTTTATTAGGTAGAGTTATGGTTGATTTTTCCCATGCTAATAGTGAGAAAATTTTTAAAAACCAGTTGCTAGTGGGTGATGAAATTGCCAAGCAAGTGAGTTTAGGCTCAGATGAGATTTTTGGGGTGATGATTGAGTCCAATATCAATGAAGGCGCTCAAACGGTAGATGAGTTAAAATCCTTAGAATACGGCGTTAGTATTACCGATGCTTGTCTTGGCTGGCAAGATACTGAAAATCTGCTTGAAACACTAGCATTATCAGTTCAAGCAAGAAATAAATAGTTTTAAACTAGAAAGCCTTACTTCTTGATGGAATATTTATATCAAAAGGCAAAGTTTCAGCTTGAAACAAAATTAATACTTGCGCTCAAATTAGGTAAAATGAAAGGCAATTTAAGTCAAGTCTCTTTATCATGTCTGAACATACTGAAAATCCTACCCATTTTAAGCCAAATTTCCCGATAGTTACTATTGAAGACGAGATGCGTAATTCCTATTTGGAGTACGCAATGAGTGTTATTGTTGGGCGTGCATTACCTGATGTTCGAGACGGACTTAAGCCTGTGCATCGTCGCGTACTTTACGCCATGGAGGTTTTGGGTAATGATTACAATAAATCTTATAAAAAATCAGCTCGTATTGTTGGTGATGTGATTGGTAAATACCATCCACATGGCGATACTGCCGTGTATGACACCATTGTGCGTATGGCACAACCATTTTCAATGCGCAATATTTTAATTGATGGTCAAGGTAACTTTGGCTCGGTTGATGGTGATTCAGCTGCTGCTATGCGTTATACGGAAATTCGCATGACCAAACTTTCGCATGAATTATTGCGAGATTTAGAAAAAGATACTGTTGATTTTATCGACAATTACGATGGTTCAGAATCAGAACCTTCAGTACTACCAACACGCGTGCCTAACCTTTTGGCTAATGGTTCATCAGGCATTGCAGTAGGCATGGCGACTAACATTCCACCTCACAATTTGGGCGAAGTGATTGAGGCTTGTTTGAAAACCATTGATAATGAAGACATTACTATTGATGAATTGTTGGAAATTATACCAGGTCCAGATTTTCCAACAGCAGGTATTATTAATGGTGCAAGTGGTATTCGCCAGGCCTATGAGACTGGTAAAGGCAAAATTTACTTGCGCTCAGTATCCCATATTGAAGGTGAAGACAAGCAAAGTATTGTTGTGACTGAGTTGCCTTATCAAGTTAATAAAGCCAAACTGATTGGTAAAATTGCAGAACTTGTTAAAGATAAGCGCATTGATGGTATCACTGGGCTTCGTGATGAATCTGATAAAGATGGCATGCGCATGGTGATTGAGTTGCGTCGTGGCGAAGTGCCAGAAGTGATGCTTAATAATTTATATAAGTTGACTGAAATGCAAACCGTATTCGGTATTAATATGGTGGCAATTGACAAGGGAATGCCAAAGTTAATGACACTAAAAGGCATCTTAGAGGCGTTTATTGCTCATAGACGTGATGTGGTAACTCGTCGTTCTATTTTTGATTTAAACAAAGCCAGAAATCGTGCACACTTATTGGAAGGTTTATCGGTTGCACTACATAATATTGATGATATTATTGAACTGATTAAATCTGCTTTAAACCCAGCGGGCGCAAAAGTGGCATTAGTCGCTAAAACTTGGCAAGGCTCAGTCATTAAAGAACTTATTGGTGATCGTGATATGGTTATGTTTAAGCCAGAACATCTGCCAAAAGAATTAGGCTTGCAGGCTAATGGCGATTATCAATTATCACAACAACAGGCGCAAGCCATTTTGGATTTAAAACTCCACCGTTTAACGGGGCTTGAAAAAGATAAAATTTTTGATGAATTTAACGAATTGTTAGACCGTATTAAATATCTATTGGATATTTTACAAACACCTGAAAGACTTATGCAAGTCATTCGTGAAGAGTTAATTGACATTCAAAGTAATTATGCTAATGCCCGCATGACGCAAATTTTAGAACATAAAATTGATTTAACACTCGAGGATTTAATTGCCCAAGAAGAGCGTGTGGTCACCTTGTCTCATAGTGGTTATGTGAAAGCGCAATCTTTAAGCGATTATCAAGCGCAACGCCGTGGTGGCAAAGGCAAAGCAGCCACTAAAGTAAAAGATGAGGATTTTGTTGATCAGTTATTTATTGCTAATTCCCACGATACGGTTTTGTGTTTCTCGTCTTCAGGAAAAGTACATTGGCTTAAGGTTTATGAGTTGCCGATGGCATCACGTACAGCACGCGGTAAACCAATTGTTAACTTATTACCACTAGAAAAAGAAGAAGTTATTAATGCCATTTTGCCGGTTTCAGAGTTTGATGAAAATCACTTTGTCTTTATGGTAACTAGTAGTGGCACGTGTAAAAAAACAGCACTTACTAACTTCTCAAAACCACGCAAAGGCGGTATTATTGCCATTGAATTAAGAGATAATGACCGGCTTGTTGGTGTAGAAATCACCTCGGGCAAGCATGATATTATGTTATTCTCAGCCAATGGTAAATCAATTCGATTTAAAGAATCAGATGTGCGTGTTGTAGGACGTACAGCTATTGGTGTACGTGGCATTAAATTAGCAGATACTGATAAAGTGGTGTCTCTTATTGTTGCCAATCAAGACAACCCAATTCTAACAGCAACTGAAAAAGGTTTTGGTAAGCGTACACATCTTAATGAATATCGCGCTCAAGCACGAGGCGGCTCAGGTGTTATTTCTATTAAAACTTCAGATAGAAATGGCGAAGTTGTTGGTGCTATTCAGGTAACTGATGAAGATGAGATGATGTTGATTTCCAACAAAGGCACTTTAGTCCGTGCTAGAGCAGTTGATGTTTCTATTATTGGTCGCAACACTCAAGGCGTCACCTTGATTAATATCGTCAAAGGTGAAAAATTAGTCTCTATTGCAAAAATTGCTGAAACAGAAGACGAGGAATCTGAAAGTGAAAATGACGCATAATAATAAAAACAACTTCCTTGATAAAATCAAACACGCCTGATTAAATTTAATCATAGAGGTTTTTTAGAGAAGCATTATTGCCAATAAAGAAGAATTCTATAATCAAGAATTTGCTAATGTAGCTTTGCTTGGAAAATCCTTCCCATTATTGTATGGGGACTAAACAGCAAAGCAACTTGGCGTGCGTCAGTTGAATAACTTCCAATCACAGTCTTTTCCTTGTAAAATTTCAATTTTTTAAGGATGAAAAGTAAATATCATGATAAATAAAGATACGAAACAGAAGTTATCTGGCTTGACAGTGCTGTTGCATTGGGTAGTTGGTTTAGTAATCATCACTTTAGCGGTAATCGGTGTTTATATGAGCGAGAATGAAGTGTTTGCACTTTATCCTATTCATAAGTCAATCGGTGTTTTGATTTTTGCCGTGATTGTTATTAGAGTTTATTGGCGTTTTGTTAATGGCTGGTTGCAACCTGCGGCTAATTACACAAAGATTGAATATAATTTATCAAAAATTGTGCACTGGGTGTTAATTGTTGCGACGATTGTTATGCCAATTTCAGGATTTATTATGTCAGGCGCAGGCGGTTATGGCGTTTCGGTGTTTGGCTTAGAAATTGTTGCCGCTAATTTTGATCCAGTGGCTAAAAAAGCAATTGCACATAATGCTGCTTTTGCTAGTTTTATGGGTAGTACTCATGTCAATGCTGGCTGGATTATGATTGTCGCTATTTTTCTACATTTGGCGGGCGCTATTAAGCATCATTTTATAGACAAAGACAGTACTTTAAAAAGGATGTTGGGCAAGAAAATTTAATGATAAATGGTGTGATGAACGCTTTGTATCGTTCAAGATATTTTTTTAATTAATGCTCACGGGTTGCTGAAAAAATCAAGTTAGGGTGGCGCTCTATGGTTAATTGTAAGTTGACACTAGATGGTGCAAGATAAGCAAACATGCCCTTTGCATCAATCGCAACATTATTGCCCACTTTGATTTTAAGTTGTTCGATGTCCTTGTTACCACCTGTTACCCAGCGCGCTGTTGTGATATTAATAGTTTCAAATTGACAATCAACACCGTATTCATATTTTAAGCGGTGTGCCACTACATCAAATTGTAAAATACCAACCGCACCTAAAATTTGCGATGAGTTGATAATTGGGCGGAATACTTGGGTTGCACCTTCTTCCGAAAGCTGATTTAAGCCTTTTTGCAAAGCTTTGGCTTTGAGCGGGTCTTTAAGTTGAGCGCGACGAAACAGTTCTGGTGCAAAATTTGGAATACCCTGAAAAGTGAGTTTTTCGCCTTGGGTAAAGGTATCACCAATGCTAATACCACCATGGTTGTGAATGCCAATCACATCGCCAGCGTAAGCCACCTCTGCACAGGTGCGTTCGCGAGACATGAAAGTCACTGCATTACTAATCTTGATTTGTTTGTTGGTTGATACTTGCAGGACTTTCATGCCTTTTTTGTACTGCCCACTAACGATGCGCATAAAAGCAAGGCGATCATGGTGTTTTGGATCCATATTGGCTTGAATTTTGAAAATAAAGCCAGTCAGTTTGTCTTCATTAGGCTTGACTTCTCGTGTGTCTGATTCACGATTTTTGGGCATGGGTGCGTAATGGACAAAGCCATCAAGCAGATTTTTAATACCAAAGTTTGAAATGGCTGAGCCAAAAAATACTGGGGTTTGTTTGCCAGTTAGAAACTCATCTAAACTAAATGGCGTGGTTGTCTCGCGAATAAGTTCAACTTCTTCACGCATTTTAAGGGTGACCTCTTCACCTAAAATTTCATCAAGTTGAGTATTGTTAACACCGTCAATAATAATATGTTCGCCAATTTCAGAATTCTTTCCAGTTTCATATAAATAAACTTTATCTTCAAGCAGGTGGACAACGCCTTTGAAACGCTTACCCATGCCAATTGGCCAAGTAATGGGCGCACATTCGATATTAAGCACGGTTTCTACTTCATCTAGTAAATCAATTGGCTCTTTGCCTTCGCGATCCAACTTGTTGATAAAGGTTAAAATTGGTGTATCGCGCAAACGACAGACCTCCATAAGCTTAACAGTCCGCATTTCTACGCCTTTAGCAACGTCAATAACCATGAGCGCTGAATCTACCGCCGTGAGAGTGCGATAGGTATCCTCAGAAAAATCTTCATGTCCTGGTGTGTCTAATAAATTAATCACATGATTGTCATATTCAAATTGCATGATGGATGAAGTTATAGAAATCCCTCTTTCTTTTTCCATTTCCATCCAATCAGATGTCGCGTGTGTGTTGGCTTTTCGCGCTTTAACACTACCCGCTGTTTTAATCACACCTGCATACAATAGCAGTTTTTCGGTGACTGTGGTTTTACCGGCATCAGGGTGAGAAATAATCGCAAAAGTGCGGCGTTTGGATATCTCGTTCATTGGTCTTTAATCACCAATTCAACACCAGCCTCAATAAACATTTCTTGTGAGAGTCCAACGCTTTGGTTCCAATTGTCTAGTTCTTTTGATTTTTCTATCACCACTTTTTTAATGCCAACTTGAATAATACCTTTGGCACATTCTGAACAAATAGGCAATCCGTAAACATACAAGGTTGCACCATCAAGAGAAGTGCCAGAATACGTGGCATTATAAATAGCATTCATTTCTGCATGAACCACAAATTTGTATTTAGATTTTCTATTATTATAGCGCTCATCGGTATCATGAATGCCTCGTGGAAAGCCATTAAACCCCTGAGAAAGCACCTCTTTTTTACGACCAACGGTAACCGCACCCACTTGAGTTGAAGGGTCTTTTGACCAAGTGGAAATTTCTTTTGCTAGTGATAAGTAACGCTCATCCCATTTGTCTAATATGCTCATAATTAGCGTATTTTAATAGATGCTAAACTGACCAGTACTAGGATTAAAGTAACCATCCAAAAACGCACAATAATTTTTGGTTCAGACATGCCCTGTTTTTCAAAATGGTGGTGAATGGGTGCCATTAGGAAAATACGTTTTTTGTATCGTTTGTAATAACTCACTTGGATAATCACAGATAAGGTTTCAGCCACAAACACACCACCCATAATAAACAGTAAAATTTCTTGTCGAATTAGAATAGCAATCACTGCCAAAATAGCACCTAAAGATAATGAGCCCACATCACCCATAAAGATTTCAGCAGGGTAGGTGTTAAACCACAAAAACCCCAGCCCAGCACCAGTGAGTGCTGCACAAACAACAAACAATTCACCAGTGCCTGGCATAAATGGTATATAAAGATAGCTTGAAAAATTATAGTGACCACTAAGATAGGCAAAAATAGCCAATGCACCCGATATAAGTATGACTGGCATAATGGCGAGACCATCTAAACCATCAGTTAAATTAACCGCATTAGAACTTCCGACAATAACAAAATATGACAATATTAAAAAACCGACAACACCTAATGGTAGTGCCACATCTTTAAAAAATGGAACGAATAATTGTGTTTGAATAGAATCTTGAGAAATTAGTAAAATCCAAGTGCTAATTACAACAGCGCCCAATGACTGAGTTAGAAATTTTATTGAGGAACTTAAACCGTTTGATGATTTATGTTTGATTTTGAGATAATCATCCGTAAAACCAATAGCGCCAAATATAATAGAAGTAACAATAACAATCCATAGATAGGTATTAGACCAATCGCCCCAAATTAAAACACTAACCATAAATGCAAATAAAATCAGTATGCCACCCATGGTTGGCGTGCCTGCTTTGATTAGATGAGATTCAGGACCGTCAGTTCTGATAACTTGGCCAATTTGGTATTGTTGCAAGCGATTAATAAAAACACGCCCTAGCATAAGGCTAATAAACAAGGCACTCAGCATGGCAAGTATAGCTCGAACAGTTAAGTAGTTTAAGACGCTAAATCCAATGTCAAACTGAGCAAGAAAGTTGATTAATTCTAAAAACATAGAGTTTAGCGAATATCGTTAATTGATAACAATTCTAACTTAAAAATTAAAATAGAGTCTTGCGATAGATTACCACGTTTGCTGTTGCCATAAATTTGGTTAAAAGGGGCGATGATGATGCGTTTTTCACCAGGTGTCATTTGCAGTACTTCATTATCAATAAGTTTGATAATAGCGCCAGAACCTGCAGCGAATGGTAATGGCTTTTCGGCTTTTCGCATATTCGTTCCATTGTCTAAATCAATGGATAAACTCACCTTGACTAAATCCCCTTTTTTTGGTTGACTGCCTTCACCTATTTGGTTTATTTCAACAAAATGTCCTGCTGTCATCAGTTTGGCATTTGGATAGTTCTGGTTGACAAAATTAACCAAGTCTTGTTTTTTATGGGTTAATTTTTTCTCTTTTTTGCTTGTATATTTTGTATTGATTGCTTGAAACGCTGCCTCATCAGCTTGAAAGCTTTTCGCTTTGTCGCCAATACGAATAATGTTAACTTTGCGAATAAAATCATTTTGTTTAATGCGATTAACCACACTCATTCCTTTGACAACACGACCAAAGACAGTGTGTTTGCCATTTAACCAAGGCGTGGCTTTATGAGTGATAAAAAATTGCGATCCATTGGTATTAGGACCAGAATTTGCCATGGATAAAATACCATTACTATCATGCTTAAGGTCGGTAATTTCATCTATAAATTGATAACCTGGACCACCAGTGCCATTGCCTTTTGGATCACCCCCTTGAATCATAAAATTATTAATCACTCGATGAAATTTTAATCCATTGTAAAAAGGTTTGCCAACTTGAATGTTTGAGTGTTTTTTGCCTTGTGCTAAACCCACAAAATTAATCACGGTTAGTGGTGTTTTTTCAAATTCAAGCTTGACAATAATATCCCCTTGATTAGTATGCAAATTGGCATACAAACCATCTTCTAGTTTTGATTGCCCTTCTGGGGCACTGAGTGTTGTTTGGAGTGATAATGAAATCATTAATATTAATGACAAAGACAAGCGACGTATCATATGAGTAATATAGTTGATGAAAAACAATTATGATACCTAAAAACTGATTAGAAAAGATACCACAATACGGTAAAATATGGCTTAAATTTATTGTTACAATAGACTAGGAGAAGATCATGTCTTTATTGATTACAGACGAATGCATTAATTGTGATGTTTGTGAGCCAGAATGCCCTAATGACGCTATTTATATGGGTGATGAAATTTATGAAATTGATGGAGATAAGTGCACAGAATGCAAAGGTCATTTTGATGAACCACAATGTGTTGAAGTCTGTCCAGTTGATTGTTGTTTGTCTGACCCTGATCGGGTTGAAACTGAAGAAGAACTATTGGCTAAAATAAAATAATTTTTTTTGCGCATGAGAATAATCAGCATCGCTATTTCTTGTTAGAGTCTTATTTTCCTGAAGATTGGCTGGATTCTACCGATCAAATAAGATTTGATTAATGACAATGTTATTAAATTTATCAACCTTCTTAAATGGTGGAAAATATCCTGATTTTCAAATGTAAAAAAACCTCTTTTTGACGTTTTTAATTCTTCAAAATATTCTTTTTTAATAGTGTGGTTTATAACATAGCTTCTTATTCCGTGTATAAAATAAATAGGCACTTCTACCTCTATTAAGGTCTTTGACAAGTAATTTTGATACAAGAAGTCTTGCCTCATTGTGCTGTATCGCTCTATATTTATCAATTAAGTTGTATTTAATTCATTCTATCAACTAGTTTTATGCTTTTGAGTTTTTCTACTTTAGAAGTGTTTGGTTTTTTACCTACTCAAAACTTCTTTAAGTGCTGATAAACATAAAATGATATTTTCTCTTCTAGAGGTGTAACCCATCAGTCCAATACGCCAAACCTTACCAGCATAGACACCTAAACCTGCGCCAATTTCTAAATTGTAGTCATTTAACAAACTAGAACGCACTTGTGCATCATCAACACCTTCAGGGATTAATACAGAATTTAATTGCGGTAAGCGGTCTTTTTTATTTACTAAGAAGTTAATACCCATTGCCTCTAAACCATCTCTTAGTAACTCGTGGTTTTTTTGATGACGCGCCCAAGAGTTCTCAATACCTTCTTCTAATATCATTACTAATGATTCGTGTAATCCATATAGAGTATTAACAGGTGCAGTGTGGTGATAAGTGCGTTTAGCGCCTTCACCCCAATACCCCATCACTAAATTAAGATCTAAAAACCAACTGCTAACTAGTGTTTTCCGTGTGCTGAGTTTTTTAATAGCACGCTCGCTAAAACTAATAGGTGAAATACCTGGCATGGCAGATAAACATTTTTGTGTGCCTGAATAAATCGCATCAATTTCCCATTCATCAACACGCAACTCAGTACCACCCAAAGAAGTAACTGCGTCAACAATAGTAATACAATCATACTGGTGTGCAAGTTTGCATAGGGTTTTAGCATCAGACTGTGCACCTGTTGAAGTCTCAGCATGCACAAAAGCAACAATACTAGCATCTGGGTTATTTTTTAAAGCCTCTTCTAGCTTGTCAGCACTGACTGCTTCACCCCAATTATCCTCAACAATAATTGCCTCACATCCCAAACGAGTCACATTTTCTTTCATGCGCATGCCAAATACGCCATTAATACATACAATAACCTTATCACCAGGCTCAACTAAGTTAGCAAAACAAGTCTCCATACCTGCAGAACCAGGTGCTGATACAGGCATGGTTAACCCGTTTTCAGTTTTAAAAATAGTTTTTAAACCTTCTTTAGTCTCATCCATCATACCCACAAAAGCAGGGTCTAGATGACCAATGGTAGGTCTTGCCATGGCTGATAAAATTCTTGGATGTACATCAGAAGGACCTGGACCCATTAACGTTCTTACTGGCGGGTTAAATGATTGCATAATACTATAGGGATTAAAATAAATAAAAAGCCATTATAATGGCTTAGATGTTAATTATTTATGAATTATCGCTTGTTTTATCTGAGGATATCGAGGGTGATTATTGTGATAACACCATCAATCACATTCAAAAAAATAGAAATAATGAGCCATATTTAAACCAATATTTAAAAGTATTTATTGAAGAGACGATTAATAATCAGAAGTAATAGACAATGATATGTCAAAATATAGTTAGCAATGATTTTTACAGTTAATTTGGGAAAATAATATGATTACAATATCGCCTAAAGACATGGCAATGGCAGAAAAGTTATCTACTATGGAGATACTTTGGAACGGCTTGTGCCAGCATAGTTCGTTTGAATTGTCCAATTGGCATGAGTCTATTTTAAATTCACGCGAACAACAGTATGTAGGTGGTACTCAGCCCCCTATGGACTGGGAGAAGGTTAAGCAACAAATACACAATAAGATTGAATGAGCATAAAAATATTGCCGATAGTTAATAACGATTTGCTTACTTGGATAGAAAGCAGATTTGATTAATGGAAGTCATACAGCAACTTTTAACACAACTACCTAAGAGTATTGTCCTTACAGGCAAGGAAAACACTCGTCCGTTTGAGTGTGACGGTTTGAGTGTGTACAGGCAAAATCCTTTGGCGGTGGTGTTGCCAGAAAATATTGCGCAAATTAAGCAAGTATTGAAAATTTGCAAGGACAATAACACGTCAGTGGTAACACGAGGTGCAGGGACGGGTTTAGCAGGTGGGGCGATGCCACTTGAAAATTCAGTTGTACTGGGCTTGTCTAAGTTAAATCAAGTGAAATCAATTGATGCCGAAAATCGGTTGGCTGTGATTGAGCCAGGTGTAAGAAATATCGCCATTAGTGAGGCAGTGGCGCAGTATGGCTTGTATTATGCACCTGATCCATCAAGCCAAATTGCTTGCACAATTGGTGGCAATGTGGCTGAAAATTCTGGTGGCGTACATTGCTTAAAATATGGATTAACAGTGCATAATGTTGAGGCAATTAAAATGCTGACTATTGATGGTGATGAGTTAGTATTGTCTCGTCATGATGATGGTTTGGGGTTGTTAGCACTTATGAATGGCTCGGAGGGCTTGCTGGGCATTATTATTGAAATTACAGTTAAACTTACACCAACGCCTGCCTTTGCTAGAGTAGTGATGGCAGGGTTTGATTCTATTCGAGATTGCGCTAATGCAGTGGCTGATATTATTAAGGCTGGCATTATTCCTGCTGGGCTAGAAATGATGGACAGTTTTGCCATTGAAGCGGCTGAAGGGTTTGCTAAAGTTGGTTATCCACTAGATGCCAAAGCGTTATTGCTTTGCGAGCTTGATGGCACGCAGATGCAAGTACAAGCAGAACTTGATAGTGTGTTAAAAGTCTTATCAGGCGCATCAACTTTGAAAGTATCTGAAAGTGAAGAAGAGCGACTCAATTTTTGGAAAGGACGCAAGTCAGCATTCCCTGCAGTAGGCAGATTGTCTCCTGATTATTACTGTATGGACGGTACTATTCCACGACGACATTTAGCAGATATGTTGGAAAAAATTAACGAGCTGAGCAAGAAATATCAACTCAGAGTCGCTAATGTGTTCCATGCAGGTGATGGCAATTTGCACCCGCTTATTTTGTACGATGCAAATATAGGGGGTGAATTAGAAAAAGTGGAAAAATTCGGCACTGAGATTTTAAAACTCAGCGTAGATATGGGTGGTACTATCACGGGAGAGCATGGCGTGGGTGTTGAGAAGTTAAACGCCATGTGTCATCAATTCAATGCAAAAGAATTGGCAATTTTTCATAAAATTAAAGCTGTATTTGACCCTAAATCTTTGCTTAACCCTGGAAAGGCCGTGCCAGAATTACATCGCTGTGCAGAATTAGGTGCAATGCATGTGCATCATGGCAAATTGCCTCATCCTGAATTGGAACGTTTTTAATGTCAAATCGAATTATTCAATTACAACAACTGATTAAAAACGCTAATCATTTACACATTAATAGTGAATGGCTAGCATATGCAGGTGTGATTGAATATTATCCAGAAGAGCTGGTCATTACAGTTAAAGCTGGCACAAAAATTAGTGCCATTCAGGCTAAATTAGCTAAGCATAATCAAGTATTGCCATTTTTTATAAAAGCGACTGATATAAGCATTGGCGCTGCCTATGCCAAAGGCGCTCAGGATTTATCAGATTGCGTGTTAGGTGTGAAGATTATTGATGGTACAGGGGAGTATTTAAACTTTGGCGGACAAGTGATAAAAAATGTAGCGGGCTATGATGTGGCACGTTTATTGGTTGGCTCAAAAGGCAAGTTGGCTGTCATTACACAAATTAGTTTTAAGGTCATGCCAAAAGCTTATATCGGTAAAATCAAAAAGCCTTATTCCTCAAAAAGTGATAACCCTATTCTTAGAGAGATTGAGCAAAAATTAAAACAAGTATTCGACCCTAGGAGTATTTTTAAATGACATAATGACAAAACAAGAAAGATAATATAGGCATGTAGGTTATGTGTATTGAAATCTAAAACATTTTAGATGTTCATTTTTTATAACGCCCTAACTACAATAAAATAACAGTGATTTTTACCATTCAAAAAAACTAAATTATATGAAATATAAAGATGTTAATTTATTCGAAGAATTTGACGGAATAGACCGCAAAAGCATAAAAAATTCGAAATATAAAATTATTGATTTATTTGCAGGAGTTGGAGGGATAAGGCTAGGGTTTGAAGATGTTTTTAAATCAGATGCAGGTTTTGTATTTTCATCAGAGATTGATAAACACGCACAAATAACATATAACGCAAATTATGGAGAAGTTCCATACGGAGATATTACAGAGATAGACAATGACGAAATACCAAAATTTGATATTTTGCTCGCTGGTTTTCCTTGTCAGCCTTTTTCTAATGCAGGATTAAAGAAGGGTTTTGATGATACAAGAGGAACTTTGTTTTTTGATGTAGCAAGAATAATAGAACATCATAAGCCAAAAGTAGTGTTTTTAGAAAATGTTAAAGGTTTTAAAAATCACAATAAAGGAAATACTTTTAAAGTTGTAAAAGATACTTTAGAAGATTTGGGGTATAAGGTTTTTTCAAAGGTATTGAATGCTAAGAATTTTGGAGTGCCACAGAATAGAGAAAGAATTTATATTATTGCATTTTTGGATAATAATGTAAATTTTAAATTTCCAGAAGCATTAAACAAAGATGTTAAGGTTGGGGATATTTTAGATCATAAGGTTGATAGTAAATACACCATATCAGATAAGTTATGGGCAGGACACAAAAGAAGGAAATTAGAACACAAAGCCAAAGGTAACGGCTTTGGGTATTCAATGTTTAATCAAGAATCAGAATACACAAGCACACTAAGTGCAAGATATTATAAAGACGGTTCAGAGGTTTTGATAGAGCAGAAAAATCAAAACCCTAGGAAATTGTCGCCAAGAGAGGCAGGGAGATTACAAGGGTTTTCCAATGACTTTAAAATAGTGGTAAGTGATACACAAGCCTATAAGCAATTTGGTAATAGCGTGGCAGTTCCAGTTATTAAAGAATTGGCAAAAAATATTTTAAGAGAAATATAAAAATGAAGATAGAAAAGATAGATATTGGAAGGACGAAATTCGATATAAATTTAAAATTTTATTTCTTTTTAAAATATCTAGTAAAAACTAGTTTGACGGATAACCAAGTAAGAGAATTTCTGCATATTCTTGCATTAAATTCAAAGGTAGATTTTAAAATTACCCTTGCAAAAATAATAAAATATATTGAAACAAAAATTAAAGCAGGCTCGCCAAAGCAAAAGCAAATATTTGAAGTAGTTGATGAGATAAATTCTAATACTGACTTTAAGTTGTTTGTGTTTAGTTTAAAACTTTATATGATTAAAGACTTGTTGCTACACGAGGCAAAAATAAAGGGTTTATTGGATATTTCCCAATTAGAAACCTTAGATCCTTTGTCTTTAGAGTATGACAAAAAAACTATTTATAGCCCATATTCAACTAGGATAAATGGTGCTTTATTATCGTTAATATTTTTTGATAAATTAGACAATAAAGAAACTAATTTTATGTCACAAGATGCAGAGGATTTCATAAGAAGTTTATCTACATTGGCGATTGATTTAAAAAAGAAAGGTGTTGAGCTAAATCAAATATTTATGCTAATGTTTAGTGAGAGTATTAACCAATCAATTATTAGCGATAGCGGTTCAAATTACGAGGAGAGAATTCTAACTGTTTTAACATCAATAGGTATTAACGAAAGTGATATAACCAAAGATCATGATAAAAATGATAGTTCAACTGAGTTTGATTTTTTCTTTGAGTTGCAAAACAAAACTTATGGTATTGGTGCTAAAAGAACCTTAAGAGAAAGATACAAGCAATTTATCAAAACAGCACAAATGAGCGAAATTGATGTAATGATTGAAATTACTTTAGGGGTCGATTTAACAGAAACAAAAGTTAAGGCAATTATAAATCACGGTGTATTTTTATTTGTAGCAAAAGAGATATACAATTCATATCAATATTTGCAAGGTATAAAGGGTGTTTATTCATCAGAAGACTTAACATATGAAGTATTACAAGGGTTAAGCACAAATCCAAAAATAGAACCATAATGTGGAAACTCTTAATGAACGAGTGCCATTGTAATCCTCCCAAAAATTAACATTTCAAAAAGTATTTTGTCGTTATGAACTGGCTGACCCCATTCTTCATCATGATATTTGATATGTAATTTATTTTCAATATTAACCCAATGTAATACCCCCAAAAAACCACACCATTCTAAAGTAGAAAATTCTATAATAAAAAACAAGGAGTTTTCACAATGAAAAAATCAAGATACACAGACACACAAATAGTCAATATGTAATACCCCCAAAAAACCACACCATTCTAAAGTAGAAAATTCTATAATAAAAAACAAGGAGTTTTCACAATGAAAAAATCAAGATACACAGACACACAAATAGTCAATATACTTAAACAAAACCAAGCAGGAGAATCTGTTGCCAACCTATGCCGTGAATACGGCATGAGCCAGGCTACATTCTACAAGTGGCGCTCCAAATATGGTGATGCAGATGTTAATATTGTTAAAAGACTTAAAGAGCTAGAAGCAGAGAATTCAAGACTCAAAAAGATGTACGCAGATGAACGCTTAATGTCTCAAATCAGATTAGAGGCACTTGAGGGAAAGCTCTAACGCCATCTTCTCGTAAGAAGATGGCGAATAATCTCAAAAATAAGCGTCAAGTCTCAGTTGGTTTTGCTTGCACTTGTTTTAATATCAGTAAAAGTACTTATTACTATCAGCCAAAATTAAGTGATGACAATATCCTAATTTCGGATTATTTACTACGTTTAACCGCAACGCATAAGCGTTGGGGCTTCAAGCTGTGTTATTTGTATCTGCGTAATGTCAAAGGCTACAAATTTAACCATAAGCGAGTCTATCGCATCTATCGTGAACTAGAACTAAATCTAAGAATCAAACCAAGGAGAAGAATTAAAAGAGACAAGCCCGAAGCGCTCAGTGTACCAACAGGCATTAACCAAACCTGGTCAATGGACTTCATGGCAGATTCACTAACAGATGGCAGAAGCATTAGAACCTTTAATGTAGTAGACGACTACAATCGAGAAGGGTTAAATATTGATGTCGATCTATCACTGCCAGCAAGACGGGTTATTCAATCGCTAGAGCGTTTAATCCAATGGCGTGGCAAGCCTAAAACCATCAGATGTGATAATGGTCCAGAATACATTAGCCAAGCTTTGCGAGATTGGGCACAAGGGCGCGATATTAAGCTAAGATACATCCAACCAGGTAAACCAACTCAAAATGCCTATGTTGAGAGATTTAATCGCACAGTAAGGCAAGAGTGCTTGGATCTTCATTTATTTGACTCAGTTGAGTCAGCACAAGATGCAACCACACAATGGCTTTGGGTTTATAACAACGAGCGACCACATTTTGCACTAGGTGGCATTCCACCTAGGCAAAAGTTGGCTTCGTAAGGATAGTAAAATAATGATTGGCTCTACGAAATTTAACAAACCCAATATCAACTGTCAAGGGACGCTAACGCTCAAGCCCTTGACAGCTGACACTGGATTTGTTGGTATAATGGATCAGCCAATCAGGGCTAAAAATGACTGTAAACAGTCGAGATTCTACTTAAAAGTTGTGTGGGGAATGGGGGTATTACAGGTTTAATTTGTTATCAAAATAACAAAAAACCATTTCACCAATTGGTGTTGATAAGTGGTTAAAGGATATTTTATTTGTATATTTTGAATCGGGAATATCATTTTCTAAAATATGTCTGACTCTTTTTATTCTTATATATTTTCCTAAAGATATGCCTATTGTTTTTTGAAATTTTTGTTTAATTTTTGTTAAATTTTCTAATGAAGAAATAGGGTGTTTTTTATATGACTTATCAGGAAATTTATTTTTTTCTAACCAAGAAATATATTCATAAATATAGGCATCATCATTCGTAATAATTTGAGAGAATTCCCAAGAGAATGGGCGACACATTTTACAAGACCTAAACCCTTTTTCCAAACATTCTTTTATACTTTTATAAAAGAATGTATTGTCATATAAGGGTTTTTTACAACCACAATCCATCTTGCAAAAGATACGGGTGGTTTTGATTGCAGCATAATATTTGCCAACATAAGATTTATCTTTTCTTAATAACGCATCAAAAAGTTTTTGCTTCATTAATTCATAAATTTAGTTCTTAAATTATCATGTGAATATAATTCTTTAGTGTTTTTTGTCTCTAAAATAGATTTAGAAAATTTTTCTATTGTTGAAATAATAGCATCTGACATTGCATTGCCAAAACTATATTTTCTAACGCCAATTTCTTTTAATTCTTCAATGTCTGTGATATTAGGCAAGGACATAATATTAAGTGGTAATGTAGTTCGACTTAATAAAGACTTTATGTCATTTTTCTCTGACATTAATGGTACAAAAATACCATTTGCACCATTTTTTTCATATAAAGCAACTCTTTCTAATGTTTCTTCTAGTTGGTGTTCTTGTAATGCAATATATGTGTCTGTTCTTGCGTTGATGAAAAAATTTTGAAAATTAGCATTATCTAGGACACCCCTTAAATCTTTTAATAGTTCTGAAAATTCTTGCTTTGGTTTTAACTGGTATTCTTTTGTACTATCTTCTAGGTTGACACCTGAACACCCTAATTTTGCCAATGTTAAAACATTATCAATTATCTTTTCTTTATTGACAGAAAACCCAGATTCTACATCAACAGATAAAGGAATTGAAATAACAGATAAAATATTTTTTATTACTTTTAAATACTCATCAAATGAAATAATTTCTCCATCTTGATATCCTAAACTATTGGCAACCCCCCAGCTAGTGGTTCCTATTAAATCAAAACCTTGTTGCTCCATAATTAAGGCAGACATGGGATCCCAAGCATTACCTACAATTATGCATTTATTATCTTTATGTAATTCATTGATAGTTTTCATAGTTTTTATTGAAATAAATTATTAACGAATTACCATTATATCGAGACCTTTGCATAAATCAACTAAAAACCCAACAATCTAGTAAAATAACACCCACCCAAAAACAACTTTAAAAATATCAAAAATGTCTTGGAAAAACACCCAACAAAACTCATTTGCAGATTCTCTTGTTGTAGATCACAAATCCCTATCAGAACTTGATGATGTACACAACATCATCAACTGGAACGAGATAGAACAAACACTTTCGAACTTGTATTCTTCTATTAGGGGTGCACCCAGTTATCCGCCACTGATAATGTTTAAAATCCTAATCCTTCAAGCTTGGTACGGTCTAAGTGATGAGGCGCTAGAAAAGCAAATTGCCAGAGATTTAATGTTCAGACGTTTTATTGATTTATCCCTATCTGAGAATGTGCCAGACCATTCCAGCATTTGGCGTTTCAGGCAACTACTCAGCACCGAGAAATTACTAGCGCCTCTACTAGAGCAAATCAATACCCATCTTGAACAAAATTCAATCATTGTTTCCTTGGGTTCAATCAACATCATTGATGCCACCGTTATAGAAGCCAAACAATCACGCAAGCGTAAAGGCAAGGATGGCAACAACACTCAAGACAAAGAGGCAAAATACAATGTCAAAATAGCAGCCGATGGCAAACGTAAAACCACCTATGGTTTTAAGATGCACGCCAATACCGATGAAGATGGTTTTGTTAAGAAAATGACTTACACTCCAGGTAATGTACACGACTCACAAGAGTTTGATAAATTATTAGAGGTAGAACGCACTAACAGTAAAATAAAAACATGTGGACAAGTCTATGCTGATAGCGCTTATGCCAATAAAAACAATGATGAAAAACTAGGCAAAGAAAATAATAAAATATTGCACCGTGCCTACAGAAACAAGCCTTTAACCAAGCAACAGAAACAAGAGAATAAACAACGCTCATCCATTCGCTATATTGTTGAGCGCACTTTTGGACTACTTAAGCTTCATCACGGATTAGCCAAGGCAAGATACCTTGGACTAGAAAGAAACAAAACCAGAGCGCAACTAATTGCCATGAGTCACAACCTTAAAACTGGAATGAACATTTTTAAACAGATGCGAGACTTGCAGGATTGTTGCGTCCAATGAGTGGCAAAAGGGTAAAAATAGAAAAATGTGGCGATGAAAACTCAGATAAGCAAGATGTTTTTTAGGTTTTTATAGAAAAATAGGGAAAATTTTGAAAATATTTTTGAAAAATTGTAAAAGTTGAAATTAGGATGGGAAATTATGAATTACGCAAAGGTCTCAACTAATTTTAAGACAGATGGGACGATAGAGTCTATTTACCATATTCCTAATATAGCTAGAAAAACATTAGAATCTTTTTTATTATTTATGATTCCTAATAGTAAAAGTATATTTAAAAAACTAGAAGAAATAAAATTTGATGAAAATAAAAAAAACAGCAATTTATAAATTTACAAATAATCAGTCGCACAAAACTGGGGCAGGATTTGACCCATCTCTTGTGGCAGAATGTCAGAAAAATGTGAAATATTTATTAGAGATGATAGAGAAGACCTTTCCTAAACATTATGAAATTCTAGACGGAATAACCAAGATTAAACCCACCATCTAACAAAAATTATCCGAGAAAGTACATTACAAACCACCAGTATTAAACGACACATGAGCTGGATTAGAAATAAAAAAGTGATGTTGGATAGTAATTTAGCAAGCCTTTATGGCGTGGAAATTAAAGTATTGATTTAGGTAGTGATGAACAGCGAATATCGCAACTTGGCTGGATATTGTTTTTAAAAATATTCAGCGATAAAGACAAAGAACTGGAACTTATTCAAAATAATTACACCTCACTCATTTTAGCAGAATTGATTTATAGACAACTGGACGAACAAAATGCAAACAATAGACATTCAAAATTTTAAAGCCAATGACATTATTAGAAAATGCGTGCATTGTGGATTTTGCCTAGCCACTTGTCCGACTTATCAATTATTAGGCGATGAATTAGATTCACCCCGTGGACGTATTTATTTGATTAAATCGGCGTTGGAAAATCATCATTTTTCCAAGCAAAGCATTATTCATTTGGATCGTTGTTTAACGTGCAGGTCATGTGAAACCATTTGTCCATCAGGTGTTGAATATGGTCAATTAGTAGATATTGGGCGTGAATTTATAGAACAAAAACGTCCACTTTGGCAAAAAGTATATCGATACTTTGTTCGTCAATTTTTAACCACGCCTATTTTATTTAATCCAATTGGGCTTATTTTTAGGCATTCTAAAATCAAAGGAAAGCCCATTCAGTCCATTGTAAAAATTGACAAAGTTTTGTTATTAGGGGGTTGTGTACAACCTGTACTTGCGCCTAATATTAACCATAGTATTAAAAACATTCTAGCAAAATTAGGCTATGAAACTGTAGAAACGCCACAAAAACAATGCTGCGGTGCAGTTGATCAGCATTTAAGCGCCAGTCACGACGCCTTGGCTAAAATTAAGAGAAATATTGACGCTTGGCTTAAAATTGAGGCTGAAGTCATTATTTCTAGTGCCAGTGGCTGCGGATTAATGGTTAAAGACTACGCATCTATGTTTAAAACATCAGACCCTTATTATCAAAAAGCGCAATGCATTGTTAATAAAACCAAAGACATTGCTGAGTTTCTAGCTAACCAAGATTTAAGCCAACTTAATTTAGAGAAAGTTGATATTTCTTATCACGAGCCTTGTACATTACAGCATGGGCAACAATTAGGCGGATTGGTTGGTTCTATTTTGAGTTCACTGGGTTATCAGCACGCGCCTGTTGTTGATTCACATTTATGTTGTGGTTCTGCAGGCACGTATTCCATTTTTCAACCAAAATTATCACAACAATTAAGAGCCAACAAACTCAAACATTTACAAGCAAGCAATCCACAAATGATAGTAACTGCAAATATTGGTTGCTTAATGCATCTGCAAAAACAGGCAAAAATCCCTGTCAAACATTGGGTTGAATTATTGGATAATCAGGCTTAATTAATTTATACAAACACCCATGGGCAGAAGAAGAAAACCAAAAGCCAAAACTTATGAGTTAAATATAGAGTCACTTTCTCATGAAGGGCGAGGGATTGCACGTTTTGAAGATAAGGTTATTTTTGTGAGTGGTGCGTTACCGGGCGAACTTGTGATTGCTGATCGCACGTTTTCACGTGCTAAATTTGAAGAGGCCGATGTTAAGCAAGTATTAAAGCCTGCGGACAATCGAATCACGCCTAAATGTAGCGTATTTGGTATTTGTGGCGGTTGCTCATTCCAACATTTATCCAGCACAGACCAAATTGATGCTAAAGGAAAATGGCTAAAAGAGGCATTTGAACAGCAAGCTAAGACCGAGCCAAAAAATTGGCTTAAGCCTTTACAAGTACAAGATTGGGGCTATCGGCGTAAGGCGCGTTTGGGCGTGCGTTTTGTGGCTAAAAAAGACAAGGTATTGGTTGGGTTTAGAGAAAAAAAAGCTTCATTTATCACCAATATGAGCCGTTGTGAGGTTTTGCATCCATCCATAGGCGAACATCTTGAAGTGCTTGCTGATTGTATTGAAAGACTTAGCATTAAGTCCAGTGTTCCGCAGTTTGAAGTGGCGATTGCTGAGAATAATACAGTGCTTATTCTCAGACACCTTGAGCCTTTGAGTACAAAAGATGAACAAATATTAGTAGATTGTGCCCAACAATTAAACATCACTTTTTATACCCAAAGTGGTGGTTTAGACAGTGTTAAGCCATTAGACAAGCCTGTTGTACTAACGTATTCACATCCTAATCATAATATTATCATGGAATTTTTACCCACTGATTTTGTTCAAGTGAACTTTAAACTTAATCAACAAATGGTTGATTTGGCGTTAGAATTGCTTGAACTTAATGAGTCTGATGAGGTGATTGATTTATTCTGTGGTTTAGGCAACTTTACCTTGCCAATTGCAAGATACGCTAAACATGTGGTAGGCATTGAAGGTGATTTTGGATTGGTTGAAATGGCAAGGCACAATGCACAAAAAAACAGCATTACCAATGTTGATTTTTATAAGGCAGATTTATTTAAAGAAGTGGCAGGTTTTGAGTGGTTTAGAGGCAAGACTTACAACAAGGCATTGATTGACCCAGCCAGATCTGGTGCAATTGAAATTGTAGAATTACTGCCTAAACTAGGCGTAACAAGATTGGTGTATGTGTCATGCAATCCTGCAACGCTGGCCCGTGATACACTTAAGTTAATTGAGTTCGGGTTTACGCTTGAAACTGCGGGGGTGATGGACATGTTCCCCCAAACTGCCCATGTAGAATCTATTGCTTTATTTACTCGATGATAAACATTAATATCAGCACCCAAACTTTGGATTATTACCAAGATAATGTCTTGCAAAAATCTTACTCAATTTCAAGTTCAATTAACGGTGTAGGTGAGGTAGAAGGTTCATTTTGCACACCAACTGGACGATTTAAAATCAGTGAAAAAATTGGCGATAATGCAGAACTAGGCACTATATTTATTACTAGAATACCAACAGGTGACATTTATTCAAAACAATTATTTAATCAACAAACTGATAGAGATTGGATATTAACCCGAATTTTATGGCTTGATGGGGTTGAAGAACATAATAAAAACACGCATAAGCGTTATATTTATATTCACGGTTCACCCGATGAATTTATGATGGGCACTCCCAAGTCAAAAGGCTGTATTCGTATGCGAAATCAGGATATTGTTGAATTATTTGAAAAGATTCACATAGGGGAGGATGTTGCTATAATTGAGCAATGAATCAGTTAATACAACACTTGCCAAAAAAAGCCTTTGAACGTTTACAAGTCAATCAAGATACTGTTTTGGTTGACGTGCGTTGTGAGGCGGAAAATAAATTTGTTGGCAGACCTATTGAATGTATTTTTGTACCTTGGATTGACGACCCTGATTGGATGCCTAATGAAGGTGAATTTATTGCCGCTATTAAGCGTTTTATTGGCGATAAAGACAACTTTTCAGAACGTGAAATTATTTTAATCTGTCGTAGTGGTTATCGTTCAAATGATGCAGGAAAATGTTTAATCGAGCATGGTTTTACCAACGTAGCACATGTCGTTAGTGGTTTTGAAGGGGATCTTGATGAAAATAACCAGCGAGGCAACTTAAATGGTTGGCGTCATAATGGCATGCCTTGGTTGCAATGTTAGGTGGGTAAAATACTAAATATTTATTTGGATAAACGCATGTTGTTTATCTTTTTAAATGGCGTTGCCAGTGGTTTTCCATGGGTGATTATCGGCTCAACAATGACTTTGTGGCTTAAAGATGCTGGAATGACGCGCACGGCAATCGGTTTTTTTGGCTCAATTTTTTTCGTTTATTCTATCAATTGGCTATGGGCGCCATTACTTGATAAAGTCAAAATACCATTTTTAAAAACACTTGGGTTTAGACGTAGTTGGCTGCTACTTTTGCAAACTTTATTGTTTATTTTAATCATCGCCATATCATGGACAGACCCTAAAATAAGTATTGTTTGGGTGTCGTTACTTGCGCTATTAATAGCCATCACCTCGGCCACTCAAGATATTGTTATTGACGCTTATCGCATTGAAATAATTAGTGAAAACAAAGATGGAAAAATTGCTGCCGCTGCCGCTGCTTCAACAAGTGGTTGGTGGTTTGGTTTTGGATTTTTAGGTGCGTTTGCACTTTACTTGGCGGATTATTCTAATAATTGGTCAATGGTGTATTTTGTTATGAGTTTTTTTGTGCTAGGTTTTATGCTAACCACTTTTCTCATGCCAAAAGAAACACATTCAAATCAAGAGGTTAGCGATACGCCAGAACAATGGTTGAACGACACTTTCTTTAGTCCACTTAAAGATTTTTTTAACCGCTTTGGCACAACGGCCATTTTAATTTTATTGTTCATTATGTTTTTTAAAATCGGCGAAGCATTCCTTGGAAAAATGTCATTGGTTTTTTATGATGATATTGGTTTTTCTAAAAGCGATATAGCCACTTATTCAAAACTTCTAGGCTCAACTTTAACCATTATTTTTTCAATTATTGCAAGTTTTGTTAGTATTCGTTTTGGACTTCTTAAAGGCTTGATTATTGGTGGTGTATCAATGGCACTTACTAATTTAATGTATAGTTACTTGGCAACAATTGGTGCAGATAAAGAATTTTTAGCACTCACTATATTTTTAGATAATTTTACATCCGCTTTTTCAACTGTCGCATTTGTGGCGTTTATCTCCTATTTGGTTAACAAAACCTACACCGCTACGCAATATGCTTTAATGTCTTCTATGGGCAATTTGGGCAAAATTTTATTTGCCAGTAGTAGTGGCTTATTGGTGGATAGTTTAGAGGGTAGAGATTGGGTGGTTGCTTTTGGTGGTGAATGGTCAGTATTTTTTGCCATTACTGCATTAATGGTTATACCAAGTCTTGTAATGCTATTTTGGATTGGTAAAAATTTTAAGCATTTATTCATATGATGGGTCCTATTATGATGGATGTGTCAGGATTGACATTGACCACACAAGAAAAGCAACAATTGATTAAGCCATCTATTGGTGGCGTTATTCTATTTGGACGTAATTTTGAGTCTATTGAGCAAGTGACTTTATTAATTAAAGGCATTCGTCAAGTTAACCAAAACTTGCTAATTGCTGTTGACCACGAAGGCGGGCGAGTGCAACGTTTTCGATGTGGATTTACCCACCTACCAGCCATGGCAAAATTAGGTTCGTTATATGATAAAAATCCAGACGTGGCAATGGACAAAGCTTTTTCTTGTGGGTTTGTCTTAGCGTATGAATTATTAACCATTGGTGTAGATTTTTCTTTTGCACCTGTGTTGGATGTTAATCATAGTAATTCCAGTGTAATTGGCGATAGGGCTTTTCATTCTAATCCTGATGTGATTGTAAAATTAGCAGGTAGTTTGATTAATGGCATGCACAAAGCAGGTATGAAGTGTGTTGGTAAGCATTTTCCAGGACATGGGTTTGTTACACTGGATTCGCATCTTGATTTACCAATAGACAATAGACTGATGAGTGACTTATTACAAGACATGAAGCCTTTTAAAGAGTTGATTGGTCATGAACTAGATGCACTAATGCCCGCTCATGTTCTTTATGTTCAAGTGGATGATAAACCTGCTGGGTTTTCAGTTAAATGGATTAAGGATATTTTACAGAACCAACTTGGATTTAAAGGGGTTGTTTTTAGTGATGATTTATCTATGCAAGGTGCGCACTTTATTAAAGACATAACTGACAGAGTAAAAGCATCATTAGATAGTGGTTGTGATATGGTGCTTATATGTAATCATCCAGAATTGGTTGCGCAAATCATTGATAAAGATTGGGGTATGAACGAAAAATTACAATCAATGCAGGGTTTTTGTAAGTTTAAATCCGATAAAATCAACCATCGGCAACATTTAGTAACCATTAGAGATTTATTATGAACAATGACAACACACAAAATTTTGAAACCAGACTTCTAAATGCAGTCAGAAAAACCCTTATTGCCGTTGCTAAAGACACCATGACCCAACCAGGGTTAAAGCACCCACTTAGCCAAGCAACACAAAAAATGATAACCGATTGTTTAGATATCGTAACCAGTAGACAAATCGCTATTGAAAAATCCTCAGGCACTCATACTAGAATGAAACCTGTTTATACTGACGAACAAACCGTGCAAAGTTTTTCTGTTGATGATTTGAAGAAAACTTTAAATTAAAAGCAATGTAATTGTTGTTAATTTTATTTTCACAGTTTAAACGAATTCTAAATTAGCATACGAACTAATCAGCCATTTTGTGCCCGCTTGTTTAAATTTTATTTGTACCCTAGCAAAATCGCCTTGCCCTTCAAAATTTAACACTGTACCCATGCCAAATTTGGTGTGTTTAACCAAAGCGCCAATGGATAATTGACCATCGGATTTGGGTGTAATACTTTGATTAAAAGTGTTGTCATTATTGTAATTTTGTATTGTTGCACCAAATTTAGCCTTAATCTTATTTAAATATTCACTTGGAATTTCATCCAAAAAACGTGAAGGGTAAGCGTATAAAGATTGTCCGTGCAAAAAGCGTTTAATAGCATAAGAAAGTGATAGCTTTTTCATAGCGCGAGTCATGCCTACGTAGCATAATCGCCTTTCTTCATCTATTAAATGCGGTTCATCTTTGCTTTGCCTGGAAGGAAATAAATCCTCCTCCATGCCAACTAAAAACACACAAGGAAACTCTAGCCCTTTAGCTGAATGCATGGTCATGAGTTGTACATTTTGGTTGGTGGGCGCATTGGTGTCACCACTAGAATCCAGCGATGCTAAAGAGATAAAACCTACCACTTCATTCATTTCGCTATCTTGCTCATGGTTGTATTGTTGCGCTGCGGTGATTAACTCCCCTAGGTTTTCTTTCTTGCTACCAGTTTTATCGGTTTTGTCATTAGAATAATGCGCCATTAATCCTGATGCATTAAGTAAATTTGCTACTTTTTCAGATAAATCTAGGTGTTTTGTGTCATCTGTCATTTGCTCAATTAAGTTGGTGAAGCCACTTAATGCATTAGCAGCACGAGTTGGTAGTATGGTTGATATTTGTGTGGCTGCTTGAAAAAGACTGGTGTGGTTGTCTTGTGCAAATGTGCGTATTTTTTCAACCGTTGCATTACCAATGCCACGAGTTGGAAAATTAACCACACGCTCAAAGGCAACATTATCAGCTGAGTTTTCTATCAAACGTAAATAACTTAAAGCGTCTTTAATCTCAGCACGTTCGAAAAATCTTAAACCACCATAGATAATATAAGGAATGTTGTATTTTATTAGCACCTCTTCAAAGATGCGAGATTGAGCATTAGATCGATACAAAATGGCACAATCACTAGGTGATGCACCATCAGTGATTAACTTTTGAATACCACTGATGACATAGTCTGCCTCGTCTGTTTCAGTTCGTGCTTCATAGACATTAATCAATTCACCTTTGCCAGCATCAGTCCAAAGAGACTTACCCATACGGTTGGTGTTATGGGCAATCAAGGCATTAGAGGCGTTTAAAATATTGCCAGTTGAACGATAATTTTGCTCTAAACGGATGGTTTCAATGGGGGTGAAGTCTATGCATAGTTTGGTGATATTTTCAATTTTTGCACCGCGCCAGCCATAAATAGATTGGTCATCATCACCCACACAAAATACTTTATTATTACCACTAAACAATAATTTAATCCATTTATATTGCACCGTATTGGTGTCTTGAAACTCATCCACTAAAATATGCTCAAAGCGTGTTTGGTAATGATTAAGCAAGTCCGTGTTATTTTTTAATAATTCATAACTACGTATCAATAGTTCTGCAAAATCAATCAAGTCATTTGCTTGACAGTGAGCCTCATAAAGCACAAACACTTCAAGGCTTTTTTTAACAAAATAATTATAACCAGGGTCAATGTCTTGTGCGCGAATACCTTCGTCTTTTTGATTGTTAATAAACCACTGAACTTTTCTAATAGGAAATTTAGATTCATCAATATTATTTTCTTTCATTAGACGTTTAACAATGCGAAACTGGTCTTGTGCATCTAAAATTTGAAAGCCAGAAGTTAATCCAGCTTTTTCATAATGAGTACGCAATAATCGGTGTGCCAATCCATGAAATGTTCCTACCCACATATTTTGAATAGGGCGCCTTAATAGAGTGCTTAACCTTTCACGCATTTCAGCAGCAGCTTTATTGGTAAAAGTAACCGCTAAAATGGCATCAATGACAATATTCTTTTGTGTGATTAAATAAACAATTCTATGGGTTAAAACTCTGGTCTTGCCACTACCTGCACCCGCTAGTATTAAAGCATTTTTTTCATTATTGAGTGTAACTGATTGGCGTTGTTTGTCGTTTAGACCGTTTGTTATTTCAGATAAATGCATTATTTTTTTCTTGTCTTGGAATTAAATGGTTATAATATTATCTTTTTAACTCTTATGTTAGTTGAAAGATAGGCTGATATAAGTAAACAAAATTATAAACACTATTAAGGAGTATCAGCAATGACTTACTATGAAGGCGTTAAAAAAATGGAAGAGATGGGTGTAAACGATAATTATATTCAAGGCTGGGTTGCAGGTTTTTTAAATAATCCTGAAATTGAAGAGCAAAGAATTACTGACGAGTGGGAGTCGGGCTATGAAGATGGCAAAGAGCACATAGAGACTAATTTTACTAATTTCTGCTAGATTTGAAAGAATCTTATAAGAAAAACCCCGTTATCGGGGTTTTTTTATGCGCTAACTGTGATGCAAAATAACTGGCAATATTATGCGAGATATACCCTTAAAGGCGCTAATCAAAGTAACGATTTTTTCAAAACAAAAGCGTTCAAAGACCAAACTTTTCCTATTAAAATCCCTTTAGAGTTTGCGCAGTTGATTGATAAAAGCAACAAGAACGACCCCTTGCTAAAGCAAGTCATTAATACTAAAGTTTTATCGAAAGATGCAAGTTTTAGTTTGTCACCACTAGAAGATGAAAAATACTCTCCTGTGGCTGGGCTTATTCACAAATACCCAAATAGAGTATTATTAATCGCCTCACAAGTTTGCGCCATTCATTGCCAATATTGTTTTAGGCAAAACTTTAACTATGCTGAGCACGATGCTATCAGTAATTGGAATGAAGTGCAAAACTATATTATTAATGACACAAAAATCAATGAAGTGATATTAAGTGGCGGTGATCCGCTGAGTTTGAGTGACGATAAATTGAGTATATTGGTTGATAATATTGCAAACATTACACATATAAAAACACTACGCATTCACACACGTAGTGTTGTTGTGACACCTAGTAGAATAACCAATAAATTAGCAGATATGTTTAACCAATCAAGATTAAATGTTGTCATGGTGTTACACACAAATCACGCACAAGAGTTGTCTGCTCAATTTGCACAAAAAATCACTAAGCTAAGTGGCGTTATTTTGCTTAATCAATCAGTATTATTAAAAGGCGTGAATGATTCAATAGAGGTATTGACAGAACTTTGCTTGAAGTTATTTGATTTAGGCATATTGCCTTATTATTTGCACATGTTGGATAAAGTGCAGGGCACGCAAGACTTTTTAGTTAAAGATGACTATGCCATTCAACTACATCAACAATTAAAAAACAACTTAAGTGGGTATTTGACTCCTAAATTAGTACGTGATAATGGCAACCACTCTAAAGATTGGCTACTTTAAAATGGCTTTTTCTAAAGCCAACATATCCATTTCACCTATGTGATAATCAACCAAATTACCATTTGGACCAAAAATATAAGTCGTTGGCATGCCAAGCACTTCACCAAAATTTTTGAATTGAGCGCCATTTTTATCATCAAAAAGAATGATGGGATAATTCACCATAAACGTATCAGTAAACTCAACAATAGCCGCTTTATCAGCGTGTTCATAGTCAAGTCCCAGAATAAGAACCTTGTCTTTATTTTTTTCATAAAATTCAACAAAAGCTGGAATTTCTTTTAAGCAAGGCGGACACCAAGTTGCCCAAAAATTAACCACTAAGTATTTACCTTGAGTAGACTTATTGGTATGTACATTGCCGTTAAGGTCGGTTAGAGAAAAATCAGGGGCTTTAATTTTTTTCTCTTCTTGCCATATATCATTAGCAGATTTAACAATATCATCAATGCTGATTGCTTGAGCAATATTTAAAGTTAAAAATAACGAGCATATAAAGCTAAATTTGGCAATTTTATTGCTTAATTGAAATATACATCTTGTGGGTATAATGGCATTTTTTGTCATATTTATTTAGTCATGAGTATAATTATTTATCACAATCCGAGGTGTTCTAAATCAAGAACAACGTTAGCCATTTTAGAACAAAAAAATGTTGATTTTGAAATAATTGAATATTTAGAAAACCCACCCACTAGTAGCGAACTCAGGCAATTATTAACCGATTTGAACCTTGAAGCCAGATTATTAATACGTAAAGGTGAATCCGAATACAAAGGACAAGGTTTAGATGATGAGGCTTTAACTGAAAATCAATTAATTGATGCCATGGTCAAAACACCCAAATTAATTGAACGACCCATTGTAAGGACAAACAAAGGCGTTGTTATCGGCCGTCCACCTGAAAATGTTTTGTCTATTCTCTAAAAAATTCTACTTATTTAGAAAGCTTTAGTCAATAAGCAGGGTTGATAGATAACCTTCACGCGCTTCAATGTTGGAGTAATAAGCATCATCCAACCCCTCAACCACTGAGTTTTTAACCACATCTAGTTGTAATAATTCCCGACTCCAAGCGCTCAGATTTGTAAGTTTATCAAGTGATAAGGATTGCTTGGTAAACTCATTAATCCAACTTAAGCGCATAAATATGGGTGCAAACGCAGCATCAATTATGTTGAAATCGTTACCATTAAAAAACTTGGTTTCACTTTTAATTGTTTCAATTTTTGCTAATTTAGTAAATAATGCTATTTTTGATTGGTTAAATTTTTCCTCATTGCCCGTTACTATGTCAAATAAATCGTCAAATAGGGTTGATGAAAATTGAATCCATGAACGATTTTCAGCTTTTTGAATGGGGTCGCTAGGGTGTAGATTGGTTTTGCTAATATCATTAACAAATTCAGTAATCACAGAAGATTCAAAGATAATTTTCTCATCTGCTTTTAATAAAGGCACTTGCCCAGTTGGGGAAATTTGCTTAAACCAATCAGGCGGACTCATCGGATTGATGTAGTTTAATTCAAAGTCAAGTTTTTGCTTATTTAGTAAAATAATAGTGCGCTGTGCAAATGGACAAAGTTTAAAGCTGATCAGTTCTAGTTTCATAATTCCTCAATTGATTGCTGTATTATTCTCTGTGATAAGGGTGATTAGCGAGCAATGAATGGGCTCGATAAATTTGCTCCACCACTAGTAGTCTCGCAAATGCGTGTGGTAATGTTAAATTTGATAAACTCCATAATTGATGAGCGGTATTTTTGCTCGACTGACTTAATCCATCAGCACCACCAATTAGCAAGGCAATGTTGTCGCCATTTTTTTGCCAATTTGATAAAGAATGAGCCATAGATTTGGTGTTGTATTGCTTGCCATGCTCATCAAATGCAATGATTAAATTAGAGCCTTTTGTGGCTTTAATAAGCAACTCGCCTTCTAATTTTTTAATTTGCTCGCTATTTTTGCCTTTGCGTTTTTGTGTTTCAAGAGTAGTCAGGTTAAAGTTAAGTGAAGCGGGTAATTGCTTTTGATAATGATAAATGCCTGTTTGTATCCAGTCTGGCATTTTTTTACCAATTACAATTAGGTTTATTTTCATATTAAGTATTTTCCAACCCTGACCAAAGTTTTTCTAATTTGTAAAATTCTCTGGTTTTTTCCGTCATCACATGAACCACAACCTCTGCCAAGTCTATCAACACCCAATGCCCAGTTTCAGTGCCTTCAATGCCCAATATTTTCATATTAAGATGCTTAGCCTCAATTTTAAGATTATTAGCAATGCCACGCACATGTTGAACAGATCGACCTGTGGCAACAACAATGGCTTCAATATCAGCACTCTGCTCTAAAATTTTTAAGGTGACGATGTTCTCGCCTTTTAATTCTTCAATGGTGTCGGTAACGACTTTTAATTGTTGCTCTAAATTCATAAGGTGTTAATATAATCAATGATAGATTCTGGCAATAGCCCAGATAAGTTTTTATGGTTGCGTATTTTACCGCGAATAGTGCTTGAAGAAATATCAAGCATTTGATTATTTACAAAAAAGACAAACCCAGTCTTTTGTTTTGCCAAATCACCAACCACACTGGTTAATTTAAAACCATATTTTTCTTGATGTGTTAAAGTGTTAGGTCTGGCAATGACCACTAGGTGGCAATATTGATAAAAATCTTGATACTCTTTCCAGCCGCCTAGCGTGTTAAAGCTATCCATCCCCATAATTAAACAAATAGAGTCATTTTGATAGTCTGATTGAATGTGTTTAAGTGAGTTAATGGTATAGGCGTCTCTATTTTTTTTAACTTCTCTAGTATCTATTGAGAGCATGTCAAATTCTTCAACAGCCAAGCACAACATATCCATACGTTGATTGATACTAAAATTGAGTTGCCCTTTATGTACAGGTTCAGAGCAAGGCATTAAAAATAATTTTGATAATCCAAGCTCGGCTTTGAGTTGGGCAGCATTTTTTAAATGCCCATAATGAATTGGGTCAAACGAGCCACCAAAAAAGCCAATCATTTTTAACAATTTAATACCTAGGCTCTTTTGCAATACTCATAACATAGCCTTAATTTTTGCTTGGGTGACAGCGTTTGTAGGATAAGGGATTTTTCCTTGTTGCATGCCGTTAACATAATTAACAAAATCAACCTCGTTATTAAGCAATAAAAAAGCATTTCCTTGTTTTTGTTCGCCCATTGTTGTGTTAACTTTTGAGCCGTAGTCATGTCCGCAATGTAACATTACATCATCATCAATATGCTTGAGTTTTTGCATAGAATGGAACAATTCGTTAATATTGCCACCAGGTAATGAACAATGTCCTGCCCCATAAACAAACAAAGTATCACCAGCAATAATATGCCCATCTAACAAATAACAAATACCACCAGCACTATGTCCTGGTGTGTTAATAATTTTAGCGGGTGTATCGCCGATAAAAACAGTGTCGTTATTTTCAACAGTTTCAGGCAAGCTATCAATTTGCAAATAGGGCACTTCATTAATACCCACTGTGATTTTAGCGCTTGTTGCTTTCACAATTTCATCAACAGCATTGGTATGATCAAAGTGCCAATGAGTTAGCCAAATATCAGTAAGTGTATAGCCTTTATCGTGTATTCGTTGGATAAACAATGGCGCATCCCATGCTGGGTCAACAATGGCACAGGTTTTTGTGCTATGGTCAAAGATAAAGTGAATAGAGTCTTCTAAAGCGCCGATGTGGTAGAGAATTTCTAGTGTGTAAGTTTTTTCTTTAAAAGTTTGCATGTCCATGTCATTATTTTACCAATTATGTCTTGACTAATCCAACTTAGAGATTATAATTTACATCTTTTGCTGACAAGTCAGTATTTGGTGGTGTTTTTGGGGCTATAGCTCAGCTGGGAGAGCACGACACTGGCAGTGTCGGGGTCAGCGGTTCGATCCCGCTTAGCTCCACCATTGTCTTGATGCAATTTTTTTATGTCGCCTTCGTCTATCGGTTAGGACTCCAGGTTTTCATCCTGGCAAGAGGAGTTCGATTCTCCTAGGCGATGCCATATTGATAAAATGGCTTGGTTTTTAAAAAGAAGCCAGGCCATTTTTTTGTCTGCTTGCAAAATATTTAGTTTATTTACCTAAAGTTCTCAATTAAAATACTCTTGTCGCGTTCGTCTAGTCTGGCCCAGGACTCTAGGATTTCATCCTAGTAACAGGAGTTCAAATCTCTTACGCGACGCCATTTTATGTCCACGTGAGCGCTAAAATTATCAACATAAGTTTATTAAGTATTATTATCCCAAATCGACTCATTGGTCAGCGTATTGACGTTGCAATAGCGCAAATGTTGCCCAACTATTCACGTGCTAAAATCACCCACTGGATAAGGTCTGGCGATGCCTTAATTCATCATAAAACTTTCAAGCCTAAGGAAAAAGTCTTGGGTGGTGAGGTGGTTGTTTTATCAATCAAAATTGAAAAAACTAATGCATGGTTAGCGCAAGATATTGCCATTGACGTAGTGTATGAAGATGCGGCAATTATTGTTGTTAATAAGCCAGTAGGCTTGGTAACACACCCTGGTGCAAGCAATTGGACAGGAACGCTCGCCAATGCATTACTACATTATGATTCATCTTTAGCCAATCTTGATCGAGCTGGCATTGTTCATCGTTTGGACAAAAATACCTCGGGATTAATGGTTGTTGCGCGCAGTGAATATGCACAGAAGTATTTAACCGAGCAACTTCAAACCCATAGCATTTCACGAGAATATTCAGCCATTGTCTATGCTCATATGATTTCTGGTGGCATAGTTGAAGAGCCAATAGGGCGTGACCCCAAAGATAGAATTAGGCAAGCAGTGGTTGAAGATGGCAAGGATGCATTGACTCATTATCGTGTTATTGAGCGCTTTGCACACCACACCCATGTTAAGGCAATTTTAGAAACAGGGCGCACCCATCAAATTCGAGTACACCTATCATTTATTGGACATCCACTGATTGCTGACCCAATGTATGGTGGCAAAATTCGTTTTCCAAAGAAAGCAGACGAGCAACTAAAAAATGCACTTAAAAATTTCAATCGTCAAGCGCTTCACGCTAAAAAGCTTACCCTTACCCATCCGACATCTGCTGAATTAATGTCATTCAAAGCACCACTGCCGCAAGACATGCAAGATTTGTTGCAAGTATTGGCTAAATTTGATGCAAATTAAACCAAACTTTCCAAGCGGTGTTAAGTTGCTTTCAACCCCGCGATACCTAGAAGGTGGCGCAAGTATTGGCAATTATGATAATTTTAATCTCGCAACGCACACAGGCGATATTCCTGACGCTGTTATTCATAATCGTAAACTACTGATAACGCATTTTGACTTACCCAACACACCAAAATGGCTGAATCAAACGCATTCTAATATTTGCCTGGATGCTCAGTCTAATGATTGTGAGGCAGATGCTGTTATCACTTGTGAAAAAGGCGTGGTTTGTACTGTGATGACAGCAGATTGTTTGCCAATTTTTGCCTCTAATCAATCAGGCACACAAATTGGTGTTGCTCATGCAGGTTGGCAAGGAATTTTAAACGGTGTGATTGAGTCGTTTGTCATGCAGTTTGATGAGCGTGATTTATTAATATATTTTGGTGCAGCAATCTCATCAAAAAACCTTGAAGTAGGCAAACAAGTACTTGAACAATTTATATTTAAGGATAAAAAATTGAGCGCAGCATTCACTCAAACAGGTAAAAAATATCATCTGGATATTTACCAAGCCGCACGCATTATTCTTGATGAATTAGGCGTTAAGACAATCAGTGGTGGTAATCAATGCACTGTTGAACAGGAAAAAGATTATTTCTCCTATCGGCGAGACGGCGTAAATTCAGGCAGAATGGCACACCTTATTTGGATAGCATAATCACCAAAACATCATCTTTCATTAACTTAGGAGCTTTTCAAGCGATGCCAACAGTCCTTTGGGAGGGTAAAAAATACCCTTGGTTCTGCTAGGAGTGTATTTAAAAAACCCTCAATTTAATAAAATACATCATTTTGTTAATCATTCATAATTATACCTTTCAAAAAGGTGCTGAAAAGAGCACAAAGGTCTCTAGGTGTATTTTTTACTCCATAGTTATTTTTCTTTGTTGTCTTTGAGTTTGCCATTTGCGTAAAAATCCATCTCTTTGGTAAATGGATTAAGGTGGTAATAATGTCGTGGTTTTTGTTTGCGTTGTTTTTGTTGCACCACACAGCCCACAACTTCAAACTCGCCTTTGAGTTCAATGTCGTCATGCTGGGTGTTTAAGCAGATTAAGAATTTACTTGAGCCACGCTCAATATACTGGCGAAAATATAACTCACCATCAAAACGCACAACAGCATAAGCACGATTATGAATTTGCATGCCAGGGTCAATAATAACAATGCAATTTTCACTAAATTCTGGCGTCATGTAGTTGCCTAAATTTTGCAGTGCGAATGGCTCAGAGTTGGTTGAGCAATTTGTTTGGAATAGTTCTTGTGGCGTATCTAAGTCTGACATTTTTTACAATAGAATGTGGATCGTTGGTTTTGTATAATTCTAATTATTTTACCCTTGCAAAGATGGCATGTCTTATTTTCACAACCATACACAGACAAAGTTTGAGTGAAATACCCAGGATTGCCATCAACTTGAGAAAAATCTTGTAAAGTTGTACCACCTGCTTGAATGGCATGAGTCAAAATATTCTTAATACATTGGGTTAAGATTTTATATCGAGCCTTAGACACGCCACCTGCCTTTCGTTGTGGGTCAATACCTGTCATAAACAAACTCTCGCAAGCATAGATATTACCCACGCCAACCACGATTTTACTGTCCATAATAAAAGCCTTAATGTTTTGTTGTTTGTGTCGTGATTTTTGATATAAATATTCATCATTAAATGTCGCCTCCAAAGGCTCAACCCCTAGTGAGTCCAGTAATTTGTGTGAGCCATCTTTTGAAAACAGCACCGCACCAAAACGCCTTGGGTCATTCAAGCGCATACTTGTGCCATTGTTAAATTGCAGTTCAAAATGCTCATGTTTGAATAGTGGTGTTTTAATATCAACCACCTTAATTGAGCCACTCATACCTAAATGAATAATTAACGTACCTACCTCAAACCTAATCAATAAGTATTTACCACGACGCTCAATGGTGTTAATTTTTTGATTAGCCAATGTTGTTATTAAGTGTTTAGGAATAACCCAACGCAAATTTTCTCGATGCAGTATTACTCGACTGACTTTTTGATTGACAATTAAAGGGGCAAGCCCACGTTTAGTAGTTTCGACTTCTGGAAGTTCAGGCATATAAAAAGGTTAAAATTAACATGCATCAAGAAAAATACCTTATTATAATAATCAACTTTAACAACGACGGAGAAAAAATATGTTTAATCGCATCAATTTGGTTCAGTGCAAAATTATTTTAGGTTTTGTTTTATCAGTGATTGTGTTTTTTAGTTTTAATGGCAATATGATAGAAGTCCAAAACTTAACACATTATGGTTTAACGGTATGGCTACACGTTTTAGCAGGTGTTGTTTGGATTGGCTTGCTTTATTATTTTAATTTTGTTCAAGTGCCAGGTATGGGTCAAGCACTGGCTGATACTGACGGCCCTGGTCCAGCGGCCATTGGTAAATATATTGCACCTCGTGCCTTATTATGGTTTCGTATGGCAGCGGCAACTACTTGGATTTTAGGTTTGGCATTATTAGCGTTGCAATCTCGCGGTGTGGACGGTATTATTGGTGCATTTACTTTTTCACAGGGTTATCAAGTGATTGGTGTCGGCGCATGGATGGGTACCATCATGGCATTTAATGTTTGGTTTATTATTTGGCCAAATCAACAAAAGATTTTAGGCATGATTGATGCAACTGCAGAAGAAATTGTAACGGCAAAGAAAAATGCAGCATTGGCATCAAGTGTTAATGTTATTTTATCCATCCCGATGTTATTAACCATGCTTGCATGGCACTAAAATAAGTTGCAAAACCCACAAAAAACCGAGGCTTGCCTCGGTTTTTTGTAAGCATTTTTTTAATAAGTCGCCCACTTGTTGTATTTTTCATAAAATAGGTTTAAGACTAACCACAAAAAGGATTTTAAGCGTTTTAAAACAAATAAAATTCATATTTTTGTAGTATTTTTACACTTTTTGTATCTTTTTTACAAAAAAAACTTGACTGTTAAAAACAAATGCGTATAATTCATCACATCTTTGTAGTAATGCAAAGCAACGAAAGCTAAAGGGTTGAAAATTTCTTTTGGCATAACTTTTAAATTTTTGGAGACAAAAAATGAAAAAACAATTATTAATTGCTGCGGTTGCAGCAACAATGTCAGTAGCTGCAACAGCGGACATTTCAATCACAGGTGATGCGATTGTATCATTTTCTAATAGTGATATTGGCAAAACTGCAAGCAAAAACTCTAACACTGAGTATCAGCGTGTTCGTCTAAAGGTAGTTGGTTCTACAGGCGATACTAAAGTAACTGCCGTTCTTCGTAACAATGGTTCTACTCGTGTTGATAAACAAGGTGGTAACGGAGATTGGGATGCTTTACAAATGGATAGTTTGTACGTCACTACCAAAGTAGGTTCTGTTGATATTAAAGCAGGTGATCACTGGGGTACAACTGGTTTAGGTGTGCGCTCTAAAAATGTAGCTAAGAAAAATGCATTTTCTGCATCAACTAAAATTGCTAGCGGTTGGAAATTAGGCGTATTTACTGATAAAGGTTCTGTTGATACTGATCTTGCTACTAAAACTATTGGTGGCGCTGACTCAACTGAATTAAGTGCTTCTGGTAAAATAGGCCCTGTTAAAGTTGGTTTAGTACACAACCCTAGTTTGTTTACAGATATGACTGCTCAATTCAAATATAGAGGTGTTTCAATTGCCACTGAATTTTGGGATGATGAAGAAGACAATAAGGACACATTTTTATTCCATGCTAGTGGTGAAGAAAGAGGCTTTAAGTGGGACACAGCATATATTAAAAATGACATAGGTACTGTTGATGGTAAATATACTAATAAAAAGTTTGCACCGTTAGGCTCTATGTTGATTGGCAAGAGAGCTCGTGGTGTTACAGAAACAGCCGCTGCTAATGTTGGTGATTTTACTAAAATCTTAGGTGTTGCAGTTAGTACTAAGTTATCTGGTAATACAGTTAAAGTTATCTATACTAAAAATACCATTGGTGCTGGTTCTGATTTAGCGACTGCTGAGGATAAAGTAACAGGTACAGAGTTAATTGTTAGTCGTCCTTTAGGTGGCGCTACTTTAACAGCTAACATTGCCAAGCTTTCTAATGCACTTGATGAAGCTCTGAATGCTACCAACATGGGCTTTAGACTTGATGTTAAGTTCTAAACTTAAAGTTGTAAAAAATCTAGCTTAGACCTTTAAAAGTTTAAGTTAAGTTTAAAACCCCCAGTCTTATTTTAAGGCTGGGGGTTTTTTATTACCGCCTTCAAAAGGAGGTCTTGTTTCTTAATCACTTCCTGATAAAATTCAAGCAATCAGAAAAACAAGGTTTTTTTTAGTCAACAAAGATTAATATAAGAATTATGAAAGATAGAATAACTTTAAAAATAAGTGGCACAGATGCGCAAAGTTTTTTGCAAGGGCAGTTGAGTAATGATATTACTGCTATTGGAGAGAATGAGTGGCAGTTACAAAATAGATTTAATCCTAACTACAAAAGGATTTTAAGCGTTTTAAAACAAATAAAATTCATATTTTTGTAGTATTTTTACACTTTTTGTATCTTTTTTACAAAAAAAATTTGACTGTTCAAAACAAATGCGTATAATTCATCACATCTTTGTAGTAATGCAAAGTAACGAAAGCTAAAGGGTTGAAAATTTCTTTTGGCATAACTTTTAAATTTTTGGAAACAAAAAATGAAAAAACAATTATTAATTATTGCGGTTGCAGCAACAATGTCAGTAGCTGCAACAGCGGACATTTCAATCACAGGTGATGCGATTGTATCATTTGCTCATATTGATATTGGCACAGCTGCAAGCGATAACTCTAACACTGAGTATCAGCGTGTTCGTCTAAAGGTAGTTGGCTCTACAGGTGATACTAAAGTAACTGCGGTTATTCGTAACGATGGTGTTACTCGTGTTGATAAACAAGATGGTAACGGAACTTGGAGTGCTTTACAAATGGAAAGTTTGTACATCACTACCAAAGTAGGTCCTGTTGATATTAAAGCAGGTGATTACTGGGGTACAACTGGTTTAGGTGTGCGCTCTGAAGGCGGAGCTAAGGAAAATGCATTTTCTGCATCAACTAAAACTGCTGGCGGTTGGAAATTAGGCGTATTTACTGATAAAGGTTCTACTATTGATGGCGCTGACTCAACTGAATTAAGTGCTTCTGGTAAAATAGGTCCTGTTACAGTTGGTTTAGTACACAATCCTAGTTCGTTTACAGATATAACTGCTCAATTAAAATATAAAAATGTTTCAATTGCCACTGAATTTTGGGATGATGAAGAAGACAATAAGGACACATTTTTAATCCAGGCTAGTAGTGAAGAAAGAGGCTTTAAGTGGGACACAGCATATATTAAAAATGACGCAGGTGCTGTTGATGGTGGTAATAGCGATTTTGCACCGTTAGGCTCTATGTTGATTGGTAAGAGTAATCGTGGTGTTATAGCAACAGCTGTTGCTAATGTTGGTGATTTTACTAAAATCTTAGGTGTTGCAGTTAGTACTAAGTTATCTGGTGACACGGTTAAAGTTATCTATACTACAAGCATCATTGGTGCTGGTTCTGGTTTAGCGACTGCTGAGGATAAAGTAACAGGTACAGAGTTAATTGTTAGTCGTCCTTTAGGTGGCGCTACTTTAACAGCTAACATTGCCAAGCTTTCTGGTGCAGATGATGAAGTTCTGAATGCTACCAACATAGGTCTTAGACTTGATATTAAGTTCTAAACTTAAAGTTGTAAAAAATCTAGCTTAGACCTTTAAAAGTTTAAGTTAAGTTTAAAACCCCCAGTCTTATTTTAAGGCTGGGGGTTTTTTATTACCGCCTTCAAAAGGAGGTCTTGTTTCTTAATCACTTCCTGATAAAATTCAAGCAATCAGAAAAACAAGGTTTTTTTTAGTCAACAAAGATTAATATAAGAATTATGAAAGATAGAATAACTTTAAAAATAAGTGGCATAGATGCGCAAAGTTTTTTGCAAGGGCAGTTGAGTAATGATATTACTGCTATTGGAGAGAATGAGTGGCAGTTACAAAATAGATTTAATCCTAACTACAATTTGTAGTTAGGATTAAATCTATAAGGATTTTAAGCGTTTTAAAACAAATAAAATTCATATTTTTGTAGTATTTTTACACTTTTTGTATCTTTTTTACAAAAAAAATTTGACTGTTCAAAACAAATGCGTATAATTCATCACATCTTTGTAGTAATGCAAAGTAACGAAAGCTAAAGGGTTGAAAATTTCTTTTGGCATAACTTTTAAATTTTTGGAAACAAAAAATGAAAAAACAATTATTAATTATTGCGGTTGCAGCAACAATGTCAGTAGCTGCAACAGCGGACATTTCAATCACAGGTGATGCGATTGTATCATTTGCTCATATTGATATTGGCACAGCTGCAAGCGATAACTCTAACACTGAGTATCAGCGTGTTCGTCTAAAGGTAGTTGGCTCTACAGGTGATACTAAAGTAACTGCGGTTATTCGTAACGATGGTGTTACTCGTGTTGATAAACAAGATGGTAACGGAACTTGGAGTGCTTTACAAATGGAAAGTTTGTACATCACTACCAAAGTAGGTCCTGTTGATATTAAAGCAGGTGATTACTGGGGTACAACTGGTTTAGGTGTGCGCTCTGAAGGCGGAGCTAAGGAAAATGCATTTTCTGCATCAACTAAAACTGCTGGCGGTTGGAAATTAGGCGTATTTACTGATAAAGGTTCTACTATTGATGGCGCTGACTCAACTGAATTAAGTGCTTCTGGTAAAATAGGCCCTGTTAAAGTTGGTTTAGTACACAACCCTAGTTTGTTTACAGATATGACTGCTCAATTCAAATATAGAGGTGTTTCAATTGCCACTGAATTTTGGGATGATGAAGAAGACAATAAGAACACATTTTTAATCCAGGCTAGTGGTGAAGAAAGAGGCTTTAAGTGGGACACAGCATATATTAAAAATGACGCAGATGCTGTTGATGGTGGTAATAGCGATTTTGCACCGTTAGGCTCTATGTTGATTGGTAAGAGTAATCGTGGTGTTATAGCAACAGCCGCTGCTAATGTTGGTGATTTTACTAAAATCTTAGGTGTTGCAGTTAGTACTAAGTTATCTGGTAATAAAGTTAAAGTTATCTATACTAAAAATACCATTGGTGCTGGTTCTAGTTTAGCGACTGCTGACGATAAAGTAACAGGTACAGAGTTAATTGTTAGTCGTCCTTTAGGTGGCGCTACTTTAACAGCTAACATTGCCAAGCTTTCTAATGCACTTGATGAAGCTCTGAATGCTACCAACATGGGCTTTAGACTTGATGTTAAGTTCTAAACTTAAAGTTGTAAAAAATCTAGCTTAGACCTTTAAAAGTTTAAGTTAAGTTTAAAACCCCCAGTCTTATTTTAAGGCTGGGGGTTTTTTATTACCGCCTTCAAAAGGAGGTCTTGTTTCTTAATCACTTCCTGATAAAATTCAAGCAATCAGAAAAACAAGGTTTTTTTTAGTCAACAAAGATTAATATAAGAATTATGAAAGATAGAATAACTTTAAAAATAAGTGGCACAGATGCGCAAAGTTTTTTGCAAGGGCAGTTGAGTAATGATATTACTGCTATTGGAGAGAATGAGTGGCAGTTAAATGCCTATTGTCAGCATCAAGGCAAGGTTATTGCCTTGTTTTGGGTGACTAAAAATAAGGATGGTTTTTACCTGAATTTTCCTGACAGTTTACAAGATAAGGTGCAAAAACGCCTTAACATGTTTGTATTAATGGCAAATGTTGAGATAAAACAAGCCACTTTAAATGCCAACCCGCCTATTGATGTAATGAGACATCCTGAAGTGTATTTAATAACCAGTGAAAAGTTTGTGCCGCAGGAGTTAAATTTAGACATTGATGAGATTGGGGTTAGTTTTTCAAAGGGCTGTTATCATGGGCAAGAAGTGGTTGCACGCTTGCATTACTTGGGTAAATCAAAGCGCCGCATGCGCTTGTTTGAATGTGAGCAGGCGCTTAACGTAGGTGATAAATTGCTCGCACCTAGTTCAAAATCAGCAAAAGCATCAGGCATTGTGTTGCGTTGTGTAAAATCAGCTGGCAAATTAAGGTATTTAGCAACAATTGAAGTCAAGTATCAAAATAGTGAAATTACATGCAACGATGCTAAATTAACAAGGATTAAAAATGATTAAGTTATTAAAATTATTGACATTTTTACCCACGAGCGCCTTTGCAGTTAGTGAGACACTTACAGCCCTAGATTTAACTAACCATTGGGTGGGTTATACAGCACTTGTTTTGTTTGTATTGGCTTATATTCTAGTAATGGTTGAAGAGTTTACTCATTTTAGAAAATCCAAGCCAGTTATCTTAGTAGCAGGTGTTATTTGGGGGTTGATTGGTTGGGTGTATGCCAGCCAAGGCTTGCCACATTCTGCTGAAGTGGCACTTAAGCAGAATATATTAGAGTATTCAGAGTTATTTTTGTTCTTATTGGTAGCAATGACTTACATTGAAGCCATGCGTGAAAGGCAAATATTTGAAGCGCTTAAAATTTGGCTGATTAGTAAAAAGCTAACCTTTAGACAGCTTTTTTGGCTGACAGGGTTTTTGGCTTTCTTTATCTCACCAATTGCTGATAATTTAACCACAGCACTTATTATGGGCGCAGTCGTGTTGGCAGTCGGTGCTGGTAATCCTCGTTTTGTATCCGTTGCTTTTATTAATATCGTCGTGGCTGCTAATGCAGGCGGTGCTTTTAGTCCATTTGGCGATATTACCACGCTGATGGTATGGCAAAGAGATATTGTTGAGTTTTCGCAATTTTCTAATTTATTTATTCCATCATTGATTAACTTTATTGTGCCAGCTGCTATTATGCATTTTTCTATTAAGAACGATATAGCTACAAGTAATCAAAGCAAAGTTGATATTAAATTAGGGGGTATTACCATTGTTGCCCTCTTTATTATTACTATTATTACTGCAGTTAGCTTTCATAATTTTCTACATTTACCACCAGCAATGGGCATGATGACAGGTTTAAGTTATCTTATGATTGCTGCTTATTTTATTCGTAAATCTGAATGCAAAACACAACAAGAAGGGTTTGATATATTTAAAAAAGTGGCAAATGCAGAGTGGGATACTTTGTTGTTTTTCTTTGGGGTGATTTTAAGTGTTGGCGGATTAGGCTTTATGGGTTACTTAGCACTCACTTCTGAGGCGATGTATATATCATTAGGGGCAACTTATGCAAATATCTTGGTGGGTGTATTGTCTGCTGTTGTTGACAATATCCCAGTGATGTTTGCAGTATTAAGTATGAACCCTGATATGTCATTAGGTCAGTGGTTATTAGTAACACTTACAACAGGGGTTGGTGGTAGTTTACTTTCAATTGGTTCTGCCGCAGGTGTGGCACTCATGGGTCAATCAAAAGGACTTTATACGTTTGGCTCACATCTTAAGTGGACGGGTGTGATTGCACTGGGTTATGGTGCAAGTATTGGTGTGCATTTATTAATGAACAGTGCTTTATTTGATGTGCCAGTCTGAGTCATGCTTATTGGTTGATATTGGTAATAGCGCTATCAAATGGCGTTTGAATGATGAAACTAATTCAGCCCCTATTAAAGTATTCAATATAATTCAATTACCAAAAGCAGATAAAATTTTTGTTAGTTGTGTGGGTGATTGTCATATATTGGACGGGCTCAATAATATGCATTTTGTTAAGACTAAGCGTGCATTCAAATCTTTAGAATGTGGCTATCAAATTTCGTCTACATTGGGCTCTGATCGTTGGCTAGCAATGCTGGCTAGTATTGAACGCTACCCTAAACAAAATTTACTCATTATTGATGCAGGCAGTGCGTTGACTTTTGACTTAGTGCTGGCTAATGGCAAGCATCAAGGCGGGATTATTATGCCTGGTTTGAGTGTATTAAGACATAGTCTTGCTCAGTTTTCTAATAATACTCAACAGTTATCCTTAGGCTTAACTACAAACAACACTCAAGAAGGTTGGATGGTTGGTACAAGTCAAATGCTGATGAGCGCCATTAATACACAAATTGAACAACATTTAGATAATAATGGTGATTTAATTGTTGTGCTGACAGGTGGGGATGCTAAGATAATTGCATTAAAACTTCATCATCAAGTTAAACTTCATCAAAATTTAGTGTTAGAAGGTCTATCTAACTACGCACAAACATATAAAGCGTTGCATTCAGCCTTGGTATAATTCACTTATTTAATTCTAACTCAAGATATAATGCAAGACAGGCGAGTTTTATCAGGCATGCGGCCTACGGGGCAGCTTCATTTAGGTCATTATCATGGCGTTTTGAAAAATTGGCTAGCGTTACAAAATGAGTATGATTCTTACTTTTTTGTGGCTGATTGGCACGCATTTACCACACATTATTCAGATAAGATAGATTTAAACACCAAAGTTATGGAAATGGTGGTTGACTGGTTAGCTGTGGGCATTAATCCAAACGCTTCAACAATTTTTGTACAATCCAAAGTACCTGAACATGCAGAGCTGCACTTATTGCTTTCTATGTCAACACCTTTAAGTTGGCTGGAGCGCGTACCTTCATATAAGGATCAACAGCTTAAATTAAATACTAAAAATTTAGCGACTTATGGATTTTTAGGCTATCCTTTATTACAAAGTGCAGACATCTTAATTTATAAAGCAGGACTTGTACCAGTCGGTGAAGACCAAGTGGCGCACATTGAACTGACACGTGAAGTCGCCAGACGTTTTAATTATCTTTATGGTCGTGAAGTTGATTTTGAAGAAAAGGCTGAAATTGCCATTAGTAAAATGGGTAAAAAACAAGCCAAATCGTACCGCTTGTTGCGCAAAGCTTACCAAGAAACAGGTGACGATGGGGCTTTAATAAAGGTGCAAGCCTTGTTACAGCAACAACAAAATATTACTCTAGGTGACAGAGAGCGGCTTTCAGGCTATATTGAAGGTGTGGGTAAGATTATCTTACCTGAGCCTGAATCATTATTAACCAAAGCTTCAAAAATGCCAGGGCTGGATGGTCAAAAAATGAGTAAATCTTATGGTAATACGATTTCTTTGCGAGACACTGCCGAGCAAATACAAGCCAAAATTAAGCGTATGCCAACTGACCCTGCTAGAATTAAGCTGACTGATGTAGGCAATCCACAAAAATGTCCAGTATGGCAACTGCATGAAATATATTCAAATAAATCAACTTGTGATTGGGTGGTGGAAGGCTGTACTAAGGCTAAAATGGGTTGTGTAGAATGTAAACAGCCTATTATTAATACCATTGAAGGGGAATTAACCCCCATACAAGAGCGTATTGCTAAATATCAAGCAGACCCAGAACTTATTAAGCAAATTATTTTTAAAGGCTCTGAAAAAGCTAGGAGTGTCGCCAAAGAAACCATGATAGAGGTTCGAGAAGCGATGGGTATTAATTATTAGAGGTTTTTGTATAAATATGAATAATAATCAAAACGTCATTTGTCACCAACTTGGCGACTTTTACAGTGATACCAAGCAGTTCTTTGTGAGGGTAAAAACACCCTTGTTCCTGCTAGGAGTGTATTTAAAAAATTACCAGTTTGATAAAAATTGCCATTTTTCTAATCATCCCTATTTATAAAGGTCTCTATTAATTATGGCTGATAGATTACAAAAACTTATTGCCAGTGCTGGTTATGGCTCTCGTCGCTGGGTAGAGCGCTTAATTGAGCAAGGGCGTATTGAGGTTAACAATAAAACCGCCAGCATTGGTGATAAGGCTGAAATAACTGATCGTGTTAAGATTGATGGGCGGAAAATTGATTTAAGTCGCTATCTTGAACAAGAAACAAAAGTTATTATTTTGAATAAGCAAGCAGGAGTTATTTGTTCAAACAAAGACGATGAAGGGCGAAAAAGTGTTTATAGTTTATTGCCCAAGGAGTCGCGTTGGGTTATGGTGGGGCGTCTTGATTTGAATACTTCTGGTTTGTTACTTTTTACGAACAATGGCGATTTGGCCAATAAACTCATGCATCCTAGTTCGCAAATTGATAGAGAATATGCTGTTAGAGTGTTGGGCCAGGTTGAGAATGAGGATTTAAAAAAATTAACTCAAGGCGTTGATCTTGATGATGGTTTTGCCAAGTTTAACCAAATAACATTTGCTGGGGGGCAGGGTGCTAACCGTTGGTATAAAGTCGTACTTAAAGAGGGGAGAAAGCGCGAGGTGAGACGTTTGTGGGAGGCATTAGGGTTTAAAGTATCACGCCTTATCCGTATCCGTTTTGGCGAGATTCGTCTGCCTGATAATCTCAAATCCAATCAGTATGATTATTTAAAACCAGGGCAAGTAAAGTTATTGCTTGATGCAGTAGGTCGACAGCAATCCTAACACTAGTCAATGGACTAAACACAGATGGTTTTTTTTGGTACTATGATTTTTAATATGTTTAGAGATTTTTGCACTCTTTTCAGTATCCTTTTGAGGGGTATAAATAGAGATGTTTTAAAAAGTTTCCAATTTATTGAAAGATGACGTTTTGATTATTATTCATATTTATACAAGAGCCTCTGCTTATATATTTTAAGTTTTTATCGGTTTAAAGAATAGTTTTTTATCTTTTAGAGTTGGATTATCGTTTTTAAAATCTAGTGCCATCACGTATAATTGTACTTTTAATCTTTATTTCTTTAAGCGTTAATGTCTGATTATAAATCCAGTTTAAATCTTCCAGCTACCCAGTTTGCCATGAAGGCAAATCTTGCCAATCGAGAAGTTATTTTTTTGAAAAAATGGCAAGATGATGGGCTTTATAAACAAATTCGTAATCAAAACAAAGGCAAGCCAAAATTTGTTTTACACGACGGACCTCCTTATGCAAATGGTGATATTCATATTGGTCATGCGGTTAATAAAGTTTTAAAAGACATAATTATAAAATCAAAATCTTTGTCAGGTTTTGATGCGCCATATGTTCCAGGTTGGGATTGCCACGGCTTGCCGATTGAGTTGAATGTTGAAAAAAAACACGGCAAAGTAGGTGATAAAATTGATGCCAATACGTTTAGGGCAGAATGTAGAAAATATGCCGACCAACAAGTGCTCAAGCAAAAGCAAGACTTCCAACGCTTAGGCATTCTGAGCGATTGGGACAATCCATATTTAACCAAAGACTTTCAATATGAGGCTGATATTGTTCGTGCTCTAGGTCGAATTATTGAATATGGTCATGTCTCTAAAGGTTACAAGCCTGTCCATTGGTGTACTGAGTGTGGCTCTGCTTTAGCAGAGGCAGAAGTTGAGTATAAAGATAAACAATCAGAAGCGATTGATGTTAAATTTAGAATTATTAATGATTCAGTTTTTAATGTAGATATGCCAGTTTCAGTGGTTATTTGGACGACAACACCCTGGACATTGCCTGCTAATGAAGCCGTAGCACTCCATCCAGAACTAAATTATGTGTTGCTTGACATTGGTGATGAATACTTATTACTCGCCCAAGCTTTGGCAGAGGATTCAATTAGTCGTTATGGTGTTGAAGCCACTATCGGCGAGCAGATTTTTTCTGGTAGTGAGTTAGAAGGGTTGAAAGTAAAACACCCGTTTTACGATAAGCAGGTGCCAATTATTCTAGGTGAGCATGTAACAACTGATGCTGGTACAGGTGCGGTGCATACGGCACCTGCGCATGGTCAAGAAGATTTTATTGTGGGGTTAAAATATAACCTACCCGTTGAGTGTCCAGTAGATGCTAAAGGTGTGTTTTTTAAAGAGACTGAACTTTTAGGTGGTCAGTTTATTTTTAAAGCCAATGCCAGTGTGATTGAAATTCTTAAGCAGGCTAATACCTTAGTTAAGCACGAGCCACTAATACATTCTTACCCACATTGTTGGCGACACAAAACACCTGTTATCTTTAGAGCAACCCCTCAGTGGTTTATCTCTATGCAGAAAAATGGCCTTAGAGATATGGTCAATGGTGAAATTTTAAAAGTACAGTGGATGCCAGATTGGGGTAAAAAACGCATTGAACTAATGGTAGGCAACCGCCCTGATTGGTGTATTTCTCGTCAAAGATTTTGGGGTGTTCCGATTACTTTGTTTGTACATAAGCAAACAGGCGAACTACATCCAAATACTCAAGCACTGTTTGTTAGTATTGCAAACAGAATAGAAAAAGAGGGCATTGAGGCTTGGTTTGAGTCTAATGCTCAGGATTTTATCGGCAATGATGCAAATGACTATGACAAAACTACGGACACACTTGACGTTTGGTTTGACTCAGGTGTGAGTCATTTTGCTGTGTTAAAGGCAAGAGAAGAATTGTCTAATGTGGCTGATTTATACTTAGAGGGCTCAGACCAACATCGTGGCTGGTTTCAGTCATCACTTATTTCCTCGGTTGCTATTAATGGCAAAGCGCCTTATAAGAGTGTATTAACTCATGGTTTTGTTGTTGATAAAGATGGCAAGAAAATGTCTAAGTCGCTTGGCAATGTGATGAGCCCTCAAAAAGTGGTGAATAATTTAGGTGCTGATATTCTACGCTTGTGGATTGCCAGTACCGATTACACAGGTGAAATGACGGTTAGTGATGAGATTTTAAAACGTTCCGCTGATTCGTATCGTCGTATTCGTAATACCGTGCGCTTTATGCTGGCAAATATGCAAGGTTTTGACCCTGTTGAACATTTGCTTGACAATAAACAGATGCTAGATTTAGACAAATGGATTATTGCTAAAACTGCTAATTTACAAACCCAAATTATCAAAGCGTATGAACAATATAATTTTCATCATGCGGTTCAATTGATTTTAAATTTTTGTAGCAACGACCTCGGTGGTTTTTATCTTGATGTTATTAAAGATAGGCAATACACCACACAAGCGAACTCTTTAGCCAGAAAAAGCGCACAAAGCGCATTGTATCATATTACCGAGGCAATGGTGCGCTGGCTAGCCCCAGTTTTATCATTCACTGCTGAAGAAATTTGGCAAAATATGCCGAGTGAAAAAAATGCTAGCATTTTTTTAGCATCTTGGTATCAAGATTTAATACCTGGCTATGAAAACAAAGCGATTGATATTACGCGTGAAATTAGCCCATTCATTCGCAAGCAAATGGAAGGCATGCGTGGTGAAAAGATAATTGGCTCTTCGCTTGAAGCAGAGATTGATATTTATTGTGAAACTAATATCTTTAGCGCACTTAGTCAATTGGATGACGAGTTGAGATTTGTTTTTATCACCTCTTATGTTAGAATTCATCCACTTAATGAGAAAAATGATGATTGTATTAAGGCGATAAAAGGTGTATTTATTAAAGTAAGTAAATCAAAATATGAAAAGTGTGTGCGTTGTTGGCATTATAGAGAAGATGTGGGTAGCAATGTCAAACACCCAGAGCTTTGTGCTCGTTGTGTTGAGAATGTAGATGGTGATGGTGAAGTCAGGAAATTTGCTTAAATGAAAACACTTAACCTTGATTTGCAAGAAAAATCTTACCCCATATATATTGGTCAAGATTTATTGTCAAAAGGTGAGTTATTAACAAAACATATTAGTGGCAAGCAAGTCATGATTGTTACTAATACCACAGTAGCACCCCTATATCTTGAAAAGGTGAAAAATTTGCTTTCATCGTTTGAACTTGCACAAGTGATTTTGCCAGATGGTGAAAAATATAAGACACTTGATACGCTTAATTATATTTTCAGCGCGTTACTTGAGAACAAATTTGATCGTAGTTGCACATTAATTGCCCTTGGTGGCGGCGTGGTGGGTGACATGACTGGGTTTGCAGCGGCTAGTTATCAGCGTGGTGTTAATTTTATTCAAATTCCCACCACGTTATTGTCTCAAGTTGATTCTAGTGTGGGTGGAAAAACGGGCGTTAATCACGCACTTGGTAAGAATATGATTGGGGCTTTTTATCAGCCAAAATGCGTACTGATTGATATAGATACACTTGATACTTTAGATAATCAACAATACTCAGCAGGCATGGCTGAGGTGATTAAATACGGTTTATTAGGTGATTTAAACTTCTTTAATTTTTTACAAGAAAATATTAAAGATTTAATGAATAGAGACAAGTCTTTAATAGCTGAAATAATTTATCAGTCTTGTCAGCATAAGGCTAATATTGTTGCTCAAGATGAGTTAGAAGTGGGCAAGCGTGCTTTGTTGAACTTCGGGCATACTTTTGGTCATGCGATTGAAAACACACTTGGTTATGGCACTTTCTTGCATGGAGAGGCAATTTCAGTGGGTATGTTAATGGCAGTAAAGCTATCTCAGTTTGAAGGGTATTTGTCTAGCAGTCAAGTTGCTCAAGTTCAAGATTTATTAGAAAAAGCCAATTTACCCATCGCTATTATCGGTAAAATTAGTTCTATTGATTTTGTAAAAGCAATGTCAGTTGATAAGAAAGTGATTAATGGCAATATTCGCTTGGTTTTATTAAAAGAATTAGGCCGTGCTTTTGTTTGTGATCATTATAAAAATCAACTCTTAAATCAAATAATTAATGAATTTTGCCAGTAGGATAATATGACAGATAAAAATAAAAAAAACCCCAAGATTGAAGATGATGAAGTAATGATTACTTCTAGTATTTCTGATTTAGAAAAAATGCTTGAAAATGTTGAAGAACACGCAGATCGACGCACTGATACTAAGTTCGAAAGGTTTTTCATGCCAGCACTCACAGTGTTTGGTGTCATTATTATGGGCTTCTTTGTTGTTATTTATTCAATTACTTCGGATATGGCGCGTTTAGCCGATTCATTGGGATCAAATATGGGTGGTAACATGTCCTCAATGACTGTTAGTATTGACAGGCTTTCAAATAATATTAATCAGATGACGACTCTTGTAGGAAAAATGCAAAAAAGTTTTTCAAAAGTTGAAAGAGACATGCATGTTATTGCTAGTAAGCTTGACAATTTAGACTCTATGGCAACAGATTTAACCCAAGTTAGTATAAAAATGGATTCTTTAGAGCCAATGCTTCACAATATGGATGGAATGAATAAAAACATGGGTATTATGAAAGATTCCATGCAGTGGATGCAGCGAGATATGAACATCATGCGTGTATCATTTTCTAAGCCATTAAGATTTTTTAATAATATGCCAATGCCATAAATATATGGCATTAACTGAGAAGAAAGTTAATCAAATTGCTTATCTAGCGCGTTTGTCACTAAATGAAGCGCAGCTTAAGAATAACACCCAAGATTTAAATGCTATTTTTAGTTTGTTTGAACAGTTGGTCAATATTGAAACTGATGGCATTGAGCCAATGTCTCATCCACTACACATGTCTCAACGCCTTAGAGAGGATGTTGTTACTGAGCAAGACCAATCAATATTGCTTCAATCGGTTGCGCCAGAAACCAGCAATGGCTATTATTTAGTGCCTACTGTTATTGAATAATATGCATACAAAAACCATTGTTAAACTGGCACAAAACCTTAAAGATAAAGATTTTTCTTGTGTTGAATTAACGCAACATTATTTAAATCGTATTAACCAATCAGATCTGAATGCTTTTATTACAGTGGCTGATGAATTAGCATTAGCCCAAGCTCAAGTGGCGGATGATAAAATTTCTTTAGGCAATGTAAGCATATTAACAGGCATTCCATATGCTCATAAAGATATCTTTTGTACCAAAGGTGTTAAAACTTCAGCAGGTTCTAAAATGCTAGACACTTTTATATCACCTTATGATGCAACTATCAGTCAAAAGCTTAATCAAGCAGATTTAGTGATGTTGGGCAAGACTAATATGGATGAATTCGCCATGGGTTCTAGCAATGAAAACTCGTTTTATGGCGCGGTTAAAAATCCATGGAACCACTTAAAAATACCAGGCGGCTCATCAGGCGGTTCGGCGGCGAGCGTTGCAGGCGGATTAAGCTGTTTTGCCACAGGTACAGATACAGGTGGTTCTATTCGTCAACCTGCAAGTTTATGCGGTATTACAGGGCTTAAGCCTACTTATGGTCGAATATCAAGATATGGCATGATTGCTTATGCATCAAGTCTTGACCAAGCAGGACCAATGACAAAAACAGCACAAGATGCAGCTATTGTGTTAAATGTTATGGCTGGATTTGATGAAAAAGATTCAACCAGTGCTGAGCAAAAAGTGCCAGATTATACAACCAATCTTAATGATTCGATTAAAGGGCTAATAATTGGACTGCCAAAGGAGTTTTTTTCATCTGGCTTGGACGATGAAGTGGCTAGTAATATTATGGCTGCTGTTAAAGAGTTTGAGGTGATGGGTGCGATTGTTAAAGAAGTATCGTTACCTAATTCAGCCTATGCTATTCCCGCTTATTACATTGTTGCACCTTGTGAATGTTCATCAAATTTATCACGCCTAGATGGTGTTAGGTATGGGTATCGTACCAAAGATGCAAAAAACTTAGAGGATTTATATTTGCGTTCGCGCTCAGAAGGTTTTGGTGAAGAAGTTAAGCGTCGTATTATGATTGGTGCTTATGCTTTATCAGCAGGTTATTATGATGCTTATTATCTTAAAGCGCAGAAAGTACGTCATTTAATTAGTGATGATTTTAAAAAAGTATTTGAACAAGTTGATGTGATTATGGGCCCAGTTTCCCCCACAACTGCATTTGACTTAGGCTCAGTAAAAGACCCAGTTTCTATGTATTTGGCAGATATTTACACACTTAGTGCCAACTTAGCAGGCTTGCCAGCTATGAGTATTCCAGCTGGTTTTGTACAAAATTTACCAGTGGGGCTGCAACTAATTGGCAACTACTGGTCAGAATCTAAGTTACTTAATATCGCACATCAATTCCAATTACAAACTGATTGGCATTCAAAAACGCCACAGGAGTGCTAGTATGGAGTGGGAAACAGTTATTGGCTTGGAAATTCATGCGCAATTAAACACCAAATCTAAGATTTTTTCAGCCGCCTCAACTCAATATGGTAAAAAGCCTAATTCACAGGCTTGCGTCGTTGATTTGGGATTGCCAGGTGTTTTACCTGTGCTTAATGTTGAAGCGGTTAATAAGGCAATTAAATTTGGTGTGGCGATTAATGCACATATTAATCAGCGTAATGTGTTTGATAGAAAAAATTATTTTTATCCAGATTTGCCAAAAGGTTATCAAATCTCACAAATGGACTGGCCTATTGTGGGCGAAGGCAAAATTGAAATCACCCTTGATAATCAAACCAAGATAGTCGGTATTACACGTGCGCATTTAGAGGAAGATGCAGGAAAGTCTATACATGATATGTTTGATGATAATACTGCGATTGACTTAAACCGTGCAGGTATACCGCTACTTGAAATTGTCTCTGAACCTGATATGCGTAGCGCCAAAGAGGCGGTGGTATATGCCAAGAAAATTCATACCTTAGTGCAATATATTGATATTTGTGATGGCAATATGCAAGAAGGTTCATTTCGTTGTGATGCGAATGTTTCTATTCGTCCTAAAGGGCAAAAAGAACTTGGTACGCGTGCAGAGTTAAAAAACATCAATTCATTTAAATTTTTAGAACGTGCGATTAACCTTGAAGTTGGGCGTCAACAAGACATTCTTGAAGAAGGTGGTAAGATTGTGCAGGAAACTCGTTTGTATGATTCAATGAAACATGAAACTCGTTCTATGCGTTCAAAAGAAGAAGCTAATGATTATCGCTATTTTCCAGACCCAGATTTACTACCCGTTGAAATTTCTGATGAGTTATTAGAAAAAATCAGACAAACTTTACCAGAATTGCCCGCTCAAAAAAAAGAAAGGTTTGTTGCAGAATTAGGTTTGGGTGACTATGATGCAGATGTACTTACCTCGCAAAAACCTTTGGCCGACTATTTTGAAGCCATGCTTGAATATCATACTGGTAATGCTAAGCTTTGTGCTAACTGGGTCATGGGTGAATTATCAGCCTCTTTAAATAAGTATCAAATTGACATTCAAAACTCGCCCATTACTGCACAAGCCTTGTCATTATTAATCAGTCGTATCGGTGATGATACCATTTCTGGAAAAGCCGCCAAGGACGTGTTTAAAGCTATGTGGAATAGCGAAGATAGTGCAGATAAAATTATTCAAGCTAAAGGACTAAAGCAAATGACTGACATGGGTGAAATTGAGGCAATTGTAGAACAGGTGATTGCTAATAATGCGCCACAAGTCGTTCAGTTTAAATCAGGCAATGATAAGATTTTAGGCTTTTTGGTTGGTCAAATCATGAAACTTACTGCTGGCAAGGCCAATCCTAAACAAGTTAACGAACTGCTTAGGAAGAAGTTGTCTTAAAAGCGTGCTAGATTTTGCCATGCTAGGTTGTGATTTTTTCTCAGACATTGATACTCAATCATTAAAATAACCTTTTTTAATTCATAAAAACCAAGCATTACAAGACAGACTTAAATTATCTATTGAGGATAATGAATTATTAAATATTGCCTCAGGCGAAAAAAATTCCAACACACTCAACCTATTGCTAGTATTTATGCAGGACATCAATTTGGTCATTCCGCGCCTCAATTAGGCGATGGACGCTCTTGCTTAATAGGGTAAACGACATACAACAGCTCTCTAGGAGGGCAAGCACAAGGTGTTGAGTTGTCACTTAAAGGCGCAGGAAAAACGCCTTATTCACGTGGTGCAAATGGTCGTGCGGTATTGCATTCATCTGTAATACCCCCATTCCCCACACAACTTTTAAGTAGAATCTCGACTGTTTACAGTCATTTTTAGCCCTGATTGGCTGATCCATTATACCAACAAATCCAGTGTCAGCTGTCAAGGGCTTGAGCGTTAGCGTCCCTTGACAGTTGATATTGGGTTTGTTAAATTTCGTAGAGCCAATCATTATTTTACTATCCTTACGAAGCCAACTTTTGCCTAGGTGGAATGCCACCTAGTGCAAAATGTGGTCGCTCGTTGTTATAAACCCAAAGCCATTGTGTGGTTGCATCTTGTGCTGACTCAACTGAGTCAAATAAATGAAGATCCAAGCACTCTTGCCTTACTGTGCGATTAAATCTCTCAACATAGGCATTTTGAGTTGGTTTACCTGGTTGGATGTATCTTAGCTTAATATCGCGCCCTTGTGCCCAATCTCGCAAAGCTTGGCTAATGTATTCTGGACCATTATCACATCTGATGGTTTTAGGCTTGCCACGCCATTGGATTAAACGCTCTAGCGATTGAATAACCCGTCTTGCTGGCAGTGATAGATCGACATCAATATTTAACCCTTCTCGATTGTAGTCGTCTACTACATTAAAGGTTCTAATGCTTCTGCCATCTGTTAGTGAATCTGCCATGAAGTCCATTGACCAGGTTTGGTTAATGCCTGTTGGTACACTGAGCGCTTCGGGCTTGTCTCTTTTAATTCTTCTCCTTGGTTTGATTCTTAGATTTAGTTCTAGTTCACGATAGATGCGATAGACTCGCTTATGGTTAAATTTGTAGCCTTTGACATTACGCAGATACAAATAACACAGCTTGAAGCCCCAACGCTTATGCGTTGCGGTTAAACGTAGTAAATAATCCGAAATTAGGATATTGTCATCACTTAATTTTGGCTGATAGTAATAAGTACTTTTACTGATATTAAAACAAGTGCAAGCAAAACCAACTGAGACTTGACGCTTATTTTTGAGATTATTCGCCATCTTCTTACGAGAAGATGGCGTTAGAGCTTTCCCTCAAGTGCCTCTAATCTGATTTGAGACATTAAGCGTTCATCTGCGTACATCTTTTTGAGTCTTGAATTCTCTGCTTCTAGCTCTTTAAGTCTTTTAACAATATTAACATCTGCATCACCATATTTGGAGCGCCACTTGTAGAATGTAGCCTGGCTCATGCCGTATTCACGGCATAGGTTGGCAACAGATTCTCCTGCTTGGTTTTGTTTAAGTATATTGACTATTTGTGTGTCTGTGTATCTTGATTTTTTCATTGTGAAAACTCCTTGTTTTTTATTATAGAATTTTCTACTTTAGAATGGTATGGTTTTTTGGGGGTATTACATCAAACTTCTCAAGTGAAGCAATTGACTGATTTTGTGATTGAGTATCATTACCAACACTGTCAAGGTGAAAATAAATATGTTGATTTTTTTAATGCAGTGGTGCAAAAAACAACAATTATGATTGCGCATTGGCAAGCACAAGGCTTTGCACATGGGGTGATGAATACGGACAATATGTCAATTCTTGGATTGACAATTGATTATGAACCATTCGGCTTTTTAGAAACTTATCATCCTAAGTTTATCTGCAACCATTCTGATTATGAGGGTCGTTACAGCTTTGACCAGCAACCAAATATCGCCTTGTGGAATTTGTCTCGTTTGGTTGACAGCTTGTCAAGTTTAATTAATGCTAAACAAGCAAAAGCAGCGCTAAATAAATACCAAAATTACTTAGTTGAGTCGTATTCTGCATTAATGAGACAAAAATTTGGCTTGCGTGAAAAAGACAAGCAAGATCATGCATTAATTACACAATTTTTTGACGTGTTATATCAACATAAAAAAGATTATACCAATTCATTAAGGCAGTTGTCTGATGTGAATAAACTAGCCATTAACACTGATTTTAATGATTGGATTGAGTTGCATGATAAGCGTATATCTCAAGAAAATAATCATAATAGAATCAGTATGATGAATAGCGTAAATCCTAATTATATTTTACGCAATTACTTAGCAGAGGTGGCAATTCGAAAGGCAGAAGATGACAAAGACTATACTGAGATAGCAATTTTGTTTGATTTATTAAGTAAACCCTTTGAAGTGTACAAAAATATGGAATCTTATACTTATAAAACACCTGATTGGGCGCAAGGACTTGAAGTAAGTTGCTCTTCTTAAATGAGGCCAGTAATACTAAACATAAATTGCCAGATGATTTTAACAACGGGAAAGACAACCCATTGAAACACACCCAAAAACAACAAGCCTAACAAAATATACAAACCATAAGGCTCTAATTGGTCGTATTGATAAGATAATTTTCTTGGTAGTAATGAGCTTACAACGCGACCACCATCAAGTGGTGGCAAGGGCAATAGATTAAGAACCGCTAATATCAAGTTAATTTCAACACCAGCTTTCCCCATATCAAATAGAAATTTGGAGTCAATATTAACGGCTAGTAAAATTATTAATAACCATGCAATTGCCATGATGAAATTTGACACAGGTCCAGCAATTGCCACCCAAAGCATGTCTTTTTTAGGCGACCTAAGTGCATTAAAATTAACAGGTACAGGTTTAGCCCAGCCAAAAATAAACCCTGAAGTGAAATATAAAAATGCAGGCACTAAAATAGTGCCGACTAGGTCAATATGTTTGACAGGATTAAGAGTGAGCCTACCCATCATTCTGGCACTATGATCGCCTAATTTTGAAGCAATCCAGCCATGTGCTGTTTCATGCACAGTAATTGCAAATAGTACGGGAATTGTCCAAATTAAAAGTGTTTGAATATAGGGCATAGGTAAAATTGAATATTTTTTTCTTGTTATTATAAATGAAAACAACGAAGTTTTTAATCCCAACTCAAAAAGAAGTGCCAAATGATGCGCAAATTATCTCACATCAGCTCATGATTCGAGCAGGGCTTATTTCTAAATTGGCATCGGGTTTGTATTCATACTTGCCAATGGGGGTAAGGGTATTGCGTAAAGTTGAAAATATTATTCGACAAGAAATGAACAAATCAGGTGCCCAAGAAGTGCTTATGCCTATTGTCCAGCCTGCAGAACTTTGGCAAGCTTCTGGTAGATGGGATAAATATGGTGCTGAGTTATTGCGTTTTACCGATCGCCACCAGCGTGAATTTTGCCTAGGGCCAACGCATGAAGAGGTTATTACACATTTGGTTGCTCAATATTTGCGTAGTTATAAGCAACTACCCATGAATTTTTATCAAATTCAAACTAAATTTAGAGATGAAATTCGTCCTCGTTTTGGGGTAATGCGTTCGCGCGAATTTATCATGAAAGATGCCTATTCGTTTCATCTTGACCAGGCTTCTTTACAACAAACTTATGAGGCAATGTATCAAACTTACTCAAATATTTTTGACCGACTGGGTCTTGATTATCGTGCAGTTTTAGCAGATTCTGGCTCAATTGGTGGAGACACTTCGCATGAGTTTCATGTGTTGGCAGAAAGTGGAGAGGATGCTATTTGTTTTTCAGATGGGTCGAATTATGCGGCTAATATCGAAAAAGTTGCCTTTCCAAAACAAGAAAAAACTTGTGCATCTACACTGACTGAGGAAAGAGTTCCAACCAAGAAAAAAACTAGCATTAAGGACGTTGCAAAGTTTTTAAATGTTAAAGAGTTAAATTGCGTTAAAATTTTAATTATTAAAACTAAGAATAGTTTTAAAGCTTTAGCACTGCGTGGCGACCATGAATTAAATGAAATTAAAGTACATAATTTATTTGGCGATTTTGAGTTTGCAACAGACAGTGAAATTAAGAATTTAGATTTAAAGAAAGGTTTTATAGGTATTAAAGATTTAAACATTGATTTGATTGTTGATTATTCAGCCAGTGTATTGTGTGATTTTATTTGTGGTGCAAATGAGTGGGATTATCATTTAACGGGTGTAAACTGGCAGGGTATTGAATTTGTTGATGCTGATTTACGCAATGCTGTAGAAGGAGATGATTCCCCAGATGGCAAAGGAAAGTTGATGATTAAACGTGGTATTGAGGTGGGGCATATTTTTCAACTAGGTACTAAATATTCTAGCGCTATGAAAGTCAATGTTATTGGAGAATCTGGCAAGGCAGTCACAACCACAATGGGCTGTTACGGTATTGGTGTGACGCGTATTATTGCAGCCTCTATTGAGCAAAATTATGATGATAAAGGGATTATTTTCCCTCAAGCGATTGCACCTTTTCAAATCGTTATTGTGCCAATTAATTATAATAAATCAACTCGTGTAAAAGCATTAACTGACAAGCTTTATCAGCAGTTTATTGAGGTAGGTATTGAAGTCTTACTGGATGATAGAAAAGAGCGTGCTGGTATTATGTTTGCCGATTCTGAACTACTTGGTATTCCGCACAGAATAGTGATTAGTGACACGCATGCTGATAATGGCAATGTGGAATATAAGGCTAGAAATAAGACAGATAAAATACAGGTGAAATTTGATAATACCTTGTCATTTATTCAATCCAAGTTGATATAAGAATTATGACTTGGTGGCAGTACGTTATCCCTCAGCATTTACTATCAAGGTTAATGTTTCGTTTTGCACGCATTAAAAATGTTTGGCTGAAAAATAGGTTTATTGATTGGTTTGTGAAGTCTTACCAAGTCAATCTATCCGAAGCAGTGTGTGAAAATATTGAAGACTACCAGCATTTTAATGATTTTTTTACCAGAGCATTAAAACCAGGTGCTAGAAAAATTGCTGATAGTTTGATTATTTGCCCTGTTGATGGCAGGGTATCGAAAGTTGGTAACATTAATAATGCCCAGATTATTCAAGCTAAAAATCATAGATATAGCGTTGAGCAGTTGTTGGGCAATGACATTAGAAGTGCTGAGTTTAAGGCGGGTTTTTTTGCCACTATTTATTTATCGCCTAAAGATTATCACCGTATTCACATGCCTTATGAGGGCAAACTAATTTCAATGAGCTATATTCCAGGTGATTTGTTTTCAGTGAATCGAACCACTGCTGAAAATGTGGACGGGTTATTTGCTAGGAATGAACGTGTTGTGTGCTATTTTGAGACTGAATTTGGTTTGTGCGCATTTGTTTTAGTGGGTGCTATTTTTGTAGGTTCAATGCAAACCGTGTGGCATGGTCAAATTAATCCACCTTATCAAAAACGAATTCAACATTTTGATTATTCAAGTGAAAGCATAAGCTTTAAAAAAGCTCAAGAGTTGGGTCAGTTTAATATGGGCTCAACTGTGATTATGTTGATGCCAAATCAAGTTAATAAATTTGCTCTAAAGGAGGATGAAGTGGTTAGAATGGGGCAATCTTTATTGACATAATATGAGTATAATCCATACTCCATTAATATAACTATTTGAGTAAATAATATGAAGCACTTACGATTACTTGGTTTGGGGCTGGTTTTTTATTGTTAACCGCTTGTGGATCATTGCCTGAACGTATAGAATCTAGTGATATTTCAGGCTGGTGTCAAGAAGAATAGGGGCATCAATTCTGCCCTATTTATTACCAGGTATTTCTACTATTATGCAAATTGCGGATGCTTTCGCAGATGAAAGTTTCTATGCTTGTGGTATTGCAACTGGTGTTGAAATTAGCGCTACTAGACAAACAGCATTGAAAAATGCTAAAGAACAAATTTATCATCAATTAATTGGCAAGGTTCTTTCCAAAGTTAAACGCAATGAATTGGTTAAAGATTATCAAACACAAATTCATAGCAATGCCTTTAGTTATAAATTAGTTGAATTTAAATCAATAGATATTAAATCTGGTTATACAATATTTTCACTCATCAAAGCAAAAGGCAAAGACCTAATTGGTACGGTTGAAGCGTTAAGAAATAAAAAAAAACATACAACAAGATCAGGTTTACAAGAAAAAAAATGACAATGCAGGCTATTTTAGAAACAATGTAGATGACGATTTGATTTTCTAAGTTTAGAGTTTGGTTAGTTTAACTAGTCTAATAGTTTGGTTAGAAATCTGCATAATTTCAATCAATATATTGTCAATTTTTAAACTAACATCGCGCTTAGGAATGCTTTTCAATGTTTCTAGAATTAAGCCGTTTAGGGTTTTTGCTTTAGTGACAGACAGGTTTAATTGTAATAAATTGTTTAATTCTCGCATACTAATTCTAGGGTCAATCAAGTAACTACCATCTTTTTGCTTGGTAATCTCATCAATACTTTCATTTTGGTTTGAGGTGAACTGTCCTACAATTTCTTCTAAAATGTCTTCTAATACAATCATGCCACACACCTCCCCATATTCATCTACAATTAAACCTAATCGTCTTTTTTGTTGTTGAAAATGTGCTAATTGGTGAGCAAGACTGGTACCTTCTGGCACGAAATAAGGCGTGCGAACCAGTGCTAATGCATTGTCAATACTAAAATCACCTTTGGCGTATAAATTTACAATATCACGCATGTGTAGTACGCCAGTAATATTATCACTTGATGTATCATAAGTGAGTAATCTAGTGTGTTGTATGCGCTTAAATTGTTTTAAAATTTCATTAGGCTTGTTAATATCAACGCTAATTAACTCGTGCCTAGGAATCATAATATCCTCAACCTTAACCTTCTCTAAGTCAATAATATTGAGTAACATTTTTTGATAATTAGAAGCAATAATGGGTTTTGCATCGCTGACCACCATTTTTAATTCTTCCGAACTAATAAGGCTGTTGCGTGGTTCGTTCTTCATGCCAAATAATGCTAATATCATCTTTGATAATTGAGCAATTAGCCAAACAAAAGGCTTAAACAGCTTAATTAACGCGACAATGATAATTGAGGCTGGTAGGGCAATTTTTTCAGGATTTTTAGCGGCAAATGTTTTAGGGGTTGTTTCTGCAAAAACTAAGATGATAAAAGTTAACACCAACGAGGCTAATACAATTGAGTCTTCACCCCATAGTTTAATGGCTAGTATGGTTGTAATACTAGAGGCAAAAATATTAACAAAGTTATTGCCCAATAGAATTGTACCAATCAGATGGTCCAAGTTATTAAGTAAATGCTCGGTACGTTTTGCATTTTTATTATTTTTTCTTAAGACCTTTAGACGATAACGATTAATTGCCATCATTGAAGTTTCGGCACTAGAGAAAAATGCAGAACTTAATATCAGCCCAAAAAGGATGACACTAAGCCAAAAAGTTGAGAGTGATTCCAATCAGTTATTAACTTGTTATATAAAGTGATGAGTTTAATTCAAATGATTGAAAGCATCAAGCCCTGGATAAACCGCTTTAACCCCTAACTCTTCTTCAATGCGAAGTAGGCGGTTATATTTTGCCAAACGGTCTGATCTTGATAATGAGCCAGTTTTGATTTGACCACAACCAGTGGCTACTGCCAAATCAGCAATGGTTGTATCTTCAGTTTCACCCGATCTGTGTGACATAACCGAGGTATAACCAGCATCTGTTGCCATCTTCATGGTTTGAAAGGTTTCAGTTAGGGTGCCAATTTGATTGACTTTAATTAAAATAGAGTTGGCGATATTTTTCTCAATGCCTTGTTTTAAAATCTTACTATTGGTTACATACAGGTCATCACCAACTAATTGTACTTTGTCACCGATTTTTTTTGTTAACAACTCCCAGCCATTCCAATCATTTTCATCCATACCATCTTCAATTGAAATAATTGGATAGTTCTCCACCCAATTGGCTAAATAATCAACAAACTCTTCAGAACTGAGTGATTTGTTTTCAGAGGTTAAATTGTAAGTGCTGTTCTCATAAAATTCTGAACTTGCTGCATCAATGCCAATAAAAATATCTTTACCTGCTTTATAACCTGCATTGTCAATCGCTTCTAAAATAACTTTAATAGCATCTTCATTTGAGGCTAAATCAGGAGCAAAACCACCCTCATCACCCACGGCAGTATTCATCCGCTTAGCTTCTAACACTACTTTTAAATGATGAAACACTTCAGCGCCATAACGTAGTGCTTCTTTAAAATTTGGCGCACCAGCAGGGATAATCATAAACTCTTGGATGTCAACACTATTGTTAGCGTGTTCACCGCCATTAATAATATTCATCATAGGTACGGGTAGTTTGTAATTTCCACCTTGGTTTAATGACATATATAATGGTTTGTGTTGTCTATTAGCGTTAGCATGAGCAGCGGCTAACGAGACTGCTAAGATGGCATTTGCACCTAATCTTGATTTGGTTTCAGTACCATCTAAATCAATCATTGCTTGGTCAATCTTGCTTAAATCCTCTATACCAAAACCAATCAAAGTATCACAAATTTCTGTGTTGACAAACTCAACAGCTTTTAAAACACCTTTGCCCAAGTAGCGTGATTTATCCCCATCACGCAACTCCAAAGCCTCACGTTGACCTGTTGATGCGCCAGATGGTACCATTGCACTACCGATTGTGCCGTCATCAAGAATTATATCTGCCTCAACGGTTGGGTTACCTCTAGAATCAAGAACCTCTCTTGCTTTAATTTGTTTAATGTTCACTAAATATGTCCTATTTTTACTCAAAGAATGATTTCATTTTACCAAAAAAGGAGTCTGATTCAGGGTGATGTTCTTTGCCACATGAGTTTGAGAATTCTTGCAATAAGTCCTGTTGTTTTTTGTTAAGATTAACAGGAGTTTCAATCTTAACTTGACAGATTAAATCGCCAGAGCCAGCACGTTGAAGATGGGTAATGCCTTTACCACGTAAGCGAAATAGTTTCCCAGTTTGCGTGCCTGCTGGGACTTTAATTTTTAATTTTTTATCAAGTGTTGGTACCTCAATTGAACCGCCTAATGCTGCTGTTGCAAAGTCAATGGGCACTTCACAGTACAAATCATTATCTTCGCGTTCAAAAATGGCGTGTTTTCTAACGCGAACTTGCACATATAAATCGCCACTAGGTGCACCTCTAGTACCTGCTTCGCCTTCGCCACTTAAGCGAATGCGATTGCCTGTGTCTACGCCTGCAGGGATTTTGACTGACAGGGTTTTTTGCTTACGCACCACGCCTTGTCCACGGCAAGTAGCACAAGGCGATTCAATTTTTTGTCCTGTGCCAGAGCAAGTACTACAAGGGCGTTGAACGGCAAAGAACCCTTGTTGTACTTGTATTTGTCCTGCACCGCCACAAATTAAACAGGTCTTAACACTGGTGCCAGGTTTTGCACCTGTACCTGAGCAGGTATCACAAGTTTCATTTTTTGGAATACGAACTTTGACGGTAGTGCCTCGTGCCACTTCTTTTAAATCAATTTCTAAATCATAGCGTAAGTCTGATCCACGATTATTTGGTTGTTGTTGTCCGCCACCAAAAATATCACCAAAAATATCACCAAAGCCACCGCCACCAAATGGATTGCCACCAGCAGCCCCTGCATTGCCGTTAACACCTGCATGACCAAATTGGTCGTAAGCTTGGCGTTTTTGAGCGTCAGATAAAATGGAATAAGCTTTTTGGATTTCTTTGAATTTTTTTTCAGCTGATTCCTTATCGTCTTTAACCCGATCAGGATGGTGTTTCATTGCTAAGCGCTTGTAAGCTTTTTTAATTTGCTTGGCGTCTGCATTTTTTACAACACCCAGTATTTCGTAATAATCTCTTTGTGACATGTTTGCCTTATTATTAAAAAACCCTCCTCAAGCGCCATCTCTTAGGGAAGGTTTTAGTTGTGAGGTTTTTAACCTTTTATTTGTCGTCTTTAACCTCTTCAAAATCAGCGTCAACCACATTGTCATCGGTGTTTGATTCTTCTTGCGAGGTATTTTCAGTACTTGCTTTGGCTTGTGCTTTTTCAGCTAACGCTTGTGCTTTTTCACTTAACGCTTGAGCTTTGGTATCAATGGCTTCTTTGTCATTGTCTTTAATGGTTTTTTCAAGTTCGGTAATGGCTATTTCAATCGCTGATTTTTCATCATCAGAAACCTCATTTTTTAGCTCTTCTAGCGTTTGTTTGGTTGAGTGTATTAAGGAATCCGCCATATTTCTACTAGTGACCAATTCTTGGAACTTCTTATCCTCATCGGTGTGCGCTTCAGCGTCTTTAATCATTTTTTCAACTTCTTCATCACTTAAGCCAGATGAGGCTTTAATGGTGATTGATTGTTCTTTGCCAGTATTTTTGTCTTTGGCAGATACATCTAAGATGCCATCAGAATTAATGTCAAATGTTACTTCAACTTGGGGTTGACCTTTAGGTGCATTTGGAATACCTTCAAGATTGAATTGACCTAATGATTTATTAGCACTAGCCATATCACGCTCACCTTGCAATACGTGCACAGTTACTGCAGATTGATTGTCAGCTGCGGTTGAAAATATTTGACTTGCATTGGTCGGGATGGTTGTATTTTTCTCAATTAATTTAGTCATAATGCCACCCATAGTTTCAATACCTAGAGATAACGGGGTTACGTCTAGTAACAATACGTCTTTAACATCACCGCCTAATACACCTGCTTGAATTGCAGCACCCATTGCTACTGCCTCGTCAGGGTTGACGTCTTTTTTAGGCTCTTTGCCAAAAAAATCTTGTACCATTTTTGTGACTTTAGGCATGCGTGTTTGACCACCTACTAAAATCACCTCATCAATATCATCTGCAGATAAATTCGCATCTTTAAGTGCAGTTTTGCATGGCTCAATAGTGCGTTTGAGCAGGTCTTCAACCAATGACTCTAATTTAGCACGAGTGATTTTAATATTAAGGTGTTTAGGGCCTGAGGCATCTGCAGTTACGTAAGGTAAGTTGACGTCAGTTTGTTCGGAAGAAGACAACTCAATTTTGGCTTTTTCAGCGGCCTCTTTTAAGCGCTGCAGTGCCATAGGATCATTGGTTAAATCAACGCCTTGGTCTTTTTTGAACTCATCTACTAAATAGCCAATAATACGTTGATCAAAATCTTCGCCACCTAGGAAAGTATCTCCATTGGTAGAGAGTACTTCAAAGTGTTTTTCGCCATCAATGTCTTCCATTTCAATGATAGATACGTCAAATGTGCCACCACCTAAGTCATAAACAACAACGGTTTTATCACCTTTAACTTTGTCAACACCATAAGCCAATGCTGCTGCAGTTGGCTCATTGATAATGCGCCTAACATTAAGACCTGCAATTTTGCCCGCATCTTTAGTTGCTTGGCGTTGTGAGTCGTTAAAATAAGCAGGAACTGTAATAACTGCCTCGGTAACTTCTTCACCTAAATAATCTTCAGCAGTCTTTTTCATTTTACCAATGACTTTTGCTGAAATTTCAGGGGCAGCCATTTTTTTGTTTTTAATTTCAATCCAAGCGTCGCCATTGTCAGCTTCGACAATTTTATAAGGCACAAGTTTGATGTCTTTTTGTACTGCATTTTCGTCAAAACGACGACCAATTAAACGCTTAATTGCGTATAGCGTGTTTTCAGGATTAGTGACTGCTTGACGTTTTGCTGACTGACCAACCAAAACCTCCTCAGAATCTTTTGGATAAGCGATAACGGATGGGGTGGTACGATCACCTTCAGAATTTTCAATAATCTTAACACTACCACCATCCATAATAGCTACGCATGAATTGGTTGTGCCTAAGTCAATACCAATAATCTTTGACATTTTGTTACTCCTTGTATTTAATATACGTCCTATATAGGGATGGGCATTTTTTTTTCAAGGATTAAGGACAAAAATTTTATAAGCGCTGTTTGAGTAGCACCTCTACTGACGCAGGCACAAAAACACTAATATCGCCGCCTAATGTTAGAATTTCTTTTACTAAAGAAGAGGAGATATTGGCGTATTGTTCGGCAGGGGTCATAAATAGAGTTTCAATGTTAGGATTAAGATGTTTGTTCATACCTGAGAGTTGAAATTCGTATTCAAAGTCACTAACAGCACGCAGTCCACGCAAAATCACTTGTGCATTTTGCTTGGCCGCAAAATCAACTAATAGCGTGTTAAAACTTAATACTTTAATATTACTAACATCTTTAAGGGCAGTGCTGGTTGCGCTAACTCTATCATCAATGCTTAAAAAAGCCTTTTTTTTACTATTTTGAGTAATGCCAATAATAATTTCGTCAAATAATTTACTGGCGCGTTTGATTAAATCAATATGGCCATTGGTAATTGGATCAAACGAGCCTGGGTAAATTGCGATTTTTTTCATCATAAAGTGATTCAGTTAAGGTTTTATAATAGAGTTATTAAACAATAATGTACTTGTCCTGTGTGTTTTTGTTTATTAATTTTAATGTTTGTTGATAGCCATTCAGTCGCATCATTTTTTAAAATTTTAAATTCAGATTCTATATAGATTTTTGTATTTAAAGTAACAAAATTACCTTTTGAAAGTGCTTTTAAAGTTTTTGGCAAATAATTTTTATTAAAAGGCGGGTCTAAAAAAACAAAATCAAAAGTTTGAGTGTTTTTTTCAGATAAGAAATTTAACGCATCTTGATTAAAAATTCTCATTTTGTTTGTTTTTAGTAGTATTTTATTTTTTTTTAAACTTTGATAGGCGTTGAAGTTTTTTTCAATACTAACAACTTGTTTAGCGCCACGAGACAGCGCTTCAAAGCTTAAACTTCCACTGCCAGTAAATAAATCTAGGTAAGTTTTGTTGTGTGATTCAAATTGAATCCAATTAAATAAGGTTTCTCGAATTTTTCCTGATGTAGGTCTTAAACTAGGTGTATCTAGAAAGTTAAATTTCCTACCACGGTATTCACCTGATACGATTTGGAAAGAGTTATTGATGATAGGCGCCAAAAGAAATCTGAAACTCTTTTTTAGCTTCAATAGAATTATCCCAGCCATCAATTTTCACCCACTTGTTTTCTTCAAGGTCCTTGTAGTAAGTAAATAAATACTCAATTTGATTTTTAAGGGCGACACTGACATTATCGATACATTTGATGTCATCTGCTAGTGTTTTTGGCATAAAACCGTAATTGCAAGGGTAGAACATAGGCGTTGAAATAAAACGATCTACAAACATTACACCTGTCTCCTTGTCAATTTCATGTTTAATGGGTGGTAAATTTGCTGGAATTTCAATAATAATATTGACTTCATCAGATCATATTACCTGCCGAGACTGGTTTTAAATTATTTTGCATTTTCCTAATTCATCTTTTAAAAGATTAAAACGCCAACCTGTTAAAAAAATAACTGAGCAGTCGCCACGAATAAAACTCAATAATGATTTGCCATTGGCAATGATTTTATCGTCTAAGTTATACTGATTTGCTATATTTTGTATCAGTTTTTGCAATTCATTTTTCTTTTCTTTTTCAGTTTTTGTTGGTAGTGTGTGCTTATTGGCAATAATTTTAGCTTCATCTAGTTGCTCATTCCTAACTAAAAATTCATTAAACGCAGTTTTTATATCAAAGGGCAATGATTCTTTTTTGAGTGCATAGTTGATTAATTTATCATCACTCATTATCCATTTTCTAGGTTTGTTCTTATGAATAGCCTGATACTCTCTAAACATGGCTAATTGCGCAACAAGATAATGCTTTTTCTTGGCTAAGCGTGAAAATCCCTTGACATTTTTCCATGCGTTTTTAATGTCAGGACTATAAAGATCGGTGTTTAACAATAATTTTCCATCTTCTTCAATCCAGTGTAATTTATGCTCAGTTTTTAATTGGTTTTTAAGTTGATAGAAATTTTTAAGCAAATATCGGACATCATCAAGCGCATATTCAAGTGCCTCATCTGGCAAGGGGCGTATGGTCCAATCTAAGCGTGTGTAAGCTTTTTCTAAATAGACATTTTGCAAGATTTGAGTGAGTGCTTGATAAGAAATTTGCACAGGATGACCAAGTAAACTAGCTGCAATTTGAGTGTCAAACAAGTGCTTAGGAAGTTGTTTGGATAGATAGTACATTGCCTCAATGTCTTGGCGTGCTGAGTGCACAATCCATAAGCAATCCTTTTGGTAAAGTTTCTCAAATAATGGATTTAAATCTTCAATTGCTAAAATATCGATACAATCAGTTGCGCTTTTAGTGGCTATTTGCACTAAGCATAGTACTGGATAATAAGTATTAACACGCTTAAATTCAGTATCAATAGCCAGCTCGTTTTCATATTTTATTAAATTTAAAAACTGACTTAGTTGTGTTTGTGTTTGAATCATGTGTTGTATTTTATACCGACAAAACCACTCATTCACCAAATTATAAATTGGTTTTATAGCCCGAATCCACTATAAGCGTAACACTCGTTAGTTGGTCAAGGGATGTATTAGTTGCTCTTTGAGACTTTTGCATCATTATGAATAATCACCAAAATACCATCTTTCATCAACTTGGCGCTTTCCCAGTAACGCCAAACAGCCTCAGGAGGATAAAAAACACCCTTAACTCTGCTAGGAGTGGATTTAAAAAATTTACAATTTAATAAAATACATCATTTTGTTAATCACCCATAATGATGTAAAGGTTTCTATTTAAGTTATTTTTAATGAATAACTTGTGTGGATATTTATTTTTTTATGCGATAATTGTTTAAAAAAATTATGACCGTATGCATTATTCTCTATGATTTTTAGCCAATATTTAAGTTTAAGAAAGACACCACCTGCATGGGTTTGGGTGTTTGTTTTTTTACTGTCTATTTCTGGCACGTTTTATTTAGGGCTTAACCCTGATTTTATTGCACACTGGTGGGGGTATTTGGTTGGATTTAATATCGTCATGAGTTTGGTTGCTGTTTATTATATTTATGCGGATGTATTACGCCTTAAGCGTGATGTTAAGGGCGATATTGTAGGTTCTAAATTTACTTGGTCGTTTGTTAAAATTGTGCCAGTTTTGGTAATTGTTCCAGTATTGTCTTTTTATATATTCTCATTTCAAACCATTCAAAACAACGTTAAAGACTCAGAAAAAGCTTTTAATATTTTTAGTCAAAATTTTATTCAACAAGTCAATGGTTTGTATAGCGGCGTGCAAAAAATTAGAGATGAGCGTTATACTGAACAAACAAAAAGATTATTAACTTTAATTGTCTCCTTTAGAAATTTTCAAAAAGATGCTGAAAATTATGCACAAAGTATGCAAATATTTCTTGACGGCTTAATTGATAAAGGTTGGGCTTGTCAAATTACACTGTTAAATGCTCAAAAGGTGGTTGCTAAAACAGCAGATGTGACTAATTGTATGGCGATTGAGCAGCGGTCATTTTCAGGTGCGCAGCCACGTATGATTAACAAAGATGAGACTGCAAATGTTATTCAAGTAAGAATGTCAACGCGTTATCTCTCAAACACATCAAATCAAGACTTGTTTGTGGTTGATGTGGTGTATGCGACTGACCCAGGGCTTTTAGGGTTTTTGTCGCAAGTTAAAGGGTTTGCCAACGCAGCGCAAAATATTAAGTTTGAAATCAACACTTCAATCACTCAAAAACGTTTTATGATTGATTTTTCATCCACTGTACTGCTGGCAATACTTAGTGCACTTATGGTGGTTTTTCGTATGATTGAACGGCTAATGAAGCCACTGAATAACTTATCCATCGCCACGCAAGAAATTGCCAAAGGTAATTATGATGTGCGTATCGCTAAACAAAAAGAAAGTGAAGATGTACGTAGTTTGATTGAGCAGTTTAATACCATGTCTAGACAAATCAAGGTATCTCGTGAGGGTTTGGATACGCACAATTTGTATTTGGAGACGATCCTTAAATATTCTTATGGCGTGATTGCGCTTGATCAAAATAGGAAGATACGCCTTATTAATCCAGTGGTTGGTACAATGCTGGGCATCGAAGATGAAAAATTATTCATTGGCAAAAAATGTAGCACTATTGTTGATTGCTATTCAAATTTAGAGCCTCTGTTTTTAATGACACAAGACAAATTTAAGCAAGATGAAAGTGAGTGGAGTGAAGAGATTGAAATTACTTTAGACAGTCAACATTTGTTGTTATCATGTCAAGGCGCGGCACTTAAAAATGACAATAAAACCTTGGGTTTTGTCATCGTGATTAAAGACATTTCGAAATTAAGCAGGGCTCAGAAAAAAGCCGCTTGGGGAGAGGTGGCAAAGCGCATGGCGCACGAGATTAAAAATCCATTAACTCCTATTTTATTATCTGCTCAGCGCCTTAGAAATCGATTTATGAATTCTTTAGAGGGTAAAGATTTAGATGTTATTGATAAGGCTACAAATATTATTATTCATCAAGTTCAATCTATGGACACTATGGTGAGTGCATTCGCTGATTATGCTAACACACCTAAAATTGAAAGGAAGCCTTGTGATTTGAATGTATTAATTAAGCAATCTATTGCACTTTATGATGACACAAGTAATATGAATATTGGTTTTGATTTGTCTGTCGGCATGCCACTGCTACTTTTAGATGGGCATAGCATTTCTAGAGTGTTGATTAATTTAATAAAAAATGCCAGTGAAGCAATGATTGACGAGCGTGATTTAAACGTTAAAATTACAACAAAATATTTACCCAAACAAGCCATTGTGCGTTTAAGCATCATAGATGATGGCGATGGTTTTGATAAGCATGTACTTGATAGGGTGTTTGAGCCTTATGTAACGACTAAAATTAAAGGTAGTGGTTTAGGAATGGCGATTGTGCAAAATATTATTAAGCAGCATGAGGGTAAAATATTTGCTGGCAATGTTAAGCCACATGGCGCTATGATTATCATTGAGTTTAATTGTAAAGAATAAATAAAAGGAAGGATTATGGATGACACATTAGCCATTGGTAGAATTCTTATCATTGATGATGAGAATATTAATGCAGAAACGATGATGGATGTATTGGAAGATGTTAATTACCATGTGGTTCTTGCAGTTGGTGCCAACCAAGCCAAAGCCATTATAAAAGATCAAATTTTTGACTTGGTTATGATGGATGTTTGGATGCCTGGTCAGGACGGCATGTCATTGTTAGAAGAATGGACTCAAGCTGGTTTTTCTACACCGATTGTAATGATGTCTGGGCATGCAGAACATCAAGATGTGGTCAAGGCAATTAAACTAGGTGCGGTTGATTTTTTGAAAAAACCACTGCATGATATTTTGCCATTGGTGCGTAGGATTTTATCTGAACAAATACTAGAAAAATCTAAACGCGCCATTAGTGGTATTGAATTTAATGTACCACTTAAAGAGGCAAGAAATATTTTTGAGGTACGATATTTCAATCACCATCTGCAAGAGAACAGTCATAATATTGCCAAGGTTGCAACACTTGCAGGATTAGAAAGAACCACTTTATATCGCAAGTTAAAAGACTTAGGCATTGATAAAAAATAAAATAGTATGAAAATCTTAATTTTAGGTGCAGGACAAGTTGGCGCAACATTAGCTAAATATTTATGTTTAGATAATGATAACGACATTACCATTATTGATAAAGATGATTCTAATTTATCAAACTTGCAACGCCATTTAGACATTAAAACTGTATGTGGCCACGCCTCATATCCCAACATTTTAGAAGAAGCAGACATTAAAAATATGGATATGGTGATTGCCGTAACGCGCTCTGATGAAGGCAATATGTTGGCCTGCCAGATGGCACACACCTTGTATCAAGTAAAAAAGAAAGTAGCGCGTATACGCACTGCTGAATATCTACATAGGAAAGAGTTGTTTTCACCTAACGCCATCCCGATTGATTTTATTATTACACCTGAAGAGTTGGTGACTAACTATATTAAGCGTGTGGTCGAAGAGCCAGGTGCTGAGCAAGTGTTTGAGTTTGAAAATGGGTTGGTTCAATTGGTGGAAACTAGAGCTTATGCAGGCACGCCAATTGTAGGGCATCCTATTAAAGATTTGCATGAGCATTTACCAAAAACACGGGTGCGTATTGTGAGTTTGTATCGCAATGGCATGGCAATTCCTGCATCAGGAGAGACGGTTATTCGTGATGGTGATCGGGTTTATTTCATGACGAAAAAAGCCAGTATTTCTAAAGTTATTAAACAATTCAGGCGTGAAGATAAGGCGTATAAAAATATTATTATTGCTGGTGGTGGGCGTATTGGTCTTAATTTGGCAAAATTCTTAGAAAAAGACCATCGCGTTCGTATTATTGAGATGAATAAAAAACGTGTTAGTGAGATTGTTGATGAGCTTGAAAATACATTAGTGCTTTTAGGTAATGCCTCCGATGAAGAGTTGTTATTAGAAGAGGGCATTGAAAATACAGACTTATTTCTAGCCCTAACAGATTCTGATGAAATTAATGTGATTGTTTCAATTTTGGCTAAGCGCTTAGGTGCACATAAAACAGTTGCCTTGGTGAAGCGTAATGTTTATGAAGACTTGGCCGAACAAAGCGAAGATGTAGATATGGTTATATCACCTGATCAAATTACAGTTAGTGGCATTTTGGCACACATTCGTAAAGGTGATACCATGATGGTGTATTCATTACGCCAAGGCAAGGCAGAAGCAATTGATATTATTGTGCATGGCGATAAACACCATTCAGATGTTGTGGGTAAAACCATTGAACAAATAAATTTACCTGATGGCGTGGTTGTGGGCTCAGTGGTTAGGAATAATGAAGTAATTATGGGGTCGCGTACTTTAGTGATTAAAGAAGGAGACCATGTATTATTAGTGTTGACTGATGTTAGTAAAATTCATGAAGTAGAAGAACTGTTTGAAGGATATTTTGACTAATGGTTGTTAGAAATGCAATTTAGTATTGTTTTTAAAACCATTGGTTTGTTGCTAATGGTATTTAGTTTAACTCAATTACCACCCATTGTTGTTGATTTTATTTATGCTCAGAATGAAGCCTCATCTTTTATGGCTGCTTTTTCTTTAACACTGCTTAGCGGTTTTGTTTTATGGCTGCCTTTTAGAAATTCAACCAAGAACTTTAGAATTCGTGAAGGTGTGTTAGTTGTGGTGAGTTTTTGGCTCGTCTTATCTTTATTTGCTACCACGCCATTTTTATTATCAGCATCTTTAGATATGTCCTTTAGTGATGCATTTTTTGAATCCATGTCAGGACTAACAACCACAGGTGCAACGGTACTTTCTGGGTTAGATGATTTACCTAAAGCGCTTTTATATTATCGCCAGCAACTTCAGTGGTTAGGTGGTATGGGTATTATTGTTTTGGCGGTTGCAATTTTGCCAATGTTAGGCGTTGGCGGTATGGAGCTTTATCATGCAGAATCAAGTGGCATTTCTAAAGAAAGATTGACACCAAAGCTAACTCAAACTGCCAAAGCATTGTGGAAAATTTACATCAGTTTTACTATTGTTTGTGCACTGGGATATTATTTTGCGGGTATGAATGCATTTGATGCAATTGGGCATAGTTATGCAACTGTTGCTATTGGTGGTTTTTCTACTCACGACGCCTCTATTGGTTATTTCAATTCTTATGTAATTGAGATAGTGGCAATGATATTTATGCTACTAGCAGGTATTAATTTTTCGCTACATTTTCTTGTCTGGCGTAAAAATAATTTATTTATTTATTTAAAAGATTCTGAATTTAAGACCTATTTATTAATTCTAAGTGTATCAATTTTATTAGTATCAAGCTATTTGTTTGATAAAGGCTACTACCAAACCATTGAAGAGTCGATTAGACATGGAATGTTCCAAAGTATTTCTATCATGACCACCACGGGTTTTGCTAGTACGAACTTCTCATTATGGCCGTTTGTGTTGCCTGTATTTTTAATCTTTGCTAGTTTTGTTGGTGCTTGCGCTGGCTCTACAGGTGGGGGTATCAAAGTTGTTAGAATATTATTAATGTTTAAGTTAGCGATGAAAGAGATTAAAAAATTTATTCATCCTAATGCACAAATCAACATCAAACTTAACCAAAAAAGCGTTCCTGAAAATACTTTGATATCAGTCTGGGGTTTCTTTTCTTTGTACGTAATCGCTTTTGTTATGTTAATGTTAATGTTAATGTTTACTGGTCTTGACCAGTTCAGTGCATTTTCAGCAACAGCAGCGTCTATTAATAATTTAGGTCCGGGTTTGGGTGATGTTGCTGCTAATTATGGCAATATCAACGATACTGCTAAATGGATTTTAAGTTTTTCAATGTTGTTGGGGCGTTTGGAAATATTAACCTTAATGGCTTTGCTGCATAGGGCTTTTTGGCGTTTTTAAATATACTATGAGACCTTTGTGTAAATATAAATAATCATAAAAACACCACCTTTCACCAGCTTGTAAAATTTCTAAAAACACCCTTAGCCCTGCTAGAAATTGATTTAGAAGACTCCCAAGTTGATAAAATTTGTTATTTTTCTAATCATTCCTATTTATGCAAAGGTTTCGTTGTAAAAATTACTCCGCTATAATATTATAGTTTGGTAAAGCGTTTAGTAGTAGTTTGCCATAAAATTTAGAAACCAAGCGGTTATCAAAAATGGTGATTTTTCCTGTATCAGTTTCTGTGCGAATCAAGCGACCACAAGCCTGAATAAGTTTAAGTGATGCGTCGGGCAGGGATATCTCCATAAAGGGGTTTCGGTTTTGTGATTCAAGATAAGCGGCTAACGTTCTATCAATAGGTGAAGTGGGTACACTAAAGCGCAACTTGGCAATAACAACATGAGTAAGGTTACCACCTTTTAAATCCACCCCTTCAGCAAAACTATCCAGCCCAAAAATAACACTACCTTCGCCTTGTTTGCGCAAGTCAATGTGCTTTTCTAAGATGTGCTTTTTAGGGTATTCTCCTTGAACAAACAAAGCACATTTTAGTTTTTTCTCTATTAGGTCTGCCACCATCTGCATTTGTTTATTAGAGGCAAATAGCACCAATGAGCCCTCATTACTATCAAGCCGTTTAAGTAATTGTAATGCTACTTCTTGCGTGTTCTCATACACTTGAGTTGGGCTGGCTTTGAGTTTAGCAATGATAAAATCTACTTGGTCAAATACAAAGGGAGATGGTAGACGTAAGTATTGGTTTTCATCTCTTAGTAGACCTAATTGTTTGTTTAAGCGTTCAAAACTACCTAATGACGTTAAAGTAGCTGAAGTGAGAATAGCACCTGAAACTTTTGACCAAATAAGCTGATCTAGATTTTTTGAAACATTAGTTTGCGCACTGTTAAGCGAGTAGTTGGTCTTTTTATTTGCGAGCGTGCTTTTTTCAATCCAGCGTGAATGTGGTACTTTACTTGGTTCGTCTATTTGCAAGAAAGACGAAAATAGAGCAATAATGCTGAGTAAGTGCTGTTCGCATTCACCAGCCACATTATTAATAGGGTGGCTGATACTTTTATCTATGGTTGTTATTTTTAAATAGTCACCCCAAGATTCTTTTAAAAGTGTGAATTTAGTTTGGATGACGCTAACAAGCGTTAGAATGTCCTTACTTATTTGCTTGATAGATTCATCAACAATACCTTGGCTGAACAAATACATATCTTCATTGAATTCTAGTTGTTTTAACAATTGAATTAAATCAGTTAGATAATCATCAATTTGTTTGATGTTAATATCAGGTACATCTTGTTTACTTATTTTACATAATTGCTCACTAACCACTTTGGTTCGCCTGACGCTGGTTTTGATAAACTCAGTACTAGTGGTTAATGAAAAGTGCGATAGTGCCTTTGAGTTTAAGTGGTGCGCCTCATCAAAGATAAAAATTGATTCACTAACATCAGGCAGTACGGTATTTCCTGTGCTAAGGTCGGCTAAAACCAAATCATGATTAGCGATAATAACATCTGCTTTGGTAATTTTTCGTCTGGCTTTAAAAAAAGTACAATCTTGATAAGACTCACAACTTTTTGCCGTACAAGTAAAACGATTGCAAGCTATTTTTTGCCAAATAGAATGATCTAGCGTACGCATTAAATCATCAATTTCCCCATTCCATTTTTTAGTTGAGTAATCATTTAGCATCTCACTAAGTTGTTCTAATTGATATTTTCCTGGTGGCTTATCAAACAAGGGTATTGATTCAAACAAATGGTTGTCACTTGCGTTATCTTCACACACGTTAATTAAGTTGCGAATACAAACATAGCGCGAGCGTCCTTTGACCAAGGCATACTCAAAATCAACGCTGCAGTATTTTTGTGCTTGTGGCATGTCTTTAAAAAGTAATTGTTCTTGCAGGGCAACATTAGCGCTAGAGATAATTAGTTTCTTTTTATTGGCTTTGGCGATAGGAATACTACCAAGCAAGTAAGCAAACGTTTTTCCTATACCTGTAGGCGCTTCGACACATAGAATGTTATGCTTGCCTTTATATTCCCCTGATAAAGTTTTAGAGATTTCAGCAATCATCTTGTTTTGTGCTTGACGTATTTTAAAGCCATTCATATCTTTTTTTAAGTTCATAAATGACTGACGTATTTGAACTTTCAACTCATTTGAAAGCATGATTTTATGACTGGCGTTGCAAGGAAAGGTCGCACAATAGTATCAATGCGTCTTTATAGTCTGAGTCAGGTATTAGCTTGAGTGATTGCTTGGCGAGTTGTGCTGATTTGTACGCTTGTTTGCGAGTATAGTCAAAAGCTTTGACAGATTGTAGAATTTTAATCACCTGTGCTATTTTGGAATTATCTGCTTGGTTAATGGCATCTTCTAGAAGTTGTCTGTCGTTGCCAGAAGTATGGGCAAGTGCATAAATCATAGGTAGCGTGGTTTTCCCCTCACTTAAATCATCGCCCACTTCCTTGCCCATGGTTTTTGTATCTGACTCATAATCAAGCACGTCATCAATAATCTGAAAAGCGTTACCAAGGTGCAAGCCGTAGTCTTTTAATGCAGATTCTTGAATTTTATCAACACCTGATAGTAGTCCACCAATTTGAGTGGCTGCTTGGAATAAACACGCCGTTTTTCGCTCAATCACTGTGTAATATTCAGCCTCGGACAGTTCAGCATTTTGACAATTTAATAATTGCAATACTTCACCTTCAGCAATACTATTGGTGGTTTTAGAAAGAATATGCATAATAGACATTGAATTGGGTTCAACCATCATTTCAAAAGCGCGAGAATACAAAAAATCACCCACTAAAACACTGGGCGCATTCCCCCAAACTTCATTAACAGTGTCTTTTCCTCGGCGTGTTATAGACTCATCAACAATATCATCATGTAGTAAAGTGGCAGTGTGAATTAATTCTATCACCACTGCCATAAGGTGGTGGTGTGTGCCTTGATATTTAGTTGCACGCGCACAAAGTAATAACAGCAATGGGCGCAAGCGTTTTCCGCCAGCATGAATAATATAATGGCTCATTTGATTAATCAAAGCAACATTTGAACTTAAACGATTAATGAGTATTTCGTCTGTTTTTTGTAAATCTAATTTTAAGAGGGATTGAATATCGCTTAAACTTTTCATGGCTATTATTTTACACGTGGGCGGTGTGGGTTATTAAAAAAACTAACACTTGAAACCTTTGCATAATTATGAATAATCACCAAAAACCATCTTTCATCAACTCAAGTTAGCTTTAATTTATTTGCAAGCAAATATACTTCTTTAGACCTTGCTCTTGAGGCTTTTGGCTTACGAATGGTAACAAAAGAAAAAGAAGCCCTGCAAGACTTAACAAACTCGTCAAACCCATCCCCTTGAAAAACTTTGACAAAAAAATAGCCTGAAGGTGTTAAGGTTTTAATTGCCATATCTAGTGCCAGTTCACACAAATACATAGATTTAGGCATGTCAACTGAGAGTTGACCGCTCATATTAGGTGCCATATCACTTAAAACAACATCAACTTTTTTACTTATAGTAATATCCAAAAGTGCTTCATAAACACTGTCTTCAGTGAAATCGCCACGTAAAAAATCAACCCCATTAATGGGGTTTATGTCCAATATATCACTCGCAATAACTTGACCAGATTTGCCCACAATTTTTATTGCCACCTGACTCCAGCCACCAGGGGCTGCGCCAAGGTCAAGCACCTTGTCTCCTGATTTGATAAATTTATCTTTATCAATCACTTCTATAAGCTTATAAACGGCACGAGAACGATAGCCTGATTTTTGTGCCTTTTTAACAAACTCATCACTTAGATGTTCGCTCATCCAACGCCTTGAACTACCTTTTTTTGCCATATCAATAATTCCTAATATTAGAGGGTATTTTACGGGATAATAATGTCTTTTTTGTATTGACCTGCCCGCATGAACACTAAATTAAGAAACATTGCTATTATTGCCCATGTTGACCATGGTAAAACAACTTTGGTTGATAAATTGCTTGAACAGTCGCAAACGCTTGATGATCGCTTTGAGTCAACCGATCGAATGATGGATTCAAATGATCTTGAAAAAGAGCGTGGTATTACCATTTCTAGTAAAAATACTGCCATTAAATGGAACGATTATCATATTAATATTGTAGACACACCAGGCCATGCTGATTTTGGTGGTGAGGTAGAGCGTATACTGTCTATGGTTGATAGTGTGCTTTTGCTTGTGGATGCACAGGAAGGTCCAATGCCACAAACACGCTTTGTGACGAAAAAAGCCTTTGATCAAGGGCTAAACCCGATTGTGGTGATTAACAAGATTGACAAAGACGCGGCACGCCCTGATTGGGTGATTGACCAAGTGTTTGATTTATTCGACCAACTAGGCGCAACGGATGAGCAACTAGATTTTCCAATTATTTACGCTTCAAGTATTAATGGCTATGCTTCGTTAGAAGATGATGTGCGTTCAGGTGATATGACACCCATGCTTGAAACTATTGTAAAACACGTTAAAGCACCAGAGGTTGATATCGATGCGCCTTTGCAAATGCAAGTTACAGCACTTGATTACTCCTCATTTGTTGGGGCAATTGCTATTGGTCGTATTACGCGTGGCACAATCAAGAAAAACATGCAAGTCGTGGTGGTTGATACACAAGGCAATGAACACAAAGCCAAAATTGCAAACCTTCAAGGTTTTCTTGGTTTAGAAAAGATTGATACAGACAGTGCACAAGCAGGTAATATTATTGCCATTACTGGCATAGAAGGCATCTCAATTTCAGATACAATTTGTGATCCTGAGACTATTGAGGCATTGCCACCTTTAAATGTAGATGAGCCAACCGTTTCTATGGCATTTCGTGTTAATGATTCTCCATTTGCTGGGCAAGATGGTAAGTTTATCACTTCACGAAACATTCGCGATCGCCTAGATAAGGAACTCATTTACAATGTTGCACTTCGAGTTGAGAATACATCCGATCCATCTGAATTTATTGTCTCAGGTCGTGGTGAATTACACTTGTCAATTTTAATTGAAACTATGCGTAGAGAGGGTTTTGAGTTGGCAGTGGGTCGTCCACAAGTCATTTTAAGGGAGATTGATGGCGTGATTTGTGAGCCATTTGAAGATTTAAGCGTTGATGTAGAAACCCAACATCAGGGCACTGTGATGGAAAAGTTAGGCGAACGCAAGGCTGAACTAACTAACATGATGCCAGATGGTAATGGTAGAGTAAAGTTGGATTTTAATATTCCTGCACGTGGTTTAATTGGCTTTAGAACAGAATTTTTAACAGCAACGACGGGCACAGGCTTGATGAATTCAACCTTTGATGCTTATAAACCTCAGAAACAAGGGGGTATTGGTCAGCGTTCTAATGGTTCTTTAATTTCAATGAACCAAGGACGAGCAGTTGCTTATGCCATTTTTAACTTACAAAAAAGTGGTAAATTTTTTGTAGAGCACAACACTGATATTTATGAAGGTATGGTGGTTGGTATCCACACACGTGATAAAGATTTAGTGGTTAATGTTATGAAAGGCAAGCAATTGACCAATGTACGTGCCTCAGGTACTGACGAAGCCGTATCGCTAACACCTGCCATTAAACTTGATTTAGAACAAGCATTAGAATTTATTGATGACGATGAATTGGTAGAAGCAACACCTCATAACATCCGTATTCGCAAGCGTTTATTAACAGAGAATGAGCGCAAAAGGGCGCGCGGAAAGTCTAAATAAGATGTAGCTTTTGCTTGCTTGTTATTAGTGCCAGCGCTAATGGTATACTGCTATTATTCTTTTTTTGATTAGATTTTTATGGATAACATTCTTAATTTTTTTGTTAAGCAGAAAAAATTAGCACTGATTTTCACAGTTTCTATTATTGCTCTTGGTCTTTTGACATTAAGCGGTATTCAAAGAGATAAATTTCCAGCGGTAGATTTTGAAGTAATGACTGTTGTTACCGCATATCCTGGTGCTTCACCAGAAGATGTTGAGCAGAATGTCACCAATCCGATTGAAGATGAGTTGAAAAGCATTTCAGGGATTGATAAATTTAGTTCAACCTCTAAAGAGGGCAAGTCTAGTATTGTTATAACACTCTCCCAAGATATAGATGATATTGAGCCATTAAAACAAGAAATTAGAAACGCAGTTAATCGCATTAAGTCACTACCTAAAGAAGTGGATGACTTGCCTTGGGTTATTGACCAAAAAAACTCACTTAGAAGTATTTTAAAAATTAACATTAGTAGTGATGATTTGTCCTACCAAGCATTGAGAGACATTACTGATAATATGGCTGATTCTTTGGCACTAGTTGAAGGTGTGTCAAAAGTTGTTAAAAAGGGTTATCTTGATCGCGAAATTCAAATTAGGGTTAATCCTAAGAGCTTGTACCAATATAAGCTATCCTTACCTCAGGTGATTGAAGCGATTAAAAAGCGAAACAAACGCTACGCTGTTGGTAGTAATCATGATAATGTTAATGAAAAAACCATTGTTGTTTTAGCTAAGTTTGATGAGATTCAAGCGGTGGGTGATGTGATTATTAAGTCAACATTCAATGGGCCTGTTATTCGCTTAAAAGATATTGCAAGTATTGTTGATGGAAACAAGGAAGAAACTTCTATTACTCGTGTGAATGGCGTTAAAGGCTTTATTCTTAGAATTCACAAACAAGAGCATGCTGATGTAATTACCACAGTTGATTTGGTCAAAGACAAAGTGTTGGATTTAAAAGCTAAACATCCAACCAGTCTGCAGGTTTTCTATTCATCAGATGCGTCTAAGCATGTCCGTAATCGGCTTAATATCGTGACTAATAATGGCTTAATTGGTTTGTTGTTAGTATTAATTATACTGGGTTTATTTTTATCATTTAATACGGCTTTTTGGGTGTCAGTCAGCTTACCAGTATCTCTTTTAGGTACGGTGGCTTTATTAGGCGCAACAGGCGAAACTATTAATCTTGTTTCACTGGCTGCGATGATTTTAGTGCTTGGAATTGTGGTGGATGATAGTATTGTGGTGGCAGAAAGCATACACCATTACAAACAATTAGGAAAAGGTAGGTGCCAATCTTCTGTACGTGGATTTAAGCGTGTCATTGCGCCTGTAATAACGACAATCTTAAGCACTATTTTAGCTTTCTCTTCGATGTTTTTAATGGGTGGCACGATGGGTAAGTTTATTTACGTTATTCCTTTAGTAGTTATCTTTGCTTTGACACTTTCTTTTTTAGAAGTTAGCTTGGCATTGCCAGCACACCTTGCCAGTAGTGGTGAAAAAACCAAAGGCAAAGCATGGTTTACGCGTATTGAAAATTGGTTTGAAGGTTTTTTAACAAAAGTACTGAAATTGCGTTATGGTGTTGTTGTTATTTTTAGTATTATTCTGATGGGTTCTTTATATTTTGCCAAAACTCAAATGAAGTATGTGCAATTTCCAGTAGCGGGGGCAGATAATATTAACGCAAGATTGCAAATGCCTGTTGGCACCTCGTTAGAGCGTACGGCATTTATTTCCAAACAAGTAGAGAAAATGATTATAGAGGTTGTGGGCGAAGATTTGGACTCACTAACTAATAATGTCGGACATTATTTTACTCATGTCGCGAAGTTTGCCATTGAACTGGTACCGTCTAGCACAAGAGTGAAAACACCTAAAGTTTTACTTGCTCGGTTAAAAGAACGTGTTAAGGATATAAAATCCGCACAAAAATTAAAGTTCTCAATAGGCAGGCCAGGCCCACCACAAGGTAAAGATGTAGAGATTAATTTGGTGAGTAGTGATAATATTCAGCGCCAAAATGCTGCCGACGCTTTAGAGAAAATATTGTTAGGTATTGATGGTATAGACAACATTGAGCGAGATGATGAACTAGGAAAAACACGCATTGAGGTTGTGATTGATTTTGAGAAAATGACCAGATTTGATGTTGATTTTTCAGTAGTTAATAATTATTTAAAGGCAGCTTTTACGGGTATTAATATAACTAATGTTCGTTATGGCGATGATGATGTTGATTTTAGAATTTATCTGGGCAGTGACAAACAGTCAGAGGATTTTCTAATGTTATTAAAAATTAACAACCGTCAAGGTCGTCCCATACCACTTAAACAATTTATTTCATTACAAAAAATTAAGGGTGAACCAAATTTTAATCATTTTAACGGACAGCGTTCAGTTGTACTTAGTGGTAGTATTGATGATGATATAACGACTTCTGGAGTGGTTATCAATCAAGCGCTCAAACGCCTAGATTTAGCTAACAAGTATCCTACAATTAGAGTGACTAATGAGGGTGGAGATAAAGATACAAAAAAAGCAATGGGTGATTTTAAAAAGGCATTTGTCATGGCAATTTTTGCTATATTTTTATTATTAACCTTGTTATTTAATTCTTATTCACAGCCAATATTGGTTTTAATTTCTGTGCCTTTTTCTATTGTTGGTGTTATTTGGGCTTTTTTTCTTCATGGAGAGATGCTTAGCTTTTTTGCAATATTAGGTACACTGGCATTGGTGGGGGTTATTGTGAACGATTCTTTGGTAATGGTTACCCATTTGAATTATTTAAAGACAAAGTTTGCATCTACCATGAGTGTTTATGAGTGGATTGTTCAAGGTGCAAAAGACCGATTGCGTGCTGTTGTGTTAACAACGTTAACGACTTTAGCAGGCGTAATGCCACTTGCTTATGGTATTGGTGGCACTGATTTTATTTTACAACCCATGGCACTTTCACTTGGTTATGGCTTATTATTTGGCACATTAATGACGCTTATTTTATTGCCTTGTTTGTATTTAATTAACCATGAGTTTATCGGTTGGTTAAAAAAACTTTGGGTTAGGTTGTTAAGATTTAGTCAGCAGGTTGTTTTCAAATAGTATTTTATTTATTTAATCAGCACTTTGCGCCACTGCCACTACATATTTTATAATCCCAAAAAAAGGAGAAAAAACATGAGGCGAATGCAACAAATAAAAGAACAACAAAACAACACTGGAAATAAAAATGACAAGAGACCTTTGCATAAATCAACTAAAAACCCAACAATCTAGTAAAATAACACCCATCTAAAAACAACTTTAAAAATATCAAAAATGTCTTGGAAAAACACCCAACAAAACTCATTTGCAGATTCTCTTGTTGTAGATCACAAATCCCTATCAGAACTTGATGATGTACACAACATCATCAACTGGAACGAGATAGAACTGTAATCCTCCCAAAAATTAACACCCAATAAAAGTAGAATTTTCTTATAATCGAGACCTTTGAATAATTCATAATTCCCCATCCTAATTTCAACTTTTACAATTTTTCAAAAATATTTTCAAAATTTTCCCTATTTTTCTATAAAAACCTAAAAAACATCTTGCTTATCTGAGTTTTCATCGCCACATTTTTCTATTTTTACCCTTTTGCCACTCATTGGACGCAACAATCCTGTAAGTCTCGCATCTGTTTAAAAATGCTCATTCCAGTTTTAAGGTTGTGACTCATGGCAATTAGTTGCGCTCTGGTTTTGTTTCTTTCTAGTCCAAGGTATCTTGCCTTGGCTAATCCGTGATGAAGCTTAAGTAGTCCAAAAGTGTGCTCAACAATATAGCGAATGGATGAGCGTTGTTTATTCTCTTGTTTCTGTTGCTTGGTTAAAGGCTTGTTTCTGTAGGCACGGTGCAATATTTTATTATTTTCTTTGCCTAGTTTTTCATCATTGTTTTTATTGGCATAAGCGCTATCAGCATAGACTTGTCCACATGTTTTTATTTTACTGTTAGTGCGTTCTACCTCTAATAATTTATCAAACTCTTGTGAGTCGTGTACATTACCTGGAGTGTAAGTCATTTTCTTAACAAAACCATCTTCATCGGTATTGGCGTGCATCTTAAAACCATAGGTGGTTTTACGTTTGCCATCGGCTGCTATTTTGACATTGTATTTTGCCTCTTTGTCTTGAGTGTTGTTGCCATCCTTGCCTTTACGCTTGCGTGATTGTTTGGCTTCTATAACGGTGGCATCAATGATGTTGATTGAACCCAAGGAAACAATGATTGAATTTTGTTCAAGATGGGTATTGATTTGCTCTAGTAGAGGCGCTAGTAATTTCTCGGTGCTGAGTAGTTGCCTGAAACGCCAAATGCTAGAATGATCAGGCACATTTTCAGACAAAGACAAATCAATAAAACGTCTGAACATTAAATCTCTGGCAATTTGCTTTTCTAGCGCCTCATCACTTAGACCGTACCAAGCTTGAAGGATTAGGATTTTAAATATCATCAGTGGCGGATAACTAGGTGCACCTAGTCTAGATGAATACAAGTTTGAAAGTGTTTGTTCTATCTCATTCCAATTGATGATGTTATGTACATCATCAAGTTCTGATAGGGATTTGTGATCTACAACAAGAGAATTTGCAAATGAGTTTTGTTGGGTGTTTTTCCAAGACATTTTTGATATTTTTAAAGTTGTTTTTAGATGGGTGTTATTTTACTAGATTGTTGGGTTTTTAGTTGATTTATGCAAAGGTCTCTAATCAAAACATAAGGAGATTCAAATGAAAACAACACGTAAATCAGATTCACAAATCATGCAAATTCTTAATCAAGCACAAGCAGGTACGCCAGTATCTGAACTATGCAGAGAGCACAGTATGGAGCAGTGCCACTTTTTATAAATGGCGTGCTAAATATGGCGGCATGGATGCATCAATGATAACTAGACTTAAAGAACTTGAAGCAGAGAATACAAGGCTTAAGAAGATGTACGCCGATGAGCGCTTAAAGGCAATGATTGTACAAGAGGCATTAACAAAAAAGTTTTAAGACCATCTTTGCGTAAGAAGATGGTCAAGCAGAGTATCAATAAACACAGAGTAACAGCACGATTAGCTTGCCAGGCTTTTAAGATCAGCGAGACATGTTATCGGTACGAGCCAAAGTTATCATCCGAGAATGAGCTAATTGCTGATTGGTTATTGCGATTAACCACAACACACAAGCAATGGGGATTTGGATTGTGCTTTATGTATTTACGTAACATAAAAGGTTTTAGGTGGAATCACAAGCGTGTGTATCGTATTTACAGGCAACTAGAACTCAATCTTAGGATTAAGCCTAGAAGAAGAATCAAACGCGATAAGCCACAAGCTTTAAGCGTACCAATGACAATCAATCAAATTTGGTCAATGGATTTTATGTCAGACTCTTTAAATACAGGTAGAAAAATTAGAACCTTTAATGTGATTGATGATTACAACAGAGAGTGTCTAAGCATTGAAATAGACCACTCATTACCAGCACAACGAGTGATTCAATCATTAGAGCAACTTATTCAATGGCGTAGCAAACCCAAAGCCATCAGATGTGATAATGGTCCAGAATATATATCTCATATACTCAGAGAATGGGCACAAGCAATGGATATTGAGCTTATGTATATACAACCAGGCAAACCAACCCAAAATGCCTATATAGAAAGATTTAACAGAACAGCAAGAAACGAATGGTTGAATATGCATATTTTTGATTCGATTGAGCACGCTCAATCGTTAGCAACACAATGGATGTGGGTATATAATAACGAACGACCTCATAGTTCGATTGGTGGTATTCCACCAAGAAAGCTACTTGAGGCTATTTAAACAACGGAAATTCTATTTTTAGCAGTGGTTAAAAATGGGAGGATTACAAACAAACACTTTCGAACTTGTATTCTTCTATTAGGGGTGCACCCAGTTATCCGCCACTGATAATGTTTAAAATCCTAATCCTTCAAGCTTGGTACGGTCTAAGTGATGAGGCGCTAGAAAAGCAAATTGCCAGAGATTTAATGTTCAGACGTTTTATTGATTTGTCTTTGTCTGAAAATGTGCCTGATCATTCTAGCATTTGGCGTTTCAGGCAACTACTCAGCACCGAGAAATTACTAGCGCCTCTACTAGAGCAAATCAATACCCATCTTGAACAAAATTCAATCATTGTTTCCTTGGGTTCAATCAACATCATTGATGCCACCGTTATAGAAGCCAAACAATCACGCAAGCGTAAAGGCAAGGATGGCAACAACACTCAAGACAAAGAGGCAAAATACAATGTCAAAATAGCAGCCGATGGCAAACGTAAAACCACCTATGGTTTTAAGATGCACGCCAATACCGATGAAGATGGTTTTGTTAAGAAAATGACTTACACTCCAGGTAATGTACACGACTCACAAGAGTTTGATAAATTATTAAAGGTAGAACGCACTAACAGTAAAATAAAAACATGTGGACAAGTCTATGCTGATAGCGCTTATGCCAATAAAAACAATGATGAAAAACTAGGCAAAGAAAATAATAAAATATTGCACCGTGCCTACAGAAACAAGCCTTTAACCAAGCAACAGAAACAAGAGAATAAACAACGCTCATCCATTCGCTATATTGTTGAGCACACTTTTGGACTACTTAAGCTTCATCACGGATTAGCCAAGGCAAGATACCTTGGACTAGAAAGAAACAAAACCAGAGCGCAACTAATTGCCATGAGTCACAACCTTAAAACTGGAATGAACATTTTTAAACAGATGCGAGACTTGCAGGATTGTTGCGTCCAATGAGTGGCAAAAGGGTAAAAATAGAAAAATGTGGCGATGAAAATTCAGATAAGCAAGATGTTTTTTAGGTTTTTATAGAAAAATAGGGAAAATTTTGAAAATATTTTTGAAAAATTGTAAAAGTTGAAATTAGGATGGGGAATTATGAATTATTCAAAGGTCTCAGGATAAATACCTATAAATTAGGATTGACAAAATCTTCTAAAAAAGCACTCATAAGTTGGTGGTGATTTTGTACGTTTGCTTTTTGGTAAACACAAGAAGATTGTTGTTGGACGGTTTTTTCATTAACATGGCGAAAATTGGCAATTTATTTAAATGAAAAACCTTTAATAATAAGCCAGGCCACGTCATGCTCAGACTTGGTTAATTTCCATTGTTTAAATTGCTGATTAATCCATTTATGCGTTTCTTTTTGTAAGTGCTCAATAGAGCTATTGGCCTTGGTTAGTTTTTTATTAATTGCACATATTTCATAGATTTGATAAGCAAATAGACCTATAATAATTTAAACAAAAAATGATGACCGTCATTATAATTTAAGTAATTAATCAATAAATCATAAACAAAAAACCAAACAATTATCAAATATACGAAAGCAATAAACAATTTAAAGATATTTTTTTTAGAAACAAAAGGTTGTATTTGCAATTCTGATAAGTGCGTCATAATAAACGCTCTAAAACAAGCTTAGAGCCAAAATAAGCAACAACCAAAAGCGCAAAGCCAATTTGTGTGGCGGTGATGGCTTGTTTTCCGCGCCAGCCAAAGGCTTCTCTGCCAAAGACGAGTGTAGCAAAAATAATCCATGCGATGATTGAAAGGGTAGTTTTATGTATCAAGTGTTGGGCAAATATATCTTGTATAAAAATAAAGCCAGAAAGTAGTGACAAGGTTAATAAATAAAAACCAATTCTAAGGTTTTGAAATAGCAATGCCTCCATGGTTTGTAGTGCTGGCAGTTTGTTAATAAAGCCATCAACTTTTCTTGCGTGCAAGTGCTTTTCTTGGATTTTTAATAACACGGATTGGCATACTGCTAAAGCCAATAAAGCATAGGCAGTAATTGATAAAAATACGTGTGAGGCAATATTCAGTGGAATGACTTTGTTTGTGGTATCTGGAAAGGTGATACTAAAGGCTAGTGTGAATGCTACTAATGGATAAACCAATATGCCTAATACATGCACAGGCTTGGATAATGAGGATAAAAACAACAAAACAACAATCATCCAAGCAATAAATGAAGCGCTATTTGCCAGACCAAAAATAATGCCTTTGTCACTCCAAAAATGGCTAAAGGTGAGTGCTTGTACAATTATGGCAAAACTGACCAATAAAAAAATGGTTTTTTGATGCTGGTGCTGGGTTTCATTTTTCACAAAATAGCGCATTAGAAAAAGGGCTGCAACCAAATACAAAACTATTGCAAAGTGAGATAAAAACATAATTAACTTTTGAATTAATACAAAGCACTATAATACGATACTTTAGTTATATTTATTTAAAAATGTTTGATAATTTAACCGAGCGTCTACAAAATAGTTTTAAAGTTTTACAAGGGAAAAATAAACTATCTGAATCCAACATTAAAGAGTCAATTCGTGAAGTGCGTCGTGCATTACTTGAGGCTGACGTTGCGCTTGAGGTTATTAAAGTATTTTTAGACCAAGTCCAAACCAAGGCATTAGGGCTTAAAGTTGGTCAAGGACTAACACCATCACAAGCGTTTATTAAGCTGGTTGAAACTGAATTAACTGAGATTATTGGTGGAGAGACTGAATCGCTTGATTTAAAAACCCAACCGCCAGCTATTGTCATGGTGGCAGGTTTGCAAGGTGCAGGTAAAACCACTTCAATTGCCAAACTTGCGCTTTATTTAAAACAGCGTGAAAATAAAAAAGTATTAGTAGTTAGTGCTGATGTTTATCGTCCTGCTGCTATTAAACAATTAGAAGTACTGGCCAAGCAAGTTGAGATAGATTTTTTCCCATCAACGATTAATGACAAGCCTTCAGATATTGTAGCTAATGCTAAAAAACATGCACAAAAACAGTTTTTTGATGTTTTATTGGTTGATACTGCGGGTCGTTTGCATATAGATGGGCAAATGATGGATGAGATTAGAATCTTGCAGAAAAAAGTCAATCCAGTTGAAACCTTGTTTGTAGTCGATTCTATGACGGGTCAGGATGCGGCGCATACTGCCAAAGCATTTGCTGATGCATTGCCTTTAACAGGGATTATCCTTACCAAGACTGATGGTGATGCCAGAGGTGGCGCGGCATTATCTGTACGCCATATTACTGGCAAGCCGATTAAGTTTTTAGGCGTGGGTGAAAAGATTGATGCCTTAGAGCCATTTCATCCAAAGCGTGTGGTTTCAAGACTTTTGGGGATGGGAGATGTGCTTTCATTGGTGGAGGAGATTTCACGCAAAGTTGATCATAAAAAAGCACAAAAGTCTGCTCAAAAAATGGCCAAAGGTCAATTTGATTTATCCGATATGCGCGATCAACTTTTGCAAATGGAGCAAATGGGCGGCATGGAAGCCTTGATGGATAAACTTCCGGGTATGGGTCAAATCCCACAAAATGTTAAAAATCAAATGATGGGCGGCACTGAAACTAAGAAAATGGTCGCCATCATTAATTCTATGACACCTAAAGAGCGTAGCCACATTAAACTCATTAAAGGCACACGTAAGGCACGCATTGCTAATGGTTCTGGTACGAACGTTCAAGCAGTTAACAAACTCATCAAGCAGTTTGAAAAAATGCAAAAACAAATGAAAAAAATGGGTGGTGGGAAAATGCAAAAAATGATGGCTAAAATAGCAGGCACTGATGGTATGCCAGATTTATCAAAAATGAAATTACCATCTATGGGTGGTGGCAATAAATTTCCTTTTTAGTGAGACCTTTGCGTAATTCATAATTTCTCACCCTAATTCCAATTTCTATATTTTTTCAAAAATATTTTCAAAATTTGCTGTTTTTTTCCAACAAAACCTAAAAACATCTTGTTTTTCTAGTGCTTTCAAACTTGATTTTTCTATTTTTACTCTTTCTTTGCTCATTAGACACAACAATCCTTCAAATCTTGCATTTGTTTAAAAATATTCATTCCAGTTTTAAGATTATGACTCATGGCAATGAGTTGTACTCTAGTCTTATTTCTCTCTAATCCAAGATATCTTGCCTTGGCTAATCCGTGATGAAGCTTAAGTAGTCCAAAGGTGCGCTCAACAATATAACGAATGCTGGAGCGTTGTTTGTTTTCTTGTTTTTGTTGGTCTGTCAGTGGCGTGTTTCTGTAAGCCCTATGTAAAATCTTGTTGTTGTGCTTACCCAGTTTTTCATTATTGTTTTTATTGGCATAGGCACTGTCAGCGTAAACCTCACCACAGGTTTTTAGTTTGTCTTTGGTTTTCTCACTACCCAGCAGTTTATCAAATTCTTTTGAGTCGTGAACATTGCCAGGTGTGTAGGTCATCTTTTTTACAAAACCATCTTCATCAGTATTGGCATGCATTTTATAGCCATAGGTGGTTTTGAGATTGTAGCCAGCCTCTTTGTCTTGAATGTTGTTACCATCTTTACCCTTACGTTTTCTTGATTGTTTGGCTTCTGTAACGGTGGCATCAATGATGTTGATTGAGCCTAATGAGACGATAATTGAATTTTGCTCTAAATGGTTGTTTATTTGCTTTAGTAGAGGTTCTAAGAGTTTTTCAGTATTGAGCAGTTGTCTAAAACGCCAAATGCTGGAATGGTCTGGCACATTCTCAGATAGGGATAAATCAATAAAACGTCTGAACATCAAGTCTCTGGCAATTTGCTTTTCTAGCGCCTCATCATTTAGACCGTACCAAACTTGAAGGATTAGGATTTTAAACATCATCAGTGGCGGATAACTAGGTGCACCTAGTCTAGATGAATACAAGTTCGAAAGTGTTTGCTCTATCTCAGACCAATTGATGATGTTGTGTACATCATCTAGCTCCGATAGAGATTTATGCTGAACAACAAGAGAATCTGCAAATGAGTTTTGTTCGGTGTTTTTCCAAGACATGCTTAATTTTTTAGAGTTGTTTTTAGATGGGTGTTATTTTATCATACGGGTGGTTTCTTTGATTTTTTTAGTTGATTTATGCAAAGGTCTCTATAGTGTTTAGTGCTATTGTCAGGCTTTAGTGTTTTTTTTGTTATATTTTGACACCTTTAATGGTGCCCTCGACGCGATTTGAACGCATGACCTGCCGCTTAGGAGGCGGCTGCTCTATCCAGCTGAGCTACGAAGGCAATGTAATTATTATCCACGATATGACTATCCATTGAAATTTTTGCATCATTTTTATCCATGCTTGTTAATTATGAATATTTCTTTAGATGAGTTCATATTTTACAAATTTGCGTAATTTAAACCACAGTATAATTTGAGTATTTTTTTACGTAGTATTTATTTCAAAATTACATGAAAGACATCAAAGTTAAAGACAGGCTTATTTTTGCCCTAGATGTGCCAGAAGTTGAACAAGCTAAGGACTTAGTTGCTCAACTGGATGATAGTGTTAATTTTTATAAAATTGGCATGGAATTATTAATGACAGGTCAATACTTTAGCCTGCTCAATTGGTTATTAGAAAAAGACAAGAAAGTCTTTGTAGATTTGAAGTTTTTTGATGTGCCAGAAACTGTCGGTAGAACCATTAAGCGTTTAAGCCAATATGGCGCTACTTTTGCTACTATTCATGGCAATCAAGCGCTTATGGAAAAAGCTGTTGAAAATAAAGGCGAACTTAAAATTTTAGCAGTAACCGCACTTACCAGTCTTGATAGGGGCGATTTAGATGATTTAGGCTTTGATTGTGATGTGCAAGAATTGGTTATTTCTCGTGCCAAGCGCGCTTTTGAAGCAGGCTGTGATGGCGTAGTATCTTCAGGACTTGAAGTGCCATTTTTACGTGAATATGTTGATAATAAATTAATCGCTGTTACCCCAGGCATTCGCCCCGTGGCTAATGATGACGATCAAAAACGCGTGGTTGATGTGGCAACCGCATTTAACTCAGGGTCAGACTATATTGTTGTTGGTCGTCCAATTAAAAATGCTACCAGCCCGTACCAAGCAGCGCAAGATATTCAAACAATTATCAAAGATTGTTTTTAAGTATAATAGCCACTTCTTTAGTCGCGTAGCTCAGTTGGTTAGAGCACTACCTTGACATGGTAGGGGTCGGTGATTCGAATTCACTCGCGACTACCATCTTAAATACTACTGTATAAACGCTTCAAGTGATTTTTATTGACTTGTAAACAACCTTAAAAAATAGTAAAAATATCAAAAAACGCTATAAAGTGCTATAGTTTTAGCACACTTAACTCGACTTAAGACAATGGCAACTATTTATAAAAGGAATGATACCTGGTATCTAAATTACAGCGATGCAAGAGGGCAACATCGTAAAAGTTTGGGCAAAATATCAGAACATTTAGGTAGTGTAAATAATTGTGGTGCTATACCCAATCGTATTGATATTGACAAACGACCTTGGGCGGTTAATCACCGCCTAGTATTTGGCCACTGGGAGGCTGATACGATTATTGGCAAAGATCGCCAAGGTGTTATCGTCACCTTAGACGAGAGAGTTACCAAACTACGTTTGGCTTACCCAGTTGATAGTAGACATATGAATAAGGTAAGCGCCGCTATTGTGCGTTTACTAAAGCCATTAGGTTATATTGTTGATTCGATTACTTATGATAATGGCAAAGAATTTGCTAATCATCAAATAACTAATCAAACCATTGGTTGTATGAGTTATTTTGCTAAACCATACAGCAACTGGGAAAGAGGACAGAACGAGAATGCCAATGGCTTAAGACAATACTTCTCAAAGAAAACATTGCTCAAGGATGTGAGCTACGTTAGAGTTAAAGTAGCCACTGACAAACTGAATTCAAGACCTAGAAAATGTTTAAGCTATAGAACACCTTTTAAGGTATTCTATAGCATGACTGGCATCGATGTCAGGAAATTAGAAGTTGTGCACTTATGATGTGAATTCACCGCAGCAAAGCCTAAAAAATGTCATTATTGCCACTAATAGTGGTGGAACACATAAAAAATCCAACAATCTACTTAAACGTGATTTTAATCAACAAAAAAGCAATACACATTGGGTCGCTAATATTACTTACATTAAATATTGATTATTGCAACAAAAACTACATTACTCAAAGTATGAACAGAAAAGGAAATTGTTGGGATAATGCAGTCATAGAGCGATTCTTTAGAAGTCTCAAGACTGAGAGATTAAACTATCAAAGTTCTGCCAATCACTTTGAAGTCGTGCAAAATGTAGAGAGTTATATTTACTTTTATAACTACAAGAGGATTCATGGGTATTTAACACCTACTTTTATACTCCCTTGTGGGGTGCAAAAGATGGTTGAATTGGAAAAAGTGGCTTGAAATGTATTCAAATAAATTAGATTATTACAATTGGTGCTAAAAAATATTTTCAAAAGTCTGAGCACTGACTTAATAGACTCATTAAAGATGGTGATAAGAAAGCAGAAACATTGTTTAAAGGATTACAAAAAAGGTAAAAACCTGCCTGTATTGTTTTTATAGTTTCTATATTGCTTAAAACGCTTATTAAGCAATCTTTCTTCTAAATTTGATTTAAGTGAGACCTTTGCATAAATCAACTAAAAACCCAACAATCTAGTAAAATAACACCCACCCAAAAACAACTTTAAAAATATCAAAAATGTCTTGGAAAAACACCCAACAAAACTCATTTGCAGATTCTCTTGTTGTAGATCACAAATCCCTATCAGAACTTGATGATGTACACAACATCATCAACTGGAACGAGATAGAACAAACACTTTCGAACTTGTATTCTTCTATTAGGGGTGCACCCAGTTATCCGCCACTGATAATGTTTAAAATCCTAATCCTTCAAGCTTGGTACGGTCTAAGTGATGAGGCGCTAGAAAAGCAAATTGCCAGAGATTTAATGTTCAGACGTTTTATTGATTTGTCTTTGTCTGAAAATGTGCCTGATCATTCTAGCATTTGGCGTTTCAGGCAACTACTCAGCACCGAGAAATTACTAGCGCCTCTACTAGAGCAAATCAATACCCATCTTGAACAAAATTCAATCATTGTTTCCTTGGGTTCAATCAACATCATTGATGCCACCGTTATAGAAGCCAAACAATCACGCAAGCGTAAAGGCAAGGATGGCAACAACACTCAAGACAAAGAGGCAAAATACAATGTCAAAATAGCAGCCGATGGCAAACGTAAAACCACCTATGGTTTTAAGATGCACGCCAATACCGATGAAGATGGTTTTGTTAAGAAAATGACTTACACTCCAGGTAATGTACACGACTCACAAGAGTTTGATAAATTATTAGAGGTAGAACGCACTAACAGTAAAATAAAAACATGTGGACAAGTCTATGCTGATAGCGCTTATGCCAATAAAAACAATGATGAAAAACTAGGCAAAGAAAATAATAAAATATTGCACCGTGCCTACAGAAACAAGCCTTTAACCAAGCAACAGAAACAAGAGAATAAACAACGCTCATCCATTCGCTATATTGTTGAGCGCACTTTTGGACTACTTAAGCTTCATCACGGATTAGCCAAGGCAAGATACCTTGGACTAGAAAGAAACAAAACCAGAGCGCAACTAATTGCCATGAGTCACAACCTTAAAACTGGAATGAACATTTTTAAACAGATGCGAGACTTGCAGGATTGTTGCGTCCAATGAGTGGCAAAAGGGTAAAAATAGAAAAATGTGGCGATGAAAACTCAGATAAGCAAGATGTTTTTTAGGTTTTTATAGAAAAATAGGGAAAATTTTGAAAATATTTTTGAAAAATTGTAAAAGTTGAAATTAGGATGGGGAATTATGAATTATTCAAAGTGTAATCCTCCCATTTTTAACCACTGCTAAAAATAGAATTTCCGTTGTTTAAATAGCCTCAAGTAGCTTTCTTGGTGGAATACCACCAATCGAACTATGAGGTCGTTCGTTATTATATACCCACATCCATTGTGTTGCTAACGATTGAGCGTGCTCAATCGAATCAAAAATATGCATATTCAACCATTCGTTTCTTGCTGTTCTGTTAAATCTTTCTATATAGGCATTTTGGGTTGGTTTGCCTGGTTGTATATACATAAGCTCAATATCCATTGCTTGTGCCCATTCTCTGAGTATATGAGATATATATTCTGGACCATTATCACATCTGATGGCTTTGGGTTTGCTACGCCATTGAATAAGTTGCTCTAATGATTGAATCACTCGTTGTGCTGGTAATGAGTGGTCTATTTCAATGCTTAGACACTCTCTGTTGTAATCATCAATCACATTAAAGGTTCTAATTTTTCTACCTGTATTTAAAGAGTCTGACATAAAATCCATTGACCAAATTTGATTGATTGTCATTGGTACGCTTAAAGCTTGTGGCTTATCGCGTTTGATTCTTCTTCTAGGCTTAATCCTAAGATTGAGTTCTAGTTGCCTGTAAATACGATACACACGCTTGTGATTCCACCTAAAACCTTTTATGTTACGTAAATACATAAAGCACAATCCAAATCCCCATTGCTTGTGTGTTGTGGTTAATCGCAATAACCAATCAGCAATTAGCTCATTCTCGGATGATAACTTTGGCTCGTACCGATAACATGTCTCGCTGATCTTAAAAGCCTGGCAAGCTAATCGTGCTGTTACTCTGTGTTTATTGATACTCTGCTTGACCATCTTCTTACGTAAAGATGGTCTTAAAACTTTTTTGTTAATGCCTCTTGTACAATCATTGCCTTTAAGCGCTCATCGGCGTACATCTTCTTAAGCCTTGTATTCTCTGCTTCAAGTTCTTTAAGTCTAGTTATCATTGATGCATCCATGCCGCCATATTTAGCACGCCATTTATAAAAAGTGGCACTGCTCATACTGTGCTCTCTGCATAGTTCAGATACTGGCGTACCTGCTTGTGCTTGATTAAGAATTTGCATGATTTGTGAATCTGATTTACGTGTTGTTTTCATTTGAATCTCCTTATGTTTTGATTATAAGAAAATTCTACTTTTATTGGGTGTTAATTTTTGGGAGGATTACAAAGGTCTCTAAGTATTAAATTAATAATAAGAATTAGCATTACCAATTGAGAAATTGGGTGAGTATTGCTAAGCATTAAGCCTGAAGATAATAATAACACACTGGTATACATAGGTGGCGAATGAACCGATAAATGCCATGGGTTGTTAGTTTGTGCTGTTCTTTAAGGATAGGAGTGATATTAAGGTTATCTAGACGCATATTAATAAGTGCAAGCAGTCCAATAATAAGCGACAAACTCAATAGCAATAGAGAGATAAGATTAAAGCCACTAATTTGTGAATTAATAATCAAATAGATAATGCAAGAAAATTGAATAACAACATAAATCATAGTAAGTACTCGTGGTTATAATAAGCCTATTATCTCAAATTTTTTGTTTAATGAAAGTTGATATTGTAATTATTGGTGGTGGTCCAGCAGGTTTAAGTTTTGCTAGCGCCATGCTTGATTCTAAAGTTAAAGCACTGTTGATTGAAAAATCAAGTCTTGATTCTATTGCCAATCCTCAGGCAGATGGCAGAGAAATTGCATTAACACATTTATCATTAAAAATTTTAAAGAAGTTTGGTGTTTGGGATTTGATTAATCAGGCGGAAGTCTCTCCTTTAAAAGAAGCAAAAGTGTTTGATGGTGATTCTCCTTCTTTGTTAAATTTTACAACTAAGAATACTTCAATAGATGCCTTAGGCTACTTAGTGCCTAATTATCAAATCAGAAAAGCGCTTTATACAAAGGTTAAACAGGCAAAAAATATTGATATTGTCACCGACATGAGCGTTGAAAATGTCACTCAATTGAATAATTACTCGCAAGTTATTTTATCTAATGGCGATAAGGTTGAGGCTAAATTAGTCATTGCTGCTGACAGTCGTTTTTCAGACATTCGTAGGAAAGTTGGCATTCCGACGCTAATGAAGGATTTTTCCAAAATCATGATTGTTACCCAGATGAGTCATGAAATATCACATAACAATATTGCTTTAGAGCGCTTTAATTATGGGCGAACACTGGCATTATTGCCAATGGTAGGCAAGGTTTCGTCTGTTGTGTTAACGGTTAAAACTGACCAATCTCAGGAAATTCTTGAGATGAATGAGACTGATTTTAATCAAATGATGACACAATCATTTAAAGGTGAGTTAGGGCAAATGATGCAAGTGGGCGAGCGCCACTCCTATCCCTTGATTGCAATACATGCACAAACTTTTATTGCCAAGCGTTTTGCATTGATTGGCGATGCTTCGGTAGGTATGCACCCTGTGACTGCGCATGGGTTTAATTTAGGTTTAAGGGGGCAGGACATATTAGCAAAATTGGTTAATGAGGCTTTGAATAACGACCAAGACATTGGTTCTGAGTCATTACTAAAAATGTATGAGAAAAAGCATATTAATTTAACCAGACTGATGTTTTTTGGCACTAATGGTATTGTGGCATTATTTACTAATGATACGCCGGCGATTAAACAAGTAAGGCGATTTATACTTAAGCTTGCCGAACATTTTCCACCCATTAAGTATCTAATTTCTCATCATCTAACGCAAGATAAAAAGCATAAATTTTTACCATTTTTATGAAAGTTGATTTGACCAGTCTTAGGCATGAATTTACTCAAAGTGGCTTAAATCGAGTTGATTTAAGTAGTAATCCTTTTGAGCAGTTTAAGTTGTGGTTTCAACAAGCCCAAGAGGCAGATGTAGTTGAGCCAAGTGCCATGAGTTTAGCAACCAGTGATGATAGTGAAATAAGCATTAGAACTGTATTGCTCAAATATTTTGACAAACACGGTTTTGTATTTTTTACAAACTATAACTCTAAAAAATCCAAACAACTTCAAGCCAATCCAAATGTGGCTTTATTGTTCCCATGGCTGGTCTTAGAAAGGCAAATAAAGGTTTCTGGTTATGTAGAAAAAGTCAGCACACTTGAATCTTTAAAATATTTTTCCTCCAGACCAAAAGCATCTCAACTGGGCGCTTGGGCATCTCAACAATCATCAAATTTATCTTCAAGACAGGTGTTATTATCTCAATTTGAATCAATGAAGGCTAAATTTAGTAAAGGCGAGGTGCCGTTACCTGATTTTTGGGGTGGCTATCGTGTTGTGCCATTAAAGATTGAATTTTGGCAGGGTAGAGAAAATCGATTGCATGATCGATTCATATACCAACTAAGCGAAGATAAGTGGAGAATTGAGCGTCTAGCGCCTTAAATTACTTATAACTTGTTTAGCATTAGGTTTTACACCTGTCCAAAATTCAAAAGCCACTGCTGCTTGTTCAACTAACATACCTAAACCATCGCTAATCATTGAGCCGTGGTTGATTGTTGCCCAATTCATAAATAGCGTTTGTTTGCCATACATTAAATCGTAACATTTTGCATTATTGGCAACACCAGAGGTGATATTAGGCATTTTTCCATCAAGCGATGCACTGGTGGCATTGATAATAATATCAACAGGATTATGTTTAATTTTATCTAAACCAAAACCGCAAGTCTTGCCAAATTTAGCAAAGTCTTTAGCTAGTTTAATTGCTTTAGAAGGTGTTCGATTAGCAATCATAATACGATTGGGTTGCTGTTTTAAAAGAGGTAATAAGATACCTTGTGTTGCACCACCTGCACCTAAAATTAGGATAACTTTATCTTTTAATTCAATACCAAGATTGTGAGTTAAATCATTGACTAGACCAATACCATCGGTATTTTCACCAATGATTTTATCTTGTTCTATTTTTATGGTATTAACCGCACCTGCTATTTGGGCGTTTAGCGTGAGTTCGCTTGCAAATTTAAATGCATCTAGTTTAAAAGGCACGGTAATATTAAAACCATTTGCACCTTGATTGACGAATGTTTGTGCTGAGGATGAAAAATCATCAATAGGTGTTAATATTTTATCATAACTAACTTCAAGACCAGCCTGCTGAGCAAACTGAGTGTGAATATTTGGTGACAAACTGTGTTTAATAGGATTGCCAAAAACAGCGAATTTATATATCATTAATTTTGCTTTTTATTAGCCTTAACTTGTGTATTTTGTTTTTGTTGAGGTTTTGACTTTTGCTGCTTGGTAGTATTATTTTGAGTTTTGTTTTGTTGTTTATTTCTATTACGATTTCTATTACGATTTCTGTTGTTAGGATTTGTTCTATGTTTATTAGGTTGTTTTTTGCGCTTCCCAAATAAAGCGTTTTTTATTTTCTCAAACAAGGAGGTTTTCTTTTCAGGAACACGCGTGCTAGGTCTGTTTGCATTAATGACAGGAATTTCAGCTTGATCTGAAAGACCATTCTCAGCTAATACGTGTTGTGGCTTTGAAATGCCTTGATAACTTTTATGCCGTGATTTTTTATCCCCTTTTTGTTTATTAATAGTGAAATGAGGGAATTGCATATATGGATTGGGTAGTAGGGTAATTTTGATATCGTGTTTATTTTCTAATTTTATGATATTTTGGCGTTTTTCATTCAAGATGTAGGTAATCACTTCCACACTTGATTGAATGGTTAAATGTGTCGTTTGTTTAGCGGCATTACAGCCATCTTCAAGTTGCCTTAAAATAGTTAATGCTAGTGTTGGAATGGTTGGCGTGGTGCCACGACCATGACAGGCAGAACAGGGCTTTTCAACTGATTCAGTGACTGAACTCATCAAACGTTGCCTTGACATTTCAAGCAAGCCAAATTGAGAAATAATACCAATTTGAATACGCGCTCGATCTGCATTGGTGGCTTTTTCCATAGCCTTTTCGATTGACGTTTTATGCTCCTCAGAAGCCATGTCGATAAAATCAATCACAATCAACCCGCCAATGTCCCTTAATTGTAATTGTAGAGCAATTTCTTTAGCTGCTTCAAGGTTGGTGTTGTAAGCGGTTTCTTCAATATCAACACCTTTAGTAGCGCGAGCAGAGTTGATATCAATAGCGGTAAGTGCTTCAGTCGGGTCAAAGACAATGGTGGCACCTGTTCGTAGTGATACTTCGCGGTTAAACACACTTTTAACCTGAGTTTCAACACCCATATGGTCAAACAAAGAGTGCTCAGAAACATCAAAAAATTTGATGCGGTCTAAGTAGTGTGGCAATACAAAACTGACAAATTCTTTGGCATTTTGAAAAGCACCCAATTCATCAATAATAACACTATCAGTATCAGAGCGAAGATGGTCACGCAATGTGCGAATAATAATATCACTTTCTTGGTAAATTAAGAAAGGCGCACTGCGTGCTAAAGCTACTGTGTTAATTGATTGCCATAAGTCAGAAAGATAATCCACCTCCCATTGCAACTCCTCAAAGCTTTTGCCAGCACCTGCAGTGCGAATAATTAAACCTGAATGGTCAGGTAAAATAATTTTGCTAATAATTTCTTTTAAAGATTGTCGGTCTGAGGCGACTATTTGCCTTGATATACCATGACTTTTTGGATTATTTGGCATTAAAATCATATAAACACCAGCAAGATTGATATAAGTACTGAGTGCCGCGCCTTTATTGCCACGCTCTTCTTTTTCAATTTGGACAATAATTTCTTGCCCTTCTTTTAAAACATCAGAAATGGTTAGTTTTTCACCTTTAGTTTTGGCGTTATTATATAAAGTTTCTGAAACTTCTTTAAAAGGTAAAAACCCTTGCTTCTCTTTGCCGTAGTCAACAAATGCTGCTTCTAGTGATTGCTCTACTCGGGATATTTTGCCACGGTAGACATTGCCTTTGGTTTTTTTATTAAGGCTGGCTTCTATATTAAGACCAGTTAATTTCTTGTTTTTGATAATACCCACCCTGATTTCTTCGGAGTGGGTTGCATTGATTAAAATATGATTCATGGTTAAGTCCTAGTGTGAATGGACTTTGTTGCGCATATAAAAGTTCAACACTAGCGTGTTGATTTGGTGTTAAAGTGTGATTTATTCTTATCATAAAATAATTCCCTAAGGACTCTAAACCCTTTTTTTTATTTAGTCACTTAAAAGTGGTTAAATAATTAATTTACTTTATATGGCAACAAAAAGCCCAAAATATTAATAGTATTTTTTGTGGTATTTATTTTGATACAAAAAACATTTGAAATTTTTTTAGTTGATGTAAATTTAAACATCAATTTTTATAATTATATCACAAAAATCGCATGATATTCATCAAAGACCTTTATTGATTAAGTGTGCGACCGCCATCAACATTAATAATTTGCCCAGTAATGTAGGCAGATTTGGCTAAAAATAAAACAGCATCAGAAATATCTTGCGCACTGCCTTGCTTTTTAAGTGCAATTTTTTTAAGCATGTTGTCTTTTTGGACTTGGTCAAGTTCGGCTACATTTTCTGGCCACAAAATTGACCCAGGAGATACCCCACAGACACGAACATTGGGCGCTAATTCTTTAGCCAATGTTTTGGTCATCATGGCAATGGCTGCTTTAGAAATACTATAAATTGCATGATTTTTTAAAGGGCGCTCGCTATGAATGTCCACAATATTGATGATGCAACCTTGATTTTGAGTTAATTTATCACTTAAGGTACTGGATAAAAATAAAGGTGCCATAACATTGGTGTCCATAATGGATTGATAGTCATGTTGATTTAACTTGCTGATGGGTGTTGGGTAAAAAACTGATGCATTGTTAACTAAAAGATTAAGCGACTTGATCGTATTGCAAAGTTTGTTTACTTCTTGGATGTTGGATAATTCAGCTGGTAAAATACTGGCAGAATTTTGGCGAATGTTGTTAAGTTTATTTGCCAAGTTTTTAGCAGCTTGAGATGAATTTCTGTAATGAATAATCACGTGATAATTATCTTTATGCAAAGTATGGCAAATTTGTGCACCAATTCTATGCGCCCCTCCTGTGACTAATGCTGTTTTCATATAAAATACGCCAAGTGAGTCTTGAACAAATTATTAAAAACACTATTATACAAAATGCTAGCCCTATAGGTTTCGATGAATTTATGGATTTGGCACTCTACCATCCTATATTTGGTTATTATCGATCAGGTTCGGAAAAATTTGGCGAAAAGGGTGATTTTATTACTGCGCCAGAAGCTTCAGATTTGTTTGGGTTTTGTTTGGCTCGTCAATGTGCGCAGGTGTTAAATGGCACTAACGATATTTTAGAGTTTGGTGCAGGTAGCGGTGTTCTTGCCACCCAAATACTTTTTGAGTTAGGAAGGTTAAACAGTTTACCTAAGAAATATTATATTTTAGAGTTAAGTGGCGAACTTAAACACAGACAAGCACAAACTCTTGAAAAGGTATTGCCAGAATTAGTGGATAGAGTGGTTTGGCTTGATGAGTTGCCAGTAGATTTTTCTGGTGTGGTGATTGCTAATGAAGTGCTGGATGCTATGCCAGCAAAACGTATTGTCTATAAAAATAACCAATTTTATGAATTAGGTGTTGATTGCCATAAAAATGAATTTTGCTGGAAAATGTTTGATTTGCCTTATCAAAATGATAAGGTATTTTTGCCTAATAATATGATTGAAGATTATAAAACTGAAATCAATCTTCGTGCTACAGCGTGGGTTAATTCCTTATACAATGTCATTGATGAGGCGTTAGTATTATTGATTGATTATGGCATGGGTAGAAATGAGTATTTTCATCCCCAAAGATTGGATGGTACTTTAAGGTGCTATTATCAACATAAGGCGAGTGAAAATCCATTTGTAAATATAGGTGAGCAAGACATCACCACATCGGTTAATTTTTCTGATATTGCTGATCAAGCAAGTGTTAGTGGTTTTAAAGTTAGTGGTTATGCGACACAGGCGCTGTTTTTGATTTCACTGGGTATTGATGATTATTTACTTGAACAACCAGATGAGGATAAACACATCAATTTGGCACAACAAGTTAAACAATTGGTTTTACCCAGTGCAATGGGCGAGAGTTTTAAGGTGTTGGCTTTAAGTAAAAATATATCGGTAAAATTAACAGGATTTGTTGAACAAGATTTAAGCGGTAAATTGTAAGAGGTTTTTATATAAGTAATGGATATTTTTCAAACAATCGTTTTGGCATTGGTTCAAGGTTTAAGTGAGTTTTTGCCCATCTCTTCTTCAGCTCATTTAATTTTAGTACCAAAGTTAACCAATTGGACTGACCAAGGTTTGGCGTTTGATGTGATGGTACATATGGGTACTTTAAGTGCAGTGATATTTTATTATCAAGCAATGATTAAGCATTTGTCTTCTGATTTTTATCACTCAATAATTAAACGTCAAACCATTGGACAGTCAAAGTTAGCATGGGGGGTATTATTAGGCACTATTCCAGTAGGACTGGTCGGTATAACATTTAAAAATTCTATTGCAACTGATTTGCGTTCAGTGGAGGTTATTGCTTATGCAACAATAGTATTTGGTGTACTTTTAGGCTTTGCCAGTTGGTTTAATCATAGAAATAAAAATCCAAAAAGTACCATTAGTTGGGTAGATATTGGTTTTGTCGGCATAATGCAAGCCTTGGCATTAATTCCAGGAACTTCTAGGTCAGGAATAACAATTACGGCTTGTATGTTGGTGGGGCTATCTAGGAAATTATCAATACAATTTGCATTTTTATTGTCTATTCCTGTGATTATCCTTTCATTAATACTTATGTTGATTGATTTATATCATCAAACACAATTGGTTAATATTAGTTTATTAACTTTAGGCTTTGCAGTTTCAGCAATTAGTGCTTATGTGACTATTGTTTTGTTTATCAAGTTGATGGATATAGTTGGCATGATACCATTTGTTATTTATAGATTAACTTTAGGCGTATTTTTACTTTTATTCATTTTATGAAGACATATCAATTCCAATCTAAACCTTTTTTATTCTTAATTTTGAGATCTTTGCATAATTATGAATAATCACCAAAATACTATCTTTCATCAACTTGGCATCGCTGAAAAAATTCCCAATTTAATAAAATCTGTCATTTTGTTAATCGTCGATAATGATGAAAAGGTCTCATATTAATAAAACACTTGGAAGTATAACCTCTAAATTCTTAACAAAATGAACAAACCACAACCTATTTATCGTAAGGATTACACACCTAGTGAGTATTTAATTCGCACTACAGAACTTGAATTTAATTTGACTGAAACACAAACCATAGTCACTTCTAAAATTAGTTTTTATAAAAATCCAAAGACAACTAAAAAAACCAATACTTTGTTTTTAGATGGTATTAACCTTGAATTGATTTCTATTTTGGTTGATAAAGCCAAACCTGGTTATAAGTTAGTTGAACAAGGGCTTGAGCTCAATAACCTTGCTGATGAGTTTATTTTAGAGATTAAAAACCGCATCCATCCAGAAAAAAATACCAGCCTTAACGGTTTGTATCAATCTAGTGGCAATTTTTGCACGCAGTGTGAGGCACATGGTTTTAGACAAATTACTTATTATTTAGACAGGCCTGATGTGTTAAGTGTGTTTACCACGCGCATTAAAGCCGATAAACAAAAATATCCAGTATTGCTTAGTAATGGCAATTTAATTGAGCAATCAACTGGAGGTGTAACTTGGCATGATCCTACACCAAAGCCTTGTTATTTATTTGCCTTAGTGGCAGGTGATTTTGCACTCAAAAAGGATGTTTACACCACATTGTCAGGCAATGAAGTGTCATTAAGGATTTATGTTCAAGCGCATAATATTCATAAAACCCAATTTGCTATGGCGGCACTAAAGCGTTCATTTGCCTGGGAAGAAGAACGCTTTGGACTTGAATATGATTTAGACATTTATATGATTGTAGTTGTTGATGATTTCAATATGGGGGCGATGGAAAACAAGGGGTTGAATATTTTTAATGCCACTTACGTATTGGCCAGTCCAAATACAGCAACGGATAAAGATTTTATTGATATCGAAGCGGTGATTGGCCATGAGTATTTCCATAATTGGACTGGCAATAGAGTTACTTGTAGAGATTGGTTTCAGCTTAGTTTGAAAGAAGGCTTAACGGTTTTTAGGGATCAAGAATTTACCTCAGATTTACACACACGTTCTATCAAACGCATTAAAGACGTGAATGCCCTGCGTGCCTTTCAATTTGCAGAAGATATGAGCCCAATGCGGCATCCAGTCAGACCAGAGCATTATATCGAGATGAATAATTTTTACACCCTAACTGTTTATGAAAAAGGCGCAGAAATTATTCGTATGGTACATACATTTCTAGGCGAAACTGGGTTTCAAAAGGGTATGCAATTATATTTTCAAAGGTTTGATGGTGATGCTGTTACTATTGATGATTTTATTCAAAGTATGAGTGATGCTAATAGTTTTGATTTTAGTCAATTTATGTACTGGTATTCGCAATCTGGTACGCCTAAAGTTAGTATTACTTCTAACTATAATCAAAATGATAAAACTTTTAAAGTTTCCATTAGCCAGCATTCGCAATATGATTATTTTTTCCCTCTTAAATTTGCACTGCTTGATGATACTGGCAGTGAACTTGAAAGTGGCGTACTAACAGTTAAAGATAAGGAGCAAGTATTTATCTTCCATAATATAGATTCAGAACCAACACCATCATGGTTGCGAGGTTTTAGTGCACCTATTAAGCTGGAATCTGATTTAACCTTCAAACAAAAAATATTTTTAGTCGGACATGATTCTGATGCTTTTAATCGGTGGGACAATGCACAACAATTATGGCTGTCTTTAATCCTAGCATCTTCAGGCATTGACCAAGATTTATTTTTCGATGCCATTGAAAAATCTCTAAAAAACACTCTCTTAGAGGGTGACTGTGTAGATAAATCCTTAATATGTGAAATTTTAACCCTACCACCTGAACGATTTTTACACCAGCAACAAGAGATTATTGACGTATTTGAGATTCATAACAAGCGTGAACAAGTCATTAATAAGATTATTCAGCGGTTTAAGTTTTTGTTTGCCAAAATTTATTTAAACCTTAACATTTATAAACCTTATGAGTTAACACCTGAAACTGTGGGAAATCGAGCATTAAAAAATATTTGCTTATATTATCTAGCAATCAGTGGTGAATTTAAGTTAGCCTTCGAGCAATTTAAATCAGCCAATTGTATGAGCGATAAAATGGCGAGTTTGAAGGCGTTAATGGTTCGTGATAATCCGTATAAAAACATTGCACTTGGCGAGTTTTATCATGAGTTTAAAAATGATATACAAGTTATGGATAAATATTTTTCCATTCAATCATCTGCGCCAACAGCTGATGTTGAAAGTATTAAAACCCTCATGCAACACAAACTATTTTCATTTAACACGCCAAACCGTTTGCGCAGTCTCATAGGTGGTTTTTCACAAAACCACGCTAATTTTCACAACCAACAAGGCTATGAACTTTTAACTGACATTATTATTAAGCTTAATCAGTCAAATCCACAAATAGGTGCAAAATTAACTTTGGTTTATAGTCATTGGCGGCGATTTAGCCCAGAATTAAAAGTCTTACAAAAACAGCAATTAGAGAAAATTTTAGCCATTGACGATTTATCCAATGATATTTTTGAAATTATTCAAGCAGCACTAAAATGAACACATTAATTACTTTGTTAAAACAAAAATCACTCACCATTGCGGTAGCTGAATCTTGCACAGGTGGCAATCTATCTGCGTTACTCACTAGCCAAAGTGGCTCATCAGCCTATTTTGACAGGGGCTTTATCACTTATTCTAACCAAGCAAAAATTGACATGCTAGGTGTCAAACCTGCAACGCTAGGTAAGTTTGGTGCAGTTAGTGAACAAACTGCACTAGAAATGGCACGTGGCGTTATTCAAAACTCACTTGCTGATATTGGCGTGGCAATTACAGGCATTGCAGGACCTACTGGCGACACAAAAAACAAGCCTGTAGGCATGGTTTGTTTTGGTTTTTGCACTCTAAAAAGGTGTTTTACTAGTGTTAAACAGTTTGGCGGTAATCGAGCCGAAGTGGTACAGGAAAGTATTGATTTTGTGGTTAAAACGTTATCTTGTGAACTATCAGAGTAAATTTTCAGTAGCGCCAATGATGGATTGGACAGATAGACACTGTCGATATTTTTATCGGCTAATGTCAAAAAATGTTCAACTTTGGACTGAAATGGTAACGGCTAAAGCGATACTTCATGGTGATAAAAACCGTTTGTTGGATTTTGATGCGTGCGAACATCCACTGGTATTGCAATTGGGTGGTAGCGAGCCAAAAGAGATGGCACAAGCAGCAAAAATAGCCCAAGATTGGGGTTATGATGAAGTAAATATTAATGTTGGATGTCCCTCTGATAGGGTTCAATCAGGTAGTTTTGGGGCGTGTTTGATGCAAACGCCACAGGTTGTAACGCGATGCGTTGATGCAATGAAACAAGTGGCAGATGTGCCAATTACGGTTAAATCACGCATTGGCGTGGATGATATGAATAGCTATGGTGAATTGGTTAATTTTGTTGCAATAGTTGAAAGTTCGGGTTGTGATAATTTTATTATTCATGCAAGAAAGGCATGGTTAAAAGGCTTGAGTCCTAAGGAAAATCGTAACGTACCAAAACTTAATTATAAATGGGTGTATCAAATTAAACGAGATTTTCCTCATCTTGCTATTGGTATAAATGGCGGCATTATGGACATTGAAAGCTCATTGCAACATTTAGAACATGTGGATAGTGTTATGTTGGGTAGGGCGGTATATCATCAGCCTTATCTATTAAGCAAGGTTGATAATTTGATTTACCAGAATAAATCATCAATATTGAGTCGTGAACAAGTATTATTAACATTTATCGAATATATAAAAGTTCAACACGATCATTCTGTGCCAATTAGATTCATGACGCGGCATATTTTGGGCCTGTATCATGGGCAAAAAAATGCTAAAAAATTTAAGCGTTTATTAAGTGGCAAAGTAGTTGGGCTTGACCATTTGTACGAATGGTTAAAATATATGGAAAAAAACAATGGCTAGTGGTGATAATTTTTTTGCAAGTGTTGACATAGGTACAAGCAAAATTGTAGTGTTAATTGCTGATGAGGAAGATGGAAAAATAGAGGTTTTTGGTTATGGCATTGGACCATCAGATGGGGTAAAAAATGCATTGATTATTGATATTGATAAAGTAGCAAAAGCGATATCAAGGGTAGTTGAAACTGCTTATCTTAGTTGCAATACTAGAATCCACAATGTAGCTACCAATATTTGTGATTTGCATTTAAGTACGATTAATCAAGATAGACAGATATCAGTTAGTGGTAAAAAAATCACTAAAGAGAATGTTATTGAGGCGATTAAGACGGCATCAGCCACACCTATACCTGCTAACAAACAAATACTAAATGCGAGTGTTAATCACTTTACCATTGACCAAGATACAACAGCAATTGACCAGCCAATTGGACTTGAGGCGACTGTTTTAGGTGCTCAGGTGCATGTGAGTATTGTTTCAAATCAAGCCATGAGTAGTATTCATCAAGTGGTTGAAAAAAGTGATTTGGGGCTTAGTGAGGTTGTTTTGGATTCTATAGCCAGTAGCAGGACTTGCATCACTCAGGATGAAAAAGATAATGGTATTTGCTTGATTGATATGGGGGCGGGAGTGAGTAATATTTCTGTATTTATGAGTGGTGGCATTACTTACAGTCATGTTTTTAAAATAGGTGGCAATCAAATTACTCAAAATATTGCAAATGCCTTTAACACCTCATTTATAGAGGCAGAAAGGCTTAAAATTGAACATGGTTACGCCCAGTTAAAAATAGCACCAGCAGATAAATTAATTCAGTTTAAGCAGTTAGATTCTATGGATAATCGCTATTTATCATTACATAATTTGGTTGAAGTTATAGAAAAATCTTATTTAGATATTTGTCGCCTGATTAAGCAAAATCTAAAAACTAAAAAGCTAGACAGATCGCTTAAGTCAGGACTTGTATTAACAGGTGGTGTATCCTTGATAGAGGGTTGTGAAGGGCTGTTTGTTAATACATTTAGAATAAGAACCAAACTGGCTAAAGTTGATGTGAATAAAATTACAGGCAAAGATATAATTGTTTCTAACCCTATTTATACTTGCGCATTAGGTTTATTAATGCATGCCGACAATGATACTTATTTAGAAGCGGTGCAAGAGTACCAGCAAACTAATTTTGTGAGTAAAATAAAATCATTATTGGAATTATAAATATTATGATTAAACAAAGAACCATTAAAAAAAAAGTGAAAGCCAGAGGGGTTGGCATTCATAGTGGCAGCGTTGTAAATATGACTTTAATTCCTGCCAAAGAAGACTATGGCGTGGTATTTAGGCGCATGGACGTGGGTGGTAAGTTTGTGCGTGCACATAGTGCGTTTGTTAATGAGGTGGTACTTTCTACAGGGCTTGAAAACCAAGGTGTTAAAGTGTCAACGGTTGAGCATTTGATGAGTGCGTTTTCAGCCCTTGGGATTGATAATATTTTAGTAGAACTTGATTCATTTGAAGTACCAATTATGGATGGCTCATCTGCCCCTTTTATTTTTCTGGTTCAATCTGCTGGTATTGAAGAGCAAAGTGCCCATAAAAAGTTTTTTGTCATTAAAGATACCATACGGGTAGAGAATGGTGATTCATGGGCGCAAGTGTCTAAATATGAGGGCTTTAAGGTGTCACTTGAAATTAATTTTGATCACAAAAAAGTTAAAGAAAGCGGACAAAAATTGAGTATTAATTTCTCTAAACAGTCATATTTAAAAGAAATCTCACGCGCTAGAACTTTTGGTTATGTAAAAGATGTAGAAATGATGCAAAGGCAAAATTTGGCATTAGGCGCAAGCATGGACAACGCAATTGCTTTGAGTGATGATGACGTTTTAAATGAAAATGGTATGCGTTATCAAAATGAATTTGTTAAGCATAAGATTTTGGATATTGTTGGTGACTTATATTTATTAGGTGGTAACTTAATTGGGCATTATGAAGGATACAAAACAGGACACCTGCTTAACGATCAATTATTATCAACCATTTTGGCAAAGCCCGACACATGGTCTATTGAGACATTTGAAGAAGAGGGTTCACCCATTCAATTTTATTCCGAGGATTGGCAAAATTCCTTGTAATAGTAGGTTTATATTGACATTTCGTTAGGTATAATTAGTAGGATTTTTATACTCAACTGAAAAAAATAATGAAGTTAAATGGTGCTCAAATATTAATTAATAGCCTTAAAAGTGAAGGAGTTAAGTACATCTTTGGTTATCCTGGTGGTGCAGTTCTACACATTTATGATGCGCTAAATGCATGCAATGAGATTGAACATATTCTTGTTCGCCATGAACAAGGTGCAACACATGCTGCAGATGGCTATGCACGGGTAAGTGGTAAGTGTGGCGTTACCTTAGTTACTAGTGGGCCTGGTATTACCAATGCAGTTACGGGTATTGCAACTGCGTATATGGACTCTATTCCCATGGTTATCATTTCAGGACAAGTGCCTTCAGCGCTTATTGGCAATGATGCTTTTCAAGAGGTTGATGCGGTAGGTATTACGCGTTCGTGTGTAAAGCATAATTTTTTAATTAAAGATATTAACCAAATTACCAATACCATCAAAAAAGCATTTCATATTGCAACGACAGGTCGACCTGGTCCTGTATTAATTGATATCCCTAAAGATATTACCATTGCTACTATTGAGTCAAAACCCTATCCAAATTCAGTCAAGATGCGCTCATATCAGATTCCATCTCGTGCTGATAGTGCCCAAATTAATACTGCAGTCGATTTGATTGCATCAGCCAAACGTCCAATTATTTATTCTGGTGGCGGTTGCATTATTGGTAATGCTGACTTTGAACTTCGAGCATTTACACGCCAGTTAGGATTTCCAATCACACAAACATTGATGGGCTTAGGCGCTTATCCAGCCACTGATAAACAATCATTAGGCATGCTGGGTATGCACGGCACTTATGAAGCCAATATGGCGATGCATGGCGCAGATTGTGTGATTGCCTTAGGCGTTAGATTTGATGATAGAGTGACAGCTAATGTTGATAAATTTTGCCCCGATGCAAAAATTATTCATATCGATATTGACCCGTCTTCTATTGCCAAAAATGTGTCTGTAGATATAGCAATTGTAGGTGATGTTAAATCAGTACTTAATGATTTAATCATTAAGATGAAAACCAAGTCTATTCAAGATATTTCCTTTTGGTGGTCGCAAATTGATCAGTGGCGTTCTATTGATTCTTTAGCTTATCAAAATAAGTCAGGTGTTATCAAACCACAAACCGTCATTGAAACTCTATATGAAGTGACAAAAGGCAACGCTATTGTGGCTTCTGATGTAGGTCAGCATCAAATGTGGGCAGCACAATATTACCAATTTGACCAGCCACGCCGTTGGATTAGTTCTGGCGGTTTGGGTACGATGGGTTTTGGTTTGCCGGCTGCCATGGGTGCAAAGCTTGCTAAGCCAGAGCTGGATGTTGCATGTATAACTAGTGAAGGCAGTATTCAAATGATGACTCAGGAATTATCGACCATGTTGCAATATGCAACACCTGTTAAGATTGTTAATCTTAATAATGGCTATTTGGGTATGGTGCGTCAATGGCAGGAGTTTTTTTATGACAAACGTTACTCAATGTCATATATGGATGCGCTGCCTGATTTTGTAAAGCTATCAGAAAGTTATGGACACATAGGTATTAAGGTTGAAAAAGAACTAGATTTAAAGCCAGCATTGATTGAAGCATTCAAACAAAAAGACAGAACGGTATTTTTAGATATTTTGACCGACCCTACAGAAAATGTATTCCCAATGATTCCATCAGGTGCAGGACACCACGAGATGTTATTAACAGGTCGTGATGAGATGACATCAACGAATGACGAGGGGCTGAATTTAGTATGAGACACATTATTTCAGTATTATTAGAAAATGAAGCAGGTGCGCTTTCTAGAGTGGCAGGGCTGTTTTCTGCTCGCGGGTTTAATATTGAATCACTCACAGTTGCAGCAACTAACGATTCAACCTTGTCACGCATGACTATTGTCAGTATTGGTGATGATGGTATTATTGAACAAATTGTTAAGCAGCTTAATAAATTGATTGACGTAGTCAAAGTAACAGATTTAACCGCAACTGAACATATTGAGCGTGAATTATTATTGGTTAAAGTGAATGTCAATCAACAAACACAGGCTGATATTGACAAACAAATTGATGTCTTTTCATGCAAAATAGTTGATGTATCAGAAGACACTTATACGATTGAAATGGCAGGAAAAAGTCAAAAAATTAGTGATTTTTTAGAAAGTTTAGGTGCTTCAAAAATTTTAGAGGTTTCTAGAACAGGCGTGACTGGCGTTTGCATGAAAAGAGAAAATTAACAAAAGACGCATTAGGCGTTTAAAAAAATAGAGGAAAAAAATGAATAGATATTACGACAAAGATGCAGATTTAAATATTATTAAAAGCATGAAAGTTACCGTTGTAGGCTATGGCTCACAAGGTCATGCGCATGCAAATAACCTAAAGGATTCTGGCGTTGAAGTAATTGTTGCACTTCGACCTGGCTCCGCATCTTCAGAAAAAGCATCTGCTGCTGGATTAACTGTTAAATCAATTGAGCAGGCAACTGCTTGGGCAGATTTGGTCATGGTTTTAGCGCCTGATGAATTTCAAGCTCAAATTTATACAGATAGCATCGAGCCAAATCTTAAACAAGGTGCAACCTTGGCATTTGCCCATGGTTTTAATATCCATTACAATAGAATTACACCACGTGCTGATTTAGACGTTATCATGATTGCCCCAAAAGCACCAGGACACACAGTGCGCTCAGAATTTGTTAAAGGTGGCGGCATTCCAGACCTTATTGCAGTATCTCAAGATGCCTCAGGCAATGCTAAAGCTATTGCGTTATCTTACGCTTGTGCTATTGGTGGCGGTCGTACTGGTATTTTAGAAACTTCATTTAAAGATGAAACTGAAACAGACTTATTTGGTGAGCAGGTGGTTTTATGTGGTGGCACAACTGCTTTGGTTCAAGCAGGTTTTGAAACTTTGGTAGAAGCTGGTTATGAGCCAGAAATGGCATACTTTGAGTGTCTTCATGAATTAAAGTTAATTGTTGATTTAATGTATGAAGGTGGTATTGCCAATATGCGTTATTCAATCTCAAATACGGCTGAATATGGTGATGTTACTCGTGGTCCTCGCATTGTGACTGCTGATATTAAAGCTGAAATGAAAAAGATTTTGAGTGAAATTCAAGACGGCACTTTTGCTAAAGAATTTGTGGCTAATGTGGGCGAGCTTCCTGCGCGTCGCGATGTCCAGCGTAAGCATCAAATTGAACAAGTAGGCGAGTCACTTCGTTCTATGATGCCCTGGATTAACAAAAATAAGATTGTTGACCAATCCAAAAACTAGTCATTCTTTAATCAATGCCTAATTTGATTGGGTATTTTAGAGAATAACATACAATGGAAAGAAAAACAAAAAGAGGTGTTTACTTACTACCCAATATTCTCACAACATTTGGGTTGTTTTCTGGTTTTTTTGCTATTATTCTTGCCACTAAAGGTCAGTACACTGATGCTGCAATTGCAATATTTATTGCTATGTTATGGGACGGGCTTGATGGTCATGTGGCTCGCTTGACCAATACTCAAAGTGAATTTGGCGCACAGTATGATTCTATGGCGGATATGATTTCATTTGGCGTGGCACCCGCACTATTGATGTATTTTTGGCTGTTGTCTGATTTGGGAAAAATTGGCTGGTTAGGTGCTTTTGTCTATGTAGCGGCAGGCGCACTTCGTTTAGCTCGTTTTAATACACAAATTGGCATAGAGGATAAACATTATTTCCAAGGACTGCCTTCCCCTGCCGCCGCAGCATTAATTGCAGGTTTGATTTGGACTAAAGAAATGATTGGTGTGACTGATTATGATCAATATTTAATTTTAGTCAGTTGGATTATTCTGGTTGGTTCTGGCGTGCTAATGGTTAGTAACATTCGTTATAATAGTTTTAAAGAGGTTAATCTAAAAGGCAGATCCTCATTTAAATTATTGTTATTTGCCACCTTGATTATTATTGTCGTTACCTTAGAGCCTAGTGCTATTTTGTTTGTTTTCTTTTTTGTTTATGCGTTGTCAGGACTATTAACAACAATGATTAAAGTAAGAAAAAGGCGTCATTTTAAAAAATACACTAAAAAAGGTTGAATTTCCTCTATAATTATTCCTAGTTATGATTAATAAATTTAAATTTAATTCTCCTATAGAAAACATTTCTTTGTTTTCACTACGATTATTGCCCTAGGGCAATTATTATTTGTGCACGATTGAAAAATCTTGCTTCTCACAATTTGCAAGCTTAAACAAACCAATAGGAGACTTAAGTGTCTAATAAACTAATTATTTTTGATACAACCCTTCGTGATGGTGAACAATCACCTGGCGCATCCATGACTAAGGATGAAAAAGTACGCATTGCCAAAGTATTGGAAAAAATGAAAGTAGATGTCATTGAAGCAGGTTTTGCCATTGCATCAACGGGAGATTTTGAAGCCGTACAAGCCGTGGCTAATGTAGTACAAGATTCAGTTATTTGTTCATTGGCCAGGACGCTTGATAAGGATATTGACCGTGCAGGAGAGGCATTAATAGGTGCTAACGCATCACGTATTCATACTTTTATTGCCACATCTGATATTCACATGAAGATGAAACTGAAAATGACGCCTAATCAAGTGGTAGAGCAAGCAGTTCGTGCTGTTAAGAGAGCTAAACGATACACGGATGATGTTGAATTTTCGCCAGAAGATGCAGGTCGATCAAATGAGGATTTTTTATGTCGTATTATCGAGGCGACGATTAAAGCAGGCGCAACAACCATTAATATTCCTGATACAGTGGGTTATAACATTCCGCATCAATTTGGTGCAACCATTAAATCTTTGATTGAGCGTGTGTCAAATTCTGATAAGGCTATTTTTTCAGCGCATTGTCATAATGATTTGGGTTTGGCGGTAGCCAATTCGTTATCTGCTGTACTAAATGGCGCAAGGCAAGTTGAATGCACTATTAATGGCTTGGGCGAGCGTGCAGGTAATACATCACTAGAAGAATTGGTCATGGCAGTGCGAACTCGCCAAGATATTTTTGATTGTGATACCGACATTAATGCCACGCATATTTTGTCAGCCTCACGCTTGGTTTCAAGTGTGACAGGTTTTATTGTACAACCCAATAAAGCAATTGTTGGTGCAAATGCTTTTGCTCATGAGGCAGGCATTCATCAAGATGGTGTGCTTAAACACCGAGAGACTTATGAAATCATGCGTGCTGAAGATGTTGGCTGGAATGCCAATCAGTTGGTATTGGGCAAACATTCAGGTCGCAATGCGTTTAAAGTAAGATTGGCTGAGTTAGGTGTTGAATTTGATAATGAAAAAAGTCTTAATGATACTTTTAGGCGTTTTAAAGAATTGGCAGATAAAAAGCATGAAATTTTCGATGAAGATTTGCAAGCGCTAGTATCTGAAACGCAAACAGAGACTTATGAGGCTATCAAACTGGTATCTTTGAAAGTATGCACGGAAACAGGTGAAGAAAATACAGCAACTGTTGTGCTGTCAATTAATGATAAAGAGCAAACAGCAACGGCCAATACTTCAGGTGCAGTAGATGCTACTTTTAGTGCGATTGATTCATTGGCAGGTATTAAAATAAATCTGCAATTGTATTCTGTTTCAAATGTTACTCAAGGCACAGATGCGCTTGGCGAGGTGAACGTGCGCTTAGAGCATAATGGTCGTATTGTTAATGGACAAGGGGTTGATACTGATATTATCACCGCTAGCGCAAAAGCTTATGTTCATGGTTTAAATAAAGTCATGGCTGCCACTAATAAGGCACACCCTCAAATATGAATGCGTCACTAAGATCTCATTATTTAGAGGCACTTAGCATGCCTAAGTTTTTGCATGTTCAAGCAAAAGTTCAAGATTTGAACGAACTAAAAATTGATACACAATGTTTAGTGATTGAAACCAAAAACCCTCATTCATTTTGTCAAATAGGCAAGACTCAAGATTTTTTATTCAAAATGCTAGGCGCTATTAAGCTTAAAGAGTATGACATTAAATGTATTAGTATCAATGCTGATAATTTAAATCAAATACTTAAACAATATAATGCAAAAACAGTATTATTAATGAGTTCAGGATTAAAACCATCTTTATATAAGCATTTTTCTACCCATCATCCAAGTGAGATTCTGACAAACGAGCAATTCAAGCGTGAAGCTTGGGAAGTGCTAAAAAAGGTTAAACAGTGCCTCAAGTAGATTACAGTCTGTCGGGTTACAGACGCCCTAAATTAACCACACCAAATGGAGAAACTAAACTACTCATGCATTCTTGCTGTGCACCTTGTGCTGGGGAAATTATGGAGGCTTTAGTAGCATCAAATATTGACACCACCGTCTTCTTTTACAATCCGAATATTCATCCAACAGAAGAATACGAATTACGCAAAGAAGAAAACATTCGCTTTGCACAAAAGCTCAACATGCCATTTATTGATGCAGATTATGATTGTGATAATTGGTTTGATCGCACTAAAGGCCAAGAGAATGAGCCAGAACGTGGCGAGCGTTGTACCACCTGCTTTGATATGCGCTTTGAAGTAACTGCCCAATATGCTCAAGACCACGGGTTTAATTTGATCTCTTCAACGCTTGGCATTTCCCGCTGGAAAGACATGAATCAAATTAACAGCTGCGGCATGCGTGCAACACAGTCATTTGAGGGTATCTCCTATTGGGATTTTAATTGGCGTAAGCAGGGCGGGTCAAGTAGAATGTTGGAATTATCTAAACGTGAAGTGTTCTATCAGCAAGAATACTGCGGTTGCGTTTATTCACTACGTGATACTAATCGCTGGCGTGTGTCACACAAGCGAGAAAAAGTAGAACGAGGTGTTAAATTCTATCAGCAAGCAATGAACCGGTCTTAAAACGTTTAATTTAATAAATATAACAACAATGCTTTTTGTACATGTAAGCGATTTTCAGCTTCATCCCATACTAAACTTTGCTCGCCATCAATCACATTGGCAGACACCTCTTCTCCACGGTGTGCAGGTAAGCAATGCATAAATACAGCATCAGGTTTGGTTTTTGACATCAAGGCTGTATTGACTTGAAAGTCTTTAAAAGTAATTTCACGTTTTGTTTGTTCAACTTCTTGCCCCATGCTTGCCCAAACATCAGTCACAACCAAGTCCACATCTTGGCAGGCTTTTTGTGCATCGGTGAATAAATGAATATGGTTGGCATATTTTTCAATAAAACTTTGATTTGGTTGGTGGTTTTTAGGGGCGGCAATGTTAAGTCTAAAGTTAAAACTTTTTGCTGCTTGCATATAAGTAAGGCACATGTTGTTACCATCGCCAATCCAAGCCACGGTTTTATTGACAATAGAGCCATTATGTTCTTGGTAAGTCATTATATCAGCTAGTAGCTGGCAAGGATGCGACTCATCAGACAGTGCGTTAATAATTGGTACAGAGGAACTTTCAGCAAAGGTGTGAATATCCTTATGAGAAGAGACGCGCATCACAATGGCATCAACCATTGAACTAATTACAATTGCACTATCAATAATTGGTTCGCCACGACCTAGCTGAATGTCTTTATCGGACAAAAATAGAGCACGACCACCTAATTGGGTCATGCCTGCCTCAAAAGAAACACGTGTGCGTGTGGAGGGTTTGTCAAAAATCATGGCCAATGTTTTATGTTCTAGTGCTTTGTTGATTTCTCCAGATTTATATTGTTTTTTGAGTGTAATTGCTTGTTTGATAATTTGAGTTAAGTTATGATTTGATAAATCATCTAGATTAATAAAGTGATTTGTCATAGGTGCCTCCTGTTTATAAAGCATTAACTAGGTTGCTAACTTTATTAATAAGAATATCAGCGTCATATTTATTAATAATCAAGGGTGGAAGTAGACGTATTGATTGTCCAGTGATGTTAATTAAGAGTTGATTGTCTAATGCTTTTTGTAAAAGTGTAGAACAATCTTGGTTTAGCTCAATGGCAATCATTAGTCCTTTCGAGCGAATTTCAAACACCTTATTTGAATTTTTAAGTTTGTTTTTAAAGCCAGATATTATGTATTTTTCCATCATTAAAACATTGTCTAAAATGTTGTCTTTTTCAATAATATTCAATACGGTTAGTGCCGTTTTGCAAACTAAAGGATTGCCGCCAAAAGTAGAACCATGTGTGCCAGGTGTGAGTAATTTTGAAGCCTTGCCTTTTGCAAGGCAAGCACCGATTGGCACGCCATTACCAAGCCCTTTTGCCAAAGTGAGCAAATCTGGCGTTATATTATTATAAAAATGTGCAAATAACTTGCCAGTACGACCTATACCTGTTTGCACCTCGTCAAGAATTAATAACCAATTGTTATTATTACAAATTTCTTGAACTTGATTTAAGTAATACTCATTTGGAATAATAATACCACTCTCACCTTGGATAGGTTCAAGCATAACTGCAACAATGTTATTATTATTTTCATGGGCTTTAATGGCGTTAATGTCATTAAAGTCAATGTGAATAAATGCGCTAACCAATGGTGCAAAACCTGCTTGTATTTTAGGGTTTCCAGTGGCTGATAGTGTAGCCATAGTGCGTCCATGAAAGCTTTGATTGGCTGTGAGTATGGTTGGGTTATTAATGTTTTTAGAGTGACCATGCAGACGTGCAATTTTAATAGCCGCCTCATTGGCTTCAGCGCCAGAGTTAGAAAAAAAAGCAGCGTCCATATTAGACAATTGGCATAATTTTTCAGCCAAATCTTCTTGGTGTTGAATGTGATACCAATTGCTAGTATGTAGTAGATTGGCAGCTTGTGTTTGAATTGCTTGTGTAATATCTTGATGGCAATGCCCAAGACCAACAACACCAACACCACAAATTGCATCTAGGTATTGCTCGCCTTTGTCATCTATCAGGTAGCAGCCCCTACCTTTAACAAAGGTAACTTCAAGTGGTGTATAGTTTGACATTAAATAGGACATTGTGTTTATCTTAAAAAAGCAAAAAGCCCCGAAACGGGGCTTTTATCACCAATCAGAAAGTTATTATGACTGGTAGGTTAATGGCGGTGCCATTTCATTGTTAATTTCATCTAATTCTTTTTTATAGCCTTCATAAAAAGAACCCACTGGTGGATTAATCCACTCTTCATAAGAAAATCCATTAGCTTGTGTATGAGCTTTGAACGTATTTTGTAATGCAATTCTTTTTGCACTTAATTTATTAGAATGTTGATTTGTTGCGTCCATTTGGTTTCCTAAATATTTAAGTAAGTAAATCTGTCATTATACACACAAAAGAAGCCTTAATGGGATTTTATTTGCTTTAAACATACACAAATACTTTATAATTTGGCATAAAGTTGTGCTTTAATATAAGTGATTTTTCAATAACATTTAAGGAGTGTATATGCAGTTAAATATTTCTGGTCACCATCTTGATATTACCGAGGCAATTAAACAACATTCTCTTACAAAATTATCCAAAATAAAGCATCATTTTGATCAGGTAATTAATATTAACATGATTTTAGAAGTTGAAAAAGATGTGCAAAAAGCCGAGGCAACAATCCATGTTAGCGGTGCAGATTTGTTTGCAAAAGCAGAAAGTAGCAATATGTATAATTCTATTGATCAAATGGTTAATAAGTTAGATGCTCAAATTAGAAAACATAAAGAAAAATTAAATGACCATAGAAAAAATAATAATAACAATCTGAGTAATATTTAAATATTTATATGCTCAATAGTTAAGAATAACAAGCATGTCAGAAGTTAAAAATACTTCTTTTAAAGATTGCCTCCAAAGATTAATGACATCTTTGGAGGGTTTGAAGTATGAAGAAGCCACCTCCCAACTTGCCACTTTGCATCCGGCTGAAATTGCTCGTCTATTAGAAAGTGTGCCACCTAAAAATAGAACTCGGCTTTGGTTGAATATTGATTCTGAAACCCAAGGTGATATTCTTAAAGATTTAAATGAAAATGTCAAATCTCAATTGTTAAGCAAGATGGATGTTAACGGCATTGTAAAAGCCACAGAAGGCTTGGACATGGATGATTTGGCTGACATTGTGCCTGTATTGCCTGAATCGGCATTACACAATTTGCTATTAACGTTGGATTATAAACATAAAGACCATTTAAAACGAGTCCTGTCTTATCCTGAAGATTCTGCTGGCGGTTTGATGAATATTGATATTATCACTGTGCGCAATGATGTGACAGTGCGTACAGTTATTCGTTACCTGCGCCTATTAAAAGAAATGCCAATTGATACTGATCAGGTGTTTGTGGTTGATAGAACCTATCAATATTTAGGCTCTATTTACATTTCTACTTTGTTAACTAATGAGGCCGAGCAAAATATTGATTCGCTTATTAACAAGGATTTAAAACCTATTTTAGCCGCCACTACTGATAGTGAGGTCGTTAGTCTTTTTGAAAAACGAAATTTAATATCCGCCCCTGTCGTTGATGAAAATAATCAACTAATTGGTCGTATTACTATTGATGATGTGGTCGATGTTATTCGTGATGAAGCCGAACATTCGGTGATGTCAATGGCGGGCTTGAATGAGGAAGAGGATGTGTTTGCGCCTGTTATGCAAAGCACTAAACGCCGTAGTATCTGGCTTGGTGTTAATTTGATTACAGTCTTTATTGCTGTCTTTTTTATTGGTCTTTTTGAAGCCACTTTGCAAGCAAAAATTGCACTGGCAATTTTAATGCCAGTCGTGGCTTCAATGGGTGGTATTGCTGGTACGCAAACACTTATCTTGGTAACGCGTGGCATTGCAACGGGTAGAGTAACCACATCTAATCTTAAAGTATTAATGAACAAGGAAGTAGCAATCGGCTTTTTAAATGGCATTGTCTGGTCTTTGGTGATCAGTGTGGCAACTTATGTTTGGTTTTCAGATTTGATGCTAAGTTTAGTAATTGCATTGGCAGTTATTGTTAACCTAATTTTTGCTGCTTTTTCAGGTGCGTTTTTACCCTTACTATTAGTTAAATTCAAAATTGACCCTGCACTTGCTGGTGGTGTTATTTTGACGACGATTACTGATGTTATTGGTTTTGTGGCTTTTTTAGGGCTGGCTTCATTGGTGATTTAAATCGTTCAATATAGGCATTTTGTGTGGGCTTGCCTAGTTTGGATGTATTTAATCTCAATATCACTTGCTTGCGCCCAATCTCGTAGTAATTGGATAATATATTCAGGACCATTATCACATCTGATTGAATTTTATTTGCCACGCCACTCAACTAAACGTCCTAAAGATTGAATGTTCTGATTGATTTGCCATTAACCAGCAAATCGCTCATAAAATACATTGGCTTTGTTTGATTGATTTTACTGGGTGTGCTTGTAGATTATATATGGAAAGGCGATAAAGCGCCTAATGGGCAACAATGTCAAAAGTTACTCCTCATTCCCAAGCAGAGCTTGGAAATGAGATAAGCTCTCTAAACAGACTTATTTGGTTTTATTGTTTATTTGCCAGTGCTTTTTTTTGCATTTGCTAAATTTTGAGTTGCTATTTTTGTGAGTGGATGTTCAACCCCAAAAGTTTTTCCCAATATAGTCACCGCTAATTCATAATATTCAATGGCTTTTTGATACTCGCCCAATGTGTTATAAATAAGCGCCCAAGTTCATTAAGATAAGGTGTATTTTCTGGTGCCAAATAATGGGCTGTTTGATAGTGTTTTAAAGCGTCTGTATAACAAATATCATCTTTGGCAATTTGTACTCGTTGAAAAGCCACTTCTGCGACTATTTTTATTGTGTTGACGTTGTTTTTTGCTATTTGTGCAAATAAGTCGTTTGCTGTTTTGTTTTTTCCTTGTTTTAAAGCATTGATTGCTTTGTTAAAAAGTTTGGGGTTGTTTGGATTGTTTGATATGGATTTTCCTAGTTTTGTTATGCGCTCACTAAGTTTTGTAATCCTCCCAAAAATTAACACCCAATAAAAGTAGAATTTTCTTATAATCAAAACATAAGGAGATTCAAATGAAAACAACACGTAAATCAGATTCACAAATCATGCAAATTCTTAATCAAGCACAAGCAGGTACGCCAGTATCTGAACTATGCAGAGAGCACAGTATGAGCAGTGCCACTTTTTATAAATGGCGTGCTAAATATGGCGGCATGGATACATCAATGATAACTAGACTTAAAGAACTTGAAGCAGAGAATACAAGGCTTAAGAAGATGTACGCCGATGAGCGCTTAAAGGCAATGATTGTACAAGAGGCATTAACAAAAAAGTTTTAAGACCATCTTTACGTAAGAAGATGGTCAAGCAGAGTATTAATAAACACAGAGTAACAGCACGATTAGCTTGCCAGGCTTTTAAGATCAGCGAGACATGTTATCGGTACGAGCCAAAGTTATCATCCGAGAATGAGCTAATTGCTGATTGGTTATTGCGATTAACCACAACACACAAGCAATGGGGATTTGGATTGTGCTTTATGTATTTACGTAACATAAAAGGTTTTAGGTGGAATCACAAGCGTGTGTATCGTATTTACAGGCAACTAGAACTCAATCTTAGGATTAAGCCTAGAAGAAGAATCAAACGCGATAAGCCACAAGCTTTAAGCGTACCAATGACAATCAATCAAATTTGGTCAATGGATTTTATGTCAGACTCTTTAAATACAGGTAGAAAAATTAGAACCTTTAATGTGATTGATGATTACAACAGAGAGTGTCTAAGCATTGAAATAGACCACTCATTACCAGCACAACGAGTGATTCAATCATTAGAGCAACTTATTCAATGGCGTAGCAAACCCAAAGCCATCAGATGTGATAATGGTCCAGAATATATATCTCATATACTCAGAGAATGGGCACAAGCAATGGATATTGAGCTTATGTATATACAACCAGGCAAACCAACCCAAAATGCCTATATAGAAAGATTTAACAGAACAGCAAGAAACGAATGGTTGAATATGCATATTTTTGATTCGATTGAGCACGCTCAATCGTTAGCAACACAATGGATGTGGGTATATAATAACGAACGACCTCATAGTTCGATTGGTGGTATTCCACCAAGAAAGCTACTTGAGGCTATTTAAACAACGGAAATTCTATTTTTAGCAGTGGTTAAAAATGGGAGGATTACAAGACCAAGAAAGAATAAGCCTAGAACTAAATGGAAAGATGAAGGTAATTAATATTTTCCTTTAATAAATTTAATTTGAATAACTGTTTAGATAATCGTGTATTTTGGGTGCGTCTAGTGTTGCAAAATTGCAACAAGATATTAGTGTCATAGTTTTTAACATCAAACATCTTAGCGTTGATAAATATTTTAACAAGCCCATGTTCTAATAGGTAAGCAACTTTACAAACAGGGTGAAGTTCGTAGTGTGCGTTTATATTGAAGTTTTCTGTTTGAATGTCAAACTCAAAATTTTGTAGAATTTGACTATCTAGGATATCAAGTTTGGTGACAAACTTGGCGAATTCATGAGCACTCATGTTAAGAATTTTATTGGCTTGTTTTATAGCAGAATTAGAAATTAAGGCCGGGGTGTTGGTATTGTCCCAAGTTGGATCTTGATAGTATTGATTAGCTTGTTCTTTTGGGCAGGGTTTGTTAATAAATTCATACATCTCTTTGGCTGAATAAGCGCGATAGCCAAACGACAGGGTGGTGCAATTGTCGTCTAGGCTAATGCCGTGATGTGCAACTTTGGGTGGTATATAGAGTATATCTCCTGGTTCAACATTAAATATTTGTTCAGGTTGAAAGGCGCTCATAATCCTAAGTGGGGTGTTGGCTAAATAATTGTCTAATTCACAATGTTTGGTGCTAATATGCCAGCGACGTTCACCACTACCTTGTAATAAAAATACATCGTAATAATCCATGTGTGGACCAACACTGCCGCCTAAAGTTGCATAAGATATCATGACATCGTCAAATCGCCAACGTGGTATAAAGTCAAATTTCTTGATGAGCTGGTGCACTTCGTTGATATATCTATCAACCCCTTGGACTAATAGCGTCCAATCTTGCTCTGGTAAATTGGCGAATGTATTTTCTAAAAATGGACCATTGGTTAGCGACCATTTTTGATTGGCGATTGAACCAGTAATTAACCTTGATTCAAACTCTTCTTCGAGTGAAAGACCAGCTAATTTATCAGGCATGATGGGCGTGATGAAATCAGGTAGCGCTTGTTTGATTAGTACTGGCTTTTTTTGCCAATAACTGGTTAAAAATTCTTGCTCAGAAATTTGTCCAAAACGAATCACTTTTGTGGTATTTTTTGGCTAAACAAGCAAAAGGAATCTTGGTGAGAAAGTTTGATGATTATTGATGGTAGTTTGGCGCTTCTTTTGTAATGGATACATCGTGAACATGGGATTCAATCATGCCTGCTGAGGTGACTTGTACGAATTGTGCGTTTGTGCGCATTTTTTCTAACGTATCACAACCAGTGTAGCCCATAGAAGATCTAACACCGCCAACCATTTGGTGAATGATGGGGCGCATAGAGCCTTTAAATGGAACACGACCTTCAACACCTTCTGGTACTAGTTTGTCAGCTTTTGAATCTGATTGAAAATAGCGATCAGATGAGCCATGTGCTTGGTTCATTGCACCTAATGAGCCCATGCCACGATAGGACTTGTAAGAACGTCCTTGGTAAAGTTCAACCTCGCCTGGAGATTCTTCGGTACCTGCTAGCATTGAACCTAACATAACGGAGTATGCACCAGCAGCGAATGCTTTAGCAATGTCACCAGAATAACGAATGCCACCATCGGCAATGAGCGGTATGCCCGTACCTTTGAGTGCGTCTGCCACTTCTGAAATAGCACTGATTTGTGGTACACCTACACCAGCAACAATACGAGTGGTGCAAATACTACCTGGACCAATACCTACTTTTACACAATCTGCACCTGCTTTGACTAAATCTAGCGCCGCTGCACCTGTGGCGATATTGCCAGCAATAATAGCCAAGTTTGGATGTTTGATTTTGGTTTTTGCAACTCTATCAAGCACGCCTTGAGAGTGCCCATGAGCAGTGTCAATAACAATAACGTCCATACCCGCTTCAACAAGTGCATCAATACGCTTACTTGTGCCAGCACTAACACCAACAGCAGCACCTACGCGCAAACGCTCTTCTGAGTCTTTGCAAGCATTAGGAAAATCTGTTGATTTTTGAATATCACTGACATTAATCATACCTTTAAGGTTAAATGTATCATCGGTTATGACAACACGCTCAATGCGATGTTTTTGTAATAATGATCTTACCTCGTTCATGTCTGTACCTTCTTGAACGGTAATTAATTTGTTTTGTGGGGTCATGACGTTTTTAACCAATTCACCTAAACGGGTTTCGAATCTTACATCTCTACCTGTGACTAAGCCGACAATAATATTACCCTCAACCACAGGTAAGGCAGAAATGTTGTGCCGTTGTTGCATTTTAAAGACATCAGCAATAGTTGCTTTTGGTGAGATAGTGATTGGCTCTCTGATAATACCTGATTCAAAGCGTTTGACACGGCGTACTTCATTGGCTTGTTCTGCCACTGACATATTTTTATGAATAATACCAATACCACCTTCTTGGGCAATAGTAATAGCCAGTTTGGACTCAGTTACAGTGTCCATTGCTGCTGAAAGAATGGGTGTATTAAGGGTAATGTTTTTAGTTAATTGCGTCGTTAGACTTACTTCTTTTGGCATGGTTTTTGAGTGTGCGGGTACTAGTAATACGTCATCAAATGTGTATGCGGTTTTTAGTAAATTCATTAATATCTCCTGCGGTTAACAAAGCTTGGAAAAATGAAACCTATCATAATGCCAAAAAATAACATCAAGCCACCTGTAATGAACCAATTGCGAGAACTAGACTCTTGTGTGGCGGTGTTGTTGTTCTCTAATAGTTGAATTTCAACTTTTAGTTGTAATACTTGTGTGGTGAGCTTTTCGTTAGAATGTTCAAGTTTTAGTGCATCTTTATAGATTTGCTCAACATGTTGCTTTTCAGCTTGAGATTTGCTAATTTGCACAGAAAGCTTGGTGTTTTGACTTTTTAAGGTTTTGATTTGTTTTCCAAGCGCTGTATTCCTTTTATTTTGCTTGGATGTTAATAATTTATTGGCATTATGACTTCGTTTAAGCTTTTCTAATTGCAATCTTGCGGATGGATTGTTAGATAAATATCTTGAAATGACCCAGCCTGTTGAGTTCTCATATTTAACTTGAGTCCAGCCATCTTCAGTGGCTTGTAAGATGGAGAGTTTTGACCCAGAAGATAAAGAGCGCACTATATTATCACCAAATGTTTTATTCTCGCGCATTGGAATGTCTACTTGGTCAGTGATATACACGAATGATTTTGCATGAATAAGTGTGCTAATTAGCACACTTATTAGTAATAAATATTTAATAAAATTCATAAACTGGATATTTTTTTAAGTTGATTGTTAAAATCATGAATAGCAGACAGTGTTGTGGCTAGTCTTTCTCTTTTTATATTAATGATCGCCTCAGGCGCACCTTTTATAAAATTTTCATTGTTTAATTTACCCTCAAACTGATTTTTTTGCTTTTCTAATTTTTCAATTTCTTTATTAAGGCGCGTGATTTCTTGGTTTTTATCAATCAAGCCAGCCAATGGAATGAAAATTTTCATATCATTAATTAAGGCAGTGGCTGATTCTGGCGCTTGTTCGGTGGCGGTTAACTTATCAATACTTTTCATTTTTGCTAGTGAGTTTAGAATACCTATATTGTTAGCCAGATATTGCTCATCCGTAGCGTTAAAGTTTTGTACAAAGCAAGGTAGTGGTTTTGAGGGTGGAATGTTCATTTCACCACGAATTTGGCGAATGCCTAAAATAAAGGCTTGTAGCCATTTAATTTCTGCCTCGGCCTTGGTGGATATTAGATTATTAACTGCTCTTGGATAGGGTTGAGTCATTAAACTCGAGTTATCACAGTTTGTAATTACATTACATTGCTCAAAAATTTCCTCAGTGATAAATGGAATGATAGGGTGTAACAGAGTCACTATTTCATTTAGAACTTTGATTAAAGTGGCTTGTGTACCTGCTTTGCTCGTATCATCTTGTAATAATGCCTTAGACAATTCAAGATACCAATCACAATAGTCATGCCAAACAAACTCATATAAAGTTTGACTCATTAAATCAAGGCGATAATCATTTAAATGCTTTTCAACATTAGTTTTAGTGCTTTGCAAGCGAGATAAAATCCATTTGTCAGCTGTTGATAATTGTGCATTAGTATCAATGGTTTCACCTTCAAGTTTCATTAATACGAAACGTGAAGCATTCCAAAGTTTGTTACAAAAATTACGATAGCCTTCAACTCGTTTTAAATCAAACTTAATATCACGACCAAAAGAAGCCAAGGTAGAGAAAGTAAAGCGTAGTGCATCAGTACCAAAGGCTGGAATACCATCAGCAAACTCTTTTTCGGTTTGCTTTCTGATTTTTTCTGCCATTTTCGGTTGCATTAACCCTTGCGTGCGTTTTTTAAGTAGATTTTGCAAAGTAATGCCATCGATTAAATCAATTGGGTCAAGCACATTGCCTTTGGATTTAGACATTTTTTGCCCTTGCCCGTCTTTGATTAAGCCAGTGATATAAATGTCTTTAAAGGGTACTTTGCCTGTAAATTTAAGCCCAAACATAATCATACGAGCCACCCAAAAAAAGATAATATCAAAGCCAGTGACCAGCACATCAGTTGGATAGAAGCGCGATAAATCAGGCGTTTTTTCAGGCCAGCCTAGGGTTGAAAATGGCCATAAAGCCGAGGAAAACCAAGTATCAAGCACATCTTCATCTTGAGTAAGGGTGACGCCTTCTCCTGCTTGTTTTTGTGCTTGCTCAAGTGAGTCTGCAACAAATATATTGCCTTTGTCGTCATACCATGCAGGAATGCGATGTCCCCACCAAATTTGGCGAGAAATGCACCAATCTTGAATGCTATCCATCCAGTTAAAATAAGTTTTGTTCCAGTTTTCAGGAATAAAACGAATATCCCCATTTTTAACCGCATCAATGGCAGGTTGGGCTAATGGTTTGATTTTAACAAACCATTGGTCAGTTAAATAAGGTTCAATAACTGCATTTGTTCTATCGCCACGCGGTATCATCAATTTATGTGGCTCAATTTTTTCTAGCAAATCCTGATTATCTAAATCTTGAACGATTTGCTTGCGCGCTTTAAATCTATCCATGCCTGTGTAGGCACTATCAACCACGCTATTAATTCTAGCATCATCAGTTAAGATGTTAATAACATCTAAATGATGACGTAACCCCATTTCATAGTCGTTAAAGTCATGAGCAGGGGTAATTTTAACGCAGCCTGTGCCAAATTCTACGTCAACATAATCGTCTGCAATGATTGGAATTTTTCGATTGGTTAGGGGTAAGTCAATGGTTTTGCCAATCAGATGTGTATAACGCCTATCATCTGGGTGAACAGCAACGGCACTATCTCCTAGCATGGTTTCAGGGCGTGTGGTTGCAACAATCATTACCTTGTCAGTATTGGTTATAGGATAACGCATGTACCAAAGCGAGCCTTGTTCTTCGGTGCTAATGACTTCAAGGTCGGATACGGCAGTATGTAATACTGGATCCCAATTAACCAAGCGCTTACCACGATAAATAAGCCCCTCTTGAAAGAGTTGTATGAATACTTTTTTAACGGCGTTAGATAAGCCATCATCCATGGTAAATCGTTCTTTTTTCCAATCAACTGATGAGCCAAGCCTGCGCATTTGTGAAGTGATTGTGCCGCCAGATTGTGCTTTCCAATCCCAAATTTTATCAATAAATTTATCCCGACCAATCTCATGACGAGTTATGTCTTGTACTGCTAATTGACGCTCAACCACTATTTGTGTGGCAATGCCTGCATGGTCTGTACCTGGTTGCCAAAGAGTTTGCTCGCCATTTGCACGATGATAGCGCGTTAATATGTCCATAATCGTATGCTGGAAAGCATGCCCCATGTGTAGCGAGCCTGTAACATTTGGGGGTGGTAACATAATGCAATATGCATTTTTGCTAATGGTGTTTGAATCAGATGAGAACAGGTTTTTATCTTCCCAAAGTAAACAAAATTTTTCTTCAATTTGTTTGGGGTTGTAAGTTTTTTCCATTAAAGTAGCGAGATGGATTAAACTTCATTATTATACTATATCATTAAAATTAAATTGGTTAATAAAGTTTGGTTTGTGTATTTACTTCATTGTGTCAACAACTCGCTTTATTGTGGTATTAGTAATGATATTGCCAAACGTATTAGGCAGCACAATGGCAAAATAAAAGGTGGTGCGAAGTACACACGTGCATATGCGCCTTGTGAATTAGTTTATCAAGAAAAAGTGAGCAATAAAAGCCAAGCGCTCAAACGTGAGTACGAAATTAAGCAAATGAGTCGTATTGATAAGTTATCATTAATTAAAAAACAATGAAAAGACTACTTGTAAATATCCTGCGAAGACTATAGTATTTATGACAGATACTCGCAATTCAATAGAAGTTCTTTTTAACGATATTGTTTAAGCAACTAGGTCAAAAGATACCGTCACTAAATCCACAGAAGAATTTTTTAAATTCACTTCTAGTAGGAATAATGATGTTTTTAAAAAGTTTCCAAGTTGATGAAAGATGACGTTTTGATGATTATTTATATTTTTGAAAAACCTCTATAAAAGAGTGATTTTAAGAGTAGGGTTGTGGCGTTAATCTATTTTTTGAAATAAGAAATAATTGAAATCTTGTGTATTTCCATTTGGACGAGAGTGGGTTTCAGAGGTGTTTTTTATTAATTTAAAGCTACCACCTAATAATTGTGTGATTTTTTTTACATCATATTGAACAATATCAAGTTTTGAACACAACTTAGGACCACTAGGCGAGAACGTGGACAGTAAGAAATAACCCCCTTTTTTAACTTGGTTGGTTAGTTTTTTAATATAAGTTTTTTGGTCTTTTTCATCTGTTAAAAAGTGAAATACAGCGCGGTCATGCCAAAGAGAAAATTGGTTATTAGATTTAAATTCTAGAACATTTTCATGGTGAAAATGAACTTTTTCAGCATGGTTTTTAAGTCGCTCTTTAATAGTGCTTAAAGCACTATTTGAAAGTTCTAATAATGATAAATTGGTATAACCTTTGTCAATTAAATTATCAGCTAGAATTGATACGCCACAACCTACATCAATGATAGAATCATTCTTATTTGTAAATTTTAAAATCCAATCAAGCGAAATAGTTGACTGGGTTTGATGCCAACTCACTTGAGAGTGTTTTTGGTTTTGGTAAATATTGTCCCAATGAGTGGGTGTGTTTGTCATTGATTTGATGTTTATAATAATATTATGATGAAAATTTTACACACAATATTGCGAGTAAGGCGTTTAGAGTAATCTATTGTGTTTTATACGTAGGTGTTAGACGTGATTTTATTACGCCAAAAACAACATCTAAAAGGCAGGTTTACTTTGGCATTTTTAGATTATTTGATATAGATTTTGAGCCTATGGCTATTAACGTTAAAGAAAGCAGTTGAGAGGCAAAATAAAAAAGTGTTACAATTATCCGTGAGGCGGGCATAATGAGCGCTGATAGTACTATTATTGCATTCTTACAAGAGACCCCAATAAGACATGTTCTAATCGTATTTTTTACGACCTGATAATGCGTGAGCAATGGTGTTGATATCAGTATATTCTAATTCACCACCAATTGGAATGCCATGAGCAATACGAGTAATTTGAACATCAAATTGTTTAACCATATTGCTAATATAATGAGCGGTTACTTCACCCTCTACCGTGGCATTAGTTGCTAGAATAATTTCATCTATATTTTGGTTGGAAAGTTGTTGTTCCAGTTCGTCTAAGCCTAATTCAGCTGCACCAATACCATCAATAGGGGATAGGTAGCCACTAAGAACAAAATATTTACCCTTATAAACTCCACTTTGTTCAATGGCATGAATATCGGTTGGCGTTTCCACAACACATAATTGTGAAGCGTCGCGCACTTTACTAGCACAGATATAACACAAGTTTTTTTCACTTAATGTTCGGCATGAGCTACAGTGTTTAACGTTTTCCATAGCACCAACTAATGCCTTGGCAAGATCCATACCGCCTTCACGATTACGTTCTAATAAATGGTAAACAAAGCGTTGTGCAGTTTTACTGCCCACACCAGGTAATGCACAAAAGGCTTTGTTGAGTGATTCAATCATTAGAAAGATAAATTCATGCCGCTGGGTAGATTTATACCACCTGTGGCAGTTTTCATTTTGGCAGATGATGCCTCAGAAATTTTTCTAACAGCGTCGTTCATTGCATTAAGAATTAAATCTTCAAGTAATTCTTTATCATCCATCATCCCATCAAGGATTTTAATATCAGTTACCATGTGTTCACCGTTTATGGTGATTTCAATAGCACCTGAGGCGGCTTTTCCAGTGGCAGATAGATTTTTTATTTCTGTTTGTGCTTTTTTCATATTATCTTGCATTTGCTGGGCTTTTTTCATCATTCCAGCCATTCCACCTTTAAACATGGTTGATCTCCTTAATTGAGTTAATGTTAATTTTTGTATCAAATGTTTTTTCTAATTTTTGCACACCCTTATCATTCAAAAAATGTGTTTGTATTTTTGCCATTTTTTCATCATGTGCTTGAGTTTGTTTTTGTGCCAATGTTTGAGTATTGGGCTTACCAAGATTAATCACCAAATTTAATGTTGAAATTTTTTGTCTAAGTGTTGTTAGTATGCTTTTTTGCACATGGTTACTTAGTAAATTGGCAAATTGATTATCCAGTGTTAATGTTAGTGTCGTATTATTAGTATTGTCAAATAGTGTGTTCTTTACCAACATTTGCGCACCACCTTTAAATTCCAGTGCTTGGGTAAGTGCCTCCCATTGTTGTTGATTATTAATATCAAGTCTAGTGGGTTTGACAATGCCTAGTTTTTCTTCTGCTTTTGGTTGTGACTCTTCCTTAATTGGTGCTGGTGTTTTAACTTTAGACTTGATTTTTAGCGTTTTTTTTTCCGTGTTAGGTTGGGCGTCGCTACGAAATGCCAGCATTCTAAGTAGTGTCATCTCAAATCCAATTTGCTCGCTAGGGGCTAGTGCCATATCTTTAGAGCCGTTGATTGACATTTGATAAAAAATTTGCAAATCAAAGTTTGATATTTGTGTGCTAAGGTTTTGGATGGTTTTGTCGCTTTCGGTGTTAACAATTTGTGCAATAGATATTTTGTGAAATAACGAGCTTAAATCTTTAAGTGCATTACTAAGGTTTTCACCGCGATGAGACAAGTCTTTAATAAAATCAATTACAGCTTTAGCATCTTGGCTAAATAAATGTGTTGCTAATTTAATAATATCGTCATGATGCACCAAACCCAGCATAGCTTTAATGTCAGCATTGGTTACTGTACCTTTGCCATAAGAAATTGATTGATCGAGCAAACTCAGTGCATCGCGCATTGAGCCATTGCCAAAATCAGCAATTTGACTAAGGGCTGATTCTTCGTAACTCAGCGCTTCAGCATTCATGATAAATTTCAACTGACCTAGAATTTCATCATGGGTTAGTTGTTGTAATGTGAATTGCAAGCAACGTGATAAAACGGTTATGGGTAGTTTTTGTGGATCTGTGGTTGCTAATAAGAATTTAACGTGTTCTGGTGGCTCTTCAAGGGTTTTTAAAAGCGCATTAAAACTACTTTTGGAAAGCATGTGTACTTCATCGATAAGATAAATCTTATAGCGATTTTTGCTTGGCATATATTGCGCATTTTCTAAAATATCGCGCATGTTATCCACCCCTGTGTGTGAGGCAGCATCAAGTTCAATTAAATCAATAGATTGACCTTTGTCAATTTCAATGCAAGTAGGGCACTTACCACAAGGTTTTGAACTAATACCTTGTTCACAGTTAATAGATTTGGCAAAGATTCTGGCAATCGTGGTTTTACCAACGCCACGCGTACCTGTGAATAAAAAACCGTGATGCAAATTATTAGCATCAAGTGCATTGATTAGGGTTTTTTTTGTGTGCGTTTGACCCACCAATTCAGCAAAAGAATGCGGACGATATTTTCTAGCTAAAACTTGATAGTGTACACTCATTAAAAATAGGGCTGATTATATTAAAAGTGATAGCATCAAGAATATCATCCAACACATAAAAAAATTATTACCGTTGCTTCCTTCCAGATCTGGCGGGGTTCATAACCATTCATTGTCGGCACACCCTTGATACTATCAAGACGTTATTTTACATTTAGTCTGGGTTGCTTGTTGGCTAATTCTAAACGTTCTGGCGTGCCTATATCTTGCCAGTAGTCAGTATAGTATTCTGCACTAATTTGATTTTTAGTGATGGCTACTTTTAACACCTTTGAGAGTGCTAATTTTTTCTCAAATAAATAAGGCTTGAACAGAGCAGGATGATAAATACCAATACCAGAAAAGGTGTAAGTTTTTTTGTTTGCTAAGGCTAACTGTGCGCCATCTAATGAAAAATCACCCTTTGGGTTGTGCTTAGGATTATCAATTAGTATAAGATGAGCCAGTGAGTTTATTGGGAGTGTCAGATTTGATATGTCATAATCACAAAGTACATCACTATTAATCACAACAAAAGGCTTAATACCTAACAAGGGCAATGCTTTCATAATACCGCCTGCAGTTTCTAGTGCGCCTTCTGGCTCGTTGCTATAGTAAATATTGACATCAAATTTTGAGCCATTACCAAGATAAGACCTAATTTGTTCACCTAAATATGAAATATTAATGACTATTTTGACAATACCAGCATTCTTTAAGGCGTTAATTGAATGTTCAATTAGTGTTAAACCTTGAACTTTAATTAACGGCTTTGGTGTATTTTTAGTCAACGGCATCATGCGCTTTCCTCGACCTGCTGCTAGAATCATACCAAACATAAGGCCTCTTTAAGGGTTGCAAGTTCTGGGTATTTGTTTGCTGTTTGTTGTGCGTATTTTTTAACCAATGGTAGATCATTTAAGTATTGGTGTTTGTTGTCTCTAATTGACAGACGTTTAAAGATGCCTAATATTTTCAAATGACGTTGCAACCCCATCAACTCAAATTGCTTTTCAAATTTAGAAAATTCAATATCAATATTAGCTTGGTCGTAGTAATATTGTAAAAGAGTTTGCAATTCAAAGGATTGCAATTCAAAGTAAGCATCTTTAAGTAGTGAACATAAATCATAAGTATTTGAGCCAATTAATGCATCTTGAAAATCAATTACAGCCAAATTATTATTTTTTAGTGTCATTAAATTGCGGCAATGATAATCACGATGCACAAACACTTGTTTTGAATTAAGTGCGCTGTCAGTTAACAATTTAAAAATAGTTTGTAAGTTTTGAATATGAGTACCGGATAGCGTTTTAGGCAAGTACCAGTCTATTAGTAGTTGCATTTCAGTGTTGAGTAGTTGTTTGTCATATTTTTTAAGCGCTATATTTTGGGTATCAATGGCTTGTATCTTGATAAGTTCATTAATGGCTATTTTGTATAAATCAAGGTTGAAAATTCCATTCAAAGCCTGTAAAAAAGTGGTTAAGCCTAAATCTTCTAACAATAAAAAACCTTGCCTTAAGTCTATGCTAATGATTTTTGGTGCATGAATACCGTGCTGATTAAGTAATTTGGCAATTTTGATAAAAGGCTCGGTGTTTTCCTTTGAGGGTGGTGCATCCATAGCAATAAAAGTTCCTTGCTGATGTTGAACTCTAAAATAACGACGAAAACTAGCATCATCACTTGCACGTGCAAGTGCAAAATTTTGATGACCAAAAAAACTTTCAAGCCAATTACCTAATTTGTCTAGGCGCTCATCATGCATTTTTTAAATTTTGGTAATAATCATAAACACAGCTCCAAGCATTGCCAATATTACCACGGTTGATTAACTTGCCATCAACTTGGGTAATGGGCATAATTTCACGTGTAGAGCTGGAAATCCACAGCTCGTCCGCAGTGTTTAACTCATTTATTGAAAATGAAGTTTTTTTGATAGGGATATGGCACTTTCTAGCACTTTCTAGCACTAAATCGCGAGTAATACCAGGTAGGATATGAGTGCTAATCGGATGAGTAAATAATGTGCCATTTTTGATTATAAATACATTAGAAGTTGCACCTTCAGTCACTTGATTGCCTCGATAAAGAATGACCTCCTCAACATTTTTTTCTTTTGCTTGTTGTGAATACATGATATTGGCCAAAAGAGAGGTGGATTTAATGTCGCATCGATGCCAGCGGATATCTGGCTGGGTGATGGCTGAAAAACCTGCTTTAAGTGCTTGCTTGGTTTTGCTTTGTAAAGGATTGGATTCAATATAAACCGTTGGTGCTAAATCATTAAAACTGTGTTTGCGTTTGCTACTTACGCCACGACTTATTTGTAAGTAAATTGATTGTTCTTGGTTGTTACAAAAACTAAGAAGCTTGTTTAGAATATCACTCCATTTTTGTGGATTATATGGGTTTTTGATTTTGATTGAGTTAAGACTTGCTTGCAAGCGTAATAGATGCGCATTAAGGCGAAATATTTTGTTGTTGTAAACAGGAATTACTTCATAAACACCATCACCAAATAAAAAACCTCTATCCATCACAGAGATATGTGCTTGATTTTTTTCAATAAATTCGCCGTTTAAAAATACCACTAAAATCCAATAGCCTCAAGCATGCGTGAGAAGAAGCCTGCTTGTTGTGCGTCTTCAAGCGCAACAAGTGGAATGCTTACCATGGTTTTGCCTTCAAACCGGATGAGTAATTTACCAACAGAATCACCTTTATTGATAGGTGCTGACAAGGCTGTATCAAGCTGAATAACTTGGTCTGAAAGTTTAAATTGACCACGTGCTAGAGTGAAACTTTCTGTCTTTGACATGCCTATCTTTAGTGTGCCTTTGGTTGAGCCGGCAATAGGCACTTCTTTTTTGATATTTTTAAGAGTTTTGGTCTCAAAAAATCGAAAGCCGTAATCAAGAATTTTTTGCGTTTGTGAGGTTCGAGCGTTCACACTACTAGACCCTAAAACAACAGAAATCAAGCGCATGCCAACGCGTTTTGCACTAACCACTAAGTTATAACCTGCTTTTTTAGTGAACCCAGTTTTCAACCCATCCACCGTATGATCAGTCCATAGTAACTTATTGCGGTTACGTTGTTTGATACCATGATAAGTAAATTCTTTTTCTGAATACCACGGGTAGAATTGGGGAAAGTCTCTAATTGTTGCTGTTGCTAATAGTGCCATATCAAAGGCAGTGGTGTATTGATTATCGTTTGGCAAGCCAGAAGCGTTTTCAAATCGAGAATTATTCATACCAAGTTGGCGTGAATATTCATTCATATAAGTGGCAAACGTACTTTCAGTTCCTGCAATGTGTTCGGCTAAGGCGACAGCAGAATCATTACCAGATTGAATAATCATACCTTTAAGCAAAGTTTCAAGTTTAATGGTTTTGCCTACTTCTACGAAACTTTTTGAACCGCCTGTCTTCCACGCTTTTTTACTGATACGAACTTCATCTTCTAGGCTGATACGACCATCATTAATGAGTTGGAAGACAACATAAGCTGTCATTAACTTGGTCAGACTTGCTGGTGCACGCTTATCAAATTGTTTGTTACTTGCAATCACCTTTCTAGAATTGTAATCAACAATACTATAAGCAGCAGCAGATATTTCTGGCGCTTTAGGGGTAATAAAAATTGCTGCTTGAGTGTTTAAAGAAAAGGAGGATATAAAAATAATCAAAGGTTTGATAAATGATTGATATTGCATAAGGCGTTAGTTGATTAGTTGATTAAATGCTTGCTTTAACTTGCTTGATAGTTGATAAGCCACCATGGCATATCTATTGTCATGATTATAACGCGTTAGTACGTAAAAATTCCAAAAAGTGAGCCAAGTTTCATTGATTTCATCTTGGGGCAGGCTGATAAATGCCAATTTGGTTTTATTCTTAATGTCTTGGTGAATATTCAAACCCTTATTGCGCCAGTATTGGGTATTTTTTTTAGGTTTGTTGGTGCTTAGTCTAGCGTATTTTAAATGATTTGATTGAAGTGTAATAGGCCTTGCAAATTCACCCCCATCACGCCACTGGTGTTTATCAAAATAATTAGCAATAGAGCCGATTGCATCAATAGGATCTGAGAATAAATCAACTTTACCATCATGGTTAAAATCAACAGCATAGTACCTATAAGAGCTCGCAATAAACTGTGGATAACCCATTGCACCTGCATAAGAGCCTTGTATAGATAAAGGTGAAATGACGTTTTCACGTGACATAAGTAAAAATTCTTTTAACTCTTTTTGATAGAATTTTTTCCTTCTATAGTTGCCAAAGGCTCGTTTTGCTAGTGTTTCTAAAGTTGGATGCGTGCCTTTTTTATGACCATAGTTAGTCTCGATGCCTAAAATAGCAACAATGATTTCCACAGGTATATTATATTCACTTTCAGCACGTTTAAGAACTGCTAAGTTATCTTGCCAAAAGTTAATGCCATCTTTAATGCGTTGTTCAGTAATAAACAAACCTTTATATTTATCCCAAGACATGGTTTCCTTTTTTTTTGGCTTCTTCTTTTTTTGGTTTTTATCTGCAAGTGTTAGTTCAATTTTTGAAAAAATAAACAGCAATTCATCTTTGTTAAATTGATGATTTTTTACCATTTTTTTAATAAAATTATGGGTTGCTTGAAAGTTGGTTGCTGGTAAAGTTTTAGCAACAATTGAGCCAGAAAAACAAATAAGTAAAAGTAAGAGTGCGTGCATTAGTTTTGTAAATATCTTGGTGTTTTGTGTTTTCGAATTGCCATGATAATACCAAAGCTAGACATTAAAGTAATGAGTGATGAGCCGCCATAGCTAATCAGTGGCAATGGCACACCGACTACAGGTAATAGCCCAGATACCATACCAACATTAACAAAAATATAAGTAAAGAAAATAAGAGTTAAACTTGCGCCCAATAGTTTTGAGAAGTTATCTTCTGATTGAAAAGAAATTAGCAACAATCGGTAGATAATTAGCCCATATAAGGTAAATAAAAATATAACACCTATAAAACCCAACTCTTCAGCGATTACAGCAAAGATAAAATCGGTTGTGTGCTCAGGTAGAAAATTAAGTTGGGATTGAGATCCTTGCTCCAAGCCCTTGCCAACCAAACCACCAGAACCAATCGCAATTTTTGATTGCAAGATATGATAGCCAGAACCCAATGGGTCAGAACTCGGATCAATTAAAGTCATAATGCGTTTTTTTTGATAACCCATTAATAGGTAGTTCCATGCGATATAGACACTTGAAGCGATAATTGATGAAATTAGTGCAAAATTTAACCAATTCTTTTTAAGAATTTGAAGGCGGACGCCTGAGAAAAACAACGCATAAAAGCCAGAAGCGCCAATTAATAGCGAAGTGCCTAAATCAGGCTGTTTGGCAATGAGTATTACGATTGAAATAATGGCGACAATGGATAAAAAAACAGGTAGTGGTTTTGGTGGTAAGGTTTTTTCACTCAGAATTGAGGCAATGGCGATAGGGACGATAACTTTCATAATTTCAGAAGGCTGAAAGCGTATAAAACCCAAATTAAGCCAGCGTTGAGCGCCACCACTGCTTGAGCCAAAAACTAAAACCAAAATCAGTAAAAAAATACCAAACAACATTAAGTAAGGAGAAAAGCGCCTAAGTTGATAGGGTGGTATTTGAGCAATTACCAGCATTGCGCCAATTGCCAACACAAAGTGAAACAATTGTTTGTAAATAGCTTGCATAGAGCCTTCTGAGGCTGAATAAAGCACAACAAGCCCAAATCCACTGAGTACCATAATCAGTAAAAATAAAGGCGTGTCTATCTTAAAGTAATGCCAATAATGGCGTATTTGTGCAATACTTAATAATTTCATAATAACAACAAACCAACCGATCTAGCATCAGACAATAGCAAGTTAAAACTTCGACAAGCTGATTTATTATTCATACTTTCAGTGCCAATACCCATTTGCCGAATGGCCACTTGTTGTTTCGGATGCAAAAATTGATGTGTTACGCCCGTGCCGATAATCAATAAATCGATATCATCCTGATTGGATAGGGGGAATAATGAAGCTTTATCAATATCATTAAGATGAGTCATATCAACTTCACAGTAATAATGAGAAGAAATAAAACAAGGAATTTTAAGCTGCGTGTGTGCTAGTTTAACATGGTGTTTTTCGACAGAAATCACACTGTTATAACTTGCCTCTTGTTGGTTAAATTCCATAGTGTTACAACGACTATTTGATGAATAAAAGTACATTATAACAGTGTAAAATTAATTACTTTTTTATATTAGAGAAACAGATGTCAAATTCACACAATACAGATATATACGATGCAGATTTATCCAGTGGTGTTACTGCATTTGATACTAAGAATTTCACCATGGCATATCAATTATTAGCCCCACTTACCACTAAGGGTAATGCTGAAGCACTGTGGCGTGTTGGCATGATGCAAATGAACGGCTTAGGCATGGTTGAAAACCAGCCCTTGGGATTTGAAAATTTCTTACAAGCAGCAAGCAAAGGTCATGCATTTGCTCATCACATGCTAGGTGTGGCATATATGACTGGCGAAGGCGTAGAAAAAGACATTACAAAGTCTATTGAATGGTTTGAAAAAGGTGCTGAATTTGGCATTCCTGGTCCGATGTATACACTAGGTATGTTGTTTGAAGACGGCAAAGAGGTTAAACAAGATTTAGAAAAAGCGAAATATTGGTTTGACAAAGCTGATAAAGCAAGCCTGTAATAATAATGAAATCAAGATTTGCCCCATCCCCAACAGGCTACCTACATATCGGCGGTGCTAGAACGGCGCTCTTTGCTTGGGCTTGGGCTAAAAAACAACAGGGTAAATTTGTATTACGTATTGAAGATACAGATTTAGAGCGCTCAACTCAAGAATCGGTTGATGCGATTTTACAAGGCATGGATTGGCTTGGGCTTGACTATGATGAAGGTCCTTTTTACCAAACAGATCGTTTTGATCGATACAAGCAAGTTATCCAGCAATTGCTGGATGAAAAAAAAGCCTATTATTGCGAATGCTCTAAAGAGCGCTTACAAACCTTGCGTGAAAATTTAATCAAACAAGGCAAAAAAGCCAAGTACGATGGCTGTTGCCAGAATAAAAACCTAAACACTGGTGTTGTGCGTTTTAACAATCCAGATGATGGGTTGGTGGTCTTTAACGATGCTGTTAAAGGGCAAATTTCAATCAATAACAAAGAATTAGACGATTTAATTATCGCTCGTAGCGATGGCACACCAACTTACAATTTAACCGTAGTGGTTGATGACCATGATATGCAAATTGATTGCGTTATTCGTGGTGATGATCATATTAATAACACCCCTAAACAAATTAACCTTTATCAGGCATTAGGTTGGCATTCGCCAGAATTTGCACACCTGCCTATGATTTTAGGCAGCGATGGCACACGTCTTTCAAAACGCCACGGCGCTGTGAGTGTCATGGCTTATCGAGATTCAGGCTTTTTACCCGAAGCTTTGCTTAATTATTTAGCTCGCTTAGGCTGGTCACATGGCGACCAAGAAATATTTTCTATGGATGAAATTGTTAAACTATTTGAATTAAAAGATATCAACAAAGCGCCTGCGAGCTTTAATCAGGATAAGCTTTTATGGCTTAATCAAGAAACCATTAAAAATTCCAGTATTGAGAATTTACTCAACAACCTGGCTTGGCATCTGCAAAATCAAGCAATTACCATTACAGACACGCCTAATATTGGAGCAGTGCTTCAACACCTGCAAAATAGATGTAAAACTTTGGTTGACATGGCGGGTGAGGTAAAAATATTTTATCAAGATTTTAATACTTTTGATGAAGAACTCGCCCGAAAACACTTTAAGGACAAAGCACCACTTAAGCATCTATTTGCAAAACTAGAAGCTCTAAATACTTGGCAAGCTTGCAGCATCAAACAAGCTGTTAAAGAAGTGTGCTTTGAGCTTAATATCGGCTTTGGTAAAGTAGGTCAACCCTTCAGGCTTGCACTAAGTGGTAACGGCAATGCGGGCAGTATTGATATTGTAGCCGAGCTGGTCGGCAAAGATAAAGCGTTATCACGCTTAAAAATGGCGATTAATCTTTAAAAAATAGAACGAGTAATAGTAAAAAATACCCATAAATATGATGAATTTATCAATATTTAAAACGCAATATCAAACATTACAAAATTCAATCAAGGCGGATTTTTTAAACAATCCAGAGGCAGTTCAAACACTTGTATTAGCTAGAAGTGAGGGGGTTGACCAATTACTTAAAGATATTTGGCAAAGTTGTAATCTTTCAGAGCAGTTATGCTTGGTAGCTGTTGGTGGTTATGGCAGAGGCGAGTTGCACCCGTATTCAGATATAGATTTATTAATTTTAATCCCCGATGCTACACACGATACTTATCAGAAAAGCATTGCTAGTTTTTTAACATTTTTATGGGATGTGAATTTGGAAGTAGGGCATGCAACTCGGGATTTGAAAGATTGTATTAGTGTGATTGATGATCTTAGCGTGGTGACTAATTTATTAGAATCTCGCATTATTCTAGGCAAGAAGTCTTTATTTTTTAAGATGAAAGCTGTGATTAAATCTAGTGTTTGGTCAAGCCAATCGTTCTTAGTTGAAAAGCAAAAAGAGCAGCACAACCGCCACCAAAACCTGTTTAATACTGCTTATAACTTAGAGCCGAATATCAAGCAAAGCCTTGGCGGTCTTAGAGATATTCAAACAGTTGCTTGGGTAGCAAAGTGGTATTTTGATGTTAATACTTTGTTTGAATTGATTGATAAGCAATATTTAACAACCACTGAGTATGAGCTATTAAAAACATCTCAATTATTTTTATTCAAGGTCAGATTTGCACTGCATATCATTGCTAATCGACGTGAAGACAGGCTTGCATTCCAATATCAAAAATCCGTAGCAACTATGCTGGGTTATGTTGATAGGCATTTTTTGGCAGTTGAGGCTTTCATGAAGGACTATTATCAAACTGTGACTAGGGTGTCGCGCCTTAATGATATTTTGTTGCAATTATTAGAAGATGAAATTTTAAACACGCAGCGTTTGAATAGTCGCTTTATAATTAGTCATGGCTATATTCATTCAATTAATGAGCAAGTTTTTATCCAAACGCCATCTGCTTTTATTGAAATATTTTTGCTCATTGCTAAGCATAATTATGTACGTGGCATTAGTGCAAAAACACTTAGACAAATGCAGGCTAGTATTAACTTAATTGATTCTGATTATTATAAAAAGCGCGAGAATAATCGCTTATTCATTGAGTTGTTACAGCAAAATCAAGGGGTTAATAAGGCGTTAAAATTCATGAATCGTTATGGTATTTTAGAACATTACATTCCTGCTTTTGGAAAAATTATGGGGCTGATGCAATATGATTTATTTCATGCTTATACAGTGGATCAGCATACATTGTTTGTGATTCGTAATTTAAGGCGTTTTTTTATACCTGAGTTTGCTAAGGAGTTTGCACTTTGTAGCGAGATAGCACAAAACATTCAAAAACCAGAATTACTATTATTAGCAGGACTTTTTCATGATATTGCCAAAGGCAGAGGTGGGGAGCATGCTCAGTTGGGTGCCATTGATGCACGTGAGTTTTGCCAACATCATCAATTAAAAACAAGCGATACTGACCTGGTTTCAAAATTAGTTGAAAAACATTTACTCATGTCAGTGGTTGCACAAAAGCAAGATATTGGTGATTTTGAAGTGATTGAGAGTTTTTCCAAACAAGTGGGTACGGTTGAATTTTTAGAGTTTTTGTATTTATTAACGAACGCTGATATTCGTGCAACAAAAGACAATTTATGGAACAGTTGGAAAGAATCTTTACTAAAGAAGCTATTTCATAATACTAAAAAATATCTAGAAAGCAGTAATAGTCAGCGCCCAAGTGTAAACCAAAAAGCGCAAGACACTAAGCAAGCCATTATTAAGAATTCTATTGCTCAGGGTTATCAAATAAGTGACATTGAGAAGGTGCTAACAACTTTACCTAAAGACTATTATGTGCGTTATGAGGTTGATGATATTTTATGGCATTTGAGTTTTGCTAGCAAAATAACCACGGATAAGATTATCGTTAGTTCTAAAATTTCACAACACAATGTGGTTGATATTTTTGTACTGTGCGATGATTTTAAAGGTTTATTCTTTAAGTTAATTAGTATTCTTGAAAGGCTAGGTCTTGATATTGTGGATGCTAAAATTATAACCACAAAGGACCGGAAAGTTTATAACACAATTAGTGTTTTGCAAGATGAAGCGCTTGAGCACATCAATATAAATAAAGAAATCAAAAATGAGTTAAATAATTTGGATGTAAGCGTAAGAACAACTCATGATATATACACGCACCGACATTTTGATCATAAACTTAAAATCAGTTTTAGTGTGAATAGACAGTGGAACCTAACACAATTAGAGATTAATGTGATTGACAAACAAGGCATACTTTCTAACATTGCCTATGTGTTCTTTGAATTGGATATTTTATTAATTAATGCCAGAATTGCTACCATGGGGGAAAGGGTTGAAGATGTATTTTTTATTAGCAATGCTAAAAATCAGCCATTAAACATGGCAGAACAATCAGCACTTAAAGAAGCCCTAGAAGAAAGATTGTAAAAAGGCATTATACGAGTTGAATGATGATATAATTACCATTGCAATCAGCAGTTCTGCTGTTTCTTTTTTTCATTTCAGATTAACATTACAAAAAATATGAACGATAAAATTAAAGTAGTGACTGACGCCTCTTTTGAAGCAGATGTTGTTAACTCATCACAAGTAGTATTGGTAGATTTTTGGGCTGAATGGTGCGGTCCATGTAAGGCATTAGCGCCTGTATTAGATGAAATTGCTGATGAATATGATGGTAAAGTTATTATTGCCAAAGTTAATATAGACGAGAATAAGCAAACACCACCTAAGTATGGCATTCGTGGCATTCCAACGATGTTGTTATTTTCTGATGGTGTGGTTCAAGCAACTAAAATGGGTGCGCTTTCAAAAGCAGAACTTAGTGCATTTATTGATGCCAATATTTAAAAAACTAAATAACTGATTGTTTTATCTTAGGTATTCAGTTTAACAAAACTTTCTAGCGCTTTAGGCGTATATCTCTAGTTAAGTAAAAAAATACTTAGCCTTAATATGGACACATTCATGAAATTATCAGAACTCAAAAAATACAGCCCAGAAGAATTATTAGAACTAGCGCAATCCCTAGGCGCAGAAAATATTTCAAGAGCCAAAAAACAAACCCTAATTTTCATCATTCTTAAAGCAAAAGCAACTAATGATGAGGAGGTTTTAGGTGATGGTGTTTTAGATGTACTGCAAGATGGTTATGGTTTTTTAAGATCAAGTGATGATTCTTATACCTCAGGTGCAGATGATATTTATATTTCACCTAATCAAATTAGACGTTTTAATTTATCAACTGGTGATTTGGTTGTAGGAAGAATCAGAGCGCCCAAAAAGGGTGAAAAGTATTTTGCCTTGATTAAAGTATCAGAAGTGAATGGCGAAGACCCAGACAATGTCAGAAATAGGGTGCCATTTGCCTCATTAACACCTATTCATCCCAATGAGAGACTCAAACTAGAGATTGGCAATGGTGGCACTGAAGATATTACTGCTAGAGTGATTGACCTTGTTGCACCATTTGGCAAAGGGCAAAGAGGTTTATTGGTTGCACCACCTAAGGCGGGTAAAACCATGATTATGCAAAATATTGCCACATCTATTTCAGTTAATCATCCAAAATGCGAACTTATTGTACTTTTAATTGACGAACGCCCCGAAGAAGTAACAGAAATGTCGCGTACTGTGCGTGGCGAGGTGATCGCCTCAACGTTTGATGAGTCAGCGAAACGCCATGTGCAAGTGGCTGAAATGGTGATTCAAAAAGCCAAACGACGTGCAGAACAAGGTAAAGACGTGATTATTTTATTAGACTCAATTACACGTTTAGCGCGTGCTTATAATACAATTGCCCCTTCGTCAGGCAAGGTATTAACAGGTGGTGTTGATGCTAATGCACTGCAACGCCCCAAGCGTTTTTTTGGCGCAGCTAGAAACATTGAAAATGGTGGCAGTATTACCATTATTGCCACCGCTTTGGTTGACACTGGTTCAAAAATGGATGAAGTTATTTACCAAGAATTTAAAGGCACAGGCAATATGGAACTTCATTTGGAAAAACGTTTGAGTGAGAAGCGAATTTTCCCAGCGATTAATATTAATGCTTCTGGCACGCGCCGTGAAGAGTTAATTACCAATGAAAAAGAATTACAAAAAATGTGGATTTTGCGAAAAATTCTCCATCCTATGGACACTGTTGAAGCGGCTGAATTCTTAATTGATCGCTTAAAATTGACCAAAACCAATGATGAATTTTTCGCTTCAATGTCGCAAAAGAAGTAACCAATTGATTTAAAAAATCATTGCCTAATTATTCCAAGCACTTATCAATCACTTTAAGTATACTCAAGGAGACTACTACACCAGTCCAATACAATTTATGAAACCCATAAAGCAGCATTTTTCTCAGGAAAAAATTTGGCAAATAGCCAACTGTTATTTTCATTTTTTCTTAAAAAATACACTATTTCTCACCTTTCAAGAGGACGCTGAAAAGATTGTATTTCCTAGACTATACTGGATTGGTGTAGCGATTTCTTAAAGCATGAAACTCTTTTTTATAGTGGCTAGAACCCTTAAATTACAAAATAGCATTCTAGCTAGGTATTTAATGCGCAATGTATTGATGCTTTTGAGTGTGGTATTTATCGTGATTAGTCTGGTTATTTTTGGCAATCAATTGGTACTGGTGATTAAAGAAAGTTTAAAAGCAGGTATACCTGTTGCAGACCTATTGCCACTAGTCGGCTTTAATATGATTAGAGATGTTTCGCCAATTTTGTCTTTATCTTTATTATTGGCTATTATTTTAAGTATTGGCAAGCTTTATAAGGGCTCAGAGGCTATTGTGATGAACTCATTAGGTTTAGGCGATAAGCATTTTATGGTGTTCATTCAGCCACTTGTTATTGTTATTTTTATTTTTATTTTACTTTTAACGACAGTTGTGGTGCCATGGTCTAAGCAACAAAGAGGCTTGATTATAGAGCGTAGCGAAAACGCATCTGAATTTTCTTTTATTAAAGAGGGTGAGTTTCAAGAATTTAAAAATGGTGACATTGTTTTTTACGCATCAAAGGTCAGTAATACTGATAATGCTAAAGAGCAAGACATGGAAGAGGTTTTTATTTATACATTGGTCAATAATGAGCCAGTTATCACCCTAGCAAAACAAGCTCAAAAATACACTAACTTAAATACCAATAGTGTGTATTTGCATCTTAAAAATGGCACGCGTTATCACGGCTTTCTTTCGAATAAAAATAAAAAAATTTTAAAATTTAAATTTTATGATTTGCAAATTATTGATGGCGAGGTACAAGAATCCATTAGCACAGTTACTAAAGTAGAATCAAAATCAACGTTTGAATTGTTATTTTCTAGCAAACTTGCAGAAATAGCAGAGTTTCAATGGAGAATGTCTCAGCCTTTGAGTGTTTTAATATTATCAGTACTTGGCGTATTGCTTGGTAAAACTTCCCCAAGGGGTGGTAAAAATTTAGGTGTATTGGTCGGTATTGTTGTATTTATTGTGTATAACAATGTTTTATTAATTGCCAAATCAGCTTTAGAGCGAGGAGAATCTTTACCAATTGTTGGGCTGTGGTGGGTGCATTTGGTGATGCTGTTGCTGATTTTTATTTTTTATTCAATTAGGCATAGAAAATTTATTCAATTTGTTTGACATTATTTAATGCCTTTTGAAGTGTAAAATGACCATGTTTTTTTTAAAGGAAAAAGTTTAATGTCATTTCAACCCAGTAAAACCTTAGAGGTTTTTAATAATCCCAATATTGAGCGCGATTTTGTCATTCAAATTGATATGCCAGAGTTTACGTGTTTGTGTCCAAAAACAGGGCAACCTGATTTTGCCACATTACATCTTGAATACATTGCTGATAAAGCGTGCGTAGAATTAAAATCACTGAAAATGTATATTTGGTCGTATCGAAATGAGGGTGTATTCCATGAAGCGGTTACTAACCAAATTCTTGATGATTTGGTGCAAGCAAGCAACCCAAGATTCATGCGCTTAAAGGCAGTTTTTAATGTTCGTGGCGGTATTTATACAACCATAATTGCTGAATATAAACAAAAAGATTGGATGCCTAGAGCTAAAGTTGATTTACAGCATTTGGGTTAGTATTTTTTATGAAAATCATTCGTCAAAGTGTTAAATTTGATAAAAAACTTCTAGACAAAGACGCTTTAGAAGTTATTAATGTTATCAATAAAGCGGGGTTTAAGGCCTATTTAGTGGGTGGTTGTGTTAGGGATTTACTTTTAGATTTAGAACCAAAAGATTTTGATATTGCAACCAATGCCAAGCCAGAACAAGTGCATAAATTATTCAAACGTTCACGTTTAATTGGTAGGCGATTTCGTTTGGTGCACGTTATGTTTTACCATGGGCAGGCTTCGCACTCAGCGCGTAAATTTATTGAAGTAGCCACCTTTAGGTCGGGCAAGGTGCAAACCGCTAAAAATGGTGTCGTTGTTCGTGATAATTGCTATGGTAGTATTAAAGACGATGTCGTGCGCAGGGATTTTAATATTAATGCACTTTATTATGATATTAAAACACAAGAAGTCATTGATTATATAGGTGGACTTGAGGATATAAAAGCGCAAGAAGTGCATATTATTGGCAATCCAAAATTAAGATTTAAACAAGACCCAGTGCGTATGATTAGAGCCATTAGGTTTCAAACCAAATTAGGGTTCCAGTTAAGTAATGAGATTAAGTCGGCTATTTTTGAACAAGCATCATTGCTTGGTAATATTTCTGCAGCGCGCCTGTATGAAGAGTGTATTAAATTGTTTCACAATGAATATGGATTTGAAGTATATGAGCGCTTAGAAAAATATGGCCTATTGAAATATTTGTTTAAACAAACTCATAAAAATGAGTTTATTAAAAAAGCCTTGCTAAACACATCGGATAGAATTAAAAAAAACCAATCTGTCACGCCCGTATTTTTATTTGCTGTGTTTTTATGGCAGGCTCAAAATGAGCGTTTCATTGCGCTTAAAAATAAACAAAATTGCTCGTCTTTAGCAATGAATCAAGCATCTGAAGAAGTGATTATTAATCAAATTAAGCAAGTTTCTATGCCTCGCTGGTTAAGTGCTAGAATTAAGGATGTCTGGCTAATGCAACCAAGATTAGAAAAAATGCAACCAAAAAAAGTCAAAGCATTGCTCGGCAATCCACGTTTTAGAATGGCGTATGATTTCTTATTATTACGCTCTATAAGTATCAATCCAGAATTGGTTAAAGTGGCTAAGTTTTGGACTAAAGCTCAACAGTGAAATCAGTTTTAATTACAGGCTGTTCAAGCGGTATTGGCTTGTGTTTGGCGAAAGAATTAAAGAAAAAAAACTATCAAGTGTTTGCCACTGCTAGAAGTGATACTGATGTTGAAAAGTTAAAAAACTTAGGTTTTGACGCTTATCAACTTGATTTATCCTCCTCTGCATCCATTCAACGTGCTATGACTCATGTTTATAAAAAAGTTGATAGGCCTTGTATGGATTAATACTTATGGGAAAGTAGGTGCATTGGAAGATATATCTAGACAAACACTTGAAGCGCAATTTCAAACTAATGTATTTGGCTGGCATGAATTAACCAACTTAGTGCTGGCAAAAATGAAAGCCAATAATCAGGGTAGAATTATTTATTTAAGTTCAGTCTTGGGTTTTGTGGCAATGCCCTTTAGAAGCAAAGAATGCTAAAATTCATTATTGGGTTACCTTTCCAACTAGACTATTTGCTGTACTTAAAAGAATATTACCAGCAAGAATAATGGATAAAATACTAAACAAAGCAGGTAGCGGAGGAAAAGCATAAAATGGCAAAAAAATTTGATTTTAATCAAGGTTTAATCGATTTAGAAAAAATTGTAAAGACTATGGAATCTGGTGATTTAAGCCTTGAAGATTCGCTTGATTACTTTTCTAAAGGTGTTGCTTTAACCAAACAATGCCAAAGCGCATTAAATAAAGCAGAACAAAAAATATCCATACTAACCGAACAAGACAACTATACCAATGAAAAACCCTTAAAGGATTTGTAAGATTTTGCACCACTCTCTAAGCGTCAAATACCGAATTAGGTCTTTTTAAGCAATGGATTTTAATATCTACATCACAAGGGTTAATGCTAAATTGGACCAATACTTATCAGCACAAGGCTCTTTGGCTAAGGCAATGCGCTATAGTACGTTAACTAGTGGCAAGCGTTTTAGACCTATTCTTACTTATTGTGTTGCTAACATTTTTAGCACAAACTTGAATTTGGTCGATTCCAGTAGCTGTGCTGTTGAATTTATTCATGCTTATTCTTTAATTCATGATGATTTACCAGTTATGGATGATGATGATATGCGCCACAATCAGCCATCTTGTCACAAACGTTTTGGTGAAGCTCAAGCAATTTTAGCAGGCGATGGTTTACAAGCGTTGGCATTTGAAGTATTGGTTAATGATGATTTAATTAGTGCTGATATCAAAATTGAGTTACTGAAGTTTTTGACCCGCGCCTCATTTGAAATGGCAGAGGGTCAAGCAATTGACTTATCCATTATTGCAAAACAAGTGGATATTGCAACGCTAGAAAGCATGCACCGGAAAAAAACAGGGGCACTGCTGAGTTGTGCAGTTAATTTAGGCGCCATCATTTCTAAAAAATGCAATAATGAGGATAGAATTATTTTAGACGTCTTTTCTAAAGATATTGGTTTGGCGTATCAAATTCAAGATGATGTGTTTGATATTGAAGTGCCTGATGCATTATTAGGTAAAAATCAATATTCTGATGAGTGTAAAAACAAACCCACTTATCCATCTTTGTTAGGCTTGGATAAATCAAAACTAACCTATAAGAATTTATACAAAAAAGCCAGTGATGAGTTAGATTTGTTAAGTGTAGATGCAACAGAATTACAACAATTAACAGTTAATCTACAAGCAAGATTGTTTTAAATAGACTTTTACATCATTTTGTTAATCACTCATAATGATGCAAAGGTCTCTTTAAAACTGAACTAAAATACTACCCCAACTAAAACCAGCACCAATCCCTTCAAATAATAGATTGTCACCTTTTTTAATACGACCATCCCTAACTGCGGTATCAAGTGCTAATGGAATAGAGGCGGCAGAAGTGTTGCCGTGATTTTCAATGGTAACAATTACTTTATCCATCGGGATTTTGATACGCTTAGCAATGGCTGATATAATGCGAATATTGGCTTGATGTGGCACCAGCCAATCTAGTTTATCTGAGCTTAAATTAACCTCTTTAAGCGTCTCTTCTGCTAAAGAAGATAAGCGGTTGACGGCAATTTTAAAAACCTCATTGCCAGACATTTCAATAAAACCCACTTCATTAATGTAATTATTACTAACTTGAAGCGAGGATATGTAATTACCATCACTGAATAGTTTTGAGTGCAAAATTCCAGTATCATTACTACCACTTAACACTACAGCACCAGCACCATCGCCAAATAAAACTGCAGTGGAACGGTCATTCCAATTAACAATTCTTGATAAGGTTTCACTGCCAACCACTAATACTTTATTAGCGGCGCCAGTTTTGATATATTGCTCAGCTGTGGTTAGTGCAAAGATAAAGCCCGCACAAACAGATTGTAAATCAAATGCAGGACATGAAGCGCCAATTGAGGTTTGTAGCATGGTTGCTGTTGCAGGAAAAATTTTATCAGGTGTGGTAGTCGCTAGAATAATCAAGTCTAAATCTTTGGCATTAATGCCAGCCATCTCAAGCGCATGATTGGCTGCTTTTTCGGCTAAATCACAAGTTGTTTCATTGGTAACTTTATGTCTTTGTTTAATGCCCGTACGTGTGGTAATCCACTCATTTGTTGTGTCAATAGTTTTTGATAAATCATTGTTGGTGATAATAGTGGGCGGCAAATAACTACCCGTACCAATGATTCTTGCAAATTTATTCATTGTGTTCTAATTCTTTTGAAATTTGAAGTGATATTTTTTCGCTGATTTTAGCATGAGCCTCAACATAGGCCTCAGTAATTGCTGCTAAAAATGAATCAACATTTGCACCGCCATGACTTTTAACAACAATGCCTTGAAGCCCTAACAAGGAGGCACCATTATACTTACCAGGATTTAAGCTAGACTTAAAATCTTTAAGCACAGGGGTTGCGATTAAGGCAACTAGTTTGGTTAATAAGTTTCGAGTAAATGCTTGTTTTAGATAGTGTCCCATCATTAATGCCACACCTTCACTAGCTTTTAGCGCAATATTACCCTCAAAACCATCGCAAACAATTAAGTTTACCGTGCCTTTATAAATATCATCACCCTCAACAAATCCTACATAATTTAGGCTAGAAGCTTTTAATAATTCGGCAGTTTTTTTGATTTTTTCACTACCCTTCATGTCCTCTTTACCAATATTTAGAAGTCCAATGGTGGGGGATGCAATGTTTTCTGTGTATTTGACAGCAATTGAACCCATTGTTGCAAATTCAACCAAAGCTTTGGGTTTTGAGTCAACATTAGCACCCAGATCAAGCATGTGCGTATGTCCGTTCATGGTTGGCATACGACCCATAATAGCAGGACGGTCAATGCCTTTAATGGTTTTCAGTACAAAGCGAGAAATGGCCATAAGTGCACCAGTATTACCCGCACTAACACAGGCATTTGCTTTAAGTGTTTTGACTAGATCAATTGCAACGCGCATAGAAGAATTTTTCTTTTTGCGTAATGCAATTGCTGGAGACTCGTTCATTAATACAACTTCACTTGCGTGAATAATTGTATATCTTGAACTAAGCGTATTTGATGGGTGTTTATCTAATTCAGCTTTAATACTATGTTCATCACCCACAAAATATAAATATAAATCTGGAAATACACTTAATGCTTTAATACCTGCTTTAAGGGTGACAGGTATGCCATAATCCCCCCCTGAGGCATCAATTGATACCTTTATTGTCATGGAGTTTAAACGTCTACTTCTTGAATATCTTGCGCTTTATTGATTACTTTTTTGCCACGATAATAACCGTCAGCTGTAATGTGGTGACGCAAGTGAATTTCACCCGTTTCTTGATCTTCTGACAATGTAGGACTTGTTAGCGCATTATGTGAGCGACGCATACCTCTTTTTGAAGGGGTTTTTCTACTTTTTTGTACAGCCATTTTCTTACTCCTTAGGTTCTTTGTTTGGGTTTTTTAATTGTTTTAATATCGCAAAAGGATTATACTTCTCTTGCTTTATCCGTTCTTTATCTTGGTACGATTGACATTTGTGTGGATGCATCGGACTCATTGGAATGGATATTAGCACCTCATCTGTTATAAATTCAATGGTCGAAAACGCCTCATCAGCATTAAGAATTGTCTCAAAGCTTGAATCTAGTGTTTCTCCCTGTTGTTCATTTTTTAAAAAGCCAAGTTTAAAACTAGGGCTTAAACGAAGATTTACTTCATTTAAACAGCGCTGGCAATTAACTACAGCATTTAGTTTAACAAGGCCTTCAATACAAGGAATTGAATTGTTTTCAAAATAAAAACTTAATTCAACTTTTACTTCATCATTAATATTGCTAAGTAATTTTTTCATTCTAGGAAAATCTTTCACTTGATATATATGTGAAAGATTTAACCTTTTTTTAGAAAAACTAAATAACTTTATAGTGTCTGGTATTCCTTGCATTAACCTTTACCAAAAAACAACCTGATGATTTTACCAAAAAATAGCTAATAATATTATTTTTTATAGAAAAAATAATTATTCAAGCAGATTGATGGTTTGGCTGTGTTTTTCTTTTGAAGGTGTATTAATTAGTCTGTCTAACAAATTATTGTAATTAATTATGTTGATTTGATAAGCACTTCCAGCATCAATATAGTCCAACTGAGACTGTTTTTTCTCATTTAATACATCAATTAGATTTTTTATTTTTTCATTTTTGTGAGTATAGTTATCAAGTACTATTTGTACTTGTAATTGATTGGCGTGAATAAGTTTTAGATGTTGATTAAGCGTTTTTTGATTAGACGTTAAGGATATATTCAAAGATTGCGCTTCAGCATTTAGATTTTGTAGTTTGTCTTTGTAAGAGATTTCTAATTTATACAAGCCCAACTGGTTGATTTTTAAATTGGTTTGATTAGTAATATTGCCAAACAAAGGGTATTCAAATACAAGGCTAGTTGTGTAAATATTTTTATTATTTTTAGACTCAGTGGTTTTGGTGTTGCTGTCAGTTACTTCTTGATCAATATTAAGATAAAAATCAAGTTTTGCTAAGTTTTGATTTTGATAATATTTGATGTTAATTTTCTTTAATAGTTGATTAATCACTATTTTTTGTAAATATCTAGCATTATTTTTTAAATAACTGTTCGTATTTTTAATGATGTTTGTGTTTTTGTGCCAATCAATTTGCACTGTTTCATTCAACAGTCCTTTGTTATCTAATTCAATAGCAAGCGCTTGTTTAATGCTTTGTAACTTTGCTTGAACCTCTGATAAATTTTTCTGTGCTTTGAAAATAGCACTGTTGATGTTTATTTGATCTTTTTTGTTTTGAAGATTGATGTTTTGTACTCTTTGTAGATGTTGTTGATAAGCCAGACTTTTTTCCTGATAGTTTGCCCAGATTAAAAATTGTTCAAGCTGTTTACTTAAGTAGTCTTCTTGTTGTTCATAAAAAGAGAGTTTTTTATAGGCTAGGTCCAATATATTTCGATGATAAGTTTTTAAGCTTTTAGCGTTGCTATCGTGCTTTAATAGTGGGTATTTCCAATTAAAGTAATAATAATTTCCGTAGTCATAAAGCCCATAACTATCATAAGAATTGAATTGCTTGTTTCTTTTTAGATTTTCGTTCGATAGTATGTGTTTTATGCCAACTGTTAGATTACTAGAATTGTTTAAAAAGCGTTTGGTTAATTCTAATTTAGCGCTTTCGCTATGTTTTTCACTGGATTTGGTGTAAACATCTGTAGAGTTTGTGCTTTTGTTATTGTCCCAATAAGTGTATTTAGTGTCTAGTGCTAACTCTGCTTTCCAAGCAGAATAATTACGTTTACTATTGTCCAGTTCTATTTGTTTAATTTGCACATCAATTTTTGAAGTTTCAAAGGTTTTTTCTTGCTGCAATAAAGCGATTACTTGTTGATTAAATTCCTCTATACCCAAGCTTAATACGCAAAAAGATAGCAGTAGGGCGCTTAGCCCAATAATGTGCTTTTTGCAATGTTTTTTATAAAAGGCAGGCGAAAAGCAGGGGGGTAGTGTTGGGCTAAAATTTTTCACTTTGTTTTTGTGTCCAATTTCTAATATTTTGAGTCAACTCTTTAGCAGGCTTTCCTTCTACATTAATTGGCTTGCCAATAATAACAGTGATGGTACCTGGGTGTTTTATGAAACTACCTTTGGGCCATGTTGAGCCAGCATTGTGGTAAACAGGCAGGACATCGCAAGAGGCTTTTTTGGCAATGGCTATAGCACCACTTTGATATCGCCCTAGTTTTTTATAAGGCTGGCGAGTGCCTTCTGGAAAGGCTACCACAAAAATACCTTCTTTTAGTCGAGCCTCTCCTTGCTTTATAATCGTTTTTAATGCTTTTAATTTATCACCACGATTAATAACAATAGGTTTGAGTAACGCCAACCCCCAGCCAAAAAAAGGAATCCATAACAAAGTTTGTTTAAGTACCCAAGTTTGCAGTGGAAATATTTGCTGAAATCCAAAAGTTTCCCAGGTAGATTGATGGTTAGAAATAATCACACAGGGTTTAGAAGGAATGTTTTCTTTGCCAATCACTTGAAGTTTAACATTAAGCGTGAATGCTAACCACCACAAGCAAAACATTGACCACTTAGATAAAACAGCGTAGCGAAACTTAAATGGCAAGAAGAACAAGATTAGTGCAATGATTACTAAAATTATCAAAGCAATAGACGAGCCTAAAAAATATAATAATGATCTTAAAAACAGCATAAGAAATTGTAAGTGTAAGCGTTATAATTTATAGACTTATAATTTTAACCGATAGAGATTGCTACATGAGCATTAACACCATTTTATTTGATTTAGATGGCACACTGATTGACACTGCACCCGATTTAGCTTATGCATTAAATACATTACTTAAGTGTAGTGGTTTAAGTGAAAAACCTTATGGAAAAATCAAGCCCCTAGTTGCGTTAGGAGGCAAGGCATTAATCAAGTTTGGCTTTGATTGTGATGAGTCTCATCCTGATTTTACTGACAGACACCAAAAAATATTAAATATTTATAGGGATAATATAAATCAATTTTCTAAAACATTTTCAGGTATTGATGTACTTATTAAAACCATTAAAACTAGGCAGATGTTTTTTGGGGTGGTTACCAACAAGCCTGAAAATTTGACTCATTTGTTATTAGAAAAGCTTGATATAAATCCAGATGTAGTAGTTTGTGGCGATACATTAGCATTTAATAAGCCACACCCAGCGCCGCTATTATATGCTTGTGCACAATTAGCAATTAACCCAAGTCAGTGCTTGTTTGTTGGTGATGATAAAAATGACATGCTGGCGGGGCAGAATGCCCATATTAAAACTGTGGCTGTTACTTACGGTTATGGCAAAGTGAAAAAAGACTGGCATTATGATTATTTAATTAATCAAGCAGAAGAATTATTGGCATTAATATAGTGGATATATTGAATTTATTATTAGGAATGGCTGCTGGTGTAATGGTTGTTTATTTTTATTTAAACCCTCAATTACAAGCATTAAAATCTGACAAAATTCGCCTTGAGGTGCGCCTAGATGAAAAAATCAAGTCTTATGAAAATCAAATTGATTTAATTAATATCGCTAAAGTGCAAATGAGTAAAGACTTTAAAGCCATAGCAGGTGATATTTTGGCAAAAGATCGTCATGATTTGAGCATTAAAAATTCTGAATTATTAACCCCCCTACAAGCGCAACTTAAAGAGTTTCGAGATAAAATTGAAACGATTACTAGCGAGCAAATCAAAGAAAGAGCAACCCTATCTGTACAAATAAAAAATTTGAAAAAAACCAGTATTGAAGCACAAGAAACCACACAAAATTTAACCAATGCCTTGACCTATGACAACAAACAACAAGGCGATTGGGGTGAGATGATTTTAAGCTCTATTTTATCCAGCTCTGGTTTGCGAGAAGGGTATGAATTTGACACGCAAAAACAGTTTAAGAATGAATCAGGCGAGGCATTTAAGCCTGATGTGGTTCTACATCTTCCTGAGGAAAAAGACATTATTATTGACTCAAAAGTCTCGCTGAAGGCTTATAAGAACTATATTGCTAATCAGTCAAATAAACAACTACTTAAGGCGCATGTGACTTCTATTGAGGCACATATTAATGGCATTAGCATTAAAGAATATGAGAATTTACAAGGCGTACTAACACTTGATTTTATTTTTGTGTTTATCCCAATTGAATCTGCACTTTTGATAGCGCTTGAGCAAAGGCCAGATTTATTCACCATGGCATTGAAAAAGAACATTATTTTAGTATCACCTTCAACGCTGATGATGAGTCTTAAAACTGTGCATCATATTTGGCAAACTGAACGTCAAAATCAAAATTCTGAAGAAATTGCACGCCAAGCAGGTGCGATGTATGACAAATTGTTTGGTTTTATTCAATCAATGGATGATATTGAGAAACACCTTGATAAGGCTTCTAAAAGTTACAAGGATGCTAGGAGTAAGTTATCCGATGGCAAGGGCAATCTTATTGGTCGTGCTGAAAAATTAAAAGAATTAGGTGTTCAAAGTAAAAAGGAATTAAGCTAATGGAAATTTCAACCAATTATTCAATCACTAAAGATGAGTTAAAAAATAAAGTTATTTTAGTTACTGGTGCAAATCGTGGCTTTGGTAGAGCAATGACACTTGATCTTGCCAAAGCAGGTGCAAACATTATCATGTTAGGTCGTGATTTGGACTCGCTAGAAACCACTTATGACGAAGTTCTAGATTTGGGCTATCAAGAGCCTATTCTTTATCCACTTGATTTAGAAGGTGCAACCCCTGAGCATTATGAGCAGTTACAAAAAAACATTTTGGATAATTTTGGACAACTTGATGGGCTTATTCATAATGCCAGTATTATTGGCACCATGATGCCAATTGAGCAATATGACATTAAACTATGGTATTCAACCATGCAAATCAATGTTAATGCGCCTTTTATGCTCACTCAAGCGTTAATCCCAGTTTTGAATAAATCAAGCGATGCTCGTGTGCTGTTTTTGTCTTCATCAGTGGGGCGTGTAGCCAAGGCATATTGGGGCGCGTATGGTGTAAGTAAGTTTGCCATTGAAGGTATAAGTAAAACCTTATCTGAAGAGCTTGAAAAAACCAATATTAAAGTCAACTCCATTGACCCAGGGCGTATGAGAACCGAAATGAGAAGAACTGCTTACCCTGCTGAAAATGCTGATAATAATCCATTGCCTGATACAAAAAGCCCAGTGATTGTGTATTTAATGAGCAAAAAAGCTAAAAAACTAAATGGAGAGCAACTTGTCTTGCCTAATGTTTAATTAAATTTAAAACAAATAAAATAAGGCAAATAACAATGCCAGCAACACCCAACATCAAAAAAAAGCCCCCTAGTGGCATAAACATACTTTCGTGTAGCCAGCCTTGGGCGTCTATATATTGGTGGAAAGTATTTTCAAGAAAAAGAAAAACAGAACCCAAAAACAGTAAAAATAAAGAATTTTTAAAGATTTTATTTTTAAATGGCATTTTTTTTAACGTTGTAAATCAGCTGTTAAATGCGGATGAATGGTTTTTAAAATGGCTTTAAAAACTTGGTCATTGCCAGCCACCACATTGCCTGTTTCTAGGTATTTATCTCGTCCTGAAAAGTCACCCACAAAACCGCCTGCTTCTTTGACTAAAAGCACACCAGCGGCAATATCCCAAATATTAAGTTCAATTTCCCAAAAACCATCCAACCGACCCGCGGCCAAATAAGCCAAATCAAGTGCAGCAGAGCCAGCACGGCGAATACCAGCAACTTTTGGATGAATGGCTTTAAACATATTTAAATAAGCATCTAAATGCTGTGGCACTTTGAATGGAAAGCCTGTACCGATTAATGTATTTTCAAAGCCATTGGTGTGAGTAGTACGAATTCTTTGTTCATTTAAATAAGCACCTTCGCCTTTAGAGGCAGTAAACAACTCTTCTTTAAAAGGGTCATATACTACGGCGTGTGTCGGTTCATTGTTTTCATACAAGGCAATGGATACTGCATATTGCGGAAAACCATGCAAGTAATTAGTGGTACCATCTAATGGGTCAATAATCCATTGAAAACGATTGTCGCCTAAAATTTCACCGTTTTCTTCACCCAGCATTGAATGATTGGGAAAGGCGTATTTCAACTCGTCTATAATGGCATCTTCAGCAGCTTTGTCCACTTCGGAAACAAAGTCATGAGTTGCTTTATTTTCAATCGTTAAAATATCAATTTGGTTGTGATATCTTAAGATGATGTCGCCAGCTTTTCGAGCGGCTTTAACGGCAATATTAAGCGTAGGGTGCATAACAGAAGACAAAATGAAAAAAGAAACAAATTATACCTTTGATAACGTACGTGTGGTTATGGTTAATACTACTGAGCCTGGTAATATCGGCGCAGCAGCCCGTGCGATGAAAAATATGAGCCTGTCACGTTTGTATTTGGTTAATCCAAAAGGCTATCCATCGGCCACAGCCACTGCTAGAGCTAGTGGTGCAGATGATGTACTGTCAAATGCTGTGGTTTGTGAGTCTTTAGAAGAAGCTTTACAAGGTGTGCATTTAGTGATTGGCGCTAGTGCGCGTCAGCGCAATATTAAATGGCGTCAAATGGATGTTGTGGGTGCTTGCAGTGAAATTCAAAAAACCGTTACGGTTGAAAATCAAAAGGTTGCGGTGATATTTGGCACGGAAAGAGCAGGATTGACTAATAAGGAATTAGACTTGTGTCAAATACTCATGACTATTCCAGGCAATCCTAATTATTTTTCTTTAAATGTTGCATCAGCCATTCAGGTATTTGCCTATCAGAATTACGTTGACAACACCACAACTGAATTTGAAAAAAGTGCTAATGAGTTGGTTGACTTTGATGAATTAGAAAGTTTTTACACCCATCTTGCTCAAGTATTGGAACATATAGAATATTTTGAAGACAAACGCCCTAAAGCTTTATTAATGCGTAGACTACGTCGTTTTTTTGCTAGAGCAGAGCCTGAAAAAGAAGAAGTGGCAATTTTTAGAGGTATTCTTAGAAATATTAAACCTTTTAAAAAGCCATAAAAAAACCTAAAAAACCAGGTTTTTTTATGGCTAATCTAAACTGATTAATTAATCAGTTTATTCATACGTTTTACAAACTCAGCTGGGTCTTTAAGCTGCCCACCTTCTGATAAAACAGCCTGGTCAAATAAAACTTTCACTAAATCCTCATCAATTTTAGTTTTAAGTTTTTTAACCAATGTATGAGTTGGGTTGATTTCAAGAATTGGCTTGGTATCTGGCACGTCTTGACCTAAGGATTTCATAATCCTTTCCATGTTGCTACCCATTTCATTTTCATCAGCCACCAAACAAGAAGGGGATTCACTAAGACGGGAAGATACTTTAATTTTTTTAACCTGAGTATCAAGAATTTTCTGCATTTTCTCAATGACTTTTTCAAAGTTTTTAGTAACCTCTTCTTTGGCTTTCTTTTCCTCTTTAGAATCAAGGTCTTCTAAATCACCTTTAGCAATTGATTTAAATGAAACACCTTCAAATTCTCCAAAATTACTCACCATCCATTCATCAACACGGTCAGATAGTAGTAGCACTTCAATGCCTTTTTGGTTAAAAATTTCTAAATGTGGCGAACCTTTGGCAGCTTCATAAGTTTCAGCAGTGATGTAATAAATGTATTTTTGGTCTTTTTGCATGCTTTTTACATAACATTCAAGCGTTGCTGTTTGTGTGGCGTTTTCACTTTTATTAGTAGTAAAGCGTAAAAGTTTTGCAATTTTGTCTTTGTTGGCAAAGTCTTCAACCACACCTTCTTTTATCACCATGCCAAATTCTTGCCAAAATTTTGCATAATCTTCGGGTTTATTTTTAGCTATTTTTTCTAAGGCTGATAAAATGCGTTTAACACTCGCCTTGCGAATGGTGTCAACCACTTTATTGCCTTGCAAAATTTCACGGGATACATTTAATGGCAAATCAGCCGTGTCAATCACACCTTTAACAAAACGCAGATACAAAGGCATTAGAGCTTCATTATCTTCCATAATAAATACACGTTTAGCATAGAGTTTAATGCCACCTTTGTGCTTAGGCTCCCACATGTCATAAGGAGCTTTTGATGGGATAAATAGCAATGAAGTGTAATCTAGATTGCCTTCAACTCTATTGTGCAATTGCGTCAGTGGTGCCTCAAAGTCATAAGTGAGTGACTTGTAAAATTCATCATAATCTTCTTGTTTAAGGTTGCGCTTATCTTGAGTCCAAAAAGCATTGGCTTTATTAATACGCTCATATTCAATGTCTTTGCCATCTTCACTAGCTTTAATCATCATAATTGGCACGGTAATATGGTCTGAGTATTTTGAAACAATACCACGCAGGCGATAATCGTCTAAAAATTCTTTTTCATCTTTTTTGATGTGCAGTGTCACTGTAGTGCCAAAATTCGGGCAATCAACACTTTCTATTGAATATTTTCCCTTGCCAGTAGAGGTCCATTTTGTGCCTTTTTTGCTTTTGCTACCAGCTTTTCTGGTAATTAGTTCGACCTTATCAGCAACAATAAAACTAGAATAAAATCCCACGCCAAATTGACCAATTAAGTTAGCATCTTGTGCTTGTTTTTCATCCAAACTTTTTAAAAATTTCTTAGTGCCGGAATTAGCAATGGTGCCGATGTTCTTATTAACTTCTGCTTCAGTCATGCCAATACCGTTATCAGTAATGGTAATCATGTTCGCCTCTTTATTCACATCAATGTGGATTTGCAACTCTTTTCTACCCTCAATCAAAGTATCATTTGATAAGGATTTGAATTTTAATTTATCAACTGCATCAGAGGCGTTAGAAACCAACTCACGCAAGAAAATTTCTTTGTTTGAATACAAAGAGTGAATCATCAAATCTAATAGTTGCGAGACTTCCGTTTGAAAAGTATGCGTTTGTTTTTCTGCCATTTTTTTATTCCTGTTTTGTGCGTAAAATGTATCAATATGGGTGAATTACAAAAAAACAAGGGTTATTTTGCATAAACAGATTACTAATTTTATTCAGTATTTGAAAGTTGAGCGTCATTACGCCATTAATACGCAACAAGCTTATAAGCGTGACCTTGAAAAATTACTAGTATTTACCCGTAAGAAAAGTCTTAACCAGTGGTCAAATCTTACTAGTGAGCATCTTAACTTGTTTGTAATGCAAATGCGTCATCAAGACATTAGTGCCCGCACTATCCGTAGAAATTTGTCTGCAATTCGTGGTTTTTTAACCTATCTTGTTAATCACGAACAGCTGAGTAACAATTGCGCCATTCATTTGCAAAGCCCAAAAATTAATCATAACTTACCTAATATCCTTAATTATGATAGTATTCTACTTATGCTCAAGCCTAAATCAAGGACTTGGCTTGAATTAAGAGACGTGGCAATGATTGAAGTAATGTACTCTTGCGGTCTTAGAGTGTCTGAATTGGTTGCTTTAAATGTTAATGATGTGGATTTAAATCAAGGGTTTTTACGTGTGCTTGGAAAGGGCTCAAAAGTAAGACATACACCAATTGGTAAGGCGGCTCAGAAAGCCATTAGTCGTTGTTTGTTTAATCACTCAAATCATGCATTATTTGTGAATAAAAATCAACAAAGAGTGAGCGTAAGGGCTGTTCAAAATATGGTCAAAAAACGCGCACTAGAGGCGGGTATTAAAGTTAATGTGTATCCGCATATGTTACGCCATGCAGCTGCAACTCACTTTTTACAATCTAGTCACGATTTACGTTCTACTCAAGAATTTTTAGGGCATTCCAGTATTAAATCTACCCAAGTCTATACTCATCTTGATTTTTTAGAACTATCCAAAGTGTATGACCAATGCCACCCAAGAGCTAAAAAATCATGAATTTTAAGACTAGGTTTGCAGCATCTTGTTTAAAAACAGGTGGTGTGATTAGCAATCCTACTGATACCATTCAAGGGTTAACTTGCTTGCCAAAGTTCGAGACTTCTATGGCTAAAATACTGCAACTTAAACACCGTACAAATGCTAAAGGCTTGATACTATTAGCCAGTGATGTGCGTTATTTTATTGATTATGTCGAAGATGCTTCTTTGTTGGTTAATGTAACAATTGATGTCCAGTCAACCACTTATTTACTCAAGTCAAATGAACGCACTTCTAAATTATTAACAGGTAGTTTTGATACAGTTGCACTTAGATTGAGTAATAACCAACTCATTACTAATTTATGTGCGACCACTAATAGTGCTTTGGTTTCAAGTAGTGCCAATATTACAAGCAAACGTAGTGCAACAAGTATGTTGGATTTAAAAAAATTCTTTAGTGATAAATTAGATTTTATTATCCTGCCAAAAACTTATAATACCCAAGCATCAAAAATTATTAATCTGCAAACTAGAGAGAAAATTAGATGATTGAACAAATTAAAAAATATTTATTAATGTTGCAATTCAATATTTGCGCTCAACTTGAGCAAGTAGATGGTAAGGCTGAGTTTATTAAAGATGCTTGGGAAAAACCAAATAATACAGGCAATGGACTAACCCGAGTACTGAGTAATGGCGCTGTGTTTGAGCAAGCGGGTGTTAATTTTTCAATCGTACGTGGCGATGACATGCCAGCCTCAGCTACTACGCTAAGACCAGAGTTAGCAGGGCGTAGGTTTACCGCTTTAGGCGTGTCATTAGTGATTCATCCACACAATCCTTACGTGCCAACTTCACATGCTAATGTTCGATTTTTTATCGCTGAAAAAGAAGGTGAAACTCCTATTTGGTGGTTTGGCGGTGGCTTTGATTTAACGCCATATTATGGCTTTGATGGAGATGCAATCTTTTGGCATCAATCAGCCAAACGAGCATGCGATCCATTTGGTGAAGATGTCTATCCAAAATACAAAAAATGGTGTGATGATTATTTTTATTTAAAACATAGAGACGAACAACGTGGTATTGGCGGTTTGTTTTTTGATGATCTTAATGAAGGTGGCTTTGATGAGTGTTTTGCTTTTATGAAAAGTGTGGGTGATGGCTATATTAAAGCTTATCGTCCTATTGTTGAGCGTAGAAAAAAAACATCTTATACAGACCATGAAAGGCAATTCCAGCTTTATCGTCGGGGACGTTATGTTGAATTTAATTTAATTTATGATCGGGGTACTTTATTTGGCTTGCAAACAGGCGGTCGTAGTGAATCAATTTTGATGTCATTACCGCCATTGGTGCGCTGGGAGTATCGATACGAACCAGAGCTAGGTAGCGAAGAAGCAAGGCTATATACGCGTTTTATTCAACCTCAAGATTGGATTAACATCTCAAAAGAGTACTAAATAGAGTGAAACATAGCCTTGATGTTAAGCGCTTATTGTGTCCTATGCCAGTGATTCGCTTGGGCGAGATGATTGAAAAAATTAAAAGTAATGACACAATTGAAATGCTTGCCACCGACCTTGGTGTGTTGCATGACATACCTGCTTGGTGTAAAGTGCACGGTCATAGAGTGATTTTAATTAATGAAAAAACTGACGAGATTATTCTACTTGTAGAAAAAATAGGGTAGAATTATGCGCTGTTTTTATAAAAAATAAAACCAACAAGAGCAATGCTTGCAATGACGCAGGCTATTTTGACAAAGACTGTCAGCAAATATAAATAGTCAAAAAAAGGAGAAAGTATGTCTGCTAAAAATGTAATGAAAATGATTGAAGGCAATGAAGTAAAATTCATTGATTTTCGTTTTACTGATACCATTGGTAAAGAACACCACGTGAGCGTTCCAGCACACGCCGTTAATGCTGAAAAATTAGAAGAGGGTCAGATGTTTGATGGCTCATCAATTGCTGGTTGGAAGCCTATTAATGAATCTGATATGATTATGATGCCGGACACAACAACAGCGGTAATGGACCCATTTACCGAAGAGTCCACGCTTAATATCACTTGTGATATTATTGAATCAAACGATATGAAAGGCTATGAAAAAGACCCTCGCTCTATTGCAAAAAGGGCCGAAGATTATTTAAATGAAACTGGCATTGGTGATACTGCATATTTTGGTAACGAGCCAGAGTTTTTTATCTTTGATAGTGTTAAGTGGGATACTGGTTTTGGTTTGGGCAAGGCATTTTATGAAATTCATTCTGAAGAAGCCGACTGGGAGTCAGGCTCTGATTTAGAAGGTGGCAATAAAGGACATCGCCCTAGAATTAAAGGCGGTTATTTCCCTGTCCCACCAGTAGATTCATTGCATGATTTACGTGCGCAAATGTGTTTAGCAATCGAAGAAATGGGCGTCACTACCGAGGTTCATCACCACGAAGTAGGCACTGCTGGACAATGTGAAATTGGTGCATTATTTAACACATTAGTGAAAAAAGCTGATGAGACTCAAATCTTAAAATATTGTGTACATAATGTTGCACATGCTTATGGCAAAACAGCAACGTTCATGCCTAAGCCAATTGCCGTTGATAATGGCAATGGTATGCATGTTCATCAGTCAATTTTCAAAAATGGTAAAAATTTATTTGACGGTGATGAATATGGCAATTTGAGTAAAACGGCGCTGTACTATATTGGTGGCATTGTCAAGCACGCTCAAGCACTTAATGCCTTCACTAATGCTTCTACCAACTCCTACAAGCGTTTAGTACCAGGCTTTGAAGCGCCAGAAATGCTGGCATATTCAGCTAAAAATCGCTCCGCCGCTATTCGTATTCCTTTTGTGTCTAATCCAAAAGGTCGTCGTATTGAAGTGCGTTTTCCAGATCCAACAGCCAATCCATATCTTGCATTTGCAGCAATGCTAATGGCAGGTCTTGATGGTATTAAGAATAAGATTGACCCAGGAAAACCAGGTGATGAAGACTTATACGAATTAACAAAAAAAGAAAAAGACTCTATTCCTAAAGTGTGTAGTTCGTTAGAACAAGCACTTAAAGCACTGGATAAAAACCGTGAGTTTTTAAAGCAAGGTGGCGTATTCACTGATAATGTGATTGATTCATTCATTAAATTAAAAATGATAGAAGTGACTGCATTGCGTGCTTCTCCTCATCCGGTAGAGTTTGACATGTATTACAGTGTGTAATATTCAATAATAACAATAAAAAGCCGTGCAATTGCACGGCTTTTTTGTTATATAAGGCGGTAAAATATCGACAACAAATTTATATTAAACCCATCATGGTGGAATTAAGAAACGATTGGACTCTAAAAGAGGTTGAGGCACTATTCGCATTACCTTTTAATGATTTATTATTTCAAGCGCACAGCATTCATAGACAGAATTTTGACCCTAATCAGGTTCAAGTTAGCTCATTGTTAAATATCAAAACTGGTGCATGTCCAGAAGATTGTTCATATTGCTCACAAAGCTCTAAATACGACACAGGTCTTGAACGTGAAAAATTAATGGAGATTGATTTGGTTCTTCAACAAGCCAAAGAGGCACAAGACAAAGGCGCAACACGGTTTTGTATGGGCGCTGCATGGCGAAATCCTACTGACAAGAGTTTAGATAAAGTCATGCCAATGATTCAAGGCGTGAAAGCCATGGGCATGGAAACATGCGCAACCTTAGGTATGTTGACTCAAGAGCAGGCATTTACCTTAAAAGAAGCAGGTTTAGATTATTACAACCATAATATTGACACCTCAAAAGAACACTACTCAAATGTGGTCACTACGCGTAATTTTCAAGACCGTTTAAACACCTTGGAATCAGTGCAAAATGCCAATATTCATGTTTGTAGTGGTGGTATTTTAGGCTTGGGTGAAAATCAGACTGATCGCGCCTCTATGCTTAGATCATTGTCTAATTTAAAAACACATCCAGACAGTGTGCCACTTAACTTATTAGTGCCAATTCCAGGCACACCATTTGAAAGCATTGAGCCACCAACTGAAAGTGAATTTATACGCACCATTGCAGTAGCACGCATTATGATGCCAAAATCAGTTGTGCGCTTATCAGCAGGGCGCACTGAAATGGGCGAGGCCATGCAAGCACTTTGTTTTTTTGCAGGCGCTAATTCTATCTTTTATGGTGAGCAATTACTCACCACTGACAATCCAAATACAAACAGCGACCAAGATTTGTTTGCAAGGCTAGGGATTAATCAAAAGCAAGTAGACAATCTACAATCTGTTTAGTCGCATTGGGTTTAGCAAGTTTAAGTGCATTAGTAGACATTTGTTTAATTTGATTTTTGTTAATATTGAGTAAGGTTTTTTCTAACAGTTCAATTGTTAAATCTTTTTGTTCAATCAGTATGCCAGCGTTGTTGTCTGCCAAAATTTTGGCATTGTGAAACTGATGATTATCAATGGCGTGTGGCAGTGGGATTAAAATACTGGGCGTGGCTGATAACATCAATTCTGAAACTGTCATTGCACCCGCTCTACAGAGTACAATATCTGCCCAAGCATAAGCATTTGCCATGTCTTTAATAAATGCAGTTACTTTGACAGTATTATTTTTGTACTGAGCTTTAACTGCATCAAAGTGTAATTTTCCTGTTTGATGACAAATATTAATATCAATATTGAGTTGTGTGGCGATATCATTAATGGGCTTTGAACCTAAAGAGCCACCAATGATTAATAAGTTTAATTTATTGTTATTATTTTGTTTTTCAGCAGGGTTAAACGCGATAGGATTGCCAGAAGTGGTGGTGTTTTTAATAAAAGTGTTATCAAATGCTTGAAAGGTTTTACTGGCTATTTTGTTGAGTATTTTATTGGTTGTGCCTGGAATAGAGTTTTGCTCGTGAATGACCAATGGAACTCTTAAAATCCAAGCTACCAAGCCGCCAATACCAGAGGCAAAGCCACCCATGCCAAGCACAATATCGGGTTTAAATTTTAGAAAAATACCCATCACTTGCAACGTAGCATAACTAAGTAAAAAAGGTGCTTTTATCAGGCTGGCAATGCTCTTGCCACGTAAGCCAACACTATAAACTGCGTGTAATTTAATATTGTGTTTAGGTACGATTTCGCTTTCCATGCCAAAATTTGAGCCAAGCCATTGAACATCGGTTGAATGATTTTTAAGTTCATTAGCAACGGCAAGTGCGGGAAATATATGCCCGCCAGTACCACCAGCCATAATGAGAATTTTTTTAGACATAATGCTTTTGTTTAGAATATTCACAACGATTTTCCATATCAATTCTGAGTAATATAGCTAGTGATATCAGTGCAAATATCATACTTGACCCGCCATAACTAATCAGTGGCAAGGTAAACCCTTTGGGTGGAATTAAGCCAAGGTTCATGGCAATATTAACGCTAAATTGCATGCTTAGCCAAGTGCAAATACCGAAGCCAACGTAGGAGCTATATTTGCGATTATTTTTAAGCGCATCTTTGGCAATTTTAAACCCCTTAAGAACGATATAAGCAAAAGTAAATAACACAAACAACATACCAACAATGCCTGTTTCTTCGCCAATAATAGCAAAAATCATATCGGTATGTGGCTCGGGTAATTTGGTGTATTTTTGAATGCCATTGCCCAGTCCAACACCAGTCCAATCACCTCTAGCGATACCGATTAATGCTTGTTTGGTTTGCCATACTTTTTCAGATTCGTTAAGCCATAAATCTTCTCGCCAAAAGGAAGTTAGTCTTTCAACTCGATTGGGAATTTGGAAAAGAATAGCAACAAAAATAGCAACAACACTCGTACCGACTATGAACAGTTGTTTTAAGTAAACACCTGCAGCTAGTAGCATGGCAAAAGCAGTTGCAGAAATAATAAAGGTCGCTCCTATATCTGGCTCTAGTAATAATAAAAAACTTGATGAACTAATGATAATAAGTGTTTTAATAAAGCCCATATAAGTCTTTCTTAAATCCTTCTCTTGCCTAACCAAAAAGCCTGCCATGAATAAAATCATTACCAATTTCATCATCTCAGAAGGCTGAAATTTAAACAATACAAAGTTAATCCAACGCGTTGAGCCTTTGACGGTTTTGCCGATAGGCTCTGGTAAAAACACCAATGCTAGGCATATCAACGTAATTATAAAAAATAATTTAGAGTTATTTTTATAAAAATATAAAGGAACTTTAAGCACAGTGTAGCCAAGACTCAAGCCTAAAATAATAAAAACAGTTTGTTTTATAAAGTAAGCATAACTATTAAAATGTCCAAGCGAAGCAGAAAAAGACAATATCCAACCAAAGGTCAACAGTGTCAAAATCGCAAAAAGTAGATTTTTATCAGGCAGTTGACCAGTTTTTTCAAACATGAGAGAGATTAATGATTAATGAATTTATTATTTTCCATACCATTGGAATTATACGCCCAAGGGTGGGTTTATTCAGTAAGAGAGTCTTATAAATTCAAACTCTATTAGTTGAGCTTTTTGTTACTATTATGGGATAATGTTTGTTTTGCAAAAACAACAACAAACTTATGATTTCTACTGCCAATATCACCATGCAGTTTGGTGAAAGACCTTTATTTGAAAATATCTCTATTAAATTTCAAGGCGGTAACCGCTATGGTTTAATTGGTGCGAATGGCTGTGGTAAGTCAACTTTTATGAAAATTTTAACAGGCGAACTTACACCTAGTAATGGCACAGTCCATACCAGTAATGGTGAGCGCTTGGGAATTCTTCGCCAAGACCAGTTTGCCTTTGAGGATTTTCGTGTGGTTGATACGGTGATTATGGGTCATGGTGAATTATGGGATATTAAAAAAGAAAGAGATAGAATTTATGCTTTACCTGAAATGAGCGAAAAAGATGGTATTAAGGTTGCAGAACTTGAAATGCAATTTGCAGAAATGGACGGTTATATGGCAGAGTCTTCTGCTAGTGAGTTGTTATTAGGCTTAGACATCCCAGAAAAGCAACATTATGGACTGATGAGTGAAATTGCACCAGGTTGGAAGTTGCGTATTTTGCTGGCCCAAGCGCTGTTTTCAAACCCAGAAATTCTATTACTTGACGAGCCAACAAACAACTTAGATATTAACTCAATTCGTTGGCTAGAAGGCGTATTAAAAGAACGTAAGGCGACAATGGTTATCATTTCTCATGATAGGCATTTTTTAAATGGCGTATGTACACACATGTCTGATTTAGACTATGGCGCGCTTAATACTTTCCCTGGTAATTACGATGATTTTATGATTGCATCAACCGCCATTCAAGAAAAAATGCAAACTGACAATGTCAAGAAAGAAGCTAAAATTAAAGAGCTTAAACATTTTGTTTCTCGTTTTTCAGCCAATGCCTCTAAATCTAAGCAAGCCACTTCAAGATTAAAGCAATTAGATAAAATCATACTAAACGACATTAGACCCTCTTCAAGAGTAAGTCCTTATATTATTTTCAATCAAGAAACTAAGTTACACAGAAATGTATTAGAAGTCGAAGACTTATCTAAGAGTTTTACTTCTCAAGGAAATGCTGAAAAAGATAATAAACTTGAGGTTTTAAAAGACATTAGTTTCTTATTTGAGGTGGGTGATCGCATTGCTATTATTGGTCAAAATGGTATTGGAAAAACCACATTACTACGTACTTTGGTTGGTGAAATTAAGCCCGATAAGGGTAAAATTAAGTGGAGTGAAAATATTAACATTGGTTACTATGCACAGGACCATAGTAAAGATTTTGAAACTGATATGAATGTACTTGATTGGATGAGCCAATTCAAAAGCGAAAAAGACGACATACAAGCAATGCGCGCAGTATTAGGTAAAATGTTATTTGGCAAAGAAGACATTGGAAAGAGTATTAAATCACTTTCTGGCGGTGAGAAGGGCAGAATGCTGTTTGGCAGGCTCATGCTACAAAAACCCAATGTATTAGTAATGGATGAACCTACCAACCATCTTGATATGGAATCTATTGAAGCCCTTAATCTAGCGCTAGATAATTACGAAGGTACTTTGATTTTTGTTAGCCATGATAGAGAATTTGTTTCCTCACTGTCTACTAAGGTAGTGGAACTTAAAGAGGATGGCATGCATTATTATTCTGGCAATTATGAAGATTATTTAGCCAGTCAAAAATAACCCATATGCAAGTTTTATTTGTTAAAAAAACGTGCAAGACTTATTGTAGAATTATTTATTTAAAAAAACACCCTAAAATAACCATTAGAATGCCTTTTATAAAAAAACATAATGCATATTCTCATATCAGCCTTTAACCATTTAAAATCAAAAAAAGGTTTTGATTCGGCAGCCATATTGGCATTTTCAACTTTGTTTGCCATCGTGCCAACGCTAACTTTGGTATTTAGTGTGTTTTCTTTATCGCCTTATTTTTCTGACTTGCAACAGCATTTAGAAGGGTTTTTATTTGAGCAATTATTACCTAAAAATTATGAACTGGTTAGTCAGTATATCCACCAATTTATTGCAAGCGCGCAAAAACTTAAAGGCATTAGCATTTTATTTTTACTTTTGGCTGTATTTTTCTTATTTCAACAGATAGATAGATGCATTAATTCAATTTGGGGCGTGGAAAAATCACGCCATTTTGGTATTAATCTGATTATTTATTTACTGGTGTTGGTATTAGGTCCTTTATTTTTAGCCACGTCTTTACTGGTGAGTTCTTATCTGAGTGCATCAAAATTATTTGTTTTTATACCGATGGGTGGTATTTTTATATCAAGCTTACCAATTATTCTTTCAGCTATTGGGTTAAGTTTGTTGTATTATTTTATTCCAAATAAAAAAGTATCGTTCAAAAATGCGATTAAATCAGGCTTTATTGCTGCATTTTTTCTAGAGGTTTTAAAGTCAATATTATTAATTTACATCAACTACTTTCCTTTTTATGAGTTGATTTATGGCGCATTATCCATGCTATTGTTATTTATGCTTTGGGTGTATTTTTCTTGGGTTGTGGTATTATTTGGCGCAAGTAGTAGTTTTTGTTTATATCAGGCAGAGGGTCAATAAATGTTTACAGGCATTATTCAAACCATTGGTAAGATTAAAAGCACTAGAGCAGGCGCGTTCTGCTTTGAGGCGCAAAGCTCGTTTTTTAATGAAGTTAAAATTGGCGACAGCATTGCCGTAAATGGCGTTTGTTTAACCGCCATTGAAATAGGCGATGATTATTTTAAAGCTGATATTTCACAAGAGACGCTTAGGTGTACAGTTTTTAATTACTTAAGCATTAACAGCTCAGTTAACCTTGAAAAAGCATTAAGGTTTAATCAAGGCATTGACGGGCATTTGGTTAGTGGCCATATTGATGGTATTGCCAAGGTTGTTGGCCAATTTATTGAAGGCGAATCGACACGTTTTAAAATTAATGCGCCTAAGAATTTGATAAAATACATTGCTAAAAAGGGCTCTATTTGTATTAACGGCGTGAGTTTAACAGTTAACGATATTAATGATTGTGTGTTTGATATCAACATTGTGCCACATACGCTAAAGGCCACAACATTGGGCGAGTTGGAAATAAATAGTGGCGTTAACCTTGAAGTTGATATTATTGCCAGACATCTTGAACAATTACTACATCATTAAAAAGCAGTTATGAAATCGACTATTAAAGAAATTTTAAAAGACTACAGTCAAGGCAAAATGATCATCCTTATGGATGATGAGGGTCGTGAAAACGAAGGCGATTTAATCATTCCTGCTGCAATGGTTACTAAGGAAGATATTAATTTCATGGCGACTCATGGACGTGGTTTGATTTGCCTAACTTTAACACAAGAGCGTTGTAAACAGCTTAATTTGCCACTCATGGTAGCACAGAATAACGATGCAAATGGCACTAACTTTACCATTTCAATTGAGGCAGTAGAAGGTGTAACCACAGGCATCTCAGCAGCAGACAGAGCCAAAACAATACTCGATGCAGTGGCAAAAAATGCCAAACCTGCTGATATTGTACAACCAGGGCATATTTTCCCACTCATGGCACAATCAGGCGGGGTTTTAATCCGTGCAGGACATACAGAAGCAGGATGCGATTTAGCACGCCTTGCAGGGCTCGAACCAGCCAGCGTGATTGTTGAAATTTTAAACAAAGATGGCTCAATGGCGCGTCGTGATGATTTAGAAATCTTTGCCAAAAAACACAACATCAAACTAGGCACGATTGAAGATTTAATCTCTTATCGAGTTGAAAACGAAAAAACCATCGAGCGCATTAACGAGCGTGAATTTAAAACCGAGTTTGCCACTTTTAGATTAATTTCATTTCTTGATAGTATTCACAATGAAACACACCTAGCCTTGGTTAAAGGTGAAATTAGTAGCAATACTGACACGTGTGTACGTGTACACATGGAAGATACTTTTAAGGATGTGTTGCGAGAAAAGTCAAACAATTTTAGCGTTAACGCTGCATTAAAACACATTATCAAGTCAGATAGTGGCATTTTGCTGCTACTTAGAATGCAAACTGGTCAAAGTATTTTAGAAAATATTAACAGCGTTAATGACAATACTCATGATGATATCAAAACCTATGGTGTTGGTGCGCAAATCTTATCCGACCTTGGTGTCAAAAGAATGAAAATTTTAGGCAGTCCTAGAAGGCTTTATGGCTTAAAAGGTTTTGGTTTAGAAGTCACTGAATATATAGATACCAACGCAAAGGAATAATAATGGAATTTAAATTTGATAAAAACAGTAATAGTAATTTCCTTGCAAAGGCAAAAGTTGCGATTATCGTAGGTTATTTTTACCAAGATATTGGCAACAAGCTATTATCAGCAGCACAAAAAACCTTGGCTAAATATGGCATTAATACTAATAATGTCAATGTGTTCTATGCTCCTGGTGCATTTGAAATCCCACTATTGGCTAAAAAATTAGCGAGCCAGCAACTAAGTGGCAAAAATCTATATGATGGCATCGTGGCTTTAGGTGCTGTGATTAACGGCGAAACCCCCCATTTTGAGTTTGTTTGTAACGAGTGCGCTCGTGGTGTGGCAGATGTTTCCTATCAGTATGAAATCCCCACCGCCTTTGGTGTGCTTACAATAAACAACATGGAGCAAGCCATCGGTAGGGCGGGTGGCTATAAGGGCAATAAAGGCGAAGAGGCAACCATGGCAATGATTGAAATGCTCTATTTAATGCGACAAGCAGATGCTCAAGTTTTTTAATCATGGTCTTTAAAACCCCCAAACAACGCTCCCGCGAACGCGTGGTACAAGCGCTATATCAATATTTAGTATCAGGTGGCGAAGTGCTACAAATTGAACAGCAATTTTTAAACCAAAAACAAGGCAAAATTTCAAAAGCTTTTTTTTCAAACTTATTTATCAATATCCTTAAAAATAGATCTTTACTAGATGAGATTATTGAACCCACCATTAGTCGCAAAACTGAACAACTAGGCTCTGTTGAGCATGCTGTTTTGTATCTAGGCGCTTTTGAACTTAAATTTAGCCCAGAAGTGCCTTATAAAGTCGTGATTAATGAATCACTTGAATTAGCAAAATTATATGGTGCAGAAGGCGCATACAAACTTATTAACGCCTCGTTAGACAAACTAGCACAAACGCTTAGAAAAATTGAATTAGCCAACTAAAAAAACTTGAATTCACACCATAACACTCGTTTTTTTGTCCAAAAAAGATATGATTTCAACCTTTTTACTGAAGTGGAGCGTGGAAAAATATACCCATAGAGACCTTTGTATAATTCATAATTTCCCATCCTAATTTCAACTTTTACAATTTTTCAAAAATATTTTCAAAATTTTCCCTATTTTTCTATAAAAACCTAAAAAACATCTTGCTTATCTGAGTTTTCATCGCCACATTTTTCTATTTTTACCCTTTTGCCACTCATTGGACGCAACAATCCTGCAAGTCTCGCATCTGTTTAAAAATGCTCATTCCAGTTTTAAGGTTGTGACTCATGGCAATTAGTTGCGCTCTGGTTTTGTTTCTTTCTAGTCCAAGGTATCTTGCCTTGGCTAATCCGTGATGAAGCTTAAGTAGTCCAAAAGTGCGCTCAACAATATAGCGAATGGATGAGCGTTGTTTATTCTCTTGTTTCTGTTGCTTGGTTAAAGGCTTGTTTCTGTAGGCACGGTGCAATATTTTATTATTTTCTTTGCCTAGTTTTTCATCATTGTTTTTATTGGCATAAGCGCTATCAGCATAGACTTGTCCACATGTTTTTATTTTACTGTTAGTGCGTTCTACCTCTAATAATTTATCAAACTCTTGTGAGTCGTGTACATTACCTGGAGTGTAAGTCATTTTCTTAACAAAACCATCTTCATCGGTATTGGCGTGCATTTTAAAACCATAGGTGGTTTTACGCTTGCGTGATTGTTTGGCTTCTATAACGGTGGCATCAATGATGTTGATTGAACCCAAGGAAACAATGATTGAGTTTTGTTCAAGATGGGTATTGATTTGCTCTAGTAGAGGTGCTAGTAATTTCTCGGTGCTGAGTAGTTGTCTAAAACGCCAAATGCTGGAATGGTCTGGCACATTCTCAGATAGGGATAAATCAATAAAACGTCTGAACATTAAATCTCTGGCAATTTGCTTTTCTAGCGCCTCATCATTTAGACCGTACCAAGCTTGAAGGATTAGGATTTTAAACATTATCAGTGGCGGATAACTGGGTGCACCCCTAATAGAAGAATACAAGTTCGAAAGTGTTCCCATTTTTACCACTGCTAAAAATAGAATTTCCGTTGTTTAAATAGCCTCAAGTAGCTTTCTTGGTGGAATACCACCAATCGAACTATGAGGTCGTTCGTTATTATATACCCACATCCATTGTGTTGCTAACGATTGAGCGTGCTCAATCGAATCAAAAATATGCATATTCAACCATTCGTTTCTTGCTGTTCTGTTAAATCTTTCTATATAGGCATTTTGGGTTGGTTTGCCTGGTTGTATATACATAAGCTCAATATCCATTGCTTGTGCCCATTCTCTGAGTATATGAGATATATATTCTGGACCATTATCACATCTGATGGCTTTGGGTTTGCTACGCCATTGAATAAGTTGCTCTAATGATTGAATCACTCGTTGTGCTGGTAATGAGTGGTCTATTTCAATGCTTAGACACTCTCTGTTGTAATCATCAATCACATTAAAGGTTCTAATTTTTCTACCTGTATTTAAAGAGTCTGACATAAAATCCATTGACCAAATTTGATTGATTGTCATTGGTACGCTTAAAGCTTGTGGCTTATCGCGTTTGATTCTTCTTCTAGGCTTAATCCTAAGATTGAGTTCTAGTTGCCTGTAAATACGATACACACGCTTGTGATTCCACCTAAAACCTTTTATGTTACGTAAATACATAAAGCACAATCCAAATCCCCATTGCTTGTGTGTTGTGGTTAATCGCAATAACCAATCAGCAATTAGCTCATTCTCGGATGATAACTTTGGCTCGTACCGATAACATGTCTCGCTGATCTTAAAAGCCTGGCAAGCTAATCGTGCTGTTACTCTGTGTTTATTAATACTCTGCTTGACCATCTTCTTACGTAAAGATGGTCTTAAAACTTTTTTGTTAATGCCTCTTGTACAATCATTGCCTTTAAGCGCTCATCGGCGTACATCTTCTTAAGCCTTGAATTCTCTGCTTCAAGTTCTTTAAGTCTAGTTATCATTGATGTATCCATACCGCCATATTTAGCACGCCATTTATAAAAAGTGGCACTGCTCATACTGTGCTCTCTGCATAGTTCAGATACTGGCGTACCTGCTTGTGCTTGATTAAGAATTTGCATGATTTGTGAATCTGATTTACGTGTTGTTTTCATTTGAATCTCCTTATGTTTTGATTATAAGAAAATTCTACTTTTATTGGGTGTTAATTTTTGGGAGGATTACATTTGTTCTATCTCGTTCCAGTTGATGATGTTGTGTACATCATCAAGTTCTGATAGGGATTTGTGATCTACAACAAGAGAATCTGCAAATGAGTTTTGTTGGGTGTTTTTCCAAGACATTTTTGATATTTTTAAAGTTGTTTTTAGGTGGGTGTTATTTTACTAGATGAATGGTTTTTTTTGGTTGATTTATGCAAAGGTCTTATAGAATATTCTTCTTTAGAATAGTGGGGGTATTACAACGCCACCTTTCACCAACTTGGAAACTTTCTAAAAACACCATTAGTCCTACTAAGAGTGGAATTATAAACTTTACAAGTTGGTAAAATCTGTTATTTTTCTAATCATCCCTTGTTCAAATTTGTTGGATTATTACATTAAAAATCTGTAGTTGGAATATTGTTATTACTTAGCCAAACTCTAAATTTTTCTTGAATCTCACTTAGGGTTTTTTTGTCGCTTGCCTCAAAGCGCAATACCAAGCATGGTGTGGTATTAGAAGGGCGGACCAAACCCCAGCCGTTGTCATAATCCACACGTACACCATCAATAGTAGTGATTTTTGCATTGGGGAAATTAATATCTTTAGCCAACTTATTCATTGCATCAAATTGTTGACCTTGTTCGTCAAAGTGAATGTTAATCTCTGGCGTGTTGATTCTATCGGGCAGTTCGGCAAATACTTCGGCACAATTTTTATCAGTTTTTGATAGAATTTCAAGTAATCGTGCGCCTGTATAAAGTGCATCGTCAAACCCATACCAACGCTCTTTAAAAAAAATATGCCCACTCATCTCGCCACCAAGTGCTGCGCCAGTTTCTTTTAATTTGGCTTTAATGAAGCTATGCCCTGTGCGTGACATAATTGACTCGCCACCATGTTCAACAATGTCTTTAGGTAGTAGCGATGAACATTTAACATCAAAGACAATTTTAGCGCCTTGATTGCGTTTGAGTATGTCTCTTGAATATAGCATCATTTGTCTATCAGCCCAAATTACGTTACCTTTATTGTCAATTAAACCTAGTCGGTCGCCATCACCATCAAAAGCAAAACCCATGTCTGCACCTGTATTTTTAACTTCTTTGATAATATCTTCAAGGTTGTGAAGTTTAGAAGGATCAGGATGGTGGTTGGGGAAATTGCCATCAACCAAGCAAAATAATTTTGTTACTTTAGCACCCAGTTTTTCAAATAGTTTTGGCGCAATATTGCCTGCAACACCATTTCCTGCATCAACAACAATATTCAGTGGCTTGTCTAATTTAACATCACGGGTGATACGCTCAATGTAGTCTTGTTCAATATCAACCTTGGTTGAAGTGCCATGACCTGAAGAAAAATCACCAATCTGAATGCGTTGATAAAGTGCTTGAATGCGCTCACCTGAGAGCGTCTCGCCTGCAATCATGATTTTAAAACCATTGTATTCTGGTGGATTATGCGAGCCTGTAATCATTACACCTGAAGTGCTGGCTTTAGTATGCGTTGCAAAATATACCAAAGGCGTTGGCACCATGCCAATATCCACAATATGACAACCACTTTCTTGAAGACCTGCTTTTAAAGCTTGCAACAAATCCATGCCACTTAGACGGCCATCACGACCAACAACAACACCACGCTCACCTTTGGTAATGGATTCGCTACCAATTGCTAAACCAATAAGTTTGACTTTTTCAGGGGATAAATCTTGCTTGACAATGCCACGAATGTCATAAGCTTTAAATATTGATTGAGAAATACTCATGATTTGATAAAATAACGTAAAGTATAAGGTTTATTTTAAACACAAAGGTTAATTAAATGAAAGAACAGTTTAAAGTTATTGAAATTGATAATGAGATTATGACACTTGAAGTTAATCATTCAGGCGGTTGTCATAGTTGTGAAGTTAGTGGTGGTTGTGGTACAGGTATATTGGCTAATTATTTTAATCATTATTCTATTTTTAACAAGCCATATCAAAGCGGTGTATCAGTGGGTGATTTTGTGACATTAGAAATTTCTTCAAGTGAATTGTTTTTGCGTGCATTCATGCTCTATATTGCCCCGATATTAGCCTTATTTTTAGGCAGCGCTATTGGTATGGCGCTTTTTCCTCAACAAGAACTTTGGCATATTTTGTTTTCAGGTATTGGCTTCATTGCAGTCTTATTTAGTTGTCGATGGTTTTTCAAATAAAAGTTATACAAAGATTATTACATAATTCAGGTGGTTATTTTCTTTTTAGAAAGAATACTTATGTTTTGTTAATTTATGGATAATTAACCTATTTTATAATATAAATTCTTAAATTATGCCAAGCCAAGACATCGATCCTTTAGAAACCCAAGAATGGTTAGAAGCTTTTAAGTCTGTTGCTCGTGTTGAGGGTGATGACCGTTCTAAGTTCTTATTAAATCAACTAATGGACATGGCACATCATGAAGGTATGGATTTGCCAACAGGCATTAATACCTCCTATCTCAATAGTATTGCCAAGAAAAAAGAAGTAGCAACAGACATTAGTGCAGATGTTGAGGAAAGAATTTCGGCTATTATTCGTTGGAATGCAATGGTGATGGTGGTGAAAGCCAACCAATTGCCATATGATTTAGGTGGGCATATCGCCTCATTTGCATCAAGTGCGACTTTGTATGAGGTTGGTTTTAACCATTTTTATCGTGGCCCTAATGCTGATCAAGGCGCAGATTTAATTTTTTTCCAAGGGCATATTTCCCCAGGTATTTATTCTCGTGCTTATTTAGAAGGTCGTTTGACTGAAGCACAAATGTTGAAGTTTCGTCAAGAAGTTGGGAAGGAGGGATTGTCTTCTTATCCACACCCATGGTTAATGCCAGATTTTTGGCAATTTCCAACGGTGTCAATGGGATTGGGTCCAATTATGGCAATTTATCAAGCGCGGTTTATGAAATATCTTCATCACCGTGAAATTAAACAAACTGACAAGCGCACTGTTTGGGTATATTTAGGCGATGGCGAAACTGATGAACCAGAATCATTGGGTGCTATTTCAATGGCAGGGCGTGAAAAGTTAGACAATCTTATTTTTGTTATTAATTGTAATCTTCAGCGTCTTGATGGGCCTGTGCGCGGTAATGGCAAAATCATTCAAGAGTTGGAAGGCATGTTCCGTGGTGCAGGTTGGCATGTAATTAAGGTTATTTGGGGTGGTAAGTGGGATGCATTATTTGCTAAAGATACTCAAGGGCTTTTAAAAAAACGCATGGAAGAAGTTGTGGATGGTGAATATCAGGCTTATAAAGCCAAAGATGGCGCTTACGTACGTAAGCATTTTTTTGGCAAGTATCCTGAATTATTAGCCATGGTTGAGCACATGAGCGATGATGAAATTTATCATCTTAATCGTGGTGGCCACGACCCTTATAAAGTATTCCAGGCTTATCATGCAGCCAAAGCATGCCATGATAAGCCAACAGTTATTTTGGCTAAAACTGTTAAAGGTTATGGTATGGGTGAGGCAGGAGAAGGTCAAAATACTACACACTCTCAGAAAAAACTAGGCCTTAAGCAAGTTGAAATTTTTGCCAAACGTTTTGATGTGCCAGTTACTAAAGAAGACGTTAAAGCCTTAAATTTTTGCAAGCCAGCATCTGATAGTAAAGAAATGGTTTATATGCGTGCTAGACGTGAAAAATTGGGCGGCTCATTGCCGGTACGTGCATTTGACTTAGAGCAAATAAAAATACCTGAATTGAGTGTGTTTGAAGCACTACTCAAATCCAGTGGTGATCGTGAAATGTCAACCACAATGGTACTTAACCGAATGATGACGTTGCTGGTTAGAGATAAGCAATTAGGCCCTAAAATTGTACCCATAATTCCTGATGAAGCACGTACTTTTGGCATGGAAGGCTTGTTTAGACAATTGGGTATTTATTCTGCCTCTGGACAGCTTTATCAGCCTGAAGATTCAGACAAGGTCATGTGGTACAAGGAAGATAAAAAAGGTCAAGTATTGCAAGAGGGTATCAATGAAGCTGGTGCAATCTCTGATTGGATTGCAGCTGCCACGGCTTATGCAACGCACAACACCACCATGATCCCGTTTTATATCTATTACTCAAAATTTGGCTTTCAACGTGTGGGTGATTTGGCTTGGGCAGCAGGAGACATGCAAGCTAAAGGCTTTTTAATCGGCGGTACAGCAGGGCGCACAACACTTAACGGCGAGGGCCTGCAGCATCAGGATGGTGATTCTCAATTAGTAGCAAACACAATTCCAAACTGTATTTCTTATGACCCAACTTATAGTTACGAATTGACGGTAATTATTCATTCTGGGCTTTGTAGAATGTATGAAAAACATGAAAACATTTTCTATTACATCACCACAATGAATGAGTTATACACCCACCCAGAAATGCCAAAAAATACTGAAGAAGGTATTATTAAAGGCATGTATAAACTAAGTGTCATTGGTAAGAGTACGACACAAGTGCAGTTAATGGGCTCTGGAACTATTTTAAGAGAAGTAGAAAAAGCCGCACAAATGTTGGCTGATGATTGGGATGTAAAATCCAGCATTTGGTCGGTGACAAGTTTTAATGAATTAACACGCGAAGCACAAGCGATTGATAGAGTCAACCGCTTTAATACAACTGGCATTGCACAAGTACCCTATATTACAAAATGCTTAGAAAATACCAAAGGTCCAGTCATTGTAGCAACTGATTACATGCGCAATTTTGCCGAGCAGGTGCGTAAATATGTGCCTAATCGATATGAAGTGTTAGGTACAGATGGTTTTGGGCGCTCTGATTCAAGAGCCGCACTTAGAGAGTTCTTTGAAGTTGATGCTAGATATGTAACGATAGCGGCATTAAAAGCACTTGCAGATGAAGGTGAAATTGAAATCTCAATTGTGACAAAAGCGATTGAAAAATATAAACTTAATACCAGAAGACCCAATCCAATGACAGTATAAACTTTAAATTAGGACAAAAAAAAGAGGCGTATTTAAGAGAATTAAAATCAGGCGAAATCATGAAGTTTGAAAACTTAATTGCGTTAATTAATGATGATTACGATTGCACATCAACTGCGTTCACCAATGGTGAATTAGAAAATACAGCAGATGAAAATCAAGACAGTGTTAAGTTGTTCTGTTTTGCTACTATTCATCAACTAACACCACTAGAAACGTTACATTGTTTTGGCCAGTATTATCAAGAAGTGCTTGATGCCCCAGATGGCAACTCACATGCTAATATTCGTAATTTTATTACTTATGGTTGGAACGGATTGACTCTTGATTTGCTTGCGCTGGGTCGCAAATAGACAACAACCAGCGTTCAAACAATTGAATTTTTTTTTGTTTTTTGTGTGCTTTGGGATAAACCAAATGATAGCCTGGTGATTGAATGCTATGATCTGGGTAAATCCTAACCAATTGACCAGACGCCAAATCATCAGCCACCAAAACACTTCTAGCAATTGCTACGCCTTGACCCATGATTGCCGCTTGTAACACTAAATGCGCTTGATTAAAAGTGAGTGATTTGTTGTTACTAATGTCAACATTAAGTAGATTGGAAAAATCTTTCCAGTGTGTTTCAAGTGAGGTGCCATATGCTTCAAAATGACAATCAACCGAATCATGCAATAAGGTGTGATGTTTAAGGTCATTGATTTTATTAAATCCATATTTCCTACCTAACAGCTTAGGACTGACAACTGGAAAGATGTCCTCATGCATTAATAATTTTGCCAATAAACTATTTTTAGGCTGATACCCGTAATGAACACTTAAATCATCATGGATAAAATCACTCAAACCTAAATGAGCATTAATATGAATATCAATATCAGGGTATTTTTGATTAAAATCACTTAAACGTGGAATAAGCCATTTGATTGCTAATGAGGGCAATATGCTAATAGTTAAGACGCTTTTTTCATTATTTTGGCTTAACTCAGTTAACGTATTTTGGATTTTATCCAAAGCTATATTGAGTGGATTTTTCAAAGCCAGTCCTTGTGATGTGAGGTGAATCCCTCGATGCACTCTCATAAATAAATCAAACCCAAGGCGTTGTTCTAACAGTCTAATTTGCTGACTCACCGCTGCTTGAGTAATCGAAAGCTCCTGTGCAGCCTTAGAAAAACTCAGATATTTAGCAGCAATATTAAAAGTATAAAGATTATTGAGTGGCGGTGGTTTGCATTGCATTTGCATAAGTATATCTTATGCAAAAGATAAATTTTTATCGTTTGTAAAAAATAATTTTTAGTTTTATAATTATTCTCATCACTTTAACTGACGATATGAGAAATGAAAATCTATAAAACCAATGAAGAAAAATATGTTTATTGAAGGCTCGTTATTGGCTGATTATTTATTAATTGGCGTGTTGGTTTTGGTGTTTGCTTCATTCATTGCAGGTTTTTTAGATGCAGTTGCTGGCGGGGCAGGGTTAATTTTAGTACCTGCTTTTATTCTTACAGGAATGCCGCCACAATTAGCATTAGGGCAAGAAAAATTGGTGTCTACATTGGGCACATTATCGGCTATTTATAATTATTTTAAAAATTCTAAAATTGTTTGGAAAGTAGTTGGGTATGGCATACCTACAGCTTTATTAGGGGCTTATATTGGTGGTAAAGTGATTTTAGCGATTGATGAGGCTATGGTTGGAAAAATCATTTTTTTCTTAATTCCTATTGGGCTAATCTTTTCTTTTATGCCTAAAAAAGACAACAATATTACGTATCAACCTAATAGAAAAGACATCATGGTAGTGTTGCCGTTAGTTTGCTTTGCTGTTGGTTTTTATGATGGTTTTTTTGGCCCAGGTACGGGTAGTATGCTAATTTTGGCTTTGCATTTTTTAATTCACATGCCATTAGTAGCATCATCAGCCACTTCGAAAATTTTTAATTTAGCATCCAATATAGGTGCGTTTGTGGTGTTTTTTATGGCTGGAAAAATGGCATTTTTAATCGGCGTGCCAATGGTTTTGGCAAGCATCATTGGTAACTATATCGGTAGCCATATAACTCTTAAGAGCGGAGATAAAATCATTAAACCATTGATATTAGCCTCAATTGCTATTTTATTTGTTTCACTTGGTATTAAATATATTTGGTAAGTGTTAATAATGCGGTGGCTGGCTATCAGTTGTTATATGATGATTCTCTTGGGTGTCGTTTGATTGTTTAATTTTCTTGGATAAATGTTTAAGTATTTCTTCCAATTCATCAATTTTTTGAGTTTGACGAAATGCCACATTGTTTAATGCCTCAATAACATATTCAAAGTGGGATAATTTTTCTTCTAATTCTATTATTTTTTTATCCACAGTATTTTCCCACTATATTCATAAACACCAAGACCAGTCAATATAAGAATGATACCGCTTAATTGCATATTAGTTAAGGTTTCATGATTAAGTGTTGAGCCAAGTGATAATGTAAATATAGGTGTGATAAGTGGCACAATGCCTACCATTTGAATATTGGCATGTCTGATAAGGTAATAATAGGACATAAAACCGATAACCGAGCCGAACAGTGCTAAATAAATAATAGAAAAGCCAGCTTTGGATGTTATTTCTGGGATATCGCCCCCAGTTAAGAGTCAACTGAGTATGAATAAAGGTGTGCTTATTATGAGTGCGCCAGTTGTTGTTTCAAGTGCTGATATGTGCGCATTGATATGTTTAAGTTTTACCGAAATGAATGCCTTGAAAAGCCATGGCTAAAGTTACTGCTAGCAATCCTGAAATGAGCAGGCTTGAGGTGTTTAATAATGAATGACTAAAAATAAACACAAGTCCAAACAAGCCAATTATTTTACCAACACTCAAAAACTTATCTTTTAGTAAAAAAAATGCAAATACGCCTGTGATCCAATTAGCATTCTTTGAGGCGACGCCAAAATTAAAGCTTGATCCTGATGTTGACCAAACAATCGTAAGCGGTGTGGTCGACCAAATGATAACCAATGATAAAAAGACAAAAATTATTTGCATGACAATAAGTTGAACATAAAAAAACCACCCAATGGGTGGTTTTATGCAACCAATTGGTTTTTTAAGTTACTTTTCTAATAACGCTTTACGAGATAATTTAATGCGACCTCTGTCTAAACCTAAGACTTTAACGTCAATTTCATCACCTTCTTTAAGGTGGTTTTCTACTTTTTCAACACGCTCATGGGCAATTTCAGAGATATGTAGCAAGCCATCTTGATTAGGCATAATGTTAATAAAAGCACCAAACTCAACAATTTTAACAACCTTGCCTGTGTAAACTTTGCCTACCTCAGGTGTAGCAGTTACATCTTTTACCATTTGCATGGCCGTGTCAAAAGCTTTTTGGTTATTGGCGAAAATATTAACATTACCATTGTCATCTACATCAACACTAGCGCCAGAAGTTGAAATAATGCCTTTAATGGTTTCCCCACCTTTGCCGATTAAATCACGAATCTTATCAGTTTGAATTTTAATAACGGCAGTTTTAGGTGCATTTTTACTTGACGTGTTAGGCTTGCAAATAACTTGGTTCATTTGCCCTAAAATGTTTAATCTTGCTTCTTTGGCTTGCTTTAAAGCAATCTCCATAATTTCTTGGGTGATGCCTTGGATTTTAATGTCCATTTGTAATGCATTTACACCACGTGATGTGCCTGCTACTTTAAAGTCCATATCACCTAAGTGATCCTCATCGCCTAAAATGTCAGTCAATACGGTAAATCTATCACCTTCTTTAACCAAACCCATAGCGATACCAGCAACTGGCGCCTTGATTGGCACGCCTGCATCCATTAATGATAATGACGAACCACAAACACTGGCCATAGAACTAGAGCCATTAGATTCAGTAATTTCTGATACCACGCGAACTGTGTATGGGAACTCTTCAATTGAGGGCAGGCAAGCGGCAATACCACGGCGCGCTAAACGACCATGGCCAATTTCACGACGTTTGGTGATGCCAACACGACCAGTTTCACCCACACAGTATGGTGGGAAGTTGTAATGCAGTAAAAAGTAATCGTTTTGACGTTCGGAATGTTCTAATTTTTCAATCAATTGAGCCTCGCGCTTAGAACCTAGTGTGGTTGCTACTAAGGCTTGCGTTTCACCTCGAGTAAACAAGGCAGAGCCATGCGTATTTTCCAAAACACCTATTTCGATTTTTAACTCGCGAACAGTTTCATTGTCACGACCATCAATACGTGGGTCATTATTTAAGATGCGTTCACGTACGGTCGATTTCTCAATTTTCTTAAAGTATTTACTAACCTCTTCAATAGAATTTCCATTCTCATCTTCATTTGCCAATGCTTCGATTGCAGCTACTTTGATTTCACCAACTTTAGCATAACGGTCAAGCTTCTCTTTGATTTGATAAGCTTCGTTAATTTGCTCACCAAATTTTGATTTGATGCAGCTTAATAAGACTTCGTTAGTAATAGGTGCTTCCCAATCCCATTTTTGCACGTCAACTTGTGCAACGAACTCAGCAATATTAGTAATGGCAACTTGGTATTGTTCATGTGCATACATAACTGCACCCAGCATAACTTCTTCAGAAAGCTCGCTGGCTTCTGATTCAACCATCAGAACCGCCTCATCAGTGCCTGCAACCACCATGTCCAAATCTGAATCAGCCAGTTCAGTATAAGTTGGATTAAGGATGTATTTACCATTAGAATAACCAACACGAGCACCACCAATTGGTCCGCTAAATGGCACACCTGAAATGCTTAATGCAGCAGATACACCCAACATTGAAATAATATCTGGATCAACTTCAGAGTTTGCAGAAATAACGGTAATAAGCACTTGCACTTCGTTCATAAAACCATTTGGAAATAGGGGGCGAATAGGGCGGTCAATCAGTCTAGAAGTTAGTGTTTCTTTCTCGTTAGGTCTTGCTTCGCGTTTTAGGAAACCACCAGGAATTTTGCCAGTTGCGTAAGTTTTTTCAATATAATCAACAGATAGTGGGAAAAAATCTTGCCCAGGGCGCATTTCTTTAGAGCCAACAACAGTTACCAATACTTGTGTGTCATCCATGCTTGCCAGTACTGCACCATGTGCTTGTCTAGCAATACGACCTGTTTCTAATGTAATTGTGTGCTTACCCATGGTAAAGCTTTTTGTTTTGATATTCATGTTCATGAAAACCTCCAAAGAAAAGTTAAAAAAAGAAGTTATGGTTTGAACCCAATAAGTTTTATTTGAAATATATTCTAAGTACTGAAATAAGCAAATTTTTCTTTGCTTAGTGAACACATTTTAGATAAAACTTAAACTTGGGTTAAACCATAAAAACGAGACTATTATACCCACGACAAAACTCGACACAATTTAATATTAGGCTATTTGCGCTAATGAAGTCCGTTAAGTTTAGCAACAAGTTGTGGCATCACGAAGGTCGTCGTGCTCGCCATGGCGCTTCAATAATGGGTTCTGATATTACCCATTGGCATGATACTTATGAGATTGCTAGTGTAATACCCCCAAAAACTACATCATTCTAAAGAGGACTTTGTATAAAATTCTATAAAGACCTTTGAATAATTCATACTAGTTTTGTTGCGTTTTAGTCTAAGGTATCTTGCCTTGGCTAATCCGTGATGAAGCTTAAGTAGTCCAAAAGTGCGCTCAACAATATAACGAATCGATGAGCGTTGTTTATTATCTTGCTTTTGCTGTTTGGTTAAAGGCTTATTTCTGTATGTTCTGTGCAAGACTTTGTTATTTTTCTTACCCAGCTTTTCATCATTCTTTTTGTTGGTATAAGCACTATCAGCGTAAAACTTGCCCACAAACTTTCAATTTGTCTTTGGTTTTCTCACAATCTGGTAATTTGTCAAACTCTTGTGAGTCGTGTACTTTGCCCGGTGTGAAGGTCATTTTCTTAACGAAGCCATCTTCATCAGTATTGGCATGCATTTTAAAGCTATAGGTGTTTTTACGTTTGCCATCAGCAGCTATTTTGACATTGTATTTAAAGAGTCTGACATAAAATCCATTGACCAAATTTGATTGATTGTCATTGGTACGCTTAAAGCTTGTGGCTTATCGCGTTTGATTCTTCTTCTAGGCTTAATCCTAAGATTGAGTTCTAGTTGCCTGTAAATACGATACACACGCTTGTGATTCCACCTAAAACCTTTTATGTTACGTAAATACATAAAGCACAATCCAAATCCCCATTGCTTGTGTGTTGTGGTTAATCGCAATAACCAATCAGCAATTAGTTCATTCTCGGATGATAACTTTGGCTCGTACCGATAACATGTCTCGCTGATCTTAAAAGCCTGGCAAGCTAATCGTGCTGTTACTCTGTGTTTATTGATACTCTGCTTGACCATCTTCTTACGTAAAGATGGTCTTAAAACTTTTTTGTTAATGCCTCTTGTACAATCATTGCCTTTAAGCGCTCATCGGCGTACATCTTCTTAAGCCTTGTATTCTCTGCTTCAAGTTCTTTAAGTCTAGTTATCATTGATGTATCCATGCCGCCATATTTAGCACGCCATTTATAAAAAGTGGCACTGCTCATACTGTGCTCTCTGCATAGTTCAGATACTGGCGTACCTGCTTGTGCTTGATTAAGAATTTGCATGATTTGTGAATCTGATTTACGTGTTGTTTTCATTTGAATCTCCTTATGTTTTGATTATAAGAAAATTCTACTTTTATTGGGTGTTAATTTTTGGGAGGATTACAGGTTAATGTAGTCTCAAGTAGTTTGAATTTAAGGTTGTTTTTTTCATTGTATAGTTTATTATTTCACAATATGAAAAAAGTAACAAATAAAAAAATGACCGCAATAGAAAAAAGTTTGTATATTTTGTCTATTTTCTCTATGGATAAACCCATGTTAAGTTTGAAAGAAATTTGCACCAAAGTAGAATTTAACCTTTCAACTACGTATCGAATATTGCAAACTTTGGCTGATTATGGCTACGTTGTACGCACTGTAGACAAAAATTATTGCATTGGCACGCAACCCTTATTTCTAAGTGCTATTTATAAAAACACCAATCATTTGACCCAAATTAGACCTATTGTTGATGGTATTCGGGATACTTGCGATGAAACAGCTTCATTTTTTATTGAAGAATGTAATCATCGTATTTGTCTATATCGTGCCCATTCTTTTGACAAAATTCGTCATAATATTAATCAAGGTGCTAGATTAGAACTTAATCAGGGCGCTTCAGGACGAATAATTTTAGCTTATGGTCAGCGTAGAAATGACCCTAGCGGTTTTTTTAAAAATATTCGTGATAAGGGTTATTATGTTTCAGTTAATGAACATAACATTTCTTTGTTTGCAATTTCAATGCCAGTTATTGCTGATGATGGTCATTTTGTGGGGGCATTAACCGTGTCTGGACCTATCAGTCGTTTTAGCGATACAAGGCAGAAAGAATTGCTATCATTGCTAACCAAATATGTACGTCATATTCACATACCTTGAGTTATAGAATACGCTGTCTATTTACCTCAAAGAGTGCTACCCCTGTGGCGACAGACACGTTTAAACTCTCCACCTTGCCTTGCATAGGAATTTTAGCCAATTGGTCACAAGATTGTTTGGTTAGTCTTCTAAGGCCAAAACCTTCAGCGCCCATAATAATAGCATTTGGCGTGGTTAAATCTATTTGATAAATGGAGGTATTGGCAGAGCCATCTAAACCGATTACCCAAATATTTTCTTGTTGTAGCGCTTTAATGGTGCGCGACAGATTGGTTACTTGAAAAATTTTTAATTGGTTAATCGCGCCTGCAGAAGTTTTATGAACCAGTGCGTTAATAGGTGCCGAACCATCTTTATTAATGACCACACAATCAACCCCAGCTGCATTGGCGCTACGTAAGCAAGCACCTAAATTTCTAGGGTCTTGAATAGAGTCAAGTATTAAAATTAAACCAGCATTATTCAATTTAGACACATAAGAGATTAATTCCCCTTGGTTGGGCAGAGCGGGTAATAATATTTCAGCTGCAACACCTTGATGAGTTTGATGATTGCTTAATTTGTCTAGTTGGACTTTAGCGCACTGTTGAACACTAATACCAAGACTGTTTAGTTCAGAGGTGAGGATGTTTAAGCGATTATCACATCGTTTATTTAGTGTAAAGACATTAATAAAACATTCTGGATTGGATTCTAACTGTGCTTGAACAGCGTGAAAGCCAGCAATAATAATTGATTTTGACATCTATAACTTATTGTCAAAAATTTCAATATAAGCTTCTTTTCTTAATTTTTTTACCCAGTCATTAAAGTAGGCACTTTCTTTTTGACGTACTAATTTCGCTTTAAGTTTAATCAAGTAGTTATCGACACTACGCTTATCAATAATTTTGACAATTCTCCAAACTTGCTCTATTTTAAATGGCTGTGACAACTCGTTCATTGAAAGGTCTTTTATGTTTTGCTGAAACACTTTTGGCAATGTTGACACTTCAAGCCACTCAGATTTACCACCATTTTTATAAGAAGCGTCTTGAGAATGGAGTTTTGCCAAAGCAGAAAACGAGCCACCTATATTGATTTTCTTATTTAAATTAATTAAGAAACTTTTAATCAAATTATCTTTTGATTGTAACAATGAGTCTGCCTGATCAATGGAACTAATAGCAATTTGTGCAATTCTAATTTGTGGGTCTAGCTTGTTTGAACGGTTAGGAGTTTTGGATAATTGCTTAGTTATTTCAGCCTCAGTAATTTTAATATTAAGCTTCTCAATGACAAACTGCCTAAGACCTTCTAATGACAAACGCCGTTTGACATTACTAACAATCTCATTAAATTGTGGTAAAGATTGCAGTTGTATTGAACTCAAGTTGTTATTTGATGCAATATTATTTAATATACTATCAATTGTAGTTGTTTTTGGTGCAATACCCAGTTGTTTAATTTTTTGTAATTGTAAAATTAAGTCTACTTGTTGGTTAACCAAGACTAGTTTTTGTGTTTTAGTGTGATTGGATTTAATGTTAGCACTAATTTGATCAAAAGTAACCAAATCACCATTAACAACGGCAACAATACTATTAAATTCACCGAATGCACTAAATGAGAATACACAAATTAGTAATAATATTTTTTTCATTTTAAAAATCATCAAGATTGGCTAAATAATTAGGCACATCTTCTTCTAGGCGTTTATATAAATTTGAAGAAGTGGTGGCCAGCCCTTTAAGTACCAGCTCAATTTTAGTCATGTAGTCATAACCACCATCACTAAGATGCTCTTTAAAGTGCGCTAGGCGCACCGCCCAACAGCAAGATTCATAAGCAATGCCTGTGGTTTCTTTATTGGTAATTGAATCACTAATGGATCGGTTAATACCAGCAAACACATGTATTTTTTGTGTTAACGGGTAAGCACCATACAATTCAGCTGATTTTTTGCCACTATCATCATAATTCGCCAAAGTTAAAAATTTTCTAGGACTTAAAATATAACTAACCGAACTATCCCGCTTACTTATTTTATTGGTTTCTGGATCGTATTGCAGTGAATTATTAAAAGCAAAATCACGCATCGTTAAATTAGCTGATATAGCAACATCAGAATATTTTCTTTGGCTAACTAAGGCGCCACTAATGTTCATGCCTATGTCATTAAATCGGTATGCTTGGGCTATTTTTAAACTTAAATAAGTATCGCCTGTTTCTTCGTCAATAAAATCTGATTCAAGACCAAAAATAAGGTTATTAGCACTGGCAATTCTATCAATACCTGTAAATTTTTGCCCTGAGAACAGACCCTCGTATGAATCATTTTTATCATCTGAGTCAAAATTAGGCAATGCACTTTGGTCTTTTTTAGGTGTGTAATTGTAAGCCAATCTTGGTATTAAAGTTTGGGTTAAATTTGTACCAAATAAGGCCATTTTCCTTTCTAAAAATAATTTAGAGTCAAGGTTAAAGCTAACAATACTGCGCTTTTTATTATCGGCATCATTCATCGTGTAATCGGTTGTTAATAAATTCAAACTTGGGGTGAGTGAGTAATTATTGGCTCTTATTGAGCGGCTAAATTTTGCTTGTGCGTAAGTGCGTATTCCAGTTTTATTGGTTGTGGTGTTTGAGTTTTTGTGTGTAAATTTTGTACTAACCAGTGATAAATTAACATGACGTCCACCTAAGCCTTTATAGCCTTTGTTAATAGATAATTCTGGTGCGCGCGTGTACGAAGCACTGCCGTTATTAATGAGTTGCTCTGACTCAACAAATAAAGACATAGTTAAATTTTTCTTCTGATCTTTATAAGACAAATCAACATGAGATTGCAATTCTGAATCCGAAGTATTATTACGAGTAATTTCTTTAAAGTAATCCGAATCCGATACTCGATTGGTGACAATACTTAGATCAGTTTTGGCATTAAGCGGTAAGTCTAATTTTGAGTTTAGTAACCAGCGCCTATTATTGGTAATTTTATCTTTATTTAAATAAAGTCCTTCAATTTCAAAACGCCCATCACTCAAGTGGTTATTAGTAATAAGTTGACGATATTTACCTTCAAGTGCACTGCCACGACTTGATAACTGGTTAAGCGTTAAAAGAAAATCACGATCAGGAGCGATATTAAAGTAATAAGGAATTCTAACTTGGTAGTTGTTACCCTTATTAGCACCTGATTCACTATAATTACCAAATGCTGGCGCCAAAAATCCAGAACCACGACCTTTTAGCACCCATTCATGGCGGGTAGAATAAAAAATAGGCATCCCTAAAAACTCAATAGTAACCTCTTCTGCCATGCCCTTGTTTGTTAAAGAGTTTAATGTAATTTTGTCAGCCTTCATTTGCCAATCAGAATTACCAAGCGGGCATAAACTATAGCTACCTGAACTAAATACTTGTTTAGTGCCATCATTAGTCACAACTTGTGCGCGACCATTTATCCTTGAGTTAGGATAGTGAAATTTAACCTGATTTAGTGTTGCATGAGTTATTTCACCTTGTTTTTTAACCACGGCTTTATCACCAGTCAGCATAAGTTCGTTGTCTTGAAATTTAACATGACCAGTTGCTGTAGATGTTTTACTAGATTTGTTAACACTAATTTCATCGGCACCCAAAAAATAAGCACCCGAGTTTAATGAAACATTGCCTTTAAAAAGATGATGACCGCCTTTGACAATCTCGCTATAATCTGCTTGAATGTCAAGACCCTCGGTTTCGCTTGAAAGGGCTTGTTTTGGAAAAAGTAAGGCGTTGTTTTGGCAGTTTAGCACTAAGGTTTCGGCGTTAATAGTGCTAGATAGTAGCAGGGCAAACAATACATAAAGAGCTGGTTGCTTTCTCATGTTGGTCAAGTACTTTCTCAAATTTTGCTATTTTAACATTATATTAGATTGCTAATTAATTACATAAGCCTGTTTTATTTTAGGTAAAATAACTTCGATTTTCACTATATTTGGACATATAAACAAAATGACTCGGAATGACAACAATAAAAATCCTTGGAGTGATGGTAATCAAACACCACCAGAACTGGAGGAAGTAATTAAAAATTTTAAAAATAAATTCGACAGTTTTTTTAATGGTAAAAAATCATCAGGCGTTGCCACATCTGAAACACTTTCAAGTGGGGGTTTTAAATATATATTAATTTTGGTTTTATTGGTTTGGCTGTTGTCAGGTATTTATATTATCGATCCAGCTGAAAAAGGTATTGTGTTACGTTTTGGTGCATTCCAAGAAGAAACCTCTCAAGGGCCCCACTGGCATATCCCTTATCCGATTGAAACTTTAAACAGGGTTAATGTTGAACAAATTAGAACAGCTGAAATTGGTTATCGTAATGTGGTCAACAGCAATCGGCGTTTTAGTGGCAATGTTTCATCCGAATCCTTAATGCTGACTAAAGATGAAAATATGATTGAAGCTAAGTTTGCAGTTCAATATAAAATTAATGATGCTCAAGCTTATTTATTTAATGTTGTCAATCCAGACACAACACTTCGTCACGTCTCTGAAAGCGCCATTCGACAAATTGTTGGTCAAAATACCATGGATTACATTTTAACGGATGGTCGAGTTAGTATCGCTGACAATATCAAAGAAAAATCTCAATCTTTACTCGACAAATATAGAACTGGCTTATTAATAACAACGGTTAATATGCAAGATGCACAACCACCAGAACAGGTGCAATCTGCTTTTTCTGATGCGGTTAAGGCACGCGAGGATAAACAGCGTTTGATTAACGAAGCGCAAACTTATGCCAATGATATTTTGCCAAAATCGCGTGGTAAAGCTGTACGTGTGCTTGAGGAATCGAAAGCTTATAAATCTAAAGTGGTCTCTAAATCAGAAGGTGAAGCATCACGCTTTAAACAAATTTTAGCTGAGTATGAAAAAGCACCTAAAGTTACTAAGGAGCGTTTATATCGTGAAACCATGGAAAATGTACTAGTCTCTACCAGTAAGGTGATGGTTGATTCTAAGGCCAACAGTATGATGTACTTACCTATTGACAAATTGATTAATGCCAGACAAACGAATGGTCAAGTTATTACTCAAGAATCATCAACACAACAAAATAACCAAGGTGGTAATGTTAGAGACATTTTCCGCAATAGAGGAGGTAGATAATGCAAAAAACAGGTTTAGCAATAATTGCTGTTTTGTTCTTAGTATTAAGTTCAACACTTTATATGGTTAACGAAACTCAAACCGTAATTAAATTGCGTTTAGGTGAAATTGTAACTGTTGACAGGTTTCCGGGCCTTAAATTTAAAATGCCGTTTGTTAATAACATTGTAAAGTTTGACAATCGTATTCAAACTTTAGATGCACCAGCCGAGAGGTTTTTAACAGGTGAGAAGAAAAATGTAATTGTTGATTCTTATGTTAAATGGCGCATTATTGACGCTGAACAGTTCTATAAATCAACCGGTGGTAATATAGCAAGAACTAATAATCGTTTAACACAGATTATTAAAACCGGTCTTAAGAGTGAATTTTCAAAACGCACAATTGCTGATGTAGTTTCTGGCGAACGTAGTGAAATTATGTCCAATATTGTCAAGCTTGCTAAAAAAGACATTGCTCAATTTGGTATTGAAATTATTGACGTGCGTATTAAACGAATTGATTTATCACAAGAGGTGTCTAATTCAGTTTATCGTCGCATGCAAGCAGAGCGCCAACGAGTGGCTAAAGAATTTAGATCCAAAGGTGCGGAAGAGGCTGAAATCATCAGAGCAGCGGCTGACAAAGAGCGTACCATTATTTTGGCGAATGCTTATCGAGATTCTGAGAAAATTCGAGGCGAAGGTGATGCGGTTAGTGCAAATAACTATGCGCAAGCCTATAATAAGAATGTAGATTTTTATGCTTTTTATCGTGCACTAGAATCGTATAAAAAATCATTTTCTAATCAAGGCAATATTTTAGTGCTTAATCCAAATACAGAATTTTTCCGTTACTTTAATCCGCAAATTAAATAATTAAAATGGGGGCGTGGCAACTGCCTGAAGGTATAGATGAGCTCACTAATAATCAGGCATTGGTTTTTGAGTCTCTACGCCGTCGGCTTCTAGATTTGTATGCTGACAAAGGTTTTTGTTTGGTCATTCCACCTATGGTTGAACATGTGAATTCACTACTATTGACCAGTGATGCTATTGATGAGAAAACCTTTAAATTATTAGACCCAATCAGTGGCAAAATGTTAGGTGTGCATGCTGATATTACTCCACAAATTGCACGTATTGATGCCAAACGTGGCAGTGATTCAGTTGAAAGATATTGCTATATCAATTCAATTCTAAAAACCAAGGCGGATGATTTTTACGCTTCACGCTCTCCCATTCAAGCAGGTGCTGAGTTATATGGCTCAGATCAAATTAGCGCTGATGTTGAAGTGATTGAGTTAATGCTGAAAAGTTTAAAACTATTATCAATTAGTCCAGTTGTGCTTAGTTTAGGCAATGTTGCAATTTTTGATGCGCTGATAACACAAGAAAATATTTCAATACAAACTGTTACACAATTACGAGCAATTTTCTCACGTCGTTCAACCCCAGATTTGGTAGTTTTTTTAAACAATAATGCGCTTAAAAATGCTGATTTATTTGCCCGTTTGATAAAACTAGAAGGAGGCTCGGATATTTTAAGTGAGGCATTGGCAATATTTAACCATATTGATCAAGCCAAGACAGCCATTGAGGATTTAATTGCTATTGACAAACAACTTAATACCAGAGGTATTGAAGTTATTTTTGACCTTAGTGAATTGCAAGCTTATGAATATCACACCGGTATTGTGTTTTCAGCTTATAACGAAAACCACCCCAAAGCATTGGCACAAGGTGGTCGTTATAATGGTATTGGCAAGTCTTTTGGTAAATCAAGAGCGGCCACTGGTTTTTCATTTGATTTGAAATTTTTATCTCAAAGTAATTTTTTAGCAAATAACTTTGAGTGAATTTATTTAAAAAAGTATTAATATAGTTAGGAATTAGCATGTCAAAAAACGTCGTTATTATTGGCACCCAATGGGGTGATGAAGGTAAAGGAAAGGTGGTTGATTTAATCACAGATAAAGTAGCGAGCGTGGTACGCTTTCAAGGTGGACACAACGCAGGTCATACCTTGGTAATTAACGGCAAAACAACTGTATTGCATCTTATTCCTTCAGGCATTTTACGCAACCATGTTAAGTGTTTAATTGCTCATGGTGTAGTTTTGTCAATGTCTGCTTTGTTAAAAGAAATGACAGAACTAGAAGCCACTGATATTGATGTAACAGAGCGTTTAAAAATTAGTCCAGGTTGTCCTTTGATTTTGCCATACCATGTTGCGCTTGATAATGCCCGTGAAGTAAAGCGTGGCAAAGCCGCTATTGGTACCACAGGTAATGGCATTGGCCCTGCTTATGAAGACAAAGTTGCTCGTCGTGGTTTACGTGCAGGTGATTTATTAAACCCAGCTCTATTTGCTTTAAAACTTAAAGAAGTAATGGAATACCATAACTTTTCTCTGACTCGTTACTATAATGCAGACCCTGTTGATTATCAAACCACACTGGATGAAGCTTTATCTCAAGCAGAAAAAATTAAACACATGATTATTGATGTAACAGAGCAAATTCATCAACACATTGCTAACAGTGAAAATATACTATTTGAAGGCGCACAAGGCGCATTATTAGACATTGACCAAGGCACTTACCCATTTGTCACTTCCTCAAATACAACCTCTGGTGGTGCGGTCACTGGTTCAGGTGTGGGTGTAACAGATATTGATTATGTGTTAGGCATTGTTAAAGCTTATACAACACGCGTAGGTGGTGGTCCATTCCCAACTGAGTTGATTTATGATGTTGCTCTTGATAAGGGCGATAAAATTGGCAAAGTATTAGGTATAGCTGGTCATGAATTTGGCGCAACCACAGGTCGTCAACGCCGTTGTGGCTGGTTAGATATGGTAACACTCAAACGCTCATTTAACTTAAATGCAGTGACGGGCATTTGCCTAACTAAACTTGATGTAATGGACGCCTTGGAAACAATCAAAATTTGCATAGCTTATGAGATTGATGGCGTTGAAACAACCACCCCCCCATTTTCTGCTGAAGGTTATACTAAAGCCAAACCAATTTATATTGAAATGCCTGGCTGGAAAACCTCAACCATTGGCACTGATTCGTTTGATTCATTGCCCATTAATGCGCAAAGCTACATTAGAAAAATTGAACAATTAGCCAATCTTCCAGTTGATATTTTATCCACTGGTCCAGACCGCGCACAAACCCTAATTTTAAACCATCCATTCGAGTAATTAAATGTCAGATCCCCACCATAAAAGAGAGTCAGAAAAATACAACAACCCAATTTCTTCAAGGGAGTATATCCTTAGTTTTTTTGGAAAAAAATCACACACATTACATGAATTATGCGATTTGTTGGCAATTGACCATCACCAAAAAAAACCCTTAACGCACCGCCTTAAAGCCATGGTTCGTGACCAGCAGCTAAATTGTGATCAGCGTGGTGTGTATCATAAATTTAGCGCAAAAAGCGGGGTGATGACTGGCACAGTGATTGCCAATCCAAAAGGCTTTGGTTTTATTGCATTGGATGAAGGTGGTAAAGATTTAAGGCTATCATCAAAGCAAATGCAATTGGTTTTTCATGGCGACCGAGTTAAAGCGCGTCTTCTTAACCAGCGCGGTGATGCACAAATTATTAAAGTTATCAAAAGTATTGAAACTGTAGTAGGGCGCCTACATCTTCAAAAAGACGGGGCTTATGTTGTGGTTGACGACAAGCGTATTAAGCATAATATTAGCATTCCAAAGATTAATAAAGAGCATCTTGATGAGCAAATTGTGATTGTTAAAATCACCAAATCCCCAACCCTAAAAAGCCAAGCGGTGGGTGAAATTGTACAAATTTTAGGCAGTTATATGGATGAAGGCGTAGAAACAGATTCTGCCCTTTATCGCAATGGCATTCCGGTTGATTTTTCACCCGAAGCACTCGTGCAAACCGATAAATTACCAAGCACAGTAATTGATAGTGATAAAAAAAGTAGAATTGACATCACTAAAATGAAATTAGTCACGATTGATGGTGAAGATTCTCGCGATTTTGACGATGCTGTTTACGCACAAGCCACCAGTAAAGGCTGGAAATTGGTTGTTGCTATTGCCGATGTATCGCACTATGTAAAAGAAGGCTCAGACTTAGACAAAGACGCCACAAATCGTGGCAATTCGGTGTATTTTCCACGCCGTGTTGTGCCAATGTTGCCTGAGGTTTTATCGAACGGTTTGTGCTCGATTAACCCTGATGTTGAGCGTTTGTGTATGACTTGTGAGATGAATATTGATACTCATGGAAATTTATTGGATTATAAGTTTTATCCTGCTGTTATGTTCTCACACGCACGATTAACCTATACCAAGGTGAGCCAAATTTTAGAATACCATGATGTCGACCTCACTCAACAATACGCATCAGTGATGGATAATTTAAATGCGCTGTATGACTTATACAAAGCACTTAAACACGCCAGAATTAAGCGCGGGGTTATGGATTTTGATCGCATCGAATCACAAATTTTATTTAATGATAACGGCAAAATTAACAATATTGTTGCCCGCTCTCGTAACGATGCCCACAAACTGATTGAAGAATGCATGTTAATGGCCAATCAATCAAGTGCTAAATTTTTAAACCATCATAATGAGGATTTTTTATACCGAATTCATCCCAAACCCACAGCAGAAAAAGTAGAAGTCACTCGCCAGTTTTTAACTGCCATTGGCTTAACGCTTGAAGGTGGCGCGCAACCAGACTCTAAAGACTTTGCTAAAGTGCTTGAAAACGCCAAGGGTAGAGACGATGAAAACATCATTAAAACCGTTGTTTTACGCACCATGAAACAAGCCGTTTACACCCCTGCCAACGAGGGTCACTTTGGCTTGGCATTTGAAGACTATACTCACTTCACTTCACCCATCAGGCGCTATCCTGATCTTTTGGTACATCGCGCCATTAAACGCGTTTTAGACAAAAAGAGCAGAAAACCCAGCAAAAAAATGCTTGAAATTGGTGCGCATTTATCCATGACTGAGCGCCGAGCAGACGATGCCTCACGCGATGTTGAACAATGGCTAAAATGCGAATACATGCGCGACAAAGTAGGCGATACCTTTAATGGTGTTATTTCTGGCGTTGCTGGTTTTGGTATCTTTATCGAGCTCACCGACGTATTTGTCGAAGGCATGATTGCCATGCGTGACATGAAAGATGACTATTATATTTTTGATGACATTCACCATCAACTCAAAGGCGAACGCACTGGCAAAGTTTATCAACTAGGTGACACCATCAAAATTCAAATCGCTTCTGTTAATCTTGACGATAGGCAGATGGTATTTGTGCCAGCTAAATAGGATACTATAATTTGCCTAGTAAAACTATTAAGAACTGAATTTTTGTAGTAATATTTTTTATTATAAACAGAGGTGAAAGTCGTTATTTTTACATATTTTTATTTTTAATAGAGTGTATAAGGGAATACGTCCTTATACTAATAGTTAGTTGTAAGCGTTGTTCACGTGGTTTTGGTAACAAATTAAAAGAGAAGATATGAATATAAAAAATATTTCAACGGAAGAACTAGAGGATTTAGTCATACTTTTTGATCAGTATATGGTTTTTTATAAACAACCATCGGCACCTGATAAGTATCGTAAATATTTACATGAGCGTTTATCAAACAACGATGCAAGTGTATTTATAGCTTACAGTTTAGCAAATGAACCTGTTGGTTTTGTTTTAAATTATCATTCATTTTCATCTGTCTCTCTTGGAAAGGTATTGGTGTTGAATGATTTATTTGTTATTGAGTCTCATCGAAAACAAGGTATAGCCAATAAATTAATTAACAGTTCTGTAAGCTTGGCTAAAAGTACTGGTTCAATTCGGGTGGATCTGGCTACAGCCAAAAACAATTTTTCAGCCCAAGCTCTTTATGAGAAAATTGGTTTCGTGAAGGGTAGTGAGTATTTTTCATATAGCTTGGTTGTACAGTAATTGTTACAACTAACAATTGCTTCCAGCTGACTGCCGTAAGCGTCACGAAATTTTTCTATTGCAAAATTCGCGCCCCTTACGGCAGCCGCTGAAGCAGGCGTTATGGTTTATAAAACGGAGATATAAATGAAAAAATACATTTTTACAACTGAAAACTTACCAGAAAACATTATAGTAAAAGAACTATTTGGAATGGTTCAAACTACTGGAATTGTTGAAATTTCAAAAAAAGGATTTATTAGAGGGTTGATAGAAGGAAAGAAAAATGAATACCAAAAGGTAATTAATGCTTTTGTAAATAATTGTCCAAATGAAGCAAATGCAATTTTAGGTGTTCAAATATCAACATCATCACAGCAATTTAACAATGGAACTTTTATTTATGTTACTTATATTGGCACACCAGCGATAATTGAAGAAAAACCATAACAAATCATTGCAGCAGACCGCTAACGCGTCGGCTGAATTCAAGCGTTATAAGGCATAGGAGAATCAATTGATTTTAGAAGTAGCAATACTTGATGTTAAATCGGGACAGGAGGCAGAATTTGAATCTGCGTTCGAGAAAGCGCAGAAGATAATTTCCAGCATGAATGGATACATTTCACATCAACTACAAAAATGCATAGAGAATCCCAACAGATATATTTTATTGGTTAATTGGCAAACTCTAAAGGATCATACAAAGGGGTTTCGAGAATCAGACGAGTACCAGGAATGGCGTGCAATGTTGCATCATTTTTATGATCCTTTTCCAACAGTAGAACACTATGAAAAAGTATTTGAAAATGCCTTATAACAAACGCATGCAGTCGGACGCGGCAGAGCCGCGCCGCTGATGCGAGGCGTTAGGTGGAAATCCTCACACTTTTATATTTTTTTAACAAGGGTAATTATTAGGAGAAGCAAATGATTAAAAAAGCAATTATCACATTAGTGACAGTAATGTCATTTTCTATATATACCAATGCAAAAGAAAGTAATCATGATATATATAAAACTGTTTCGGATAAAGTTATATCTGAACAAAGAATTCGCCTTGCGGAGAATATAAACGGCAAAGGATTTGGTCCGCAATCCCCTGTTGATATTGACGCAATAGTGGGAAACAATCCTCGGACATTTAATATTGCACCAGAATCTACACAAATGAATCTTTGTGATATTCATTTCCATAAAAATGCTGAGCATAAAGGTGGTGAATATACTAAATATGCAGGCAATGGCAATGGCAATGGATTCCAAACTGGGTATAAATATTCAGGCAAGTTAAGCACTTCGGAGCTTAAACCTGTAGGATACGATATTTGTCCTAGTAAACACGGGAGTTTAAGTTCTGGTGATACTATTGAAGTCCATTATGTATACTCAACTGCCCAAACAAAACTGGCTCCGACATTATACTCATGCCTAAGTGACGTCATTAAAAATCCCCAATTACGTGTAGAAGCACAAGTGTATGTTCTTGTAAATGATAAAAATGCCCTTGACTTTGCTAACTTAACTAAATATGGAAAAAAGAATAATTTAGATCAAGCAATAAATATCCCAAACAATACAGGGGCGCCTGTTCAGTATGCTGGTTCAACTACAGGGCCTAAATACAATGAAAAAGGCTCCCCATTTCAAGTTACATGGAGTGTAAGACCTAATGTGGCTAAAGTTAATATAGAAAGTGTTAGTAAATGGTGCAAAGGCAATGTTTTCAATGAATATTATGCTCATGGTGTAAGAAATCTAGTTCTAAATCCTGCCCTTATCTCTAAGGATAATTAGGGTTAAACATTGAAAAATGTTTCAATGAAGGTGTTTTATGAATATTCAATATTTCCTTTTGTTTTTTGGCTTAATGTTTCCTTTAGTATTTAGCCCTGGACCAGCTAATATAGTTTTTGCTATGTCAGGAATAAAACAAGGGGTTAGAGGGTCAATTCCACTGATAATAGGAGTTGATTTGGTTTTTATTATTTACTCCTTGTTGATAGGTTTTGGTTTGGGCGAAATATTGCAATTATATCCAAGCTTAATTTTTCATACTTCAATTGCTTGGCTCTTTGTATATTATCTATTTAGCCTACAAATTTATAAGAATCGACAAAAAAGAGATAGATTCTAATAAAAAAGACCTTTACCTTTAGAGAAGGGGTTATATTGCAAATGTTGAACCCAAAAGGGTGGGCAATGTTATTTTTAATGTTCTCCACATTGCTTGACGGTAGTTTTAATTATAATGCACAGATTACTGCTCTTGTTATTATGTTGGCAATATTAAATATATCGACTCATTTTATTTGGGTTGTTGCCGGCAATCATATCTCTAGGTGGGCAGATAATAAAACAATAGATAAAATACTAAATTATTTTTTTTCTGGGTCATTGTTAATAGTTGCTATATGGCTTTTATTACAACTAGAGATACCAGTGTAAAGCACCTAACAAATTGTCCGCTGAGCAAGGCGTTAGATGCTATTCTATTTTTCTTTAGAGTAATAAAAGGGGATGCCACTCTTTAATCTTGTAAAGATTAATGTGGGATTTATACCAATGACGCACTTGACTAAGTATGATTTTGAAGTTAAACGACTAATCAGTTACTGCACCTTCAGAGGCGGATTTAGCCAACTTTGCAAACTTAGCCAATACACCTTTGGTGTAGTTTGGCTTAGGCTGTGTCCAATTAGATAAGCGTTTATCGATTATAGTTTGTTCAACTAACAATTCTAAAATGTTGTTTTTTGCATCTATTAAGATTTCATCGCCATCTTCAACTACAGCCAATACACCACCTTTAAAGGCTTCAGGGGTGATGTGGCCGACTACAAAGCCATGTGTACCACCAGAGAAGCGACCATCGGTAATTAACGCAACTTTGCCACCTAAGCCTTTGCCCATAACTGCAGAAGTAGGGGCAAGCATTTCGCGCATACCAGGACCACCGACAGGGCCTTCATAGCGAATGACGATAACGTCACCTGCTGTTATTTGATTATTTAGGATGGCTTCAAGCGCATCTTCTTCGCGAGAAAAACATTTTGCATTACCTTTAAAACTCAAACCTTCTTTGCCAGTGATTTTTGCTACAGCACCATCGGTTGCAAGGTTGCCACGTAAAATTCTAAGGTGTGAATCTTTTTTTATTGGATTGTCTAACGTTCTAATAATTTCTTGGGAATCGGCATATGGTTTAACGTTTTCTAAGTTCTCAACTAGAGTTTTACCTGTTACTGTTAGGCAGTCTCCGTGTAATAGTCCTGCGTCAAGTAGCATTTTCATTAATGGCAATGTGCCGCCAATTTCAACCAATTCACTCATCATGTATTTGCCTGATGGTTTAAGGTCGGCAATAACAGGTATTTTTTTGCCAATACGGGTAAAGTCATCAATTTTAAGATTAACCCCAGCAGCACTTGCCATGGCAATTAAATGCAAGACAGCATTAGTTGATCCACCCAGTGCAATAATCACGGTAATGGCATTCTCGAATGCTTTCATGGTCATAATGTCACGAGGTTTAATGTCTTTGTTTAATAAGTTAAGGACGGCTTGTCCAGCTTGAACGCAGTCGTTATTTTTGTCATCTGAAATAGCGTCTTGCGCACTAGAATTTGGCAAACTCATGCCCAATGCTTCAATTGCTGATGCCATGGTGTTAGCTGTGTACATGCCACCACAAGAACCTGGACCAGGGATGGCAGTTTTTTCAATATTTTCCAATTCAATTGCATCGATTGTATGGTTGGCAAATTGGCCAACTGCTTCAAAAACACTCACCACATCTGTATGGTTTTTACCAGGTTGAATGGTTCCGCCATAAACAAAAATACTAGGACGGTTAAGACGTGCCAAGCCGATAATACAACCAGGCATATTTTTATCACAACCACCAATAGCAACCACGCCATCAAATCCTTGACAACCAACAACAGTTTCAATTGAATCGGCAATGACTTCACGCGAGACTAAAGAATACTTCATGCCTTCAGAGCCCATAGAAATACCGTCTGAAATGGTAATGGTGTTAAAAATAACGGCTTTGCCACCTGCAGCATTGACTCCTTTTGACGCCTCATCAGCCAATTTATTAATGTGCATATTACATGGTGTTACCATTGACCAAGTACTTGCTATGCCAACTTGAGGCTTGTTAAAATCCTCTTTTTTAAAGCCAACAGGATAAAGCATGGCGCGACTTGGTGCGCGTTCAAACCCATCAACAACTTGTGAGGAGTATTTTCTTGGGTTGTGCATAATTTTTCTTTGCATGGTAAAAAAGGTTAAATTTTAGACTAAAATGGGCGTTTCATTAAACATTTGAGTTGTCAGCTTGATTAAAGCCGAACAAATTTTAACCATGGTCAAGCCTTTTGTTGAGGAAGGTAAAATATTGCCCAGAACTAAGGCGCAAATCAATAAAAATCTTGGGGATTTTGTTTGTTTAACAGACAACAATCAATTGCTTGCTTGTGCAGGTCTTAAAGACTGTAAAGAGGGCGGCATGGGGGAGATTTATTCATTGGCAGTGTCTAAAAAATCACAAAAAATGGGGCTTTCATTAAAACTACTTAACAAGATTATGCAAAAAGCAAAAGTTGAAAAATTTTCAAAGGTTTTTGCACTTACTAAACATGGCATAGGCTGGTTTATTAAAAACGGCTTTACTCAAATGAAAATTACTGATTTACCTAAAAAACACCAAGCTTTATTTAATCAAGATCGCAACTCATCAATTTTTTTTAAAGATGTTAATTAAAGACAGAATTCGTGGCTATTTGCCAGTGGTCATTGACATTGAAACAGGTGGCTTTAATGAGAAAACTAATGCCATGCTAGAGATTTGCGCTATTGTGATTGGCATTGATAAAACGGGTAATTTACATCCAAAAGAATCACAGCATTTTCATATTGAACCCTTTAAAGGTAGCGTGTTAGAGCCTAGTGCACTAAAATTTAATGGCATTGATGTTGATAATCCATTTAGGATGGCAATTAAGGAGATTAATGCCATTAAGCAAATTTACACCAAGGTGTATGCAGAACTCAAACAAGAGAGTTGTACTCGTGCTATCTTGGTAGGACATAATGCTTTTTTTGATTTGGGTTTTTTGCATGCTGCAACTGACAGGTGTAAACTCAAGAGTCCATTTCATCAATTCTCGACCCTAGATACCGTTAGCTTATCAGCCTTGTACTATGGGGAGACTGTATTGGCTAAAGCCATGCGTAAGGCTGATATTGAGTGGGATGATGCTTGTGCGCATTCTGCGCTATACGATACACAAAAAACAGCTGAGTTATTTTGTAAGATTTTCAATACTCAATCAAACTAAGTTAAAAATACCATTTTTCATCAAATTGGAAACTTTTCCAGCGATGCCAAGCAGTCCTTTTGGAGGGTAAAGAATACCTTCAACCCTGCTAGGAGTGGATTTAAAAAAATCCCCAATTTAATAAAATATGTCATTCTATTCATAATTATGCAAAAATCTCAAAGAATTGATTAAACACAGTTCTTTTTTCTTGCGCTTCATTAATATTGATTAGTTCAAATCTAAGTTGGGTATTGGGTTGTTTTTGTGCAAGTTTGGCTAAGTCTAGTGAAAATACAGTGCCAATTTTTGGATAGCCACCAATGGTTGGCGCATCTTTTAATAAAATAATTGGCAACCCATCTGTGGTAATCTCCACACTGCCGTAACTCAGACCTTCAGAAATCATTTTAGTGTGTTTTAATATTATAGGCATGCCTTGTAAACGACAGCCTGTTCTGTCGCTGGCATTGGTAATTTGATAAGTTTGATTAAAAAATAAATCGCGTTGGCTCATACTAAATTCATTAAATTGATAACTGGGTAATAAGCGTAAAGTAATGTCTTTATTGTAATTTGGAATGTATTGAATAGGCATCAAACGTTCGTTTGTGTCAAAAGATTCAACACAATTCAATAGTTCACCTTGGCTTATTTTTGCGCCAATATGTTCACGTAAATTAACCGATTTTGAGCCAAACAGTGTCTTGGTATCAAATCCATTTTTAACGGCTAAATAAGCACGTATGCCGCTCTTCGGGATAGCCCAACTAAGTGTATCGCCTTTATGTACTTGTACACTGCGCCACATTGTTGCTGGCTTGTGGTTAATTTTAAAATCTAAATCTGCACCAGTAACAACAATTAACACATCAAGCTGCGCTTCAAGTTCAACTGCGCCAAAGCTAATTTCTAGCACCGCATCATCAAATACATTATTTAATAGATAATTTGCCCAACTGTAAGCATGTTCATCCATTACGCCACAACGACTCATGCCGTGTTTAGCGTGGTTAAAACGACCATAATCTTGTATGGTTGCTAAAAACCCTGATTTGATTACTTTAAAACTCATAACTTACCACCGCGCTTAACATACTCATTCTTGCTGATTGGGTAGAACTTAACCAGATCACCTATTTTAAATTTATCGATATTACTAGGATTGTTTAAAGATAAATCAATCGGCGTACGACCAATAATATTCCATCCGCCAGAGGAGTCGATGGGGTAGATAGCGGTTTGACTCTGCGCAATACCAATACTACCTGCAGGAATTTTAATTCTTGGTGTAACTAACCTTGGCGCGCGAATGCGACTATCCACTTCACCTAAAAAAGCAAACACTGGGCTAAAACCAATGGCATAAACTAAATATTTAACTGAAGAATGAATGTCAATAAAAGTATTCAAATCAAGTTGCTTTTCAGCCAACAACCTTTCAAGATCAAACCCAGTTTCAAAACCATAATACACAGGAATGGATAGCAAGATAGAGGCTGCGTGATTAGACTTGTATTCAAAGGTATTTAGGCATTGCTCTACTTGCTTTAAAAATTGTTGATACGTGGTTAGATTTAAATTATAACTGACTAATAAGGAAGTGTGGGAAGGGGTTAAATCAATGACAAGGCTAGGAAATTTAGCGATTAACTGCTCAGCAAAGTTTGAAATTTTTTTAGGCAAGTTAGGGTCAATTTTTTTACTAAAATAAATCAACAAGGAGTGCTCACCTGCCAGGACAATTTTATGCATTTTGCAGTATATTCAAAGCTTCTATGGAAGCTGCATTGTCACTGTGAAAACAAATTGTGTCTATTTTAAAGGATTTTTTGTTTAAAAAATATTGATATTGCCTGATAATAGTGTGTGCATTATCCAAAACAGCTCTTTTTTTACCTCTAGGAATAATATGTGTGTTGTGATAACCACGATCAGCAAACACCTCGTGTAATAATTGAATTTTTGTGTTTGTTTCAATATGCTTAAAATGCACCTCGTTACCTGCTTGTATAACAAGGCTTAAATCCTGATTAATCTCCTTAATAATGGCGCACATAGTATTTAGCACAGATTGTTTGTGTGTTGTATCATGGTATAGTGTGCCATGTGGTTTGATATAGTTGAGTTGTGCACCATTCTCAGTGCATAATTCTTGAAAGTGTAGAACTTGACCATATATCAAATCAAACAGTTCATTTTTATTTAAATCATAACTCAAACGACCAAAATTTTCCTTATCAGGATAACTGGGATGTGCGCCAATTATGACGTTGTTTTGCACAGCAAGTTGAATGGTTTGAACCATGCTTTTATCATCACCTGCATGTCCGCCACAGGCAATATTTGCCATATCAATGAGCGGTATAATATGCGCATCGGAATTGGGTGTTAAACACTCGCCTAAATCACAGTTAATTAATCTTTTCCCTGTCAGGTGTTGCATTATAATTCTTGATATTTTTCGTATTATTATAAGGGTTTATTAATGAATCAAATTAAGAAAATGTTTGAATTGCAAAAACAATTAAATGACAATACCAATGGTCCTGAGTGGAGTAGTGGTATAACCAAAGATGGGCGTTATATTTCTTGGCTACGTTGTATTTATATGGAGGCTGCTGAGGCGATTGACTCGTTTAACTGGAAACACTGGAAAGATATTGAGGGGGCGCATGATTTGGATAATGCCAAAGTTGAGTTGGTGGATATTTGGCACTTTATTATGAGTGAAGCCATTCATTTTGGCGACACTCAATTTGCTCAGAATTATGAAAATACAAAACCAGAAAGAGTGGCAAATCCAGAACTAGTGATAGAGATTTTAGAAAAACTAGTGGCTACAGCAAGTGGTGCTAATGTAGACAAATCTCAAAATGCTTTATATGAAATTACAGGGCTTTTTTTTAAAGCGCTAGCAACGATGAGTATGGATGTGCCAGAGCTTTACAAACGCTATCTTATTAAAAACCAACTCAACACCTTTAGACAAGAACATGGCTATAAAAAGGGTACTTATATTAAGAATTGGGGCGTAGTGGAGGATAATGTTATTGCTTTTCGTATCATGGAGGAGCGTCCCGATTTAACACCAGAACAATTGTATAAAGAATTAGAAAAAGAATACGAACTGATTAGTTAAATGCTAATTACTTAGGATTAATATTCCTTATTTGATAAGTGTTAGGGTTGCTGTATAATTCAAATTAAAATAAAGTTTTTTCTGTTAGAATAAGTACATTATGCCAATATTGGCATTGTTTAATTGATTTTTCTAGAATTATGTCTTAATTTTTACTTAATGAGACCTTTGTATAAATATGAATAATCATCAAAACACCATCTTTCACCAACTTGGGAACTTTCTAAAAACACCATTAGCCCTGCTAGGAGTGGAATTAGAAAATTTACAAGTTGGTAAAATCTGTTATTTTTCTAATCATCCCTGTTTATACAAAGACCTCAATAAGGGTATGTTTTGGATGTGAACTTACACAATCAAACAATTAAACTTACTGAATATAGCCATGGACAAGGTTGTGGTTGTAAAATTTCGCCAAAAATATTAGAGGCTATTTTAACGTCGTCATTTGGCGAGTATAAAGATGCCAATCTCTTGGTGGGCAACTATACAAACGATGATGCTGCTGTGTATGATCTTGGCAATGGTGAAGCAATCATTAGTACAACAGATTTTTTTATGCCAATTGTAGATGATGCTTTTACCTTCGGACGCATCGCCGCTACTAATGCTATTAGTGATATTTATGCAATGGGCGGTACGCCGATTATGGCAATCGCCATCTTTGGTTGGCCACTAGACAAACTCCCTGTAGAGGTAGGACGACAAGTTATTGACGGTGGTAGAAACGTATGCCATGCTGCTGGCATGACTCTAGCAGGTGGGCATAGTATTGATTCTCCTGAGCCTATTTTTGGTTTGTGCGTAACAGGACGAGTGAAGACTAAGCATTTAAAAGAAAATTCAACTGCTAGGATAGGTGATAAAATTTATTTAACCAAGCCTTTGGGTGTTGGTATTTTAACTACAGCGCAAAAACAGAAAAAAATCACACCAGAAGATGAAATACAAGCAATTAAAATTATGTGCCAGTTAAATGAAATTGGCATTGATTTTGCAAAAATTGATGGCGTAAATGCAATGACTGATGTAACTGGTTTTGGTTTTGGCGGCCATTTATCTGAAGTATGTATGGGTTCTAATGTATCAGCAAAAATTAATTATAGCAAAGTGCCCATTTTACCTAATATTAAAAACTATCTAATTAAGGGTTGCTCCCCAGGTGGAGCACAACGTAATTTTGAAAGTTATGGGCATCATTTAAGCCAAATGAATGACGAGATGCAATCAATTATTTGTGATCCACAAACCAGTGGCGGCTTACTGGTTATGGTTTCTAGTAGTGCACAAGCACAATTTGACAAAGTTATACGCTGTGCTAATCTTAAACTGGAAGCAATTGGCGAAATTGTCAAATCAGACCCTAGCCAGCCCATTATTCAAATTACATGAGCAGCCTTGCTCAAATAGAAGACTTTAACCAACTTTTTATTAATGACACGCCGTTAATAGATACGCGCGCGCCGGTTGAATTTATACAAGGCGCATTCCCATACACGTACAACTTGCCTTTGATGAGCAATGAACAGCGAAAGTTGATAGGCGCTTGTTATAAAAATAAAGGCCAAAAAGAGGCTGTCAAGCTCGGGAATGAGTTAATACAAGGTAAGATTAAAAACAGCAAAATAAAAACATGGCTTGAATTCATTAAAAACAACCCGAATGGCGCGCTTTATTGTTTTCGTGGTGGTTTGCGCTCACAAATTACGCAAAGATGGATTTTTGAGACTTCTGGCGTTGAATATCCGCGCATTAAAGGAGGTTTTAAAGCATTACGTCGATTTTTAATTGATGAAAGTAGTCGTATTATGAATACAACAACGCCCATAGTTATTGGCGGGCAAACAGGTTGTGGTAAAACGCTATTATTAGATAAAATTAAGGCGAAAATTGATTTAGAGAGTTTGGCTAATCATCGAGGATCAGCTTTTGGTAGTACTACAACAAACCAACCAACCCAAATTAATTTTGAAAATGAGCTGGCGATTGAGTTGATTAAAAAACAACATTACACTCATTTAATTTTTGAAGATGAAGGCTCAAATGTCGGTACAGTGCATATACCAACTTGCATTAAAGATAAAACCGCTCAGGCTGATTTGGTTTTACTCAAAGCCAGTGCACAAGAGCGCATCATTGTCAGTATGGATGCTTATGTGATTAATATGCATCAAGATTTTATGCATCAGGATGCGCTTAATGGTTTTGATAACTTTTCTCATTATTGGCTGGATAGTTTGTACAAAATTCAAAAAAGACTAGGTTTAGAGCGTTATAAGATTATGCATAAGATGATTATCAGTGCACTTAGTCAGTATCAAACAAAGGGTCAATTTGATGGTTTTTATCCTGTTATTAAAAGCTTACTTATCGATTATTATGATCCAATGTATAACTACCAAATTAAGAAAAAGCACAAAAGAATTGTATTTAAAGGTAATGCTAGCGAAGTCTTGGAATATTTAAACACTCGCTTAATCTCTTGAGCTGATTTTAATATCCGTAACGGGCATAGCTCTACAAGCTAAAATTTCCCCCTGTGACAAGGGTACTAAAGTATCCTGATGAATAACGTCACCAGATAAGAGTTGTAATATGCAACTACCACAATGTCCTTGACGACAAGAGTGATTAATAAGCACATTGTGTTGTTCAAGTTCGGTAAGAATGGAACGGTCTCCATAGACATATAATGACTCAGTTCTGCCATTAATGTCATCAACCTCTATCCTAAACATTTAGCTGGCTATAATTCAAAGCCATTAAAATCAGAGTCTTTCTCATCTAAAGTATTATCAATAGCGCTGACCAAATAAGAGGTAATTTCAGTTTCTTGTGGTGCAACTTGTACATTATCAGAATCTAACCAGTGGTTAATCCAAGGTAGTGGGTTGGTGCATTCATCAAATATAGGGCTTAGGTTTAAAGCCTTCATACGCACGTTGGTGATGTATTCTAAATATTGTTTTAAAATCTGTGCATTTAATCCAATCATGGAACCATCTTGGAATAAGTATTCTGCCCACTCTTTTTCTTGCTCACAAGCTTCTTTGAACATGCTAATTACCTCGCTCTCACACTCTTTGGCAATCTTTTGCATATCAGGGTCGTCTTTACCGCTGCTCATCAAGTTAAGCATGTATTGAGTGCCTGTTAAATGAAGCGCTTCATCACGAGCAATCATTTTAATAATCTTAGCATTGCCCTCCATAACCTTGCGTTCAGCAAATGCAAATGAACAAGCAAAACTAACGTAGAATCGCACCGCCTCAAGAATATTGACCGACATAATCGTAAGATAGAGCTGTCTTTTCAAACAGTATAAGTCAATTAATATCTCTTTTTCTTGAATTTTAAGCTTGCCCGCGCCATGTAGCAAATATGCTTGAGTGTGCTTAATAAGTTTATCATAGTGTTTAGAGACACTCTCAGCACGTTGAATAATTTCATCCGTTTTCATAATATCGTCAAATATCACACCTGGCTCATTAATAATAGCGCGAATAATATGCGTATAAGAACGCGAATGAATGGTTTCAGAAAATGACCAAGTTTCAATCCAATTTTCTACCTCTGGCAATGACACAATCGGCAAGAAAGCAATATTAGGGGCGCGTCCTTGTACTGAATCTAGCAAAATTTGATATTGTAGATTGGAGATAAAAATATGCCTTTCATTAGGTAGTAATTTAGCAAAATCTATTTTATCTTTGGAAACGTCAATCTCTTCTGGACGCCAAAAGAATGAAAGTTGTTTTTCGGTGAGTTTTTCAAATATCTCAAATTTTTGCTTATCAAAACGCGCAACATTCACACTGTCGCCAAAAAACATAGGTTGAGTTAGCGTATCACTAATTTTTTTGTTAAAAATACTATATGGCATTTTTTTTATCCTGTTTTGCATATTTTTCAATTTTTGCTTTAGTTGAGATTTGGTCAATAATCCCTTTTATGATTTCAACTATTCCTGAATTTTCAGAATAATCTGCTTCGGCGATATAATTTGCTCTGTCATTTTCTAATAACTCCTGTGCTTTTTCTTTTGCGCCTTCGGTGTTAGGGGGGTATACACCAATAGAAGTGCCGCCTTGATAGTTTAGCATTTTCATAGCTGGAATATCTGTAGCACCATCGCCTATATAAACCATATTCTCAAATAGAATAGGGTGCTCTGATAATTCTTTGAATTCGTTGATATCGGTATTATCCCATGCATTTTTAATGCCTTTATTGATGCGAAACAAATATTGAATTTTAGTAGTGAAATTAATAGCCAATGCAGGCCATTCGACAACATCATATTTATCGTATTTAAATGACGAGGCAAAAATATATTCAAATTCCTTAGCAATAGCAATAGAGGTGCCTTCAATCATCTCTTTAGTGCCTGAGGAAATTATGTAATGTTCTAATTTAATATTTTTATCGCCTGCGTATGTGTTAATGATTTTAAAATAATCTTCAACGCCTTTAAAATATTCAACGCTGCAGCCATGTTTTTCAAAATCTTTTCTTTTACATTTCATGCTTTTTTCTTTGGCTTTTTTAATCAATAAAAACATGTAAGATAAAATTTCATCCATTTCATTATCTTCTGCTGTACTCTTAACCTCTTTCCAAAACTCTTCTTTATCCATACCTAACTCTGGAATAAAAGAGTTTTCTTGAATGTTGCCCTTGGCAAGCGTACCATCAAAGTCATAAGCAATAGCAATAGTTAGTTTTTTGCACATGTCAATTCCTTATAATTTACAAACACCATCTGCACATGCATTATCATCTTCTTTTTCTTGCCAATCATCACCACCATCACGAGTTGTGTGATAATAAAGTGTTTTAATGCCATATTTATAAACCTTTAACAAATCCATTAAAAGCAGTTTCATCGGCACTCTATTGCCTTCAAATTGTGAAGGGTCATAATGCGTATTGGTAGAAATAGACTGATCTACAAATTTTTGCATAATCCCACAAAGTTGTAGGTAGCCTTTGTTATCTTTAATATCCCAAAGCAATTCATATTGATTTTTTAATCTTTCATACTCTGGCACAATTTGTTTTAAGATGCCATCTTTAGATTGTTTGATAGAGACAAACCCTCTAGGCGGTTCAATACCATTGGTTGAATTGGAGATTTGTGATGAACTTTCACAGGGCATAAGCGCTGTTAAAGTTGAGTTCCTAAGCCCTGTTGATTTAATATCTTTGCGTAGCGTATCCCAATCAAGCTCTAATTCACAATCACAGAACGCATCAATGTCTTTTTTATAAGAATCAATGGGCATAATGCCTTGTGAATATTGAGTTTGAGAAAACAATGGACAAGTGCCTAATTCTTTTGCCAATGTATTTGAAGCCTTTAATGAATAATATTGCAACGCCTCAAAAGTTTTATGAACGAGATGATTGCCTGACCCATCAGAGTATTTCACGCCATTTTTGGCCAAATAATAAGCAAGGTTAGTGACGCCAATGCCAAGTGTACGGCGGTTTTTGCTAGCCAGTTCGGCTGCTTTAATTGGATAGTCTTGATAATCAAGCAAACAATCCAATGAGCGTACAATAATATCAGTTAGTACTTCCATCTCATCTAAAGAGTCTAATGCACCAAGATTGATTGCTGATAGCGTACAAAGCGCCACTTCACCTTGCTCGTCCTGAACTGAGTACAAAGGCTTGGTTGGCAAAGTAATTTCCATGCAAAGATTAGATTGTTTGATAGGGGCTTGCTTGGCATCAAAGGCACTGTGGGTATTGCAATGATCAACATTTTGAAGATAAATACGACCTGTATTGGCACGCTCTTGCATAAACTTAGAAAATAACTCCCTAGCCTTAATGGTTTGTTTTCTAATCGAGTTATCTTGTTCGCATTGCTCGTACAAGCGTTTAAATTCTTCTTGGTCGGCAAAAAAAGCATCGTATAAATCAGGCACATCATGTGGTGAAAATAAAGTAATGTCACCATCTTTTAGAAAGCGCTGATACATTAGGCCGTTAAATTGCACGCCATAATCAAGATGGCGAATACGATTTTCATCGGTACCTGTGTTGTTTTTAAGTACTAACAAACTTTCAACTTCTAGATGCCATAAAGGATAAAACAAAGTAGCTGCACCACCACGTACGCCACCTTGGGAGCAAGATTTAACCGCAGTATGAAAGTGTTTGTAAAAAGGGATACAACCCGTATGTGTTGCCTCTCCACCACGAATAGGACTGCCAATGGCGCGAATTTTTCCAGCATTAATACCAATGCCAGCACGTTGAGAAACATACTTTACAATAGCACCAGCAGCAGCGCTAATTGAGTCTAAGTCATCATCCGTCTCAATTAATACACAAGATGAAAACTGGCGTGTGGGCGTTCTAACACCTGCCATAATAGGAGTAGGAAGAGAGATTTTGAATAAACTTACTGCGTCATAAAAGCGCTTCACAATATCCATACGTACGCTGGCTTCATACTCTTGGAATAGACACATACCCACTAATACATAAAGAAATTGTGGAGATTCGTAAATTTCGCCAGTAACACGATTTTGGACTAGATATTTACCTTCTAATTGCTTAACTGCAGCATAGGAAAACTTCATATCACGCCAATGGTCAATATAAGCATCTAAGGTTTCAATTTCTTCTTTTGAGTATTTATTAAGAATGTCTTTGTCATAAATACCCAAATTTGTGAATTTTTTAATATGTTCAAAAAGTGGAGGCGGGGTGAAAGATTTAAATGCCTTTTTACGCAAATGAAAAATAGCCAAACGTGCCGCTAAATATTGATAATCTGGCACCTCTACTGAGATTAAATCTGCTGCTGATTTAATAATGGTTTCATGAATGTCTGCCGTTTTAATGCCATCAAAAAATGCCAACTGTGCGTTAATTTCAACTTGGCTCACACTAACACCTTTTAAATCTTGTGAAGCCCAGTGTATAACACGATGAATTTTTTCCATATCAATGGATTCTTGTTGTCCATTACGCTTGATGACTTTAATGTCTTGGCTCATTAGCACTCCTAGTAAAAAAACACTACATATAGTGTTGGTAAAAGTTAATTACAACTAAATATAGTGTATTTGGATTATTTTTGCAAGTACTAAATTTTTCAATTTATGGGTAAAAATGCTTAGAATATTGCCACTAAAGGGATTACTAGATTGAAAAAAAATAAAAAAAATTTAGCATTATTTTTGACAAAAATAATGCCGATTTATAATGTGAGATCTTTGCATAAATCATAAAGCCTGATGTGGTAATCTTTTTTTTAAAGGTTAATGCTTAAAAAACATTTCTTGTTTTTGGATGAAAAATGTACTATTTCTATTTCCCTAAGTTGCGTTAGGTTAATGCAGTGGTCTTATTAAGAATTAAGGGTTATTTAAGTCTTTTTTTTGCGGAAGGAAGGCACAATACTTATACATTGAGACCTTTGCATAAATCAACTAAAAACCCAACAATCTAGTAAAATAACACCCATCTAAAAACAACTTTAAAAATATCAAAAATGTCTTGGAAAAACACCCAACAAAACTCATTTGCAGATTCTCTTGTTGTAGATCACAAATCCCTATCAGAACTTGATGATGTACACAACATCATCAACTGGAACGAGATAGAACAAACACTTTCGAACTTGTATTCTTCTATTAGGGGTGCACCCAGTTATCCGCCACTGATAATGTTTAAAATCCTAATCCTTCAAGCTTGGTACGGTCTAAGTGATGAGGCGCTAGAAAAGCAAATTGCCAGAGATTTAATGTTCAGACGTTTTATTGATTTATCCCTATCTGAGAATGTGCCAGACCATTCCAGCATTTGGCGTTTCAGGCAACTACTCAGCACCGAGAAATTACTAGCGCCTCTACTAGAGCAAATCAATACCCATCTTGAACAAAATTCAATCATTGTTTCCTTGGGTTCAATCAACATCATTGATGCCACCGTTATAGAAGCCAAACAATCACGCAAGCGTAAAGGCAAGGATGGCAACAACACTCAAGACAAAAAGGCAAAATACAATGTCAAAATAGCAGCCGATGGCAAACGTAAAACCACCTATGGTTTTAAGATGCACGCCAATACCGATGAAGATGGTTTTGTTAAGAAAATGACTTACACTCCAGGTAATGTACACGACTCACAAGAGTTTGATAAATTATTAGAGGTAGAACGCACTAACAGTAAAATAAAAACATGTGGACAATTCTATGCTGATAGCGCTTATGCCAATAAAAACAATGATGAAAAACTAGGCAAAGAAAATAATAAAATATTGCACCGTGCCTACAGAAACAAGCCTTTAACCAAGCAACAGAAACAAGAGAATAAACAACGCTCATCCATTCGCTATATTGTTGAGCGCACTTTTGGACTACTTAAGCTTCATCACGGATTAGCCAAGGCAAGATACCTTGGACTAGAAAGAAACAAAACCAGAGCGCAACTAATTGCCATGAGTCACAACCTTAAAACTGGAATGAGCATTTTTAAACAGATGCGAGACTTACAGGATTGTTGCGTCCAATGAGTGGCAAAAGGGTAAAAATAGAAAAATGTGGCGATGAAAACTCAGATAAGCAAGATGTTTTTTAGGTTTTTATAGAAAAATAGGGAAAATTTTGAAAATATTTTTGAAAAATTGTAAAAGTTGAAATTAGGATGGGGAATTATGAATTATGCAATGGTCTCAGGTAGTATTTTTAAACAAGCAAGATGGAGGAAATGATGAGATATTTAGGCTATGTTGAAGCGGGGAACGATACGCATGCAACCAGCGTTGCATTGCCCGATTTTATAGGGTGTTTTAGTGCGGTGGACAATGAACAGGATTTAAATACTGCCGTACAAGAGGCGGTTGAGTTGCATTTTGAAGGTGAGGATTTTAACCTGCCAACACCACTGACACTTAGTGAAGCACAAGATTTATCAAATTTTGATTATTTAGGTGCTTGGATGTGGTTTGAAATTGATACAGATAAAATTTCAACTAAGTTACAACGAGTAAACATCACCATACCGACAAACATCTTAGCTAAGTTGGATGCATTAGCTGGCAATCAGCACACTTCACGCTCTGGCATGGTTCGCCAATTGGTTGAAAAGCTCTAACTTAAAGAAAGATAGGTTATTAATAGCACGGTTTTACTTTTGTTTTACCCTTGCTAAAAGCATTTTTAAGATTAGTTATTAATCCCTTTATTATGGGGCGAGAAACGGGGTTTGAACCCGCGACAACCGGAATCACAATCCGGGGCTCTACCAACTGAGCTATTCCCGCCATAAGCTATTACTTCAGGCTTTTTGCCTTGAAGTGGTACGCCCAACACGATTCGAACGTGTGACCTACGGCTTAGAAGGCCGTTGCTCTATCCAGCTGAGCTATGGGCGCATATACCAAAAAAAGGTCGTTATTAAAGCGCTCTAAATACAAGGTGTTTTTTTGGTCGGAGTGGAGGGATTTGAACCCCCGACCACCTGGTCCCAAACCAGATACGCTACCAAACTGCGCTACACTCCGAAAAAATGATAATTATACTTCGTTAAATTGAAATGTAAATAGTTAAATTGCTGATGGTTTGCAATTTAGTCAATCCCTAATTCACGCCAAATGGCATCAATTTTTTGTACTACATTTTTGTCCATTTCAATGGACTCCCCCCATTCTCGATTGGTTTCACCAGCAAGTTTATTAGTGGCATCAATGCCCATTTTTGAGCCAAGACCAGAGACTGGTGAGGCAAAGTCAAGATAATCAATGGGTGTATTATCAACCAAAATAGTGTCGCGACTTGGATCAACGCGTGTGCTTAATGCCCAAATTACTTCTTTCCAATTTTTAACATCAATATCATCATCAACGACAATCACAAATTTAGTATACATAAACTGACGTAAGAACGACCAAACGCCCATCATCACACGTTTAGCATGTCCTGGATATTGCTTTTTGATGCTGACAATTGCCATTCTATATGAGCAAGCTTCAGGTGGTAAGTAAAAGTCTATAATTTCTGGAAACTGCTGTTGTAAAAGTGGAACAAACACCTCATTTAGTGCCACACCCAACACAGCAGGTTCATCAATGGGTTTGCCTGTATAAGTGGAGTGATAAATGGGGTTAATTCTGGTGGTTATTCTCTGTACTGTAAAGACAGGGAATCTTTCTATTTCATTATAATAGCCAGTGTGATCGCCAAAAGGACCTTCATCTGCCATCTCATTTGGATGGATAACGCCTTCTAGGATAATTTCAGCATTTTCAGGGACTTGTAAATCGTTGCCTAAACACGTACAAACTTTGGTTTTTTTACCTCGTAAAAGTCCAGCAAAGCCGTATTCACTTAATGTATCAGGGATAGGGGTGACTGCTGCTAGTGTTGTGGCAGGATCAGCCCCAAGTGCCACAGCAATTGGAAAGGGCTTGTTAGGGTTTTTTTCACGCCAGTCTTTAAAATCTAGCGCACCACCACGATGTGACAGCCAACGCATAATGAGTTTATTTTTACCAAGAACTTGTTGGCGATAAATGCCTAAATTTTGTCGTTTTTTATATGGACCTTTGGTGATGGTTAACCCCCAAGTAAGCAGTGGTGCCGCATCTTTAGGCCAACAAGTTTGAATGGGTAATTTAGACAAATCAACTTCATCTTCCTCAATAACGACCGCTTGACACCGACCCTTTTTAACCAACTTAATGGGCATATTAAGCACTTTTTTTAGTGTTGGTAGTTTTTCAATGGCATCTTTAAGCCCTTTCGGGGGTTCGGGTTGTTTCAATTTAGCTAGTAGTTCCCCTAGCTTTCTAAGCCCGGTTAGGTCTTTTTGTCCCATAGCTGCGGCAACACGCTTTGTTGTGCCAAATAAATTTGCCAATACTGGTATGTTTGAATTTTTAACATTTTCAAATAAAAGCGCAGGACCTTGTTTATCTAGCGTTCGGCGACAAATTTCAGTAATTTCTAAGTAAGCATCAACCTGCGTTCGAATGCGTTTGAGTTGCCCTTGTTTTTCTAATTCAGTAATAAACTCACGTAAATCTTGATATTGCATTGGTATTTACCTTAACTTAATTAAACTTTTTCAAAGTAACTTGCGTGTGCTGCCAGTTCTTGTTCGTTTGCATAAACAACTTTAATTTTTCCAATGGCACGTTCTACTCGAACAATATTATTAGTATTATTGGTTTGCTCATTGGCTGTTTGCTCATTACCAAATAAAGTAGATTGCCCGCCAGTCATTGCCAGATAAACTTGTGCTAGAATTTTCGCATCTAGTAGTGCACCATGTACAGTTCTTGCGCTTGAGTCGATTTCAAATCGTCGGCACAAGGCATCAAGATTGTGCAGCGTACCAGGTCGTTGTTGTTTAGAAAGTTCTAATGAATCAATAATGTTGCACTTATCCTCAATGCGCTCATCAATGCCCATAAGTTTAAGTTCATGGTTCAGAAATCCAAGATCAAATGGGGCGTTGTGAATGACGAGTGTTGCTCCTTTGATGTAGGTTAAAAACGTTTTAACAATGGCTTCAAATTTAGGTTTGTCTATTAAGAATTTATCAGTAATACCATGAATTCGTACTGAATCGCCAACATTGCGACTGGGTTGTATATACTCATGATATTCATTATTTTCAGTGATTTGCCTGTCTACAATTTCTGTACAACCAATTTCAATGATGCGATGACCTTCGGAAGGTTCAATTCCTGTGGTCTCAGTATCTAGCACAATTAGTCTTTCCATCAAATATTCCTTAAACTTATTTTTCGTGTAAAATTATTTGATTTTATCACAAGTATAATATTTAAATATTATGGCAAGAGTAACAGTTGAAGAATGTTTAGAGCATGTTGAAAATCGCTTTGAATTGGTATTAGTCGCAGCAAAGCGCGCGCATCAATTAAGTTCTGGTGGTTATAAATCGCTATTAGACGCAGGCAAAGACAAGCCAACAGTAGTGGCATTAAGAGAGATTGAGGCAGGTCTTATTGACGCTTCAATTTTAAGTGAAACTTATGAAATAGAGGAGCAATTATCAGCGCAGCAAGAAGTAGCGGATAGTTCAAAGAGGTCTGAAATTGAAGGTAAATTACCAACAACAGTTGATAAAGTTACTGATGAAATGGCAAAAATTAAATAGTAACTAATACTTAATTACTTAAAAATGACGCACTTGCGTCATTTTTTTGTCTAAAAATACTTACTGTTAATCAAATTTATATTAACGCTAGAAGTTTAAGGTTATTCACACTTAGAAACCAATACAATTTACCTCGTTATAAAGCCCATAATACTATGCAAGATGCCATTTCAACAGCAGAGTTGTTTTTAGCTTAAGTGTCTTATATGGATGACATTGACACCATTAAATTGGGTGAATTAGTTGCCTAAAAATGACGTACTTGAGAGTAGTTTTCTAGGTATGATTAACTTATTTTTACTTCTTAAATCAACCACCATGTATCCAATTATCAAACCTAGTAAGCCACCCATATGTGATGAAGCGACTTATGAATCAATGTATCAGTATTCAATTGATGATAGTGATTCATTCTGGGCGCAACAAGCCAAAGTATTCCTAGATTGGGACAAGGATTGGACACAAGTCTCCAATGTTGATTATACAAAAGGTCAAATTGAATGGTTTAAAGGTGGTGAGTTAAATATTGCTTACAACTGCATTGATAGACATTTACCAAAACGTGCAAACCAAACAGCTATTATTTGGGAAGGTGACGACCCCGAAGTAAGTCAACATATTACTTATCAACAACTTCATGACGAAGTGGCAAAACTTAGCAACGGTCTTAAGGCATTAGGGGTTGAAAAAGGCGATCGAGTTTGTATTTATATGCCGATGATTTTACAAGCAAGTTATGCCATGTTGGCTTGTGCTCGTATTGGCGCTATTCACTCTGTGGTATTTGGCGGCTTTTCACCAGAAGCATTAAAAGATAGAATTTTAGATTCTGAGTGTAAGATTGTTATTACTGCCGATGAAGGCATGCGTGGCGGTAAAGCTACCGCGCTAAAGGAAAATGTTGACCAGGCAGTTAGTGAGTGCGACTGTGTTAATAAAGTGATTGTGGTAAAGCGCACAGGTGGTGATGTTAATTGGAACGATAGAGATATTTGGTACCATGATTTAATTGCTGATGTTTTAGCTGAATGTCCGTGCGAGTCATTTGATGCTGAAACGCCATTGTTTATTCTTTATACTTCTGGTTCTACTGGGAAGCCCAAAGGCGTGCTACATACCTCAGGTGGTTATTTGCTTTATGCTGCAATGACGCATCAATATGTTTTTGATTGCCAAGAAGGCGATGTATATTGGTGTACAGCAGATATTGGCTGGGTAACAGGGCATTCTTATATTGTTTATGGACCACTTGCAAATGGCGCAACCACGTTAATGTTTGAAGGCATTCCAACTTATCCTAATGCCTCACGTTTTTGGCAGGTCATTGACAAACATCAAGTCAATAGTTTTTACACTGCACCTACGGCAATTCGTGCACTAATGGGTGCTGGCAATGAATATGTCACCAATACCTCACGTTCAAGTTTGCGTATTTTGGGCACAGTTGGCGAGCCTATTAATCCTGAGGCATGGGAGTGGTATTATCACACTATTGGAAAAGGCAAGTGTCCTATTGTTGATACTTGGTGGCAAACAGAAACGGGTGGTCATATGATTACGCCCTTGCCTTATGCAACTGCGCTTAAGCCAGGGTCAGCCAGCAAGCCGTTCTTTGGTATTGAGCCACAAGTAGTGAATGAGAAAGGTGAAATATTAACAGGTGAAGCTGAGGGTATTTTAGTATTAGCAAGGTCTTGGCCAGGGCAAATGCGTACTTTGTATAACGATCATCAGCGTTTCATGGAGGCTTATTTTACCACTTTCCCAGGTAAGTACTTTTCAGGCGATGGCGTTAAGCGTGATGCTGATGGTTATTATTGGATTACTGGGCGCGTAGATGATGTGCTTAATATTTCTGGACATCGCCTAGGTACAGCAGAGATTGAATCTGCATTGGTTTTGCATGATGGTGTTTCAGAGGCTGCAGTGGTGGGCTACCCTCATGATATTAAGGGTCAAGGTATTTATGCTTATGTATCAATTATGAGTGGCATTGAGCCAACAGATGAGCTTAAAACTGAACTGGTTAAGTTAGTACGCCATGAAATTGGACCTATTGCTACAGTGGATAAAATTCAATTTGCGTCGAGTTTGCCAAAAACACGTAGCGGCAAGATTATGCGTAGAATTTTAAGAAAAATTGCACAAAATGATTATGATAATTTAGGCGATACTTCAACGCTGGCGGAGCCTGAAGTTGTTGACGATTTGATTGAAAATAGGGTTTAAGCATCGTTTTTTTACTTACTTAAAATCATAGATAGTCTAATTTAAATCAAGAGTTTAGTAAAACCATGCGATTGAAAGTTTTACAAATTCTAACACAAGGGAAAGGGGAAATACGAAGTTATTTAAGCCAAAGGGCGGCTTGTTTGGCGTAATAGGTTAACACTGCATCCGCCCCCGCACGCTTAAAGCTCATCAGTGTCTCTAACACAACCTTTTTTTCATCGATCCAACCGTTTTGTGCAGCAGCTTTGAGCATGGCATATTCGCCACTAACATGGTAGGCAAAGGTTGGCATGCCAAAAGTTTGTTTAATTTGGTAGACGATATCTAGATAAGGCAAGCCAGGTTTTACCATGACCATATCAGCACCTTCATCAATATCTAGCCTGACTTCACGAATGGCTTCATTGCTATTGGCTGGGTCCATTTGGTAGGTTTCTTTACTAGACTTGCCTAAATTTTTGGCAGAGCCAACAGCATCGCGGAAAGGCCCGTAATAACTTGATGCGTATTTGGCGGAGTAGGCAAGAATATTAGTGTGAATGAAAGCATTTTCTTCAAGTGCTTCACGAATGACACCTATACGCCCATCCATCATGTCGCTTGGTGCTATGATATCGCTACCAGCTTGCGCATGGGACAATGCTTGTTTTACTAAGACCTCAATTGTTTCATCGTTGAGTACATAACCATCATCATCAATCAAGCCATCTTGACCATGCGTGGTAAATGGATCAAGCGCCACGTCAGTAATCACTGCTAAATTTGAATATTTTTGTTTGATGGTACGTACAGCACGTTGTGTCAACCCTTCCGGGTTAAATGCTTCTTGCGCATTTAATGATTTTTTTTTCAGCGGAACAATAGGGAAAAGTGCAATGGCCTGAATACCCAATTCAATCAATTCAGCCACTTCAATTAATAATTGGTCAACACTTAAACGTTCAATATTTGGCATTGAGTCAATACTTTGTCGTTTATTCTCACCCTCAATGATAAAAATTGGCAGGATTAAATCACTGACTGTTAGGCTGTTTTCACGCATTAATTCACGAGTATATGCGTGTTTTCTCATACGGCGTGGTCTATGGGTTAAAATTGTCATTTTTAAATTTTAATTTGTAATATTTATATCAATTATACGTCAATGAACCAATCAAGCAAAACCTTAAAAAATATGTCAAACGTTAATGAAGCGTTTATCAAGCCATTCCCTAGTTCTAATAAGATTTATGTGCAAGGGTCACGAAAAGATATTCAAGTGCCTATGCGTGAAATTACACTCACAGACACTATTGGCGAGTTGGCAGAAAAGAATGACCCTATTCATGTTTATGACACCTCGGGTGTTTACACCGATTCTAATGTTAAGATTGATTTGCGTAAAGGTCTTAACAATATTAGAACTGCTTGGATTAAACAGCGCAATGATACTGAAATATTAACCAAACTGAGTTCTAATTTTTCTAATGAGCGCAGAGGTGATGTGCAATTAGACGCATTACGTTTTGAGCATCTGCAAGTGCCACGTCGTGCTAAAGATACTAAAAACGTATCGCAAATGCATTACGCCAAACAAGGAATTATCACTCCTGAGATGGAGTACATCGCCATTCGTGAGAATTGCAAATGGCAAGAATACAAAGATCAAATTGGCCAGCATGGAGGTGAGAGTTTTGGTGCTAATATTCCTAGTGTAATTACACCTGAGTTTGTGCGCGATGAAGTTGCTAGAGGACGCGCAGTGATTCCTGCCAATATTAACCATCCAGAAACAGAACCGATGATTATTGGTCGTAATTTTATGGTTAAAATTAATGGTAATATCGGCAATTCTGCATTGGGTTCAAGTATTGAACAAGAGGTTGATAAAATGGTGTGGGGTATTCGCTGGGGTGCAGATACCATTATGGATCTTTCAACAGGTAAAAATATTCATGAAACTCGTGAATGGATTATCCGTAATTCACCTGTACCTATTGGCACTGTACCTATTTATCAAGCATTAGAAAAAGTTAATGGCATCGCTGAAGATTTAACTTGGGAAGTGTTTCGTGACACCTTAATTGAGCAAGCTGAGCAGGGGGTAGATTATTTCACCATTCATGCAGGCGTGCGCTTACAACATGTGCCGCTGACTATTAATCGTATTACAGGCATTGTCTCTCGTGGTGGCTCAATTATGGCAAAGTGGTGTTTGGCACACCATACAGAGAGTTTCATTTATACACACTTCGAAGATATTTGTGAAATTATGAAGCAATATGATGTTACCTTTTCACTAGGCGATGGTTTACGTCCTGGCTGTATTGCTGATGCCAATGATTGCGCTCAATTCGGTGAGTTAGAAACTCTAGGCGAGCTTACCAAAATTGCTTGGAAGCATGATGTGCAAACTTTTATTGAAGGTCCTGGACATGTTCCTATGCAGATGATTAAAGAGAATATGGATAAGCAACTAGAAGAATGCGGTGAAGCGCCATTTTATACACTTGGCCCGCTGACAACTGATATTGCGCCGGGTTATGACCACATTACTAGTGCTATAGGTGCTGCGCAAATTGGCTGGTATGGTTGCGCTATGTTATGTTACGTTACCCCAAAAGAGCACTTAGGCTTACCCAATCAAGATGATGTCAAACAAGGCATTATTGCTTATAAAATTGCAGCCCATGCGGCTGATTTAGCCAAAGGACATTCTGGTGCGCAAATTCGTGATAATGCTCTTTCCAAAGCACGTTTTGAATTCAGATGGGAAGATCAGTTTAATTTAGGTTTAGATCCAGATACAGCACGTAAATACCACGATGAAACTATGCCTAAGCAAGCTGCAAAAACCTCGCATTTTTGTTCCATGTGTGGTCCTAAATTTTGTTCTATGAAAATTACTCAGGAGATTAAAACTATGGATGCAGAAGAGATTGCTAAGATTAATGCCATTCAAGTAGAAATGGATAAAAAATCGACAGAATTTTTAAAAAATGACAGTGAAATTTACATGAAAGAGGATACTTAAATTTTTGTCAATCTAATTTTAAAAACGCCTCTTAATTTGTTCGACTGTTGTCTAAAATCTTAAAGTCTTTCAAACAGCATTGACCTGAAGGATTCAGGTTTTTGCAATGACAGTAGTTGTGTTTAGTTTGAAATACAACAAACCCTTTTAAGACATTTTCTTTGCCTTGTTTTATAGCTTCTATATAAGCACTTTCAGTGATGTTAAAACAGTAGCATAACTGCTTTTCATCGTTATTAATGTCACAACAACTCATTTTTTATATTGTAAATTTAAAATTATAAGGTAAGAAATTTCTTAATTAATTGTAACGTATTTTTAACAGCACCTTGCTTGCTATAAAGATATTTCTGGGCGTTGTTGCCTAATGTTTTGCATTGTTTTTCATCATTTAATAGTACTATTATTTTTTCAAATAAAGCGCTCACATTTTGAATTTGAATGGCAGCATTTTGTTTTAATAAGTCTGATGATATTTCGGTAAAGTTAAATACATTAGGACCAAATATGATGGTCTTGGCAAAGGCAGCAGGTTCAAGCATATTATGTCCACCAGTGTTGCTTAAACTACCCCCCATGAAAACAATATCAGCAATATCAAAGTAAGACATCATTTCATCCATAGAATCACCTAAAAGAATTTGAGCATTTTGAGCGAGTTGGTTTTTTGAACGGCGAGTAACATTAAGATTAGAATTTTTAGCTAATTTATAAACCACATCGAAACGCTCTGGATGTCTTGGAATAATTACAAGCAAGGCGTCAATAGTATTCTTATGTTTTAAATATTCATTAATAATCTGCGCCTCTTCATTTTCATGAGTGCTGGCAAAAATAATAGTTTTACGCCTGCCAATTATTGCTTGTAATGCATTATTTATTGTTATGTCGGGTTTTGTTTTTTGATCAAATTTAATATTACCAGTCATGATTACATCATTATTTTTAGCACCTAGTTCAATAAAACGATTAGCGGAATTTTGACTTTGAGCAGCAATTAAAGTAAGTTTTTTTAAGGTTTGTTTAATTAAATTGGATGTAAATCTTTGATATTTTTCTTTTGATTGTTGCGATAATCTGGCATTGATAAGTAGTATTGGAATGTTGTTTTTGTTGAGTTCATGGATTAAATTAGGCCAAATTTCTGTTTCTAGTAGTAGGCATATTTTTGGGTTAATTTTTTTAATATAACGTCTAACAATTAGTGGCAAATCATAAGGAAAATAAAGATGAAGCACTTTATTTTGATAATGATTAATTATCGCATTAGAGCCCGTGGGCGTGGTTGTGGTGATTAATAATTGATGATTAGGATATTGTTTAATAAGTTGGTCGATAATAACAATGGCTGCTTTAAATTCACCCATAGAAACACAATGTACCCAAATAGTAGGTGTTTTGATTTTAACAATTAAGCCGAGTCGCTCGTTAATTCTTTGTCTGAATTTAGGTGTTTTTATGCCTTTAATCATTAATCTTAAGATCATAAAGGGCAATAAAAGATATCCTATGATGCTGTAGAGACTTCGGTTCATTTTGAGAGTGGTATAATACAGTTCATTGTATTTTAGCGGTTTTGAAGTCCTTTATGAAATTTGTTGATTCTGCCAGTATTCGTATTGAGGCTGGCAAAGGTGGGGCAGGATGTTTGGGCTTTCGCAGAGAGAAATATATTCCTGACGGCGGCCCTGACGGCGGTGATGGCGGTGACGGCGGTCATGTATATTTTCAAGGACAAGAAGGGCTAAATACGCTTAGTGAATTCCGTTTTAAGCGTTTGTTTAGAGCAAAAAACGGACAGCCTGGATCGGGTCAAAACAAACGCGGGAAATCGGCGCAACATTTAACGGTTGAAATTCCATTAGGCACCAAAGTTTATGATCTTGAAACCGATGAATTAATTGGCGAGATGGTTGAACATGAACAAATCATGCTAGTTGCTAAAGGTGGCTTTCATGGCTTGGGCAATACACGCTTTAAATCTAGCATTAATCGTGCACCACGTAAAACCACACCAGGTTCACTAGGCGAGGTGCGTGAGATTGGTTTAGAGTTAAGTATTATGGCTGATATTGGTCTTTTAGGCATGCCCAACGCGGGCAAATCAAGCTTGATTAGACAAATTTCAAGTGCAAAACCTAAGGTGGCTGGCTATCCATTTACCACATTGCATCCTTCGCTAGGTGTGGTGTCTTATTATGATGAGCATATTGTTATGGCGGACATTCCAGGGTTGATTGAAAATGCCAGCGAGGGCATAGGTTTGGGGTTTGAGTTTTTAAAGCATTTATCGCGTGCAAAAGCATTGTTACATGTCGTGGATATCTTGCCAGTTGATGGATCCAATCCAGTTGAGAATTTTTTAACCATTGAAAAAGAGTTAAAAAAATACGATCAAGAATTGGCCAGCAAACCAAGATTATTAGCGATTAATAAAATGGACTTGTTGCCAAAGGGAGATAGAAATACTGTGATTCAAGGTTTATTAAAAGACACTCGTTATAAGGGAGAGTTTTATGGTATCTCTGCTTTAAACGGCTTAGGCTGTAAAGATTTAGTGGCTGGATTGTTTAAATTAGTGATGAGAAAATGAGTAAGCAAAGGTGGGTAATTAAAATTGGGTCTGCACTTTTAACTAATAATGGCAAAGGTTTGGACAAAATCGCCATTGCCTCATGGGTGAAACAAATTGTTAAACTAACCCAAAAAAATATTGATATTATTTTGGTTTCAAGTGGTGCAATTGCTGAGGGCATGAAGCGCCTAGGCTGGAATAAACGTCCTGAAAATATACACAAATTACAAGCAGCGGCGGCGGTGGGTCAGATGGGCTTGGTGCAAACTTATGAAACTTTATTTACCCAATATAATATTCATACCGCGCAAGTACTGTTAACACACGATAATTTAGTTAATGCCAATCAAAGCGATAATATTTCTGCCACTTTAAATACGCTATTGAGTCTTGGTACAGTACCAATTGTAAATGAGAATGACACGGTTGCCACAGATGAGATTAAATTTGGCGATAATGATACTTTAGCGGCATTGGTAGCAAACTTGGTGGGTGCAACCCGATTGATTATTTTGACAGATCAAAGTGGTGTTTATGATGCCGATCCACGTCAAAATGCTAATGCTAAATTGATTAATAAAATCCATGTGAATGACGAAAGATTAACACAAGTTGCTAGTAGAACAGGTGGCTCGTTAGGTTCTGGTGGTATGTATACCAAAGTATTAGCAGCAAAAACAGCCGCTAAATCAAATGCGATTACTATTATTGCCTCAGGCAGACAAGCCAATGTTTTGACTAAACTGGGTGCGGGTAAGCATATTGGGACATTGATTCATTGCTAGCATATATTGGATTAGGGTCGAATCTTAACCACCCTAGAGAACAAATTAAAAATGCGCTGATTGCGCTCAATTCTACTAAAGATGTTAAAGTGGTGGGTTTGTCAAGTTTGTATCAATCCAAGCCGATTGACGATTCAAAACAGCCTGATTATATCAATGCCATGTGTCAGGTTGATACGCATTTAACTGCATTAGAATTACTGTATGTTTGTCAAGATATTGAAACCAAACAACATCGCGTGCGCGAGAAAAAATGGGGTGCAAGAACCATTGACTTGGATATTATTATTTATGGCGTGCAAGTGATTGCTTCTAAACAGTTGATTATTCCACACCCACAAATGATGAATAGGGTGTTTGTATTGGTGCCATTAGTAGAATTAGAGCCTCATTTGAAAGTGCCAGTTTTAGGACCGATTCAAGATTTGATTTCTAAGCTAGACATTACTAAATTGGTTAAATTATGAACATTGAAGCGCTAAAAAACTTTAAACAATTTGGCGAGAAAATTACTTGCTTAACTGCTTATGACGCTTCATTTGCATCAGTTTTTGATGCATGCGGTATTAATATTATTTTAGTAGGAGATTCGCTTGGTAATGTTATTCAAGGAGGTAAAAATACATTAAAGGTAAGTATGGATGATATGGTTTACCATACGCAAGCAGTTGCCAAAGGTACGCAAAATGCATTAAGAATTGCAGACATGCCTTATCAAAGTTATACCAATGCTGAACAAACTTTAGCAAATGCCAGGCGCTTAATAATGGCAGGCGCACAAATGGTAAAATTTGAAGGTGGATGTGAGCATGAAGCGTCTTTTAAAATCTTGCAAAATAATGGCATCCCTGTTTGTGGGCACTTGGGTTTGCAGCCGCAATCAGTGATAGAAATAGGTGGCTACAAAGTACAAGGTAGAGATAAACAAAGCGCTGATAAAATTATTAAAGATGCTTTAGCTTTGGCATCTTGGGATGTTAAAGCAATCGTATTAGAATGCGTTCCTGCTGAGTTAGCTAAACAAGTATCACATTCTTTAAATATTCCTACTATTGGTATTGGTGCTGGCGTGGATTGCGATGGACAGGTATTGGTAAGCTATGACATGCTGGGTATTCATACAGGACATGTGTCAAAATTTGTTAAAAATTTCTTAACTGACAATGGTAATGTAAAGTCTGCTGTTAATGCTTTTATCAAAGCGGTAAAAGACAAGTCTTTTCCAAGCGAACAGCACAGTTATTAATGCAGTTGTGTCATCAAAATACTCAAATAACCAAGCTGATTAACGATTGGCGTGTACAAGAAAAAACCGTTGCATTTGTGCCTACGATGGGTGGCTTGCACCAAGGGCATTTGTCATTAATTGAGATTGCTAAACAAAAGGCTGATAAAGTTGTTGTTAGTATTTTTGTTAATCCGACCCAATTTGGTAAAAATGAAGATTTAGACAGTTATCCACGTACACTTAATGTTGATTTGGCAGTATTAGAGTCAAATGTTGATGCTGTTTTTATTCCAAATGTTAAACAAATTTATCCCAATGGCATAAGCAAACATATTGATGTTGGTAAAATTGGGCGCATTTTATGTGGCAAAACACGCCCGCATTTTTTTAATGGAGTAGCACAGGTTGTTGAGATATTGTTTGGAATTGTACGCCCTAATGTTGCAGTTTTTGGTCAAAAAGATTATCAGCAATTATTGGTTATTAAACAAATGGTTAAAAATTTATCACTAAATATATGTATAGAATCTGGTGAAATCATTAGAGAAAAAAACAACTTGGCAATAAGCACTCGAAATCAGTATTTATCTGAAAATGAGGTTAAAATTGCCACTAATTTATATAAAATATTATATTATATTAAGTGTGAAATTTTACAAAATAAAAAAATTGATGTGTTAAAGAAATTGGCAGAGTTTGACTTAAAGCAATACTTTAAATTGGACTATCTTGAGGTGTTAGATGCAAATACCCTTAGACAAATTACTGATAATACGCATCAAATTATTATATTATCTGCAGTATTTTTGGGTTCTGTACGACTTATTGATAATATAATTTTTAAAAAAGGATAACCGTGTTTGATATTACCGATGAAGCAAAAGTTTATGTGGCTGATTTATTTGCCCAACAAGATGAAAAAAACCTTAGCCTAAAGGTGGATGTTGAAAAAGCCGGCACACCTGCTGCTGCAGTTACTTTTAATTTTTGCTTTCCTAAAGAGTTAAGTAAAAAATATAAAAAATTTGAATATAAAGGGTTTGATGCCTATATTGATGAGTTAAATTTTGAATATTTGAAAGACTCAGAAGTGGCATTAAAAGATGCTGGCACTGGCAGGAAATTAACCATTACCGCGCCTAATGCTAAAGGCGAAGAACCGAAAGAAGATGCACCTCTTGAAGAAAGAATCAAATACGTTATTGCTGCTGATATTAGTCCTGGACTTGCCTCTCATGGTGGTTTTGTTAAGCTAGTTGAAATTACTAAGGATATGGATGTTATTCTTAATTTTGGTGGCGGTTGTCAGGGATGTTCATCAGTTCAATCTACTTTAGAAAAGGGCGTTGAGGCACAACTTAAAGCGCGCTTTCCAGAGATTAAATCGGTGCGTGATATAACAGACCACTCCAATACTGACAACGCTTATATGTAAGTAACACTCTGCTGGGTTTGGGGTAATATGGTGTAAACTTAGTGATTATGATTATTACTATTGATACTGGTGTTAAAGAGCGTATAGACGCCAAAGTAGCACACGAATTATTCACTATTAATACAGTTATTGTTCATTTATTTCTTACCTTAGGTTCTATTAAATTGCTGAATATTGACATGAGCAGTGCAATTGATTTGTCTGTTTTAATTTCTTTTATAATTATCATTTATACTTATTTTCGGACTAAAAAAGCCAAAATCAACGATTCGTATCTAGTTTATTTACACTGGCAGCTTTCACTTAATCGTTATAAATTACTTATTGGTGCTTATATTTTTTATTTTTTAGTCACTTTGCTAACGCTGGTTATTCCAAACGATGCGCCTGCAAGTATGGATGGCACAAGAATTATTGATTCAATTTTTAGTTTGTTAGGCGTGGTGCCATTATTTTTTTGTATTTTGGTGTCTGTCGTGCTAGGCTCTGGCTCGATGTTTAATGCAGGTCGTGGTGAGGTTGATCAAAAACTGGCACAAAAATACCCACAAAGTTAGTGAACGAGTTTGCTTTAATTGAAACCTATTTTAATTGGAGTGGTTCAAATTTAGTTAATTTAGGCATCGGAGATGATTGCGCTATTATTGATATAGATGCTAATTACCAATTAGTAACAAGTGTTGATACTTTGATTGAAGGTGTACATTTTCCTATAAACACCAGTGCTAGTGATATTGCTTATAAATCCCTAGCAGTTAATTTAAGTGATTTGGCAGCAATGGGCGCACGTGCAAAATATTTCACACTTGCGTTAACATTGCCAGATATTAACAAAAAATGGCTTAGTCAATTTTCTGCCTCGCTTAAATCTTTAGCAGATGAGTTTGACATTGTACTGGTTGGCGGCGACACCACAAAAGGCGCACTTAGCATTACCATTAATGTTACTGGTGTGGTTGAAAAAAACAAAGCCTTATTGCGCTCATCTGCCCAAGTGGGGGATTTGATTTTTGTGTCTAATACGATTGGTGATGCGGCTTACGCCTGGAAACAATTACAAGACAAGAAAACACCTTCTGAGTACGTTATTAATCAATTTAATCGACCAAAACCACAACTATTTTTAGGGCAGAAACTATCAGGCATTGCCAATGCTTGTATTGACATTTCTGATGGCTTAGAACAAGATTTAATACATATTTTGACTCGCTCTAGCGTAGGTGCAAGTATCAATCTTAATGATATTCCGTTGGGCAATGAGGTTAAGGTTTATATTAAAAAGACTAATGATTGGTGCCTGATACTTGCAGGTGGCGATGATTATGAATTGTGTTTTACTGTACCAGTTAAAAATATGGATTTACTTAAGGCGTTACAAAATAAAAATAATGTTACAGTTACTCAAATTGGCGTTATTAACAATTCTATGGCGTTAACTAAAATTGGGTCTTTTGATAAGCAGTGTTGTTCTTATCAGCATTTCTAACTAATGAGTAGATATTTTCTGCTCAGGAAGTATATTTTTAAACTTCTTTTTTCTCTGCAATGGTTTTGCAATCAATACATTCATTAGCAGTAGGGCGCGCTTCTAGTCGCATTAAGGAAATTTCAGCGCCACAGGTTTTACAAAAGCCATAATCGCCTAGTTCGATAATGTGCAAGGTTTTGTCAATTTTGCCAATCAGTTTTCTTTCACGGTCGCGTGTTCTTAATTCTAAAGCAAACTCTTCTTCAAGGGTGGCTCTATCGTTAATATCAGCAACTTGATTTGAATCTTCTTGGATATGATTAATGGTTGATTCGGCATCATCGACTAATTGCCCTCTCCATGAGTTTAATTTATTTTTAAAATGCTCAAGTTGAGCACTATTCATAAATTCTTCATTTTTTTTAGGCTGGTAATTAGGAATTTCTTGGTAGTTTAGTTGTGACATAATAGTTAGATTAATTAAAAAAGTATGTTTATACCTAAACTGCCTTAAAATAGCAATTTATTTCTTACATTTTTCATTATAAATTTTATATGGCATTAGAAGCATTAATTTTTGACGTTGACGGAACTTTGGCAAATACTGAACGTGATGGGCATTTGAAAGCCTTTAATTTGGCATTTGAAGAACTGGGTTTAGATTGGTATTGGTCAAACAAGATTTATCACGAACTACTCAATGTAACAGGAGGACAACTGCGGATTAAATATTATTTAAAAAAATACAACCCAACGTTTAAGCATCAACATTTGGATGATTTTGTTGCCTCTATTCATCAGTTAAAAACTAAAACTTATGTGCGTTTAATGAATCAAGGTGCGGTACCTTTGCGAACAGGTGTTAAGCGCTTGTTCAACGAAGCAAGAAAAGCCAATCTTAGATTGGCAATTGCCACAACAACAACCCCTGCTAATGTTGATGCCTTAATTGCAAATACATTAGGAGCCGAAGCATTAGATTGGTTTGAAGTAATTGGCGCTGGCAATATTGTGCCAAAGTTAAAGCCAGCTGGCGATATTTATACCTATGTATTAAAACAGATGAACTTAGACCCTGCCCAATGCTTAACCTTTGAAGATTCACATAATGGCATTATTTCAGCAACCGAAGCCGGACTTAAAACCATTATTACGGTTAATGAATATACAGATAAGCATGAGTTTGATGGCGCGTTGATAGTGCTTGATCATTTGGGTGATAAAGACAAGCCTTTTAACTTAATCAAAGGTGATGCGACTAATGCGACTTGCGTTGATATGGCATATTTACGAGAATTACATGCAACGCATTGTTGATTCAGTAAATAATACACGTGTTTATGATGTAGCGAGTGTTACACCATTGTCTTTTGCGCCTCAATTATCTAAGCGCATTTGTAATAAGGTTTATCTTAAAAGAGAAGATAAACTGGCTATTCACACCTTTAAACTTCGAGGCGCGTACCAGAAAATTTCAAATTTATCTGCTGAGCAGGCCTCTAAAGGTGTTGTAGCATCAAGTGCAGGTAATCATGCACAAGGCGTTGCCCTATCTGCTAAAAAATTAGGCATTAGTGCGATTATTGTTATGCCACTCTCAACACCTAAGATTAAAATTAACGCTGTTGAACAATTAGGTGCAAAAGTTGTTCTGCATGGCGATGTGTATGATGATGCTTACCAATATGCCAAACAGTTAGAAAAAAGCCAAGATTTGGTCTTTATTCACGCCTTTGATGATGTTGAAGTTATGGCAGGGCAGGCAACTATTGCCAAAGAATTGTTAGAGCAACTACCAAGTATGAATAAGGTTTTTATTCCTGTTGGCGGTGGTGGCTTAATTGCTGGTATGACAACTTATATCAAGCATTATGCGCCCAATATTAAAGTAATTGGCGTTGAACCAGAAGACTCACCCACACTTTACCAAGCATTGAAAAACAACAAGCGCGTGGTATTAAAAGATGTAGGACGCTTTGCTGATGGCGTGGCGGTTAAACAAATTGGTGAACAAACTTATCCTATTGCCAAGCAGATGGTTGATGAGGTAATTTTGGTCAGTAATGATGAGATTTGCGCTGCCATTAAAGATATTTATGAAGATGTGCGTTCAATTGCTGAACCTGCAGGTGCTTTGGCAACTGCAGGAGTGAAAAAGTATGTTAAAAATAACAATGTAAAAAATGAAAATATTGTTTCAATTGTATCGGGTGCGAATGTTAATTTTGATCGTTTGCGTTATATTTCAGAACGTGCTGATTTGGGTGGGCATAATGAAGCCATTATTGCTGTTACCATTGATGAAAAACCAGGAAGTTTTCTAACATTCTGTCAAATGTTAGATAGCCATACAATTACTGAATTTAATTATCGTTTTGGGTCTGATACTCAAGCACGCATTTTTGTTGGTGTGGCTTTGAATGAGGGGCTGAGCGAAAAGAAGGCCTTACTGGATAAACTATCAAAATCATTTAATGTGCTAGACATGAGTGACAATTCAATCGCAAAAACGCATATTCGCTATATGGTAGGTGGTCGTGCAATTTGTGAAAATGAAGTTATTTATCGTTTTGAATTTCCTGAACGACCAGGTGCTTTACTTAATTTTCTAAAAAAAATTGGTAGTCATTGGAATATTACATTATTCCACTATCGCAATCATGGTGCTGATTTTGGTCGTGTGCTAATTGGTTTACAAGCCAGTGACGCATCTAAACTTGAGCAAAAATTTGATGAGCTGGGCTATTTCTATCAAAATGAAACCAACAATAAAGCTTACCAATATTTTTTATAATAACTCATCAACACTAGCGAGTAAATCAGCCATACTAATACAATGTCAGATGCTTTGTTTGACAGAGATTTAAGTGAACTGGCTTCGTATTATGTTAGGAAGAATTGAGAAATGGTGATTTTGCTTGCAAAGCAAGTCTCGTCAACATGTTACACCAAGGTGGTTAATTATTTACATAAGCATCCTTACATTAAAGCAATTTATGCCAAGCAAGGCAGTGTGTGGAAGCTCGCCTCATTCAGTTGTAAATGATTAACAATATTTCTTTTAGAAAGGCCAATGCTAATGATTTGAGTGTGCTTTATCAACTAGATCGATTGAGTGATGAAAATTTTCACTGGAAGTTATCTTTTTTTAATTATCAAGATTTAATAAAAATTGCAATAATTGCCAATCAAATTGTTGGTTTTGTGGTGTATCAAACGACTGATGTGGTTGAAATTTTTCGTATTACAACACGCCATAATTTTAAAAACCAAGGAGTGGCAACTGCGTTGATTGAGGCGTTAAAACAATTAAATAAATCAATTATTTTAGAACTTCGAGAGGGTAATCTTAAAGCTTTTCAGTTGTATCAAAAACTTGGATTTGAACAAATTTACAGGCGAGAAAAATATTATTCAAATGGGGAAAATGCTAAAATAATGCAATTTTCAATTGTAAATTAAAGTATGAGCTATCAACACATTCAAATACCCAAAAATGGTGAAAAAATTAGCTTTGAAAAAGGTGTTATAAAAGTGCCAAATTATCCAATTATCACTTATATTGAAGGGGATGGTATTGGTGTAGATGTATCGCCAGTGATGAAAAAAGTGATTGATGCTATTGTCGCAAAAGCCTACAATGACTCAAAAGCAATTCGATGGATGGACGTTTATGCAGGTGAAAAAGCAAATGATATTTATGGTGAATACCTACCACAAGAAACCTTGGACGCTATAGAAGAGTTTTCAGTGTCTATTAAAGGCCCATTAACCACGCCAGTAGGTGGTGGTATGCGCTCTTTGAATGTGGTCATTCGTCAAGCGTTGGATTTGTTTATTTGTCAACGTCCAATTAAGTATTTTAAAGGTGCGCCTTCGCCAGTCAAAGCGCCTGAAAAGATTGATATGGTCATTTTTAGAGAAAATTCTGAAGATATTTATGCGGGCATTGAATATCAGGCAGGCACTGCTGAAGTAAAAAAAGTCATTGATTTTTTACAAAATGAAATGGGTACGACAAAAATTCGTTTTCCCAACACTTCAGGGATTGGTATTAAGCCAGTTTCTAAAGAAGGCACAGATCGTTTAGTGCGTGGCGCTATTCAATATGCTATTGACAATGATAAAGATTCGGTGACCTTAGTGCATAAAGGCAATATTATGAAATTCACCGAAGGTGGATTTAGAGATTGGGGTTATCAGTTAGCACGTGATGAATTTGGTGCAACCACCCTTGGTAATGAGCCGTGGAGATCGTTTAAAAACCCAAATACGGGTACAGTAATTACAATTAAAGACGTTATTGCGGATGCTTTTTTGCAACAAATTCTTTTACGTCCAGAAGAGTATTCGGTCATTGCTACGCTTAATTTAAATGGTGACTATATTTCAGACGCATTAGCTGCTCAAGTGGGTGGTATTGGCATTGCACCAGGTGCGAATCTTTCAGGTACAACAGCCGTATTTGAAGCAACGCATGGTACAGCGCCAAAGTATGCAGGGCTTAATAAAGTTAATCCAGGTTCAATCATCCTTTCAGCAGAAATGATGCTTAGACACATGGGTTGGTTTGAAGCGGCTGATATGATTTTAGAGGCGATGTCTAATGTTATTCAAAATAAAACTGTAACTTATGATTTGGAAAGACTTATGGATGATGCGACATTATTGTCATGTTCTGAGTTCGGTGACGCAATCATTGATTCTATATTATAGAATTATTGTCTACTAATATAGTTGCGCTATATTTTCTAGTTGTGTATCATTTGCAACAAGTAGATATCAATTTTCTTACTTTATATTACATAATGCTAATTAGGAGATAAAATGAAAAACACAATAAAACTAGTGGCAATTGCCATAGTAATGGTCACATCATCTGTATCGGCATTTTGGAACAACAATGGTTACGGCAATAATAACAATGGCTGGGGTCCAGTTAGAAGTGGCTCTAACTGGGGTCCTTTCTCAGGTGGCAGCAACATGGGTCCATTTAGTGGCACCTCTAACTGGGGTCCATTTAGAGGTGCTCAGAATTGGGGTCCTTTCTCAAACAACAACAATATGAATAATGATTCAGATTGGGGTTTTCATTATAATAATAAAAACACCACTAAAAATATATCTAGTGCTTTGGCAGATGGCAATGCAACTGGTGTTGTTTCTGCAAATGCTAAGGCGCAAGCTGATGCTTATGCCAAAGGTATAGCTGATGCTTATGCTAAAGGTCAATCCGATGCTTACGCCAAAGGTTATGCAGATGGAAAGTTAGCAGGAAATATCAACAGAAAAAGCCAATAACATTCAGATGGCGTTAAATTAAAACCACCTTTAAGGTGGTTTTTTGTCACATGGGTTAATGATTAAATTTTCGCTAAATTTTGAATATTTTTTTATCTAAAACTTATCTTTTTTTCACGCTTATTTAATTGGCTTTAGTGATATTTTCTAGTTATTTCTCTTTTTTAGTATTTTTTTAGTAAAAAAAATACTTTAATAGCAAGAGTTGTAAGAAGTTTTTATGGTTTTATTGTTAATTTATATTAGAATATAATTGACTTCTAATATATTTACCATATAATACTCCCATCAAGACCATAAGGTCTGATACTTAAAACTCTCTTAACAATAAGGGTGTTAATATTTTTTTAATTTGGAGATTAATATGAAAAAAATAATTGCGATTGCTGTTTTAGTAGCTGCCGCATCAGCATCAGCTGGTTTTTTTAACAATGGCTCAAACAACAACGGCTACGGTAACGGCTCAAACAACTGGGGTCCTTTTGGCAGTGGTTCTAATTTTGGTCCATTGAGTGGCGGCTCTAACTGGGGCCCTTTCTCAGGTGGTAATAACATGGGTCCATTTAATGGTCGTTCTAACTGGGGTCCATTCAGCGGTGCTAACAACTGGGGTCCTTTTTCAAACAACAACGACATGGACAACGACTCTGATTGGGGCTTCCATTACAACAACAAGAACAGAACTAAGAACACTTCTAGCGCAATTGCTGATGGCAAATATGTAGGCACTGCCGATGCTAATGCTAAAGGCTATGCAGATGCTTATGCTAAAGGCTATGCAGATGCATTCGCTAAAGCACAAGCCGATGCTTATGCTAAAGGCTATGCAGATGCTAAAGCTAATGCAATAGCTGAGACAATCGTGATCAAGTGATTACTAAGTAAAACTTGCCTAATTGACTGTTAGATTAGTCTAGCGATTTAAGGTTAGATAAAAACCACCCTTTAGGGTGGTTTTTTTACGTTTGAATAAATTTTTACGATATCAGTAAAAACATTACCGTGTTTTTAGATTTTATTTAATTTTTTTTAACATCAAAATTATCTTTTATTGGTCTGAAAAATTTGGACACAAAGATAGCCTTATAATGCAAATACTTATTACAAGGTTCAATTTAAAAAATATGACAAAAAGAAAATTACTTAAGTTGTGTCTTTGGCAATAACTTTTTAGTGCCACCATACTAATTTAAAAAACTATAAAAATAACTGATTTTTAGATTGCTTTAACGCGCATATGTCATTATAATTTCACTTTCATTCCTCGATAGCTCAGTTGGTAGAGCAATGGACTGTTAATCCATTTGTCGCTGGTTCGAGCCCAGCTCGAGGAGCCAAATTCATTAATTATAATTAAAAAAAGGTTTTTTAATTATAATTAATATCTTTGTTTTCATTATACAATTTTTAATTAATTTTAAAATTTTATAATGAAAACAAGCAAAAAATCAATACTCAAAGATTACTACAATAACATTGTAAGTTTTTGTTCGTCTGCTAAAAGTACTTATAGGAAAGAGAGATTACCTTTATCTACATTTAGTTACCCTTACCCACATTTAATTACTTTTTTTAATTTTAACCCCCCTTATTTGCATAATTTAAGTAATAACCATAATTTATTTAAATGTTGTCAACATAAGGAGTTACAAAAAGAACAAGTTATATTCATCCACAATTTGTTACCCTTGCCAACATTTAGTTACCCTTGCCAACATTTAGTTACCTTTTGCCTACAAATAGTTGCGGTTTTATTCACATTTAGTTACCTTTTACCCACAATTTGTTATCCTAGACTTGTTGAAAGTATTACTACCAAAGTAAAAACAGGATTTTTCCTTAAACTACTAAAACAGTTTTTTAAAAATTTAGTAATAAAGCAGAAAGAGTTTTATTATGAGTTTTGAAATGTTAATACCAAACAATAGAGAGAGAACAATTAATGCGTTAGCTCGCAATAACAATATTATCAAATCCTTGTTTTATTATGACAAGCAAATTACTTTTTTAATAATATCATTAGCCATTCAAAAAATAAAAGCTAACGCCCATAAAGAAGGGGGATTAGTAATTATCACAAGACCTGAAATACAATCTTTAGCAAGTGGTAGAGATGCTAAAAATGGAATTAACAAATTAATTAAATTAATTAGATCAGATTTAGAAGTTCATAGCTTTTTTAATTTTTATAATCCAAACTCAGGGTTAAAAGATATTAGACAAGGCTTAATTCAAAAAACAGCACTTACTAAAGACATGCTTGAGGATTTAATAATTCATTTTAATAAAAATATGTTTGATGTATTTAAATCTAAAGAAAATTACACCATACAATCTCTTAATCAATTAAAAAATTGCAAAGAAAATCAATCAACGATTATTTACACACTCACACAACCTTACGCTAAACCAAATTCACCTGATTTACAACTTAGAATTTTAGAGTTAAGACTTTATTTAAGAATCTCTGATGATGCATATAAATCACCAAAAACATTAACAATGAGAATTAAGAAAGTCTGTGAACAAATATCAAATAAGACAGACATTAATCTTACAGTATACCCAATCAAAAAAAATGGCATAACTGGCGTAACTGTTGGGTATCAATTCCATTCTGAATTTAAAAAACAAAAAAATACTGTTGAAATTGAAGAAGCAAAAAATATCAAAGTATCGCAATTAAGTATTCGTCAACAACTTTCTGATTGGGGTGTAGGTAAAAATCAAATTGACACATGGCTGGCTATTTTAGACAAAAAAACAATCAATAACGCAATCAATCAAACGATAAACCGTACAGAGCGTGAAAACAAAAAATCCAATCCTGGTGGATATATCTATTCAATATTAGGAAATGAAAAACAACTCCAATCATTAAAGTGTATTAAGTATAAAGAGGTTGTTGATTGTCTCAAAAAATTTGGACTGAATGATGATGATATTAAAAAAGCACAAAAGAAAACAGGAGATAATAATAATCTATTAACAGCTGTGACAAATCAATGTTTGCGCGAATTAGCAAATGATGTATTTGGTACAGATGATATGCGCCAGTTTTTTTATGATCAACTATATGACGCTTGCAATGTTTTCATAAGACCAAAAAAATAAAGCTATACATAACAACCTATTTTCATACCAATCGTAAAGTAGCAATTTATATCACCTTACCCTAGTCCAACGAAAAATTTATAACACAACAACAAATTCAGACAACAATCTAAAATTTCTTATTTAGAACAAGTTAAACTAAACAAAAAAAATCGGAGTAAAAATTATGAATAAAAAACGAACTAACTATAGTTCAGCATTTAAAAAAAAACTGGTACTGGAACTATTACAAAATGAAAGTACTTTGGCAGAGACAGCCAGAAAACACAATGTATCGCCTCAAAACTTACAAAATTGGAAGAAAGTGTTTTTATCAAATGTTGAGATTGCCATGGAACCTTCTAAAGCAGTTGAAAGATACAAAGAAGTATAATGCCTCAAAACTTCCGACAACTCTTTTAAAATTCTTATAGAGGTCCTTATTAAAGACAAGTAAAGCCTTATCTTGCGTATTGTTCCATTTTTGATATTGATTGTCCATGGCAAGCAAAAATACACATGTTTGCAACAATAACTTGTTACGAACAAATTCTTGTGACATGGTGTTGTTTTATTGATACCGACATTAAATAATGAATTGTAACACCCAAAAAAACCACACCATTCTAAAGTAGAAAATTCTATAATAAAAAACAAGGAGTTTTCACATGAAAAAATCAAGATATATAGAGACACAAATCGTTAATATTCTCAAACAAAATCAATCTGGCATATCTGCAACTGAACTGTGTCGTGAATACGGCATGAGCCAAGCCACATTTTATAAGTAGCGTTCAAAATATGGTGATGCAGATGTTTCCGTGATTAAGCGCTTAAAAGAGCTAGAATCAGAAAACGCTCAGTTCAAACGGATATATCGCATTGTAATCCTCCCAAAAATTAACACCCAATAAAAGTAGAATTTTCTTATAATCAAACCCAGAAGAAGAATCAAAAGAGACAAGCCTGAGGCATTGAGTGCCTAGCAAAATCAATCAAACCTGGTCAATGGATTTTATGTCAGACTCACTGATTGATGACAGATCAATCAGAACCTTTAATGTGGTGGATGATAACAATCGAGAATGGCTTAATATTGATGTTGATTTATCTATGCCAGCAAGACGAGTAATTCAATCATTAGAACGACTCATCGAATGGCGAGGCAAACCTAAATCAATCAGATGTGATAATGGTCCTGAATATATCAGCCAACAACTCAGAGACTGGGCGCAAACAAGTGATATTGAACTGAGATATATCCAACCAGGCAAGCCAACTCAGAATGCTTATATTGAGAGATTTAATCGCACAGTAAGACAGGAGTGTTTGGACTTGCATTTGTTTGATTTAGTTGAACAAGCATAAAACCTAACCACGCAGTGGCTATGGGTTTATAATAATGAACGACCGCATTTTGCACTAGGTGGAATACCGCCAAGAGCAAAGGTGGCGTAATAAAATGACTGTAAATAGTCAAACCTCTACTTTAGAGTTGTATGGAAAATGAGGGTATTACAATATATCCTTATAATAGTTAGGCACACTAAAATTCTCATTAATAATGGCAGGTAAAGGGTAATGAAAACTCCAAATCATAAATTTGTTCAAAAAGAACTACTAAAGGGGATGACCTCTTCACTCGGAAAAGGTGCATGTTGGGGATTAAGTGTTAGGTGGTTACAGGAGTGCATATCTTCCGGTCCGGATGTGGCCGGTCTCGCCATGAAAACAGGCACAACTGCTCATGAAGCTTTGATGTCCCAAGCTGAACATGGAAATCAATTTTTGTCCGGTATGAGTGACGACGACAGTATATTTAACTGTACTTTTATGCTTAGCCAGAATACATTGATTGCTAATCGCTCACCAATATCCGATACTGGTGAGCATATGAATACAGCTGTTTCGATAATTGCAGCTATGCAAAGTAATACATACCACTATGGGTTGATAGTATTTTCTTGTGCAAAAGGGAGACATGCGATGGCAATTACGAATAGGTGCAACTCATGGTCGCTTTTTGATCCTAATTTTGGAACTTGGTTTTTTACCGGAAATCATGAAGGAGGGGCTCCTTTTAGCTTTTCGGAACTGCTTGTCGATAATTTTAGTCATTATTCAGTTGATGAGGTAAAGTTTTTTACTATTGAAAGCAATTAACTCTGACATTTTTCCACGGTGCTCGTTTGTGCTAAAAGAGCCTATCACAAGCCTCTCGTCGCTACAAAATGCCGGTTATTGTTGTATAAAATGACAAAAAACGTTATTTTGTTGTATGGTGCTGTTCTACGGCTTGGTTTATGCTGCAGAGCCAGTTAACAAAAGTTTTTGGGATAATATTGCTATTGGCGGTTACGACGCTGTTGCCTACCATGAGCCTGATAACATAAAACAACATAAAGCAATACAAGGTGATAGTTCATATCAATATAATTGGAAAAATGCAAAATGGTATTTTTCTAGTAAAAATAATCTTGACATGTTTATCAAAAATCCAGATAAATACGCACCGATGTATAACGGATATTGTTCAAATGCACTTAGTTTAGGAGAGGGCTTAGTTAAAACTGATGGTACGCATTGGCAAATTTTTTCTGACAAACTACATCTTTTTTACTCAGCTCAAGGACGTAATCGTTGGGTTGAAGTGTAATCCTCCCATTTTTACCACTGCTAAAAATAGAATTTCCGTTGTTTAAATAGCCTCAAGTAGCTTTCTTGGTGGAATACCACCAATCGAACTATGAGGTCGTTCGTTATTATATACCCACATCCATTGTGTTGCTAACGATTGAGCGTGCTCAATCGAATCAAAAATATGCATATTCAACCATTCGTTTCTTGCTGTTCTGTTAAATCTTTCTATATAGGCATTTTGGGTTGGTTTGCCTGGTTGTATATACATAAGCTCAATATCCATTGCTTGTGCCCATTCTCTGAGTATATGAGATATATATTCTGGACCATTATCACATCTGATGGCTTTGGGTTTGCTACGCCATTGAATAAGTTGCTCTAATGATTGAATCACTCGTTGTGCTGGTAATGAGTGGTCTATTTCAATGCTTAGACACTCTCTGTTGTAATCATCAATCACATTAAAGGTTCTAATTTTTCTACCTGTATTTAAAGAGTCTGACATAAAATCCATTGACCAAATTTGATTGATTGTCATTGGTACGCTTAAAGCTTGTGGCTTATCGCGTTTGATTCTTCTTCTAGGCTTAATCCTAAGATTGAGTTCTAGTTGCCTGTAAATACGATACACACGCTTGTGATTCCACCTAAAACCTTTTATGTTACGTAAATACATAAAGCACAATCCAAATCCCCATTGCTTGTGTGTTGTGGTTAATCGCAATAACCAATCAGCAATTAGCTCATTCTCGGATGATAACTTTGGCTCGTACCGATAACATGTCTCGCTGATCTTAAAAGCCTGGCAAGCTAATCGTGCTGTTACTCTGTGTTTATTGATACTCTGCTTGACCATCTTCTTACGTAAAGATGGTCTTAAAACTTTTTTGTTAATGCCTCTTGTACAATCATTGCCTTTAAGCGCTCATCGGCGTACATCTTCTTAAGCCTTGTATTCTCTGCTTCAAGTTCTTTAAGTCTAGTTATCATTGATGTATCCATGCCGCCATATTTAGCACGCCATTTATAAAAAGTGGCACTGCTCATACTGTGCTCTCTGCATAGTTCAGATACTGGCGTACCTGCTTGTGCTTGATTAAGAATTTGCATGATTTGTGAATCTGATTTACGTGTTGTTTTCATTTGAATCTCCTTATGTTTTGATTATAAGAAAATTCTACTTTTATTGGGTGTTAATTTTTGGGAGGATTACAGAAGGTGATTATATGAAATATAAAAAAGTTGAATCTGAATTTCTAAAAGAATGTACTCTAAATAATCCTGTATCACTTTGATTTTTCAATATAAAGTCTTTATGTGGTATTGAACGTGCGTTATGATTTAAATCATTATAGATAATAGATTCCAGTGTTAACAAGTCAGTATGATAATTACTTACAGTAACAGATAAGTTGTCACTATCTAATTTGCTTTTAGCCACGCTAGCAATATCAATTAAATTGCTAGCGCTTGTCATAGCCGTTTTATGGTAAATTTCCGTTAGTAACCCATATTATTTATCACTATCTACAGTTTCAGCCCAATTTTGATCTTTAAAAAGTGCTTTTCTCTCATTAGCAAATGTAAGGTTAATAATTATAGAATTACTCTTAGCCTCACTAAACATTGTATTGGTTTCAACATCTTGCTGAAACCAAACTAAGATTTTATCAACTGGGGTAAAGATATCCGTCCCAATTATTACAGCATTTTCAGCAATATAGATAGAAGATTCTACTTTTGAATCACTGTTTACTTGCTTTATAACAGGGTGGGTTGTTCCACTATATTCGTTAATAAATAGAATAGATTCCTCAAATGATCCAGTCTCTGGCTCACATAGTAAACCATTTTTATCAAGCGTAATTTGTTGACCAAGTTCAATTTTTTGAGAACCTGTCATTTCATTTACTTGTTGATTATTAGCAAAAGAACTACTTGCACAAATACTATACTCAGGCGTCCATTTAAACTCAGTATTTATAAAATATTCGTTTATATCAAGCGTTTTCCAAACTGTATTAAATTTTTTACCTTCAATTGATTTAGCAAAACAGAGTTTATATTTGTTCTTCTTAAGGGTAACAAAGTCCTTTTTATCAATATTTATAGTTATTTTTTTTTCCATATATTGCCCCTTGTTTTATTAAATAATAAGCGGGTATAATACTATAAATTCTTCTAAATTCTTCTAAATTCTTCTAAATTAGAAATCATCTTTTTGTACGTCCATAAACTTTCCACCATTTTTTTATTTTGCATAATAGTAGATACGTTCACGGGAGACCGATGTTTTGATTATTTTTTTAACTAGCCTAGTATTTGTTCTAGGCTTTATCACAAGTAAAGCCTTACTACCTCTTGCTGTTGAACATAACCCTCCATTAGAGCCTGCAAAGGTCTCAAATAATTATGAAAATTATATTAATACTATCTAGTCTGTCTGTTGTACTTTCTGGTTGTGTAGGTATTTCATCTATGGCGGTTAAAAATCCTACTTATTTTGAAACCACGGAATACAATAATCAATATGGTTTAAATAGTATTGGAGCTTCTGAAGCTTATTCAAATGGTTATTCAGATGATTTAGATAGTGAGGTCATCGTCGCTGTGATAGATATAGGTGTAGATCTGGATTATCCTGATTTGGTTGATAATATTGCCCCAAGTGGTTACGACTATTTTGATGATTCGGATGCTAATCCGGCGGGCCAAGGGTCTTTTATGAGTCACGGGACACGTAGCAGGCATTATTGCTGGAGTAAAGAATGACATCGGTATGCACTGTAATCCTCCCGTTTTTAACCACTGCTAAAAATAGAATTTCCGTTGTTTAAATAGCCTCAAGTAGCTTTCTTGGTGGAATACCACCAATCGAACTATGAGGTCGTTCGTTATTATATACCCACATCCATTGTGTTGCTAACGATTGAGCGTGCTCAATCGAATCAAAAATATGCATATTCAACCATTCGTTTCTTGCTGTTCTGTTAAATCTTTCTATATAGGCATTTTGGGTTGGTTTGCCTGGTTGTATATACATAAGCTCAATATCCATTGCTTGTGCCCATTCTCTGAGTATATGAGATATATATTCTGGACCATTATCACATCTGATGGCTTTGGGTTTGCTACGCCATTGAATAAGTTGCTCTAATGATTGAATCACTCGTTGTGCTGGTAATGAGTGGTCTATTTCAATGCTTAGACACTCTCTGTTGTAATCATCAATCACATTAAAGGTTCTAATTTTTCTACCTGTATTTAAAGAGTCTGACATAAAATCCATTGACCAAATTTGATTGATTGTCATTGGTACGCTTAAAGCTTGTGGCTTATCGCGTTTGATTCTTCTTCTAGGCTTAATCCTAAGATTGAGTTCTAGTTGCCTGTAAATACGATACACACGCTTGTGATTCCACCTAAAACCTTTTATGTTACGTAAATACATAAAGCACAATCCAAATCCCCATTGCTTGTGTGTTGTGGTTAATCGCAATAACCAATCAGCAATTAGCTCATTCTCGGATGATAACTTTGGCTCGTACCGATAACATGTCTCGCTGATCTTAAAAGCCTGGCAAGCTAATCGTGCTGTTACTCTGTGTTTATTAATACTCTGCTTGACCATCTTCTTACGTAAAGATGGTCTTAAAACTTTTTTGTTAATGCCTCTTGTACAATCATTGCCTTTAAGCGCTCATCGGCGTACATCTTCTTAAGCCTTGTATTCTCTGCTTCAAGTTCTTTAAGTCTAGTTATCATTGATGTATCCATACCGCCATATTTAGCACGCCATTTATAAAAAGTGGCACTGCTCATACTGTGCTCTCTGCATAGTTCAGATACTGGCGTACCTGCTTGTGCTTGATTAAGAATTTGCATGATTTGTGAATCTGATTTACGTGTTGTTTTCATTTGAATCTCCTTATGTTTTGATTATAAGAAAATTCTACTTTTATTGGGTGTTAATTTTTGGGAGGATTACAGCACGGCGTGGCTTATAATGCCAAAATATTAGCGTTTCGTGCTGGAAATTCATATTCACAGACACGCCTAAGTTCTATCTAAAGTTCAATTGAGCGCGCTATTAAGCAAGGAGCGAAGGTTAATGCTAGTTTCGGTAGCGACTTTATTACTATACCTATTTTTAATCAATGGCTTTCAACTCATAATAATGATATTGTCAGTGTGCATGCGGCTGGCAATGATTATTTAAAAAATACAAACTAGTATTGAGAAAATCTTAACCATTGGATATGTAGAGTTTGACAATCGTATTAATATGGTTGCTCTGTTAAACCATAGAAATAATCTAAATCATGATGTTTCTTTAAAATCAGACAATCAAATAATGATAAAAATAAGCAAAAAATTCTAATGAGAGGTTTTTGCATAAATCAACCAAAAACTCACTAATCTAATAAAATAGCAAGATGGAAGGGAAGGCGACACTTGACTCCCAAAATCACCAGCAAAAAAGCGCCGCTGCACTCTTCTTTTTGCTGTCTGTGAATTTTGATTGTTAGTTATTTAAAGAAATCCAATCAAAAGGTATATCTGTAAAGAAAGTAGCCTCTTGAGCATGTGTCTTTGTGCCTACGATTACGTATTTGCTTAGAGCAATATTTGAATTGGTCAGAATATAGTACGGTTTACCTAAATACATACTCCCTCGATCAGCAAGCTGCGCCCCTACACTACCATCCGTTTTAAACTCAAAGTAAAGTGGCTCACCTGGACAAGTGATATTAAACACATTGCTCGCAGTTGCCCCCTCAAGTACACAGGAAGCTGAAACTGAATCCATTTTAGAACTGCGTATTATATAACCTCCGAAATCAATAGGGTTTTTGTATTCTTTATTATTGGCAATCAGTTTCTTTATGTATGCTATGGCATCGGTTGTCGAACGACCTCTGTATCTTTTATCCTTGACTTGGAATCCAACCTTTTGGAGTTCTGCAAGTGATCGCCCGTCCCCTCTGTAATAAACGTGTGACATAATGTTATCTCCTTAAAATAATAATTTTTCAGCTAAATCCTCTATTTGTGTTTCAAGAAATGAGCTTGATGATGCCTAACGCCTGAATTCACCTGACGCGTCAACGGTCAGGTGAACAAAAATCCTCAACGCTCAAAAATTAAAAAACTCAAAAAAAAATATAATTATAATGTTAAATGCAATGCAATGCAAAACACACTACTAAAGCTACACAATAATAAATATTTTGGATATATCGTAACTGTTATTATCGTTTTTTCAACGTTATTAATTGGGGTTAAAACTTACAATATAGGTTATATATTAATTTTAGAAAAAATAGAGACAGCGATAACAATATTTTTCTTGTTTGAAATTATTCTTAGATTTATTATTTGCACCAACAAAAAACGATTTTTTTACAATTTTTGGAATGTATTTCATTCACTCATCGTAATTATAAGCATAATCGCCATAGAACACAGTGAATATGTATTTTTAGCACGCTTAAGCTACCTCCGTGTTTTGCACATAATTGATACCATTCCTGATTTACGCCTGCTGATCAATACATTGATAAGAAGCTTGCCATCAATGGGTTATTTGTTATTCTTGATGTTTACTTTATTTTATATGTATGCTGCTGTCGGTAGTTTTATTTTTGAGGATATCAATCCTAACCTATGGGGAAATATTTCTATTTCTATGCTTACTCTATTTCAAGTGATCACTTTTGGAGATTGGGCTAAGGTGATGTATGAAACCATGGAAATACATCCGTGGTCATGGATATATTATTTGTCGTTTATTTTTTTAAATGGCTTTATTTTTTTAAATATGATGATTGCTATTGCGGTTGATAAGATACAACAAGAACATGAACGTTTGAGCGCATTGAATAAAAACTAGGTCAATTACTATAAATCAACTAAAAACCACCAATCTGATAAAACAACACCCATATAAATTAACTTTAAAAACACCTAAAATGTCTTGGAAAAAACACCCAATAGAACTCATTTGCAGATTCTCTTGCCAATACTGATGAGAATGGCTTTGTTAAAAAGATGACCTATACGCCAGGTAATGTTCATGACTCGCAAGAATTTGCTAAATTGCTAGATGTAGAAAAGAACAAAGACTATATTGTTAGGTGAACCTTTGAACTACTCAAATTTCATTACGGCCTAGGCAAAGCAAGATATCTTGGAAAACAGAGAAATAAATCCAGACAAACTGGGTGTTTTTAGGTTCTTATGGGAAAATACAGGAAGTTTTATAAAATATTTTTAAAAAAAGTATAAAGGTTGAAATCAAGATGAGAAATTGTGAATTACGCAAAGGTCTATAAAATTGATTGTATTTTCCTTAAGTCATCAATATTTACTTCAATATAACTCATAGTAGTTTTAATATTCCTATGATTTAGTAATTTTTGTAATGACTTAAGGTTGCACCCGCTGTTTGCAATTTTAGTAGCTGTTGTATGTCTAAATCTATGTGGCGACACTTGAATATCAATCCTATTTGACCATTTTGTGAATAGTCTTGAAATATGTTCTTCATTCATCCGATTGCCTTTATATTTATTTATGAATTTTGTAATGTTAAATACCTGTTCCGATTGCCTTAGATTTTTTGATTTTCTTTTTAGCACAAGGAAATGGTCTATTAAAATTTGATTAATAGGGACCAAGTTATCGTTGTTATTTTTTGAATACTTGGCATCCAGGTATAGAGTTTTATTGTCAAAATTAATGTCGCACCATCTGATACCAATTAATTGTCTGCGGCGAATAGCAGTAAATATAAAGACATCAATCATTGCCAAATAGAACCATGCATGGTGTGAATAATATTCATCATATTTTATTACAGTTAATAATTTATCCAATGTTGCTTGACTAATTGTTTTGCGTTTAATGTTATTTACTTTTAAAAAATCAATCGATTTAAAAACATTGGTATCTAAATAACCCTCTTTAACTGCAAAATTAAACAAAGATTTCATGTGTCTATGATAATTATTACAATTACCAGCGCTTGATCTTTTTAATATTTTGTTACGCCATTCAACACATTTATTGTGAGTAATATAGATACCGCTAATCTCTGAATCTCGAATAAACATTGTGATAACAGATTTATATTTTTGAATTGTTCTAGGTGAAAGTTGGGGTTTCTCTTGTTGATACAATGTAAGTAATTCTTCTAATTTCATGCTTATTCTCTTTAAAAAAAAGAGTTAGAATAAATATAAAATCTACTCTTTAAAGATTATTTGTTTTGAGAATTCTTTCGGGTCTAAATCCAGTAAATAACAAGTGTATATAGGAAAAGCGTTTAAAATATTGTACAAATTAGCACTAGATGGCACTGATCGTCCATATTTATAATCATAAGCAGCTGTCATTGTTATATTAGACACTTTAGCAAATCTAGCAGGGTTCAAATTTTCGTTAGATAACATCTTGTTAAATTTTTTTTTGAAATTGTTTACGAAAACACTCATTTATTTAGTATAATCCTTGAAAATTGTATGAATTCAGACAAACGAGAGCAACGGACTGTTAATCCATTTGTCGCTGGTTCGAGCCCAGCTCGAGGAGCCAAATTCATTAATTATAATTAAAAAACGCCTTTAATTATAGTTTATTCTTTGTTTAATTCATAGAGACCTTTGAATAATTCATAATTCCCCATCCTAATTTCAACTTTTACAATTTTTCAAAAATATTTTCAAAATTTTCCCTATTTTTCTATAAAAACCTAAAAAACATCTTGCTTATCTGAGTTTTCATCGCCACATTTTTCTATTTTTACCCTTTTGCCACTCATTGGACGCAACAATCCTGCAAGTCTCGCATCTGTTTAAAAATGTTCATTCCAGTTTTAAGGTTGTGACTCATGGCAATTAGTTGCGCTCTGGTTTTGTTTCTTTCTAGTCCAAGGTATCTTGCCTTGGCTAATCCGTGATGAAGCTTAAGTAGTCCAAAAGTGCGCTCAACAATATAGCGAATGGATGAGCGTTGTTTATTCTCTTGTTTCTGTTGCTTGGTTAAAGGCTTGTTTCTGTAGGCACGGTGCAATATTTTATTATTTTCTTTGCCTAGTTTTTCATCATTGTTTTTATTGGCGTAAGCGCTATCAGCATAGACTTGTCCACATGTTTTTATTTTTAATGAAAAATTTGCAAGGAATTGGATTATATTTTACCAAAAAGTTGCAATTTTTTGCTTGGGCAAGTTGTGGGTTTTTGTTGTTATATAAAGTGTTTTTTTGCTTACTCAGGGCGGGCCATATAAGAAAGGGTTTTATTGTATCAGGCAACCTATTAAAATTAACAAAAAAAAACGTGCGTGAATTTTGCTGGTAAATAGAGTGACGATTGAACTTACTTTACGTTAGTTTTATAATTTTGGCGTAGTAAAAGCCATCAAAATTATAAGTGGGCAGTTGTTGTCTGCCTATAGCTGTATTAACACCCCAATCTAGCTCTATTTTGATTTCTTTGGCGTTATGATGGGCGTTTAAAAAATGGCTGATTTGTTGTTCATTTTCAGCCTTTAAAATTGAACAAGTAGCATATAGTAGTACGCCATTTGGTTTTAGCATTTGCCATAAGTTTTCAAGGATGCTTTTTTGAAAAGCAACCAAAGCAATAATGTCCTTAGGTTTACGCAGAAGCTTAATATCAGGATGGCGACGGATAACGCCTGTGGCTGAGCAAGGTACATCAAGTAAAATTTTATCAAATAGCTGGCGATCCCACCAATCTTGGTTTTGCGCACTACCCAGTACTGTTTGGATGTTTGTTATTTTAAGGCGTTGTGCATTTTGGCTGACTTTTGTGAGTCGCTTATCATTATTATCAAGTGCAATAACTTTGCATTGTGGCGCTAACTCGCACAGGTGCGTGGCTTTACCACCTGGCGCACTGCAAGCATCTAAGATTAAGTCAGTATTTTTTGGATTTAATAGTGGTGCAGATAACTGGGCTGATGCATCTTGGACGTAACAAGCCCCTTGCTCAAACTTTTTTAAGTTAAACACTGTAGTGGCCTTATCTAGCACTAAAGCTTGTGGCACTATGGTAAGTTTTTGAGATGAGATGCCTTCTTCTTGTAATTGTTGTTGGTAACGGTCTAAATTAAGCGAAGTGTGCACACGAATAGTCATAGGTGCTTGGGTGTTGTTTTGTTTAAATATCGTTTCAAAGTCATTTGGATAGTCGCGCTTAATTTTTTTAACTAACCAGCTTGGATGTGAGAAATGTATTTGTTGTTGAAGTGTTTTTTTGTCTCGGTCAATTTGTCTAAGTATGGCGTTCACTAAAGCCTTTGCCCAGGGTTTATTGAGTGTGTTAACAACATTAACGGTTTCAAAAATACTGGCATGTGTGGCAATATTTGAATAAAGTAGTTGATAAGCACCTAAGAGCATTAGGCAGTGAATATCAAGGTCTTCTTTTTTGAGTGAATGTTTAAGTTGTTTGGAGACAATATCATTTAGTTGATGATAAAAGCGAATCGTACCAAAAACTAAAGATTTGATTAAGGGTGTGTCACTATCTTCTGGGTAGTTAAAAGCACTGAGCGATTTTTTGTTGATAATGACAGAATAAATCGCCTCTAGTGCAACAACCCTAGTGGTGTTATTCTCCAATCGTTGTTTTAATTTTTTGTAACAAGATGGCAGGCGGCACATAACCAGGTAAGTGCGTACCATCTTCTAGGAATATAGCAGGCGTGCCATTCACACCGAGTTTCTTAGAAATTGCCAATTGCTCAGCCACTGGGTTATTACAAGTTTTTGAGTTGGGCACAATTTTATTTTTCTTATAATCATTCATCGCTTTGACCGGATCATCAGCGCACCAAATTTTTTCCATTTTTTCTTGCGCTGTTGGATGTAAGGATGCGAGTGGAGAAGCGAGGTATTTAACGGTAATACCCAAATCATTCATCTCTTTCATACCATTATGAAGTTTTTTACAAAACAGACAGTCAACATCAGTAAATACATGAATGATATTTTTTTCATTTTTTGCTGGGTAAATGATTTTATCACGTTCGTCAATTGTGTCAATTAAGGACTGTTTAATCAATTTAACCTTACCGCTCATTGGCAACAATTGTCTAGTGGTTAGGTCAACAATATCGCCTTGGATTAAATAACGGCCATTTTCAGACACTAAAAGAGAATCAATGGGATTATGGACAATTATCTCAAAAATACCGTTTAATGGCGTTTTGAAAATGTCTTGTTTATCAATCGTGCCAAAAAATGGATACAGATTGTTAATAATTGCGTTTTTGTCTGCAAAAGCAATATTAGAAAACAAGGTGATTGCAATAAATAGTAATTTAAGCATAATGAATAATTGGTCGAATAAACCAATTAATTTTACCTTTTTGGGTAGAATACGGGCATTATATTTTTTATGGGACTTTAAGATGAAATTTTCACTGATTAATGAAACAATTCAACACTTTGAAGGTGGTTGCGTGGTTGTGTTTTGTAATTCTAATACAGTTTTTAGTGATGAGAATATTCAAAAATTAATTAAGCTTAATCATTTTGAGTCTAAATCTGGAAAGGTGCTATTATTAAGTTTGGTTTCTGGTTTTAAATCTAAGCAAGTGATTGTTGCTGGGCTTGGTGATACGCCTGTGAATGCTAAGGATTATGTTAAAGCGTTGAGCGCTGTGAGTGTTGTACTTGTTGAAATTAAGGCTAAAAATTTAATGATTCAAAGTGTTGAAATTAAAGGTTTTGATGAATCGTGGGTACATAAGACAACTGCCAGAATAATGAGTAATGCGACTTATAAAGTTCAAAAAGTCGGTAATGATAAGCAAAGTAGTGGCATTGAGCACATTACTGTTCAATCTACTATGGATGATACACATGCCTTAATGCAAGGACAGGCAATTGCTGATGGCATGTCTTTAACGCGCCATTTAGGGGATTTACCGCCCAATGTCTGTACACCTAACTATTTAGCAGATACGGCCATGTCTTTAGCTAAAGAGTTTAAGCTTGAATGTGAAGTTTTGGAAGAGGCGGATATGGATAAACTTGGTATGGGGTCGTTATTATCAGTCTCTAAAGGTTCGATTGAGCCGCCAAAACTCATTAGTTTGAGCTATCAAGGTAATGGCAATGAAAAGCCGATTGTGCTAGTGGGTAAAGGCGTTACTTTTGATAGTGGCGGTATTTCGCTTAAACCTGGCGCAAGTATGGATGAGATGAAATATGACATGTGTGGTGCAGCTTCTGTATTAGGCACAATGCGTGCTATTGCGCAAATTAAACCAAACATTAATTTAGTTGTTGTGGTGCCAGCGGTTGAGAATATGCCAGCACATAATGCTTCTAAGCCTGGTGATGTTGTTAAGTCTATGTCAGGGCAAACGATTGAAATTTTGAATACAGATGCAGAAGGGCGTTTGATTTTGTGCGATGCACTGACTTATGTTAAGAAGTTTAATCCAAAAGTGGTGATTGATGTTGCCACGCTTACAGGTGCGGTGATTATTGCACTAGGCAAGCATAATTCTGGGCTTATGAGTAATGACCAAGATTTGGCTAATGATATTATCAGTGCTGCTAAAACTGCGCTTGATGGTGTGTGGCAATTACCTATTGAAGATGAGTATGATGAATTGCTGAAATCAAATTTTGCCGATATGGCAAATATTGGTGGGCGTGAAGCAGGCTCTGTTACTGCTGGGTGTTTTTTATCCAGATTTACCCAAGATTATCGCTGGGCGCATTTAGATATTGCAGGTACGGCGTGGCTAAGTGGTGATAAAAAAGGCGCAACAGGTCGTCCAGTATCGCTATTAACGCAGTTTATTATGGATAAAATCAAAAAATAAAGGGTCAAGATAACTTTAGAGGCTCTTTTCTAAAAATTCCAAGCAAAATTTTGTAAATACTTTGCTTACGATTATTGAATCTAAATTCACATTCCTTAAGGTGCAGATTAAACATCTTTTTATCCATTTCTTTAAATTTTACTAGTCTAGTTTTGGCATATTCCCAAAACGACTCTATGCCGTTAATATGAGAGTTTCCTCTAGCAAACTTGTTCTTGCTATGATATACCCTAAAATGCTTCTTATAATCAAAATCTACTAAACCATTATACCCACGCTACCCATCTGAATGAATAACACTCTCTACACCGGCTTTACCCTTGATAATCCTTTGTAGGATAGCGCTTTTGCAATCTGGAACTATCTCTGTATACACCTCATTACCTCTTTTTAACAAGCCAAATACTATTGTCTTACCCTTGGCGTCACGGCCGCGTTTTCCGCGGACGCGCCGTGCGCCAAAATAACTTTCGTCCACTTCAATCTGACCCACTAGTGGGTCAGATTGAAGTAAAGATAATTCCAATATCCTGAGTCTAACAGCGGTCAAATATTTATTAACTGTTGGTCTGGATATTTTTGTTAAATGAGAGATTTGAGTTGCACTCAAATCCTCAGAAAACAACAAAATTATCTGCCTAAATTTAACCTCAGAAATATGAGCATGTTTTACATACTTGTTTTTTACTGACATAACAACAATTTACCATGTTTTTATGCCTCTAAAGTTATCTAGACCCAAAATAAATTATGTTGTTATAATTTTTTGTTTTAATATAATAAGAGACCTTTGCATAAATCAACTAAAAACCCAACAATCTAGTAAAATAACACCCATCTAAAAACAACTTTAAAAATATCAAAAATGTCTTGGAAAAACACCCAACAAAACTCATTTGCAGATTCTCTTGTTGTAGATCACAAATCCCTATCAGAACTTGATGATGTACACAACATCATCAACTGGAACGAGATAGAGCAAACACTTTCGAACTTGTATTCTTCTATTAGGGGTGCACCCAGTTATCCGCCACTGATAATGTTTAAAATCCTAATCCTTCAAGCTTGGTACGGTCTAAGTGATGAGGCGCTAGAAAAGCAAATTGCCAGAGATTTAATGTTCAGACGTTTTATTGATTTGTCTTTGTCTGAAAATGTGCCTGATCATTCTAGCATTTGGCGTTTCAGGCAACTACTCAGCACCGAGAAATTACTAGCGCCTCTACTAGAGCAAATCAATACCCATCTTGAACAAAATTCAATCATTGTTTCCTTGGGTTCAATCAACATCATTGATGCCACCGTTATAGAAGCCAAACAATCACGCAAGCGTAAAGGCAAGGATGGCAACAACACTCAAGATAAAGAGGCAAAATACAATGTCAAAATAGCAGCCGATGGCAAACGTAAAACCACCTATGGTTTTAAGATGCACGCCAATACCGATGAAGATGGTTTTGTTAAGAAAATGACTTACACTCCAGGTAATGTACACGACTCACAAGAGTTTGATAAATTATTAGAGGTAGAACGCACTAACAGTAAAATAAAAACATGTGGACAAGTCTATGCTGATAGCGCTTATGCCAATAAAAACAATGATGAAAAACTAGGCAAAGAAAATAATAAAATATTGCACCGTGCCTACAGAAACAAGCCTTTAACCAAGCAACAGAAACAAGAGAATAAACAACGCTCATCCATTCGCTATATTGTTGAGCGCACTTTTGGACTACTTAAGCTTCATCACGGATTAGCCAAGGCAAGATACCTTGGACTAGAAAGAAACAAAACCAGAGCGCAACTAATTGCCATGAGTCACAACCTTAAAACTGGAATGAACATTTTTAAACAGATGCGAGACTTGCAGGATTGTTGCGTCCAATGAGTGGCAAAAGGGTAAAAATAGAAAAATGTGGCGATGAAAACTCAGATAAGCAAGATGTTTTTTAGGTTTTTATAGAAAAATAGGGAAAATTTTGAAAATATTTTTGAAAAATTGTAAAAGTTGAAATTAGGATGGGGAATTATGAATTATTCAAAGGTCTCAATAAATTTGTATGATACGGGGTCGTATTATTTTTTTGTAATTGCTATAGCAGTATAGTAAATAATATGAACACCATTAAGTGGCAGAATACAACTAAAAAAGATTTACGTAAAATCGATACAAACCAAAAAAAGAATAATCAGGACTGTTGAACAGTTGCAAGAACCACAAGATAGTTGGGTTAATGTTATAAAATTAAGGAAACATCAGCATGATTATTGTTTAAGAATTGATCGATATAGAGTGTTATTTGATTATGATAATGAAGTTAAAATTATTCAAATAGAAAGGGTAAAAAACGAGATGGAAACACATATTAAAATTCAAGTTATTGAACAAAATAGCAAGCCTGCGTTTGCTGTGATTGATTGGCGTAACTATCAAGATTTGTTGATGCATGTAGGTGACAAGCCAAACGATTATGAAAAATTATATGCCACATGAAGTTATTACCAGCATTTTTCTTAAAGATTGTATGACTATTAAGGCGTGGAGACTATATCTTAAAATGACACAATAGCAATTGGCAGATTCTTTAGGTGTTAGTCAAGCGCGTATTGCTAAAATTGAAAAAACTGTGCACAAAAAAATAACCAAATAGCTTGAAATATTGCCTTGTAATCCTCCCATTTTTAACCACTGCTAAAAATAGAATTTCCGTTGTTTAAATAGCCTCAAGTAGCTTTCTTGGTGGAATACCACCAATCGAACTATGAGGTTGTTCGTTATTATATACCCACATCCATTGTGTTGCTAACGATTGAGCGTGCTCAATCGAATCAAAAATATGCATATTCAACCATTCGTTTCTTGCTGTTCTGTTAAATCTTTCTATATAGGCATTTTGGGTTGGTTTGCCTGGTTGTATATACATAAGCTCAATATCCATTGCTTGTGCCCATTCTCTGAGTATATGAGATATATATTCTGGACCATTATCACATCTGATGGCTTTGGGTTTGCTACGCCATTGAATAAGTTGCTCTAATGATTGAATCACTCGTTGTGCTGGTAATGAGTGGTCTATTTCAATGCTTAGACACTCTCTGTTGTAATCATCAATCACATTAAAGGTTCTAATTTTTCTACCTGTATTTAAAGAGTCTGACATAAAATCCATTGACCAAATTTGATTGATTGTCATTGGTACGCTTAAAGCTTGTGGCTTATCGCGTTTGATTCTTCTTCTAGGCTTAATCCTAAGATTGAGTTCTAGTTGCCTGTAAATACGATACACACGCTTGTGATTCCACCTAAAACCTTTTATGTTACGTAAATACATAAAGCACAATCCAAATCCCCATTGCTTGTGTGTTGTGGTTAATCGCAATAACCAATCAGCAATTAGCTCATTCTCGGATGATAACTTTGGCTCGTACCGATAACATGTCTCGCTGATCTTAAAAGCCTGGCAAGCTAATCGTGCTGTTACTCTGTGTTTATTGATACTCTGCTTGACCATCTTCTTACGTAAAGATGGTCTTAAAACTTTTTTGTTAATGCCTCTTGTACAATCATTGCCTTTAAGCGCTCATCGGCGTACATCTTCTTAAGCCTTGTATTCTCTGCTTCAAGTTCTTTAAGTCTAGTTATCATTGATGCATCCATGCCGCCATATTTAGCACGCCATTTATAAAAAGTGGCACTGCTCCATACTGTGCTCTCTGCATAGTTCAGATACTGGCGTACCTGCTTGTGCTTGATTAAGAATTTGCATGATTTGTGAATCTGATTTACGTGTTGTTTTCATTTGAATCTCCTTATGTTTTGATTATAAGAAAATTCTACTTTTATTGGGTGTTAATTTTTGGGAGGATTACACCTCAGCAATGGATGTATCTGCTAATCAATTGTTAGACTAATGGTCAAGCCAAACATTAAGACCTTGAGCGCAAATTCCTAGATCGCCCTTAAAGAGTTTGATTTGTTGTTGTTCATCAAGTGTTACACCTTGTTTACTAGCAAGTGCTAATAGGTAGTTAAGAAGGGCTTCTTTAATAGCTTTAACACGATTAGGTTGTGTTTTTAAGGTGTTGGCAATATTAACAAATCCATTAATATGTTCAATGAGAATATTGGCTGAATCTTGGTTAAAATCAATGCGGTTAAAGTGTGTTAAATAAGCGTATTTTGGTTTAAGACTCATTAACTGATTGATGGTTTTTTTCCACACTACTGGGTTAAATTGTATGGGGGTAGTGGGCGGGAAAATGAGCTTACCTTGATTGGTGTCAAATTCTCGATAACTCACACCGAGTGTATCACCAGAAAAAATTCCACGTGATTTTTCATCCCAAATACATACGTGGTGGCATGCATGTCCTGGTGTATCGATAAATCTTAATATTCGCTTGCCTAATGTTATTTCATAACTGTCTTTGGCAACGATGATGCGTTGTTTTGATATGGGGATTAAATCGCCTAAAAATTGTTTAAAAAACAATTCGCCATAAACTTGCACAACGCCTGCACGTAATTTTATTGGGTCAACTAAATGCTTATAGCCATATTCGTGTACATAAACCATGGCATTAGGTAGATGCTTGATAAGTTCACCTGCGCCACCTGCATGGTCTAGGTGAATGTGGGTTAATAGAATATAGTCGACATTTTCACGGCTAATATTTTTTGCATCTAGTGTGGCTAGTAGGGTTGGTACTGAAAGATAGCAACCTGTATCAATAAAAGCGACTCGTTCATTGTCTTCAATTAAATAGCTGGCTACAAAGTCTTTGCGTATGTGTTGTGTGTCAATGCAAGTAACATTAAAATCTAATTCATGATAAATGGGGTTCATTTTTTATACGTTTAAATAAGCTTAAGTTTTTATTCTGATATAAAAAAACCGCCTAAAAGACGGTTTTTTGAATATAGTGACAGGTTTTTCTAAAAATCCCCCTCTGCGCCGCCATTTTGAATAGCATCCATGGTTTTTTGAACTGCCAGTGCTTTTTCAAGTAAGTAATCTGGTAGTGGTGCACCACCATAAATCATTGTATTCATGTCTAGTGCATAGAGCCATCTTTGCCCAGATTTGTCTTCAATAAGTGCGATACGACAAGGTAAGTAGGCTGAAAATGCGTCTGAGTGACCAACCATAGTCATGGCTATGCGCGGTGAACAATATTGGTAAATTTTTAAAAACCGTTGTCTTTTAAAATCTGGATGACCTTTGGTGATACCATCTGGATTGGTTTGAATTTCAACCATTTCTGACAATGGTAACATGCCAACAGAGCGAATGCTTTCAGCAGTTGCGATACTTTCCATTGCCTCTTCCACATCCTTATTTGAAACATCGTCAGCTACTTTAACACGCACAATAGAGGCCATGGCAATATCGCCTGTATCCAATAAGGTGTTTGCCATTGGCATATAGACTTTAGACATAGACTCTGGATGTAGTTTTGGTGAAATTATTTCACTAATGATTTTTCCAGTTAAACCATCGTATTTGATTTGTAGTGACACAGCATAATAAGTTGCAATAGCGCCGATGATAACTAATAGCCATTTGACTAGATTGACAATTACATTCATTTCTCTTTCCTGTTGTTGAAATTAAAATATCTCTGTATTATAGCAGGTTAGACTAGAACAGTTGATATACCATTATATGTTAATTTATTCATATTTATGCAAAGGTCTTTATACAACTCTTAAGCCGTTAAAAACAATACTGGTCAAACTGACCACGCCAACAATTTTACCATTATCTAAAACTGGGCAACGAGACAGACCAAAGTGTGTCAACAGCTCCGCACAATAACGAATATCCATATTGGAATGAACTGAAATGGCAGGTTTATTCATAATTTCATACACATTGACTCGGTCAAGTGATCGGTTTTTGGCGATGACTTTAGAAGCGATATCGGCAATCAGTACTACGCCGTATTCGTCATATTTATGAGATTTATCAACCAAAAGCATTTTAGTTTTCTTATGCTGCATGTCATTAAGTGCATCTTGCACGGTACATGTTGAATCAACAATGTCAACTTGTGTCCACATGACATCTTTTACTAGGATTGGTGTTGTATTATTAGTCATTATATTTTCCCCTCTATAGTGCGTTCCAGTGCATGAATTTGATGCATAACGCCAACAGCATCCTCTACATCGATTTGAAAAGCAATCCCTTCTTGTGGATTGGATTCAAAATTACCTGTATCGTCAATTGTTTCTAGTATATCCCTAGAAAGGTGTTGCTCTACAAGTAATAACAAGACATCCCTAGGTGTTTCAATACTAAGCCCTAAAAATGTTTTGTTGTGTTTTAGACCTTCTCCTCGTGCTTGAGAAATAATTGTTGAACCCGTGGCGCCTTTTGTTCTAGCAGCCTCAAGTATTTTGTCAGTTTTGTCAGAATCAACAAAAGCGATAATCAGTTTAAAGTGCATAATGCCTCCTATTTTTTACCTTGTTTTAAAAATTTCATAATTTGTACATAAGCCATCACACTCATAATGGGAAATAGTGAGGCAAAGGCGATTAAACCAAAGCCGTCAATGAGTGTAGAGCGCCCATCAATTGTACTCGCAAGTCCAAGCCCAAGAGCGGCAACCAATGGTACGGTTACGGTAGATGTGGTGACACCGCCAGAATCATAAGCAAGTGCAATAATATTTTTAGGTGCAAAATAGGTTTGCATTAGTACAACAACGTAGCCAGTAATAATAAAATAATGCAATGGCAATCCAGCCACAATGCGAAAACTTCCAATGGCTATGCCTATAGCCACACCAATGGCAACTGCAATTCGTAAAGGCCACACTTTGATAAAACCACCAGAGACCTGATTGGCTTTAATGGCAACCGCTAGTAAGGATGGTTCAGCAATGGTCGTGGCAAAGCCAATACTAGCCGCAAAGATATAAACCCAATAATAATCACCCCAACCAAGTGTGCCACTACCAATAAAATGATTTGATGTAAGCTGGTTTGCCATTAATTTTCCTAGAGGGAATAGTGCTTTTTCTAAGCCGACAATAAATAAAGTGAGTCCAATCCACACTAAAATAAACCCTATAATAATCTTTTTTAAATGTGGTATTTTTTGTTTAAGAATAATGATTTGAAAGCCAAACAATACTACCGCAATAGGTATTACATCCCAAAACATACTGATAAAGTTATCTACCAAATTCATCGTAATATACCAAATAACATTACCGCAATAATGGGTAATAGCGAAGCAATGGCAATCATGCCAAAACCATCGGTTAAAGGATTCCTGCCACGAATTGAACTAGCAAGACCCACGCCAAGTGCGGTGAGCAGTGGTACGGTAATGGTACTGGTAGTCACACCACCTGAGTCATAAGCGATGCCAATGATAAAGTCTGGCGCAAAAAAAGTAGTAGCAATCACCAGAAGATAGCCACCAATAATTAAGTATTGTATTGGCCAGCCTTTTAAAATTCTGAGCACGCCAATAACCACGGCTAAACCCACAGAAATAGCTACGGTAAAGCGTAATGTTTGCGCATAATTATTGAGTTCTATTTGTGTATTGACAAGACCGCCCAGTTGAGCAACTTTAGCCGCTTCATTAGCCACTGCTATAAGGGCAGGCTCCGCTACTGTGGTACCAAACCCTAAGGCAAAGGCGAATAAGAGCAGCCAAAAAATTGACCCTTTTTTGACAAAACTATAAGCCAGCGTTTCGCCAATAGGAAATAGTCCTAGTTTGAGTCCGTAGACGAATAAAGTCAAACCTAATAAAACAAACCCAGTCCCAATCATAATGTCCATTAGGTTGGGAATACTTTGTTGAAGTACAGCAATTTGAAAAAAAGCAATCACGCCTATAATAGGCGCTAAATCTTTAGCGCTATCAGCTAGATTGTTAATAAACTGTCGAACAGTTTTATTCATGTAATACCTTAAGGTTTATGTTATTTTTTTGATAAGAATATTGGAACAAACGATGAAATTTTTTTTAAGTGATTTTTCATATCTCAAGATAGCAATCTCACACATTGAATTATAATGTTATCTTATGAATAGCACTTTATTAATTAACGGAAAAAAACAAACCAAGCTCAGTGTACTTAATCGTCTTGTGCAATTTGGTGATGGCCTGTTTGAGACTTGTTTAATTGTAGATGCTAGATTGTTATTTTGGTCTAAGCATTTTTTAAGACTGGAAAAAGGTTGTGATAAGTTAAAAATTCATCCAGTAAGTGAGGCTATTTGGCTTCAGGAAATTTCTAAAGCGCTCACCATTTCTAAGTTAGACCAAGCTGTGGTTAAAATTATACTTTCTCGTGGTCAAAGCGTAAGAGGTTATGGCTATGAGGAAAACATCAAACCAACGCGTATTGTGATTGTTTCTCCTGTGCCATATTTGCCCTGGCAATATGAACTGGGTGTGTGTTCTAGTGGCTATGCGAGTAATCAATTATTGTCTGAGATTAAGCATTGTAATCGCTTGGAGCAAATTCTTGCAAGGTCAGAATTGCAAGCGCAAGAGTGCATTATGTTGGATGAAAATGCTCAGGTTATTTCAGTGACTCAAGGTAATATTTTTGCCATTTGCAATCGGGTCATTTTTACACCCAGTTTGACTGATTGTGGTATTGAAGGTACTCGAAGGTCAGTGGTTTTTGATTTGGCACAAGCATTAGGCCTACAACTTGAAACTTGTTCTTTGTCATTGACTGAACTACTTGAAGCAGATGAAGTGTTTATCACTAACAGTGTAATGGGCATTAGCCCCGTGGCTAAAATTAATCATAAATTATTTAACCACCATCAAATCACAAATCAATTAATTAATGCTTTTGTGCGCTCTAAAAATAACCATTCATCATCAGTTTCACTTAAATCAAAGCCATCTTATTGGAAGTTTATTTTTATTTTTGCAACGATTTTTTTACTATTTTGGATGTATTGGGCAAATGGTATCAAAGCAAATAATTCAAATGTGTACCAAATACCTCAAGGGGCTAGTCTTTACTCAACTGCAAACAATTTAGAACATCTAGGTTATATCAATTCTAGTTTTTTTATGCGATTACTTGCAAAATCGCTTAACCTTGAGTCAAAAATTAAATCGGGTTATTATGATATTAATGCGAATATGAGTATGATTAATTTGTTGAATAATTTTACATCTGCAAAAGTGGCGACCAGAAGTATTACCTTAATTGAAGGCAATACTATTGATGATTATTATCAAAAGTTGACCAATATGAAAGCGTTAAAATCTAGCAAAACTTTAGCAGAAATCATGATTGAAATTAAACAAGACCATCCGTATGATGGCTATTTTTGGCCAGATACTTATCAAATTAATTATGGCGACAGTGTGCTTAGTGTGTTTAAAAGAGCTCATCAAATAATGCGTCAAAAACTTGAACTTGCTTGGCGTAACAAGGCTCACAATTTTTTCTTGAAAAATGTTGAGCAAGCGTTAGTACTTGCCTCTTTAATTGAAAAAGAAACGGCTAATGCACAAGAGAAACCCAAAATTGCAGGTGTGTTCATTCGTCGCTTGCAAAAAAGCATGCGCTTACAAACTGACCCAAGCGTGGTTTATGCGCTGGGTAAACGTTACCAAGCTCCACTCAAAAAACGAGATTTAAAATTTAACAGCCCCTATAATACCTATAGAAATAAAGGTCTGCCACCAGGGCCAATCTCCTCAGTAGGTGTAGATTCATTATATGCAGCCACACATCCACATATGAGCGATGCACTTTATTTTCTTGCTAAGAAGGACGGTACTCATGCTTTTGCAAATACCTATCAACAACATAAAAACAATATCAACAAGTACCTAAAAAATCAATAAATATCTATATAAAATATCTGTATGAAAAAAGGAAAATTTATCACCATTGATGGCGTTGAAGGTGCTGGGAAGAGTGTGCAAATTGATTTTATTGGTAACTATTTAGCCAAAAAGAACATCAATGTTATTTTAACGCGCGAACCAGGTGGTACTGAATTAGGTGAAAAGATTAGAGCATTATTACTAAGCACTGATACTCAATCAATGCATGGTGATACTGAATTATTATTAATGTTTGCTGCTAGAAATGAGCATATTAAGACTAAAATTATGCCAGCACTTGAAAGGGGTGATTGGGTATTAAGCGATCGTTTTACAGATGCCTCGTATGCCTATCAAGGCGGTGGCAGAGGTTTAAGCATTGAGCGCATTTCACTTTTAGAAAAATGGGTGCTGCAAGATTTTACCCCTGATATGACTTTGCTATTAGATGTGCCAGTTGCGCTAGGCATGTCACGGGTTGAATTTAGAGGCTGTAGGGATAGAATTGAGCTTGAGACACATGACTTTTTTAATCGTGTAAGAGATGTCTATATTGAGAGGTCTAAACAATTTCCCGAGCGAATTAAACTTATTGACGCTTCAAAAACACTTGAGCAGACCAGCCAACAAATTAAAACTATTTTACAAACATTATGAATCTTCCTTGGCACACAAATGCATGGTCTAAACTACAAAAGATGATTGATCAAGACCACCTGCCTCATGCATTATTGATTACGGGTGCTGAAAAAATTGGAAAATTTGAACTCATGCAACAATTAGTGGGCGTGTTGTTAAAAGATGACGTTATTATTAGAAAAGACAATATTAGAGAGGATTTAGATTATCCCGTATTAATTAGACGCTCAAATTACCTTAATATGGTTTATTGTCGTGCAGGGGAGATGGTTGAAAAAAGCAAAAATAAGTCTAAAGATATTCGCATTGATCAGGTGCGTGTTTTCTGTGATGCTTTGAACAAGACTGCCAATCAATTACAAATTGGGGTTATTTTTTATGGCGATCAAATGAATATGAGTGCTGCTAATGGCTTGTTAAAAACCCTTGAAGAGCCTAGAAAAAATACACTCATTATTATTTTAGCACACCACGTTGAAAACTTGCCAGCCACTATTGTATCAAGGTGCCAAAATATACATATTGCACCAGCGTATGACCAACAGACTTGCCAATGGTTAATTGAACATATTGGCAAAACTCAAAATGCAGATTTTGATATCCCGCAATTATTAGAAAATACATACGGCGTTCCATTTAAGGTGTTGTCTGAGTTGTCTGATGGTAGTTTTATCCATTATCAACATTACCAAAACCAGCTGCTTAATATTACCATCAATCCATTAATAGTGACACAAATTAAAGAGTTTAAGGGTAATGAGCTGGTGGTTTTGAATTGCTTACAAAATATTATTATTGAAGGGATTAGGCTAAAAACCACCCATCAAGAAGGTGGACTGATTGAACTTAATCAAGTCATCAAATCAGTAAAATTTGAGTTTTTATTCAAACTACTTGATGATATTTATCATGCCATTAAACTATCAAAAACCACTGTTAATATTAAGTTATTATTGGATAATATTTTAATTGTATGGTCGCATATCGCTCATTTAAAACAATATCCACAAATTACCCAATAAACGCACAAGACTTGTTTATTAACAAATAGGAGAACACATGAATCAATCAGAAATTTTATTTGCACAAGCAAAAACTGTCATTCCTGGTGGGGTGAATTCGCCAGTTAGGGCATTTAATGGCGTGGGTGGTAGTCCTATTTTCTTTACTCGCGGTGAGGGTGCTTATCTCTTTGATGCGGATGATAAAAAATATATCGACTATGTTGCCTCTTGGGGTCCGATGATTTTAGGTCACGCTAATCAAGCGGTTATTAGCGCTGTTAAAGCCACTTTGGAAAACGGTCTTGGTTTTGGCGCACCTACTCAAATTGAAACAATACTGGCAGAAAAAGTATGTGAGTTAATGCCTTCAATTGAGCTAGTTCGTATGGTCAGTTCAGGCACAGAGGCAACCATGAGTGCTATTCGTTTGGCGCGCGGTCATACGGGTAGAGACAAAATTATTAAATTTGAAGGTTGTTATCACGGCCATTCTGACTCATTACTGGTTAAAGCAGGTTCTGGCGCTTTGACATTAGGCGTACCAACCTCACCTGGCGTGCCTAAAGATTTTGCAAAGCACACATTGACTCTAGAATACAACAATATTGACCAAGTACGTGAAGTGCTAAGTGAAGTAGGCGCTGAAGTGGCTTGTATTATTGCTGAACCTGTGGCAGGTAATATGAACTGCATCCCACCCACCGACGGTTTTTTGCAAGGATTACGCGAGCTGTGCGACGAACACAAGGTTATTTTAATTTTTGACGAAGTAATGACAGGATTTCGTGTTGCGCTTGGCGGCGCACAAGCACTTTATAAGGTAAAACCTGATTTAACAACATTGGGTAAGGTGATTGGCGGTGGTTTGCCAGTGGGCGCATTTGGTGGCAAGCGTGACATTATGCAATCGATTGCACCACTAGGGCTTGTTTATCAAGCAGGAACACTTTCTGGCAATCCAATATCAATGTCAGCAGGCTTGGCAATGTTAAACATATTATCAAAAGATGAGAATTTTTACACCACTTTAAATGCCAAAGTTCAGAAATTAACAAAGGGCATTTTAGCCAAAGCCAAGGAAAGCAATATCGGTATGACTGCTAATGTGGTGGGCGGCATGTTTGGCCTGTTTTTTACCGATTCTCAATCAGTGACTAACTTTAAAGAAACCTCACAATGCAATGTTGAATTGTTCAAAAAATTCTACCACCTAATGTTGGCAGAGGGTGTGTATATGGCACCTTCTGCTTATGAGGCAGGTTTTGTTTCCAGCGCCCATAGCGATATAGACATTCAAAATACCATTGATGCGGCTGGACGTGCATTTGCAAAATTGGCATAAATTTTTATGAAGATTGATGTGGTTGAGTCAGAGTTGATTAATGCTGCTAAGTTGTTGGATAATTTTAGCAACAATATCACCATTTTTGGCTCTGCAAGAATTAGCCAAGAGCATGATTTGGCAAAAAAAGCGTATCAATTGGGTAAATTATTATCTGATAGTGAGTTTAATATACTAACAGGTGCTGGTCCTGGCATTATGCAAGCTGCGAATCAAGGCGCATTTGATGGAAAGTCAAGCAGTATAGGGCTTAATATTAAATTACCCAAGGAGCAAAGCCCTAATCCATATTTGGACGAATGCTTACTGTTTGAACATTTTTTTACCCGCAAAGTTATCTTGATTAAGTATGCAGATGCTTGTGTCTTTTTTCCTGGTGGTTTTGGAACAACTGATGAACTGATGGAGGTATTGACTTTGGTGCAAACCAGAAAAGGCAGGTGTATTAAAATATTTTTATTGGGTGTATCGTTCTGGTCGCCTATTATTACTTGGTTTGAAACACTAGCACAGCAAGGCTATATTAACCAACAAGATTTAAATTCATTTTGCCTTGTTGACGAGATAGAACAAATACTAACCAGTATTAAGGGGAGGTGTAATGGCACTTGCATTATTTGATTTAGACAAAACTCTATTAGGTGGCGATAGTGATTTTTTATGGGGTGAGTTTCTGTCTGAAATTGGGGTTGTTGATGTTGGCGAATATCAAACGCAAAATCAGAAATTTTTTGATGATTATGCCAAGGGTGAATTAAATATTACTAAGTATTTGGCATTTTGCCTAGCACCTTTAGCAAACCACTCTATCAAACAGCTCAACAAGTGGCATCAGCAATTTATGCTTGAAAAAATCCAACCTATTTTTTTAGAAAAAGCCAAAAAAGTGGTGGATATGCACAAAAAAAATGGCGATAGGGTGCTGGTCATTACAGCAACCAACTCATTTGTTACCCGTCCGATTGCCCAAATCTACGGCATTAACGAGTTATTAGCCACTGAGCCTGAAATGGTGAATGGTGAATTTAGTGGTAAAGTATCAGGTGAACCATGCTTTCAAATCGGTAAAGTCCACAAACTACAAAAGTGGTGCAGGGAAAATAATGAAAGTTTAAGCGGCGCTTATTTCTATTCTGATTCATGTAATGATTTACCACTATTGGAGCTGGTTGAAAACCCAATTGTTGTTCATGGCGATAAAATCTTATTAAACATCGCCAAACAAAAAAACTGGCAGTGTATGGATTGGACTTAGTTTTTAAATTTATATTGAAAATCTTGTAATTTTGAATGGAGGAGGAAGTAAATAAATATAAGCAGTGATTTAGTAAATCGTATAAATTTTTGATATTATTTCTGCGAGTAAAAAAGAGGTAAAAGATAAACTTCCGGATGTTTTAACGAAACTTATGAAATGTGGCTGGTATTTTGATCAAAACATGCCATTCTCATCTTTTAGCAGATAATAAAAAACCTCCTAGCGGAGGTTTTGATAATGCTTGAAATATGTTTACATATAAAGGTTATGGTTTGAGCCATCACATTCTTCAAAGTAGGTTGCTGCACCTGCAAATTCAACACCATCAATGAAGTTGTCTTTACTATAGCCAAATAAATCAACAGTCATTTCACAAGCGATAAATTTAACATCAAATTCCTGACATATAGAACGTAACTCATCAAGGGTTGCAACGCCATTTTTCTTCATGGTTTTTTTCATTAAAAAAGTAGCCAAGTGTTCTGTGAATGGTAAAGACCAAAAGATATTTGGAATTTTGGGACCAAAATCAATTTTTTGTAGCCATTCAGGACCAAAAGGCATTTTCATTGGCATGCCAGGGTTTCCAAGAGGAGAAACACGCAATTTAGAGGTGTCTTTTAATAAAAGATTAAGCCCGTAAAAGGTAAAGAATATGGTAACTTCTCTATTCATTGCAACACCAGTAGAGGCAATAATAAAAGGCGGAAAAGCCCAATCAAAAGTTCCTTTGGTGGCAATGATGGTCATTTTTTTATTATCTGACATAATGATTTTCCTATGAAATAATTAGTACTTAAGCCTTTTCAATGATGAAAATATATTTACCATTTTCTTCAACAGTGGATATAAGTTTGTTACCCGTTTGATTACAAAAAGCCTCAATGTCTTTTACTGAACCAGCATCAGTTGAAATTACGTCTAAAATCTTACCAGCATCCATTTTGGATAACGCTTTCTTGGTTTTTAAAATTGGTAATGGGCAGTTTAAGCCTGATGCGTCTAAAGTTTCGTCAGCCATTTGTGAGCTCCTTATGTTTTTAAAATTTAAATAATGAACGTATTAGAAACAACTAATAGGTTTAGTTATTTTAGTTGTTTATTGGCAAATAGTCAAATATAATAAACAGATGATGAAACTTTTAGTAATATGGGTATTAACAGCCTTGTCCGCGTTTGCGCTAAATATACCTGAATTAGTCCCAACTGAGTCGTTACAAGAGCAAAAACAAGGCAATGAATTTTTACAAATTATTTGGGATACTGATTTGGTAGTGGATGATATTGAAACCCAGGTTTATTTAAAAAAATTAGGCTTTGAGCTATCTACTTATAGTGAAAACCCATCTAAGCACTTTAATTTTTTTATGTTAGAGGATGCTAGTATTAACGCCTTTGCAGGTCCATATGGTTATATTGGTGTGCATACTGGCATGTTGCTAAGTTCTGATTCGGAGTCTGAACTTGCAGGCGTTCTTTCTCATGAAATATCGCACGTTACCCAAAACCATCTGACTCGTTTTAGTGAAAAAACAGCTAAGCAAACTTATCTTATGCTGGCCGGTATGTTGGTAGCAGTATTGGTAAAGGATTCTTCAATTGCAGTTTCTAGTGTTGCGGCAATTGCGCAACAGAATATTAATTTTACTCGTGAACATGAGTGGGAGGCAGATCGAATAGGCACTAAGATGCTATTAAAATCTGGCTTTGATCCTAAAGGCATGGCGCACTTTTTTAAAAAACTTAAAGACAGTCCAAGTGCAAATGAATTTTTACGTACTCACCCACTTAGTATTAATAGAATCTCTGATTCTATACAACGCTCTGCTAGAGAGTATGACGACTATCGGGCTGATTCGTTTGAGTATTTAACTATTAAAGCTAAGTTGTATTACCATCAGTACAAGCGTGTTAAATTGGAAACAAGCAAAGTGCTTAACTTGTATATGCAGGCTTACGACGCCCTAGAAAAACAAAAATATCAGCAAGCTAAAAACCATATTGACCAACTTTTGGAGCTAAATCATAACAACCCGACTTATATTCTTGCGGGTAGAATTTATTCAAAACTTGCACAAATAGATAAAGCACAAGCGTATTTTTCCAAGGTGAGTGACAGTGAAACTGGCATATACTATGCAGCCAAAGCCTATGCAGCTAATAATAAAATCACTAATGGTATTAGTATATTAAGGCGCTATTTAAAACTTAATATAGGTACGTATTATTCTCATAAATTACTTTCATTTTTATATGTAAATGTTGGTAAGTTAGATCGTGCACATAATCACAACGCTAAGGCGTTAGTATTGCAAGGTAAGTTAAGCGAAGGCGTTATTCGTTATCAGCGAGCAAAATCTGTCACTCAGTCACGAAATTTATTCGATGTCTTAACAGTTAGAATTAAGCGCTTAGAACGGTTGATAGATTTGTATCAAAATTTGCCCAACTAGGCAGTTACGATTTTCACGCCATTAGACATGCCTAATAACAAAACATCTGCACCACGATTAGCAAACAGCCCATTAGTCACCACTCCAGTAATGTTGTTTAGTTCTATCTCCATTGCCTTAGGGTTGGTAATTTTCAAATCTTTAATATCAAGGATTAAGTTGCCATTATCGGTGATAAAGTCTTTTCTAACTGTAGGTGTTCCGCCAATTCTTTGGATGATTTGATTCTTGATATAGTTAGATGCCATTGGAATAACCTCAACAGGTAGTGGGAAATTACCCATTATTGTCACTAATTTTGATTCATCGGCAATACAAATAAATTGATCAGCCACTGCTGCCACAATTTTTTCGCGCGTAAGCGCACCGCCACCACCTTTGATAAGATTTAGAGCGTCATCTGATTCATCTGCACCATCAATATAAACCGAAATAGCTACTACCTCATTAAGGTTAAATACTTTAATACCATGACTTTTCAGTCGTTGTGCAGTTGCTTTAGAACTTGCAACAGCACCTTTTATGTCGTTTTTCATTTTTGCCAATACATCAATGAAAAAATTAGCAGTAGAGCCAGTACCCACGCCTATAATGGTATCTTTTACTACGTATTCGAGTGCAGCTTGTGCAACGGTGAATTTCATCTCATCTTGAGTCATAATGAACTCCATACAATCTAAATATTAGGTCAAATTATACACGATGAAAAAAATCATTCTTGCCAGTAATAATCAAGGAAAAATCAAAGAGTTTAACGCTATGTTAAGTGGTATTTACCAAGTTGTATCTATGCAAGATATGCAAGTTGAAGAAGTGCCAGAAACAGGGCTAACTTTTGTTGAAAACGCACTGATTAAAGCCAGAAATGCATCCATGGTATCAGGCTTGCCCGCTTTAGCGGATGATTCAGGTATTGTGGTTGATGCGCTAGGTGGTAGACCTGGTATTTACTCTGCTCGTTATGCAAATCATCATGGTGATGATAAGGCAAATATGCAAAAACTGTTGGATGAAATGGCAATGATGGTTGATGGCGCTCGTAGCGCTCGTTTTTGGTGCGCAATTGTTTTTGTTGAACATGAAAATGATCCAACACCAATTATTATTCAACGTGGCTGGGAAGGCGAAATACTGCGTGAAAAAATGGGTGATAATGGTTTTGGTTATGACCCGATTTTTTATGTACCGACCCATAATTGTGCTTCTGCTGAACTCTCACCCGTAGAAAAAAACAAAATTTCTCACCGAGGCAAAGCTTTATCGGCATTACTTAAAATACTCAAAAAAAATCAGTGAGTTGCACGTTAAGATTGCCACCATTGGCGTTATATATTCATTATCCATGGTGTGTGAAAAAGTGCCCTTATTGTGATTTCAACTCGCATGAAGGCGAACAACAAAGCGGTTATATTATAGCGTTGTTAAAAGACCTTGATGAGGATTTGAATTATGTTCAAGGTCGCTCCATTCGCTCTATTTTCTTAGGTGGTGGCACGCCCAGTTTAATGAGTGAGCAAGCGCTTTCTGAGTTGTTTTTTGGTTTAAAGACGAGGCTTAAATTTACAAACGATATTGAAATTACGCTAGAAACTAATCCAGGTACTTTTGAAATTGAAAAGTTCAAAGCATTTAAACGCATTGGCATTAATCGACTTTCAATTGGCGTGCAGTCTTTTAATGATAAACATCTTAAATCATTGGGTCGTATTCATAATGCTGATGAAGCAATTTATGCTTGCGAGCAAGCTAAACAGGTGGGTTTTAGGCGTTTTAATATTGACATTATGTATGGCTTAGAAAACCAAACATTAGACAACTGCTTATCCGACATTGATCAAGCCATAGATTTTAACCCTGACCATATTTCTTTTTATCAATTAACCATTGAACCTAATACTTATTTTGCTAAATTTCCACCGATTTTGCCAAATGATGATGATATTTGGCAGATGGGCAACAAGGGTGTGAATTTATTAGAGAAAAATGGCTATATGCGTTACGAAGTGTCTGCTTTTGGAAAGACACCATCAAAGCATAATTTAAATTATTGGCAGTTTGGTGATTATATTGGTATAGGTACTGGTGCTCATGGAAAAATTACCTGCTTGAACGAGCCTTATTCGTTTAGAACGACAAAGGCGCGTTCACCAAAGGACTATCTAAAAAATAGGCAAAAGCAAGTCAAATCTATTGAAAATTTAAGTTTTGATTTTATGCTCAATGCACTTAGATTAAAGCATGGATTTGATTTGACCCTATTTGCATTAAGAACAGGACAATCAATACAAACAATTGAGCATAAATTAGATAAGGCTCAAGCGTTGGGACTGCTTGAATTGAATGATAAACGCATTCAGCCTAGTGAAAAAGGCTTTGATTTTTTGAATGATTTACAAGCTATTTTTTTGTGATATAATTAAATTATGAAAGTTTTGTCGTTGTTGATTTTTCTTGTATTTATGTCATTAGTTAATGCTAGTGATGTTTCTGCATTTGGCAGTGTTGAGCATTGCTCAATGGATGGTAAATCTATGAGCATGTCTACTGTAGAGCGTTTATCAGGATGTAATAATACAGATTGCGTTCAGTGTTTGATTGTTGATAAAAAAGTTGTGTTTCTTGGGTACTATATTCCTCAACCACTTTCAGTAGTTTTTATTTTTGATACTTTCTATGCATCTTTTACCTCAAAGGTAAACACCCCACCTCCAATCGTTTAAATTCTCTAGCGTATTAATGTTTTGAATTTGTTTTTACAAAACACTTTTCTTATCGTTAATTGCAAATTAATCTAAGTTTTTAGTAGTATTTAAGAATTGTATATCAATTCGAATAATATTGATTGAGGAAAATAAAATTAATCAAAAACATACAACTGCTTTAGTAGTTTCAACTTTTTCTAGCGGTATAACAGATGATCCAGTTTTAACCAAAGTAATGGGTGAGACAGAAGTACGTAATGCCGATGGCGATAATTCGCATGTTTGGAATGCAAATATTTGGGTTGGGATAGATCTTAACAAGTTTTGGATTAAAACTAAGGGCGAAAAAGCTTCTCAAGAAACTGAAAAATCTGAGTTACAATTACTTTATTCAAAGGCAATAGCACCTTTTTGGGATATACAATTTGGGGTTAAGAAAGACTTTCATCCTAGTCCTAGTCGTACTTGGGGTGTGATTGCTGCTAAAGGATTAGCACCATATTTATTTGGAGTAGAGGCTTCATTATTTGTGGGCGAATCTGGAAGGGTAGGTGTACGTTTAGAGGCTGAATATGAGTATATGTTTAGCCAAAAACTTATCTTATCACCAGAGATTGAGGTTAACTTGTTTAGCAAAAATGATGAACTAACAGGCTTAGGAAGGGGCTTGTCTAATATTGAAGCAGGGTTGAGGTTGCGTTATGAAATTACGCGTGAATTTACACCTTATATCGGCATTAATTGGGAGAAAAAATATAGCAATACGGCAGACTTTGCTAGTAATGAAAATAAGGATATTGAAAACGCACAATTGGTAACTGGCGTGCGTTTTTGGTTTTAGAAGGGCAAGTAGTTACTTAGTATTATATATGTGGCTGATTTTTAAGATAAAAAAAAGGAGAAAAGATGAAAATATTAATAATATTATCAAGCGTATTGTTTTTAAGCAGTTGCTTTGATAGTGATGATGTGCAAGCAAAAGAAGCAGATAAGGTGCAATTAGGCAAAACAACTTTTGATAAAAATTGTCTAGTGTGCCATGGGAAGGCAGGTGGCGGTCTTGTCAAAGATTGGAAAAAGAGGCAAGTTGATGGTAATTTTCCAGCACCACCTGTGAATGGTACGGCACACACTTGGCATCACTCACCCGCACAATTATTACGCACTATTAATAACGGCGGCGCACAATTTGGTGGGCAAATGCCAGGGTTTAAAAACCAACTCAGTGAGGCTGAAAAACGATCCCTGCTTGATTATATCCATAGTTTATGGTCTAAAGATATACAACAAAAATATGATGCAAGGTTTTCAAAATGATTAGCAGAAGACGATTTATCCAAGCTGGCTTGACTTTGATGGCCCTGCCTAAGCAAATAGTTTTGGCAGGTGGGCGATTGTTTAAAAAACGTTTTCAGGTGCCAGTACTAGAAACAGGCAAAAGGATTGGTAAAGATGTGTATTTTGATTTGAATATCCAATCTGGACAAAGTGCTATTTTGCCTAATCAATTAACCCCAACACTAGGTATTAATCAGTCTTTTTTAGGCGTGACCTTGAGGGCTAGCAAAGGTGACCGAGTGCACATTAAGGTTAAAAATAGTCTTGATGAAACTACTACACTGCACTGGCATGGAATGAAGTTGCCTGCCAAAGCAGATGGTGGGCCTCATCAGCCAATTCAGCCGAGTGGTACTTGGCTAAGTGAGTTTGATATTATTCAGGATGCAGCAACATTATGGTATCACTCTCATCAAATTCATCAAACAGGCAGGCAAGTCTACCAAGGATTGGCAGGGTTATTTATTGTTGATGATGAATCTGTTAGGAACTTAAACTTACCGATGGAATATGGTGTGGATGACATCCCTGTTATTATTCAGGATAAGGACTTTAAGAAAAATGGTGCATTTGCCTATATTCGCTCCATGCCAGACAGGATGATGGGTAAAAAAGGGCAAACTGTTTTAGTTAATGGTGTTATTAACCCTGTTTTAAAAGCAAAAAAATCATTATTGCGCTTGCGTCTATTGAATGGCTCTAATGCTAGAACTTATCATTTGAGTTTTGACGATCATCGAGCTTTCTACATCATTGGTAGTGATGGTGGTTTGTTAGAGCACTCTGTTAAAGTTAATTCACTTAAACTAGCGCCAGCAGAAAGGGTGGAAATTTTACTTAGCGTTGCAGACGGGAAAATGCCCACCTTGAAACATAATTCCAGCCAAGTGCAACCAAGCATGATGAGTAGAATGATGAATCGTGACAAAGATTTGATTATTTTCCAAATTGATGCTTTAAGCGTACAAAAAAGCAGCCGAAGCATCCCTGATCGATTGACAACTCATCAATTAATTCCAATGTCTGTTGTGAGTAATGAGCGTTTAATGACATTGCAAATGCATATGGGTCCAATGATGATGTTTGGTGGCGATATTTTTAGTATTAATGGAAAAACTATGGATATGAATCGTATTGATGAAGTGGTGAAAGCGGGTAGCGTAGAAATTTGGACGATTGAGAATCATTCTATGATGGCGCATCCGTTTCATATTCACAATGTGCAGTTTAAAATTATCTCTAGGAGTGGCGGTGTTCAAGGTCACGAATTGGGCTATAAGGATGTTGTACTGGTTCATTCTGATGAGCAGGTCAAGGTATTGATCAAGTTCCCTGAGTTTAGTGACGCAAAAATACCTTATATGTATCATTGTCATATTTTAGAGCACGAAGACAGGGGTATGATGGGGCAATTTGTAGTGGTGTAAGTTACACAAAATAAAGCCGATGAATAAGATTTTATTATTTACAATAGTTTTTATACTTGGATTTTTTATACTCATTGAAAGTGAGTGGCTTGGTTCAAAAAACGTGGATGGTGGTCTTTTTCCTAATATGGATTACAAGCCTAGTATTTCTCAAGGTGAGAGTAGTTATCAATCTGCCTGCATAAAATGTCATGGAGATAATCTATTAGGAAGTGAACAAGGACCTTCGTTACTTGATGAGATATACAAACCCTCTCATCATGCAGACCTGTCGTTTTATTATGCGGTAAAAAGTGGGGTTAGGCAGCATCATTGGAAATTTGGTGATATGCCAAAGATTGACGGATTATCACCAGAGAGAGTTAGTGATATTATTTCCTATGTACGCCACAAGCAATTTTTTTTAAGGACCTTATTAACTAGTTAAAGTCCTTAATTTATAGTAGCATGGGAGGCTTGTATGAACAATGATAATATTCATTTATCAATTTTAGGTATGTCTTGTGTTGGATGTGTTACCAGCGTTGAAGACGCATTGAATAAGGTTGATGGCGTTAATAAAGTCAGTGTTAATTTTGCTGACCATACTGCTAATATTACTGGCATGGCATCAATAGATAGTTTAATTAAGGCTGTGGGGGATGCTGGATATAATGCAGTTGAGATGGTATTAGACACTGCTGATCAGGCGCTGGAAAAAGAACAGCAAGACCTTATTTATTATCAACAATTAATAAGGAAATCGTTGGTTGCTGCATCAATTGGCGTGCCTTTATTTATAGCAAGTTTATTAGGCATATTACCAGCAATGGCTAACGCCACTGGTCAAGCATTTTGGCTAGTGATAGGCCTGATAACTTTGGCGGTTATGTATTATTCAGGCGCTCATTTTTATACTAGTGCCTTAAAATCATTCTCAAATCACAATGCCAATATGGACACCTTGATAGCATTAGGCACAAGTGTGGCGTGGCTGTTTTCAATGTTAGTGGTTGTGTTGTTTGATTATTTTCCTGATAATGTCCAACATGTATATTTTGAAGCCACTGCAATTATTATTTCACTGATTAATCTTGGTTCGGCGTTAGAAAGCAAGGCACGTGGTAAAACTTCTCAAGCAATTAAGCGACTGATTGGTTTGCAACCAAAAACAGCATTGGTAATACGTAATGGTAAAGAAATAATTTTACCTATTGAGCAAGTAAGATTATCAGAAATCATAAAAATGCATCCTGGAGAAAGAATACCAGTTGATGGCAAGTTAATTGATGGCTCTTCTAGTGTTGATGAATCAATGCTGACTGGCGAACCAATGCCAGTTAAGAAAAATATTGGCGATGAGGTTACAACAGGGACCATTAATAAAACAGGTTCTTTTTTATTTGTTTCTACTCACATTGGTAAAGATACAGCATTGGCTCATATTATTGAAATGGTGCGCAAGGCACAGGCTAGCAAACCTGAGATTGGTAAATTGGTTGATAAGGTTTCAGCTGTGTTTGTACCTGTGGTGCTTATTATTACCGTTATCACCTTTCTATTATGGTTTAATATTAGCCACAGCATCACTTTTGCGTTAATAGCATCAGTAACCGTACTCATTATTGCCTGCCCATGTGCATTGGGATTGGCAACGCCTATTTCTATTATGGTTGGCGTTGGCAAGGCGGCAGAGCATGGGATGTTAATTCGTAATGGTAATGCCTTACAACAAGCGGGTAAGCTTAATATTATTGTCCTAGATAAAACAGGCACCATTACTCAAGGTAGTCCAAGTGTTACAAATATTATGACATTAGCGCATATTTCTAATCAAGAGTGCTTGAGTATTGCAGCGTCGATAGAGTCATCATCTGAGCATCCATTAGCACAGGCTATTGTTGAACATGCAAAATCTCAAGATTTACCTATTAGACCTTATAAGAATTTTGATTCAATGACAGGACAAGGGGTTAAAGCGGAAATAGATAATCAAATAGTTTTATTTGGTAATAATCGCTTAATGCATAAATATAATATTAATATTAATGAATTGCGAGCAGAATCAGCCCTACGTTCTCAAGAGGCTAAAACGCCTATTTATTTGGCTATTAATGGCAAGGCTGCAGCAGTTATTACTATTGCAGATTCAATCAAAGCAGATTCTGCAATAGCAGTCAAACAAATGCAGAAGGCTGGGCTAAAAGTAATATTACTAACGGGTGATAATAAAGTCACAGCACAAGCTGTCGCTAATTCAGTTAATATTACTGATGTTATTGCTGAGGTAATGCCCAATGAAAAAGCAAAAATAATAGAACAATTACAAATAAATGGTGTCGTTGTGGGTATGGTTGGAGATGGTATTAATGATGCGCCGGCATTGGCTATAGCTGATGTTGGTTTTGCAATTGGAACAGGCACAGATGTTGCTATTGAAAGTGCTGATGTGGTCTTAATGCGCGGATCTTTGTCTGCTGTGGTAGATGCTATTTATATTTCTAAAATGACCACAAGAAACATTAAACAAAATTTATTTGGTGCCTTTGTTTATAATACTTTAGGCATTCCAGTGGCTGCTGGTATTTTGTATCCACTGTTTGGTATATTACTCAATCCAATGATTGCAGGTGCGGCAATGGCGATGTCGTCACTCACTGTGGTTAGTAATGCCAATCGATTAAGGCGCATTAAAATTGGGGTTGGTTCATGATAATATTTATGAATATGGCAGGATTGGTATTAATTTTTGGCATTGTTTGGTGGTTTTGGCTGTCAAAGAAATAATTATATTTATTGTATAGGCATTAAGTAAAATAGTGTTTTAATAAATTTTTATGTCAAACAATATGCCTAGTAACACATACAACATTGCAAGCGTCTTAACAGAAAGCTTACCTTATATTCAAAAATTCCAAGGCAAAACCATCGTCATTAAGTATGGCGGTAACGCCATGGTTGATGAAGCCTTAAAATCCAGTTTTGCACGTGATATTGTGCTGATGAAGTCTGTTGGTATGAATCCAATTGTGGTGCATGGTGGTGGTCCACAAATTGGCAAGATACTAGAGAAAATTGGCAAACAAAGTCAATTCATTGATGGTATGCGCGTCACCGATGCGGAAACTATGGATGTGGTTGAGATGGTACTAGGCGGTTTAGTTAATAAAGAAATTGTTAATCTTATTCATCAGCATGGCGGTCATTCAATTGGCTTGACTGGTAAAGATGGTAGCCTAATTTCTGCTAAAAAATTAAAGCATGATATTAAACTAACGTCTGAAATTATTGATCTTGGTCATGTGGGCGAGGTGGATAAAATTGACATTTCTGTGATTAATTTATTATTAAAAGGGGATTTTATTCCAGTCATCGCACCCATTGGCGTGGGCAAAGATGGTTTTTCTTATAATATCAATGCAGATTTGGTCGCAAGTGCAATCGCACAAGCATTGAATGCTGAAAAGTTAATATTATTAACTAATACGTCTGGTTTATTAGATGCCAATGGTGAATTATTAACTGGACTTGATGCCAATATCATTGATGGATTGATTGAGGATGGCACGATTCATAGTGGCATGCTGCCAAAAATTAATTGTGCTCTATCAGCCATTAAAAATGGGGTTAAATCTACGCATATTATTGATGGACGGGTTGCGCATGCGGTATTGCTAGAAGTCTTTACAGATAGTGGTGTAGGCACACTGATTACTTGCAATGAATAAAGCCAGTATTAAGGTACGCGATTGTCAAATTTTGGCACATTATCAGTTTGAAGGTGAGCAATATATTTTAACTTTGGCATCAGATATTATTGCCAAACAAACCAAGCCAGGACAGTTTGTACACCTTACTGTCTCTAGTGCTTTAGCCATGAGACGACCCATCTCAATTATGTCAGTTGATTTTGAAAATGGCACCTTTGATTTACTTTATAAGGTGGTGGGTGAGGGCACTCGTCAATTATCACAGCGTAAAGTGGGTGATGTGTTGTCAGTGATTGGCCCTATCGGTAATGGCTTTAAACTCACTGATAAAAAACGACCACTACTGATTGGCGGTGGTGTGGGTATGCCGCCAATGATTGCCATTGCACAACAAGTAAAAGACCTTGACTATGAATCTTTTGCAATCTTAGGCTCCGAAGTGCCCTTTCCCTTTGCTGACAAGTTAGCCGATAATAACAAGGATTATCAAGGTGCAACACACACCATGCCTGAGTTAGAAGATTGGGGTATTGAATGTCGCTTAGCCAGTTTGCAGGGTTTTGATGGTGTATTTAAGGGTTTTGTAACCGATTTAGCCAAAGTGTATTTAGATGACCTAACAATTGATGAAAGAATGCAAGTTGAAGTCTATGCTTGTGGTCCACACCCAATGTTAGCAGCGGTGGCTAGTTTGGCTAAAGAATACAACCTGCCTTGTCAAGTCTCATTAGAGGAAAACATGGCTTGTGCTGTGGGTGGTTGTGCAGGGTGTGTGGTTGAAGTACAAACTAACCAAGGCATTGCCATGAAGCGCATTTGTGTTGACGGCCCAGTGTTTGATGCCTATCAAGTATTTTGATTAAAGATAACTTAGAAAAAGTCCAGATAAGAATTAACAACGTTAATCACACTCAGTCTGTTACTTTGGTTGCAGTGAGTAAAACTAGATCGATAGATGAATTACAACAAGCGATTGATGTAGGTCAGCAACATTTTGCTGAAAATTATCTGCAAGAAGCACTCATAAAAATTAACCACTTAAAGAGTCAAAACTTAATTTGGCATTTTATTGGTCCTATTCAATCAAATAAAACCTTAAAAATTGCCCAAAATTTTGATTGGGTGCACAGTATAGATCGGCTAAAGACTGCCAAAAGGCTCAACAACCAACGCCCAAAATTTTTACCTAAACTGAAAGTACTTTTACAAATTAATATTGACAATGAACCCACCAAATCAGGCGTATTGGTTGAACAAATTGATGAACTAATGACTCATTTTGAAAATTTGAAAAATCTCACTTTAAGAGGCTTTATGTGCATACCCAACCCTGATAATTCACAGCAAAGCTTTACTAAAATGGCAGAAATAGGGAAAAGATGTCCTGAGTTAGATACGCTATCTATGGGTATGAGTCATGATTTGGAATCAGCCATTGCTAATGGCGCTACTTTTGTGCGCATTGGTACAGATATTTTTGGCAAAAGAGCTTAAATATAGTCATTTTCATTATTAAAGTAGTAGTTTTATAACCGATGGTTTAAGTAAATATTTAGTATATAATTCATTTTTTTGATTATTTAAAGAAGAGTCATGTTTACATTGAACAAGAAATTTTTATTAATGACACTAATTGTAACTATTCTTACAGGGGGGGGGTGTGCTAATAGACCAGAAAGTATTGCCGCATCTTACATGTCCCATGAAAGGTATATTAATGGTAGTTGTGCAGTTTTGACCACACAAATGGCAGACGCCAGAGCTAAACTTGCTATTTATTCTGATAAACAAGATACTGCTGCTAATGTAGATGCAGGTGGCGTATTTTTGGTTTTAATACCGCCCTCAGCATTTGCTGGCGACAGCGAAGCAGATGTTGCCAAATATAAAGGCATGATAGAGGCAATAGAAACAGCACAAATGATAAATAAATGTAAAGGTGTTTAATGTGTCTAGTGATAATAAATATTGATTAAGGGCGTTAAATTATTACTCATTTTATTTATAACAACCGCCTTTCTTGGCGGTTGTTCTACTTCTAATGTGCTTGAATTTAATACTTGGGAAACCAAAGATCAGCTTTACAAGGTTAGTAAACAGTTAAAAATTGGGGATGTTATTATCACTAGCAAGGACTGGAAAAAACCTATGTCATGGTTTGGGCATTCTGTAATCATGGTTAGTAAGTACAAAGTTGGAGAGTATCCAGAGTTGTGTTATGGATATTATGAAACAGATGTGATACTTTGGCTTAGCAAGAAAAAAGAGTTTACGGTGTTAAGATATAAAGCATTTAATGAGAAGTTTAAAACAGCTTTTTTAAAAAATCTACCCAACACTAAGCACAAGCAATATAAGATAGTTGAGAAAACTGATGGCAGTGCATTTTATTGTTCACAGTATATTTGGTACTTATATTGGAAAACTGCTGAAGATTTAGGTTATGATTTAGATGTTGATAAGGATAGTGGTTATTTTGTTACCCCGTATGATTTATTAAATTCCAAATATTTTAATAAGGTATTGTTGACACCATGACAATTAAATTATTAATCACTGGTGGCACAATTGATAAGGCTTATGATGAGTTGACTGGTCAGTTGGTATTTAAAAAAACGCATCTTGTTGATATGCTTAATCGGTCTAGGTCAATGGTTGATACTTTATCTGAAGTGCTATTTTTAAAGGACAGTTTGGATATGAGTGATGTTGATCGAGCATTGATTTTGCGAAAGTGTCAAGCAAGTGATACAAACCATGTTTTAATTACTCATGGTACTGACACCATGGTTGAAACTGCAAAACTATTGGGTAAAGAAGTTAACAATAAAAACATTGTTTTGTTTGGCGCTATGATTCCTTACTCTATCAATAGCTCTGATGCATTGTTTAATTTAGGTGTGGCTTTGAGTGCAGTGCAAACCAAAGAGTGCGGTGTTTATATTGCTATGAATGGACAAGTGTTTGATTTTGATAAAGTAGAGAAAAACAAAGGGCTGGGTATTTTTACATCCGCCTAGCCCTTTGAGAGAGATTGGCAAATTTTATTTTGTCATATGTTCAATGGCTGCTTTTAGCTCATCATCTGAACAAGTCATACAGGTGCCTTTTGGTGGCATTGCGCCTACGCCTGAGATTGACACTTTGACTAAATCTGCAATACCACGTTTAATTCTTGGTGCCCAGTCAGCCTTAACACCAAACTTAGGCGCGCCAGCAACACCAATACTATGGCAACTAGCACATACAGAAGCATAAACCTCTTCGCCACTGCGAGATTTTGTAGCAACTGCTACGGGTGCTTTAATGATGTTAACATCAATATCACCTTCTAAATATACTTGACCTAGTGGTCTAATCCTGTCTTCAAATGTTGAAGTGTCAACAGAGTTAACTTTAATTAAATGACTAAAAAATGCATCAACACCAATTATAATAATAATAAAAGCGATAATAGTCGCCACTGAATTTTTAAAGTACATAGTATTTTTCCTTATTTTTAATATAGCCTTGTGTCAACATTGATAGATAACCTGTTCGTAAAAATAAGTTATAATTCCCAAAGAGAAGTATTATACTGCCAAGTCAGCAACAAGTATCAAAAATGATTAAAAAAACACTCTTAAGTGGTATTAGAGTATTAAAAATAAGCACTTGGGTTAGTGTTATTATTGCGTTCATTATTGTATTAGTAGTGTCATTTTTTGTCACCTTTCCAATGTTACTAAAAGCGCCGATTGAGACTCAATTATCAAGTTTAACTGGGCTTGATGTTCAGTTGTCTAAAATCACATTTGATTTTGAAAATAAAAGCATTGTTTTAAAAGTGCATGATATTTCTATTACGTCTGGTGAGGCTCAGGAAATAGCCATGATTAAAAACTTATCTTGGTATATTAATCTGCTAAGTTTGTTTGATGATATTTACCATCCTAGCCAAATTTATATTGACACCTTGGTGCTTTATTCTAACCTTGATGACTTTAGTATAGATGACATTAAAAATATAGCCTCACTTGATATGCTAGAAGTGCTATATTTTTTTGAATCTTTGCATATTAAGAAAACAATTATTAAAGATACAATTGAGATTGCGCCATTGACGCTTAAAAGAGACGGGGCGAAATTTTTGTTAACAATACCTAGTCAGGGTATTGGTACTAAGCATTTTAACATCACAATTGCCTTATCTAGCACTAAGGCTAATCAGAATGGTTTTTTAACATTGCCAATTACTTTTAGTGGCGATGACTTTAAGTTGTTATCAAACCTTAAGCTGTATAGCCAGAAAGATGATGATTTTATCCAATTTAGTGGCTCTATCCAGCGCATGAATGTGATTAATATTGGTGATTACTTACCTATAACATTGATAGGTGATGTGACTCATCAATGGATTAAGCATGCATTTCAATCAGGTGAGTTGGATAACATTAATATTAATATCAAGAAAAATCTTTCAAAACAACTACCAGCAAAAATAAAATTTGATGCACACTTAAATAATGCTGAACTGTTATTTAATACTGACTGGCAACGTCTTAAGCAATTAGATGCAGATATTGCTATTGATGGTAGGAAAATTACAGTTATGGTTAATCATACTGTGTTAAACGATATGCCTTTGCAAGGTGTCAAAGTTCAAATGCTGGATATGAGTAAAGACAAATTAGAGATTAGCGTCGTTGGTAAAATTAACACCCAAAGTGAAATATTAACTCAATTTTTAAAAGATGCACCGCTGAATGATAATGTGAATGATGTACTTGAACAATTGAGTTTATCTGGCAAGGTAGTAGGCGATATAGATTTAATCATACCACTGGATGAAACAGAGCCAGTATTGGATATTGATTTGAGTATCCGAGACAATCATTTGACAACATTTGGCGGTGTAATTGTAGTTAAAAATTATGATGCACAATTGACATTACATAATAATCAAATTATCTCAAAAGGTATGGGTAACATTCGAGGTGAACTATTTAATATTCACGTCAATTCTAATAATCAAAATAGTGATTTAGAAGTATTTAAAGTAGGACTTACTAATAGTAGTAACAATTTCGAGTTTTACTTGGCTAAATATTCGGATCAATCATGGGAAGCAAAGGTTAGGTCTGATGCGTTAAAAACTGATGCAAAAATTATACTGAATAAAGATGCCCTACCTGAGGTGGAACTGACAAACCTCCAAGTAACAGCATTAGACAAAATAAAAGGCAATTGGGATATTCAGGCAAAGGATTTCCCTAGTATGCATTTAAGTGTACAAGACATACAAGTAGGTGAAAGTAAGTGGCCTGATTTTAATGTCATACTTGAATCGCAAGATAAGGCGCTTAAAATTATTAATTTAGAATTTTCAGGTGTGGGCGTTGGTAGCCAAAATATTAGTTTTGATGGTGTTTGGGTTGATGATAAAACTCAGCTTATTGCCAAAGCAAAAGGTGAGAAGTTGAGTGAATTTCTTGACAAATTAAACACCCAAGAGAAAGTTCGTGGCGGTCAATTTGAGTTTGATGTGCGCTTATTTTGCAATTGCGCCCCATGGAACATGAGTTTTAAAGACACTAGTGGCTTGATTAAAATGAAAGTTAAAGAAGGTGTCTTTACAAATAAAGACCCTAATATTGGTCGGGTTTTATCACTACTTAATATTAAATCTATTGCTAGGCGTTTAGAGCTAAATGTCACTGATTTGGTTAGCAAAGGGTTTGCTTATGATACGATTAATTCACAAATCTCTATTAATAATTCTGTGGCGACTATTGACTATTTTGAACTTGACTCAAGTTCAAGCACGATTAACTTAACAGGCTCAAGTAATATCGTTAAACAAACCTATCATTTGGAAGCAAAAGTATTGCCTACTATTAGTGATGCCGTGCCGATAGCTACTTATTTGGCTGGCGGTGGTTTGGCAGGCTTGGGGGTTTGGCTAGCGGATAAAATATTGTTTAAAGGCAAACTGATTAATAAGGTTGTTGATAAAGTTGTTGAATTTAAATATAAAATAACAGGCCCATGGAGTGAGCCTATTATTGAGAATATATCAACTATATTATGATTGAGCAACTATTGGATGATCATCATCTAAATCAAGAAAAAATAACCACTTTATTGTCTTCTTTGGCAGTTAAGGGTGTTGATTATGCAGATTTGTATTTTCAACATTCAGCGGTTGAGTCTTGGTTTTTAGAAGAAAGTATTGTTAAATCTGGCACTTACCACATCAGTCATGGTGTGGGCACTAGAGCTGTCAGTTCTGACCAAACCGGCTTTGCTTATTCAGATGATTTAAATCTCAAAGCGATTGAAAAAGCCATTGGTTTTGCCAAGGGAATATCGACTCAAACTGGTGTGGGAAAAATTCAAGCTTTTCAATCTATTCCACAGGTTGCTAGATACAATGACTTGAATCCACTCAGTAGTTTCAGCTCGCAAGAAAAGGTTAATTTTCTAAATAGAATTGATATGCTTGCCAGAAAAGAGCCTAAAGTTAAACAAGTCAGAGCCTCGATTTCTGGCGGGTTTAGCGAGGTATTAATTGTTTCAACTGATGGTGTATTTTCAAAAGATTATCGCCCGATGGTGCGTGTTAGTGTGAGTATTATTGTTGAGCATAATGGTAGAATTGAATCAGCTTCAAGTGGCGGTGGCGGTCGGTATGATTATCGATATTTTGTTGACCATGCTTTGGATGAAGTTTATGTTAATGAAGCCATTAGACAGGCGTTAGTAGCGTTGGAATCAAAAAACGCACCTGCTGGAAACATGCCAGTCATATTAGGTTCTGGCTGGCCAGGAGTATTATTGCATGAGGCCATTGGCCATGGCTTGGAAGGTGATTTTAATCGTAAAAAATCATCCGTATTCACCAACAGAATTGGCGAGCAAGTAGCCAGTGATAAATGCACCATTGTTGATAATGGCACTTTGGAAAATAGGCGTGGTAGTTTGACAATTGATGATGAAGGTACGCCAACACAAAATACCTTGTTGATTGAAAATGGCATCTTAAAAGGCTATCTATTTGACAAAATGAATGCCAAACTAATGAATACGGTATCAACAGGTAATGGTAGGCGCGAGTCTTATGCTCATATTCCCATGCCAAGAATGACCAATACTTATATGCTAAATGGACAAGATTCTTTAGAAGATATGATTGCGTCTGTTGATGAGGGTATTTATGCGCTTAATTTTGATGGTGGTCAAGTTGATATTACTTCAGGCAAGTTTGTTTTTAGTGCCAACGAGGCCTACCTTATTAAGAATGGAAAAATTACGCACCCTGTTAAAGGCGTGACATTAACAGGCTCTGGTGATAAGGTGTTAAAAAAAATATCCATGGTAGCCAATGATTTGAAGCTTGATAGTGGCGTTGGCGTGTGTGGTAAAGACGGTCAAAATGTGCCCGTAGGTGTTGGTCAGCCTAGTTTAAAAATAGACCAACTAACCGTAGGTGGTACCGAGGTTAATGCATAATTTAGCCTCTAAAAATATAAAATATAAAATATATTTGTTGGTTATGGATGGATTGATTGATTAAATTAGATATAATATTTAGAATTCTATTTTTTTGGCTAGGAGAGGTTGGGTGTTAGAAAACTATCTACCTATCATTGTATTTATTTTCTTAGGGATTGCTTTTGGTGTTGGACCTATGTTGATTGGCTATTTACTAGGGCCAAGCAAACCATATGAAGAAAAAAATACTCAATTTGAGTGTGGCTTTCCTGCCTTTGATGATTCTCGTATGTATTTCAATGTGCGCTATTATTTAGTGGCTATTTTATTTATCTTGTTTGACTTAGAAGTTGCTTTTGTTTTTCCGTGGGCGGTAGTTCAATCTCAGCTTGGCTGGTTTGGTTTTATTGCGATTAGTATTTTCTTATTTTTACTGGTAGTGGGTTTTATTTTTGAGTGGAAAAACGGTGCACTTGAATGGGAATAGTTAGTGGCAATTGAAGGCTTAATGAAACAAGGTTTTGTAACCACATCACTTGACAGCATTATTAACTGGGCAAGAACAGGCTCACTTTGGCCTATGACTTTTGGCTTGGCGTGTTGTGCGGTGGAAATGATGGAAGCAGGCTCTTCTCGCTATGATTTAGACCGTTTTGGTATTGTCTTTAGACCCACGCCACGTCAATCAGATTTGATGATTGTTGCGGGTACACTCACCAACAAAATGGCGCCAGCTTTACGCAAAGTTTATGACCAAATGCCTGAACCAAGGTGGGTTATTTCTATGGGTTCGTGTGCGAATGGTGGCGGTTATTATCATTACTCTTATGCAGTCGTTAGGGGTTGTGATCGCATTGTTCCTGTTGATATTTATGTCCCAGGTTGTCCGCCAACAGCAGAAGCATTGCTATACGGCATCATACAATTGCAAGATAAAATCCGCCGCACTAACACCATTGCAAGAACCTAATGCAAGATTTAAAAGTATCGTTAATTGAGGTTTTCAGCGAGCGTCATTTGGTTGAAACTTTCGACGAGTTGACTTTAACAGTTGATTCTCAGGATATTATTAAAACCTGTTTAAAATTAAGAGATTCCTTCTCTTTTGACACGTTAATAGATTTATGTGGCGTTGATTATTTAACTTATGGACAATCAGACTGGAATGGTAATGCTAGTGCTTCTGGTTTTTCTAGAGGGCGTAATCATCAAGGTTTAGAAGACAGGCATGAGCAGCGTTTTGCTGTGGTATATCATTTGTTATCTGTGAGTAAAAACAAACGCATTAGAGTGAAATCATTTGTTGATGAAGCTGAGCCTATTATTAAGTCAGTTACTGATATCTGGGCATCTGCTGATTGGTATGAACGCGAGGCTTTTGATTTAATGGGTATTTTGTTTGAAAATCATACAGATTTACGCCGAATTTTGACTGATTATGGTTTTAAAGGTTATCCGTTACGTAAAGATTTCCCAATGATTGGCGAAGTTGAAATGCGTTATGATGAAGATTTAGGTCGAGTGGTTTATGAGAAAGTGAGTATTGAGCCAAATATTAACGTACCAAGGGTAATTAGAAAATAAAATGGCTGAAATTCGTAACTATACCCTTAATTTTGGTCCTCAACATCCTGCAGCGCACGGTGTGTTGCGTCTTATTTTAGAAATTGATGGTGAGGTGATTGAACGCGCTGACCCGCATATTGGCTTGTTGCATCGTGGTACAGAAAAATTAGTAGAATCAAAGCCGTATAATCAATCAATTGGATATATGGACAGGCTTGATTATGTTTCAATGATGTGCAACGAACACGCTTATGTCATGGCAATTGAAACCATGTTGGGCATCAAAGTGCCTGAACGTGCTCAGTACATCCGAGTGATGTTTGACGAAATTACCCGAATTCTTAATCATTTAATGTGGTTAGGTACGCACGGGCTTGATGTTGGCGCGATGAGTATTTTCTTGTATGCGTTTCGTGAACGCGAAAAATTAATTGATTGTTATGAGGCGGTATCAGGTTCACGCATGCACGCAACTTATTATCGTCCAGGCGGTGTTTATCGAGATTTGCCAGATAAAATGCCACAATATTTAGTTTCAGATTTTCGCACGGATAAAGAATTAAAAATCATGAATGAAAATCGCCAAGGCTCATTATTAGATTTTATTGCTGATTTTGTTAAAGAATTCCCTAAAAGTATCAAGCAGTATGATGATTTATTAACGGATAATCGTATTTGGAAACAGCGTTTGGTCAACATTGGTATTGTTTCTGCTAATCGTGCTAAACAACTAGGATTTACAGGCCCTATGCTTAGAGGATCTGGTGTGGCGTGGGATTTGAGGAAAAACCAGCCTTATGCAGTTTATGACCAGTTAGAGTTTGATATTCCGGTGGGTATGACGGGTGATAGCTATGATCGTTATTTGGTACGCATGGAAGAAATGCGCCAATCAAACCATATTATTAAACAATGTGTTAAGTGGTTACAAGAAAATCCAGGTGCGGTCATGAGTGATGATCACAAAGTATCACCACCCAAACGTGCTGATATGAAAGATGACATGGAATCTTTAATTCATCACTTTAAATTGTTTACTGAAGGCTACTGCCTGCCAAAGGGTGAAATTTATCGTACTGTTGAACATCCGAAGGGTGAGTTTGGGGTGTATTTAATTTCTGATGGGGCTAATAAACCTTATAGAGTCAAAATTAGAGCACCCGGTTTTGCGCATTTAGCTGCTATGGATGAAATGGTAAGAGGGCACATGTTGTCAGATGTTGTGACCATTATTGGTACGCAAGATGTTGTATTTGGCGAGATAGACAGATGATTTCAACTGGAGCAAAAAAACAAATTGATGCTTGGATTGCAAAATATCCAAAAGACAGGCAAAGCTCTGCCGTTATGCAAGCTTTAAAAATTGTTCAAGCAGAAAATGGAAATAGATTGAACGCTGATACCATTCAAGCAGTGGCTGATTATTTAAACATGCCAGGCATTGCCGCTCAAGAGGTAGCGACTTTTTATGAAAATTACAATCATAAAAAAGTTGGTAAATATGTGATTCGTTTTTGTCATAATATCTCATGTATGTTGAATGGCGCTGATGATTTAATCGCGCACTTGGAAAATAAGTTAGGCGTTAAAACAGACGAAGTAACGTCTGATGGCTTGATTAGTGTTAAAAAGGTTGAGTGTTTGGGCGCTTGTGTAGGTGCGCCAATGTTTCAAATTAATGATGACTATTTTGAAAATCTTACCATTGATAAAATTGATAAGATTGTGGACAATCTTAAATGAATGAAGTTTGCTTTAAAAATTTGACCAAAGACCAATGCTATTCGCTCAAGACTTATGAAGCCAGTGGTGGATATTCAGTCTGGCGCAAAATCCTAAAAGGTCAACTAACACCTGAACACATTATTGACGAGCTTAAAGTTTCAGGCTTACGTGGTCGTGGCGGTGCTGGGTTTCCCACTGGACTTAAATGGAGTTTTATGCCACGTCATTCTGACGGGCAAAAATACGTGGTTTGTAATTCAGACGAGGGCGAGCCAGGCACTTGTAAAGATAGAGATATTTTAAGGTTTAATCCTCACGCCGTGATTGAAGGCATGGCAATTGGTGGTTTTGTTATGAACGCCAGTGTTGGTTATAACTATATCCGCGGTGAATTTATGGCGCCATTTTATCGCTTTGAAGATGCATTAAAAGAGGCTTATGAGGCAGGATTATTGGGTCAAAATATTAACAATAGTTCAGTTAATTTTGATTTATATACACACCTAGGTGCAGGTGCTTATATTTGTGGAGAAGAAACCGCCTTGTTGGAATCTATTGAAGGTAAGAAAGGTCAGCCTAGATTTAAGCCACCATTCCCTGCTAATGTAGGATTGTTTGGCAAGTCCACCACGATTAATAATACCGAGAGCTTTGCAAGTGTTCCTGAGATTATAAACCGTGGCGGACAATGGTTTGCAGATGTTGGTGTTGAAAACTCTGGTGGTTGTAAGTTATTTTCAGTTTCAGGTCATGTTAAAAATCCAGCAAATTTTGAAGTACCTATGGGCACACCTTTTAAAGATTTACTCAAGATGGCAGGTGGGATGCGTGATGGGGCTCAGTTAAAAGCCGTGATTCCAGGTGGCTCATCAACCCCAGTACTTACCGCAGAAGTTGCCATGAGCATGACCATGGATTATGATGGCATTGAAAAAGCAGGCTCAATGCTCGGTGCAGGCTCAGTCATTATTATGGATGAGTCAACTTGCATGGTTGCAGTGTTAACAAGGTTGGCACATTTTTATTATGATGAGTCTTGTGGGCAATGTACCCCTTGTCGTGAAGGTACGGGCTGGCTATATCGCGTATTAAAACGCATTATTGATGGTAATGGCAAACAGGGCGATATTGACTTATTATTAGGTGTGCAAGATAAAATTATGGGTAACACCATTTGCGCATTAGGTGATGCTGCTGCTATGCCTGTTGAGAGTTTTTTGCGTAATTTCCGCAAGGAATTTGAATATTATATTAAGCATGGTAAATCAATGGTGAAAGGATAATTTGATGGCTGATATTGAAATGGAAATTGACGGTAAAGTAGTGAGTGCCAAAGTAGGTGAAATGTTAATCAAAGTCACTGATAGAGAAGGTGTCAGTGTGCCAAGATTTTGCTACCATAAAAAATTGTCAGTAGCTGCTTCTTGTCGGATGTGCTTGGTGGATGTGGAAGGTGCACCCAAACCTCAACCTGCGTGTTCTACACCTGTTGCGCAAGGTATGAAAGTTCATACACAAAATGACAAAGCCAAAGCCAGCCAAAAAGCAGTGATGGAATTTTTACTCATTAACCATCCACTCGATTGCCCAATTTGCGATCAAGGTGGCGAATGTGAGTTGCAAGATGTGGCTGTTGAATATGGCTCAGATGTTTCTCATTTTTCAGAAGGCAAGCGCATTGTGTCAGATAGTGATATTGGCGCACTGATTCAAACAGACATGACACGTTGTATTCATTGCACACGTTGCGTACGTTTTGGTTTAGAAATTGCTGGTATGATGGAGATGGGTGGTACTGGACGAGGTGAGCATTTAAAGATTGAGCCGTTTTTGAGAGAAGGCATTCAATCTGAATTGTCAGGCAATATGATTGATGTTTGTCCAGTGGGTGCACTCACCTCTAAGCCATTTAGATATGAGTTAAGATCATGGCAGATGAATTCAATACCTAGTATTGCAAGGCATGATTTAGTGGGTTCAAATCTGTTTGTACAAACTTACAAGGGCAAGGTTAAACGGATTGCATCTGCTGACAATGATTGGATTAATGAAACTTGGATTTCTGATCGTGATCGCTTCTCGTATGAGGGTTTAACACATAAGAATAGATTATTAAAACCTCAAATTAAAGTCCAAGGACAGTGGAAGCAAGTGAGTTGGAAAGTGGCATTGGATTATGCTGTAAAAGGACTCAATAGTCATGTTTTAAAGCATAAAAAAGCCAATCAATTAGGTGGTTTAGTATCAAGCACAGCAACCATGGAAGAACTTTATCTATTGAAAAAAATCCTAACAGAAGTTGGTTGTGACAATATTGACCACCGTTTAAATATTAAAAACTTAGACAATATTATTACACTTGATTCAAACATCAAGTTGGATGCACTGGAAAAGATAGATTACGCGCTTATTGTTGGTGCTAACATCCGATTAGAACAACCTATGATTAATCATAGGTTGCGCAAAGCCACAAAAAAAGGCGCTGATATTGATGTATTAAATGTAATGGAGTTTGATTTTAACTACCCGCTTAATGCTGAAAATATTACCGCACCAAATAAAATAGCATCTACGTTGGCAGGTGTACTTAAGTCAATCATGACCAACAATGTCCAAGAGTTGCCTAACTATTTAGCAACTATTGAGGTTGATGAAGTTGCTAACAATATAGCCGTTAAGTTGTTAAATTCTAGCAGTTCAGTTATTATTTTAGGCGAACATATTATTAATAATGAAGATGCCTCAGCTATTGCTAATTTAGCAACTATAATTGCTCAAAGTACCAATAGCAAAACGCTTAATTTGAGTATAACGGCAAACACTATAGCGGCTAATTTGGTTGGGTTTGTACCACAAAACTCTGGCATGGATGTTAATACGATGCTTGCATCTGAGATGCGTGGTTTTATTTTGTTAGATATTTATCCACAGCACGATTTTCATCATTTAGAAACAGTTGTTAAAGCCTTCACGCCAGATGATACTTTTGTCATCTCTTTAAATAGCTTTAAAGACGATATTATTACTGGCTATTCAGATGTTATTTTGCCGATTGCCAGTGTTTATGAAACTTCAGGAACGCAGTTTAATGTTAACAATGATATGCAATCCTATACAGCGGCGGTTAAAGCGCCAGATGAAGTTAAACCCGCTTGGAAAATCCTAAAAGTCATGGCTGATTTATTAGAATTGCCAGGCTTCCATTATGCGGATTCTACTCAGGTTTTGGCTGAAATATCTCATCAACCACATACAAAACACACTCATGATGGACATATTAATTTCACCAATAAACATAATGGCATTGGTGTAATTTGGCAAAACTCACCTTACAGTATTGATGCTGTATTAAGACACAGTAGTACATTACAAAAAACTAAAATTGGACAAATGAATAGCGCTTGCATGAACCAAGCGAGTGCTGAGATATTAGGTTTGTCAAACAATGATAAATATTTAGGCGTCCCTGTGGTTATTACTGATACAGTGGCAGATGACTGTGTATTTATCAATACCAATCATGCAATCAACATTCAGGAACAAGCGTAATGGAACTCTGGCAAGCCTTTGTGCAAATGGTACATACGCTTATTCCTTGGCTTGATGGTACAGTGGCTAGTATTTTTATTATTTTGATTAAGGCAATTGCTTTGGTGATGCCATTGATGTTAGTGGTGGCTTATTTTACTTACGCTGAACGCAAAGTGATTGGTTATATGCAATTACGTATCGGTCCTAATCGTGTTGGCCCAAAGGGCTGGTTGCAGCCTATTGCTGATGCTTTAAAGTTAATGACCAAGGAAATCATTTTTCCTACCAAGGCAAATATTTATCTATTTTTACTGGCACCTGTATTGGCTATTGCACCTGCCATTGCAGTATGGGCAGTAATTCCATTTGATGAAGGTATTTACGTTACCAATCTAGATATTAGTTTGTTGTATGTTTTAGCGATTGGTTCTATCGGGGTTTACGGTATTATTTTGGCAGGCTGGGCATCCAATTCCAAATACCCACTATTGGGAGCACTTAGAAGTGCATCTTTGTTGGTCTCGTACGAAATTGTTATTGGTTTTGCGCTAGTAACAGTTGTAATGATTGCTGGCAGTGTCAACTTAAACACCATTGTTCAAGCACAACAAGGTGGTATTGTTCATTGGTACTTTATTCCTTTGTTTCCGATGATGGTTATCTTTTTTATTTCAGCCCTTGTAGAAACCAATCGTGCACCTTTTGATGTTGTGGAAGGTGAATCAGAAATTGTTGGAGGCACACATGTTGAATACTCTGGCATGACGTTTGCGGTCTTTGTCTTAGCAGAATATGCCAATATGATTTTAATGGCAGTGCTTGCTGTGGTGATGTTCTTTGGTGGTTGGCATTCTCCTTTTGAAGCCATCCCTTATCTTGAAAGTGCATTTGCTTGGGTACCAGGCATTGTTTGGCTATTGGCAAAAACAACCTTCTTTATGTTTTTATATTTATGGGTGCGTGCTACTTTTCCACGCTTTAGATACGACCAAATTATGCGTCTATCTTGGAAGGTGTTTTTACCAATCACCATTATTTGGATATTTGTTGTGGCGTTAATGACCCAATTAGAATTAGGACCATGGTTTTAAGTGAGCATATCTTATGATTAAAAAATTGAACAAATTGGTTAAAGATTTCACTCTAAGCGAGTTACGTACTGGGCTAAAAATTACCGCCAAAGAACTAGTCAATAAAAAAATTACCGTCCAATTCCCAGAAGAAAGAACCCCGATATCGCCACGTTTTAGAGGTTTGCATGCACTACGTCGCTATCCCAATGGTGAAGAACGCTGCATTGCTTGTAAATTGTGCGAAGCCGTTTGTCCGGCGAATGCCATTACCATTGAATCTGAAATGCGCGATGATGGTACACGCCGCACTATTCAATATGATATTGATTTATTTAAGTGCATTTTTTGCGGATTTTGCGAAGAAGCTTGTCCTGTTGATGCGATTGTTGAGACACAAATTTTTGATTATGCATTTGAGTCAAGACAAGGTAGTATTATGACTAAGGAACGCCTATTAGAAGTAGGCAGTAAAAATGAACAAGCTATTAGTCAAGTCAGACTTGAAGACGCTAAGTATAAATAAAGGTAGATAATGAACTCCGAACAAATAATATTTTATATCCTTTCATTTTGGTTTGTCGCCAGCTCCTTGGCGATGATTTTTTCACGCAATGCAGCAAAGGCAGTTTTATTTTTAGTGCTGGCATTTTTTAGTGCTGCCAGTATTTGGATTTTACTTGAGGCTGAATTTTTAGCCATTACTTTGATTTTGGTTTATGTGGGTGCAGTCATGGTGTTGTTTTTATTCGTGATTAAAATGCTTAATATCGATAAATCAACACTCAGGGCAAAATTTACGGGCTATTTACCACTAGGACTTATTGTTGCTGTTATTATTGTTGCTGAGATGAGCTTAGTGTTAGGCGCTAATCAATTTGGACTAGACGTGTTCAGCAGCCCAGCGCGTCATGGTGCGGATTATAGTAATATTACGGTATTAGCAATGCAACTTTATACCACTTATGTGTATCCATTTGAGCTTGCTGCGGTGTTATTATTGATTGCAATCATTGCTGCTATTACCTTGGTACACAGAAATGAAACAAGCCGTAAAAAACAATCTATTTCTGAACAAGTGAATGTTCAAGCCAAAGATAGGGTAAGGCTTGTTTCAATTACCTCGCCTAGTAAGGAGGATAAATAAATGGTCAGTTTGAGTGATTATTTAATTCTAAGCAGTGTTATTTTTTGCATTGGCTTGGTGGGTATTTTTGTTAATCGTGCCAATATCATCACACTATTAATGTGTATAGAATTAATTTTGGTTGCTGTTAATACTAATTTTGTTGCTTTTTCACATTTCTTAGGCAATGAAGCAGGGCAAATTTTTGTTTTTTTTATTTTGACGGTAGCGGCAGCTGAAGTTGCCATTGGTTTAGCGATTTTAACCTTGCTGTTCAGAAACCGTGGTTCTATTAGTGTTGATGTTACTAACAGTTTAAAGGGTTAATAATGGAAAAACTTTACTTAACAATTGCACTCTCACCTTTAGTAGGCGCAATTTTTGCAGGATTTTTTGGTACTATGCTTGGTAAAACAGCCACACATGTATTAACTATTCTAGGTGTGTTAATTTCAACTATATTGTCTTTATATGTTTTTAATTATCACGTTTTAGAACAAGGTGAAGTCTTTAATCAAAATCTCTACACTTGGATGCAAATTAATAATTTAAATGTTAGTGTTGGTTTTTTAATTGATAATTTAACGGCTGTAATGTTGGTGGTGGTGTCTTTTGTCTCACTCATGGTGCATATTTATACCATTGGCTATATGCATGATGATACTGGCTATACGAGGTTCTTTAGTTATATTTCACTGTTTACATTCTCAATGTTTATACTGGTGATGAGTAATAACTTTATGCAACTTTTCTTTGGTTGGGAGGCAGTTGGACTGGTTTCATATTTATTAATTGGCTTTTGGCATCACAAAGAAAGTGCGGTACAAGCAAATCTTAAAGCCTTTTTGGTTAATCGTGTGGGTGATTTTGGTTTTTTATTAGGAATTGGCTTGGTATTGGCGTTTAGTGGCTCATTAGACTACATGGAAGTATTTTCAAGCCTTAATAAGACGATGAACCAACAACTTTGGGGTTTAGATATTATTACTATTATTTGTTTGTTACTATTTGTCGGCGCAATGGGTAAATCTGCACAAGTGCCACTACATGTTTGGTTGCCTGGCTCAATGGAAGGTCCTACGCCAATTTCAGCCCTAATTCATGCAGCAACCATGGTAACGGCAGGCATCTTTATGGTATCACGCATGTCACCCATGTTTGAACTAAGTGATGTTGCACTAACAGTGGTTATGATTGTAGGTGCGATTACTGCTTTATTTATGGGATTGCTCGGCATTGTACAAAACGATATTAAAAAAGTAGTGGCCTATTCAACTTTGTCACAATTAGGCTATATGACAGTTGCGCTAGGAGTTAGCGCATATTCAGTTGCTATTTTCCATTTGATGACGCACGCATTTTTTAAAGCGTTATTATTTTTAGGCGCAGGTTCAGTTATTGTTGCCATGCATCATCAGCAAGACATTCGCAAGATGGGTGGGTTACGTAAAAAAATGCCAATTACTTATTGGACTGCACTTATTGGCACATTAGCCCTGATTGGCTTTCCAGGTTTTGCAGGTTTTTACTCGAAAGACATGATTATTGAAGCAGTGCACTTTTCATCATTACCATATGCAAGTTGGGTTTATGTTGCGGTGGTGGTAGGGGTGTTTATTACCGCCTTTTATTCATTAAGAATGTTCTTTTTGGTGTTTCATGGCGAGTCTAGGGTGGATGTACATATTGCTAAACATTTACATGAATCCGCACCTTCAATGACATTTCCATTAATTGCTTTAGCCATTCCATCCTTAGTGATTGGATATTTGACGATTGGGCCTATGTTGTTTAATGGCTGGCTAGATAATGCGATTACCATTGCCTCAAGCCACGCCTCTATGGCTGAATTGAATCGTGAATTTCATAGCGCAGCCTCAATGATTCCTCATGCAATACAAACCTTACCATTTTGGATGATGATAGGCGGTATTGCTACTGCTTGGGTTTTTTCAATTTATAGAACACAATGGGCTGATTGGGTACAAAAAAAATGCCACCGTACCAACTACGTACTTGAATCTTTGTACGGTTTTGATCGTTTTAATGACCTTGTTTTTGTCAGTGGTGTTAAGAAATTAGGCAATCTTTTATACAAGGTGTCAGATGTTGGTTTGATTGACAAGATACTGGTTAATGGTAGCGCAAAACTCATTGGTCTAGTTGGCAAAATTGTACGCCCCATTCAAACAGGTTATGTTTATCATTATGCTTTTTTTATGATTTTTAGTTTATTAATTATTTTAACTTGGGTGCTATTTGCAGGCGACAACCCATTACTTAAGCTTTAATTATGGAAGATTCACTGCTTAGTTTGCTAATTTGGTTGCCAATTTTTTCTGGCGTATTGGTGATTTTTATTGGCAACAATCGCGCCAATACAGCCCGTTGGGTGAGTGTAATCATTTCAATACTTGTTTTTATTATGTCACTAAGCCTTTATACAAGTTTTGATTCATCAACACATTTGATGCAATTTGTTGAAAAAACATCTTGGATATCACAATTTAACATTAATTATCACATCGGTGTAGATGGTATTTCTATGCCGCTGATTATTTTGACAACCTTTTCAACGATTTTAGTTATTATTGCAGGCTGGGAAGTGATTACCAAGCGGTGCGCCCATTATATGGCGGCTTTTCTGATGATGGAGGGTTTGATTATTGGTGTATTTTCCTCATTAGATGCCATTCTATTTTATGTATTTTGGGAGGCATCATTAATTCCCATGTTGTTGATTATTGGTATTTGGGGTGGGGATAACCGAGTGTATGCTTCCATTAAGTTTTTTCTATATACTTTTTTAGGCTCGGTATTTATGTTGGTGTCGCTTATCTATATGTATAACAAAGGTGGCTCATTTTCAATCCTTGATATGCACAATTTGGAATTAAGCCTTGTAGAGCAAGGTTATATTTTTTGGGCATTTTTTATGGCATTTGCGGTTAAAGTTCCTATGTTCCCCGTGCATACTTGGCTACCAGATGCACACGTACAAGCGCCAACAGGTGGTTCCGTTATTCTAGCGGCAATCATGCTAAAAATGGGCGGTTATGGTTTTTTCCGCTTTTCATTACCCATCACGCCTGATGCCTCATTAGAGTTTTCAGAAATCATCATTGTGTTATCACTCATTGCCATTGTTTATATTGGTTTTGTTGCGCTCGTACAGCGTGATATGAAAAAACTCATTGCCTATTCTTCAATTTCACATATGGGTTTTGTAACATTAGGTGTGTTTACCTTATTTTTAGCTTATAAGCCAGATGCAATAGAAGGGTCGCTATTAGGTCTTGAAGGTGCTATGGTGCAAATGATTTCACATGGTTTTATCTCAGCTGCTATGTTTTTAGTAGTGGGTGTGTTGTATGATCGTTTGCATTCAAGAGAAATACCAACTTATGGCGGTGTTATTAATTCTATGCCCAAATTCACAGGCTTCGCTGTGTTATTTGCAATGGCCAACGCAGGCTTACCAGGCACCTCAGGTTTTGTAGGAGAGTTTATGGTTATCCTAGGCGCCATTCAAGCAAATATTTGGTATGGTGTATTAGCAGCAAGCACACTCATTGTAGGTGCGGCGTATACATTATGGATGGTGAAACGAGTATTTTGGGGTACTATTACCAATCCTGCTGTAGCAACACTAAAAGACATTAATGCTCGTGAATTTTCAATTCTTGCTATTTTAGCAGTAGCAGTATTAGTCATGGGCTTGTATCCACAACCAGTGATTGAGTTGATGCACACCTCAATTGAACATTTATTACACCAAGCCTTAACGTCTAAACTTTAACTTATGAATAATTTTATCGAATTTGACATATCATCTTTATGGGTTGCACTACCAGAGATTTTTTTACTCAGTGCAATTGTAGTAATTTTATTGCTAGATTTATTCTTATATAAACGTTTTAAGCAAGTTACCTATTATTTAACCCAACTAAGTTTATTAATCAGTGGGTTATTGGCATTTAACTTAATTAATCATCCGCAGACAATCATTTTTAGTGGCTCATTCGTGCTGGACAACATGGCGTCAGTATTTAAAGTATTTATAATGGCCACTACAATGGTTGCCATGGTTTACTCACGTCATTATTTAAAAGCGCACTCACTCTTTAGGGGTGAGTATTTTGTTTTGGTTTTATTGTCAGTGCTAGGTATGATGGTGATGATATCAGGCTACAGCCTATTAGCCTTATATCTAGGTCTAGAAATCTTATCTTTGTCACTGTACGCACTTATCGCTATTGCACGTGAAAGAGTAGATTCCATTGAGGCAGCACTTAAATACTTCGTTTTAGGCGCAATTGCATCAGGTTTGCTGTTATACGGCATGAGCATGATTTATGGTATTAGTGGTAGTCTTAATATTAGTGACATTGCTAGTTTTGCATCCAACGCCAATCTTGCTTCAAGAGAAACGCTGATTATTAATTTTGGCTTAGTGTTTTTGGTTATTGGTATTGCTTTTAAATTAGGCGCTGTGCCTTTTCATATGTGGGTACCTGATGTCTATCAAGGCGCACCAACTTCGGTCACACTGTTTATCTCAACCGCACCTAAAATAGCAGCAGTTGCTATGTTGGTACGCATCTTAGTTGATGGTCTAGGTAGCATGCACGCCTATTGGTCAGATTTATTCATGGTGCTATCTATTTTATCCATCGCACTAGGTTCTGTTGTTGCGCTCATGCAAACCAACATTAAACGACTACTAGCCTATTCAACCATTTCACATGTTGGTTTTATCATGTTAGGCTTTGTCACTGGAACACTAACGGGTTATGGTGCAGCCACTTTCTATATGTTGGTTTATGTGCTGATGAGTTTAGCAGTATTTGGTATGATTATTTTACTCAATAAACAAGGCTTTGAAGTTGATCAAATTTCTGACTTTAAGGGGCTTAGTAAACACTCCCCATGGTTTGCATTGATGATGCTAATTGTCATGCTGTCTATGGCGGGAATTCCGCCATTAGTAGGCTTCTATTCAAAATTTTTCATCCTTCAACAGGTGATATCAGCAGGATTTATAACGGTTGCAGTCATTGTTGTTATCTTTGCTGTTATTAGTGCTTATTATTATTTACAAATTATTAAATATATGTATTTTGATAAAATCAACAAAGGCATAACCATTCATGCATCAATAGACATGCAGTTAGTTTTGTCAATTAATGCTATCTTAATACTAGTAGTTGGTTTATTCCCAGATTTTTGGATGAAATTAGCATTATCACTATTCTAAACCAAAGTAAATTTGCATTATAAACACATCACTTAACTTAATCGCAAAAATCAAAAATACATTCAATTTATGAATTTATGTTTAAAGATTAGCCAGTTGTTTATAATCACTATATTTATACTTAGAAAAACATGTGGATTGCCCGTAAGAATGGCAAAATCATGAAGAACCATAGCTAAAGAGTAAGCGTATCACACACTACAATCTCACGCGAGATTAAGCGTAATAGTGGTAAACAGGGCTATCGCTTTAATCAGGCTGATGACTTTGTGCAGTAAAGACATTAAGCCAAGAATAAATTTGTAAAATTAACCACTGCTAAAAATAGAATCTTCATTGTTTAAATAGCCTCAAGTTCTTTAAGTCTGCCAATCATAGAGGCATCCATGCCACCGTGTTTAGAGTGCTACTCATGCCGTGTTCTCTGCATAGTTCAGATACTGGTGTGCCTACTTTGCCTGATTAAGAATTTGCATGATTTGTGGATCTGATTTACGTGTTATTTTCATTTGAATCTCCTTGTGTTTTTATTATAAAAAAAAATTCTACTTTTGTTAGAAATTAATTTTTGGGAGGATTGCAATTAAATTCTATTTTTCAGAAAATATTTAGGCTTTATATTAAAGACTGACAAACTTTTGATTGTGTATAATGCTGAAATTTAGTATTTTACTAAGTTTGGGTGCATATTCTAATGAAAGTATAGAGTTATCCAAGTTTTATAAGGGAATATAGTGGAAGACAAACAACAAATTAAAGCACAACAAGCAATTAATTCTGGCACTCTAAACCAGAAAAATATTGTTGTTAATCAGGCTCAAGACAAGCATATCCAGGTTAAGCATGGCGACGCTTATCAAATTATTTTTCAACAAGATAATAAAATACTAAATGTAGATTTTGATGTTATTGCAAAGAAAGTAGGTGATGATTTAACTTTATTATTGGATGATTCTACCACTGTTGTTTTTGATGATTATTTTTCAATTTGTGTTGATTTGAGCTGTGTGGTTTCTCTGCCCTCTGCAGGTGCTTTATATCATGTGATTGGCAATCAGTCTGTGGTTTTAGTTGATGGCACTGAAGTGGTTTATGTTTATGGCGATAAGTCAATACTCCAAGGGATAGCCTTTGGTGAAGATGAGTTATTACAATTTTTAAATCAATCGTATGTTAGCCCAGATTCTTCATGGTCATTATCAACCTTAGGTGCAGGCGCTCTAGGCGCGCTTGGATTGGCAAGTGGCAGTTTTAGTAGTGATTCAACTACATTTACTATTTCAGGTAGTATTAGTGCAGGGCAGGTTTTTGATGTGAGTGGTTATACAATTGAAGTTTACAATAAGAATGGAGAAATATTAAAAACAACAACTAGTTTTAAAGACGATGGCTCGTTTACGATAAAATTCAATAAAGCTTACACGGGTAATATCCTTATTCGCTTGAAAGATGAAAACTCTGATGCAGATTATTTAGATGAAGGTACAGGTCAAAACAAAGACTTAAGCGTAGATTTACGTGCTATTACTAGTTCAAATGGCAATGACATGACTGTTAATATTAATATGTTAACCGAAATAGCCACACGTCAATTATTTCAAGATAGTAGCAATGCAGATACTGATTTATCAGATTTTACTTCTACTGAGATTAGCGCTGCTAATGGAAATATTGCCACAGCATTTGGTTTGAATGGCGATATTATCACCACCAAGCCTGCACTTGTTAATACTAAAAAAGATGATGATTTTACCAATGTTGATGCAACTGAGGATGAACAAGCATTAGGTTATGCTTTGGCAGCCATTTCTGGCATGGAAACTAGGAACAGGAATAATGATGTCCGAAAATCTACTAATGAAGTATTAAATGAATTGGCTAATGGTATTACTAATGATAAATTAAATCAAGATGTAGCAAATGATTTAATTGCAGGTGCTGAAAAATCAAATGAACAATCTGAAAATGCAGATATAGACGCTAATTTTATTAACAGTTTTGAATCTCAAATTGGAAATATCAATATTAGTGACGACACTACTTATTCTGCCTCTGGGGACACTGATGATAATTATATTACTAGAGTATTATCCCAAGATATTACAGCCACTTTAACACAAGCACTAAATAATGAGAAACTTTGGGGTAGTGTTGATAGTGGAGACAGTTGGACTGATATTACTAGTTTTGTTGCAACTAAAACGCTAGCTATTTCTTGGTCAGTGGATTTAGAAGAAGGTGAAAACTCCATTCAGTTTGCTATTACAGATAATACGGCAACCAGCCCAACTTTTAATAATATCAACGGTCGTATTGCAGTTCAACACTACACTTTGGATAGTACCGCACCACTATTTTCTAGTATTGAAAAAATTACTGATAGCAGAGGAAAGATTCATAGTGGTGATACAACCAAAGATACTTCTGTCACAATGAAAATTTTATTAGAAGGCAGTAAAGCGGAAAAAGGTGATATCGTTCAAATAAATGATGGCAACTCTCAGTTTGGCAGTACATTTGAATTAACTGCAGATAATATTACAAATAACTATATAAATGTCACTCTTGATTTAACAACGATTGGTAATAATAATGACAAAGAATATACATTCAGTGTCAAAATAATTGACGCAGCAGGCAATGCTGGAAGTTTCTCTCAGACTTATATACTAACACTTGATTTTAGCGTTGAGAAACTAGGTTTAGCCTTACAAGAAGATACAGGCTTACATGCTTCAGATAATATTACCAACCATAACACGCTTGTGATTTCAAACATAGAGGAAGGCGCTAAAGTAGAATATTTATTAGATGGTGGTAGTGTTTGGAGAGTGATTCCTAATGCAATTACTGAAAAAGACACAACAACAATTGTTTTAGAAAGTGGCATTTATGTAGCTGGTCAAATTAAAGTTAGACAAACTGATAAAGCAGGAAATGTAAGTGTAGAAACCTCTAATAAGGAATGGGATATAGACACAACATCAGCTGTGTATGAGGAAGATGATGATTTAGATTTCATAAGAATTTTTGAAGATGATAGCGACGTGGTAAAAGAAAGCCAAATTACGCTTACGTTTGATGAAGATATCATAAAACCTGCTACCTTTGACAATGAATCTTTTACTATCAGTATTGATGGTAATAATCAAATAATCGATAGGGTTGAAATTAATGGTGAAAAAGTATTAATTTATATTTTAGGCAATGTTATTTCAGCATCAGCAGAAATTAGTATAGCGTACAATCAAAGCGATAACACCAAGGCTTTACAAGACAAAGCAGGAAATAGTATTGGCAATATAGTGAGTAAAACCTATAGTGTTGATAATATTTCCCCTTCAAAGCCGACCATCAGTAGTATTGTTGATGACATAGGAGATGTTACAGGTGAGGTGCAAGATAATGCAATAACGGACGATAATTATCTAAGTGTTATCGTTGACATTAGTGGTATTGGCGTTATTGCAGGAGATACTTTGTTTTTTTATAACAAAGGAAAAAAGCTAACAGGATTTTTTGAGATTAGTAGTCAAGATATTATTAATGGAAGTAAGACAGTATCATTAAATCTTGATGGTTCGGCAGATGGAAAGGTTTATGAATTAGGTGTTAAAATTATTGACAAGTCAGGCAATGTGAGTGATATGTCGGATTTAAAACACTTTACTGTTGATGCGAAAGTAGGCACACCGAGTGTTGCATTAATAGATACAGGCACGTCTACTTCAGATTATGTTACTAGTATTACTAGTGTTGAAGTAAGTAATATAGAGAGAGATGCTACTTGGGAGTATTCACTGAATGGTGGTGAAGATTGGACAGCAGGTAATAGCGGTAGTCCTAGCGATACTAGCGATACTAAATATTCTTTCAGTTTAGCGGAAAATACCATCTATGAGGCGCGAGACATTATAGTCCGTCAAACTGACAAAGCTGGCAATACGGCTACTTTTAAAATTAATTATAAAGTTATTGTTGATAGTATTGCGCCAGAATATCAATTAACAGAGGGTAGTGGTAACACGATTATTTTAATTTTTAGCGAAGACTTATATTTCATTAACACAACAAGTAGCGCTGCAATAGATGCGTTTACTATTGAGAATAACAAAGTTACTCGAGTGAAAACTAATGATAATAAGGTATATCTTTCTGTTCGAGATACAGTTGATGACGTTAGTGCTATTGAAATAAGCTATGTTAGGCCTAATAGCGATAATTTTCATCTAAAAGACAGAGCGGGTAATGTGGTTGATAATTTAAAAATTGGCACAAAAGATGCTGATGCTTCATTAATTGGCACAAGTTCTAGCGACACTTTTATAGGAGGTTTAGGTAATGACATACTTACAGGAAATGGTGGTATTGATACCTTTGATTACAATGCTATTACTGATGGCAATGACACTATTACTGATTTTAAAATAGGCAGTGGTGGCGACAAACTAGATCTTAAGGATTTACTATCCTATACAAGTAGTGAAGATTTGAATCATTATATCCAAGTGTCGCATTCAGGCACTACAACCACTTTAAATATTGATGCCAACGGCAGTGATTCTAGTGGCAGTGGTGGAACTTTTGTTTCTGATATTTCTATTACTTTGCAAAATACAGGTAGTGTGGCAATTACCCTGAGTGACTTGCAGGCAGATAATTTAATTGTGTTGTAACCGTTAAAATGATTAAAAGAACGGTTATATTATTATTTTTTTTTGGCTTTTTCCTTGGTGGTGTGAGTGCACAAGAGCAATCAAAAGGTGAGTTTAATTTATCTAATTTAGTCAATAAGGCAATCGCCTATCACCCCTCTATTAAAAGTAATATTTTTTTAGAGAATGCTGCTAAAGATGAGATTATTGGTGCTAAATGGCAATACTTTCCAACGCCTAATTTTTCAGTAAGTCAAGTTAACAGTTCTAGTACAGATTCTAGTTATAGCAAAGGAGATAGCCGTGTTTCGATCATTAGTTTAACACAGCCACTTTGGGCGGGCGGGCTTATTGATGCAGGCTTGGCAAAATCAAGAGCTCAGCTTTTATCAGCTCAAGCATCAACTAAGGCCGCACAACAAAATTTAGCTTTAAGAGTAATCGATGCTTACAGTAGGTGGTATGACAGTTATTTAAAAAAAGAGTCATATAGTAAGAGCAAAGAAGAACATGATATATTACGCGCTCGTCTAAGACGTCGTATTAAACAAGGTCTGTCTTCTAGAAATGATTTAAATTTAGCAAACTCACGTTCAACTCAGGCGGATGCTGGTCTTAATGCAGCTATTATTCAACATGAAAGTAGTTTGCTTTATTTAGAAGAACTATTAGGCATCTCTCTAGATCCAAAAAATTTGGTTAGAGATTTTAGTATTGTTAAGTTTGAAAACAATCAAAGTAAGTTAAATAAAAGAGCATTATTAATCAACCCTAGAATTAAGCAAATTAGAGCAGAAATATTGGTAATTAATGCTGAACTAGATCAAAGTCGTGCCAAACTTTATCCAGGTGTTAATCTTAAATTTGAGCGTCAGTGGGGTAGTTTTATTAAAGAAGATGCCAAAACTGAAGACCGTGTTTTTATTGAATTTAATAGTAACTTTGGCGCAGGGTTGTCTAATTTTTCACAAACCAGACAAATTAAGAGTCGTTATCAGTCATTACAAGCAAAAATTATAGATGAAGAAAATAAAGTAACACAACAAATTGAGCTAGATTGGATGTCTTCTATCTCTTTGAAAAAGCAAGAAGCATTGCTTGAGTCGTCACTAACCAATACAAAAAAAGTACGAAAGTCCTATTATCGACAATTCTTAGCAGGTAGAAAGACATGGCAGGAGGTTATGAACTCTATTCGTGAAGTTTCTCAATTAGAGTCCCAACTAGCAGGTGTTTACAGAGAAATGATACTGTCAAATTGGCGTATTTTCGTCTATGTTGAAGACATCGGTTCTTCTATTAATGAGAGTTTGGCATTTAACCGTGTAGATAAGATATTATGGCATCCAACAATTAGCCCTAAAGAGAAATGGAATACTATTGATAAAATGCTAAATTTTGTTATACCTGATGAAAAACCAGTAGAAAGAGTTATTTGGTATTTTGATATTGATAGTACTCAAAATTTCAAGTCATCTTTAAAGAAAAGGGATTTTATAAAGTTTGTAGAACTTCTTGACAAAGAAGAAAATAATAGTCATGAAAAGTCAACCAAATTTGTTTTTTAAAAAAATATCATAAAAACAAAACGGGTAGAAAAAATTACGAAAAAAGAGAAGAATAGCACTAAACAAGAGCAAAATAAAAAACAAAGTAATATCACACAAAAACAAACTAAGATAAAAGAAGCGCTGGTTACAAGTGAAGAGCAAAACAAAGTCGTTAAAACAACACCCAACGTTTTAAATAAAAGTGTGTGGCGTAAAAATAATATCAATTCTCAATATCAATACCTTAATAAAATCACTGAATCTAAGGATGTTAAAAGCAATCAAAGCAAAATAAATAGTATTGAAAAAGATGAAAAAAATCAATAAAATTTTAATGAGAAAATATGAGAGCGTAAATTAAACTAAATACAAAGACTTTTCTTAACAATAATCGAACTAATAAAAAAAAATTATATGGCGCAAAAAACAATACTAGAAAGAGGATTATTTGAAGCAAATGAAGAAGGTGAAAAAAAATACATCAATAAGTGTTATGGCGTTATAATTTACTCCGTTTTGACGGTTTTATAAATAATATGGGTTTAATCAAGTATATTTTAGCGCTAGATGTAGTTGCCACGGTGCCTTCAACATGTTCTTTTGGTAAAATTTTTACAAATCAAAATGATCAATCAAAATCAAGTAGTAAAGCATTATTTATTGCTAAAATTAGTGCAGATTTTTTAAATAAAGTTTATCCAGCACAACTTTTAAAGAATAATAACTCTTTACCTGTGTTGGGTGTCGTGCAAAGAAGTATTACTTCTAAATTTTTTAAATAGTCTTTGGTAGTATAAATATGGAACAAAGTTTATTATTCAGTTTGCAGCGTTTATCACAACTGCAAAGATCTCGTTTTGATACAGTAGAATTACAGCAAGTTATTGAGGATAAACACAACGCCTCAATTGAAAAATTGGCAATGTTGCGTAATATATGTCATGCATTATTAATTCCCAACCCTAAGACATTAAAATCTATTAATGACCCTTCTTTGTTGCCCTTATTAATTTTTGACGAATTTCAACAGTGGGGTATTCTTAAAAGTTATAATGCCAAAGGCGAATGGGTAGCAGAATGGTTTTCTAAAGAGCAAAGCACTTGGCTAGAAGTAGTACTTGACGACTTGAACAAGTATGAGGTTTTTGGCATAAAAATGAAGAAAAAGTTTGACGTAAACAATAGTCGAATTTTTCAAATGGTTAAAACTGAATTAATTACCCACAAAAAATGGTTAATTGACGCCTCTTTAGCAGGTGTTCTGATTAATACTTTAGCTGTTGCTAGTGCTTTTTATGCTATGCAGATTTATGATCGTGTTGTACCAACAGGTGCGATGCAAACTTTACTGGTACTGACAATAGGTGTATTGGTAATGATAGTACTAGATTTTATTGCTAAACTGGTGCGAGCAGGGCTGTATGAAAAGTTAATTGATAATATAGATAGGCGCTTGTCTAGAGATGTGTATAAACGATTTTTAGCATTACGCATGGACCAATTGCCAAAGAGTGTGGGTAATTTGGCTTCACAAATGCGGGGTTATGAATCGGTGCGTAGTTTTTTATCTGCCATTACGACTTATTTGGTAGTTGATGTGCCGTTTGTGCTGTTCTATATTTTATTAATTGCTGCTATTGGTGGTTATTTGGCCTTGTTGCCTACGACGTTTTTTATTATAGCAACCTTAACAGGCTTATATTTCCATAAAAAAATAGAAATTCTAGCAGATAATATTAATGAATCTGTTAATCTTAAAGTAGGCTTGTTAGTGGAGTCGGTTGAAGGCGCTGAGACGATTAAATCTGGTCAAGGTGGTTGGCGCATGCTTTCTAATTGGATGAATGTCACCGATGAGGGTCGTGGTTATGATTTAGAGATGAAGAGAATGACTGACCAATCCCAGTATATGGTGGCATTTTTCCAACAATCTTCATTTGTATTAATGGTGGCATTAGGCGCATTATTAATTGGTAGTGGGGGCTTAACAATGGGTGGATTGATTGCTTGTTCTATTTTGTCAGGTCGGATTTTAGCGCCTGTTGCGCAAATTCCATCTCATTTAGTGCAATGGGCAAACACAAAATCAGCAATTAGGTCGCTAGATGTAATCTGGGATTTGAAATGTGACCATGATGGTGTTGACTCACCCATTGTGCCTGAAAACCTACGTGGTGAATTCAATATTGAAGCAACAACACAAATAAATTATGGCGAAAAGGTGGCCTTAGTTTTGCCAGAAATGAAGATTAACCCAGGTGAAAAAATTGGTGTTTTAGGTCCTATCGGCTCTGGGAAAACATCGTTATTACGTATATTAAGTGGCATGTATAAGCCCGACTCTGGTCGAGTTTTATTAGATGACATTGATTTGGCTCATATCTCAAAACCCGTTTTAGCCGAAAAAATTGGTTTTTTACAACAAGAAGGGCGGTTATTTAAAGGCACGATTAGAGAAAATTTAATTTTAGGTTTGGTTGATCCAGGTGATGATAAGATTTTAGAGGTAGCTAAATTGACAGGCTTTTTAGATAGTGTTATCTCTTCTACCGAAAAAGGGTTAGAGCAAGAAATATTTGAAGGTGGTTTGGGTCTATCTGGTGGACAAAAGCAATTACTTAATTTAACTCGGGTAGTTTTGCGTGCACCTAAAATATGGCTATTAGATGAACCAACCGCATCTGTTGATCGCAATTTAGAAGTATTGTTAATTAATATGTTCAAGCGAACAATAAAAGCAGAAGACATATTGGTATTGGTAACACATAAAATGGAAATGATAGAATTGGTTGATCGCTTAATTGTGGTTAATAAAAATCAAATAGTGATGGATGGACCAAAGGCTGATGTAATTGCTCAACTTTCTAGCAAAGCAAAAGAGGTCAAATCATGAATTTAGAGAAATTTTTACTCAAAATTGAACATTCATTTTCGGTTGTTTATGTTTTATTAGGTGGCTTTATTGCTTTTATATTGTGGGCATCGTTATTTGATATTGATGAGACGGTGCGCTCTTCTCTAGGCAAGGTAGTTGCTAATGGTAGTAACCAAATTATTCAAGTAGCTGATGGTGGTGTTTTATCTAGATTACTAGTCAATAAAGGTGATTACGTTAAAAAAGGTCAGCTTCTAGCAACACTTGAAAAAGATCGTGCGCAGGCAGGCTACTATGAAGTAAGATCTCAAGTGGCACATTTAAAATCAGCGCTAGCAAGAGCCAATGCAGAGATTTTAGAAAAACCTATTGTATTTGATGAATTAACCCAAAAATATCCTGATTTTATGAATGCACAAAGGTCTTTGTATATCCAGAAAAAACGCTCTTTAGATCAAGAAGTATCCATATTAGAAGAAAGTCTTTCGATAAGCAATAAAGAGTGGGAAATTATTCAAAGTTTAGAAAAAACAGGTGATGTTAGTCAATTAGAAGTTTTAAAAGCAAGGCAAAAAGTATTGGATTTTAGGCGTAGGGTGGTAGATACTAAAAACAATTATTACGAAAAATCCAGTACTGAGATTGAAAAGTTAGAGGGTGAGTTAGCTAAAAATCTATATAAACTCAAAAAACAAAAAAGCGTTCTAGGATATACTGATATTCATTCACCTGTGTCAGGCATTGTTAAAGAGTTAAAGGTAACGACTGTTGGAGGTGTCTTACGTGCTGGCGATCAATTGATGGAAGTATCCCCTTCTCAAGGTGGTACTATATTAGAGGTAAAAATTAGTCCTGTTGATATTGGTAGACTAAAATTAGGCATGCCAGTAGTGATTAAACTTGATGCGTTTGATTATACTATTTTCGGTGGTTTAAAAGGTACACTGAATTACATCAGTTCAGACACCCTATTGGACAAAACCCCTTCGGGAAAGCAAATAACCTTTTATCAAGTAAATGTTAAAATTGAAGGACCAGAGCATGAAAATAATGCTAAATCTAGTACGATTAAGGTTAAACTAGGCATGTCAGCTACGATTGATATTAAGGTAGGAAGGCGCTCTTTATTTTCTTATTTAACCAAGCCAGTTACACGTGGTTTTGGTGGTGCTCTTAACGAGAAGTAGTTAAATGCCTTTTTTGAGTGGGGTGTGGGTATTGTTGTTTGGTTTTTATTCAAGCGCTGTATATGCCGATTTACTAACACCTTGGCAATCTAAGAATTATATTAAAAAAGCTTTTTTTGAAATTGCTTATAAGAATGAATACCAATTAGGGCGAACAAACTTAAGGCGTTGGCAACAGCCCATTAGGTATCGGATTGATTATTTTAATTTAGATAAGCCTGTTGATATTGCTGAGGCGCTTATTCAAGACCACTTTCAAGATTTATCTAAAATCACAGGAGTAGTTGTTAATAAAAATGATAAAAATCCAAATTTTAAAATACTATTAACCAAAAAAGCGCATTATAAATCGGCGATTCGTCGTTATGTTAACACTAAAATAAAAAATCTTGATACTCAGACTAATTGTTTGTTATATTTCAAGCAAAACAAGCAATCTGAGTTAACCAGTGCATTGGTTATTATTCCTGTTGATCATGCAATGAGTTATGGCTTATTGCCTGCTTGTATTGTTGAGGAATTAACGCAAGCAATGGGACTTCCAAATGATTCAGATTGGGTTAGTCCTTCTATTGCAAATGACAAAAGTGTGCTAGATTTATTAACAGGTTTGGATTATTTGTTGTTAAAGATTCTTTATGACAATCGTCTTCATGCAGGTATGAGCGTGAAAACAAGCACTCCTATAGTGGATAAAATATTAATTGATTTTAAACGTCAAGGCATGATTGAATCTTCTGTATTAAAAGTGCAGGAGCTTAATATTAGTAAATACTTTAATTAATTTTTTTATTGACTTTCAAGTGCAATACTTCCAGCGCTAGTCATTTTTTTCCACGCATGTCCATAAATAACTTCGTAAGTGGCCGGAAATTTTCCGTTATTTTTATAAGATTCATACATTTTAATCATTAGTTGGAACTTATTTTTACCAGTTAGAGATTTTGAGCGTTTAGTAACTGTTTGGGCACCAATGGCTTTAAGATCGCGCAATAAATCAATGACTGTTTGGTAGGTAAGTGTCAAGGTTTCCATTTCCATCACAGGATTCTGAAATCCACTTTGTAACATCTGATCACCAATATTGTGCATGTCAATAAAGGTGTTGACATGTGTTTTGTTGTCCACAATTGACCAACTTTTTTTTAATTCTTTTAGCGTATCTGGGCCAAAGGTAGAGAATAAAAATAATCCATTGTTTTTAAGCACACGAAAACATTCTGAAAACAAAGTGTCAAGGTTTGGACACCATTGCATCATTAAGTTGGAAGTAATCATATCAACACTATTATCTAGTAATGGCAAGTGATTGGCATTGGCACAAATCTTGTTGCTAGATAGGTTGTGTTTTAAGGGTTGCTGAGCAAAGTCTAGGCAGATGATTTTCGAGTCTGAAAATCTCTTAGTTAGTTGTTGGCTAAGCAAGCCAGTACCCGCACCAAGATCAAGAATAATATCAGCTTTGGATGAAATAGCATTAAGCTTCTGATCTAATCTAACAGCAATTTCTTTTTGTAAAAATGCATAATCATTATAATCATTTGAGGCTTTATTAAAGGCAAATCTTACCTGAGACATTGGATAACTTTATTGGTGATATTATGCATCAGTTCAAAATAATGATGAGACCCTTGTTGAATATTAAAACCTATAATGTCAATATTTGCTGAATTTATATTCAGACCTTCGGTCAGTGAATTAGTGCGTTTTTTTGGCACTTCTATGGTGGTGAGCAAACATTTTGTTTGTGTATTTTTCATTGTCTTTTTAGCTTTAAGAATTTTAAATATACTCAACCTTTCACCGTGGTAACTCGTAATATTGGTTGATTTTTTTAATTGATTGGCATTGGTAAAATAATCAAAAGCATTGGAATAACCTGCAAGTGCTTTGGGTTTATAAACTGATAATTTTTGATTAATGTCTTGTTTGAGTGTGTTTAAACTTTTGTTTAGTTTGTCTAAATTAGTTGTGTAATTTGATTGGTTATCAGGGTCAATTTTAATCAATCTTTCAATCAATTCTTTTGCAAATATTTGCATATTATTTATATCTAGCCAAAGGTGATAGTTGACTACCTCCTGATATTCATCATGCTCTTTGTCATGTCCGTCATGCTCTTCATTGTGAATAAGATGAATGTTTTTTACATTGCCAATAATTAGTTTTTTATTAGCATTAAGACTAGCCAATGCTTTTTTAAGCCCACCTTCAAAATCAGGATGAATAAAAATAGCTAAGTCTGCATAGCTCAATAAAGATAATTGAGAAGGTTTTAGGTGAGCATGATGTGCTGACTGATTAGTTTTTAATAATAATTTCGGTTTTGTTATTCCCTGAGTTAGACTACTAACAATAGAGTGAATGGGTTTAATACTAACCACAATATTTGGCACTGCAAAGATATTTGCAGAAAGTAACAGAATTATCATTACTAAGAGTGAGCGATGGTTCATAATAATTTTAAAAAAAAGAATAATTATACTAGTTCGAGATCTTTTTATAATTCATAATTATGCAAAGGTCTCGAATAAAATCCATCATCTATAATCATGCAAAGACCTCTATTCAATTTATTTTTGACAAATAAAGACTGCACGTTTAGGTGCTGGCAACCCTTCGATGGTTAAATTACTATTGCTCGGGTCAAGAAAATCTTTAAGAGATTGTGTGTTATTGCCAATCCAATGGGTTGTTCGTTGTTCCTTTGATGTGGTTTTGGTAATATTTAGCAATTTAATATTTTTAAATTTTTCATCTTCAAGCCAAGTATGTAGTGTATTTACTGATGGTAGACAATAAACATTTCGCATTCTAGCATAGCGCTCTTTTGGGATTATTTTTTCAACTTTTCCCAAATCAATAATGAGTGTTTCTAAAATAAGCTCCCCACCTGGCTTCATGACATTTCTTAATTGTTTCAAGTGCAACTTATGGTCTTTTTGGTGATATAAAACACCCATGGAAAATACCGTATCAAACAAGGGTTTTTTTGGTATTTCTTCTAGGCGTAATGGCAATACAAATGCATTTGGTGGATGGTTAATTAATGTGCGAATGGCTTTAAATTGATAATTAAATAATAAAAATGGTTCGATGCCTAGTGCAATTTTGGCACCTGATATGGACATAAGATAGGTAAAGTAGCCATTGCCAGAGCCAACATCAAGTACAACTTTATCTTTAAGTGGCTTGATATGGGGAATAATTCTATGCCATTTCATATCACCACGCCATTCGCTATCAAGTTGTAAATCACCAATTTGGTAAGGTCCTTTGCGCCAAGGCATGAGTTGTTTTAAAGCTTTTTCCAAAGTGAGATTATTAATATGAGCGCCAATATTCAAATAAGGCGTTACAAAATAAAGACTGCCAGTATTTTGAGTTTTAATTTGCTCAATGGCTTGTTCCCATTTAGGCTTGTTGCCGTTATTTTTATTAAATGCCTGGGTTGATAGATTGATAAGTTGTGTGCATATCAAATCTAATTGTGTTAATTGAGCGCATTTAGAGAAATCACGTAGCATAAATTTATGTAAAGGTGGCTATGTCAAAATAAGTAGTATAAAATATAGAATCAAAGAGCGAATAAGTCAACTTTTTTTTGAATAATTTGGAGATAAAAAATGCTAAATAAAACGTTAAGCCTTGTTGTAGTATATGCCTTGGCGGGTAGCATAATGGCCGGTGGAGATGATCGTGATATGGGGCCTGTAGAGCCAATCTTTGATAAAGTAGTGGCGGGTAGGCACAATCCTGACACAATGACATTAACCGATACTTCTAAGGTAATTGGGCAAACCACAACTGGCGTTCCAGTGACAATGGCAGCGCATAAAGCTTGTAAAGATAGACTTAACCTATCTAGTGCTAATATCGAAAGATTCAAACAAGTATTAGCCAGTGGATTTTTGTACAACACAGGTCCAATTGATGAAATGGGTACATTATTTTCACCTGAAAGGTGGGTAGATTACTTTACTTGCATAGAAAATCGTCAGATTAATAATTATTAAATCATTAAAAAAACCTGATATAAGATGGGTTTTTTTATTGACTAACTATTTAAAACCTAGATTAAATTTCTAATAGAGTGTTTTCTTTTTCACCAAGTTTGACTTCTATTTCTTTAATATGTGCATCAGTAATTTTTTGAATATCATCCTCTGCTTTTCTAGCCTCATCTTCTGAAATTTCTTTTTCTTTTAACAGTTCTTTAAAATCAGAATTAGCATCGCGACGAATATTTCGAATGGCAACTTTAGCTTGTTCTGCTTCATCTTTGACGACTTTTACCAACTCACCTCGGCGCTCTTGGGTAAGTGGCGGTAAAGGAATGTGCATAACTTGCCCCATAGTTTGCGGGTTAAGTCCCAGGTCTGATTTCATAATGGCTTTTTCAATCACAGCCACCATGTCCTTTTCCCATGGAGATACTTTAAGTGTATGTGAATCTTCTACACTGATATTAGCCACTTGAGACAGTGGCACCATAGAGCCGTAATAATCCACATGAATTTGTTCAAGTAGTGACGGGTGTGCACGACCTGCTCTAATTTTACTAAAAGCACCTTTAAGCGAGGTGACACTTTTATTCATTCTATTTTGTGCGTCTTGTTGTATTTCATTTAACATTATTTTATTTCCTTACAATAGTGCCCAAAGGCTTACCTTTTAAAATATCTGATAATGTATTGGTATTTTTTAGCATACTAAATACACAAATTTCTAAATCATGTTCGCGACATAGTGCAAATGCAGACACATCCATAATTTTAAGATTTCTCTCAATTGCCTCATCAAAACTTAATGAGTCGTAACGTTTTGCATCAGGATTTTTGACAGGGTCGCTAGTATAAACACCATCTACTTTGGTGGCTTTAAATACAGCATCTGCATCAATTTCAATAGCACGTAGTGCTGCACCAGTGTCAGTGGTAAAACATGGACTGCCTGTGCCTGCACAAAAAATGACGACCTTACCCTTGTTTAAGGCTTGTTTAGCACGCACATGGTTAATCGAATCACACACACCACCACCAATTGGAAAGCCAGACATGACTAGTGTATCAACCTCATTTTTTTGACAAGCATCTGCAATAGCAAGTGCATTCATAACCGTTGCTAACATGCCCATATGGTCACCAGTAATACGATTCATACCAACTTGTGCGAGTGCTGCGCCTCTAAAAATATTACCACCACCAACAACAATTGCTATTTCAACATTTTGATTAAGTACTGATTTGATAATATTAACAACTTTATTTAGCGTTACTGGGTCAATTGTATTTTCAGAGCTGGCCAAGGCCTCACCACTGAGTTTTAATAAGATGCGTTTGTATTTACTCATTAACGTGTGCTAAAAGTCATAATATTGGGATGATTTTACCTGTCTTGATGGTTATAATTAACCCTTTGTCTGACATATTTTATATGGATCAAATTAGTATTCGTGGTGCTAGAGTTCACAATTTAAAAAATATTGATATTGACATCCCTAGAAACAAGTTGGTTGTGATTACTGGCTTGTCTGGTTCAGGTAAATCTTCACTGGCTTTTGACACTATTTATGCAGAAGGGCAACGCCGTTATGTAGAGTCTTTATCGGCTTATGCGCGTCAGTTTTTGTCACTCATGGAGAAGCCTGATGTTGATCATATTGAGGGATTGTCCCCAGCCATTTCTATTGAGCAAAAAGCCACCTCACATAACCCACGCTCAACAGTTGGTACAATTACAGAAATTTATGATTATTTAAGATTGTTGTTTGCTCGTGCAGGCATTCCTAAGTGCCCAAAACACCAAATTAATCTTGAATCTCAAACCATTTCTCAAATGGTGGATAGTATTGGCAAATTGCCAATGGATGAAAAAATCATGTTGTTAGCACCCATTGTGCAAAATCGCAAAGGTAGCCATGGAAAATTATTGGGAGAATTAAATCACCAAGGTTTTTTAAGGGCTAGAGTTGATGGTGTAGTCGTGTATATAAATAAAATGAAGGCACTTAATGGTAAAGTTAATCATACTATTGAAATTATCGTTGATCGTTTAAGAATACGAGAAGACATGGCTTCTCGCCTGTCTGAATCATTAGAAACTGCACTTAATTTGAGTGCTGGTTTGGTGCGAGTTGCATCTATGGAAGATGAATCATCTTGGCAAGAAAAGGTATTTTCTGCTAAATTTTCTTGTGTTAAGTGTGGCTATTCATTAAGTGAATTAGAGCCTAGACTTTTTTCATTTAACAATCCAGTTGGCGCTTGTCAAACTTGTGATGGATTAGGTGTAAGAGATACGTTTGATGAGCAAAAAGTTGTGGCCAACCCTAGTATGAGTTTGGCAGATGGTGCTATTTATGGCTGGGGTCGTTCAAATGCTTATTTTTATCAAATACTAATGTTGGTAGGTAAGTATTATGATTTTAGTATTGAAATCCCTTATGAACAATTAAGCGACAAGCACAAAGAAATTATCCTTTATGGGAGTGGTACAGATAATATTGACTTTTCCAAAATAAAAGGACGTAAAGGCTGGTCTAAGCCCAAGTCATTTGAAGGCATCATTCCAAGAATGATGCGCCGTTATGAAGAAAGTGAAATTCGTAGCGTTAGAGAAGAACTTTCCCGTTATGTGGTGAGTAAAGATTGCACTGAGTGTCATGGTGATAGATTGAATGAATCGGCTAGAAATGTATTTATTGATGGGCAAAACTTATCAAACATCACCAAACTTTCCATTGTCGATATTTATGATTTTTTCAAAGAGTTAAAGCTAGAAGGAACTCGTGGTCAAATTGCGGATAAGATTTTAAAAGAAATTGTCCAACGCTTGGCATTTCTAATTAATGTGGGTTTAGACTATTTAAGTCTTGAGCGTAGGGCAAATAGTTTGTCAGGTGGTGAAGCGCAACGCATTCGCCTAGCCAGCCAGATCGGTGCAGGGCTAATGGGTGTCTTGTATGTGCTTGATGAGCCTTCAATTGGTTTGCATCAAAGGGATAATCAAAAATTATTAAATACACTCACCTATTTGCGTGATATTGGCAATACAGTGATTGTTGTGGAGCACGACGAAGAGGCAATTAAACAAGCTGATTATGTGATTGATATTGGCCCTGGTGCCGGTATTCGTGGTGGTGAAATTGTTGCAATAGGCGGCCCTAAAGACATTGAAAACAACCTTAAGTCTTTAACAGGGGATTATTTAAGTGGCCGCCAAAGTATTAAAGTGCCTGCTAAACGTAAAAGCGCCAGTCAGTGGTTGTGTATTAAAGGTGCTAAAGGTAATAATCTTAATAAGGTTGACTTGTCTATCCCTGTGGGTGTATTAACTTGTGTTACAGGCGTGTCTGGCTCTGGAAAATCGACCTTAATTAACGATACCTTGTATGCTTTAGCAGCTAGGGAACTTAATCGCGCACAAACAACGCCTGCTGAGTATGAATCAGTTAAAGGTCTAAATTATTTTGATAAGGTTGTCAATATTGACCAAAGCCCAATTGGACGCACGCCACGCTCTAATCCAGCCACTTATACAGGTGTGTTTTCATTAGTGCGTGATTTATTTTCACAAACTTTAGAGGCAAGAACGCGTGGTTATAAGGCGGGACGTTTTAGTTTTAATGTTAAAGGCGGTAGATGTGAAGCGTGCAAGGGTGACGGGCTGATTAAGGTGGAAATGCATTTTTTGCCAGATATTTATGCGTCATGCGATGTATGCCAAGGCGAACGTTACAATCAACAAACTTTAGAAGTGCTTTACAAGGGAAAAAGTATTGCGCAGGTGCTTGATATGACTGTGGAGCAGGCTTGTGAATTTTTTCAGCCAATGCCTAAAATTAAGCAAAAATTACAAACCCTGATGGATGTTGGACTTTCTTATATCACGCTTGGACAAAATGCAACCACCTTATCTGGTGGTGAGGCGCAACGCATTAAATTAGCAAAAGAATTGTCAAAAATGGACACTGGGCAAACACTCTATATTCTTGACGAACCAACAACAGGCTTGCATTTTCATGATATTAAGCTTTTACTATCAGTTATTAATCGGTTGTGCGAGCGCAACAATACCATTGTGATTATTGAACACAATCTTGATGTGATTAAAACCGCAGATTGGATTGTTGATTTAGGTCCTGAAGGGGGTAATAAAGGTGGGCAGATTATTGCATTTGGCACGCCAGAAGAAGTGGCTCAAGTTAAAGGATCGTATACAGGTGAATATTTAAAAGCTTACTTGTAGTTTATCTTTGACTTTATTTTTAATCTGCAAACCAGTTAATGTGTAGGTGTATCTTTTGTTGCCTTTATTTTGCTCTATCAATACAGGCAAATATTGATACTTGGGCAAAAAGTAAGCTTCTATATTGTTATTAGCGTTTATTCTGTTAACTTTAATGGCTTTAACAGATTGTTTATTAATTTTAATCAGATGTCCATTAGTTCTTTTGTATTGATGCTGTTCGATTGATTTTCCATTGGCCACTTGATAGGTAAATATAGATTGGTTAGGGTTGTACTCTAAATCATTTGATAAAGCTAAAAACAAACTTAGCGGATCAACAATGTTACCACTTTTAGACTGCCAGGTTTTAATTCTTGGTTGTGTTTTAGTGAGGATAGACACAACAGTATGATTTTTTGAGTGGATATCAATGGCATAATTTTTAACTAATTTTCCGTCTTCTTGTTCTATGATTTGGTAATGTATGGCATTGACCCCTTGACGATTAGTGGAAAAAGTAGAGCTTGCTGCTATGGAATAGTCTTTTATAAGGGCTACAAGTCCCGATGTTATGGCATTTGCAGTATAAAAATAATGTTTATCTAGTTTATGTAATGTTCTCACTTCTTTGGCTACTTTAAAACCGTTAATTGATAATTGATAATTGGCAGTATGTGCTTTTAAGGCGTATGCTGTGGGGTTAATTAAGATTGTGAATATAATTAAGGCAGGCGATCTCATAAGACTTTTCCGTCTAGCATGGCGTGATTCCCTTTGAGTTTTAGCCTGCCTTGTGTAAACCAATGAATAACCTTGGGGAATAATTTATGCTCCTCAAGCAGAACACGCTCTGTTAAAGACTCTGTTGTATCTGTATCACAGATATCAACACTAGCTTGGGCAATAATCGGACCTCTATCAAGTTGTTCAGTCACAAAGTGAATACTAACACCATGTTGTCTTTCTTTGGATTCTATCACTCTTTGATGGGTATTAAGTCCTGGAAATTTTGGCAATAACGAGGGGTGAATATTCAGCATTTTGCCTGAATATTGATGCGTAAATTTAGCGCTTAATATGCGCATAAAACCAGCAAGAATAATAATCTCAGGATTGTATTGATTAATAATGTTGCTTAATGCTTGGTCAAATTTCTCTCTAGACGAAAATTGTTTATGGCTCAGTGTATGGGTAGGAATGTTTGCATGCTCGGCGCGCTTAAGACCGTAGGCACTACTATGGTTGCTAATAACTGCCTTAATGTCTAAATCAATAGCTGTAGAATGGTCAATAATTGATTGCAGGTTTGAGCCATTACCAGAAATTAAAACAATACCATTCATGTTTAATATACAAGCTAAATAATAACTTGATTACCTTGATTGTTTATAATTTCACCCACTAGCCAAGCATGTTCGCCCAGCTCGTTTAAGTGTTGAATGGCATTAGTACTTTGTTCCTCTGGCACAATAATAACCATACCTACACCACAGTTAAATACTCGATACATCTCCATCATATCAATATTGCCATTGTCTTGTAAAAACTGAAAAATACTTGGTAGTTGCCAAGAGTCGGTGTTAAGTTTTGCACTCAATTTTTTAGGCAATACTCTAGGAATATTTTCCAATAAACCACCGCCTGTAATGTGTGAAATAGCATGTATTGAGAACTTTTCAATCAATGATAATACTGATTTTACATAGATTTTAGTGGGCTCAATTAATGCGTTTAATTGTTCGTCAGTTGGGTCTGATTGTGCAAGTACTTTGCGTATTAGTGAATAGCCATTAGAATGCGGACCAGAAGATGCCAGGGCAATGATATGGTCGCCTTTAGTGACTTTTGTACCGTCAATTATTTTATTTTTATCAGCAACGCCCACACAAAAACCGGCAAGGTCGTACTCCTCGCCTTGGTACATGCCTGGCATTTCAGCTGTTTCGCCACCAATTAAAGCACAACCTGATTGCTTACAGCCCTCGCCAATGCCGTAAATAACGGATGTGGCTAATTTAGTATTTAATTTACTTGTTGCATAATAATCTAGGAAAAATAACGGTTCAGCGCCTTGGACAATTAAGTCATTCACACACATGGCAACTAAATCAATGCCAATCGTATCGTGCTTATTTAACATTTGCGCTACTTTAAGTTTGGTGCCAACACCATCTGTGCCTGAAATTAAAACTGGATTTTTATATTTATTAATGGGTAATTCAAACATCGCACCAAAACCACCGAGACCTGCCAACACCCCAGGTCTAGTGGTTGATTTAGCAATCGGTTTGATTTGCTCAATAAGCGCATTACCTTTGGTAATATCAACGCCTGAGTCAAGATATGAGAGTGATGACATGAAAGTTTTTCCGTATAATTAATTTCTTTTGAATTCTTTTTAGTAAATAAAAAAATGAGTTTTTCTTCATTGCCTAATGTGCTTTCAATTTTACGCATTATTTTAACAGTGCCAGTTGTTATGACTTTGTTAAATCATCAATATTTTTTGGCAATGGTACTGTTTCTCATTGCAGGCATTACTGATGCGCTGGATGGATGGATTGCCAAACGTTTTTCCTTTCAAAGTAGATTAGGTTCTATTTTAGATCCAATGGCAGACAAGTTGCTGTTGGTTAGTAGTTTTGTGGCTTTATATGCGATTGGGTTATTGCCATTGTGGTTGTTAGTATTGGTTTTTTTGCGTGATTTTATGATTGTTTCAGGCACGATTGGGTGTTTTATTGGTTCAGGCGTATCTAAAAATGATTTATTATCACCCTCAAAACTTTCAAAAATTAATACCGTATTACAAATTGCACTGGTTTTGTTTTTAGTGATGGTGCAAATTTATTCAGCCTCACCACAATACAGTATTATTTTCTTTATTATTGTAGCCACCTCAACCGTACTTAGCGGTGCAGATTATGTATGGATTTGGGTTGAACAAGTTATCTTGCAAGAGAAAAAAAATTCTCAATGAACCAACTTGGATTACCACTTTCATTAAATTCAAAAATGTTAGTATCCAGTTTTATTGGCAATAAAAACCAACAAGTCCTAGATTTTGTTAACCAATTATTGACTCAAAAAGGCTCGGCTGTTGTCTTTATTTCAGGTGCTAAATCTAGTGGCAAAACCCACCTATTGCAAGGCTGCGCTTTTAGTGCACTAGATCAACAATTAAATGTCGCTTATATTGATATAAAACAAGAGTTACCAGAGGAGGCAATAAGTGATTTAGAGCCTGTTGACTGGATTTGTATTGACAACGTTGATTATTTAAGCATTACTCAACAACAGGCATTATTTGATTTATACAACAGAATTAAGCCAACCAATACTAAGTTGATTGTTTCTGCAAGCAGTCTTCTTGGTGAGTTGAATCTATTAAAAGATTTAAAAACACGCCTGTCTTTAGCGGTTGCTTTCACATTGGAAACACTTAATGATGAGCAAAAAATTCTTATTATTGAGCGCAAAATGGCGGATATCAATATCAATATAAACAGCAAAGTATATCATTATTTGTTCAAAGTTTTTTCACGTGATTTGAACGATGTTTTGAACGTAATTAGTGTTTTAGATGAGGCCTCATTACAGAGAAAAAGTAATATTTCTATTTCCTTTGTTAAGCAAACATTGGGTATTTAAGGTTTTTTTCTAAATTTGAATTGCGCAATTCTAGGCATGATTCTTGAGAAGTGGATGTTTTCAAAATCTATATATTTTTCTTCGATAATTCTTACCAGATTAGATATGTCTTCAATTTGATTGCTATTTTCGATGTTAAGAATTTCTTGCAAAGCCAACAAACCACCCATTTTAATTTTTGATTGCTGCCCGGCTGATAAATTATTTTGATGGTGTGCGTTTAAGACAAAATCGCTATTATCGCGCAAATGAACATACAACGATTGACATTGTTTGGAAGATGAGCGGTCCAAACAAGCACCAAATTCTTTTTCTGCAATACAATCTTTTGCACCAAACTTACAACCACATCTACCGCTAAGTATTAGGTGGGAAAAAGGGCAGGTATAGTGTTTATTAGGCATAACAATAAGTGTTTTGTATCTATATGAATTATTAAAACATTATAATAAACTTTTATTTTACTTGTGCCAACTCATTAGTTGCACCAAACAATCTATGAATTACCTGCCTATTTTTATTGATATTAAACAAAAATCTTGTTTGGTTGTTGGTGGTGGCGATATTGCTTATCGCAAGATCAATCTTTTGTTAAAAGCCCATGGGCAAGTAACTTGTATTGCAAAAAGTAGTTGTAAAAATGTGGCTAAATTAGCCGGTGACAATAAAATTACTTATCTTGAAAAGAGTTTTGAGCCATCTGATATTAAGGGACAAGTTTTGATTGTCTCAGCGACAGACAACACCAGTCTTAATAAGCAAGTGTCTGAGTTGGCCAATCAAAACAATATCCCTGTTAACGTGGTTGATTCTCCAGATTTGTGTACGTTTATTATGCCTTCAATTGTGGACAGGTGTCCTATCGTGATTGCCATTTCATCATCAGGGAAGGCGCCAGTATTAGCACGTCTAATCCGTGCAAAGTTAGAAAGTACATTGCCACATGCGTATGGTAAGTTGGCGGAATTAGCAGGTAATTTTAGAGACCAAGTTAAGGCAAAGTTTAGCAACATTGAAGATAGAAGACATTTTTGGGAGAAAGCCTTTTCTGGCATTATTGCTGAAAAAGTATTTTCAGGTAAAATACAAGAAGCCAAAGAAGATTTACAAGTACAACTTGATAATACCACTAAAGCCCAAATAGGCGAAGTTTATTTAGTGGGTGGTGGCCCAGGTGATCCTGATTTATTAACTTTTAGGGCGTTACGTCTTATGCAACAGGCAGATGTAGTTTTGTATGATCGCTTAGTTTCAGACGGGGTAATGGAATTAGTTAGGCGTGATGCGCAGTTGATTTATGTTGGTAAAGAGCGTGATAACCACACTGTGCCACAAGGCGATATTAATCAATTATTGGTAGATTTAGCCAAACAAGGTAGAAGAGTTTGTCGTCTTAAAGGGGGTGATCCCTTTATTTTTGGCCGTGGTGGTGAAGAAATTGAAACGTTGGCTGAAAATGGCATACCTTTTCAAGTAGTACCCGGTATTACAGCAGCTTCTGGCTGTTCTACTTATTCAGGCATTCCATTAACGCATAGAGATTATTCGCAATCTTGTCGTTTTGTAACAGGGCACTTAAAAGATGGCAGTATGAATTTACCCTGGCATGAGTTAGCGCTTGAACAACAAACCATTGTATTTTATATGGCACTTAACGGTGCGAGACATTTATCAGAACAGTTAATCGTACATGGCATGCGCCCAAATATGCCAGTGGCATTGGTTGAGAAAGGCACAACACCTGAACAAAAGGTTTACACCACAACCTTAAAAGAATTGCCAAACTTGGTAGAAAATGAAACTATCCACGCCCCCACTTTGATTATTATTGGCGAAGTGGTGACATTAAGAGAAAAACTGAATTGGTTTGACATCAAATCAACATCATCTAAAAAATAATAGAAATTACAAGCCTTATTTAGTAGGTAAAGTTTGCGCGTAGGTGTGGTTATTTAGCGCCCAATTTTTTACAATAATTACTGCTGGGAAAAACCCTGTGAACGCCGATTGAAACAGGTTAAAACTAACAAATGCAGTCAACCACAACCAATTAGAGTTATAAGTAAATGGACTGATTTCTTGTGCGCCTAGTAGTAGTGAAACCATAATAATGACACCAGCCATTGCTGATACTATGTTATTAACTGCCATGCACTTTCCTTCATATTCTAAAGGTCGTTACCATGATATTAATTAGGTATAATTTCGAATCTTCTAACTCCCTGAGAGGGTGTTAGATTCAAATGCGGGAGTGGTGGAATTGGTAGACACGCTGGATTTAGGTTCCAGTGTTGAAAGACGTGAGAGTTCGAGTCTCTCCTTCCGCACCAATATTAGGTTGTTAGTTTAAACATGAAAATTATTATTCAACACAGTCTAGATGAAAATATTGCTAAGAAAATTTCAAGCAATTTCCAAGTTTTCAATACTCATATCCGTCATCAAATGGTATTAGACAGTCTTGATGATTTAAGACAACAATATCAAATTGATTTTAACTATTTGCCTGAGGTTGATTTTTCTAATATTAAACTGTTTGTCAGTGACATGGATTCAACTTTGATTAATATTGAATGCATTGATGAGATCTCTAATTTTGCCAATGTTAAACCACAAGTAGCAATTATTACTAAGCTTGCCATGCAAGGTAAATTGGACTTTAGTGACTCTTTGATCAAGCGTGTTACCTTGTTAAAAGGGCTTGGTGTTGATGTGTTAGATAAGGTTTACACTCGGTATTTAGCGGTTAACCCTGGCGGTAAGGCACTTATCTCATTTTTTAAAACCAAGTCCATTCAAACCGCGGTTGTATCAGGTGGTTTTACTTATTTTACCAATCGTTTGGCTCAAGATTTAGCACTAGATTATGCATGTGCTAATGTGCTAGAGATTGAGAATAACCAATTAACTGGCGTTATAAAAGGGTTAATTATTAATGCACAGGCTAAGGCGGATTTTGTTAAGGAGTTGTGCGATAAACAGGGCTTGTCATACAATCAGGTTATTGTGGTGGGTGATGGTGCTAATGATTTAGATATGATGGACGTTGCCGGAGTGAGCGTTGCTTACCATGGCAAGCCTAGCGTTATAAAGCATGCAAATATTGTCATTAACTTCGGTGGTTTAGATAAAATAATAGATTTATTCAATCAATAATCACTCATGTTAATTGAAATTGGACATTTTGCATTGGTGCTTGCATTGGTGTTCGCAGTATTGCAAGTTGTTTTGCCAACCATAGGTATTATTAAGCACGATACCACACTCTCTGGCTTGTCTAGATCCTTGTTATTGATGCAGTTCTTTTGGATTTTAATCGCCTTTGTTATTCTCATGAATGCCTTTGTGGTGGATGATTTTTCTGTCAAGTACGTTGCAAGTAATTCAAATACGCAGTTGCCCAGTATTTTTAAAATGTCAGCCGTTTGGGGTGCGCACGAAGGTTCTTTATTGCTGTGGGCTTTAATTTTAGCTGCTTGGAGTGTGGCAGTATCTATATTTTCTAGGCGTTTACCCGCTGAAGTATTAAACCATATTCTTATTATTCTTGGTTTAATTAGTATTGGTTTTTTATTGTTTTTACTCCTAACTTCTAATCCTTTTGAGCGCTTGGATATCGTGCCAGTACAAGGACGAGAACTTAATCCATTGTTGCAAGATTTTGGTTTAATTATCCACCCACCCATGCTATATATGGGTTATGTAGGGTTGGCAGTTCCATTTGCCTTTGTTTTGTCATCGCTTATTCGTGGACAACTAGATTCTACTTGGCTACGGTGGTCGCGCCCTTGGGCATTAATGGCATGGGCATTTCTAACATTTGGCATCACACTTGGTTCTTGGTGGGCGTATTACGAGCTTGGTTGGGGCGGCTGGTGGTTTTGGGATCCGGTAGAAAATGCCTCATTTATGCCATGGTTAGTGGCAACAGCATTGGTGCACTCCTTAAGCGTGAGTGAGAAGCGCGGTGCATTTAAACATTGGACTGTGTTATTAGCTATCTCTGGTTTTTCATTAAGTTTATTAGGCACGTTTTTAGTCAGGTCAGGCATTCTTACCTCGGTGCATTCATTCGCTGCTGACCCTGCTAGAGGTTTGTTTATTTTAGTATTTTTAGTGATTGTAATTGGTGGTTCGTTGGCGTTATATGCTTGGCGCGCTTCACTCATGCAAAGTAATAACACCTTCTCTCTTTTATCAAGAGAGAGTGGTTTACTAGTTAACAATATCTTATTAGTAGCAGCAATGTTAAGTGTCTTTTTAGGCACACTCTATCCACTACTATTAGATGCATTAGACCTAGGTAAAATTTCAGTGGGTGCGCCTTATTTTAGTGCAGTGTTCGTGCCTATTATGATTCCAGCAGTGTTGGCGATGGTGATTATCCCCTTTTTGCGCTGGAAGAAAGATACCACACAAAGGCTAACGGGTTTATTAAAGTGGGCGTGGGTAGGTGTGGGTTTGTTGTTTATTGTTAGTGCGTTATTGGTTGATAATATCTCAGTTTTATTGGCTGTTTTTTTGTTTATTTGGATAGTTGCACACTCATTGATACTTTTGTTTCAAAGATTGAGACAAAAAGGTAGCATGAGTCTTGCTTTCATCGGCATGATTTTTGCTCATATTGGTATTGCCGTATTCTTATTAGGTGCTACAGTTACAACCCAGTACGGTGTTGAAAAAGATATAAAAATGGATATTGATAAACCAATCACCATAGCAGGTTATGATTTTATTTTAAAAAGTGTAACACCTCTATCTGGTCAAAATTATCAAGGAAATAAAGGTCATGTAGAGGTCTATTTTGAGCGTGAAAAAATAGCCGATTTAAGACCTGAAAAACGCCAATATGTCACTGGTATGCCTATGACTGAAGCGGCTATCGACCGATCTTTATATCGTGATATTTATATCGCATTAGGCGAGTCTTTAGAAGACGATTCATGGAGTTTAAGAATTTATTACAAGCCACTCATACGCTGGATTTGGCTAGGAGGGCTATTGATTGCATTGGGCGCGTTATTAGCCACATTTGACAGAAGATATCGATTGAGGGTGAAAGGATGAGTTTATATCTATGGTTTGCTTTGATGGTAATTACCTCTTCTATTTGGATAATTTGGTTTTTATATCGACCACTTAAATCCAATAAAATTAATCTTGAAAGTTCTAATATTACCTTAGGCAAACAAAAGTTGCTAGAACTTGAGCAAGATTTACACCAAAATTTGATTGATGAAGAACAATTCAATCAAGCCAAAGAAGAAATTTCAACAACACTAGCTATTGAACTTCAACAAGTGGGCAATATTCAAAATAATACCAATAACAACACATGGGTTTTGATATTAATATTGGTATTATTACCTCTTATGTCCGTTGGTATTTATCAATACTTGACACCAAAAAATAACATTGTACAGCCACTTGAAAGTCCGAAAAAACCATTAAGTTTAGGGCAAAGTGCTGAAAATATTGTACAGTATTTACAAACCAATGAACATGATGCACAAGCTTGGAAAATACTCGGATTGACGTATTTTGAACTTGGGAGGTTAGACTTATCAATAGATGCCTATGAGAAGTCTTATCAAATCAACCCCAAAGACCTGAGATTGTTAGTTGAGTATGCCTCTATGATGATTAGTGCTAATGATAGTCAATTTTCAGAGCAGTCTGTTAAATTAATTAAGCAAGCCTTGGAAATTGATCCAAATGCACCAGAAGCTTTGTATTTGGCGGGCATGTTTGCTGTGAGTCAGCGAGATTTTAATTTAGCCAAAGGGCTTTGGCAACGCGCACTTAATGCTATGCCAAAAGGTAGTATTGATCGAGTGGCTTTGGTTAACATTCTATCTGAGTTAAAAACGGTTGAAGGGAGTAAGGAAATGCCTGAGCATTCTATTAGTGTATATGTTGATGTGTCTGACGAGGTGTTAAAGTCAAGATCTAGCGAAGATTTTATCATGATTTACGTCAAGGCAGTCAAGGGTAGACCGATGCCAATTGCGATTAAAAAAATCAAGCTTAAGGATTTTACAGGTCAAGTTGTTTTAACCGACCAAGACTCTGTGATACAAGGCAATCAACTATCGCGCCATGACCAAGTGATTACAGTAGTGCGCATTAGCGCAACTGGCTCTGCCATGCGAGGTGCGAGTGATATACAAGTACTTAGCAAAGTCATTAATGTGGCTGACAATCCATTCATTCATTTGAGCGTGAAATAATCTAATGAGTAAAACCTTAGAATTAGCGAAAAAGTTAGTTAGTATAGATTCGTTCACCCCCCAAGATAAGGGTTGTCAGTCTATTATGACCAACCATTTGAATCGTCTTAATTTTGAAATCACTGATTTAAAATTTGGCGATGTTGATAATTTTTGGGCAATTCGTGGTCATCAATCTCCTGTGTTTGTGTTTGCAGGGCATACCGATGTCGTGTCTGTGGGTGATGAGTCAAAATGGCGCATGCCGCCTTTTTCTGCCCAAGTTCAAGATGGCATGTTGCATGGTCGTGGAACGGCTGATATGAAAGGATCTTTGGCAGCTATGCTTAGTGCAACCGATAGATTTGTTAAAGATTATCCTAATCACAAAGGTTCAATTGGGTATTTAATCACCTCTGACGAGGAGGGTTCTGCTACTGATGGTACTGTCAAAGTTGCACAGCACTTAAAAGAAATCAATCAAACTGTTGATTATTGCTTAGTGGGCGAGCCATCAGCCACTAATGAGTTAGGAGATGTGATTAAAAATGGTCGTCGCGGATCTTTAAATGGCACTTTAAAAGTCATTGGTAAACAAGGGCATATTGCCTATCCGCATTTGGCAAATAATCCTATCCACCTAGCCATGTCGGCGTTAAATGATTTGTGCAATGAGGTTTGGGATGAGGGCAATGAGTATTTTCCAGCCACCAGTTTTCAAATATCTAATATTCACTCAGGCACAGGGATAACTAACGTTATTCCAAGTGAAAGCGATGTTGTTTTTAATTTTCGTTATTCCACGCAAAGCACTCACGAGCAATTGCAAAGCCGAGTTTGCGTGATTTTAGACAAGCACAATTTTGAATATCAAATCACTTGGGAGCATTCTGGCTATCCATTTTTAACCCTAAAAGGCGAATTAGTCAATGCCTGTGTTGATGCCATTAAAACTGTCAAAAATATTAGCACCCAACTATCCACTTCAGGTGGCACTTCTGATGGGCGTTTTATTGCGCCAATTTTAGAGGCTCAAGTGGTAGAACTAGGGCCTTTAAACGCAACTATTCACCAAGTTGACGAGTGCGTATCCACCCAAGATTTAGAAGATTTGAGTAATATCTATTACTATGTCTTAAAAAATATACTCACCTAGTTTATGCGCTTTGATGTTATTACTCTGTTTCCTAATATGTTTAATGCCATTAAGGATGAAGGTGTTATTGCGCGTGCCATCAAAAAATCACACCTTTCAATTCATACTTGGCAACTCAGAGAGTTTAGCAACAACAAATACAAAAATATTGACGATAAACCCTATGGTGGCGGTGCTGGAATGGTAATGCAGGTCAAGCCTATTCGTGATTGTATTCACAAAATCAAACAATCAAACCCAAAAACTAAAGTCATTTATCTATCACCACAAGGACAACCTCTTAAGCAAAAATTAGCTAAAGAATTATCCAAGATTGACTCAATTACTTTACTATGTGGGCGCTATGAAGGCGTAGATGAGCGCATTATTGAGCATGATATTGATATGGAGATTTCCATTGGTGATTATGTTATTAGTGGTGGAGAACTAGCAGCTATGGTACTTATTGATACAATTAGTCGGCAAATCCCAAATGTACTTGGCAATACTGATTCATTAAACGACTCTTTTACAAATAGCTTACTAGACTACCCACATTACACACGCCCCAAGGTTATTGACAATCAAACAGTACCAGAAGTGCTATTAAGCGGACATCAAGCTAATATCAATATTTGGCGAAAAGAGCAATCCATCAAAAAAACCCAAGAAAAACGCAAAGATTTATTATATAACGACTGGCGAATTCAACCTATAAGTGTAACACTTCCGTTTAAAAAATAGTCTTTACCAGTTAACTCAGCAAAGACCTTATATAATACCCCCTGAGACCTTTGAATAATTCATAATTCCCCATCCTAATTTCAACTTTTACAATTTTTCAAAAATATTTTCAAAATTTTCCCTATTTTTCTATAAAAACCTAAAAAACATCTTGCTTATCCGAGTTTTCATCGCCACATTTTTCTATTTTTACCCTTTTGCCACTCATTGGACGCAACAATCCTGCAAGTCTCGCATCTGTTTAAAAATGTTCATTCCAGTTTTAAGGTTGTGACTCATGGCAATTAGTTGCGCTCTGGTTTTGTTTCTTTCTAGTCCAAGGTATCTTGCCTTGGCTAATCCGTGATGAAGCTTAAGTAGTCCAAAAGTGTGCTCAACAATATAGCGAATGGATGAGCGTTGTTTATTCTCTTGTTTCTGTTGCTTGGTTAAAGGCTTGTTTCTGTAGGCACGGTGCAATATTTTATTATTTTCTTTGCCTAGTTTTTCATCATTGTTTTTATTGGCATAAGCGCTATCAGCATAGACTTGTCCACATGTTTTTATTTTACTGTTAGTGCGTTCTACCTCTAATAATTTATCAAACTCTTGTGAGTCGTGTACATTACCTGGAGTGTAAGTCATTTTCTTAACAAAACCATCTTCATCGGTATTGGCGTGCATTTTAAAACCATAGGTGGTTTTACGTTTGCCATCGGCTGCTATTTTGACATTGTATTTTGCCTCTTTGTCTTGAGTGTTGTTGCCATCCTTGCCTTTACGCTTGCGTGATTGTTTGGCTTCTATAACGGTGGCATCAATGATGTTGATTGAACCCAAGGAAACAATGATTGAATTTTGTTCAAGATGGGTATTGATTTGCTCTAGTAGAGGCGCTAGTAATTTCTCGGTGCTGAGTAGTTGCCTGAAACGCCAAATGCTAGAATGATCAGGCACATTTTCAGACAAAGACAAATCAATAAAACGTCTGAACATTAAATCTCTGGCAATTTGCTTTTCTAGCGCCTCATCATTTAGACCGTACCAAACTTGAAGGATTAGGATTTTAAACATCATCAGTGACGGATAACTAGGTGCACCTAGTCTAGATGAATACAAGTTCGAAAGTGTTTGTTCTATCTCATTCCAATTGATGATGTTATATACATCATCCAGTTATGACAGAGACTTATGCTCAACAACAAGAGAATCTGCAAATGAGTTTTGTTGGGTGTTTTTCCAAGACATTTTTGATATTTTTAAAGTTGTTTTTAGATGGGTGTTATTTTACTAGATTGTTGGGTTTTTAGTTGATTTATGCAAAGGTCTCCCCCTGTTATTAAATATTCTAGTGTTGTGTATGCGTCCATAACATATTGCACTTTTCCCCATACTTCTTCTCATTCATTTTAATGTATTCAATTGGTGAGATTTGTCCAAGTGCATAATGCAGTCTTTTGGCGTTATACCAAAACAGATAATCACTCATTTTTTCATTAAACACTTCGGTGTTTTCTAGGTCATAGAGATGGTAATCAACAAGTTCATCCTGCAAGGTGCGGTTAAAACGCTCGCAATGCGCATTCATTTTTGGTGTGCGTGGGTAAGTGTTGTAATACCTCCAAAAAACCAAACACTTCTAAAGTAGGAAATTCTACAATAAAAAACAAGGAGTTTTCACATGAAGAAATCAAGATGCACAGAGCCACAAATCGTCAATATACTTATGCAAAGGTCTCAAATTAGATAAATTTATATTATCAGTATAAACACTCATGGACTATTGCTTTTTTTATAAATAATTTCTATAATTAGGTAACGTATTGCAATGGAAATTGTATTATTCATCTAGACTCATTAAGAAAAAAAGGAGAAAAGCATGAAGTTTGTAACAGCGATTTTAAGACCGCATAAATTAGACGATGTTAGAGAGGCGTTATCCGAGGTTGGTGTATCTGGCGTAACAGTGACTGAGGTAAAAGGGTTTGGTCGTCAAAAAGGGCACACTGAGTTGTATCGAGGAGCGGAGTATCAAGTTGACTTTTTACCTAAAATTAAATTAGAAATTGCGATTGAGGCTTCAAGACTTGATGAAGTGATTGAAGCGATTAGTAATGTGGCTAATTCTGGCAAGGTGGGTGATGGTAAAATTTTTGTGACCAATTTAGACAAAGTGGTTCGTATTCGTACAGGCGAAACCGATAAAGACGCGCTTTAAGGGGTTGGTAGTGAAGAAAATATTAACAATATTGGCGTGTCTACCAATGGGTGTGTTTGCACAAAATATTAACGGCGCTGATACGGCTTGGATAATGACATCAACGGCTTTGGTGTTGTTTATGGCATTGCCAGGTTTGGCGTTATTTTATGGTGGGCTAGTTCGTACTAAAAACATCTTATCAATACTAATACAGTGTTTTGCTATTGCGGGCATTATAAGTATTTTGTGGTTTGTAGTGGGTTATTCTATTGCTTTTTCAGGTGATAATCCTTACTTTGGTGATTTTTCTAATGTGCTTTTGGCACAAGTCAGCATAAATACAGTCAAAGGCTCAATTCCAGAATCTTTATTTGTTATGTTTCAAATGACATTTGCCATTATTACCCCGGCTTTAATTATTGGTGGCTATGCAGAAAGAATGAAATTTTCAGCGGTGTTATTATTTAGCTCTATTTGGTTATTATTGGTTTATGCACCCATTACTCATTGGGTGTGGGGTGGTGGCTGGCTAGGCAATGTGCTTGATTATGCTGGTGGTACAGTTGTTCATATTACTGCGGGTATTGCAGCGCTAGTAGCGGCTATTGTTTTAGGACCTAGAAAAGGTTTTTTAAAAAAACCTATGCCGCCGCATAATATGACCATGACCATTACAGGTGCAGCAATGTTGTGGGTTGGCTGGTTTGGCTTTAATGGTGGTTCTGCTTTGGCAGCAGGCGGGGATGCGGCGATGGCTATTTTAGTGACGCACATCTCAGCGGCAACGGGTGCAATTACGTGGATGTTTTACGAGTGGATTAAATTTGGCAAACCAACTGCATTAGGTACAGTAACAGGTATGGTTGCAGGTTTGGGGACAATTACACCAGCCTCAGGTTTTGTAGGCCCTGCGGGTGCTTTAGTGATTGGCTTTATTGCGGGTATTGTGTGTTTTAATGCGGTGATTATCATCAAGCAAAAGTTTAAAATTGATGATTCGTTAGATGTATTTCCTGTGCATGGTGTGGGCGGCATTATTGGCACCTTGATGGTAGGGTTTTTTGCCTCTAAAGAGTTGGGTATTTTTTCTGGACAAGGTGGTTGGGAACGCGAGGCAATTGTAATTTCTGACCAATTACAAATTCAATTCATAGGTGTGGTGGCAACGGTTGTTTATACGGCTATTGCTACTTATCTTATCCTTAAATTGGTGGGTGTCATAACAGGGTTAAGAGTAAGTAAAGAGGAAGAGCAACAAGGTTTGGATATTGTTTCTCATGAAGAAAAAGGCTACGATTTGTAGGTTAAACTAAGTTTAATTAAACCTGTTAATTGTTAGACCATTAGCAGGTTTTTTTTATGTTGATAAAAACGGATTCGTATATAATTCACACTAATTGGTTTTATTAAATAATTAAAGTGCACATAAATCACCCACTAACTGGCTCAATGGTCGCTCTAATCACCCCGATGTTTGATGATGGGTCGATAGATTTTGGTGCACTAAAATTACTGGTGGCATTTCATATTGATGCTGGCACTAAAGCAATTGTTTCGATGGGTACTACAGGTGAAAGCGCAACACTTAATCAAGATGAACATATTGAAGTAATACGGGCAACGATTGAATTTGCCAATTCACGCATTCCAGTTATTGCTGGTACGGGTGCAAATTCCACTTCTGAGGCTATTGAGCTCACTAAAACTGCCAAAGCAATTGGTGCGGATGCTTGTCTTTTAGTCACACCGTATTACAACAAGCCAACTCAAGAGGGGTTGTATCAGCACTATAAGTTGATTGCTGAGACGGTAGATATTGACCAAATTTTATATAATGTGCCTAGTAGAACAGCAGTTGACCTCTGCGTAGAAACAGCGCTTCGTTTATCCAACATTGATAATATTATTGGCATGAAAGATGCAACGGGTGATTTGAATGTTGCACAAGCATTGATTGATCAATGTGCGGATGGTTTTTTACTTTATAGTGGTGACGATACGACAGCGGTTGAGTTTATTTTAATGGGTGGGCATGGTGGTATTTCTGTGACGGCCAATGTTGTGCCAAAGCAGGTGGCTTCTGCTTATCAATTTGCACTTGAGAGTGACAGGGAATTAGCAGAATTGACCAATGCACCACTGATTGATTTGCATCAACATTTGTTTATTGAGTCTAGCCCAATTCCTGTTAAATGGGCAATGTTTAAAATGGGTAAATGCAATCATAGCATTCGCTTACCTTTAACGGTATTATCACAACAAGCTCAAGCAGTGCTAGAGCAAGATTTATCCAATTTAGGAGTTATATAATAATGCTAATCAGAAAATTAATAACACTGCTTTTTGTATTTTCTTTAAGTGGTTGTATTTCTTTAGACAATCAAGAAAAACAAGATGGACTTGGCGAAATAGATATTAAATACTATTCAAATAAAACATTAACTTCTTTAGAAGTTCCGCCAGATTTAACCAAACCTAGTGCTAAAAATGCCTTAAAGTTAAGTGAGTATGTTGCTAATATTCAACAAGATTTGATTAGTTTTTCTGAAAAAGACAGTACAATTAAAGGGACTTCAAGTGTTTTAAGAACACTCTCTAATGTTGAGGTGATAAAGTCTGGCAGTCTTCGTTGGTTGGTGGTTGATAAAAAACCAGATACAGTATGGGAGCTGGCTACAAGTTTCTTTAAATCTCACGGCTTTGTTATCAAAAAAGCTAATAAAAAAATTGGCGTTATGGAAACTGATTTTTTAGAGAATCACCCGGAAATTCCAGACCAATCTTTAGGTTTTATTCGTTCTATGCTCAGAAAGGCGACAAAAAATAGATATACACTACCAATTGTTGATAAATATCGACTTCGTATTGAGCCTACCGACAACGGTAATAAGACCGAGGTTTATTTATCACTCACTTCAATGCAAGAAGTATTAACTAATAAAGGTAGCGATGATGAAAATACCATTTGGCAATCTCAAGCCAAAGATCACGCGCTTGAAACAGAAATGCTGTATCGGTTAATGACCTTTTTAGGTAGTGACCATGCACTTGCTAGAGAGAAAATTATAAACACTAGAGAGCAACAAAAACTAACAGTTAAGATTGCTAAAAGTATTGGTGGTTATGCCAAGTTGGTATTCTCATTAACACGATATGAGACTTGGAATAATATCGGCTGGGCATTAGACCAACTTAGTGTTGATGTTGAAGATAGAGATGTTAAAGAGGGTAGTTTTTATATCAATATTGCTAAAGAAGAGGATAAAGGTATATTCTCACGATTATTTGGCGATGACGCGATTAAAAAATCTTTTCAAATTGTTGTTAGGCAGGTTGATAGTAATATAACAGAAGTTTACTTTAATGACTTATCTGAAAGGAATAGGCAAGCAACAATTGACTTCAGTTATCAATTCTTAGGTAATATTGCTAAGCAATTTTAGCTAAACAAAAGGTGGCACTGTCACAAAATATTGTTGATAAACTCGTTCGTCAAGAGATATTGGTGGATGAGTTGTCAGATAAAGAATTAGTGCAATTTTGCCAAATAGCTAATCTGGCTTACCGAGCTGGAAAACCTATTGTTAGCGACCAAGATTATGACTTTATTTATCTTGTTGCACTTAAAGATAGAGACCCTGACAATCCACTATTTAAATTCATAGAGCCAGAAGGTCGAGCTTTTTCTGAGGAAAAAGTCTTATTACCAGAGGCAATGCTTTCCATTGACAAGGCGTATTCATGGGATGAAATAAGCAAATGGATAGAACGATTAGAAAAATCAGCCATGCAGATTGGACTGGGTTTGGATGCTATTCAAATCAAAGCCACACCTAAATTAGACGGTTTTGCTGGATTTGATGATGGCAATAGGCTCTACACGCGAGGTGATGGCAAGAAAGGTAGCAACATTTCCCGAGTATTTGAGCGAGGTTTGTGTGTTTTTAACGACGCTGAACGCGGACTTGGTGCGGGTGAAATTGTAATTAAAAAAAGCTATTTTGAAAAATATTTAGCACACAGTTTTGAATACCCGCGTAATTTTCAAGCCAGTCTTATTAAAGAAAAAGCCTTAGACGAACAAGCCCAAAAGGCTATTATAGATAAAGCTGCTTTGTTTGTTCCATTTGTTCAATTGCCAGCTTGGTCGGGTTTTGTGGCTGAATTAGTCACTAAATTTGACCAAATTATTGCTCAAGTGTTGGTGATGGTAGATTTTGATGTAGATGGCGTGGTTTTTGAGGTAGTTAATACTGATTTAAAAACACAAATGGGTGCTAATCGAAAATTTCATCGCTGGCAAGTTGCCTTTAAAGAAAACAAAGACAAAGCGCAAGTTAAAGTGCTTAGTGTGACACCCCAAGTAGGGCGTAGTGGAAAAATAACTCCAGTAGCAGAGTTAGAGCCTACCTTGTTAAGCGGTGCAACCATTGTGCGTGCAACAGGGCATCATTACGGATTGGTTAAGAAGCAAGGCTTGGGTATGGGCAGTGTGGTTGAGTTAACTCGCTCTGGTCTGGTTATTCCTAAAATTATATCTGTATTAAAGCCTATGCCTGTTGATATTCCTGATAATTGCCCAAGTTGCAACAAGCCTCTTGTTTGGGAATCAGATTTTCTAATGTGTATTAATCATAAAAATTGCCCTGCTCAAATTATTGGGAAAATGACCTATTTTTTTAAAATATTGGCTAATAATGACGGTTTGGGCGTTGCTACTATTGAAAAATTATATGCACATGATATTAGGTTAGTTTCACAAATTTATGCTTTAAATATAGAGCATTTAATGGTAATGGGGTTTGGTGAAAAAACCAGTATGAATCTTATTAACCAGCTAAATCGTTCTGTTAGTGAGCAGGTTGAAGATTGGCGTTTTTTAGCAGCATTTGGCATGCATCGAATGGGCTTAGGTAATTGCGAAAACCTTTTAAAGTCTTATTATTTGAATGATATTTTTGATTTAAATTTAGAGCAAATAACTAATATTGATGGCTTTGCCGAACTAACAGCACAAATAATCGTACAAGGGTTAATCTCTATTGCTGATGAGTTTAATCGATTATATCGATATGGTTTTAATTTGGAAACAACCCTATTAACTAAAAATTTACAAACATTAACAAATGAGTTATTTAATAAAAAAGTTGTTTTTACTGGAAAAATGAGCCATTCAAGAGATGATATGAAAAAACATGCTAAGTCAATTGGAATTAAAGTTTCAACTACCATTAGCGCCAAAACAGATTACTTAGTCATTGGTGATAAGACTGGACAAAAGAAAATTCAAGATGCTGAAAAATTTGGCGTGGTAGTGATGATTGAAGCTGATTATTTATCTAAAATTTAACCATACAATAAATAGCATTAATGATACGATTTTTTTGTTAAAAACAACAACATTGTCTTGTTTTTATGGTTATACTGATTACCAGTTAACGCCTAAAGGTGGGTGTTTAGTAAAAGAACATAGACGTTTATTTAGATTTTTTGAAAAAGAAATTCTAGGTAAGTGTCTTTTTTTTTGTCAGTTTCATGATGAAATTGAAAATAAAAGGCATTGAGGCCAGTCGTTGAGTTTGTATTTTTTTACAAACATAACAATTGGCTTTTTTTTGTTTTAAAAAAAGGAGAAGTTAAATGAAAATGGTAACAGCGATTATTAAGCCGTTTAAGCTTGATGATGTTAGAGAGGCGCTTTCTGGAATTGGTGTTTCAGGCATTACAGTCACAGAAGTAAAAGGCTTTGGTCGTCAAAAAGGACATATAGAACTTTATCGTGGTGCAGAATATACGGTGGATTTTTTACCTAAAGTTAGACTAGAAATTGCCATTGCAGCAGATCAAGTGGATAGTGTGGTTGAGATTATTAGCGTTGCTGCTAAATCAGAAGGCGAGGGCAAGATTGGCGATGGAAAAATATTTGTTTCATCATTAGAACAAGTACTCCGTATTCGTACGGGTGAAACTGGCTTAATAGCACTATAAGGAGGCAATATGGAAAATACATTAATTGAAATACAATTCGCCCTAGATACTTTTTACTTTTTAGTAATGGGTGCGTTGGTTATGTGGATGGCTGCTGGTTTTTCGATGTTAGAAGCAGGATTGGTTCGTAGTAAAAATACGGCTGAAATTCTGACTAAAAATATTGGTCTATTTGCAATTGCTTGTACGATGTATATGGTGGTTGGTTATGATATTATGTATGGTGGTGGTATTCTACTAGATGGTATTAGTGGTACGGGTGATAAATATTCAAATGCGGCAGATTTTTATTTTCAAGTCGTATTTGTTGCAACAGCGATGTCAATTGTTTCAGGCGCAGTAGCAGAAAGAATGAAGTTATTTGCTTTTTTTTCTTTTGCTGTTGTATTCACAGCAGTAATTTATCCAATGGAAGGTGCTTGGACTTGGAATGGCGATGCAGTTTTTGGTTTGTTTAAATTGGCTGATTTAGGTTTTTCTGATTTTGCAGGTTCGGGTATTGTACATATGGCAGGCGCAGCAGCAGCTTTGGCTGGTGTATTAGCGTTAGGCGCTCGTAAGGGTAAATATGACGCCGAAGGCAATTCTAGAGCAATTCCTGGTGCTAATATGCCAATGGCAACTTTAGGGACGTTTATTTTGTGGATGGGTTGGTTTGGATTTAATGGTGGCTCGGTGCTAGCAATGGCAAGTAAGGAGAGTGCTAATGCAGTAGCAATGGTATTTTTAAACACCAACGCAGCAGCAGCAGGCGGTGTAATTGCAGCATTATTATTGGTTAAACTATTATGGGGCAAGGCAGATTTAACCATGGCACTTAATGGCGCATTGGCTGGATTGGTGGCAATTACCGCAGGTCCGGATACACCAAGTGCTTTGGAAGCGACATTGATTGGTGCTGTTGGTGGTATTTTGGTGGTATTTTCGATTAATGTTTTAGATAGAGTGTTTAAGATTGATGATCCAGTGGGTGCAATTTCTGTCCATGGTGTGGTCGGTTTATGGGGTTTGTTAGCAGTGCCATTAACTAATAGTGGCGTGTCATTTAGCGGACAGTTGGCAGGTGCAGGAACAATTTTTATTTGGGTATTTGGCACTTCAATGGTGTTATGGTTAGTACTTAAGATGACAATGGGTATTCGAGTTTCTGAAGAGGAGGAATTCTCAGGTGTTGATATTTCGGAATGTGGTTTGGAGGCTTATCCTGAATTTACCAAATAAAGGTAGTAAGTAATACAAAAAAGTAAGCGCTTTTTGACGCTTACTTTAAACAAAATTTTTAAAATTAAAGCAAGGAAAAACATGAAAAATAAGACAAAAAAAATATATTATTAACAATTTTGGCTTAACTTTAACAATGAGTTCTGTATCTTTAGTTGAAGAGGTGCAATCATCAATTAGTGGCAATATTACTATTGCTAATGACTACGTTTGGAGAGGGTTAGTGCAAATAATCATGATAAAGAAGTAACTATTTAAGGTGGGTTGGATTATGATTTTGACAATGGATTTAAACTTAGGGTATGGGGCTCAAATGTTAGTTTTAAAAATACTAACGGAAAAGATGCTTCTATTGAAATGGATTTATATGCCATGAGTTATAATGGGGCTGATTATGAGGTTGGTTATATCAGTTATCAATATCTGAATGCAACTACTGCCAATTTTGAGGAAGTTTATGTGAGTGCATCTCACAAAGGTTTTGGATTGACACAATACAAGGGTATCGATGGCGCAAATGACAATCTTGAAATATCCTATAATTTAGAGTTGTCAGAAATAGATACCACATTGGTATATGGTGATTATAAAGATAGTAATAAATACTATTCTATAACACTTGCTAAATCTATAGGCGAACTTGATTATGCCATTGCTTGGAATAAATTAGAACCAACAAATGGTAATAGCGAGGACTACGTTGTTTTTAGTATTGGCAAAAGTTTTTAATATATTAAAGGATTCTGCGTTACTAGCCAAGTTTGGCTTTATATAAAAAAGTTGTTATTTGCTTTGTTAATTGTATTTAACAATACAGAAGCTTTTATCAATAAAACATAAGGTATTTTTGCCCTATGTTTTTTTTGAATTTAATGGAAATCAGGTAGAATGAAAGTTTTAATAAAAGATACTGAGGTATAAACATGCAAGTTCAAGATATTATGTCAACTAATGTGAAAACAATCACCCCTAATCAACTAGTCAAAGACGTTGCTATTATCATGGTGATGGATCGTATTAGTGGCGCTCCAGTGGTGGATGATGATAATAATTTAGTCGGCATTATCTCTGAAAAAGATATTCTACAACATATGTTTCCAAAACTAGATGAAGTGATGAGCAATACGCATTTTGATTTTGAAAATATGGAGCATAATTACAAAGACACAATGAATGTTAAAGTGGGCGAATTGATGACTAAAGATGTTTCTAGTATTGATTTAAGTATGCCATGCCTTAAAGCAGCATCTACTATGTGGCTTAAAAATTTCAGAAGGATTCCAGTGACTCACAATAATAAGTTAGTCGGCATTGTTAGTATTGGTGACGTGCATAGGGCTATTTTTAAATCACGCATTAAGTGAATACAGCTTTAAAAATTATCTTAGTTGATAAAAACACAGGGCGTTCAGCCATGTTACGTAGAGCTTTGCAAGACAAGGGTCACGAAGTGATTTGCCGTATGAGTGACAGCTCAAACTTACAAGACAGCAATGAAATGACACATGCAGATGTGGTGATTGTTAATGCAGATATTCCCGATGAGCAAGTATTTGCAAATTTAACAGATATTAATAAAACTAAACCTAAACCTATTGTTATGTTTACCGAGGAATCAAGCCCTAGAATGACAAGTTCTGCTATTAAATCTAGCGTGCATGCTTATATTGTTGATGGGCTTGAAGAGAACAGGGTGCAACCCATTATTGATGTGGCGATTGCTAGATTTAGAGAATTTCAAGCACTTAAAGATGAGTTAGATGCGACTAGAAATAAGCTTTCAGAGCGCAAAGCAGTTGAAAGAGCCAAAGGCTTGTTAATACAACATAAAAATATTAATGAAGATGAGGCTTATCAATCGTTACGTAAAATGGCAATGAATAAAAACAAGCGTATTGTTGATGTGGCTGAAAGTGTGATTAATGCTTTTGAATTGTTAGAATAAGGTTATTGCTCTTTATCTAGTCTTTCCATTTCATCGTCAATTTTTTTCATTTCTGCTTCCATTTCATCATCACTCCAATCATCATCACCTGAGATTATTTCTTCTTCTGAAGAGGGTTTACTAGAGTTTGGTGGAGGCTCATCAGGCGTTTCTTGCTTGTTTTGTTTGAATAGTGGTGCAAAAATCAGACCTGCTTCAAATAGTAACCACATTGGAATTGCGATTAAAGTTTGAGATATGATATCAGGCGGGGTTAATAACATGCCCAAAACAAAAGCACCAATAATAACATAAGGGCGGTTGCTCTTTAATTTTTCAACCGTTGTTATGCCAAACATAATCAGTAAAATTGTGGCAATCGGCACTTCAAAAGCCACACCAAAGGCAAAAGAAACTTTGAGAACAAAGTCTAGGTAGTGTTGAATATCTGGGGTAAAGTCGACAATATTAGGACCAACACTAGATAGAAAACCAAATATAACAGGAAAAACAACATAAAAAGAAAACAACAACCCTGTATAAAATAAAATGGTTGATGAGACAACTAAGGGCAAAATCATTTGCTTTTCGCGCTTGTAAAGTGCAGGCGCAACAAACGACCAGATTTGGTATAAAAGATAGGGCATAGCTACGTAAACAGCAATAATGAGTGCCATTTTTAAAGGTGTTAAAAATGGTGATATAACACCAATGGCAATAATGTTAGTATCTTCAGGCAGTACATTTATAATGGGTGCTGCAATAAAACCATAAACCTTATTGGCAAAAGGAAAAATACCAATAAAAATAACAAAAATAGCAATAACAGAGCGCAATAAAATATTGCGGAGTTCAACTAAATGCTGAACAAAAGTCATTTCTTTATTGGGCATTATTTTTGATCAGTGTTATTTTTAATATCATTCAAGGTATTTTTGGTGTCACTCAAAGTATTTTTAGTGTCATCAAAAATTTCTAAAATATTAGACTTTTTATCCATGGTATCTAAATGTTCTTTAAGTTTGTCCATTTCAAGTTCATCGCTAATATCATTTTGAATGTTAGCAATAAAACGCTTGGCTTTGCCAGCATAAGTGCCTACTTTTCTAGCAATCGCGGGCATGCGTTCTGGCCCAACTATAATGAGTGTAATAATACCAATTAAAGCAAATTCCCAAAAGCCAACATCAAACATGGTTTATTTTTCTTGTTTTATTTGTACTTCTTCTTTAATAATTTTAGCTTCAACAACATCGTCTTTTTCATCAAGCTTATCTATCGGCTCTTCTTTCATGGATTTTTTAAAGCCTTTAATTGCATTGCCTAAATCACCACCAATATTTTTTAAGCGCTTTCCGCCAAAAAGAAGCAGTACGATTACTAAAATGATAATCAGTTCAAACGGTCCTGGCATCATGTCCCCCCCCTATTGTTTAATTGTTTCTATTGGCTTTTTCTTGAAAACCAGACAAGCCAAATCGTCTGGATAATTCATTCGTTATTTGATCTACTTTTATCTCTTTAAAGCAAAGCAGTACAAGCGTGTGAAACCAAAGGTCGGCCACTTCATGGATGATTTTATCATTTGCACCATCTTTAGTTGCCATAATCACCTCAGCAGATTCTTCAGCAATTTTCTTTAAAATTTCATCCGTGCCTTTATTGTACAAAGTTGAAACATAAGATTCATCTGTTTTAGCAGATTTTCTTTGCTCTAAAACTTGTTCTAATTTTATTAGTATATCATCCATAAATATCTTTCGGATTTTTTAATACGTTAGCAATGGTTTTCCAGTTATTTTTATCTAACTTTTGGAAAAAACATGATTTTCTACCTGTGTGACAAGCAATACCTCCAGCCTGTTTTACTTTGAGCAGGATAACGTCATTATCGCAATCTGTAAAGATTTCTTTAATGAGTTGCACATGTCCCGACTGCTCGCCCTTAAACCAAAGTTTTTGACGTGATCGAGAATAATAGACCGCCTGTTGCTTTTCAATGGTTAGTGTTAAAGACTCTTGATTCATCCAAGCAAACATCAAAACCTCTCCTGTTTGAAAATCTTGAACAATGGCAGGCACCAAGCCATTATCGTCAAATTTTATTTGCTTTAATGCATTCACGTTTTACAAAGACCTAAGATAAAATAGTTAATTTTACCGTTAGATGATAGACTTTGTATGAGATTATTTATTTTGTATTTTTTACTAAATATTGATATATTTGCAAATTTGGATAATTTTTCATTGAGTAGTGAAAAAACATTGTACGTGGTTGATGGTGATAGTCTTAGTTTACAAATGCGAATCAAAGGCATAGACACGCCAGAAATACAACAACAATGCCAAAAAACTAGTAATAAAACGATTGATTGTGGTTATTTTTCTAAGCATTATTTGCAAAATTTGTTACAAAATTTACCAGGTGAATTATTAATTAAACCAATGGGTTTTGATTATTACAATCGTGTTTTAGTGCGTATTTACAAAGGTGGGGTTGATATTGGGGCGTATATGGTAACACATGGTATGGCATTTTCTTATAGAAACGCCTATCAAAAAGAAGAAGAAAGTGCCAAGGTAAGCAAACGTGGTTTTTGGGGTTTTCACACGCCACCGATTAGACCGTATCGATGGCGGAAAATAAATCGTCGTTAAGTTCTAGCGCATTGTTACCAACTCTTCAGCACTGGTAGGATGAATCGCCACTGTATCGTCAAACTGTTTTTTAGTGGCACCCATTTTAATGGCTACTGCAAAACCTTGTAGCATTTCATCAGCACCATGGCCCATGATATGACAACCAACTACTTTCTCATCATCACCTACACAAACTAGTTTTAATGCAGTGGTGGTTTTTTGTTTAAGTAGGGCGTCAGCCATTGGCGTGAATTCTGATTTATAAATTTTTACCTTGTCGAATTTCTCATTAGCTTGCACTTCAGTTAGACCAATCGTGCCAATCGGTGGATGTGAAAACACCACAGTGGTAATATTATTGTAGTCTAAGTGCCTGTCGGTCATATTGTTGTAGAGTCTATCAGACAGTCTTCTACCTGCAGCAATTGCTACTGGCGTAAGAGGTGTATGCCCAGTAGCGTCACCCAGTGCAAAAATATTGCCAATATTGGTGGTTTGAAATTTATCTGTTAGGATAAAACCTTTTTGGTCGCATTTAACGCCAGCAGTTTCAAGTCCTAAATGTTGTGTCATTGGGTTTCGACCGACTGCCCAAATAATTGTATCAAATCCAGTAAATTCACCTTGATTAGTAAATAAAGTTTTGTCTTTTGAAACTTTGTCAATTTGGGTATTGTGGTGGATGGTAATGCCGTGACTTGAGTAGTCTTTATAAAGTGCATTTTGAATCATAGAATCAAAACCGTGCAATAATTTATCCGCTCTGCCGAAAAGCGCTACTTTACTACCTAGTGCATTTAACACACCAGCTAGTTCAACGCCAATATAGCCACCACCAATCACAGCCACTTTTTTGGGTAATTCCTCTAGTGTAAAAAAACCATCAGAAGTAATACCATATTCAGCACCTTCAATGTGTGGTACAGATGGATCCCCACCAGGGGCAAGAACTATATGTTCAGCGGTATATTCTTTGCCATTGACTGATACGGTATTTTTATCAGCCAATTGTCCAAAGCCGTGAATGTAATCAATACCCAATTTTTGCAAATAGCCATCGTACCAATCGGTGATGCCTTTGATGTAATTATCTCGCCCTGCTTTAAGTTTTTTCCAAGAAAACCCTTTTTGCTCAACTTTAAAGCCAAAGCCTTGAGCATTTTTAATCATGGTTCCAGTATTGGCAGCAAACCACATCACTTTTTTAGGCACACAACCAACATTCACGCAAGTACCACCAATGGTTTTTACCTCAATAACTAGGCATTTTTTGCCATATTCTGCTGCACGTTCTACTGCTGATAATCCGCCAGATCCTGCACCAATGGCGATTATGTCATAATCTGTATTCATAATTATCCTTTAAAAAGTCTAAGACTTCTTATGATTTTTTTAATGTGTAATAGGCTTACTGGTGGATAAATAATCTTTTAACTTTTTGTCAAAAGAGCCATCTTTTTGTCTAATCCACTCCAAGACCATTGCCGCATGCTCTTTTTCTTCATCGCGATTATGTGCCAAAATGGCTGATAATTCAGTATCTTGACAGGCATCAATGTGCTAATTATACCAATCAATTGCTTCTAATTCCTCCATCAAAAACACAATTGCCTTGAAACCTTTGCATAATTCATAATTTCCCATCCTAATTTCAACTTTTACAATTTTTCAAAATTTTCCCTATTTTTCCATAAAAACCTAAAAAACATTTTGTTTATCTGAGTTTTCATCGCCACATTTCTCTATTTTTACCCTTTTGCCACTCATTGGACGCAACAATCCTGCAAGTCTCACATCTGTTTAAAAATGTTTATTCCAGTTTTAAGGTTGTGACTCATGGCAATGATTGAAATGCTCTATTTAATGCGACAAGCAGATGCTCAAGTTTTTTAATCATGGTCTTTAAAACCCCCAAACAACGCTCCCGCGAACGCGTGGTACAAGCGCTATATCAATATTTAGTATCAGGTGGCGAAGTGCTACAAATTGAACAGCAATTTTTAAACCAAAAACAAGGCAAAATTTCAAAAGCTTTTTTTTCAAACTTATTTATCAATATCCTTAAAAATAGATCTTTACTAGATGAGATTATTGAACCCACCATTAGTCGCAAAACTGAACAACTAGGCTCTGTTGAGCATGCTGTTTTGTATCTAGGCGCTTTTGAACTTAAATTTAGCCCAGAAGTGCCTTATAAAGTCGTGATTAATGAATCACTTGAATTAGCAAAATTATATGGTGCAGAAGGCGCATACAAACTTATTAACGCCTCGTTAGACAAACTAGCACAAACGCTTAGAAAAATTGAATTAGCCAACTAAAAAAACTTGAATTCACACCATAACACTCGTTTTTTTGTCCAAAAAAGATATGATTTCAACCTTTTTACTGAAGTGGAGCGTGGAAAAATATACCCATAATAGTTCTAATGCCACTAATTTTATATTTTTTATATTAAATACAATAGAATTTTAAGTCGTTCTAACGGCAGAAATTACCTGACGCGTTAGCGGTCAGGTGGAATGATTTGTTATAAGGCTTTATTTTTTATAAATGTAAATTAAATCTAATTTCATTGTGTAAATTATCAAATAATTCCACTATATCTTCATCATCGCCAATATTATTCAAAGGTCTCACATTAAAAAAACAACTAAATTGGCAGGGCAATCAGTTGAGATTCATCTAATCCATTTTCAAACAACAATTCACTTAAGTAAATTAACACCTCAGCTGGCGCACAAAGATACACCTCAGACTGGTTAACGATCGATAAATCTAGTGCACTAAAAATCTGTTTTGCCAACTTATAACAGTCATTTTTTTGATAACGGTTAAACTCACAAGCGATAGAACGATAGATATATTTATCTATCATTGTTTGCCAAGACTTTGCGTGATTGTCTAAATAAGGCGCTGATTCAGTAGCAGGGTAAGCCCAGTAAAAATGTATTGGATTAGGCATTTGTAGCGAAAAAGCATGCTCAACTAAACTTCTAATTAAAGCAAAACCACCGTCCCATGCAATAAACGACATGGGTAGTGTTGAGGCTTCTTTAAGAACAAATATACCCTTAGGTCCTTTTAAGGCTACTTTACTTTTAACTTTGAGTGATTTGTTAAAAATAGCCTGTGCAAAGGCATCTAGCTTGTTGTTACGAATATGAAATTCAAGCGCCATGCCATAGCAAGGGCAAGAGGCCATGGGGTGTCTAGAAGTATCACCCTTAAAAGACAATTCAACATCTTGACCTGCCATAAACTGCAAGGTTTTTGATCTAGGTGTTCTTAAAGTAAGCACCACCATGTCTTTTTTAATAAAATGAATGCTTTTAACTTTTGTGTCAATATTCTGAATGGCAATTGATCTCACATCGTCAATCAAATCTAGCTCAATTTCAATGTTTGACTCTACAGAGTTGCAACACATTAAGAATTCAGCATTATTTAATTCATTTTTAGATAAGGCAAAGTCATGATGTTTAATTTTTTTAACAACACCACTAATCAGCTTAGCCTTGCAAACGCCACAAGTGCCGTTACTACATTCATAATGCATAGATAAGCCATGGCGAAGCCCACTTTCAAGCACAGAATCGTTTGACGAGCACTCATAGTTTTTGTTTTGAGAACTTAACTTGATATTGAATAAACCAGACATTTTTATAAACTGTAGCAAGGGGATTGTCTTAGAGTGTTGTCAAAACCTTGTAGGGTATGATTTAAAAAACTATTATTTAACATAATATAAATTATGCGAAGTAATTATAAATGTTTGGAAATCAAATCAGAAAGCATCTTTATATGGTCATCTCTATCGTTTAGTGCAGGAATGTAGCTAAACTGACGACCACCAGCATGGGTAAAATAATCACGATTTTCGCATTCAATCTCTTCCAAGGTTTCCAAACAATCAGACGAAAACCCTGGGCAAATAACTTGAATATGCGCAACACCATTACCAGCCAATATTTCTAATCTTTCTTTGGTTTGCGGCTTAGTCCACGGCTCTCGTCCAAAAATAGATTGAAAGCTGAACAAATAGTTGCTTTCATTCAAATCTAGCTTTTTGGCGAGTAACTTAGCCGTGTTAACGCAATGATCATAATATACATCGCCATTGTCAACATATCGTTGGGGAATGCCATGAAATGAAATTATTAACTTGTCTGCTTTTCCATGCTTGGTTTGGTGCTCTAACACCGAATTAGCAAGGGATTGAATATAGTCATTATTGTCATAATAATGCTCAATGAAGACTATTTCTGGTTTTTGTGCCCAAGAGTCCAATGTTTGATTAATAGCATCTAATGTTGAAAGTGTCGTTGTGTTCGAATATTGAGGATAAAGTGGCAAGGCAATGATTTTTTCACAACCTTGGGCGTGTAACTTATCTAAAACTGATGAAATAGAAGGATTTCCATAACGCATACCCATCTCAAACACTAAGTTTTCATGCTGTTCAAGCAATGTTCTTTTAACGCCTTGTAATTGCAACTTGGTGATACTTAATAATGGAGAACCAGTGCCGATTTTATTCCAAATCTTGGCGTAATTTTTGGCTGATTTTTTAGGTCTAATGTTAAGAATAACGACATTTAGCGCCAGCCACCATATTAATTTATTGGGCGGGTCAACCACTCTAGGGTCTGATAAGAATTCAGACAAGTATCGCCTTAAAGCAGTCTTTGTAGGTGCATCTGGCGTGCCAAGATTAGTTAGTAAAATACCTATCTTCATTTAAATTTAGCCAAATTTTTGTCAATAAAACAACGAATAAAATCATGTGATTGTACCGAGTGGAAACGATTAACCTCTTCACCCTTAATAGAAGCAATAACAGTTGGAAACCCACGAACATGATAACGACCAGCAATTTTCATATTTTCATCTTCAGCTTCTAGCTTTGTTAATAAAAAATCACGCTCATTATACTCATTAGCAACTGATTTAATTGCGGGTTCTAAAGCCTTACAAGGCTCGCACCACTGTGCTGAAATATCTAATACCATCAAACACTTGTGAGATTCATCAAGTACTAAATTTTGAAAAGTGTCAATTGAAACGTCAGTGCAGGAGGACATATTGTCAATTTAAATTTTATTTAAAATCAATAACTTATAGAAAAACTCAAGAAAATTTATTTCTTAAACGATTTTTATATAAGTTTAAGGGTGTATCATTACTTTTTCATAAAGGCTTGTAAAAACAAAGAATTTAGAGCTAAAAGCCAAAAAAACTAAGGTTTCAACTAAAATTTACACTTATATTTTATTTACATTAACAAACTGCTTGGTGAGTCTGTATTTTTGCTTCGGGCTTTTGGGTTTTTCTGGAATGGTTCGTTCAAAAAAGTCATACTCAAGTAGTTGATTTAAAATATCATTTTTGAATCTTGTCTTATGTGTTCTTTTTAGAATTTTCATTAATTCATCAGCGCTGCTTTCAGCCCTACATTGTTTTAAAATTTTGACTTGGTCCGAACTTATTTCTGCATAATTAAAACTTAGTCCTTTCTTAGTACAATGTTCATCTAAATCACTAGTTGTGCCAATGTTTTTTTTAAAATCAAATGCTTGTTGTTCTGCAATATTTTTTAAGAAATTATTGCGTTTTAAATCTTTATTCCAGTCTTGATTTTTATCAAACTTTTGTGTATTTTTTTTATGTTTACTGAATAAGCCCATCGCTAAATAAATTTATTTAAAGATAATAAGAACAGTTTACCCAAAAACTAAAGTCTGGGTAAATATTTCAAATAGGGTGTTATTGGGTTAATATTTGATCTAAAAACAAGCGCAATCTGTCTGATTCTGGATTATTAAAGAAAGTATTTGGCTCATTCTGTTCAATAATTTGCCCTTCATCCATAAAAATAATACGGTCTGCTACTTTTTTAGCAAATCCCATCTCATGAGTAACACAAAGCATAGTAATCCCCTCTTTAGAAAGATCTACCATAACATCTAACACCTCAGAAATCATCTCTGGATCAAGTGCTGAGGTCGGTTCATCAAATAGCATAATTTTAGGCGATGTGCATAATGCTCTTGCGATTGCAACACGTTGTTGCTGCCCGCCACTTAGTTGGTTTGGGTATTTATAAGCTTGGTCCTTAATGCCCACTCTATCCAACAAGGATAATGCTTTTTTATTTGCCTCTTGCTTGGTTGTATTGTGCACCCAAATTGGTGCAAGAGTTAAATTATTAATAACACTAAGATGCGGAAAGAGATTAAAACACTGGAAAACCATAGATACTTCGGATCTAATTTGCCTGATTTTTTTAACATTATCAGTTAGTTTGATACCATCCACAACAATACTACCTTCTTGAAACTTTTCTAAAAAGTTAACACAGCGTATCAGTGTTGACTTGCCACTGCCAGAAGGTCCGCAGATGACAATAATCTCCCCTTCTTTAACGGTTAAATTAATGTCATTAAGTGCATGAAAATCACCATACCACTTGTTAACCCCTTTAATTGTAATAATGTCGTTTGTTTTCATATTAACTCTCTTTTAATATTGTGTATTAAAACGTCCCTCTAAAGCTTTTGAGTAGCGTGACATTAGATATAACAAACTCCAAAGCACAATAGCAACAAAAACAATACCCTCGGTTTTTCTACCCATCCAATTTATGTCACTGGTTGCCAGCTCAGCAATAGCAAGCATATCAAAAATACCGATGATAAGCACTAAGGTAGTGTCTTTGAACAACGCAATAAACGAGCCAACAATATTAGGAATGGATATTTTGAGTGCTTGAGGTAATATGATAAACACAGTTTTTTGAATAAAACTAAGCCCAGCCACATCTGCGGCTTCGTACTGCCCTTTAGGTACGGCTTGTAGCCCACCTCGAATAACCTCAGCAATATAGGCGCTTTGGAATAAAGTAATGCCAATAAGAGCTCTAAGTAGTTTGTCAAAATTAATCCCTTCAGTAAAAAAAAGTGGCAGCATAACCGATGCCATAAATAAAATAGTAATCAAAGGAATACCACGAATAATTTCAATATAAGCAATGCTTAGAAATCGGATGATTTCCATCCTAGATTGCCTACCTAGCGCCAAAAAAATACCAATAGGAAATGAGGCGACAATACCCACTAATGCCACCACAATAGTCAGCATTAAGCCACCCCATTGATCGGTTTCAACAATTTTTATGCCTAAAAAATCATTACCATAAAGCAAGAAAAAAGCAACCACTGGATAAATAATAAAGAGTGCTAGTGCTGCTTTATTTTTATAAGGTTGGAACCTTAAAAGGCGTACTATAAAAGCAAAGGATAGCGTAATAGCAAGCAATAAATTAGGTCGCCAATATTCTTCTAACGGATACATGCCATACATAAATAGGTTCATTTTTTCGCCAATATAGAACCAGCAAGCCGCCTCTCTGGTGCATTCAGCATTGGTTTTTGCAGAAAAATCAGCGCTAAAAATCATCCAATCTAACAAAGGCGGTAGAATAAGATAAAGTAAATAAAAGGCAAATAAACTAAGTGCTATGTCAATTTTGGAAGAAAATAAATATTTTGTTGTCCAGCTTAAAATGCCTACTTGTGTCTTAGGCGACGGTCTAGACTGTTTGGGGGTAAAAATACTCATTCGTTCAAGCCATTAATGCGCATTTTGTGATTAACAAGATTAAGCCCTAACGAAATAATCAGTGACAAAGTTAAATAAACCGCCATGGTTATTAAGATAATCTCAACTGCCTGACCTACTTGGTTAAGCACTGTACCTGAAAAAACATCCACAAAATCAGCATAGCCAATAGCCGCAGCTAAGGAGGAATTTTTAGTGAGACCAAGATATTGATTAATAATAGGCGGTATAGCAACTCTAAAAGCTTGTGGCAATAGTACAAATTTAAGCGCTTGTGTTTGTGTTAAGCCTATTGCAAGGGCTGCCTCTTTTTGCCCCTTATCAACGGACTCTATGCCTGCGCGAATCGCCTCACTAATATAAGTGGCTGTGTAGATGCTCAGTGCAAACGCAAGTGCTAAAAATTCAGGCGAAAAGGTGAATCCACCTCTAAAATTAAACCCTTGAAGTCCGGGATAGTCAAAATATACAGGCGAACCTAACATTAAATAAACCCCTAATGGAAGCCCTAATAAACTTAATAAATGATAGCCCCATGTTCGTTGTTTGACGCCTGTTAAATCGTGTTTTTTATTAAAAAACCATTTAATAAAAAAAGAGATGAAAACACCCATAAAAAAAGCCAACATCACCCAAATAAATCCAGACTCAAAAATAGGTTTAGGTAGAAAAATCCCTCTAAGATTTAAAAAAGCAATGTTAAAAAATTCAAAACTATCGCGAGGTGATGGCAAACTGATTAACATTAAATTGTACCAAAATAAAATTTGTAGAAGGATGGGGATATTTCTAAAAATTTCTACATAAATCTCAGCCAATTTAGAAATTAAATAATTATTAGACAATCTAGCAATGCCAATGATTACCCCTAACACACTTGCAAAAATAATACTAATAATTGAAACTACAATGGTATTGATTAAGCCCACATAAAATGCGTCAAGATTACTAGAATCAGGTGTATACGCGATAAAATGTTCAGCAATATCAAAACCCGCCCTAAGGTCTAAAAAACCCAAACCACTATGAATACCCAAACGATCAATGTTGTAATTTAAATTACTAACAGCATGATAAGCAATAAAGGCAACAATCGATACTGCAATAATTTGAAATAGAAAAAATCTAGTTTTGCTGTTGTTTAAAAAACTAAGTATATTCATTTTTAAATGAGTAAAGTTGGGGTTTAAAAAAAAACCAGTTTAATTAAACTGGTTTTTAAGGGTTTATCTAAATGGCGGTGAATATAAAATACCGCCATCTTTCCATAAAGCATTTAAGCCTCTAGTAATATTAATTGGCGTATCAACACCGATATTACGCTCAAAGCTTTCAGAGTAATTACCGACTTGTTTGATGATGTTATACGCCCATTTCTTATCCAAACCAAGGTATTCTCCCATGGTACCAGAGTTGCCCAACAAGCGATTAACCTCAGCATTTCTGCTTGGATTATCCACCGTAGCACTGGTGACACCTAACTCTTCAGCAGTAATCATGGCATTAAGCGTCCAACGTACAATATTAAACCATTTGTCATCACCTTGGCGCACCACAGGGCCAAGTGGCTCTTTAGAAATAACATTCGGCAATACAATGGCGGACGACGGGTCTTTAAGTGATGTTTTTAAGGCATATAGTTGCGATTGATCAGTAGTTAAAGCATCGCAGCGACTCATTTCAAAGTTTGACTTAGTTTGTTCAATGGTGTCTGCTGAAGCGGTTTTATATCTAAAACCTTGTTTTTTGGCGTAATCTGCCAAGTTAAGTTCAGTGGTTGTGCCTTTGTTAACACAAAAGGTAGCACCATCAAGTTCATCAGCATCTTTAACTCCAAGACTTTTCTTTACCATAAAGCCTTGACCATCATAATACATAACACCTGCAAAGTTTAAACCAAGTGAAGCGTCGCGTGTTAGTGTCCAAGTTGTTACTCTTGATAAGATATCAATTTCACCACTTTGTAGTGCAGTAAAACGCTCTTTTGAAGTTAATGGAATGAATTTAACTTTTTCGCTATCGCCTAAAGTTGCAGCAGCAACTGAACGACAAAAATCTACATCTAGTCCTACCCATTTATTATGCTTATTAACCGTTGAAAATCCAGCTAATCCAGTTGTTACACCACAACTCAAGAGCCCTTTAGCTTGTACATTGGTTAGCGTGTCTGCTTGAACATTAAGACCACTAATGGACAGTAATGACACCATAGAAAATTTTAAAAATTGATTCATTGACTTTTCTCCTTTATATAAAATCAAAAAAAATACAAATTTACGAATAGAATTTGCGTTTGAAAGATTTTAACAGAGATTTGTTATTACGTGTGAGGTGTTTGTTTTGTACCTTTGTTAAATGTCGTAATTTAGTGTACGATGGTTGTTTATTAACTGAGTAATGACTGATTTCGTAGAACTGGCGTTGTTTAGTGATGCTCTGGCATACCACTTGTTGGCTTTTTGTTCATTTACTTGCGTACCTTCGCCATTTAAATAAGCATACCAAACGTTAAATTGAGCAGCTAAATTGCCTTGCTGTGCAGCCCTTCTGTACCAGTAAAAAGCGTTTGCGTAATTTTTAGCAATACCCTCGCCTTTTTGAAAAATATCAGCCAACTGGTACTGCGCTTTAGCATTGCCTAAATAGGCTTGATATTGAATTTCAACAGTCTCAACGTTTAAGCTTGATTCTGCTAATAAGTGTTTGTAAATTTGGCTCATTAATTCACCTCTTATTTATTGTTTAGTTAGACGCAATATACCATCGATTTTTACACTTGTAAAGCAATAAATTAATTATTAATATTTTTATTATAAATCAATAACTTATGTAGTATTTATGGTGTTTTTACCATGACTGGTATTTTTTAACTAATTTAATGGCTAAACACAGATGGTAAAAATTAACTATAATAGGTAAAAATTACATTCAACTAAAGGTATTAATAATGGCAAATAAAACCAAGGATTATCTGGCTAAAGTACGCAAAAAGACTGGCTTTTCAGACTATAAAATATCACAAAAATATGCAATTAATCAGTCCAATTTAAGCAAATATAAATCAGGAAAAGCTGCCCTTTCTGAAACCCACGCCTGGTTGTTTGCAAATATTTTGGATATCAATCCTGCAGAAGTTGTTGCCCATACTAAATTGGAACATGCAAAAATTACTGGTAGTAAATCAAAGGCCATATTTTGGCAAGAGCAACTAGAAAAACTTGCAAACAACTCTAAGGTCATCAAAATAGACATTGCGCAAATTAACCCCATTGTTGGCGATTTAGATGGAAATACTCAAAAAATCATTAAACTGACTAAAGAAGCGCATATTCGAGGTTGTGATTTGTTAATTTTTCCCGAATTGTCACTCATTGGCTACCCTCCTGAAGATTTACTATTACGTGAAGGGTTTATTCAACAAGTTCAAGATAAAATAACCCTAATCAATCAAACTATTCCTGACGCCATTGCTATTATATTTGGCGCACCCTCAAAACAAGATGGTGTTTTATACAATGGTGCTTACCTTGTTCAAAACTCGCAACTTCGTGTTTATCACAAGCAAAATCTACCAAACTATGGTGTATTTGATGAAAAACGTTATTTTAAATCCGGTCATGAGACTTTTATTTTTGAATGCCAAGGCAAAAGAATTGGCTTGGTTATCTGTGAAGATGCTTGGACGCCAGAGGTTATCTCTATTACGGCCAATCAGGGTGCGCAAATTATCATCAGTATTAATGCCTCTCCATTCCAAATTGGCAAACACTCACAACGAATTGAACAAATCAAACAACGTGTATTAGCAATTAAAACTGATTTTATTTACGTTAATATGGTTGGCGCACAAGATGAGTTGGTATTTGATGGTGCATCTTTTGCCATGAACTCAAATGCTGATATCACTCTGCAATTGCCCTTATTTAAGGAAATAGTTCAAAGCGTTAGTTTTACCCTCCCTACTGCACTACCTGACACTGACCCGATTGAAAAAACCATTTACAATGCCTTAGTGCTTGCTACCAAAGACTATATTGAGAAAAACGCCGTTTTTAATGGCGTAGTAATCGGCTTATCTGGCGGTATCGATTCTGCACTTACTCTTGCCATTGCTGCTGATGCTATTGGTACTGAGAATATTAAAGCCATTATGATGCCTTATAAATACACCTCAAATATGAGCCTTGAAGATGCCAAAATGCAAGCCACAGCAATGAATATTGATTATCATGAAATCAGCATTCACACCATGGTGGACAGCTTTAACACGCAACTTAATACACTATTTAACGGCATGGCGACCGATACCACCGAGGAAAACCTACAAGCTCGTGTGCGTGGCACGCTACTAATGGCAATCTCTAACAAACTAGGCAAAATCGTACTCACCACAGGTAACAAATCTGAAATGGCAGTAGGCTACGCCACTCTATATGGCGATATGTCAGGCGGCTTCGCGCCTCTTAAAGATGTTAGTAAAACCTTAGTTTACCAACTGGCTAAATATAGGAACACCCTATCAACCATCATTCCAGGGCGCGTTATCGATAGAGCGCCATCTGCCGAACTTGCCCCCAACCAAATTGACCAAGACTCCCTACCCCCTTATGACGAACTGGATGCAATTCTAGCATTATTTATCGAGCAAAAACAGTCCGCTGAATACATCATCAAACAAGGCTTTAACAAACAAACCGTTAAACACGTCACCCAAATGGTGCTTAACAACGAATACAAACGCAGGCAAAGCGCACCCGGTCCTAAAATTAGCCAAAATGCCTTTGGCAAAGAACGTCGCTACCCCATGACATCAAAATTTCAACCTTAATACTATTAAAATATAAAGGAATATTAATTAAAAATTTCAATTATTCTGTTATTATATTTGCTAAATTGAAATCGTGGATTGAGTTGGTTATTTTTTGTTACTACTAGCCCATATCAAGTAGATATTTATTTTTCAGAAAAGATAGATATTTTTTACATAAATTTATTTCAATATCGCAATATAAGGAGATACGTCCTTATATTAATAGTTATGGAAACATAGAGAATGGATGATAATTTACTTACTTTTACTGCAGACTTTATTCATAAGAGCATTCCTGCTTGGCCTTGCCCAGTTTGCGAAGTTGGTTCGTTATCACTTTCCAAGGATGATCAGTTTAAAAAAAAATACAAAATACCACTCGATACCAATCATCCAAATCCTGGACCTGAATTGACTGAGTACGTATTCAGCATGAGCCTAAAATGTACTAGTCATTCGTGTGGCTGTCAAGTTGTATGCGCAGGTACTGGAGATATGTCTTGAAAATGGTTCAAGTGACTGGGATTGGGTTGATAATTTTAAAGTTAAGTTCTTTGAACCTCCACTTCGTATGTTTATACCTCCAAAGGATACACCTGATTTGGTTAGTAAGGCACTTGAAACTTCATTTTCAATATTCTTTATCTCACCAAGTGCAAGCCTTAGCACTTTGCGTATAGCGCTTGAGACTCTGCTTGAGGAAATAAAGGTTGCGTCAGTAACTAAAAACGGTGATTTTATATCTCTAGATAAACGAATTAATTCATTATCTGGAAACAATGCAAAAATTTTAGAGCACGCAAAGGCAATTAAATGGCTTGGTAATGACGGGGCACACCACGGTTCTAAGGTCAGTAGAATAGATGTTCTTAATGGCTATAGAATTTTCAAGCACATACTCGTTGAATTATATCCTGAAAAGAAAGCGTCAATTACACCATTAGTTGCACGAATAAATGATGCAAAAGGTGTAGATAAAAAGGCATAACAAAGCCAATAATAGATTATCTTGCTAGGCCGTCTGTAACGTCTAACAAGCCAATCAACCACCTGACCTAGCAGATTTAAAATAGAGCAAACTCTGAATAAATTTACTAGACAGGATAAGCGCTATGCAAAAATCTGAAGCATGCCTTTGGCTTTATGTTTGGTTTCTTGCAATTCTTGTTTGGCGATAGAATCAAATACAATGCCCGCCCCTGCTCTTAAAATTAGTAAATTGCCTTGCTTGCTAATAGTGCGAATAAGGATGTTAAAATCCATTTTCCCATTGCTACTGATATAGCCTAGTGAGCCTGTATAGGCTTGGCGTGGCATTTGTTCAAGTTCTTTAATAATTTGCATACAACGAATTTTAGGGCAACCAGTAATGGTGCCACCTGGAAATAGTGCGCTGATTAGGTGTTTAATGGTGGTGTTTGGTTTTATTTTGCCTTTGATATTTGAAACGATATGATGTACAAAGGGATAACTCTCTAACCCCATGATTTCATCAACTTTAATACTGCCGTATTCACATACTCTGCCCAAATCATTGCGTTCTAAATCAAGTAGCATAATATGCTCTGCTTGTTCTTTAGGGTGGTTGATGAGTTGTTGTTTAAGACGCTTGTCTTCACTGCCTATGCCACGTGGATGGGTACCTGCAATGGGTCTGGTTTGTATGGTGTTGCCGTCTACGCTAAATAAACGCTCGGGAGAGGATGAAATAATGCTAAATTCTTGGAATTGCACCAGTGCGGAAAATGGGGCGGGGTTGGTTTTTTTTAGTGCTTGGTAAATTTGGGCTGGGGTTATGTCATTGGTTAAGTGATATTGCCACTGTCTTGAAAGGTTTACTTGAAAAACATCTCCTGCTTTGATGTACTCACGACTTTTTGTCACGTCTGATAAAAATTTAGCCTCGTCTTCAGAGGATAAAACGCCTGCTAATTTACGCTCAGGCACAACTTTTAATTGCTTAATATCTGCCAATACTTGGTCTATTCTGTGTTGGTTGTCAAATTGGTCTAATAAGTAGGTTTGATGATTGGTATGGTCAATAATAATGGCTGTGGGGATTTGCACAGCAATGGCAATAGGTTGGTCGCTTGCGTGCATTGTTTGCTTTAAAATAGGCTCTATTTGCCCAATTAATTCATAAGAGAGATATACAAACCAACCGCCAGTAAAAGGTAAATCACTACAAATGAATGGTGTATCGATATTGGTGGTTAATTTATCTAAAAAGTCAAACTCTTCTAAGTGATTTAGTATAATTTTTTTACCAGGATGTGCAAATAGTATCGAAAAACGATTGTTAGCATTGTGATTAACGCTTTCTAGTAAAAATGGATAACGTATAGGATTGGCATAACATAATGCTGTCAAAGTAATATTAGGAATAGGCAAAACCTTCACTTTAGGTTAGTTTGGTGACTGCTTGGTGCGTTTATCTTTGGGTGGGAGAAGGTGATTTTTCCAAGTAACTGTTTAGCTTTGTTAATTGCATTGTGCGAGGGGAACTTAAGTAGCATTGTGTTTAGCAAATCGCGCGCCTTGTCTTGTTGGTTAAGCTCTATATAAACTTTGGACAGTTCAAATAAAGAATTAGAAAATTTATGATGTAATGAATTTTGCTGTTGAAAGGTGATAAAAACATCTCTAGCATTGTAAAAATCCTCTTTAGCTAAATAAGATTTAGCTAACCAATAGCGCACATCTGAGGTGTGATTATTATTCGGATAAGTTGCTAAATATTGTTTAAACAAGTTAATGGCTTGATCATATTGATCTGTTACTAGTAGGCTACGTGCTTGTATATAAATACGTTTGGCTTTTTTGTCATGCTCTCTGGCTCTGAGTATGGTCTTTTCCATCACGATGCTAGATTTTTGATAGGTGATTAAGTCAAACAACTCTTTGATTTTTCCAACGTTTAATTTTTGTTGTTGTTCTAAAAGTTCAATCTTCCCCAGCAGAGTTTTATTTTTACGCACTAAGTGTTTAATTTTTTGATTATGTTTCATCACCGCTTTATCTGTATCAATACCTGCACTGACAGGATAACAGGCAAAGATACTTAAAAAAGTGATTAAACCAAGATGGCGCATTAATTTTTATTGATAAACAAACTCAACACGTCTATTTTTCTGCCATGCATCCTCATCATGCTTTTGCAACGTGGGCTTTTCCTCGCCAAAGCTAATAACCTCAACCCTTGAAGAAAGGTCGTACAGTCCTAATATTTCTTTAACACTTAAAGCGCGATTTTCACCCAATGCTAGGTTGTATTCACGTGTGCCACGCTCATCTGCATGCCCTTCTAGGCGTAAGTTTAGTGTTGTATTGTTGCGCATAAAGTTAGCGTGTTTGATGATTTGTTTGGTTGAAGTTTCATCAATCTCAGTGCCATCATAGGGAAAATATAAAACAAAACTAACGCCTGTGTTTCTAAAATCTTCTACAACAACTAACTTGGCAATGTTTGGTGTGTTCACATCATTTTTAGAAAGTCTTTGAGATTGAAAACTAGATTGATCCGCCTCAATAACATTTTCTTGTGTGTTCTCTATTCTGTCTTCAATGATAACTACGCTTGGCTTAGGCAGTACTTTTTTATACAAACTATCCATGGACGAACATGATGACAACAATACTATTGTTGTTAGGGATATTATCTTTAACATTTAACGCCTCCTATTTTTTTAAATAATGTGACCAATTTGGTTCTCTAACCTCGCCTACTTTACTAACTAACTCAAAGGTTTGACGACCTAATATTGAAACCACAGAAAGTACACCAGAGCCACCTTTATTAGTAGCAAAGATAATCATACCGCCATTTGGTGAAAAAAACGGCGATTCGTCTAATTGATTATTCGTCATAATAATCAAATCTTTAGTGGCAATATCTAGTAAAGCAATACGATAATCTTTACCCTCTCTATGTACCATAGCCAAACTTTTGCCATCAGGTGAAAAAACGGCTTTGGCATTATATCTACCTTTAAAGGTTGCTTTGTTAATTTTATTAGTTTTTAAATCTTTAATATAAACTTGCACCTGTCCAGAACGATTGGAGGTGAATACAATTTTATCACCCTCTGGAGAGTAACTTGCCTCAGTATCAATTCCTACATCTGTGGTTAATCTTGTTAGTTTTTTAGAGGTTAATTGGTAAGAATAAATATCTTTGTTGCCGTTTTTGGATAGCGTGAGTAAAAGGCTTTTGCCATTTGGATGCCAAGATGGTGCTGAGGCAATGCCATCAAAATAAGGTAGTTTTTGTGTTTTTCGACGTACAAATGGGTATTGGATAAACACTTCTGAACGAGCATTTCTAAAAGACACATAGGCAATTCTATTTTGGTCGGGCGACCAAGCGGGTGATAAAACGGGTTCCTTAGATTTTAAAATGGTTTGTGGATTTTGCGCGTCAGAATCTGATATTTCTAAACTATACTCACGCTCACCTTTATCATTATTAGTAACAGTAATATAGGCTAAGCGTGTATCAAAAGAGCCTTTTTCACCCAATAAGGCATGATAAATTTGATCAGACAAGTAATGTGCAATTCTTCTGATGCCACTATTATGCACGGCAAATTTATCTTTATAGAGTGTTTTCTTAGAATAAACATCCAGCAGTTCAATCTCGACATTAAAGACTTTTTTGCTGATTTTTTCTAGCTTGCCAATCACAATGGCTTCAATTTTTTTTGCCTTCCATTTATCAAAATTGGGCTCATTGCTAATCACATAATTTGCACTAGAGGCGTTAAATTCGCCCGATCGATTAAAATTATCACGCATAATATGTGCAATCTCTTTACCTTGGCTTGCATCACCTATAATAGAAAAATCAGAAATAACAATGGGAAAAGCATCCTCATCTTGTTTGAGAATGGTAACTTCTAATACCGCCCAAGTTAGGCTTGTATAAAGTGATAAAACAAAAACAAACAGTTGCTTCATTCTTTTTCTTCTATCCAGTTCATTTGTATGGCTTCAAGAATTTTTTCGCCTGATTTATTTACATCATCATCAAACCCATCCAGCGTTATTACCATTTGTCTAAGGTCGACAAAATTAACAATACTGGGGTTAACCTCTGGATAAGCTTCGTCTAAAGTTATTGCTATATCTAGGGAGTCTGTCCAATGCATAAAAAAATACCTTAAGTTAAATATTGATTTTAACCAAACTAAGACTGCCATGGGTGAATTTAGCGAATTTTACTAATCATACTCTATTTACATCTCGAACAAACTCTAGTGTCTTTAACTGCACGAACGCCTTATTTAATTGAGTAATATTTGCAACACTAATTACCATATTGAGTGATTTGATGGAATTGTCTTTTTCTTGAATCTCTAAATGCTCAATATTAATATTCATTTTTGAAATAACACTGGCAATAGAAGCAAGCGTACCTCTTTGATTGGCAACATTAATATCAATCATTGCTTTAAATTCCTCGTTCTTATCCGCCTGCCAATCAATATTAAGCCACTGTGCATTTTTGCTCTTAGCACGAGCTAAATTAGCGCAAATCACTCTGTGAATCACCATTCCTTTAGAAGTGGTTAAAATGCCTGTCACTTTATCACCAGGAATGGGATGGCAACAATGTGCAAAACTAATGGCCTTGCCTTGGGTTTTATAAATGCTAATCTTCTGAACTGTATGCTTGGCGTTATCGTCTTGCAGTTTGTTTAGTGCGACTGATACTAAAATCTCAGAGAGTCCAATTTTCATGTACATGTCTTCTTTAGAATCGCAATTTAACGCTTTAAGACATGCTAACCACTGGGCTTCATCAATGCCATCTGTGTCTATATTTTGATAGTCCAGCGCATTGGTTAATAAATACTCTCCTAATTGGATTAACTCAGCAGTAGATTCGTTCTTAAGATACGCTTTGATTGAGTTTCTAGCTTTTACAGTAACAGCAATTTGCAACCAAGAAGACCTAGGATTGGCCTTGTTATCGGTAATAATTTCAATGGTTTGTCCTGATTTTAATTCAGCAGAAATAAGTGTGTTAACTTGGTCAACCTTGGCCTTAAGAGTGTGATTGCCAATGCTAGTATGCACCATATAGGCGAAATCAAGCACAGTCGATTTATAAGGCAGCTGAATAATATCCCCTTCAGGGGTAAAAACAAACACTTCAGAAGGAAATAAATCTGCCTTAGTTTCTTCCAAAAATTCAATAGAAGTACCTGAATTTTGTTGAATATCTAGCAATGATCCTAACCAATTATTAGCCAATTCTGATTTATGGCTAGAACTGCTCTTATAGTGCCAATGTGCAGCAATCCCATATTCTGAAATAAAGTGCATGTCAGATGAGCGAATTTGAACTTCAATAAAAATCTTGTTAGGACCAAATAGCACCGTATGTAATGACTGATAGCCGTTTGATTTTGGTAACGCTATATAGTCTTTAAACTTGCCTGGTAGCGGTTTATATAAATTATGAATAATACCTAAAGCCTGATAACATTGTGCCACATCAGCCACAATAACCCTAAGCGCATACATGTCCAACACCTGAGAAAATTTCAAATGTTTGATTTTCATTTTTCTATAAATGCTACAAGGTTGCTTTCTACGACCATTAATGTCAGTATTGGGCAAACCTTCTTGATTTAATCGGTTTTTTATTTCAGTTTGGATGTGGCTGATAATTCTCTTTCGATTGCCGCATTGTTTTTTAATTTGACTTAGTAAAACCTTGTTACGAAACGGGTAAGTAATGGCAAAACACAAATTATCAAGTTCAACTCTAATACTATTAAGACCTAAACGGCGTGCAATAGGTGCGTGTATTTCTATCGTTTCTTTGGCAATTCTAAGTTGCTTATCTCGGCGCATAGAGCCAAGTGTTCGCATGTTGTGCAAGCGATCTGCCAACTTGATTATCATAACACGCATATCATCACTCATGGCTAAAAACAACTTTCTAAAATTCTGTGCTTGTTTATCTGTGTTTGAGTGAAATTCTAACCCAGTTAGTTTGGATACACCCTCTACAATGTGTGCAATTTCATCACCAAAATCACGTTTAATTTGCTCATAAGTGACTGAAGTATCCTCAATACAATCGTGCAATATTGCTGCCACAATGCAATAGTAGTCTAATTTTAACTCTGCCAAAATCATAGCAACTGATATTGGGTGAAATACATAAGCCCCGCCTGATTGTCGATATTGCCCGTCATGCGCTGTTGCTGCAACAATATAGGCCTGGTAAACACTCTCAACCTGCTCTTTAGACATATAGTTTTCTAGTGTGTTGCACAACTCGCTAATTAGGATTCTTTTATCAGGCAAATTCATTCAATATAGTTAAATTTAAGGGTAAATCTCTGCCATTATAATACAACCACACCAGTATAATGACCTTACATATCTGTAATAAACAATGCATTGAGTTATGAAAAAATTATTCATCATCCTACCTTTTTTAACATTATTACTCAACAGTTGCTTTTGGCAAGAAGAGGTTAAAAGAGAATCTATTACTAAAGGTTGGTCACCGAAGACATTCTTTGCTCAAGCTAAAGAACAAGCCTCGTTAGGTTCAACAGATAAAGCTATTAAACTTTTTGAACGACTACAAGCAGCCTACCCTAGCTCAAAATATGCACTGCAGTCCAAATTAGAAATCGCTTATACATTATACAAGAGCAAAGACTATGACCAAGCAATTGATCGCTTAAATAGCTACATTAAGCTTTATCCAGAGCACCTTTCAACTCCTTATGCCTATTATTTACGTGGTATTGCTTCACAAGATAAATCTCACTCGTTTTTAGATGACTACCTCACTGACAACGCCCAGCGTGATATTAATTCAGTACGTGACGCCTTTAACTACTACCTAGCATTGATTGATAAATTCCCCCAAACTAAATATGCTGAAAAGGCCAAAACTCGTCTAATTACACTTAGAAATATTTTATCAAGACATGAGTTATTTGTGGCTATTTACTATACCAAAATAGGGGCTAATATTGCTGCCATCAATCGCACTAAATTTATCATTGAAAAATATCCAAACACACCTTCAATACCTGCAGCGCTACATTTAATGGCGCGTAATTACGACACTATTAGTGCAAACATACTAGCAAAAGATGCACGTCGCGTACTAAAGAATAGTTATCCTTTATATACGCCACACTACTCTTTAGAGAACTAAGACTTTTTAACCCACTCCAATGAACCAACAAGAAAGATCTTTCGCGCTTAAGATTTCTTTAATCATGGCTACGCGTATGCTGGGCTTATTTATGATTTTTCCTATATTTTCAGTTTATGCCAGTGAATACACCAGCACCACGCCTTACTTAATAGGCTTAGCTATTGGTATTTACGGCTTAACTCAAGCGTTATTACAAATTCCTTTTGGTTATTTATCAGACAAATATGGTCGCAAACCCATGCTAATTATTGGTCTTGTTGTCTTTTTTATTGGCAGTGTTGTGGCTGCTAACTCAACAGACATTATAGGTATTGTTATTGGTAGAGCCTTGCAGGGTGCAGGTGCTATTTCAGCGGTATTGATGGCATTTTTAGCAGATTTCGTTAGCGAAAATCAACGCCCTAAAGCCAATGCTTTTGTGGGTGTGCAAATAGGCATGGCCTTTATGTTGGCTTTACTACTAGGTCCTATCATTAGTGTTAATTTAGGCATATCTGGCTTGTTTTGGGTGATTGCTTTACTTGCTGTTGTTGCACTGATTGTTGTTAGCACCCTACCCAACGCCAAACCTAAAGAGCAATACGCCTTGTCAATTGCAAACATTAAAAAAGTAATCAATATTGATTTACTACGGCTGGATTTTAGCATCTTTGCACTACATTTAATTCTAACTTGTGCTTTTATTGCCATGCCAATTTTTTTAAAAGAAAACAACATTGTTGACATTAAAGACAGTTGGCAAATGTATTTGCCCATTATTATCTTGTCCTTTGTTGGTATGTTGCCAATGGTTATTTTAGCTTCCAAATATCAAAAAATTAAACCTGTATTTTTAAGCGCCATTGCACTGCTAATGATTAGTCAATTTTTGTTTTATAAAATACAGCTTACTTATGCCTCATTTTTCATTCTCCTAACTTTATTCTTTATTGCTTTTAATGCATTAGAAGCTATTCTACCTTCACTCATAGCCTCAAACGCAAGCGCTGATAAACGTGGCTTGGCAATGAGTTTATACGCCACATCACAGTTTTTAGGTGCGTTCGTTGGCGGAATTGTTGGTGGGTGGATTTACAACATATCTAATCTAAATAGTGTATTCTTATTCACCACATTTATTGCAATTATTTGGTGGATAACTATCCTAATAACAAAGCAAAAAATACCCATCAAACGGGCGACAGAAAATTAATCGGAGCAAAAAAAATGGCAGGAATCAACAAAGTAATTTTAGTAGGCAATTTAGGTCAAGATGTAGAATTAAAATACACCTCTGATGGTAGAGCAGTAACCACTTTATCCGTTGCAACCAGTGAAAGTTGGACAGATAAAAACACAGGACAAAAGGTTGATAAAACTGAGTGGCATCGCGTTAGTTTATTTGGAAAGTTGGCTGAAATTGCTGGTCAATATTTGCACAAAGGTTCTAAAGTTTACGTTGAAGGTAGCCTAAGAACACGTAAATGGCAAGACAAAACTGGTGCTGACCGTTACACAACTGAAATAGTTGTGTCTGGTTTTAATGGCACATTACAAATGTTAGATCGTCGTGACAATGCTGACATGGGTGGTGCGCCTCAACCTCAACAATCAGCCCCTTCTGCATCTGCACCACAACAAGCCACAGCGACGCCAGTCTCAGACCCTATCACACCTGTTGATAATTCTGGGTTTGATGATGACATTCCTTTTTAAAAGCGGGGAATACACAATAATAATAAACCCATTTTTATGGGTTTATTATTGCGCGCTCAAACGTATTATTTATCTTGATTGCTCCAATAATCAGCCTTATTTGAAATCACCCATCGCACACCACCCTTGGGATTCTCAACATCGCCTTTATATCTAGGAATCAAATGCACATGTAAGTGCATAACACTCTGTCCTGCTGCCCTGCCATTATTTACACCAATGTTATAACCATCTGGAGAAAACTCCTCATCAAGCATCAATTTGGCTTTTTGGATGGCTTTAGCAATCGCATTTTGCTCTTGTTCGGTAATGTCAAAATAAGTAGCGACGTGCCTTTTAGGGATAATTAACGCATGCCCAGGAGAGGCAGGATAAGAATCTAAAAACGTAATGGTTAAATCACACTGTCCAATAATTCTTTCTTCACGCAATTGACAAAATAAGCAATCTTTATTCATTTTTTATTCCTAAGAGTTTGTTACATCATTATGAATGATGAGAAAAATGATAGGTTTTATTAAATTTGGAATTATTTAAATTCACTCCTAGCAGGGCTTAAGGGTATTTTTATCCTACCAGAAAACCGCTTGACATCGCTGGAAAAGCCACCAAGTTGATGAAAGATGGTGTTTTGATGATTATTCATGTTTTCCTGGATTTTAATGATTATTTTGGGCGAGTATTTTAATCCAAACTAACATTAATAAGCATAATGCTTTGACATTAAAGGCAATAAAAAAACCAGCATAAAGCTGATTTTTGCTACGCAACTTATAATTTATTTAACGTCTTCGGTTGGTGCTGAATACTCATTATTTTCTGTTTCAGCCGTTACTGGAATTTCTTGGTTATAGCCATAATCCCAAGGGCTGTTATTCATTACTCCAAATGAATTAGAGTTGGTATTAACCCCCCAAGGGGTGGTGTTAGTGCCAAAACTAAGTGGCTGTCTATTGCTACCGTTAAAAGGGTTGAAGTTATTATTAACTCTAAATGGCGTAAAATAATTACTATTACTCCAAGGAGAGTTTCCCCAATTATTGCCATTACCCCAAGGAGAATTGTTAAAACTATTACCATTCCAAGGTGGATTACCCCAAGTATTGCCACCCCATGGGGTGTGGTTAAAGTTGCCATTGTTCCAAGGTGTGTTATTACCAAAATTCATAGGATTGTCACTATGCCAATTATTACCCCAATTTGCAGTAGCATTAAGTGCCAATATTAGCAAGGAAGCTGTTGTTATTTTTTTCATACTTTTTTTTTCATTCATTAATTGTTATTAGCAAGCCTAATGTCTTATTTTTAGCGAAAAAAACCAGCAACTAATGCTGGTTTTTTTAATCATAGTTTTTATACTATTTTGCTGTTGATGTTACTGGTATGGTTATTTTAGGTGCAACGCTAGTTCCCCACGGGGTATTTACATAGCCATTACGACCATAGCCATTACGACCATAGCCATTACGACCATAGCCATTACGACCATAGCCATTACCGTTGTTGCTCCAGCCATTGTTATCAAACTCATCAAACACATTACTCATTTCTTCTGCATACCAACGAGGATTCCAAAAATTGTATGGGTTATAGCCAAATATGCCATTATCTTTTTGGTAGCCATAACTGTTATAGTTGTTATATCCATTACCCCAAGGGCTGTTGTTGCTATTCCAAAATGCATTTGCACTTAGGGTGAATGTCAATAACACTATTGCAAAAATCTTTTTCATTGTTATATATCTCCATATAATTAATTCAATTTATATTATAACATAATAATATGTTTATGCAAACTGGTTTTTAAGCGAGATTGATATTTAAAAAGAGTGCACACTGCGTGAATATAGATAGTCAAAATAAGACTCTGGCGACCCAAAGTTGTTCATGACTGGTGTATGATTAATAGAGTTAAGTGTCTGACTGTTTGGCATCACTGGAAAGGTTGCCCCAAGTTGATGAAAGATGATATTTTGGTGATTTTGTATAATTATACAAAGGTCTCTCACTGCATCCCCACCCTTTATTACAATTTAGAGCTTATTATATACTTGTATAATGCCAATCATGAATACAAGGCAGATATTACAAACCCTTTTAGAGCAACGAATTTTAGTACTTGATGGTGCTATGGGTACCATGATTCAAAAGCACAAATTAACCGAGCAAGACTATCGTGGCGAGCGTTTTAAAGATTGGCATGTTTTGGTTCAAGGTAACAACGATTTACTCTCACTGACTCAGCCTCAAATTATTAAAGACATTCACAAAGACTACTTAAGAGTAGGTGTTGATATCATTGAAACCAATACCTTTAATGCAACACGCACCTCCATGTCTGATTATAAAATGGAAGAGTTGGCCTATGAAATTAACGTTGAAAGTGCCAAAATTGCACGTCAAGCAACAGATGAATTTTCAAGTGCTGAAAAACCAAGATTTGTTGCTGGCGTTATCGGCCCAACTTCACGCACTTGTTCACTCTCACCAAATGTAAACGACCCTGGATTTAGAAGCGTCACCTTTGATGAGTTGGTTGATGTTTATATGGAATCTACTCGTGGCTTGATTAAAGGTGGTGCAGACATTATTCTAATTGAAACTATTTTTGACACACTCAATGCTAAAGCTGCCATTTTTGCAGTTGAACAAGTCTTTGAAGACGATAGTATTGAATTACCAATTATGATTTCTGGCACAATTACTGATGCTTCTGGTCGTACCCTATCTGGACAAATGACCGAAGCTTTTTATAACTCATTGCGCCACGCTAAACCAATTTCTATTGGGCTTAATTGTGCATTAGGTCCTGATTTGTTGCGCCAATATGTAGCTGAAATGTCACGCGTGGCAGACACTTACGTATCAGCCCATCCAAATGCTGGTTTGCCCAATGAATTTGGCGAATATGACTTAGATGCCATAACCATGAGCGAGCAAGTCAGCGAATGGGCAAGTTCAGGCTTGGTGAATATCTTAGGTGGCTGCTGCGGTTCAACGCCTGAGCATATTGAAGCCATTGCCGATGCTATTAAGGACATGCCACCAAGAAAAATCCCAGCCATTAAGCCAGAATGTCGCTTGTCAGGGCTTGAGGTCTTTAATATTGGCGACAATTCACTGTTTGTAAATATTGGCGAGCGCGCTAATATTACAGGCTCAGCCAAATTTAAACGCCTTATTCTTAACGAAGAATATGAAGAAGCACTAGATATTTGCCGTACGCAAGTTGAAGAAGGCGCACAAGTGGTTGATATTAATATGGACGAAGGCATGCTTGATGGCAAAGTCGCTATGGTTCGTTTTATGAATTTAATCGCTTCAGAGCCTGACATTGCCAAAGTGCCACTGATGGTGGACTCTTCTAAATGGAGTATTATCGAAGCTGGGCTTAAATGTACACAAGGTAAACCCATTGTCAATTCCATCTCACTCAAAGAAGGCAAGACAAACTTTATAAAATATGCTCATTTGTGCAAACGTTATGGTGCGGCGATTATCGTTATGGCATTTGACGAAGTCGGACAAGCAGACACACAAGCACGCAAAATTGAAATTTGCACACAAGCCTACCATATTCTAGTTAATGAAGTTAATTTCCCGCCAGAGGACATTATTTTTGACCCCAATATCTTTGCCGTAGCAACAGGCATTGAGGCGCATGACAATTATGGGGTAGATTTTATTGAAGCCACACGCATTATTAATAAAAATCTACCTTACGCCAAAATATCTGGTGGCGTGTCTAACATTTCGTTTTCATTTAGAGGCAACAACGCCTTGCGTGAGGCAATTCATTCGGTATTTTTATACCACGCTATCAAAGCCGGCATGACGATGGGCATCGTCAATGCAAGGCAATTAGTGGCTTATGATGATATCAACCCAAAACTTAAAAAAGCCGTTGAAGATGTAGTGCTTAATGCTGATAATAAAGCTGGTGAGCGCTTGGTAGATATTGCCGCCCAATTCTCTGGCACGCTTGAGAAAAAAGACAATAGAAAGGACTTAGAATGGCGCACATGGGCAGTAGAAAAACGCCTAGAACATGCTCTAGTTAAAGGCATTACTAAATATATTAATGAGGATACTCAAGAAGCCTTTGATAAATTAGGTCGCCCTATTCTTGTCATTGAAGGTCCGCTAATGAGTGGTATGAACATCGTTGGTGATTTGTTTGGTGCAGGCAAAATGTTCTTGCCACAAGTGGTGAAATCCGCCCGTGTGATGAAAAAATCCGTCGCCTACCTAGACCCATTCTTAGAATCCGAAAAAGAAGATTGCGCCTCCACTTCACGAGGAAAAATCTTAATGGCAACGGTTAAAGGCGATGTGCACGATATTGGCAAAAATATTGTTGGTGTGGTGCTTTCTTGTAATAATTATGAGATTATAGATTTAGGCGTTATGGTGCCCACCGAAACCATTTTAGAGACTGCCAGAAAAGAAAACGTGGATATTATCGGCCTATCTGGACTCATCACACCCTCACTAGATGAGATGGTGTTTGTCGCCAAGGAAATGACTCGCCAAGGTTTTAAGTTACCCCTAATGATTGGCGGTGCCACCACCTCTAAAGCACACACAGCCGTGAAAATTGAGCCAGAATACAATCATGGCGTATTTTACGTACAAGACGCTTCTAAGTCTGTTGGTGTAGCCTCAAGTCTATTATCTGAAAGATTAAAACCAAAACTACTAGCCGACACCCAGAAAGAATACGAAATCGTCAGGCAGCGCCGTGCCAACAAAAGCAAAAGCAAACTTATCTCTTTGGAAAAAGCCAGAGCCAACAAGCCCAACATCTCTTTTAATGCCATTGTTAAACCTAAAAAATTAGGCATTCATGTTCTAAAAGACTACGACTTAGTCGAAATTTTCAAATTTATTGATTGGGTACCGTTTTTCCGCACTTGGGAATTAGCCGGTAAATTCCCCGATATCTTAACGGATGAGGTTGTGGGTGAATCCGCTAGTGCGCTGTTTAATGATGCCAAAGCTTTATTTAAAAAAGTGATTGAGGAAAAATTACTCACTGCCAATGCCGTTATCGGCATTTTCCCAGCCAATAGCATCAATGAAGATATTGAGCTGTATGATGAAAACGGCGAAGTGCTAATGATCCTTAACCACCTACGCCAACAGTTGGATAAAAAAGGCAACACCCCAAATTTCTGTTTAAGCGACTTTATCGCCCCAAAAGACAGCGATATCCAAGATTATATGGGCGCTTTTGCCGTGACCACTGGCATTAATATCGAACCACTTATCAACGCATTTGAAGCCGACCATGATGATTATAATTCAATCATGATTAAAGCCGTAGCTGATCGCCTAGCCGAAGCTTTCACTGAACTTATGCACTTTAAACTACGCACTGTACTTTGGGGTTATAGCTCTGAGGCGTTTAATAATAACCAACTCATCCAAGAAAAATTTGATGGCATCCGCCCTGCCCCTGGCTACCCATCCTGCCCCGAGCATAGCGAAAAAGAAAAACTCTGGGCGTTACTTGATGTTGAAAAAAACACTGGCATGACCCTTACTAGCTCATTCGCCATGCTACCCACTGCTAGCGTTAGTGGCTGGTATTTTGCCAACTCCGATGCTAAATACTTTGGTGTGGCAAAAATCAACCAAGCACAGCTAGAAAACTACGCCAAACGCAAAGGCGTTTCGTTAGAACAAGCAGAAAAACTACTCTCACCTAACTTGGAATAGTTTTTTATGCTAACATGGCTTTTTTTTAACCTAAAAGAAGAATTATATAATGAATATTTATCATCTTAATATCTTATATTAGGTAGGTAATTTATATTAATTTTTAAAGAGACGGGAAACACTCTGTTTTTACATAATTTTTCTTTAATATAGTAATATAAGGAAATATGTCCTTATATTAATAGTTAGATGCGACCGCAGAGCGGTCGCATCTAACGGGTGGCAATAACAGATTGGCTTGTTAGACCGCCTTTGGCGTCTAACAAGCCAATCAACCTGCCTATCAGATTTGAAGTAAAGTAAACTCTAAACAAATCTTGCTACGCAAGTTATCGCCACCCGTTATACGGCTATCGTCAACAATACAATATGATAAAATTATTAAATAGATAAAAAATTAAAATTCTCAGATAATGATGTCATTGCTTCTGGTTATAGAATTTATAACGGTGACTGTATTGACATTTTAAAAAAACTACCAAAAAAATCAGCAAACCTCATTTTTGCTGACCCGCCTTATAATCTACAACTCAAAAATGAACTATATCGCCCAAATCAAACTAAAGTAGATGGAGTTGATGATGCTTGGAATAAATTCTCAACTAACGAAGAATACGATAAATTCACAAAAAATTGGCTTTCTGCTTGTCGTGAAGTAATGGCAGATGATGCTACAATTTGGGTTATTGGCTCATATCATAATATCTTTAGAGTTGGAAAAATTATGATGGATTTAGGTTTTTGGATTTTAAATGATGTGCAATGGTATAAAACCAATCCTATGCCAAATTTTCGTGGCGTTCGTTTTACTAATGCAACTGAAACTTTAATTTGGGCTAAAAAATCAGAAAATCAGAAAAAATATACTTTTAATCATCAAGTAATGAAGCAATTAAATGGTGGCAAACAAATGACCTCTGTTTGGCAAATCCCACTTTGCACAGGAAATGAAAGAATTAAAAACGAACAGGGTAAAAAAGCCCACTCAACACAAAAACTTGGAGAATTATTAAAGCGAGTTATTTTGTCAAGTAGTAGTGAAGGTGATTTGGTGCTAGACCCTTTTTCTGGTAGTGGCACTACCTGTGCAGTTGCAAAAAAATTAAATCGCAAAAGTGCTGGCATGAAAAAAGAAGAAAAATATATAAAAATTAGTAAAAAAAGACTTGAAAATATTAACCAAGATAATTTCAAAAATTTAAGAATTATTGTGTAATCCTCCCAAAAATTAACACCCAATAAAAGTAGAATTTTCTTATAATCAAAACATAAGGAGATTCAAATGAAAACAACACGTAAATCAGATTCACAAATCATGCAAATTCTTAATCAAGCACAAGCAGGTACGCCAGTATCTGAACTATGCAGAGAGCACAGTATGAGCAGTGCCACTTTTTATAAATGGCGTGCTAAATATGGCGGCATGGATACATCAATGATAACTAGACTTAAAGAACTTGAAGCAGAGAATACAAGGCTTAAGAAGATGTACGCCGATGAGCGCTTAAAGGCAATGATTGTACAAGAGGCATTAACAAAAAAGTTTTAAGACCATCTTTACGTAAGAAGATGGTCAAGCAGAGTATCAATAAACACAGAGTAACAGCACGATTAGCTTGCCAGGCTTTTAAGATCAGCGAGACATGTTATCGGTACGAGCCAAAGTTATCATCCGAGAATGAGCTAATTGCTGATTGGTTATTGCGATTAACCACAACACACAAGCAATGGGGATTTGGATTGTGCTTTATGTATTTACGTAACATAAAAGGTTTTAGGTGGAATCACAAGCGTGTGTATCGTATTTACAGGCAACTAGAACTCAATCTTAGGATTAAGCCTAGAAGAAGAATCAAACGCGATAAGCCACAAGCTTTAAGCGTACCAATGACAATCAATCAAATTTGGTCAATGGATTTTATGTCAGACTCTTTAAATACAGGTAGAAAAATTAGAACCTTTAATGTGATTGATGATTACAACAGAGAGTGTCTAAGCATTGAAATAGACCACTCATTACCAGCACAACGAGTGATTCAATCATTAGAGCAACTTATTCAATGGCGTAGCAAACCCAAAGCCATCAGATGTGATAATGGTCCAGAATATATATCTCATATACTCAGAGAATGGGCACAAGCAATGGATATTGAGCTTATGTATATACAACCAGGCAAACCAACCCAAAATGCCTATATAGAAAGATTTAACAGAACAGCAAGAAACGAATGGTTGAATATGCATATTTTTGATTCGATTGAGCACGCTCAATCGTTAGCAACACAATGGATGTGGGTATATAATAACGAACGACCTCATAGTTCGATTGGTGGTATTCCACCAAGAAAGCTACTTGAGGCTATTTAAACAACGGAAATTCTATTTTTAGCAGTGGTTAAAAATGGGAGGATTACAATTGAGCCTGAGAAAAATAGATTATCAAGAGTTAGTATGCAAGAATTATTAAAAAAAGACTACATTAAAGTAGGGCAAAAAATTTGGACAAAAAACAAAAAACATGCTGCTATTATTTTGGATGATGGTAATATTAAAAACGGGGTTGGTTCAGGTTCAATTCATAAAATTGGGGCAATTATAAAAGAATCTGAAAGTTGTAATGGCTGGATGTTTTGGTGTTTTGAAAATAATAATAAACTAGAGTTTATAGATAAATATAGAATTAAATATAGAGCAAGCAATCATGGATAATGATATTAAAAATTTTGTAAAGTTGTCTATTTTAGACTTGATAAGAAATACTAGTAGAGACCTTTGAATAATTCATAATTCCCCATCCTAATTTCAACTTTTACAATTTTTCAAAAATATTTTCAAAATTTTCCCTATTTTTCTATAAAAACCTAAAAAACATCTTGCTTATCTGAATTTTCATCGCCACATTTTTCTATTTTTACCCTTTTGCCACTCATTGGACGCAACAATCCTGCAAGTCTCGCATCTGTTTAAAAATGTTCATTCCAGTTTTAAGGTTGTGACTCATGGCAATTAGTTGCGCTCTGGTTTTGTTTCTTTCTAGTCCAAGGTATCTTGCCTTGGCTAATCCGTGATGAAGCTTAAGTAGTCCAAAAGTGTGCTCAACAATATAGCGAATGGATGAGCGTTGTTTATTCTCTTGTTTCTGTTGCTTGGTTAAAGGCTTGTTTCTGTAGGCACGGTGCAATATTTTATTATTTTCTTTGCCTAGTTTTTCATCATTGTTTTTATTGGCATAAGCGCTATCAGCATAGACTTGTCCACATGTTTTTATTTTACTGTTAGTGCGTTCTACCTTTAATAATTTATCAAACTCTTGTGAGTCGTGTACATTACCTGGAGTGTAAGTCATTTTCTTAACAAAACCATCTTCATCGGTATTGGCGTGCATCTTAAAACCATAGGTGGTTTTACGTTTGCCATCGGCTGCTATTTTGACATTGTATTTTGCCTCTTTGTCTTGAGTGTTGTTGCCATCCTTGCCTTTACGCTTGCGTGATTGTTTGGCTTCTATAACGGTGGCATCAATGATGTTGATTGAACCCAAGGAAACAATGATTGAATTTTGTTCAAGATGGGTATTGATTTGCTCTAGTAGAGGCGCTAGTAATTTCTCGGTGCTGAGTAGTTGCCTGAAACGCCAAATGCTAGAATGATCAGGCACATTTTCAGACAAAGACAAATCAATAAAACGTCTGAACATTAAATCTCTGGCAATTTGCTTTTCTAGCGCCTCATCATTTAGACCGTACCAAACTTGAAGGATTAGGATTTTAAACATCATCAGTGACGGATAACTAGGTACACCTAGTCTAGATGAATACAAGTTTGAAAGTGTTTGTTCTATCTCGTTCCAGTTGATGATGTTATGTACATCATCAAGTTCTGATAGGGATTTGTGATCTACAACAAGAGAATCTGCAAATGAGTTTTGTTGGGTGTTTTTCCAAGACATTTTTGATATTTTTAAAGTTGTTTTTAGATGGGTGTTATTTTACTAGATTGTTGGGTTTTTAGTTGATTTATGCAAAGGTCTCAACTTAAACGTTATCAAAATTTAAATTAATGGCAAGAACTATGCAAAGGTCTCATAAGGAAATATGTCCTTATACTAATAGTTAGCCTAACATCAGGAGTAAAAATGAAAAAAGTAGCATTTCAACAACATAAAAACGCAGAAAAAGCATTACAAACAGGATTACAATTAAAAGCAACTCACTATTATATTGATATATCAGTAAAAGAAAATACCTTGTCAGAGTGGAATGATGTCAGAATAGAAAAACATCTTAATAAAAGCATCAGTCCGATTATTCATGGTGATGGCACTAATGCAATTTCTCACCCTATTGATATTATTCGAAAGGCATCTGTTGAATATGTTAAATCAGAAATTGACTTAGCTGGAAAATTAAATTGTCCATATATTCTTCATGCAGGGCAAGTATATACAACAGGAAGCATGGATGAACATAAAAATATAGCATTTAATGAATTTATTCTTTCCTATAAAGATATTGTTAAACATGCAAATACATTATTAGCCCCTATATGGGTTGAAAACTTAGCTTCATTTGAAAACCACTATCCATTTTCTAATATGCTTTCTAGTATAGAGTGCTTTAAACGATTAAAAAAAATAGACAAAAATGTAAGTATAATTTTTGATGTTGGGCATTTTAATCTAAGCGACAATAATCATTCATATTTTTTTGAAGAATTCTCAAATAACATTTGTGCAGTATCGCTCTCTGACAATGATTCTATTAGAGATATGCATGCGAGCTTGGGCGCTGGAAACATTGATTGGAAAAAAATTAAAAAATATTTGCCAAGAAATTGGCAGGGTCTTGTTATTTTTGAGACAAAAAGTCAAAATATATTAGAAGATAAAAAATATTTTGAGCAAGTTTAAATGACCTCTAGAGAAATTAAATCAAAATTATTTGTTTGTAGATGCAATAAAATTACTGAAAAGGTTATTATGGAAAGCATACTCAACGGGAGTAACAATTTAAGTCTAATAAAAATATCAACCAAAGCCTCTACATCTTGTGGTGGATGTGAACCTGAAATAGAAAAAATTATTTTGAGATTTGCATGATTGAAATATTAGACAACATTGGTTATTTTGTTATATTAGCCCTATTTTTTGTTGCAATAATAGCAGGCATTGTTGACACAATTGCAGGTGGTGGTGGGTTAATAACATTGCCAATGTTATTATTTTTTAACATACCGCCAGTTACAGCACTTGGAACAAACAGATTGCAAGCAACTATTGGGGAGTTTTCAGCTATTGTATTCTTTATTCGCAAAAAAGTTTTAAACTTTAATTTTTTGCGTAATGGTATTATTTTTACCACCATAGGCGCAATCATAGGAACAGTGCTAGCTTACTCGATAAATGAAAAAACTCTAGCATTTATTCTACCTGTATTGTTACTTCTAATAGCAGTTTACAGTTTGTTTTCGCATAAAGTGCTAAAAGATGTTGAATCTCATCAATTATTAAGTGTGCAAAAATTCTTAATGCTGTCAGGTTTAGTGATTGGTTTTTACAATGGTTTTTTTGGGCCTGGCACTGGCTCAATTTGGATATTGGCATTTGTTGTACTATTAGGTACAACAGCATCACAAGCCACTATAAACGCAAAACCTTTAAATTTTATTGGTAATTTTATTTCATTGTTGGTATTTTTATTTTTAGGAAAAGTTAATATAACAATTGGGATAATAATGGGGGTTGGACAAATTTTAGGGGCTTTTATTGGTTCTCATTTAGTTATAAATAAAGGTGCTAAAATTATTAAACCTATTTTCATAATTGTTGTAATTACTATTGCAATAAAAGAGTTTTATAATTTTTTCTTTTAATCAAAAAAAGACTAACAAATCATTTCACCTGATTGCTTACGCGTCAGGTGATTTCAGGCGTTAGAACGACTTAAAATTCTATTGTATTTAGAGAGTTTTGCATAAATCAACCAAAACTCACCAATCTGGTAAATAACATTCATCTTAAACAACCTATAAAAACATCTAAAATGTCCTAGAAACAAACAGCCAAAACTCATTTGCAGATTCTCTTGTTGTTGAGCATAAGTCTCTGTTAGAACTGGATGATGTACATAACATCATCAACTGGAACGAGATAGAACAAACACTTTCAAACTTGTATTCATCTAGACTAGGTGTACCTAGTTATCCGTCACTGATGATGTTTAAAATCCTAATCCTTCAAGTTTGGTACGGTCTAAATGATGAGGCGCTAGAAAAGCAAATTGCCAGAGATTTAATGTTCAGACGTTTTATTGATTTGTCTTTGTCTGAAAATGTGCCTGATCATTCTAGCATTTGGCGTTTCAGGCAACTACTCAGCACCGAGAAATTACTAGCGCCTCTACTAGAGCAAATCAATACCCATCTTGAACAAAATTCAATCATTGTTTCCTTGGGTTCAATCAACATCATTGATGCCACCGTTATAGAAGCCAAACAATCACGCAAGCGTAAAGGCAAGGATGGCAACAACACTCAAGATAAAGAGGCAAAATACAATGTCAAAATAGCAGCCGATGGCAAACGTAAAACCACCTATGGTTTTAAGATGCACGCCAATACCGATGAAGATGGTTTTGTTAAGAAAATGACTTACACTCCAGGTAATGTACACGACTCACAAGAGTTTGATAAATTATTAGAGGTAGAACGCACTAACAGTAAAATAAAAACATGTGGACAAGTCTATGCTGATAGCGCTTATGCCAATAAAAACAATGATGAAAAACTAGGCAAAGAAAATAATAAAATATTGCACCGTGCCTACAGAAACAAGCCTTTAACCAAGCAACAGAAACAAGAGAATAAACAACGCTCATCCATTCGCTATATTGTTGAGCGCACTTTTGGACTACTTAAGCTTCATCACGGATTAGCCAAGGCAAGATACCTTGGACTAGAAAGAAACAAAACCAGAGCGCAACTAATTGCCATGAGTCACAACCTTAAAACTGGAATGAACATTTTTAAACAGATGCGAGACTTGCAGGATTGTTGCGTCCAATGAGTGGCAAAAGGGTAAAAATAGAAAAATGTGGCGATGAAAACTCAGATAAGCAAGATGTTTTTTAGGTTTTTATAGAAAAATAGGGAAAATTTTGAAATTAAATAGCAATGTCCTTATATAATTAACATCGATATTGATTAACTTTTAAGAGGTTTAAGATGGAATTTTTAACGCAAAACTGGTTGCTGATTACAATTGTGGTTATTTTACTTGTTTGGATTGTTAGTATTTATAACAACTTGGTTTCTTACAAAACCCAGTATAAAAATGGCTTTGAGCAAATTTCAGTGCAACTTAAACGACGCTTAGATTTGATTGGCAATTTAGTTGACGTCGCCAAGAAATATATGGAACATGAAAGAGAAACGTTAACTGCTGTTACTGAAGCTAGAGCAGGGCTGACACAAGCCAACGAAGTGGCGCAAAAAAACCCAGGTGAGGTAAGTGCCATGGCAAATTTAGCCAGTTCTCAGGTAGCATTGGACAGTGCAATGGGTGGTTTTAACTTAAAAATGGAAGACTATCCTGATCTAAAAGCAAGCGAAAATATGATGCAACTAAGTGAGGAAATGACCACCACAGAAAATCGTATTGCTAGTGCTCGACAAGGTTATAACGACTTGGTTCAAAAGTTTAATGAGTACAAAAAATCGTTTCCGAATGTATTGTTTGCTAGTGTATTTGGCTTTGGTGTAGATGCACAAAATTTAGAATTTAGCGAAAGCATAGAACAATTAAACCAAGCACCTAAAGACTTGTTTGCTTAAAGATATCTCTAGAAATCTTAACACGACTTATACCAATGGCAGACCTCGCACTGAAACACATAAAGCAGCATTTTTTTTATCCCTTAAAGGGGTGCTAAAAGGAGTGCAGCCCCTAAATCACACTGGAATTTTTTAGAGGTACCCTTAACAATGGATTTTAGGGAGCATCAAGACAAAGCCAAAAAAAATACGCTAATCATTTGGTTTTTATACCTTATTTTATTACTAATTTCGTCTATATTAATTGGTTACACTTTGTTTGTTGGTCTCAATTTAGCACAGTTTTATCAGCCTGAATATCAACAATACAGCTTTGGTGAAAAGTTCATTGCCGCTAATCAAATCGTCTTTCAAAATCAAGAGCAGTTGCTTGGTTTTTTAGGATTTTCACTGGTAGCATTATTAGCAATGCTAAGTGCCACCGCATTTGGTTTTTTTCAAAAATCAAATGGGCATAAAGTTGCACTTGCCTTTGGTGGAAAACTAATTAGTGATGAAGACGAGTTGTCAATTGAGGAGAAGCAAGCGCTTAATATAATCGCTGAACAAGCCTTGGCAGCTAACATTCCTCTCCCTGCCTTATACATCATTCCAGACAATGCTATTAATGCCTTTGCTGCAGGAAAAACCACTCAAGAAGCGGTTGTTGCCATTACCCAGGGTTCAATGGAAAATTTTAATCGTACTCAATTATCTGGCGTCATTGCTCATGAAATTGGACATATTGTCAACCATGATATTAAACTTAATATCCAAATCAGCGCCTTTGTGTTTGGCTTTACTGCACTGTTTTTTGTCGCCAGAATGATATTTTACCAAGCTGCTTATAATCGCCGTATGGATGGTCGAGCAAAATTAGTATTATTCGCAATCGCTGCTATCATTGCATTGATTGGGGTGATGACAGTTTGGTTTGGACGTATTTTACAAGCAGCAATGTCACGCCAACGCGAATACTTAGCTGATGCCTCTGCTGTTCAATTCACTCGTTATCCTAATGGCTTGGTTGAGGCATTTGAGGTTATGCAAAATGGTGGTAAAACTAAACTTGAGAATCCCAATGCCAAAGAATATGCTCATGCCATGCTATTTGGCATGGGTGGTGAGCTATTTGCAACACACCCACCACTAGATAAGCGTATTAAAAGAATTCAAAATAGAATCTAATGTCAATAACCATTAAATCAAAAGATGATATTGAAAAAATGCGCGTGGTTGGACGCTTAGCAGCTGATGTCATTGATATGATATCAACTTGTGTTAAGGCTGGCACTAGTACCGACGAGTTAGATAAAATTTGCCATGATTACATTGTTAATCACCAAGGTGCTATTGCTGCGCCGCTTAATTATCATGGTTTTCCAAAATCTATTTGCACCAGTATTAACCATGTGGTTTGCCACGGCATTCCTGGAGATAGAGAGCTTAAAAAAGGGGATATAGTTAATATTGATATCACCATTATTAAAGATGGTTTTCATGGCGACACTTCAAAAATGTTCATCATTGGCAAATCTAGTGTCAAAGCGCAACGCATTTGTAAAATCGCACAAGAATGTTTATATATCGGCATTAAACAGGTAAAGTCTGGTGTTCGTTTGGGTGAAATTGGCAAAGCAATTGGTGCTCATGCGAATAAAAATAATTGCACTGTGGTGCGTGATTATTGTGGACATGGTATTGGAGTTGAGTTTCACACTGAACCTCAAGTGGTTCATTATGATGATGGAAAATCAGACATTAGCCCAATCCTTGAAGCAGGCATGACTTTTACAATTGAGCCTATGATTAATCTAGGCGGTTTTGAAGTTGTCACTTCCAAAGTCGATAACTGGACAGTAACCACAAAAGACCACACGCTTTCTGCACAATGGGAACACACTATTTTAGTCACGCAAAATGGGTGTGAAATCTTAACACTCAGAGATGAAGAGTCGGTATAAAAATAGTGCAATGCTTATGCTAAAATAGCCTTTTTATAGTTATTATTTTAAACTGTTGAAACGCTTACGAAATTATTTTATCTCTGGTCTATTATTCTGGATACCTTTAGGGCTGAGTATTATTGTTATTAAATTCTTTTTAGAATTGGTTAATAACATTGTTCCCACTCAATACCTACCAGAATCTTTATTTGATTTAGACAACACTATTCCTGGGTCTGGCGTTGTTTGGGTTATTTTAATCATGTTGATAACGGGCGCTTTGGTTAATAATTTTATTGGTCATAAGTTAATCCAACTTTGGGAAAAACTACTCAATAAAATTCCAGGCTTTAGAGGCATTTATAGCGCACTAAAACAGCTTTCAGACACTGTACTTAACCCTTCTAGCGAAAGTTTCAAAAAAGCATTATTGGTTGAATATCCGCGTAAAGGCATGTGGACTATTGCCTTTCAAACAGGTAACTATGATGGCGAAGTGGCAAAAAAAATTGGACAAGAAATTATTAATATTTACGTACCTACCACACCCAACCCCACTTCTGGTTTTTTTATTATGCTTGCAAAAGAGGATGTGATTGAGCTTGACATGAGTGTTGATGAAGCATTCAAACTGATTATTTCTACTGGCGTGGTAACGCCAACACAAAAAGGATAAAACTATGAGAACACATTATTGTGGCGAGCTAAATAAAGACAATATAGACCAAACAGTAGAAATTTGTGGCTGGGTTAATCGTAGGCGTGATCATGGCGGTGTTATCTTTTTAGATATGCGTGACAAGCGCGGTATTGCTCAAGTGGTTATTAATCCTGACAATGCAGATTTCTCTTTGGCTGAAACCATTCGTAACGAATTTGTATTAAAAATTACAGGTGTAGTTATTGCTAGAGGCGAGGGTTTGACCAATCCAAAACTAAGCACTGGCGAGATTGAAATTAAAGCACAAAATATTGAAATTCTTAACACTTCCAAACCCACCCCATTCCAAATTGATGCAACTGACACCTCAGAAGAAGTGCGACTTAGATATAGATATCTAGACTTGCGTAGTGATGCCATGCAAAATCGTTTACGTTTACGTTCTCGCGTTACTCGTTACATGCGTGAATTTATGGATGAACATGATTTTTTAGATATCGAGACCCCGTTTTTAACCAAAGCCACCCCAGAAGGTGCGCGTGATTATTTAGTGCCTTCGCGCACTCATCCAGGTGAGTTCTTTGCCTTGCCACAATCACCACAATTATTCAAACAACTTTTAATGATGTCAGGATTTGAGCATTATTATCAAATTGTTAAATGTTTTAGAGATGAAGACTTACGTGCTGATCGCCAGCCTGAATTTACCCAACTCGATGTTGAAACTTCATTTATGAGTGAAAATGAAATCATGGCAATGATGGAAAAAATGACCCGAGGCTTGTTTAAATCAGTCATTAACGTTGACTTGGGTGATAATTTTCCCACCATTACTTATGCAAATGCCATGGAAAAATACGGGCTAGACCGCCCAGATATGCGTATTTCAATGCAAATAGTCAACATGGACAAACTAATGCAAGGTGTTGATTTTAAAGTATTTTCAGGTCCTGCTAACGATGGCGACTCTCGTGTTGCTGCTTTAAAAGTACCAGGTGGCGCTAGTATTAGTCGTAAAAATATTGATAAATACACAAAATACGTTAGCATTTATGGTGCAAAAGGCTTGGCCTATATCAAACTTAATAAGGCTGGTCCAGCCTCTCCTATTTTAAAATTCTTAGGCGACGAAATAACCAAAAAAGTGATTGAAATGACAGCTGCAAAAACAGGGGATATTATTTTCTTTGGCGCTGATAAAAGCAAAATTGTTAATGAAGCTTTGGGCAATCTACGCGAACAACTTGCCAAAGATTTAGATTTATTTGATACACAATGGGCAGCCGTGTGGGTGGTTGATTTTCCGATGTTTGAAACTAATGACAACGGCTCGTTAAATGCCATTCATCACCCATTTACCGCCCCTAATGTTGATGCCAAAACCTTAGAAAAAACTGCCACAACTGCCCTATCCAAAGCTTATGACTTGGTCATTAATGGCTCTGAGGTGGGTGGTGGCTCTATTCGCATTCATCAAGTTGACATGCAAAGAACCGTCCTAAAACTGCTGGATATTTCCGACCAAGAGGCGCAAGATAAATTTGGCTTTCTGCTGAATGCGTTAGAATATGGCTGTCCACCTCATGGTGGCATGGCGTTTGGTCTTGACCGCTTGGTAATGATTATGACAGGTGCAAATTCTATTCGTGATGTGATTGCCTTTCCCAAAACTCAAACCGCCGCTTGTCTTTTAACCGACGCACCTGCTAGTGTACCAAGAAAGTTATTGCGCAAGTTAAGTGTCAAGGTTAGCCTGACAGAAAAAGACTAATCATTCGTGCTGTCAACCCAAGAACAAATTAAAACAGCGTTAAAAGTTCACAATGCCATTTTAGTTGCACACTATTATGTAGATGCTAAATTGCAAACCTTAGCAGAAGCAACAGGCGGTATCGTATCTGACTCATTAGAAATGGCGCGCTTTGGTCAAAACTGTGATGTAGATACTATTATTGTTGCAGGGGTTAAATTTATGGGAGAAACTGCCAAAATCCTTTCGCCTGAAAAAAGAGTATTAGTCTTAGATACCCATGCAACTTGCTCGCTCGATGAAGATTGCCCCATTAATCAATTTTCAGAATTTTGTGACCAACATCCCGATAGAACTGTGGTGGTTTATGCAAACACCTCAGCACAAGTTAAAGCGCGTGCTGATTGGGTTGTTACCTCAGGTAGTGCGCTTAATGTCGTCAAGTACCTTAAAGACAACGGCAAAAGAATCTTGTGGGCGCCTGACAAGCACTTAGGGCACTACGTGCAAACCCAAACAAATGCTGACATGCTCTTGTGGCAAGGTGCTTGTGTGGTGCATGAACGCTTTAAAGTAGATGCGCTAAAAGCCTTGAAAAAATTACGCCCTGAAGCTGCTGTTTTAGTTCATCCCGAATCCCCTCAATCTATCGTAGACTTAGCAGATGTTATCGGCTCAACCACCGCACTAATTGATGCAGTTAAAAACAGACCTGAAACTACTTTTATCGTAGCAACCGATAATGGTATTTTTCATAAAATGCATGAAGTTGCACCTAATAAAAAGCTAATAGAAGCCCCCACCATGGGCGAAGGCGCAGATTGTGAATCATGTGCGCATTGTGAGTGGATGACAATGAACACACTGGAAAATTGTTTAAGCACTTTACAAACAGGTAATAACGAAATATTTATTAATACCGATATTCGCAAAAAAGCAAAAAATGCAATTCAAAAATTACTTGACTTTACCGCATAAAAGGTAAAATTTATACCCATATTAACGGAGCATCATTATGGCAGGACATAGCAAATGGCACAATATTCAACACCGAAAAGGTGCACAAGATGCCAAGCGTGGAAAAATATTCACCAAGTTGATTAAAGAAATTGTCATCGCTGCCAAAACAGGTGGTAGTGTGATTGAAAACAACCCTTCTCTCAGGATGGTAATTGACAAAGCCTTGGCAGCAAACATGAAGCGCGACACCATTGAAAATGCCGTCAAACGTGGCAGTGGCGATCTTGATGGTGATAATTATGAAGAAATCCGTTATGAAGGCTATGGCTTAGGTGGTACTGCTATTATGGTTGATTGTTTAAGTGATAATCGTAATCGCACAGTATCTGATGTACGTCACGCTTTTTCAAAACACGGTGGTAATTTAGGCACAGATGGCTCAGTGTCTTATTTATTCACCAAACAAGGCTTTATTAGCTTTGAGACTGGTGATGAAGACCAAATCATGGAGGTCGCACTTGATGCGGGCGCACAAGACATTATCACCAACGATGATGGCTCTATTGATGTGATCACCACACCTGAGGATTTTTTCATAGTTAAAGATGCATTCACAAGTGCAGAACTTAAGCCAAGCCACACTGAAGTAACCATGGAGCCTGCCAACCGCGTTGAACTTAATTTGGGTGATGCAGAAAAATTCATGAAACTGATTGACCACTTAGAATATTTAGATGACACTCAAGAGGTGTATCATAATGCTGATATTTCTGATGAGGTAATGGCGCAATTATGATTCATATTCATCGAGGTATTAGCGCCCTTGGCGTTTTTAAAACTAAGGATTTACAATTAAAGATATCTAAAATACAACCAACCCTTAAACTTTTGGGCGCTGAATTCATTCATTTTGTAAATTTACACAATACACTTGATAATGAACAAATTAATCATTTAAATAAATTATTATCTTATACAAACAAACTAGTTGTCAATAATGCAAAATCAACCGTTATTGTTACACCAAGGCTAGGAACAATATCTCCATGGTCTTCGAAAGCTACTGATATTGTATGTTTGTGTGATATTGATAAAATTAAACGAATTGAGCGTGGTATTGTTTATCATTTTGATGGTGAAATTACTAACAAACCTCTGGCACTATCTTGCATCATGGACAAAATGACTGAGTCAGAACTTGGATCAGTTAATGATGCACATTTAATTTTTGACAACTTTGAGCCTCAGTCATTAGTAAATGTTGATATTTTAACTGAGGGAAAATCTGCGCTAGAACGTACTAATACAGAATTGGGTTTGGCGTTATCGAGTGGGGAAATTGACTATTTAGTAGATAGTTTTACCGAGTTAAAGCGCAATCCTACAGATATTGAATTGATGATGTTTGCACAAGCAAACTCAGAACATTGTCGGCATAAAATCTTTAATGCTGATTGGACGATTGATGGTGAATGCCAAGCAAAAAGCCTATTTTCTATGATTCGCAATACTTATCATCAGCATCCAGAAGGACTATTGAGTGTTTATTCAGACAATTGTGCGGTGATGGAAGGTTATCAGGGTGAGCGTTTTTATGCAGACACTAAGGGCAAATATACCACTTCAAAAGAGCACCGAGCGATTTTAATGAAAGTTGAAACCCACAACCACCCTACTGCCATTGCGCCTCACCCAGGGGCGGCTACAGGCTCTGGTGGGGAAATTCGTGATGAGGGTGCAACAGGTCAAGGATCTAAGCCTAAAGTAGGTTTGTGTGGATTTAGTGTTTCTAATTTAAATATTAACAATGCCCAGCAACCTTGGGAGGTTGATTATGGCAAGCCTAATCAAATTAAATCGGCACTTGATATTATGCTTGAAGGACCCATTGGGGCAGCTAGTTTTAATAATGAATTTGGCCGTCCAAACACCTTGGGATACTTTAGAACGTTTGAGCAAAAAATGCCAAATGGCGACGTGCGTGGTTATCACAAGCCGATTATGTTGGCAGGTGGTTTGGGGCACATTCAAGAACAACACATTAAAAAAGGTGACATTCCAGTGAGCAGTAAGATTATCGTTTTAGGTGGGCCAGCAATGTTAATCGGCTTGGGTGGTAGTGCAGCATCAAGCATTAAAAGTGGCGAGCAAAGTGAGGATTTAGATTTTGCTTCAGTACAACGTGCCAATCCTGAAATGCAAAGGCGCGCTCAAGAGGTGATTGATAGTTGTGCCAATATGGGCAAAGACAACCCGATTGTTTCTATTCACGATATTGGTGCAGGTGGTTTATCTAACGGTCTACCTGAATTAGTGAATGATTCTGGTATGGGCGGACAATTCCAATTACGTGCTATCCCCAATGATGATTTTAAAATGTCACCACTTGAAATTTGGTGCAATGAATCACAAGAGCGCTACGTATTAGCGATTGAGGAAAAAAATCTTAAAATATTTACAGATATTTGTACTCGTGAGCGAGCGCCTTTTGCAGTGTTAGGCGAGTCAACCAAGGAGCAAGTACTTATCTTGAGTGATGAGTTATTTGACAACAATCCCATTAATATGCCCATGAGTATACTGCTTGGCAATCCACCAAAAACCAGTATTAATGCACATTCAGTAAGTGATTATCTTAATGCACTGGATACTAGTAATATCACTATTGATGACGCTATTTCTAGACTATTACAACTCCCAACTATTGCCAGTAAAAATTTCTTAATTACTATTGGTGATAGAAGTGTCACTGGATTGGTCGCACGCGACCAATTTGTAGGGCCATGGCAAGTGCCTGTTGCTGACTGTGCCATATCATTAGCAGATTACACAGGCTACCAAGGCGAAATTATGTCTTTAGGTGAAAAAACACCTTTAGCATTGTGTAATGCTGAATCTGCGGCCAGAATGACGATTGGTGAGGCGTTGACCAATATGTTAGGTGGCTTTATAGAAGACATTCACCACATTAGTTTAAGTGCCAACTGGATGAGTGCCAGTGGGCATACAAATGAAGACACAAAATTATTCTCAGCTGTTAAAGCTGTGGGCATGGATTTGTGCCCAGAATTAGGTTTGACAGTACCTGTAGGTAAAGACTCAATGAGTATGAAAACTTCATGGCAAGAACAAAGCGAGAATAAATCAGTCACTGCCCCACTTTCGCTCATCATTACTGCTTTTTCTAAAACCCCTGATGTTCGCTTGCAACTCACACCACTACTTGAAACTAACCAAGATAGCAAGTTGTTGTTGATTGATCTTGGCTTTGGAAAAAATAGAATGGGTGGCTCTTGTTTAGCTCAAGTTTATAGCCAAGTTGGTAAAGATGCGCCCAATCTTGATAACGCTTCTGTGTTTAAAAACTTCTTTACAGTCATTAATCAACTTAATAAAGATGGCCTAATTAGCGCTTATCATGACAGGAGTGATGGCGGTGTTATCACCACTTTAATGGAAATGGCATTTACCTCACATTGTGGCTTAGACATTACTTCTAATGGTGACATTGAAGATTTATTTAATGAAGAGTTAGGTTGTATTATTCAAGTTAAAGAACAAAATAAACAAGCCGTTGCTGATGCTTTAAACCACGCTGGATTGTCAAACTGCACACACAAAATTGCCTCGATTAATCACACTGATACAATTAAAATAATTGCAAATAATAAAATTATTTACGCCAAACCAAGAGCTGAATTACAATCCTTATGGTCAACCACCTCATTTGAAATTGCCAAGTTAAGAGATAATCCTAATTGCGCCGAGCAAGAATTTAACAACGTAGCTTATAACACCTCAGGCATCAAGATTAACCCTAGTTTTGATATTAATGAATCAGTTTCAGCACCTTACATTCTAAGCTCAGCAAGACCAAAAATTGCCATTCTAAGAGAACAAGGCATTAACGGGCAGATAGAAATGGGCGCTGCATTCACCAAAGCTGAATTTGATGCCATTGACGTACACATGAATGATATTTTGTCTGGCAAAATCTCCCTAGCTGATTTTAAAGGCTTGGTGGCTTGTGGTGGTTTTTCCTATGGTGATGTGCTTGGTGCGGGGCGTGGCTGGGCCAGTTCTATTTTATACAACGAACGCACTAAGGATGAATTTGAAACTTTTTTTGCCAGAAAAGACAGTTTTGCATTAGGTGTTTGTAATGGCTGTCAAATGATGTCTAACTTAACAGATATTATCCCTGGCTCATCACACTGGCCAAGTTTTCATCGTAACACTTCAGAGCAGTTTGAAGCGCGTTTTTCCTCAGTTCAGATTGGACAATCAAACTCAATTTTCTTAAAAGACATGGCAGACTCAATCATGCCAATTGCTATTGCTCATGGCGAAGGTCGTGCAAGCTTTGCACCTCAAATAGATAAAAACCATTCAATTATGCAATATGTTGACCATAATGGTAAACCAACGCAAAACTATCCACACAATCCAAATGGCTCAGATTTTGCCACAGCAGGTGTTACCAATAAATCTGGACAAGTCACTATTATGATGCCACATCCAGAAAGGGTATTCAGAGCAGTACAAAACTCACACCATCCAAAAAACTGGCATGAGCGTAGCCCGTGGATGAGAATGTTTGAAAACGCTAGAGCTTGGGTTGGTTAATACAAACTCTGGCAATTATTTAAAAAAAATTGTGATTAGTTGGCACTTGGTTTTTGAGTTGTATTGCTGTCTTTAATTGCTTTAAGTACTTTTTCAAGAATGCCATTTAATTCAAACAAACCAGCAACTGGTATTACAAGGCGCTGATATACTTTGCGCATCTCTTTTTGCTCCTGCCCTTCTTCACTATCAATCATACCAAATACTTGATAAAAATCAATCTTAGCCACGCCAGAACGCAAACTAATACTCATTGTGTAATCCTCCCAAAAATTAACACCCAATAAAAGTAGAATTTTCTTATAATCAAAACATAAGGAGATTCAAATGAAAACAACACGTAAATCAGATTCACAAATCATGCAAATTCTTAATCAAGCACAAGCAGGTACGCCAGTATCTGAACTATGCAGAGAGCACAGTATGGAGCAGTGCCACTTTTTATAAATGGCGTGCTAAATATGGCGGCATGGATGCATCAATGATAACTAGACTTAAAGAACTTGAAGCAGAGAATACAAGGCTTAAGAAGATGTACGCCGATGAGCGCTTAAAGGCAATGATTGTACAAGAGGCATTAACAAAAAAGTTTTAAGACCATCTTTACGTAAGAAGATGGTCAAGCAGAGTATCAATAAACACAGAGTAACAGCACGATTAGCTTGCCAGGCTTTTAAGATCAGCGAGACATGTTATCGGTACGAGCCAAAGTTATCATCCGAGAATGAGCTAATTGCTGATTGGTTATTGCGATTAACCACAACACACAAGCAATGGGGATTTGGATTGTGCTTTATGTATTTACGTAACATAAAAGGTTTTAGGTGGAATCACAAGCGTGTGTATCGTATTTACAGGCAACTAGAACTCAATCTTAGGATTAAGCCTAGAAGAAGAATCAAACGCGATAAGCCACAAGCTTTAAGCGTACCAATGACAATCAATCAAATTTGGTCAATGGATTTTATGTCAGACTCTTTAAATACAGGTAGAAAAATTAGAACCTTTAATGTGATTGATGATTACAACAGAGAGTGTCTAAGCATTGAAATAGACCACTCATTACCAGCACAACGAGTGATTCAATCATTAGAGCAACTTATTCAATGGCGTAGCAAACCCAAAGCCATCAGATGTGATAATGGTCCAGAATATATATCTCATATACTCAGAGAATGGGCACAAGCAATGGATATTGAGCTTATGTATATACAACCAGGCAAACCAACCCAAAATGCCTATATAGAAAGATTTAACAGAACAGCAAGAAACGAATGGTTGAATATGCATATTTTTGATTCGATTGAGCACGCTCAATCGTTAGCAACACAATGGATGTGGGTATATAATAACGAACGACCTCATAGTTCGATTGGTGGTATTCCACCAAGAAAGCTACTTGAGGCTATTTAAACAACGGAAATTCTATTTTTAGCAGTGGTTAAAAATGGGAGGATTACAATTGCACCATCAACATATACTCCATATTCTGGTTTCATTGGTTCATAATTTTGTATATTAGCATTATCTGCCTTTTTATTATTTGTTGCCATAGTTTGCTCCACTATCTTTTAGATAAAAAAAATTATGTGTTCTATTTTAAAGTCAAATCAAACCTCATTACCCACTCATATACAAATTAAAATAACGCTATTAATAAATGGCTCAACTCATGAAGTATCAACTCATTCGTTCTAAGCGAAAAACGCTAAGTTTACAAATTTCTGATAGTGCAGAACTATTAGTACGTGCACCAAATAGGCTAAGTGTCAAAAAAATTGAAAACTTTATCCATAAAAAGCAATACTGGATTGAAAAAAAACAAACGCTAATTAAAAACACCAAACGAAAAATGCATTATCATGAGGACGAGGTATTTTTGTATTTAGGTAGCACCTACCCACTTAAACTCATACACATGAAAAAACCACAAATACATTTTGATGGGGGGTGTTTTCATTTAAGTGGCGATGGTGAAACACATTTTCACGCGTGGTATAAAAACGCATTCAGAAATATTGCTCTACCTAGACTTGATTACTATGCCGACTTACACCAACTTAATTACAACAAGGTGTATCTTAAAGCGCAAAAAACCCGATGGGGGTCTTGTAGTCATGTTAACAATATTAACTTAAATTATCTACTCATCATGGCACCAATGAGTGTGATTGATTATGTCATTGTGCATGAGCTTGCCCATATCAAACACAAACACCATCAAAGTGAGTTTTGGCAGTTGGTTGAATATATTTTGCCTAACTATCATCAAGCCAAGAATTGGCTCAAAGAACAAGGTCATCAATTAAGAATATTGTAAAACAAATACAATCTTATTTTCAACCAAGCACCTTAATATTTTCCTTGCAAAGTTGCTTAGTTAAAATATTTACGTGCTTTTAACTAACGAACTTTACTATGCTTTATTTTTTACTTGAGTGATACATTTTGGAGTTGAATGTGTAATTGAAAACAACACCTATCTCTCTAAAAACTTATTTTCTCTTAAAAATTCTGTTATTTCCACCTATGTCATACTTTATTAAACCAAAACACTACTTGTTGCTGAATTTTTCAGTGGCCTTTTCCATTTCACTTTTTAAAGTGCCCGTCTCAGCCATTTCAACAATAATATCGCCACCACCCACTAACTCTGAGTTGAAATAAATTTGAGGGAATGTTGGCCAATCTGCAAATGCAGGCAAACTCTGAAAGACTTCTTGGTCTTCAAAAATATTAATATAGGCAAATTCAATACCTGTTGAAGCGAGTGTTTGTGCTGCTTTGGCAGAAAAACCACATTGTGGAAATTGTGGCGTACCTTTCATATAAAGCACAACTGCTGCACTGTCTACTTGTTGTTGAATCCTGTCCATTACGTCCATTGCATTACTCCTTTAACGTTTAATTACTGAGTATTTTACTCATATATTATTTCTTTACAAATATTTTATGAGGCTTTTACATAAATAGAGGTGATTAGAAAAATAACACATTTTACCAAATTGGTGAAAGATGGTGTTTTGATGATTATTCATATTTATACAAAGGTCTCTTTCTATTTAATTGCCTGAGAAATTGTATATTTTTGCCCTTGTTTGAGCTTTTTATAATTACCAAATACGGATTTAAAATTGTCTTTAATAAAATGTCTTAAGCCGTTAATAGTTACAAAGGTTATTTTACCGCCTGGCTTTAACGCATCATAAGCATCATGCAAAATAATGCTGAGCTGCTCTCTGCCTACCTTTGCAGGTATGTTTGATAATATTTGGTCAAAATAATTTGTTTTGTTAACACCTAAAAACGCGTCTGATAAATAAGCCTGTGCATTATCAATATGGTTAAGTTTGGCGTTAATGTTTGACAACTCAACGGCAACAAAATCTTTATCCACCATTTGTACTTCTGCTTGTGGGCAAGACTTAGCAACTGCTAAACCAATAGGACCATAACCACAGCCCAAATCAAGGCATTTGTCATCATTGTCAATTTTTAAATACTTCATGAATAATTCAGTGCCATCATCAATAGAACGAGGGCTAAATACACCCCAACGCGTTTTTAGGGTTAAATTAACCCCAAGTAGGTTTGTTTGAATGGTTAGATCTTGCTTTAGTCTTGGAATGTCTTTTCTTGTAAACATATCGCACATCATTATACATAAGCAGACCGTTGCAAAATACCCCAACCATTTACATTTACACTACCACGAAGCCTTTGACAACTTTTTAAAATTTATTATAGAGAGATCTTTGCATAATCCATAATTTTCTATCATAACCTCAATTCCTGCAGTTTTTCAAAATCTCCTATGTCCTTTTAAAAAATCCAAAGATCAGACTGATTGTTTGTGGTGCATTCGCATCATTAGTGCACAACTAAGTTTAATTAGCAAAAAATTGTTGATTTTTTATCAAAAGTTTACTTGATTGAGGACTAGGTTAATTTTTTTTTGTTTTACAACAGCCTCATAAGAGTATTTAATAAACTACTGATGATAAAATACACAAATATGAACAAACCAGAACTACTCTCCCCTGCCGGTAGCCTTAAACATATGCGCTATGCTTATGCTTATGGTGCAGATGCTGTCTATGCAGGACAACCAAGATACAGCCTTAGAGTGCGTAATAACTCATTTGACACTAAGACCTTAGAACAAGGCATACTTGAGGCGCATGCAAATAATAAAAAATTCTTTGTTGCCTCAAATATCATTCCACACAATAGCAAAATTAAAACCTACATGAAGGATATTAAGCCTATCGTTAATCTTAATCCTGATGCCTTGATTATGGCAGACCCTGGCTTAATTATGATGGTGAAAGAAAAATTCCCCAATCAAGTGATTCATTTATCAGTTCAAGCAAATGCGATTAACTACGCAACGGTAAAATTTTGGAAAAATGTAGGTATTAGTCGTATTATTCTTTCGCGTGAGTTGTCATTAGATGAAGTTAAAGAAATCCGCCAAGAATGCCCAGATATTGAGTTAGAAGTATTTGTGCATGGTGCACTGTGTATTGCCTATTCTGGTCGTTGCCTATTGTCAGGTTATTTTAATCACCGTGACCCAAACCAAGGATCATGCACCAATTCTTGTCGTTGGAAGTATGATGTTAAGGAGGCCGAAGAGACCCTTGAAGGTGATATTAAAGCAGTTGAAAACACCCCAGAAAATAAAGTTGTGTTGCTTGAAGAGCAAGGTCGCCTTGGTGAATTGATGCCAGTTTTTGAAGATGAGCATGGTACCTATATCATGAATTCCAAAGACTTGCGCGCCGTTGAGCATGTACACACACTCACAACCATGGGAATTGATTCACTCAAAATTGAGGGCAGAACCAAATCACATTACTACGCTGCACGCACAGCACAAGTATATCGACAAGCCATTGATGATGCTGTTGATGGTCGTGAGTTTGATAAAGACGCCTTTGGTGTTCTAGAAAACCTTGCCAATAGAGGGTATACCGATGGCTTTTATCAAAGGCACCAGCCAGAAGAATTGCAAACTTATTTTGATAATTATTCACGCTCAAACAAACAACAAGTGGCAGGGGAAATTATAGATTATAAAGATGGCAAAGCTTTTATCGAAGTCAAAAATAAATTTAGTGTGGGTGATTCTATTGAAGTTATCTTGCCTGGTGGTTGTTTTAATACCACTGTTGAATCTATATTAACTGAACATAACGAAATATTAGAGGTTGCTAAGGGTAGTGGCTATAGAGTATGGATTCCGATGCGAGAAATCAAACCAGAGCTTGGCTTTATCGCTAGAAATTTTGATGAAAAAATTAAAATTAAAAACAAAAATATTCAAAAAGACCCTTCACTAAAAATTCGCCGCCCTTCTTGGTAGTTTTAAAATAGCCTTGCTATTACCAGTATAATAATGTCTTTTTTAAGTTAAGTCTTTATTTGGTGTTAAATTCAATAACGTCCCCTGCAGATATTAAACAACTTGACATTGCACAATTGCAGTCTTTAGCTGAAGAAGTGCGTACATTTTTAATTGAAAACATTCAAAAAACAGGTGGTCACTTAGCGCCCAACCTTGGCACAATTGAGATGACCATTGCCATGCATTATGTGTTTGACACACCTTATGATAGCTTTGTCTTTGATGTTGGGCATCAGGCTTATACCCATAAAATCCTCACAGGTCGTTTTGATAAAATGCACACATTGCGTCAAAGAGGTGGGTTGTCTGGTTTTACAAAGCGTAGCGAAAGCGAGCACGATAGCTTTGGCGCTGGACATTCATCAACCTCAATTAGTGCTGCTTTAGGCATTGCTATTGGTAATGGCATTAATAATAGCGATGCTAAATCTATTGCTGTGATTGGCGATGGCGCACTCACGGGTGGTATGTCATTTGAAGCACTCAACCATGCAGGTGATAGTGACGCAGACTTGCTCATTATTCTAAATGACAATGATATGTCAATATCAAAAAATGTGGGTGCTATGAATAAATACCTTACCAAGCTTATTTCTGGCAAGATTTATTCAACCATGAAATTAAAGTCATTAGAGTTTTTAGAAAAAATGCCCAAAATCCATGAATTTGCCAAACGCTCAGAAGAACATCTCAAGGGTATGGTTCTACCTAGTACTTTGTTTGAGGAACTGGGGCTTAATTATTTCGGACCTATTGATGGACATGATTTACCCACCTTAATACAAACGCTACAAAATTTAAAACAGCAAACAAAACCAAAGCTCTTACACATTATTACCAAAAAAGGTTACGGGCTTGAAATAGCAGAAAACGACCCATGCAAATTTCATGGCGTGGCACCCGCCTCATTAAATTCTTCCAATCTTCCTAGTTACAGCGCTGTATTTGGTGCTTGGCTAAATAACACCGCACTTAATCATAAAAACCTAATTGCCATTACACCTGCCATGTGCACTGGGTCTGGCATGAGCGAATTTGAAAGAAATTATCCTAAGCAGTATTTTGATGTTGGTATTGCAGAGCAGCATGCCATCACTTTTGCAGGTGGACTTGCCACCCAAGGTTTAAAACCGATAGTGGCTATTTATTCTACTTTTTTGCAACGTGGTTATGACCAGCTCATTCATGATATTGCACTGCAAAATCTAAGTGTTATTTTTGCAATTGACCGCGCTGGATTGGTGGGTAGCGATGGTGCAACCCATGCAGGTAGTTTTGATTTGAGTTTTTTAAGGTGCATTCCCAACTTAATTATTATGGCACCAAGCAATGCAATGCAAATGTATCAAATGTTTAATACTGCATTTGAAACCAATGGCACTATTTGTATACGCTACCCTAGAGGCGCATCGGATATTAAAAATTACATCACTGATGAGAAAATTCCACTGAGTAAAGCAGAAATTATACTTAAAGGCTCTAATATAGCAATTTTTGCTTTTGGCATTATGGTTAAAAGCGCACTTGCTGCAGGTAAAAAACTAAGTGCAACTGTAGTTGATATGCGCTTTGTTAAGCCACTTGATGAAGCGCTAATTATTAAATTAGCCAGTTCACACGCCAAACTTATCTCCATTGAAGATAATGCCATCACAGGTGGTGCAGGTAGTGCAATCAGTGAACTCTTACATCAAAAAAATATCAACACATCTTTAAGTATTTTAGGCTTGCCAGACAAGTTCAGCGAGCAAGGTGAGCAACAAGAATTATATGATTTGTATGGGTTGAATGAAATGGGCATTATAAATGCCACGCATTCATGAAAAAACTATTAAAACGCTACAGCCCTAACCCAGATGAGTTAAGAAATCACAAGCGCTTAGACTGGCTTGGTAAGCATTTACACCACCCAAGTTTATGGAACTTTAATAGAAATTCTATCTCTAAAGCATTTGCAATTGGACTGTTTTGTGCATTTATTCCCATACCTTTCCAAATGCTATTAGCTGCACCAATTGCGGTTATATCTAGTGCAAACTTACCACTATCTATTGCACTGGTTTGGGTTACCAACCCTATTACCATGCCAGTTATTTTTTATGGTTGTTATAAACTTGGCGCTTGGATTTTGGATGTTAGTATCAAGGATGGCTTTGTTATGTCACTTGAATATGTTTGGCAAGTATTTGATATTATTTGGCAGCCTTTCTTGCTTGGATGCTTGATTGTTTCTATCACCAGCTCAGTACTTGGCTACTTGTTAATACAATTTATTTATCGCTATAAGGTTTACAAAAGGGTTAAAGGCTTTTAAGACTATTCCTAACCTGGGATTCAAGTTCATTTACCAAATTTTTATTGGTTATTTTAGAATGGGGCTTACCATCAAGATACAAAAGGTTGGGCTCACCACCTGTCAAGCCGACTGACACTGCTTTTGCTTCACCAGGTCCATTGACCACACAGCCAATCACTGCTACATCAATTGGCATGGTGATGTCTTCAAGACGAGATTCCAACTCATTAACTACCTTAATCACATCAAACTTCTGCCTAGAGCAGGATGGGCAAGCAATTAAATTAACCCCTTTTTGGCGTAAATTCAAAGATTTTAAAATGTCGAAACCAACACGAACTTCATCAACTGGATCAGAGGCTAAAGAAACTCTAATTGTATCGCCAATGCCTTTTGATAACAACAAACCCAAGCCAATCGAAGACTTAACTGTGCCAGAACGTAACGACCCCGCCTCGGTAATGCCCAAATGCATTGGGTTGTTAATTTGAGAGGCTAGTTGTTGATAAGCAAATACAGTCATAAAAATTTCACTAGCCTTGAGTGAAATTTTAAAATTATTAAAATTTAACTTATTTAAAATGTCAATATGCCTAAAGGCAGATTCAACCATTGCCTCTGGTGTTGGTTCTGTGTATTTCTTTTGCAAATCTTTTTCTAATGAGCCTGCATTAACGCCGATACGAATAGGAATATTATGGTCTATGGCTGATGCCACTACCTTTCTTATTTTATCTCCTCGCCCAATATTGCCTGGGTTGATACGTAGGCAATCAGCACCATATTCTGCCACCTTGAGTGCAATTTTATAATCAAAATGGATGTCGGCAATCAGTGGAATATTTACCTGCTTCTTTATGTCTTTAAAAGCTTCTGCCGCATCCATCGTCGGCACAGAGATACGCACCAAGTCGGCACCTGCATTTTGAATGGCTTGTATTTGCACAACCGTTGCCTTAACATTAGTCGTCTCAGTATTGGTCATACTTTGTACTGAAATAGGCGCATCACCACCGATTGCAACATCACCGACAAATATTTGCCTAGATTTTCTTCTTTGGATTGTATGTATTGGTTTCATTAGTGTTTATTGGTGTAGTTATGAATTGCCTCATCTAGTGCTTCTGGATTAATAATGTTTTGATTAGAATCAGAATCAAACAATGGATGATTATCAGCTATAACGGCACTCACAAACTCTTCTTGTTCTTTTTTACCCTCGCTAATAACAATTAAAATAGGCGCTTCTTTTACTTTTTTAATATTATCTTTATGGTTTAAATACCAAAAAATACCCGAAATAAAAAACAAAAGAAGTAACACCCACCATTTTAATTTAAGTTTATTTTTGCTTTTTTTAGGGTAGTAATTAATGCCTTCTAGCATGAGTTTTTTTGGTTTTATCTAGTACCTTTCCAGCCAATTGCCCACAAGCGCCATCAATATCTTCACCACGGATGCGACGTATCATAGTACGAATACCCTGTTGATATAAAACATCTTGAAACTTCTCAATGGTCTGTGCACTTGATGTTTGATATTGAGTTTCTTTAAATGAGTTAAAAGGAATTAGGTTTATTTTAGCTGAGATACCTTTTAATAATTTTGCTAATTTATTAGCATATTCAGTAGAATCATTCACACCTTTAAGCATAACATATTCAAACAAAATATGGCGCTCCTGAGTGCCGGCATGCAAATATACCTTACAAGCTTTTAGTAATTTTTCAATTGAATATTTTTGATTAATAGGCACCAGTTCATCTCGCAGGCGATCATCAGGCGCATGCAAGGAAACAGCCAAGCTCACAGAGGTTCGTTTGCTCATACGTAGCATGGCTGGAACCACGCCAGAGGTAGAAATGGTTACCTTGCGCCTGGATAAGCCAAATGCCAAATCATCAAGTAATAAATCACAAGCGTTATACACTGCATGCTCATTTAACAAAGGTTCGCCCATACCCATAAACACAACATTAGAAATGCGTTTAATTTTGAGATTAAGATATCGACTGGCAATCAATACTTGGGCAATAATCTCAGCTGTTGTTAGATTTTTGTTAAACCCTTGCATGCCAGTTGAACAAAAAGTACAAGCCAAAGCACAACCTACTTGGGAAGAGATGCAAAGCGTGCCACGATCTTTCTCAGGGATATAAACCATTTCAATATGGTTGTCTTCGCCCAATGCTAATACCCATTTAATCACCCCGTCTAGAGCAAAACTTTGTTTAACAACTTTGGGTAATTCAATGCAAGCCACCCTATTTAATTCCACTCTTAAGGGTTTGCTAAAATTAAACATTTTGTCAAAATCAAACTCATGAACTTTGTAAATCCACTGCATGATTTGTTTGGTACGATAAGGTCTTTCCCCCAAACCCACAAAAAAATCATGCAGTGCATTCTGATTAAGGCTTAGAAGATTTTGTTTATTCATGCATTTTTTTGCATCAATTTTTGCTTAATGTAATGAAGATGTATTAACGCTAACGAGTTCTTGGGCACACACCATCTTTGCCAAAGAAATACTCTATTTCAATCACAGCATTTTCTAAAGAATCAGAGCCATGCACTGCATTTTCATCTAAAGACTTTGCAAAATCAGCACGAATAGTACCAATATTAGCCTCTTTAGGATTGGTAGCTCCCATAATTTCACGATGCTTAGCAACAACGTTTTCACCCTCTAAAACTTGAACCATTACAGGCCCAGAAGTCATAAACTCAACCAGTTCACCATAAAATATGCGGTTTTTATGTACCGCATAAAAACCACCTGCTAAATCATTATCAAGATGAATCATTTTGCTGGCAACAATTTTAAAGCCAGCCTCTTCAAAACGAGAATAGATTTGACCGATTACATTTTTTGCAACTGCATCTGGCTTGATAATTGATAAAGTACGTTCCATAAAAACCTCCACTAATCGTAAATAAAGCGAGTATTTTACCAAATTTCAGACATAAAAAAAGCACCTAAAGGTGCTTTTTTTAGACCGGTTTTAATAAGTCTACTTATTAACCGCCTCCTTTAATGCTTTGCCTGCTTTGAAAGCAGCTACTTTTGATGCTTTGATTTGAATCGTTGCACCTGTTTGTGGATTACGACCTGTACGTGCTGCACGGTCTCTAACAACAAAACTACCAAATCCAGTAAGTTGCACACCATCACCGCTAACCATAGCACCAGTAATAGCGTCTGTTGTTGCATTTAATGCACGAGAGGCATCTGCTTTAGATAAATTTGTTGCTGATGCAATTGCATCTATTAGTTCTGATTTGTTCATTTTTTTCTCCTAGAAAAATTATTTATAAAAGTAATTAAACGCTAAAGGTTAACCATTAAAAAGGTAGAAAATGAAAAGCAAATAAGAAACCATCCATTACCAACCTTTAACATTCAGCCCTTAGATTATAAAGATTTTTCTCTTAGTAAATTAAAAATTTAAAAAATAAATAATCACCAATCAAAAACTAAAGTTTTTGTTTGTTTATCTCTTTTAATGCTCTTTGTTTATCTCTTTGCCAATCTCTTGACTTGATGTCTTGGCGCTTATCATAAGATTTTTTACCTTTAGCCACGCCAATTTCTAACTTCACCCTACCCCTAACCCAATAAAGCTTAAGCGGCACAACAGTAGCGCCTTTTTGGTTAATCTTATCCCTAATACGATTAATTTCTAAACGATTGAGTAATAATTTGCGAGTGCGAGTAGGGTCAGCATTGACATGTGTTGATGCACTCTTAAGTGGTGAAATGTGCGCACCAAACAAAAACAGTTCGTTATTTTTTAAAATAACGTAACTTTCTTTGATTTGGACTTTAGAGTCTCGCAAACTTTTTACCTCCCAACCCTTTAAACTTAAACCAGCTTCTAAGGTTTGTTCGATAAAATAGTCATGTCTTGCCTTTTTATTAAGTGCAACGATGTTTGAACTTGTTTTTATTTTTTTATTTTTTTTAACCATTATTTTTTTTAGCCATGCATCATATTTCCAAAAATGCCATTGTTGCCTATTCTTGTGAACAAATGTACCAATTGGTTAATCAAGTTAATCAATATTCTCAATTTCTTAATTGGTGCTCAGATGCTTCTATTTTAAAGCAATCTAATAATCAAATCATAGCCTCGGTTAAGATTAATAAAGGGGTTTTTAATCAAACTTTCACAACAATCAACACCTTGACCCCTTATCAAAGAATTGACATGCAACTTAAAGAGGGTTTATTTAAACATCTAAGTGGTGCTTGGGTATTCACAAAACTAAGTAGTAATGCCTGCAAAATTGAACTCAACTTAGAGTTTAGTTTTTCATCAAAGTTGGTGGACATTGCCATTTCACCTATTTTTACCTCAATTACCAATTCTCAACTGGATGCGTTTATAGCAAGAGCAAAGCAAGTCTATGGCTAAAATCTATTTATTTAACAAGCCATTTGGCGTTTTATGCCAATTTAGTGGCAAAGGCAATACCTTGTCTGATTATATTACTATAAAAGATATTTACCCTGCTGGACGACTAGATAAGGATTCAGAAGGTTTGGTTATATTGACCAATGACGGTAAACTACAACATAAAATTTCCAATCCAAAATTTGACAAGGAAAAAACCTATATTGTGCAAGTTGATGGCAATATCACTAATACTGCTATTAATAGCTTGACACTTGGCATCGTGTTAAAAGACGGTAAAACCAAACCCGCAAAAGTCAAAACTATCAGTCAACCAGATTGGCTATGGAGCCGCACACCGCCCATACGTACACGCAAAAATATCCCCACCTCTTGGATTGAGCTAACCATCACCGAAGGCAAGAATCGTCAAATTAGGCGCATGACAGCACATGTTGGTTTTCCAACTTTACGGTTAATTAGGTCTCAAATTGGAGGTTGGCAATTGGGCAATACAAAACTGGGGGCTTATGAACGTCTTTGAACTGGCTTATCAAGCATTAATGAGCACAGAAATTGATGAAAAAATAAATTTGGTAAATGAGTTAAGTGAGTTTAAAAACAACCAAACTCTGAATTATCAATCAAACTTTCATCAGCAATCCATATCCACGCCTGGCAAGCCAGAAAAGCCCATTTTAGTTAGATTTCAGTCTGTACCTAAACGAGATAAATCAGACATGGGGCTTATTAAAACCATTCACGCCATTTGCCATATTGAATTTAATGCTATTAATTTAGCACTTGATGCGGTTTATCGATTCCAAAATATGCCAGATAAATTCTATCAAGACTGGATACAAGTCGCGCTTGAAGAATCTCAACACTTTAACCTGATTAATCATTATTTAATTAAAATTGGTTATCAGTATGGTGACTTTCAGACACACAATGGCTTGTGGAAAATGACAACAGATACCGACTATGACGTATTAGCAAGAATGGCATTAGTGCCTAGAGCGCTTGGGGCTAGGGGATTGGATGTTACGCCTAATATTAAAAAAAAATTCAAACACTCAAACTTCAAAACCATGGTAAAAATTTTAGACACTATTTTTGCTGATGAGATTAATCATGTAAAAATTGGCAATTATTGGTTTCACATTCTCTGCCAGCAGCGCTTTTTAGATCCAATACAAACCTTTGACCAATTAGTTAAAAAACACATTGGCAATCAACTTAGAGGGCCTTTTAATATTGAAGCTAGAAAGCTTGCTAACTTTTCTCAGCAAGAATTAGATTATTTACAATCCTAAACAAACCTCATCTTATTTTAAAATGAAGTTTGGTTTGTTTGTTGTAAAACTTTTAGGTAAAAAAAATTACAGCTTATCAAGCCAAATACCCACTTGATTGGTTAGATTTTTAACTGCGCTTGGTGTTTGATAATAATGGCCTGCATTTTCAATAACTAATTGTGTACTGTGCGTATTACCAGCAGCCTCCATTAAAGCCTTTCTAAATCTTGCAAGACGAATGACACCAGCAAAATCATTTTCAGCAAATACATCTAATACTGGAATATGCATTTTATCCAACGGGAATGGTCTAACCATTTTTTGCTTATAATCTGTAGCGCCCATGCCAATACCAACATAAGCTGAAAATTTAGCATCACCAAACCTATCAATATAACTCATTGACATATGCGAACCGCAGCCATGCCCTATTAAAATAATATTATCAATACCACGCTGTTTATAAAAATTAATCGCTACCTCTATGCGCTCATGTGCATATGGAAAAATAGGAACATAATCATAATATTTTGCTTGTTTGCCTAACACTGGCATTTGTAGTGATAAAGTGTCCCAACCTTTTTCTGCTAATCCAACTCTAAGTGGTTTAATTGTATCGTTCCAATTAGCGTGCTGCCCACGATTATGCAAAATAATAATTCCGCCCTTAGATTTATCTAGCTCACTTTGCATATAAATACTAAAAACTTGTCGTTTATTATTCAAGGTTAAATATTCAACATCTCCATCTAAGACAGCATCTTCAATTTCGGCAATAATGCGATTTTCACGCACATAATCAGGTTTTACACCCACAAATTTATTAAAATCTCTTCTGAGTTGATTTGGGTTAAAACCACCAAACATCGGTAATTCTGGTAATTGCGGTATATTTGGAATGAACGCAATGCTCATCTGAGAAAATAACACAATTAAAACCAATAAATGTTTACTCAACATATGTCTCTCCTAATTTTTTCAACGCCCCTTGAGCGTCAGGATGGCTATTCTTAACTGCTTGATTAAACCAATAATACGCTTGTTTAACTTTGTTTTTTTCTAACAATAATGAGGCAAGGTTAAATTGTGCATACTCGTTTTCTTGTTTGGCTGCAATTAACCACCAATCATACGCCTTTTGTATATTTTCCTTAACACCCTTGCCTTGATAATAAAGCATAGCAAGCTCACTTTGAGCATAAGACAAACCTTGTTCCGCGGATCGCTTAAACCAAATAAATGCTTTGACGTTGTCTTTTTCAACACCAAGTCCATGCAAATAACTCAATCCAATATTGTTTTGGGCGGTAGCATGATTTATTTGGGCAGCACGTAACATCCAATTAAAAGCATCTTCATTGCGACCTTGAAGCGAATAGTTATAGCCAATTTGATACCAGCGATTAGGTGCAGTTTGAACCCCAGCAAAAGACAAACCTAGGATAAAAAAAAGGAGTGCCATTAACACTCCTTTTTTTGAAACGAATGACAATCAATTATTTAGTTGTTAAGCCTAAAGACTTCCAAGCATTCATACCACCACGGTAGTACTTAATCTTGCTCTCAGGGTAACCCATTGTTAGTAATGCCTTAATTGATGCTGGAGATTGTCCACACCATGAGCCATTACAGAACAAGTATAAAGTCTTAGCATTATCGTAGTTCAATACGCCATCCATATCCTTAACACCAAAAGTATCGACCATTAACTCAACAACAGCAATAGGATCTTTTGCCAATGCTTTAGAGTTCAATTTAGTAAATGGAACGTTAATTGAATGTGGGATGGTGCCTTTTTTAACCCAGCCTGGTGTACGTGCATCAACTATTAATACACTCTTATAGCCATTAGCAACATCAAGTGCTGCATGGATAACATCTAACTCTGTCACTGTTTCAACAGTAGCAGGCGCAAATGGATGCGTTGGCTGAATGCAAAATGGCGGACAAGGACGAGACGTTTTTGTAAACGCAGGGTCAATGGTTGCCTTATTATTTTGATTACGTGAAATACCTGCAATTTCCATCACGCCTTTTACAATGCCAACTGGTTTGGCACTGACTACTGTTGATGCTAAAAATGCCACTGATGCAGCGCTAATTACTAATGTTTTAAGCTTCATACCTCTATCCTCTTTATTATAAAAAAAATAATTCTTTATTGAGTTTTTTTATTTGCAACCCCATTCCAAATGGGCGAAAACTAAAAATTCTTATGATTAATCGCAACTAGGCTCTTCCTCCAAATTGTGATTTGCAAAATAATCCATGACACACTCTTCACGCTCATCATCTTCTTTGTTATCGCAAGAGTCTTTTGCGGCATCACGAATGACTTGTATTTGTGCTTCTGTGGGATTAGCATTTAGTGGCTTAACTCCGTCTTTTGCATCAGCAGAAGCGTTAAAACTTAAAAAAAATCCGAACAATATCGCTAATTTCCTCACACTAAATCTCCTGTTTAAATAGTCAAGAATTACCGTTATACCATCACTATTTTTGATTGCAAGTTTCTTTTAGATTATTTAAATGAGACCTTTGCATAAATCAACTAAAAACCCAACAATCTAGTAAAATAACACCCATCTAAAAACAACTTTAAAAATATCAAAAGGGATGCAGATGTTAAGACTTAAAGAGCTAGAAGCAGAGAATTCAAGGCTTAAAAAAATGTACGCAAATGAGCGCTTAATGTCTCAAATCAGATTGGAAGCACTTGAGGGAAAGTTTTAACGCCATCTTCTCGTAAGAAGATGGCGAGTAAGCTCAAAAATAAGTGTCAAGTCTCAGTTGGTTTTGCTTGTCATCATATTGACGACAATATTGACTCAGGAGCTATCATAGAGGTTGATCGTTTCCCTATAGTGTAATCCTCCCAAAAATTAACACCCAATAAAAGTAGAATTTTCTTATAATCAAAACATAAGGAGATTCAAATTGTAATACCCCCATTCCCCACACAACTTTTAAGTAGAATCTCGACTGTTTACAGTCATTTTTAGCCCTGATTGGCTGATCCATTATACCAACAAATCCAGTGTCAGCTGTCAAGGGCTTGAGCGTTAGCGTCCCTTGACAGTTGATATTGGGTTTGTTAAATTTCGTAGAGCCAATCATTATTTTACTATCCTTACGAAGCCAACTTTTGCCTAGGTGGAATGCCACCTAGTGCAAAATGTGGTCGCTCGTTGTTATAAACCCAAAGCCATTGTGTGGTTGCATCTTGTGCTGACTCAACTGAGTCAAATAAATGAAGATCCAAGCACTCTTGCCTTACTGTGCGATTAAATCTCTCAACATAGGCATTTTGAGTTGGTTTACCTGGTTGGATGTATCTTAGCTTAATATCGCGCCCTTGTGCCCAATCTCGCAAAGCTTGGCTAATGTATTCTGGACCATTATCACATCTGATGGTTTTAGGCTTGCCACGCCATTGGATTAAACGCTCTAGCGATTGAATAACCCGTCTTGCTGGCAGTGATAGATCGACATCAATATTTAACCCTTCTCGATTGTAGTCGTCTACTACATTAAAGGTTCTAATGCTTCTGCCATCTGTTAGTGAATCTGTCATGAAGTCCATTGACCAGGTTTGGTTAATGCCTGTTGCTACACTGAGCGCTTCGGGCTTGTCTCTTTTAATTCTTCTCCTTGGTTTGATTCTTAGATTTAGTTCTAGTTCACGATAGATGCGATAGACTCGCTTATGGTTAAATTTGTAGCCTTTGACATTACGCAGATACAAATAACACAGCTTGAAGCCCCAACGCTTATGCGTTGCGGTTAAACGTAGTAAATAATCCGAAATTAGGATATTGTCATCACTTAATTTTGGCTGATAGTAATAAGTACTTTTACTGATATTAAAACAAGTGCAAGCAAAACCAACTGAGACTTGACGCTTATTTTTGAGATTATTCGCCATCTTCTTACGAGAAGATGGCGTTAGAGCTTTCCCTCAAGTGCCTCTAATCTGATTTGAGACATTAAGCGTTCATCTGCGTACATCTTTTTGAGTCTTGAATTCTCTGCTTCTAGCTCTTTAAGTCTTTTAACAATATTAACATCTGCATCACCATATTTGGAGCGCCACTTGTAGAATGTAGCCTGGCTCATGCCGTATTCACGGCATAGGTTGGCAACAGATTCTCCTGCTTGGTTTTGTTTAAGTATATTGACTATTTGTGTGTCTGTGTATCTTGATTTTTTCATTGTGAAAACTCCTTGTTTTTTATTATAGAATTTTCTACTTTAGAATGGTGTGGTTTTTTGGGGGTATTACAAAATGAAAACAACACGTAAATCAGATTCACAAATCATGCAAATTCTTAATCAAGCACAAGCAGGTACGCCAGTATCTGAACTATGCAGAGAGCACAGTATGAGCAGTGCCACTTTTTATAAATGGCGTGCTAAATATGGCGGCATGGATACATCAATGATAACTAGACTTAAAGAACTTGAAGCAGAGAATACAAGGCTTAAGAAGATGTACGCCGATGAGCGCTTAAAGGCAATGATTGTACAAGAGGCATTAACAAAAAAGTTTTAAGACCATCTTTACGTAAGAAGATGGTCAAGCAGAGTATCAATAAACACAGAGTAACAGCACGATTAGCTTGCCAGGCTTTTAAGATCAGCGAGACATGTTATCGGTACGAGCCAAAGTTATCATCCGAGAATGAGCTAATTGCTGATTGGTTATTGCGATTAACCACAACACACAAGCAATGGGGATTTGGATTGTGCTTTATGTATTTACGTAACATAAAAGGTTTTAGGTGGAATCACAAGCGTGTGTATCGTATTTACAGGCAACTAGAACTCAATCTTAGGATTAAGCCTAGAAGAAGAATCAAACGCGATAAGCCACAAGCTTTAAGCGTACCAATGACAATCAATCAAATTTGGTCAATGGATTTTATGTCAGACTCTTTAAATACAGGTAGAAAAATTAGAACCTTTAATGTGATTGATGATTACAACAGAGAGTGTCTAAGCATTGAAATAGACCACTCATTACCAGCACAACGAGTGATTCAATCATTAGAGCAACTTATTCAATGGCGTAGCAAACCCAAAGCCATCAGATGTGATAATGGTCCAGAATATATATCTCATATACTCAGAGAATGGGCACAAGCAATGGATATTGAGCTTATGTATATACAACCAGGCAAACCAACCCAAAATGCCTATATAGAAAGATTTAACAGAACAGCAAGAAACGAATGGTTGAATATGCATATTTTTGATTCGATTGAGCACGCTCAATCGTTAGCAACACAATGGATGTGGGTATATAATAACGAACGACCTTATAGTTCGATTGGTAGTATTCCACCAAGAAAGCTACTTGAGGCTATTTAAACAACGGAAATTCTATTTTTAGCAGTGGTTAAAAATGGGAGGATTACATATGGACAAGGTCTACAAAACTCAAAGCCTTTTTAAAAATTAAGAAAATAACTTGAGAAAATGCCTACTAAACACAGCGCGCAACTATAACTTGACTTAAGTGCATCAATTAAACTCAGCGTGTAATGATTGCGATAAATATGAATTAACTTAGCAACACTGAAATCATCTTGTGAAAAATAATCACCTTGCGCTTGATGATTAACAATATCACTAGAGAAAGTGGTTTGGATGGTTTTAAGTATTGAGTATTTTTTGTGCTTCACTCAATAAAACTGATAAATCTGGAATGTTATAATCTTACTCAATTAAGGTGGATTTTTGACCAAATTTTTGAATAGTTTTTTTGGCACAAGTCACACACCTGCTCACTCACTTTAGAGCCGTGGTCATCAATATAAATATCGCCTTTCTCATAAGTATTTATCGTATGCCCTACTAGATGAATCTTGGCTATACGCTCACCATTAATGACATTTAAATAATAACAAATTTTTCCAAGTATTGGTGCCTTAATTCTATGCCAACACTACTGGGTGCTATTATCAAAATTTCCACCAAGGTTCTTTTAACCCTGCCAGCGCTTTAGTAGTGCTTAATCCTTTATCAATCCAGCCATTATTAATACCACTACCCAATTCAAAAATATGTCGATAATCTGTCTTAGCGTTTAAAAACCTACCAATAATTTTAGTGCGGTTGGCGTAAGCACAAACTAAAATAAATGGTGTATCTTTGGTTTTAATAAGACCAGACAAATTGTTTAGCCATTTTTGCACATTGTAATTACCCTTGTTGTCAAAAAATGTTAGCTTATGTGCACTAGGTATCATGCCATATTTATCAACTTCATCTTGTCTACGAACATCAATAATAACCACCCCTCTAGCTATTTTTTCTTGCACCTGCTTAGTTGAAAGTGTCGTAAAATCAGCAAAAACTTCTAATGATAACAAACATATTAAAGTCAGTATTCTCATGGCTTATTTTTTACACTCTTTAACGTGTTGTTCACCTTTAGTGACAATAATAACTTCTTTGTTTAAAGTTTGAGAAAGAGCTTGCGCCTTGGTTTGTAATGCTTTTAACTGTGTAGGTGTTTGTGCGTTATTGGTTTTCATGTTTTTTCCAATTTATTTTGATAATTTAGTAGTTAATTGTAAACAATTTATTTATGATTGAGCGCGCTAATTATAAGCAGTTTCCTTATAAAAAACAAGGAATACTATATCGTATTTAAACAGAATAAACTTGGCGAATTTAACCTATAAGTGCAAAACCAACTATTTGATTAACTTTGGCTTATCTACCAAAATTAACATAGGTCATTCGATAAGTTTATAGAGTTATTTATGCAAAGGTCTCTATAAAAACTATTTACTCAAAATCCTTAATATCTGGACATGAGCAGAATAAATTTCGATCGCCATATACATTATCAATGCGCTTAATAGGTGGAAAATATTTATTTTGTTTTAGCGAATCTAGTGGATATAACGCTTCCTCTCGTGAGTAAGGGTATTGCCACTGTCCAGCCATCTCAATTGCTGTATGTGGGGCATTTTTAAGGGGATTGTTATTATCCCACTCGCCTTTAATGACTTTCTGAATCTCGGTATAAATACTAATCATCGCCTTAATAAAGCGATTAATTTCACGCAGTGATTCACTTTCTGTAGGTTCAATCATGAGTGTTCCTGCCACAGGAAATGACATGGTTGGTGAGTGAAAACCATAGTCCATCAAACGTTTGGCGATGTCTTCCTCGGAAATGCCACTTTGCCTTTTTAAAGGGCGAATATCAATAATACACTCATGTGCAACCATATTGTGCTCACCTTGATACAAGATTGGAAAATAATCTTTTAGTTCACTGGCAATATAGTTAGCACTCACAATTGCAACTTCGGTGGATCTTTGCATGCCATATTTACCTAATAACTTAATATAAGACCAAGAAATTGGCAAAATTGAAGCGCTACCATACATAGCTGCAGACACAGCATTAGAATCTTTAGTCAGTGGATCGCCTGGTAAAAATTCTTTCAAATGCGCTTTAACGCCAATCGGCCCCATACCTGGACCACCGCCACCATGCGGAATGGCAAATGTTTTGTGTAAATTAATATGTGACACATCTGCACCAAATTCACCCATACGAGTAATACCGACCATGGCATTTAGATTTGCACCGTCTAGATATACTTGAGCACCGTGGGTGTGAATAATCTCACATATTTGTGTAATCTCAACCTCAAATACGCCGTGGGTAGAAGGGTAAGTAACCATAATGGCTGATAGTTTATCTGCATATTTCTCAGCTTTTGTTGTTAAATCTTGGATGTCAATATTGCCATATTTATCACATTTGACACTCACTACTTTCATACCTGCCATGACTGCACTGGCAGGGTTAGTGCCATGTGCTGATTGAGGGATTAGGCAAATATTACGCCCACTCTCACCTCTAGATTGATGGTACGACTTAATTGCTAAAAGACCTGCAAACTCACCTTGAGAGCCTGCATTGGGTTGTAGGGAAACTGCGTCGTAGCCTGTGATTTCCACTAATGCTCGCTCTAAATCTTTAAACAATTGCTGATAACCCTTGGCTTGATTTTTTGGTGCATACGGATGCAACTCAGAAAAACCTGACAGTGTAATTGGATACATTTGCGTAGCAGCATTAAGCTTCATGGTGCAAGAGCCTAATGCAATCATTGAATGATTAAGAGCAATGTCTTTATTTTCTAAACGTTTCAAATAGCGCATCATTTCAGTCTCGCAGTGATGGTTGTTAAATACAGGATGGCTTAAATAACTTGAAGTACGTAAATTATCTTTAATAAAACTCAAAAGCAAATTTTCTGACTGCTGGTAAGTGGCTTTACCTGCTGATAAGACCGACACAAGGCGTGATAATTCATCAACTGTTGTGGTTTCATCGAGTGCAATACTTAATTGGTTATCACTAATCAAACGTAAGTTAATATTGTTTGATTGCGCTGAATTAAATAAACTAATAGCATCGGTCGTATTAATAGTAATTGTGTCAAAAAATTGCTCTGTGACCAACTCAAAACCTGTGTTAAGCAAGCTTTTAGCAAGATTATTGGCTTTAGCATGTACACTTAATGCAATTTTTTTCAAACCTTTAGCGCCATGATAAATGCCATAAGCGACGGCAAGCACTGCTAATAAAACTTGGGCGGTGCAAATATTACTAGTGGCTTTATCTCGGCGAATGTGTTGTTCACGAGTTTGTAGTGACATACGCATTGCTGGATTTCCTAAAACATCTTGAGACATGCCAATAAGCCGACCCGGTATCATGCGTTTAAACGTATCACGCGCACTTAAAAATGCCGCATGAGGCCCACCAAAACCCATGGGCACACCAAAGCGTTGCGAGCTACCCACTGCAATATCGGCCCCCATTTCTGCAGGGGTTTTAATCAGTGTTAATGCTAGAAGATCGCAAGCAACAACGGTTAACACATTATTATTTTTAGCCCTAGCAATATCATTGGATAAATCTCGAACTTTACCATTTGTGCCTGGATATTGCATCAAACAAGCAAAACAATCACTAAAATCATAATGTCGAGTGTCTTTAATAATCAGCTTAATACCTAATGGCTTGGCACGAGTTTGTAAAATAGTAATAATTTGTGGATGGGTGTTAATATCAATCAAAAAACAATTGGATTTATTCTTCTTATTAGCGCGCTTGGCCATCATCATTGCCTCAGCACAGGCGGTTGGCTCGTCTAATAATGAAGCGTTGGAAATATCCATGCCTGTTAAATCAACAATCATTTGCTGAAAATTAAGTAACATTTCCAAACGACCTTGAGAAATCTCAGCCTGGTAAGGTGTATAAGCCGTGTACCAACCTGGGTTTTCTAAAATATTTCTTTGAATAACGGCTGGCATTAACGTGCCATAATAACCCTGGCCAATAAAATTAGTTGCTAAGATATTTTTAGCAGCAAGACTTGAGGCTAACGCCAAAGTATCCCGCTCAGTCATACCTTCATCAAGCGCCATTCTATTACCAAATAAAATATTTTTAGGCACTGTTTTTGATATCACCTCATCAACAGATGAACAGCCAATGCTACTTAGCATAGTCTCAATATCATTTGTACTTGGACCAAGGTGTCTGGCTAAAAATTCATTACTCATGATGGGTAAAATATTCAATAAATTTAAGAGTTATATTTTATCTGATTAAAGATTTGCTTTCCTTGTAAAAAATAAGGCTTTTATACCCACCCTATTCAAAGAGGTATTTATCACCCTGGTGGCCAAGTTAGTGCTCGCCCGCCTAGACAATGAAGATGAACATGGTAAACTGCTTGTCCACCTTGTTCATTACAATTCATCACCACACGATAACCCTCATCAGCAAAACCTAACTCTTTAGCAATACTGCTTGCTGTTAGTGTTAGTTTGCCTAACAACTGCGCATTATCAGTATTATTTAAAGTGCTAATGTGTATTTTTGGAATCACTAAAAAATGATGGGGTGCTTGTGGATTAATATCATGAAAAGCAAGAATATCTTCATCTTCATAGATTTTATTGACTGAAATGTCACCATTAATAATTTTACAAAACAAACAATCAGTCATAAATTACGCCATAAAAAGTCAAAGATATATTCTATTTTATCCTTATTCAGCAAATGTACAAACCGCTTTTCTTATCAAAAAAAAAACCAAAATGCCACGCGCCCTAAAAGGAGAGACTCAAGGCGGAATTTATCATATTATCAATAGATGTAAACATGCGTATGTAAGTTTTTGATGAGGATGATTATGAGTTCTTTCTATTTTTGTTAAAAACAGAATCAAAAAAAATAGTGCTAATAGGCAGTAAAAATAGCAAAAAAATATGGTTTATTATCAACAATAAATGCGATAAGTAGACCAAAAAATGAGAAAAAATGATGTTAAGAATCGCCCACCCATATTCCTCTGTAAACCATGCCATTCATGGTAAACAGGCTTAAATGAGAACCATAACAACTTGTTGTTATGGCGATCACTCCACAAGCAAATAACCTTATGTGCGTAAAAAAAATAGATGTTTAAGGCAACGAATTTAATGAGAGACCTGATAAATGTTTGGGGTACAAAAAACCCTATTTGAGGTTTTTACCAAGATGACTTGGCAAAGGCTATTTTTTAAACGGTAGTGTTGTACTTATGGGTTGAATTCGCCATAGTCTAGTTTCTATATTGGCGCAAATACCACCAACCAAAAACCTGCTTGGCATAATGCATCAAACGACAATTTGGTAACATTAGTTCGCCTTTGAGTGTGCGTGATATATACATACCTTTATTGTTTGAATCAATAATACACATCAATTCAACCTTAAAGGTATGACTGACAGACTTATTATTCAACATGTCTAGTACATTTTTTGCAGCAGCGGTGGCTTGTAAATCTGCCATGTGCGCTTGCTTTGGCATCCACTCTGGTCCTGAAAAAGAACCTGAATCACCTGCCACAAACACCCTTTCAGCGCCTTGAACTTGACAAAACTTATCTGCTTTAAGTAGACCACCTTCACTACGTTCAAGTTCAGTGTTGTCAAACCACTGATTACCCGTCATTCCTGGCATAAACAAAATCAAATCTGTGGCAAACTCGCCGCCCTCGGTAATGACTTTATTAGCCTCAAAAGCTTTTATTTTATGCCCAAGATACATCTTAATATTGCGCTTTTTCATCTCATTCAACAAGCTCTTAACTGCTTTTTTGCCCAAGCGAGCCCCTGGTTTTTTTGCAGGGGTAAAAAAAGTTAGATTAAATTTATCGCGCCGACCTTCTTGTCGTAATTGTGTATCCAAACCAAATAAAAACTCAAACATCGGACCGCCACGCATAGCACTTGACTCCTTAGGATTGCTCGCAAAGCCAATGGCAATATTACCACTATTCATGAGCTGAATTCTATCACGTATCTGCTCAACAGCACTCAACCCCTCACATGGCGTAATAGCGTACTCAATACCAGGCAGCCTCTTAAGAAACTGCCCACCTGATGCAATAATGAGCGCATCATTTTCATACTCACCTGTTAAGGTAATCACAGTCCTAGCATGATTTGCCAAGCCTGTAACTTCACTAGCAATATGACGAACATTCATACGCCTAAAAAAACCATCAAGTGGAATAACAATGTCTTTTTTGCTGGCTATACCTGATGGAACCCAAATCAAACTTGGTATATAAACTAACTCTGCTCTAGGTGATATTAAAGTAATTTGTACGTGTTTGTCGTTTCTTCTAAAGGTTCTAATGGCTGTTAATCCTGCAAAGCCTGACCCAATAATAATAATTCTTTTCATCCTTAAAAGTCTCCAATATTTAAGTTGTACTTATTTCTATATATTGGCAATACTACAAAAATATATCCTTATTTGTAACCAACCGCCCTCTTACTTCAAGCAGCTTGTTAAAGTTTAGGAGAATTCAACCCATAAGCACAACACTTCCATTTAAAAAATAGTCTTTACCAGTTAATTCAGCAAAGACCTCAAACAGGGTCTTTTTCTAGGTTTATTATTCATTAAATCCGTAGCCCTGAAAGCCTCTTTTTTCATTCACATTATCTAATGCCATTTGTTTAGGGAATAATTGCATTAACAGTCTGTTATGGTTCTCGTTTAATCCATATTCCCAAGAGTGATATGGTTTAGCAAAATAAGTATCACAAGCCAGTGTTTCAGCCAGTTTATCATACCAACTAAGCTTACGACCATTGTCAAATGTTAGGACTTCAGCCAAGTGCTTGATCGGCGTTAGTAGTTTCATAATCGCATCATTTGCAGCCTGTGTGGTTTTGTTGGTAAATATAGTATCTTTGTTCGCAGCTCAATTGTGTATATTTTTTCATGTTTCACTTCTTTTTCTTGTCGGATTAAAAGAGTAACTAATATGCCTTTTGATCGACTAACGAGTGTTGCACTTATGATGTGAATTCAAATCCTTTTATATTTTATTGTTATCTATTTATAGGTTGTAAACCACTTTTATTAATTCTTGCAGTTTCCAATTCAAGTTTCTCTTATACCGATATCAAACTCAGTTTAAGATGGTTGTATCTTAGAATGAATATTGCATTATCAACTCCCTCACAAATACTCTATATCTGAGCATGTGGCTGGTTAATGGTTTGAAAACTACCTTGGTAAATTGGTTTCACTTTCACCTTTCCGTACTTTTTCCCAAGGATTGACATAATCATATCTTGTTTTCTTTTACAAGATAATTCATTAAGATTGCCTTTAGCGGCCCTAATACTAAAAACTTTGTGAGTTTTCGGAGTTATATTAAAAAAGTAACTCCTATCACCTAACCCCTGATATTTATTTTTTGGATTAAACCAATGATTTGTTTTACCATGGTTATTAGTAGACCCTAGCAAAGAGTCATACTCTAGTCTAGGGCTAAGTATGTCAAATGTTTGTCCAAATTTGATGCCGAATGCACCTGTTATTTTTTCGTATGCCATTACGTTAGTTGTCATAAATGCTACTGCTGACACTAATATTGCTCTTGTTAAGTTTTTTATTTTATTATCTTTTTGTTAAGTTTTGTTGATGGAACCATTAAATAATTTCTCTTTTCCATAATAGTGCTGTCGCTTTGTCGATATACATTAAATCTAGGACACTTTTATTACAGTCTACTATAACAAACCTATCCATTGATCCAAATACATTAGATAGTTTCCCTACTTGAGCATAAATTTGCAACATGACTTGTGACGTTGCTTCTTTTGACTTTATGCAACTTTCAGGACTTTTTATTTTTCGAGTGGCAACAATACTCATAATTTTATTTGTCTTAGGTGTTACCTCTACGTAATATTCATATCCTTTAATGTGGTGGATGATTACAACTGAGAAGGGTTAAATATCGATGCTGATTTATCACTGCCAGCAAGACGAGTTATTCAATCACTAGAGCATTTAGTTGAATGGCGATGCAAACCTAATTCAATCAAGTGATAATGGCTCTGAGTATATCGGCCAAGCATTACAAGATTGGGCGCAAGTAAGTAACATTGAGCTTAAATATATCCAGCCAGGAAAACCAACTCAGAATACCTATATTGAGAGATTTAATCTCATTAACAACTTAAATCACAATACTATCAGCTGCTATCATAGCCGCTAGTGTTGTTTCAGCACCAGCAATACCTGCATCTGTTAAAGTGATAATAACATCTGGATCTGCAAAATTACTACCGCCATCAGCATCAATATTAATAAGAATATCACCGCCATCATCAGCGCCATTACTATCTATGACTTCAATAAAGTTAGCCAAAGTGTCACTCGTCGCATCCTGAAGTACAAAATGTATATCAAGCTTATCACCATCACCACCACCAATCACAAAGTCAGTAATAATATCATTACCATCATCTACTGAATAGTAAAAGAAAGTATCAGCACCACCATTCCCTGTAAGAATATCATCACCTTCAAACCCTGTAATAGAATCGTTTCTACTGGTGCCGTGCAAGGTGTCACTTTCAGGTGTGCCTTTTACTATTCTATTATCAATACCCAACTCATTTCTTGAGTTATCGCTTATGCTATTACCAGCTGCGTCTGTTACAGTTGCAACAACATCATAGCTTTGTCCTTCTACAAAAAAACCCAACATTCCTGATGAAGGTATTGCTGTTTCTGTGTTAATTAACCAAGTATGGCTTATCACCTGCACATTGTCATAGATTGCACCATTAACAATTACGCTTAAGGTTTCACCATCAGTCAGTGTGGCTGTACCTGTTATAGTTGGGGTTAAATCATTAGTTGTTAGACTATCAACGCTTGGGGTTGTTGGTGCAATTAAATCTGTGGTGATTGTTTTAGTTGCAGCAGGGCTTGTGTTGCCTACTGAGTCTGTTTGTGTTGCTTTTAAAGTATTTGAGCCATTATCAGCTAAATCTGTATCAACAATTGCAATTGACCAAGTGCCATCTACAGCAACGCTTGTTGTTTTGTCACCCACACCAGTTTCAAATCCTGAAACAGTAATAGTACTACCAACTTCACCTGTACCAGTTAGATTAAAACCTGCTGCGTTCTCAGCTGCATTGATAAGGTCATCATCTGAGACTGAGTTAATGGTTGGAGCGTTTGAGGCTGTACTATCAATAGTCAACTCATTGTTTGAGTCATCGCTTGCACTATTACCAGCTGCGTCTGTTGCAATTGCAATAATGTCATAACTTTGTCCATCTACAAATGCTTCCAATACTCCTGATGAAGGTGTTGCTGTTTCTGTGTCAATTAACCAAGCATTGCCTATCACCTCTACATTGTCATAGATTGCACCATTAACACTTACGCTTAAGGTTTCACCATCAGTCAGTGTAGCTCTACCTGTTATAGTTGGGGTTAAATCATTAGTTGTTAGACTATCAACGCTTGGGGTTGTTGGTGCAATTAAATCTGTGGTGATTGTTTTAGTTGCAGCAGGGCTTGTGTTGCCTACTGAGTCTGTTTGTGTTGCTTTTAAAGTATTTGAGCCATTATCAGCTAAATCTGTATCAACAATTGCAATTAACCAAGTGCCATCTGCAGCAACGGTTGTTGTTTTGTCAGCCACACCAGTTTCAAATCCTGAAACAATAATAGTACTACCAACTTCACCTGTACCAGTTAGATTAAAACCTGCTGCGTTCTCAGCTGCATTGATAAGGTCATCATCTGAGACTGAGTCAATGGTTGGAGCGTTTGAGGTTGTACTATCAATAGTCAACTCATTGTTTGAGTCATCGCTTGCACTATTACCAGCTGCGTCTGTTGCAATTGCAATAATGTCATAACTTTGTCCATCTACAAATGCTTCCAATACTCCTGATGAAGGTGTTGCTGTTTCTGTGTCAATTAACCAAGCATTGCCTATCACCTCTACATTGTCATAGATTGCACCATTAACACTTACGCTTAAGGTTCCACCATCAGTCAGTGTAGCTCTACCTGTTATAGTTGGGGTTAAATCATTAGTTGTTAGACTATCAACGCTTGGGGTTGTTGGTGCAATTAAATCTGTGGTGATTGTTATAGTTGCAGCAGGGCTTATGTTGCCTGCTCGGTCTGTATCTGTTACTATTAAAGTGTTTGAGCCATTATCAGCCAAATCTGTGTCAACAATTGCAATTGACCAAGTGCCATCTTCAGCAACGCCTACTTTTTTGTTACTCACACCAGCTTCAAATCCTGAAACAGTAATAAAATTACCAGCTTCACCTGTACCAGTTAGATTAAAACCTGCTGCGTTCTCAGCTGCATTGATAAGGTTATCACCTGAGACTGAGTTAATGGTTGGAGCGTCTGGGGCTGTGGTATCAAAAATCAACTCATTGCTTAAGATATCGCTATTTCCAGCTACGTCTGTTACGGTTGCAACAATGTCATAGCTTTGTCCATTTACAAAAGTTCCCAATGTTCCTGATGAAGGTGTGACTGTTTCTGTGTCAACTGACCAGATATTGCCTATCACCTCTACATTATCATAGATTGCGCCATTAACGCTCACGCTTACGCTTACGCTTTCACCATCAGTGAGTGTGAGTACACCTTTTATGGTTGGGGTTAACTCATTAGTTATTAGATAATAAACCAATAGGTTTTTTGGTGCAATTAAATCTGTGGTGATTGTTATAGTTGCAGCAGGACTTGTGACGCCTGATGTTTCTGTTTGTGTTGCTGTTAAAGTGTTTGAGCCATTATCAGCCAAATCTTCATCAACAATTGCAATTGACCAAGTGCCATCTGTAGCAACGAGTGCTTTTTTGTCATCCACACCAGCTTCAAATCCTGAAACGGTAATAATATTACCAGATTTACCTGTACCAGTTAAATCAAAACCTGCTGCGTTCTCTTCTGCATTGATAATGTTATCATTTGATACTGAGTTAATGGTTGGAGTCTCTAGGATAATAACGCTCTTAGTGCCATCAGCATTAAACTTCTGCACAAAAATAGAGGTATCCCCATCATTGTCTAGACCTCTCCAAGTGACGACAAACTCTCCATATGCACCCACTGCTTCTGTTTGAGGGTCTAAGTCATCTCCATAAGGGATGTTATCAGGCTCAATTTCAACAGTGCCCCCACTAGGACCATCAACATCAAACCTCTGTATAAAAATAGAACGATCATTGTCATTAGCGCCTAAACCAGACCAAGTGACGACAAAGGCTCCATTTTTTCCACCCAATTCTGTTATTTGAGGAGTGAAGTCATTTGCATTAGTTCTGCCATCAGGCTCAATTTCAACAGTACCGCCATACTTATTGCCATCAACATCAAACCTCTGTATATAAATAGAGGTATCAGAATCGTCACTAGATAAGCCAATCCAAGTGACGACAAATGCTCCATATTCACTCAGTGACATTATTTGAGGACGGCGGTCAGTTCCATAAGCTTGGTCATCAACCCCAATTTCAGTACTACCGCCAACCTTATTGCCATCAACATCAAACTTCTGCACAAAAAGAGACCTATCAGAAGAGCTGGCAAGATTTTCACCAGCCCAAGTGACGACAAATGCTCCATCTGAACCCAGTGCTGTTGTTTGATGATCGTAGTCATTTCCAGCATCGTTAGTACTAGGTTCAATTTCATCAGTGCCACCATTCTTAGTGCCATCAGCCTTAAACTTCTGCATAAAAATAGAGGTATCAGAGTGTACATTACCTTCACCAACCCAAGTGACGACAAACTCTCCATCTGTGCCTAGTGCTGTTATTTGAGCGTATCTGTCATGTTTATCATTGTTAGTACTAGGTTCAATTTCAATAGTACCGCCATCCTCATTGCCATGAATATCAAACTTCTGCACAAAAATAGAAATATCATCGTCATTAGCGCCTAGACCATCCCAAGCGACGACAAACTCTCCATCTGTGCCTAGTGCTGTTATTTGAGGACGGAGGTCATGTGCATTAGTTCTGCCATCAGGCTCAATTTCAATAGCAAGCCCATCCTTAGCGCCATCAACATCAAACTTCTGCACAAAAATAGAGGTATCACTATTAACACCATCACCACCAGCCCAAGTGACGACAAATGCCCCATCTGTACCCAGTGATATTATTTGAGGATCGATGTCATCTTCATTAAGGAGGTTATAAGGCTCAACTTCAATACTACCACCATCCTTAGTGCCATCAGCCTTAAACCTCTGCACAAAAATAGAGCGATCATTGTCATTAGCGCCTATGCCAACCCAAGTGACGACAAATGCCCCGTCTGTACCCAGTGCTGCTATTTGAGGACCGTTGTCATCTCCATCAGTTTTACCATCAGGCTCAACTAAAGTAGTAGTACGAACATGCTTAAGAATGTTTATAACTAATTCATTGCTTGAGTTATCTCTTGCAATATTACCAGCTGCATCTGTTGCAATTGCAACAATGTCATAGCTTTGTCCATCTACAAATGCTCCCAATATTCCTGATGAAGGTGTTTTTGTTTCTGTGTTAATTGACCAAGTATTGTCTGTCACCTCTACATTGTTATAGCTTGCGCCATTAACACTCACGCTTAGGGTTTCATCATCAGCGAGTGTGGCTGTACCTGTTATGGTTGGGGCTATTAGGCTATTGACTATTAAACTATCAATGGTTGGAGCGTCTGGAACTGTGGCATCAATAGAAACCAGATTATCACTTATAGCAACTTCTGATGTAAGCACAACATTTTTATTTATTAATAATCGAACTTCATGATAGTAAATTTTACTAACATCTTCAGAACTACCAATCAAATCTAATTTGCCAAAGGTTTTATCCCCTGAAAAATCTAAATCAGCATAATAAACCCCAGACCCTAAAGCGCTATTCTCAACCCAATTCAAAGAAGTAAAAGCAATCGTCTCTGTTGCTTCTGAGTCGCCACTATTTGTATAAATCTTAACATCAAATGCGGTTGGCTTTCTTGGAGTTGCTTGCCATGCTTCAGCATCCCAATAGATACGAACGCCGTTTGCCTGAAGTTGTTCGCTATAAGCTAGTGTTACTGCTTTATCTCCAATGCCTAAGTACCTTTCCAACTCAGCATTAGAGTAATCGACAATACCATCTATAAGATTTGATGCTAGGTGATTTTCTTCTGCTTCTCCAGAAGCTATAACAGTTATACCATCTGGTAAATTATCATTTGCCACTGGCATTGCAACTTGAGATAAAGAAATAGCATTGCCTACTAAATTTTGTATTGTTCCACCATTAAAGTTTAGCATATTTGCATCTGCTGTAATACCACCTGAAGTATCATCAATACCTTCTTCTGTTGTATAAGTAAATACCAAAGTATTTGCACTTGATAAATCAGCATCATAAGTTGCTTGTTTATATACATTATCAACATTAATTGTATATGTTGGAGAGCCACCTGTAGTATCTACGCTAACATCTTCACTCATCTGGATAGAAACTTTAACCTTATCACCCAATCTTAATTTAGTTGTTTTTTCATTATTTAAACTGTCTAAGCCTGAAATTGTCACTGATGCAACTAATGGGACTGTACTATCAATAGTCAACTCATTGATTGGGTCATCGCTTGCACTATTACCAGCTACGTCTGTTGCAGTTGCAACAATGTCATAGCTTTGTCCATCTACAAATGCTTCCAATACTCCTGATGAAGGTGTTGCTGTTTCTGTGTCAATTAACCAAGCATTGCCTATCACCTCTACATTGTCATAGATTGCACCATTAACACTTACGCTTAAGGTTTCACCATCAGTGAGTGTGGCTGTACCTGTTATAGTTGGGGTTAGGTCATTAGTTGTTAGACTATCAACACTTGGGGCTGTTGGTGCAATTAAATCTGTGGTGATTGTTCTAGTTGCAGCAGGGCTTGTGTTGCCTGCTAGGTCTGTTTGTGTTACTGTTAAAGTATTTGAGCCATTATCAGCTAAATCTGTATCAACAATTGCAATTGACCAAGTGCCATCTTCAGCAACGCTTGTTGTTTTGTCAGCCACACCAGTTTCAAATCCTGAAACAGTAATAGTACTACCAACTTCACCTGTACCAGTTAGATTAAAACCTGCTGCGTTCTCTTCTGCATTGATAAGGTCATCATCTGAGACTGAGTCAATGGTTGGAGCGTTTGAGGCTGTATTATCAATAGTCAACTCATTGTTTGAGTTATCTCTTGCACTATTGCCAGCTACGTCTGTTACGGTTGCAACAATATCATAGCTTTGTCCATCTACAAATGCTTCCAATACTCCTGATGAAGGTGTTTTTGTTTCTGTGTCAATTGACCAAGCATTGCCTATCACCTCTACATTGTCATAGATTGCACCATTAACAATTACGCTTAAGGTTTCACCATCAGTGAGTGTGGCTGTACCTGTTATAGTTGGGGTTAAATCATTAGTTGTTAGACTATCAACGCTTGGGGCTGTTGGTGCAATTAAATCTGTGGTGATTGTTATAGTTGCAACAGGGCTTTGGACGTAGTCGCAGGTAGCACAAGGCTTTACGCGTTGCACTACTGTTAAAGTGGTTGAAGCATTATCAAACAAATCCTCATCAGTAATTGCAATTGACCAAGTACGATCTTCATTAATGAATGCAGCTTTCTCATCACCACCTTTAAATCCAGAAACTGTAACAATATCAAAACGATTAGCATAACCAGTATAACTAGCGTAGGCTGTACCAGTTAGATTGAAACCCGCTGCGTTCTCTTCTGCATTGATAAGGTTATCATTTGATACTTTGTTAATGATTGGAGCGCCTGGGACAATGACGTCTGGGGCTGTGTCATCAATAATCAACTCATTGATTGTATTGTCGCTTGCGCTATTGCCAGCTGCGTCTGTTACAGTTGCAACAACATCATAGCTTTGTCCATCTACAAATGCTCCCAATACTCCTGATGAAGGTATTGCTGTTTGTATGTCAATAGCCCAACCATGGTTTATAACCTGCACATCGTTATAGGTTGCACCATTAACACTTACGCTTAATGTATCACCCTCATCAATCCATGCTATACCTCCTATAAATATGGATAGGCTATTACTAATTGTTGGTCCATCAACTATTGGTGAACTTTGTGCAATTAAATCTGTGGTGATTGTTCTAGTTGCAGCAGGGCTTGTGTTGCCTACTGAGTCTGTTTGTGTTGCTGTTAAAGTATTTGAGCCATTATCAGCCAAATCTGTATCAACAATTGCAATTGACCAAGTGCCATCTACAGCAACGCTTGTTGTTTTGTCATCCACACCAGTTTCAAATCCTGAAACAGTAATAGTACTACCAACTTCACCTGTACCAGTTAGATTAAAACCTGCTGCGTTCTCTTCTGCATTGATAAGGTCATCATCTGAGACTGAGTCAATGGTTGGAGCGTTTGAGGCTGTATTATCAATAGTCAACTCATTGTTTGAGTTATCTCTTGCACTATTGCCAGCTACGTCTGTTACGGTTGCAACAATATCATAGCTTTGTCCATCTACAAATGCTTCCAATACTCCTGATGAAGGTGTTTTTGTTTCTGTGTCAATTGACCAAGCATTGCCTATCACCTCTACATTGTCATAGATTGCACCATTAACAATTACGCTTAAGGTTTCACCATCAGTGAGTGTGGCTGTACCTGTTATAGTTGGGGTTAAATCATTAGTTGTTAGACTATCAACGCTTGGGGCTGTTGGTGCAATTAAATCTGTGGTGATTGTTATAGTTGCAACAGGGCTTTGGACGTAGTCGCAGGTAGCACAAGGCTTTACGCGTTGCACTACTGTTAAAGTGGTTGAAGCATTATCAAACAAATCCTCATCAGTAATTGCAATTGACCAAGTACGATCTTCATTAATGAATGCAGCTTTCTCATCACCACCTTTAAATCCAGAAACTGTAACAATATCAAAACGATTAGCATAACCAGTATAACTAGCGTAGGCTGTACCAGTTAGATTGAAACCCGCTGCGTTCTCTTCTGCATTGATAAGGTTATCATTTGATACTTTGTTAATGATTGGAGCGCCTGGGACAATGACGTCTGGGGCTGTGTCATCAATAATCAACTCATTGATTGTATTGTCGCTTGCGCTATTGCCAGCTGCGTCTGTTACAGTTGCAACAACATCATAGCTTTGTCCATCTACAAATGCTCCCAATACTCCTGATGAAGGTATTGCTGTTTGTATGTCAATATTCCAACCATGGTTTATAACCTGCACATCGTTATAGGTTGCACCATTAACACTTACGCTTAATGTATCACCCTCATCAATCCATGCTATACCTCCTATAAATATGGATAGGCTATTACTAATTGTTGGTCCATCAACTATTGGTGAATATTGTGCAATTAAATCTGTGGTGATTGTTCTAGTTGCAGCAGGGCTTGTGTTGCCTACTGAGTCTGTTTGTGTTGCTGTTAAAGTATTTGAGCCATTATCAGCCAAATCTGTATCAACAATTGCAATTGACCAAGTGCCATCTACAGCAACGCTTGTTGTTTTGTCATCCACACCAGTTTCAAATCCTGAAACAGTAATAGTACTACCAATTTCACCTGTACCAGTTAGATTAAAACCTGCTGCGTTCTCTTCTGCATTGATAAGGTCATCATCTGAGACTGAGTCAATGGTTGGAGCGTTTGAGGCTGTATTATCAATAGTCAACTCATTGATTGAGTTATCTCTTGCACTATTGCCAGCTACGTCTGTTACGGTTGCAACAATATCATAGCTTTGTCCATCTACAAATGCTTCCAATACTCCTGATGAAGGTGTTTTTGTTTCTGTGTCAATTGACCAAGCATTGCCTATCACCTCTACATTGTCATAGATTGCACCATTAACAATTACGCTTAAGGTTTCACCATCAGTGAGTGTGGCTGTACCTGTTATAGTTGGGGTTAAATCATTAGTTGTTAGACTATCAACGCTTGGGGCTGTTGGTGCAATTAAATCTGTGGTGATTGTTATAGTTGCAACAGGGCTTTGGACGTAGTCGCAGGTAGCACAAGGCTTTACGCGTTGCACTACTGTTAAAGTGGTTGAAGCATTATCAAACAAATCCTCATCAGTAATTGCAAATGACCAAGTACGATCTTCATTAATGAATGCAGCTTTCTCATCACCACCTTTAAATCCAGAAACTGTAACAATATCAAAACGATTAGCATAACCAGTATAACTAGCGTAGGCTGTACCAGTTAGATTGAAACCCGCTGCGTTCTCTTCTGCATTGATAAGGTTATCATTTGATACTTTGTTAATGATTGGAGCGCCTGGGACAATGACGTCTGGGGCTGTGTCATCAATAACCAACTCATTGATTGTATTGTCGCTTGCGCTATTGCCAGCTGCGTCTGTTACAGTTGCAACAACATCATAGCTTTGTCCATCTACAAATGCTCCCAATACTCCTGATGAAGGTATTGCTGTTTGTATGTCAATATTCCAACCATGGTTTATAACCTGCACATCGTTATAGGTTGCACCATTAACACTTACGCTTAATGTATCACCCTCATCAATCCATGCTATACCTCCTATAAATATGGATAGGCTATTACTAATTGTTGGTCCATCAACTATTGGTGAACTTTGTGCAATTAAATCTGTGGTGATTGTTCTAGTTGCAGCAGGGCTTGTGTTGCCTACTGAGTCTGTTTGTGTTGCTGTTAAAGTATTTGAGCCATTATCAGCTAAATCTGTATCAACAATTGCAATTGACCAAGTGCCATCTACAGCAACGCTTGTTGTTTTGTCAGCCACACCAGTTTCAAATCCTGAAACAGTAATAGTACTACCAACTTCACCTGTACCAGTTAGATTAAAACCTGCTGCGTTCTCTTCTGCATTGATAAGGTCATCATCTGAGACTGAGTCAATGGTTGGAGCGTTTGAGGCTGTATTATCAATAGTCAACTCATTGATTGAGTTATCTCTTGCACTATTGCCAGCTACGTCTGTTACGGTTGCAACAATATCATAGCTTTGTCCATCTACAAATGCTCCCAATACTCCTGATGAAGGTGTTTTTGTTTCTGTGTCAATTGACCAAGCATTGCCTATCACCTCTACATTGTCATAGATTGCACCATTAACACTTACGCTTAAGGTTTCACCATCAGTCAGTGTGGCTGTACCTGTTATAGTTGGGGTTAAATCATTAGTTGTTAGACTATCAACGCTTGGGGTTGTTGGTGCAATTAAATCTGTGGTGATTGTTATAGTTGCAGCAAGGCTTGTGTTGCCTACTGAGTCTGTTTGTGTTGCTGTTAAAGTATTTGAGCCATTATCAGCTAAATCTGTATCAACAATTGCAATTGACCAAGTGCCATCTACAGCAACGCTTGTTGTTTTGTCATTCACACCAGTTTCAAATCCTGAAACAGTAATAGTACTACCAATTTCACCTGTACCAGTTAGATTAAAACCTGCTGCGTTCTCTTCTGCATTGATAAGGTTATCATTTGATACTTTGTTAATGATTGGAGCGTTTGAGGCTGGATTATCAATAGTCAACTCATTGATTGAGTTATCGCTTGCACTATTGCCAGCTACGTCTGTTACGGTTGCAACAATATCATAGCTTTGTCCATTTACAAATGCTCCCAATGCTCCTGATGAAGGTGTTTTTGTTTCTGTGTCAATTGACCAAGCATTGCCTGTCACTTCTACATTGTCATAGATTGCACCATTAACACTTACGCTTAAGGTTTCACCATCAGTCAGTGTGGCTGTACCTGTTATAGTTGGGGTTAAATCATTAGTTGTTAGACTATCAACGCTTGGGGTTGTTGGTGCAATTAAATCTGTGGTGATTGTTTTAGTTGCAGCAGGGCTTGTGTTGCCTGCTAGGTCTGTTTGTGTTACTGTTAAAGTATTTGAGCCATTATCAGCTAAATCTGTATCAACAATTGCAATTGACCAAGTGCCATCTACAGCGACGCTTGTTGTTTTGTCAGCCACACCAGCTTCAAATCCTGAAACAGTAATAAAATCACCAACTTCACCTGTACCAGTTAGATTAAAACCTGCTGTGTTCTCAGCTGCATTGATAAGGTCATCATCTGAGACTGAGTCAATGGTTGGAGCGTTTGAGGCTGTATTATCAATAGTCAACTCATTGATTGAGTTATCGCTTGCACTATTGCCAGCTACGTCTGTTACGGTTGCAACAATATCATAGCTTTGTCCATCTACAAATGCTCCCAATACTCCTGATGAAGGTGTTTTTGTTTCTGTGTCAATTGACCAAGCATTGCCTATCACCTCTACATTGTCATAGATTGCACCATTAACACTTACGCTTAAGGTTTCACCATCAGTCAGTGTGGCTGTACCTGTTATAGTTGGGGTTAAATCATTAGTTGTTAGACTATCAACGCTTGGGGTTGTTGGTGCAATTAAATCTGTGGTGATTGTTATAGTTGCAGCAGGGCTTGTGTTGCCTACTGAGTCTGTTTGTGTTGCTGTTAAAGTATTTGAGCCATTATCAGCTAAATCTGTATCAACAATTGCAATTAACCAAGTGCCATCTACAGCAACGCTTGTTGTTTTGTCAGCCACACCAGTTTCAAATCCTGAAACAATAATAGTATTACCAGCTTCACCTGTACCAGTTAAATCAAAACCTGCTGCGTTCTCTTCTGCATTGATAAGGTCATCATCTGAGACTGAGTCAATGGTTGGAGCGTTTGAGACTGTATTATCAATAGTCAACTCATTGATTGAGTCATCGCTTGCACTATTACCAGCTGCGTCTGTTGCAATTGCAATAATGTCATAACTTTGTCCATCTACAAATGCTTCCAATACTCCTGATGAAGGTGTTGCTGTTTCTGTGTCAATTAACCAAGCATTGCCTATCACCTCTACATTGTCATAGATTGCACCATTAACACTTACGCTTAAGGTTTCACCATCAGTCAGTGTAGCTCTACCTGTTATAGTTGGGGTTAAATCATTAGTTGTTAGACTATCAACGCTTGGGGTTGTTGGTGCAATTAAATCTGTGGTGATTGTTATAGTTGCAGCAGGGCTTGGGATGCCTTTTGAGTTTAGTTGTACCGCTGTTAAAGTATTTGAGCCATTATCAGCTAAATCTGTATCAACAATTGCAATTGACCAAGTGCCATCTTCAGCAACGCTTGTTGTTTTGTCAGCCACACCAGCTTCAAATCCTGAAACAGTAATAAAATTACCAGCTTCACCTGTACCAGTTAGATTAAAACCTGCTGCGTTCTCAGCTGCATTGATAAGGTTATCACCTGAGACTGAGTTAATGGTTGGAGCGTCTGGGGCTGTATTATCAATAGTCAACTCATTGATTGAGTTATCGCTTGCACTATTGCCAGCTGCGTCTGTTACAGTTGCAACAACATCATAGCTTTGTCCTTCTACAAAAAAACCCAACATTCCTGATGAAGGTATTGCTGTTTCTGTGTTAATTAACCAAGTATGGCTTATCACCTGCACATTGTCATAGATTGCACCATTAACAATTACGCTTAAGGTTTCACCATCAGTCAGTGTGGCTGTACCTGTTATAGTTGGGGTTAAATCATTAGTTGTTAGACTATCAACGCTTGGGGTTGTTGGTGCAATTAAATCTGTGGTGATTGTTATAGTTGCAGCAGGGCTTGGGATGCCTTTTGAGTTTAGTTGTACCGCTGTTAAAGTATTTGAGCCATTATCAGCTAAATCTGCATCAACAATTGTAATTGACCAGGTGCCATCTGCAGCAACTATTATTTCTTTATCAGCCACGCCAACTTCAAATCCTGAAACAATAACAAGGTTGTTACCTTCACCTGTGCCAGTTAAATCAAAACCTGCTACGTTCTCAGCTGCATTGATAAGGTTATCACCTGAGACTGAGCTAATGGTTGGAGCGTTTGGTGTGTCTGGGACGTCTGAGGCTGTGCTATCAATAGTCAACTCATTGATTGAGTTATCGCTTGCACTATTGCCAGCTGCGTCTGTTACAGTTGCAACAATATCATAGCTTTGTCCATCTACAAATGCTTCCAATATTCCTGATGAAGGTATTGCTGTTTCTGTGTTAATTAACCAAGTATGGCTTATCACCTGCACATTGTCATAGATTGCACCATTAACACTTACGCTTAAGGTTTCACCATCAGCGAGTGTGGCTGATGAACCTGTTATGGTTGGAGTTAGGTTGTTAGTTATTAAATTATTAACGTATACGCCGTCTATTGGTGCAATTAAATCTGTGGTGATTGTTTTAGTTGCAGCAGGGCTTGTGTTGCCTACTGAGTCTGTTTGTGTTGCTTTTAAAGTATTTGAGCCATTATCAGCTAAATCTGTATCAACAATTGCAATTGACCAAGTGCCATCTACAGCAACGCTTGTTGTTTTGTCAGCCACACCAGTTTCAAATCCTGAAACAGTAATAGTACTACCAACTTCACCTGTACCAGTTAGATTAAAACCTGCTGCGTTCTCTTCTGCATTGATAAGGTCATCATCTGAGACTGAGTCAATGGTTGGAGCGTTTGAGGCTGTACTATCAATAGTCAACTCATTGTTTGAGTCATCGCTTGCACTATTACCAGCTGCGTCTGTTGCAATTGCAATAATGTCATAACTTTGTCCATCTACAAATGCTTCCAATACTCCTGATGAAGGTGTTGCTGTTTCTGTGTCAATTAACCAAGCATTGCCTATCACCTCTACATTGTCATAGATTGCACCATTAACACTTACGCTTAAGGTTTCACCATCAGCGAGTGTGGCTGTACCTGTTATAGTTGGGGTTAAATCATTAGTTGTTAGACTATCAACACTTGGGGCTGTTGGTGCAATTAAATCTGTGGTGATTGTTCTAGTTGCAGCAGGGCTTGTGTTGCCTACTGAGTCTGTTTGTGTTGCTGTTAAAGTATTTGAGCCATTATCAGCTAAATCTGTATCAACAATTGCAATTGACCAAGTGCCATCTTCAGCAACGCTTGTTGTTTTGTCAGCCACACCAGCTTCAAATCCTGAAACAATAATAGTACTACCAACTTCACCTGTACCAGTTAGATTAAAACCTGCTGCGTTCTCAGCTGCATTGATAAGGTCATCATCTGAGACTGAGTCAATGGTTGGAGCGTTTGAGGCTGTATTATCAATAGTCAACTCATTGATTGAGTTATCTCTTGCACTATTGCCAGCTACGTCTGTTACGGTTGCAACAATATCATAGCTTTGTCCATTTACAAATGCTCCCAATGCTCCTGATGAAGGTGTTTTTGTTTCTGTGTCAATTGACCAAGCATTGCCTATCACCTCTACATTGTCATAGATTGCACCATTAACACTTACGCTTAAGGTTCCACCATCAGTCAGTGTAGCTCTACCTGTTATAGTTGGGGTTAAATCATTAGTTGTTAGACTATCAACGCTTGGGGTTGTTGGTGCAATTAAATCTGTGGTGATTGTTTTAGTTGCAGCAGGGCTTGTGTTGCCTACTGAGTCTGTTTGTGTTGCTTTTAAAGTATTTGAGCCATTATCAGCTAAATCTGTATCAACAATTGCAATTGACCAAGTGCCATCTACAGCAACGCTTGTTGTTTTGTCACCCACACCAGTTTCAAATCCTGAAACAGTAATAGTACTACCAACTTCACCTGTACCAGTTAGATTAAAACCTGCTGCGTTCTCAGCTGCATTGATAAGGTCATCATCTGAGACTGAGTTAATGGTTGGAGCGTTTGAGGCTGTACTATCAATAGTCAACTCATTGTTTGAGTCATCGCTTGCACTATTACCAGCTGCGTCTGTTGCAATTGCAATAATGTCATAACTTTGTCCATCTACAAATGCTTCCAATACTCCTGATGAAGGTGTTGCTGTTTCTGTGTCAATTAACCAAGCATTGCCTATCACCTCTACATTGTCATAGATTGCACCATTAACACTTACGCTTAAGGTTTCACCATCAGTCAGTGTAGCTCTACCTGTTATAGTTGGGGTTAAATCATTAGTTGTTAGACTATCAACGCTTGGGGTTGTTGGTGCAATTAAATCTGTGGTGATTGTTTTAGTTGCAGCAGGGCTTGTGTTGCCTACTGAGTCTGTTTGTGTTGCTTTTAAAGTATTTGAGCCATTATCAGCTAAATCTGTATCAACAATTGCAATTAACCAAGTGCCATCTGCAGCAACGGTTGTTGTTTTGTCAGCCACACCAGTTTCAAATCCTGAAACAATAATAGTACTACCAACTTCACCTGTACCAGTTAGATTAAAACCTGCTGCGTTCTCAGCTGCATTGATAAGGTCATCATCTGAGACTGAGTCAATGGTTGGAGCGTTTGAGGTTGTACTATCAATAGTCAACTCATTGTTTGAGTCATCGCTTGCACTATTACCAGCTGCGTCTGTTGCAATTGCAATAATGTCATAACTTTGTCCATCTACAAATGCTTCCAATACTCCTGATGAAGGTGTTGCTGTTTCTGTGTCAATTAACCAAGCATTGCCTATCACCTCTACATTGTCATAGATTGCACCATTAACACTTACGCTTAAGGTTCCACCATCAGTCAGTGTAGCTCTACCTGTTATAGTTGGGGTTAAATCATTAGTTGTTAGACTATCAACGCTTGGGGTTGTTGGTGCAATTAAATCTGTGGTGATTGTTATAGTTGCAGCAGGGCTTATGTTGCCTGCTCGGTCTGTATCTGTTACTATTAAAGTGTTTGAGCCATTATCAGCCAAATCTGTGTCAACAATTGCAATTGACCAAGTGCCATCTTCAGCAACGCCTACTTTTTTGTTACTCACACCAGCTTCAAATCCTGAAACAGTAATAAAATTACCAGCTTCACCTGTACCAGTTAGATTAAAACCTGCTGCGTTCTCAGCTGCATTGATAAGGTTATCACCTGAGACTGAGTTAATGGCTGGAGCGTCTGGGGCTGTGGTATCAAAAATCAACTCATTGCTTAAGATATCGCTATTTCCAGCTACGTCTGTTACGGTTGCAACAATGTCATAGCTTTGTCCATTTACAAAAGTTCCCAATGTTCCTGATGAAGGTGTGACTGTTTCTGTGTCAACTGACCAGATATTGCCTATCACCTCTACATTATCATAGATTGCGCCATTAACGCTCACGCTTACGCTTACGCTTTCACCATCAGTGAGTGTGAGTACACCTTTTATGGTTGGGGTTAACTCATTAGTTGTTAGATAATAAACCAATAGGTTTATTGGTGCAATTAAATCTGTGGTGATTGTTCTAGTTGCAGCAGGGCTTGTGTTGCCTACTGAGTCTATTTGTGTTGCTGTTAAAGTATTTGAGCCATTATCAGCCAAATCTGCATCAACAATTGTAATTGACCAGGTGCCATCTGCAGCAACGGTTGTTGTTTTGTCAGCCACACCAGCTTCAAATCCTGAAACAATAATAGTATTACCAGCTTCACCTGTACCAGTTAAATCAAAACCTGCTACGTTCTCAGCTGCATTGATAAGGTCATCATCTGAGACTGAGTCAATGGTTGGAGCGTCTGGGGCTGGAATATCAATAGTCAACTCATTGATTGAGTCATCGCTTGCACTATTGCCAGCTACGTCTGTTACAGTTGCAACAATATCATAACTTTGTCCATTTACAAATGCTTCCAATGCTCCTGATGAAGGTGTTTTTGTTTCTGTGTCAATTGACCAAGCATTGCCTATCACCTCTACATTGTCATAGATTGCACCATTAACACTTACGCTTAAGGTTTCACCATCAGCGAGTGTGGCTGTACCTGTTATAGTTGGGGTTAAATCATTAGTTGTTAGACTATCAACGCTTGGGGTTGTTGGTGCAATTAAATCTGTGGTGATTGTTATAGTTGCAGCAGGGCTTGTGTTGCCTGCTCGGTCTCTTTGTGTTATTGTTAAAGTATTTGAGCCATTATCAGCAAATTTTAAATTTCCATTAAAAATTATAATTGTCCAAGCGCCATCTTCAGCAACGCTTGTTACAGCCATACCAGCTTCAAATCCTGAAGCAATAATAGTACTGCCAGCTTCACCTGTACCAGTTATATGAAAACCTGCTGCGTTCTCAGCTGCATTGATAAGGTTATCATTTGATACTGTGTTGATGGTTGGAGCGCCTGGGGCTGTAGTATCAATAGTCAACTCATTGTTTGAGTTATCTCTTGCACTATTACCAGCTGCGTCTGTTGCAATTGCAACAATGTTATAACTTTGTCCATCTACAAATGCTTCCAATACTCCTGATGAAGGTGTTTTTGTTTCTGTGTCAATTGACCAAGCATTGCCTATCACCTCTACATTGTCATAGATTGCACCATTAACAATTACGCTTAAGGTTTCACCATCAGTCAGTGTAGCTCTACCTGTTATAGTTGGGGTTAAATCATTAGTTGTTAGACTATCAACGCTTGGGGCTGTTGGTGCAATTAAATCTGTGGTGATTGTTATAGTTGCAAGAGGGCTTGGGATGCCTTCTGAGTTTACTTGTACCGCTGTTAAAGTATTTGAGCCATTATCAGCCAAATCTGCATCAACAATTGTAATTGACCAGGTGCCATCTGCAGCAACGGTTGTTGTTTTGTCAGCCACACCAGCTTCAAATCCTGAAACAATAATAGTATTACCAGCTTCACCTGTACCAGTTAAATCAAAACCTGCTACGTTCTCAGCTGCATTGATAAGGTTATCACCTGAGACTGAGCTAATGGTTGGAGCGTTTGGTGTGTCTGGGACGTCTGAGGCTGTGCTATCAATAGTCAACTCATTGGTTGTATTATCGCTTGCACTATTGCCAGCTGCGTCTGTTACAGTTGCAACAATATCATAGCTTTGTCCATCTACAAATGCTTCCAATATTCCTGATGAAGGTATTGCTGTTTCTGTGTTAATTAACCAAGTATGGCTTATCACCTGCACATTGTCATAGATTGCACCATTAACACTTACGCTTAAGGTTTCACCATCAGCGAGTGTGGCTGATGAACCTGTTATGGTTGGAGTTAGGTTGTTAGTTATTAAATTATTAACGTATACGCCGTCTATTGGTGCAATTAAATCTGTGGTGATTGTTCTAGTTGCAGCAGGGCTTGTGTTGCCTACTGAGTCTGTTTGTGTTGCTGTTAAAGTATTTGAGCCATTATCAGCTAAATCTGTATCAACAATTGCAATTGACCAAGTGCCATCTACAGCAACGCTTGTTGTTTTGTCAGCCACACCAGTTTCAAATCCTGAAACAGTAATAGTACTACCAACTTCACCTGTACCAGTTAGATTAAAACCTGCTGCGTTCTCTTCTGCATTGATAAGGTCATCATCTGAGACTGAGTCAATGGTTGGAGCGTTTGAGGCTGTATTATCAATAGTCAACTCATTGATTGAGTTATCTCTTGCACTATTACCAGCTGCGTCTGTTGCAATTGCAATAATGTTATAGCTTTGTCCATTTACAAATGCTTCCAATACTCCTGATGAAGGTGTTTTTGTTTCTGTGTCAATTGACCAAGCATTGCCTGTCACTTCTACATTGTCATAGATTGCACCATTAACACTTACGCTTAAGGTTTCACCATCAGTCAGTGTGGCTGTACCTGTTATAGTTGGGGTTAAATCATTAGTTGTTAGACTATCAACGCTTGGGGTTGTTGGTGCAATTAAATCTGTGGTGATTGTTATAGTTGCAACAGGGCTTTGGACGTAGTCGCAGGTAGCACAAGGCTTTACGCGTTGCACTACTGTTAAAGTGGTTGAAGCATTATCAAACAAATCCTCATCAGTAATTGCAAATGACCAAGTACGATCTTCATTAATGAATGCAGCTTTCTCATCACCACCTTTAAATCCAGAAACTGTAACAATATCAAAACGATTAGCATAACCAGTATAACTAGCGTAGGCTGTACCAGTTAGATTGAAACCCGCTGCGTTCTCTTCTGCATTGATAAGGTTATCATTTGATACTTTGTTAATGATTGGAGCGCCTGGGACAATGACGTCTGGGGCTGTGTCATCAATAACCAACTCATTGATTGTATTGTCGCTTGCGCTATTGCCAGCTGCGTCTGTTACAGTTGCAACAACATCATAGCTTTGTCCATCTACAAATGCTCCCAATACTCCTGATGAAGGTATTGCTGTTTGTATGTCAATATTCCAACCATGGTTTATAACCTGCACATCGTTATAGGTTGCACCATTAACACTTACGCTTAATGTATCACCCTCATCAATCCATGCTATACCTCCTATAAATATGGATAGGCTATTACTAATTGTTGGTCCATCAACTATTGGTGAATATTGTGCAATTAAATCTGTGGTGATTGTTCTAGTTGCAGCAGGGCTTGTGTTGCCTACTGAGTCTGTTTGTGTTGCTGTTAAAGTATTTGAGCCATTATCAGCCAAATCTGTATCAACAATTGCAATTGACCAAGTGCCATCTACAGCAACGCTTGTTGTTTTGTCATCCACACCAGTTTCAAATCCTGAAACAGTAATAGTACTACCAATTTCACCTGTACCAGTTAGATTAAAACCTGCTGCGTTCTCAGCTGCATTGATAAGGTCATCATTTGAGACTGAGTCAATGGTTGGAGCGTTTGAGGCTGTATTATCAATAGTCAACTCATTGATTGAGTTATCGCTTACACTATTGCCAGCTACGTCTGTTACGGTTGCAACAATATCATAGCTTTGTCCATCTACAAATGCTCCCAATACTCCTGATGAAGGTGTTTTTGTTTCTGTGTCAATTGACCAAGCATTGCCTATCACCTCTACATTGTCATAGATTGCACCATTAACACTTACGCTTAAGGTTTCACCATTAGTTAGTGTGGCTGTACCTGTTATAGTTGGGGTTAAATCATTAGTTGTTAGACTATCAACGCTTGGGGTTGTTGGTGCAATTAAATCTGTGGTGATTGTTATAGTTGCAGCAGGGCTTGTGTTGCCTACTGAGTCTGTTTGTGTTGCTGTTAAAGTATTTGAGCCATTATCAGCTAAATCTGTATCAACAATTGCAATTGACCAAGTGCCATCTTCAGCAACGCTTGTTGTTTTGTCAGCCACACCAGCTTCAAATCCTGAAACAGTAATAAAATCACCAACTTCACCTGTACCAGTTAGATTAAAACCTGCTGCGTTCTCTTCTGCATTGATAAGGTTATCATTTGATACTTTGTTAATGATTGGAGCGTTTGAGGCTGTATTATCAATAGTCAACTCATTGATTGAGTTATCTCTTGCACTATTGCCAGCTACGTCTGTTACGGTTGCAACAATATCATAGCTTTGTCCATCTACAAATGCTCCCAATACTCCTGATGAAGGTGTTTTTGTTTCTGTGTCAATTGACCAAGCATTGCCTATCACCTCTACATTGTCATAGATTGCACCATTAACACTTACGCTTAAGGTTTCACCATTAGTTAGTGTGGCTCTACCTGTTATAGTTGGGGTTAAATCATTAGTTGTTAGACTATCAACGCTTGGGGTTGTTGGTGCAATTAAATCTGTGGTGATTGTTTTAGTTGCAGCAGGGCTTGTGTTGCCTACTGAGTCTGTTTGTGTTGCTTTTAAAGTATTTGAGCCATTATCAGCCAAATCTGCATCAACAATTGCAATTGACCAAGTGCCATCTACAGCAACGCTTGTTGTTTTGTCAGCCACACCAGTTTCAAATCCTGAAACAATAATAGTACTACCAACTTCACCTGTACCAGTTAGATTAAAACCTGCTGCGTTCTCAGCTGCATTGATAAGGTCATCATTTGAGACTGAGTCAATGGTTGGAGCGTTTGAGGCTGTATTATCAATAGTCAACTCATTGATTGAGTTATCTCTTGCACTATTGCCAGCTACGTCTGTTACGGTTGCAACAATATCATAGCTTTGTCCATCTACAAATGCTCCCAATACTCCTGATGAAGGTGTTTTTGTTTCTGTGTCAATTGACCAAGCATTGCCTATCACCTCTACATTGTCATAGATTGCACCATTAACAATTACGCTTAAGGTTTCACCATCAGCGAGTGTGGCTGTACCTGTTATAGTTGGGGTTAAATCATTAGTTGTTAGACTATCAACGCTTGGGGTTGTTGGTGCAATTAAATCTGTGGTGATTGTTCTAGTTGCAGCAGGGCTTGTGTTGCCTACTGAGTCTGTTTGTGTTGCTGTTAAAGTATTTGAGCCATTATCAGCTAAATCTGTATCAACAATTGCAATTGACCAAGTGCCATCTTCAGCAACGCTTGTTGTTTTGTCAGCCACACCAGCTTCAAATCCTGAAACAATAATAGTATTACCAACTTCACCTGTACCAGTTAGATTAAAACCTGCTGTGTTCTCAGCTGCATTGATAAGGTCATCATCTGAGACTGAGTCAATGGTTGGAGCGTTTGAGGCTGTATTATCAATAGTCAACTCATTGATTGAGTTATCTCTTGCACTATTACCAGCTGCGTCTGTTGCAATTGCAATAATGTTATAGCTTTGTCCATCTACAAATGCTCCCAATACTCCTGATGAAGGTGTTTTTGTTTCTGTGTCAATTGACCAAGCATTGCCTGTCACTTCTACATTGTCATAGATTGCACCATTAACACTTACGCTTAAGGTTTCACCATCAGTCAGTGTGGCTGTACCTGTTATAGTTGGGGTTAAATCATTAGTTGTTAGACTATCAACGCTTGGGGTTGTTGGTGCAATTAAATCTGTGGTGATTGTTATAGTTGCAGCAGGGCTTGTGTTGCCTACTGAGTCTGTTTGTGTTGCTGTTAAAGTATTTGAGCCATTATCAGCTAAATCTGTATCAACAATTGCAATTGACCAAGTGCCATCTTCAGCAACGCTTGTTGTTTTGTCAGCCACACCAGCTTCAAATCCTGAAACAGTAATAAAATCACCAACTTCACCTGTACCAGTTAGATTAAAACCTGCTGCGTTCTCAGCTGCATTGATAAGGTTATCATTTGATACTTTGTTAATGATTGGAGCGTTTGAGGCTGTATTATCAATAGTCAACTCATTGATTGAGTTATCTCTTGCACTATTGCCAGCTACGTCTGTTACGGTTGCAACAATATCATAGCTTTGTCCATCTACAAATGCTCCCAATACTCCTGATGAAGGTGTTTTTGTTTCTGTGTCAATTGACCAAGCATTGCCTATCACCTCTACATTGTCATAGATTGCACCATTAACAATTACGCTTAAGGTTTCACCATCAGCGAGTGTGGCTGTACCTGTTATAGTTGGGGTTAAATCATTAGTTGTTAGACTATCAACGCTTGGGGTTGTTGGTGCAATTAAATCTGTGGTGATTGTTCTAGTTGCAGCAGGGCTTGTGTTGCCTACTGAGTCTGTTTGTGTTGCTGTTAAAGTATTTGAGCCATTATCAGCTAAATCTGTATCAACAATTGCAATTGACCAAGTGCCATCTTCAGCAACGCTTGTTGTTTTGTCAGCCACACCAGCTTCAAATCCTGAAACAGTAATAAAATCACCAACTTCACCTGTACCAGTTAGATTAAAACCTGCTGCGTTCTCAGCTGCATTGATAAGGTCATCATCTGAGACTGAGTCAATGGTTGGAGCGTTTGAGGCTGTATTATCAATAGTCAACTCATTGATTGAGTTATCGCTTGCACTATTGCCAGCTACGTCTGTTACGGTTGCAACAATATCATAGCTTTGTCCATCTACAAATGCTCCCAATGCTCCTGATGAAGGTGTTTTTGTTTCTGTGTCAATTGACCAAGCATTGCCTATCACCTCTACATTGTCATAGATTGCACCATTAACACTTACGCTTAAGGTTTCACCATCAGCGAGTGTGGCTGTACCTGTTATAGTTGGGGTTAAATCATTAGTTGTTAGACTATCAACGCTTGGGGCTGTTGGTGCAATTAAATCTGTGGTGATTGTTATAGTTGCAGCAGGGCTTGTGTTGCCTGCTAGGTCTGTTTGTGTTACTGTTAAAGTATTTGAGCCATTATCAGCTAAATCTGTATCAACAATTGCAATTGACCAAGTGCCATCTTCAGCAACGCTTGTTGTTTTGTCAGCCACACCAGCTTCAAATCCTGAAACAGTAATAAAATCACCAACTTCACCTGTACCAGTTAGATTAAAACCTGCTGCGTTCTCAGCTGCATTGATAAGGTCATCATCTGAGACTGAGTCAATGGTTGGAGCGTTTGAGGCTGTATTATCAATAGTCAACTCATTGTTTGAGTTATCTCTTGCACTATTACCAGCTGCGTCTGTTGCAATTGCAACAATGTTATAACTTTGTCCATCTACAAATGCTTCCAATACTCCTGATGAAGGTGTTTTTGTTTCTGTGTCAATTGACCAAGCATTGCCTATCACCTCTACATTGTCATAGATTGCACCATTAACAATTACGCTTAAGGTTTCACCATCAGTCAGTGTAGCTCTACCTGTTATAGTTGGGGTTAAATCATTAGTTGTTAGACTATCAACGCTTGGGGCTGTTGGTGCAATTAAATCTGTGGTGATTGTTATAGTTGCAAGAGGGCTTGGGATGCCTTCTGAGTTTACTTGTACCGCTGTTAAAGTATTTGAGCCATTATCAGCCAAATCTGCATCAACAATTGTAATTGACCAGGTGCCATCTGCAGCAACGGTTGTTGTTTTGTCAGCCACACCAGCTTCAAATCCTGAAACAATAATAGTATTACCAGCTTCACCTGTACCAGTTAAATCAAAACCTGCTGCGTTCTCAGCTGCATTGATAAGGTTATCACCTGAGACTGAGCTAATGGTTGGAGCGTTTGGTGTGTCTGGGACGTCTGAGGCTGTGCTATCAATAGTCAACTCATTGGTTGTATTATCGCTTGCACTATTGCCAGCTGCGTCTGTTACAGTTGCAACAATATCATAGCTTTGTCCATCTACAAAAAAACCCAACATTCCTGATGAGGGTTTTGTTGAATGCGTATAAAGTATCCAAGTATTGCCTATCACCTGCACATTGTTATAGTTTGCGCCATTAACACTCACGCTTAAGGTTTCACCATCAGCGAGTGTGGCAAAACCAGTTATAGTTGGGAGGCTTAGGCCATTAACTATTAAACTATCAACGCTTGGGGCTGTTGGTGCAATTAAATCTGTGGTGATTGTTCTAGTTGCAGCAGGGCTTGTGTTGCCTACTGAGTCTGTTTGTGTTGCTGTTAAAGTATTTGAGCCATTATCAGCCAAATCTGCATCAACAATTGCAATTAACCAAGTGCCATCTGCAGCAACGCTTGTTGTTTTGTCAGCCACACCAGCTTCAAATCCTGAAACAATAATAGTATTACCAGCTTCACCTGTACCAGTTAGATCAAAACCTGCTGCGTTCTCAGCTGCATTGATAAGGTCATCATCTGAGACTGAGTCAATGGTTGGAGCGTTTGAGGCTGTATTATCAATAGTCAACTCATTGATTGAGTTATCTCTTGCACTATTGCCAGCTGCGTCTGTTGCAATTGCAATAATGTTATAGCTTTGTCCATTTACAAATGCTTCCAATACTCCTGATGAAGGTGTTTTTGTTTCTGTGTCAATTGACCAAGCATTGCCTGTCACTTCTACATTGTCATAGATTGCACCATTAACACTTACGCTTAAGGTTTCACCATCAGTCAGTGTGGCTGTACCTGTTATAGTTGGGGTTAAATCATTAGTTGTTAGACTATCAACGCTTGGGGTTGTTGGTGCAATTAAATCTGTGGTGATTGTTATAGTTGCAACAGGGCTTTGGACGTAGTCGCAGGTAGCACAAGGCTTTACGCGTTGCACTACTGTTAAAGTGGTTGAAGCATTATCAAACAAATCCTCATCAGTAATTGCAAATGACCAAGTACGATCTTCATTAATGAATGCAGCTTTCTCATCACCACCTTTAAATCCAGAAACTGTAACAATATCAAAACGATTAGCATAACCAGTATAACTAGCGTAGGCTGTACCAGTTAGATTGAAACCCGCTGCGTTCTCTTCTGCATTGATAAGGTTATCATTTGATACTTTGTTAATGATTGGAGCGCCTGGGACAATGACGTCTGGGGCTGTGTCATCAATAACCAACTCATTGATTGTATTGTCGCTTGCGCTATTGCCAGCTGCGTCTGTTACAGTTGCAACAACATCATAGCTTTGTCCATCTACAAATGCTCCCAATACTCCTGATGAAGGTATTGCTGTTTGTATGTCAATATTCCAACCATGGTTTATAACCTGCACATCGTTATAGGTTGCACCATTAACACTTACGCTTAATGTATCACCCTCATCAATCCATGCTATACCTCCTATAAATATGGATAGGCTATTACTAATTGTTGGTCCATCAACTATTGGTGAATATTGTGCAATTAAATCTGTGGTGATTGTTCTAGTTGCAGCAGGGCTTGTGTTGCCTACTGAGTCTGTTTGTGTTGCTGTTAAAGTATTTGAGCCATTATCAGCCAAATCTGTATCAACAATTGCAATTGACCAAGTGCCATCTACAGCAACGCTTGTTGTTTTGTCATCCACACCAGTTTCAAATCCTGAAACAGTAATAGTATTACCAATTTCACCTGTACCAGTTAGATTAAAACCTGCTGCGTTCTCTTCTGCATTGATAAGGTCATCATCTGAGACTGAGTCAATGGTTGGAGCGTTTGAGGCTGTATTATCAATAGTCAACTCATTGATTGAGTTATCTCTTGCACTATTACCAGCTGCGTCTGTTGCAATTGCAATAATGTTATAGCTTTGTCCATCTACAAATGCTCCCAATACTCCTGATGAAGGTGTTTTTGTTTCTGTGTCAATTGACCAAGCATTGCCTGTCACTTCTACATTGTCATAGATTGCACCATTAACACTTACGCTTAAGGTTTCACCATCAGTTAGTGTGGCTGTACCTGTTATAGTTGGGGTTAAATCATTAGTTGTTAGACTATCAACGCTTGGGGTTGTTGGTGCAATTAAATCTGTGGTGATTGTTATAGTTGCAGCAGGGCTTGTGTTGCCTACTGAGTCTGTTTGTGTTGCTGTTAAAGTATTTGAGCCATTATCAGCTAAATCTGTATCAACAATTGCAATTGACCAAGTGCCATCTTCAGCAACGCTTGTTGTTTTGTCAGCCACACCAGCTTCAAATCCTGAAACAGTAATAAAATCACCAACTTCACCTGTACCAGTTAGATTAAAACCTGCTGCGTTCTCAGCTGCATTGATAAGGTTATCATTTGATACTTTGTTAATGATTGGAGCGTTTGAGGCTGTATTATCAATAGTCAACTCATTGATTGAGTTATCTCTTGCACTATTGCCAGCTACGTCTGTTACGGTTGCAACAATATCATAGCTTTGTCCATCTACAAATGCTCCCAATACTCCTGATGAAGGTGTTTTTGTTTCTGTGTCAATTGACCAAGCATTGCCTATCACCTCTACATTGTCATAGATTGCACCATTAACAATTACGCTTAAGGTTTCACCATCAGCGAGTGTGGCTGTACCTGTTATAGTTGGGGTTAAATCATTAGTTGTTAGACTATCAACGCTTGGGGTTGTTGGTGCAATTAAATCTGTGGTGATTGTTCTAGTTGCAGCAGGGCTTGTGTTGCCTACTGAGTCTGTTTGTGTTGCTGTTAAAGTATTTGAGCCATTATCAGCTAAATCTGTATCAACAATTGCAATTGACCAAGTGCCATCTTCAGCAACGCTTGTTGTTTTGTCAGCCACACCAGCTTCAAATCCTGAAACAGTAATAAAATCACCAACTTCACCTGTACCAGTTAGATTAAAACCTGCTGCGTTCTCAGCTGCATTGATAAGGTCATCATCTGAGACTGAGTCAATGGTTGGAGCGTTTGAGGCTGTATTATCAATAGTCAACTCATTGATTGAGTTATCGCTTGCACTATTGCCAGCTACGTCTGTTACGGTTGCAACAATATCATAGCTTTGTCCATCTACAAATGCTCCCAATGCTCCTGATGAAGGTGTTTTTGTTTCTGTGTCAATTGACCAAGCATTGCCTATCACCTCTACATTGTCATAGATTGCACCATTAACACTTACGCTTAAGGTTTCACCATCAGCGAGTGTGGCTGTACCTGTTATAGTTGGGGTTAAATCATTAGTTGTTAGACTATCAACGCTTGGGGCTGTTGGTGCAATTAAATCTGTGGTGATTGTTATAGTTGCAGCAGGGCTTGTGTTGCCTGCTAGGTCTGTTTGTGTTACTGTTAAAGTATTTGAGCCATTATCAGCTAAATCTGTATCAACAATTGCAATTGACCAAGTGCCATCTTCAGCAACGCTTGTTGTTTTGTCAGCCACACCAGCTTCAAATCCTGAAACAGTAATAAAATCACCAACTTCACCTGTACCAGTTAGATTAAAACCTGCTGCGTTCTCAGCTGCATTGATAAGGTCATCATCTGAGACTGAGTCAATGGTTGGAGCGTTTGAGGCTGTATTATCAATAGTCAACTCATTGTTTGAGTTATCTCTTGCACTATTACCAGCTGCGTCTGTTGCAATTGCAACAATGTTATAACTTTGTCCATCTACAAATGCTTCCAATACTCCTGATGAAGGTGTTTTTGTTTCTGTGTCAATTGACCAAGCATTGCCTATCACCTCTACATTGTCATAGATTGCACCATTAACAATTACGCTTAAGGTTTCACCATCAGTCAGTGTAGCTCTACCTGTTATAGTTGGGGTTAAATCATTAGTTGTTAGACTATCAACGCTTGGGGCTGTTGGTGCAATTAAATCTGTGGTGATTGTTATAGTTGCAAGAGGGCTTGGGATGCCTTCTGAGTTTACTTGTACCGCTGTTAAAGTATTTGAGCCATTATCAGCCAAATCTGCATCAACAATTGTAATTGACCAGGTGCCATCTGCAGCAACGGTTGTTGTTTTGTCAGCCACACCAGCTTCAAATCCTGAAACAATAATAGTATTACCAGCTTCACCTGTACCAGTTAAATCAAAACCTGCTGCGTTCTCAGCTGCATTGATAAGGTTATCACCTGAGACTGAGCTAATGGTTGGAGCGTTTGGTGTGTCTGGGACGTCTGAGGCTGTGCTATCAATAGTCAACTCATTGGTTGTATTATCGCTTGCACTATTGCCAGCTGCGTCTGTTACAGTTGCAACAATATCATAGCTTTGTCCATCTACAAAAAAACCCAACATTCCTGATGAGGGTTTTGTTGAATGCGTATAAAGTATCCAAGTATTGCCTATCACCTGCACATTGTTATAGTTTGCGCCATTAACACTCACGCTTAAGGTTTCACCATCAGCGAGTGTGGCAAAACCAGTTATAGTTGGGAGGCTTAGGCCATTAACTATTAAACTATCAACGCTTGGGGCTGTTGGTGCAATTAAATCTGTGGTGATTGTTCTAGTTGCAGCAGGGCTTGTGTTGCCTACTGAGTCTGTTTGTGTTGCTGTTAAAGTATTTGAGCCATTATCAGCCAAATCTGCATCAACAATTGCAATTAACCAAGTGCCATCTGCAGCAACGCTTGTTGTTTTGTCAGCCACACCAGCTTCAAATCCTGAAACAATAATAGTATTACCAGCTTCACCTGTACCAGTTAGATCAAAACCTGCTGCGTTCTCAGCTGCATTGATAAGGTCATCATCTGAGACTGAGTCAATGGTTGGAGCGTTTGAGGCTGTATTATCAATAGTCAACTCATTGATTGAGTTATCTCTTGCACTATTGCCAGCTGCGTCTGTTGCAATTGCAATAATGTTATAGCTTTGTCCATTTACAAATGCTTCCAATACTCCTGATGAAGGTGTTTTTGTTTCTGTGTCAATTGACCAAGCATTGCCTGTCACTTCTACATTGTCATAGATTGCACCATTAACACTTACGCTTAAGGTTTCACCATCAGTCAGTGTGGCTGTACCTGTTATAGTTGGGGTTAAATCATTAGTTGTTAGACTATCAACGCTTGGGGTTGTTGGTGCAATTAAATCTGTGGTGATTGTTATAGTTGCAACAGGGCTTTGGACGTAGTCGCAGGTAGCACAAGGCTTTACGCGTTGCACTACTGTTAAAGTGGTTGAAGCATTATCAAACAAATCCTCATCAGTAATTGCAAATGACCAAGTACGATCTTCATTAATGAATGCAGCTTTCTCATCACCACCTTTAAATCCAGAAACTGTAACAATATCAAAACGATTAGCATAACCAGTATAACTAGCGTAGGCTGTACCAGTTAGATTGAAACCCGCTGCGTTCTCTTCTGCATTGATAAGGTTATCATTTGATACTTTGTTAATGATTGGAGCGCCTGGGACAATGACGTCTGGGGCTGTGTCATCAATAATCAACTCATTGATTGTATTGTCGCTTGCGCTATTGCCAGCTGCGTCTGTTACAGTTGCAACAACATCATAGCTTTGTCCATCTACAAATGCTCCCAATACTCCTGATGAAGGTATTGCTGTTTGTATGTCAATATTCCAACCATGGTTTATAACCTGCACATCGTTATAGGTTGCACCATTAACACTTACGCTTAATGTATCACCCTCATCAATCCATGCTATACCTCCTATAAATATGGATAGGCTATTACTAATTGTTGGTCCATCAACTATTGGTGAATATTGTGCAATTAAATCTGTGGTGATTGTTCTAGTTGCAGCAGGGCTTGTGTTGCCTACTGAGTCTGTTTGTGTTGCTGTTAAAGTATTTGAGCCATTATCAGCCAAATCTGTATCAACAATTGCAATTGACCAAGTGCCATCTACAGCAACGCTTGTTGTTTTGTCATCCACACCAGTTTCAAATCCTGAAACAGTAATAGTACTACCAATTTCACCTGTACCAGTTAGATTAAAACCTGCTGCGTTCTCTTCTGCATTGATAAGGTCATCATCTGAGACTGAGTCAATGGTTGGAGCGTTTGAGGCTGTATTATCAATAGTCAACTCATTGATTGAGTTATCTCTTGCACTATTACCAGCTGCGTCTGTTGCAATTGCAATAATGTTATAGCTTTGTCCATCTACAAATGCTCCCAATACTCCTGATGAAGGTGTTTTTGTTTCTGTGTCAATTGACCAAGCATTGCCTGTCACTTCTACATTGTCATAGATTGCACCATTAACACTTACGCTTAAGGTTTCACCATCAGTCAGTGTGGCTGTACCTGTTATAGTTGGGGTTAAATCATTAGTTGTTAGACTATCAACGCTTGGGGTTGTTGGTGCAATTAAATCTGTGGTGATTGTTATAGTTGCAGCAGGGCTTGTGTTGCCTACTGAGTCTGTTTGTGTTGCTGTTAAAGTATTTGAGCCATTATCAGCTAAATCTGTATCAACAATTGCAATTGACCAAGTGCCATCTTCAGCAACGCTTGTTGTTTTGTCAGCCACACCAGCTTCAAATCCTGAAACAGTAATAAAATCACCAACTTCACCTGTACCAGTTAGATTAAAACCTGCTGCGTTCTCAGCTGCATTGATAAGGTTATCATTTGATACTTTGTTAATGATTGGAGCGTTTGAGGCTGTATTATCAATAGTCAACTCATTGATTGAGTTATCTCTTGCACTATTGCCAGCTACGTCTGTTACGGTTGCAACAATATCATAGCTTTGTCCATCTACAAATGCTCCCAATACTCCTGATGAAGGTGTTTTTGTTTCTGTGTCAATTGACCAAGCATTGCCTATCACCTCTACATTGTCATAGATTGCACCATTAACAATTACGCTTAAGGTTTCACCATCAGCGAGTGTGGCTGTACCTGTTATAGTTGGGGTTAAATCATTAGTTGTTAGACTATCAACGCTTGGGGTTGTTGGTGCAATTAAATCTGTGGTGATTGTTCTAGTTGCAGCAGGGCTTGTGTTGCCTACTGAGTCTGTTTGTGTTGCTGTTAAAGTATTTGAGCCATTATCAGCTAAATCTGTATCAACAATTGCAATTGACCAAGTGCCATCTTCAGCAACGCTTGTTGTTTTGTCAGCCACACCAGCTTCAAATCCTGAAACAGTAATAAAATCACCAACTTCACCTGTACCAGTTAGATTAAAACCTGCTGCGTTCTCAGCTGCATTGATAAGGTCATCATCTGAGACTGAGTCAATGGTTGGAGCGTTTGAGGCTGTATTATCAATAGTCAACTCATTGATTGAGTTATCGCTTGCACTATTGCCAGCTACGTCTGTTACGGTTGCAACAATATCATAGCTTTGTCCATCTACAAATGCTCCCAATGCTCCTGATGAAGGTGTTTTTGTTTCTGTGTCAATTGACCAAGCATTGCCTATCACCTCTACATTGTCATAGATTGCACCATTAACACTTACGCTTAAGGTTTCACCATTAGTTAGTGTGGCTGTACCTGTTATAGTTGGGGTTAAATCATTAGTTGTTAGACTATCAACGCTTGGGGTTGTTGGTGCAATTAAATCTATGGTGATTGTTCTAGTTGCAGCAGGGCTTGTGTTGCCTACTGAGTCTGTTTGTGTTGCTGTTAAAGTATTTGAGCCATTATCAGCCAAATCTGCATCAACAATTGCAATTGACCAAGTGCCATCTACAGCAACGCTTGTTGTTTTGTCAGCCACACCAGTTTCAAATCCTGAAACAATAATAGTACTACCAACTTCACCTGTACCAGTTAGATTAAAACCTGCTGCGTTCTCAGCTGCATTGATAAGGTCATCATTTGAGACTGAGTCAATGGTTGGAGCGTTTGAGGCTGTATTATCAATAGTCAACTCATTGATTGAGTTATCGCTTGCACTATTGCCAGCTACGTCTGTTACGGTTGCAACAATATCATAGCTTTGTCCATCTACAAATGCTCCCAATACTCTTGATGAAGGTGTTTTTGTTTCTGTGTCAATTGACCAAGCATTGCCTGTCACTTCTACATTGTCATAGATTGCACCATTAACACTTACGCTTAAGGTTTCACCATCAGTCAGTGTGGCTGTACCTGTTATAGTTGGGGTTAAATCATTAGTTGTTAGACTATCAACGCTTGGGGTTGTTGGTGCAATTAAATCTGTGGTGATTGTTCTAGTTGCAGCAGGGCTTGTGTTGCCTACTGAGTCTGTTTGTGTTGCTGTTAAAGTATTTGAGCCATTATCAGCTAAATCTGTATCAACAATTGCAATTGACCAAGTGCCATCTTCAGCAACGCTTGTTGTTTTGTCAGCCACACCAGCTTCAAATCCTGAAACAATAATAGTATTACCAACTTCACCTGTACCAGTTAGATTAAAACCTGCTGCGTTCTCAGCTGCATTGATAAGGTCATCATCTGAGACTGAGTCAATGGTTGGAGCGTTTGAGGCTGTATTATCAATAGTCAACTCATTGATTGAGTTATCGCTTGCACTATTGCCAGCTACGTCTGTTACGGTTGCAACAATATCATAGCTTTGTCCATCTACAAATGCTCCCAATGCTCCTGATGAAGGTGTTTTTGTTTCTGTGTCAATTGACCAAGCATTGCCTATCACCTCTACATTGTCATAGATTGCACCATTAACACTTACGCTTAAGGTTTCACCATCAGCGAGTGTGGCTGTACCTGTTATAGTTGGGGTTAAATCATTAGTTGTTAGACTATCAACGCTTGGGGTTGTTGGTGCAATTAAATCTGTGGTGATTGTTCTAGTTGCAGCAGGGCTTGTGTTGCCTACTGAGTCTGTTTGTGTTGCTGTTAAAGTATTTGAGCCATTATCAGCTAAATCTGTATCAACAATTGCAATTGACCAAGTGCCATCTTCAGCAACGCTTGTTGTTTTGTCAGCCACACCAGCTTCAAATCCTGAAACAGTAATAAAATCACCAACTTCACCTGTACCAGTTAGATTAAAACCTGCTGCGTTCTCAGCTGCATTGATAAGGTCATCATCTGAGACTGAGTCAATGGTTGGAGCGTTTGAGGCTGTATTATCAATAGTCAACTCATTGATTGAGTCATCGCTTGCACTATTGCCAGCTACGTCTGTTACGGTTGCAACAATATCATAGCTTTGTCCATCTACAAATGCTCCCAATGCTCCTGATGAAGGTGTTTTTGTTTCTGTGTCAATTGACCAAGCATTGCCTGTCACTTCTACATTGTCATAGATTGCACCATTAACACTTACGCTTAAGGTTTCACCATTAGTTAGTGTGGCTGTACCTGTTATAGTTGGGGTTAAATCATTAGTTGTTAGACTATCAACGCTTGGGGTTGTTGGTGCAATTAAATCTGTGGTGATTGTTCTAGTTGCAGCAGGGCTTGTGTTGCCTACTGAGTCTGTTTGTGTTGCTGTTAAAGTATTTGAGCCATTATCAGCCAAATCTGCATCAACAATTGCAATTGACCAAGTGCCATCTACAGCAACGCTTGTTGTTTTGTCAGCCACACCAGTTTCAAATCCTGAAACAATAATAGTACTACCAACTTCACCTGTACCAGTTAGATTAAAACCTGCTGCGTTCTCTTCTGCATTGATAAGGTTATCATTTGATACTTTGTTAATGATTGGAGCGTTTGAGGCTGGATTATCAATAGTCAACTCATTGATTGAGTTATCGCTTGCACTATTGCCAGCTACGTCTGTTACGGTTGCAACAATATCATAGCTTTGTCCATTTACAAATGCTCCCAATGCTCCTGATGAAGGTGTTTTTGTTTCTGTGTCAATTGACCAAGCATTGCCTATCACCTCTACATTGTCATAGATTGCACCATTAACACTTACGCTTAAGGTTTCACCATTAGTTAGTGTGGCTGTACCTGTTATAGTTGGGGTTAAATCATTAGTTGTTAGACTATCAACGCTTGGGGTTGTTGGTGCAATTAAATCTATGGTGATTGTTCTAGTTGCAGCAGGGCTTGTGTTGCCTACTGAGTCTGTTTGTGTTGCTGTTAAAGTATTTGAGCCATTATCAGCCAAATCTGCATCAACAATTGCAATTGACCAAGTGCCATCTACAGCAACGCTTGTTGTTTTGTCAGCCACACCAGTTTCAAATCCTGAAACAATAATAGTACTACCAACTTCACCTGTACCAGTTAGATTAAAACCTGCTGCGTTCTCAGCTGCATTGATAAGGTCATCATTTGAGACTGAGTCAATGGTTGGAGCGTTTGAGGCTGTATTATCAATAGTCAACTCATTGATTGAGTTATCGCTTGCACTATTGCCAGCTACGTCTGTTACGGTTGCAACAATATCATAGCTTTGTCCATCTACAAATGCTCCCAATACTCCTGATGAAGGTGTTTTTGTTTCTGTGTCAATTGACCAAGCATTGCCTATCACCTCTACATTGTCATAGATTGCACCATTAACACTTACGCTTAAGGTTTCACCATTAGTTAGTGTGGCTGTACCTGTTATAGTTGGGGTTAAATCATTAGTTGTTAGACTATCAACGCTTGGGGTTGTTGGTGCAATTAAATCTGTGGTGATTGTTCTAGTTGCAGCAGGGCTTGTGTTGCCTACTGAGTCTGTTTGTGTTGCTGTTAAAGTATTTGAGCCATTATCAGCCAAATCTGCATCAACAATTGCAATTGACCAAGTGCCATCTACAGCAACGCTTGTTGTTTTGTCAGCCACACCAGTTTCAAATCCTGAAACAATAATAGTACTACCAACTTCACCTGTACCAGTTAGATTAAAACCTGCTGCGTTCTCAGCTGCATTGATAAGGTCATCATTTGAGACTGAGTCAATGGTTGGAGCGTTTGAGGCTGTATTATCAATAGTCAACTCATTGATTGAGTTATCGCTTGCACTATTGCCAGCTACGTCTGTTACGGTTGCAACAATATCATAGCTTTGTCCATCTACAAATGCTCCCAATACTCCTGATGAAGGTGTTTTTGTTTCTGTGTCAATTGACCAAGCATTGCCTATCACCTCTACATTGTCATAGATTGCACCATTAACACTTACGCTTAAGGTTTCACCATTAGTTAGTGTGGCTGTACCTGTTATAGTTGGGGTTAAATCATTAGTTGTTAGACTATCAACGCTTGGGGTTGTTGGTGCAATTAAATCTATGGTGATTGTTCTAGTTGCAGCAGGGCTTGTGTTGCCTACTGAGTCTGTTTGTGTTGCTGTTAAAGTATTTGAGCCATTATCAGCCAAATCTGCATCAACAATTGCAATTGACCAAGTGCCATCTACAGCAACGCTTGTTGTTTTGTCAGCCACACCAGTTTCAAATCCTGAAACAATAATAGTACTACCAACTTCACCTGTACCAGTTAGATTAAAACCTGCTGCGTTCTCAGCTGCATTGATAAGGTCATCATTTGAGACTGAGTCAATGGTTGGAGCGTTTGAGGCTGTATTATCAATAGTCAACTCATTGATTGAGTTATCGCTTGCACTATTGCCAGCTACGTCTGTTACGGTTGCAACAATATCATAGCTTTGTCCATCTACAAATGCTCCCAATACTCCTGATGAAGGTGTTTTTGTTTCTGTGTCAATTGACCAAGCATTGCCTATCACCTCTACATTGTCATAGATTGCACCATTAACACTTACGCTTAAGGTTTCACCATTAGTTAGTGTGGCTGTACCTGTTATAGTTGGGGTTAAATCATTAGTTGTTAGACTATCAACGCTTGGGGTTGTTGGTGCAATTAAATCTATGGTGATTGTTCTAGTTGCAGCAGGGCTTGTGTTGCCTACTGAGTCTGTTTGTGTTGCTGTTAAAGTATTTGAGCCATTATCAGCCAAATCTGCATCAACAATTGCAATTGACCAAGTGCCATCTACAGCAACGCTTGTTGTTTTGTCAGCCACACCAGTTTCAAATCCTGAAACAATAATAGTACTACCAACTTCACCTGTACCAGTTAGATTAAAACCTGCTGCGTTCTCAGCTGCATTGATAAGGTCATCATTTGAGACTGAGTCAATGGTTGGAGCGTTTGAGGCTGTATTATCAATAGTCAACTCATTGATTGAGTTATCGCTTACACTATTGCCAGCTACGTCTGTTACGGTTGCAACAATATCATAGCTTTGTCCATCTACAAATGCTCCCAATACTCCTGATGAAGGTGTTTTTGTTTCTGTGTCAATTGACCAAGCATTGCCTATCACCTCTACATTGTCATAGATTGCACCATTAACACTTACGCTTAAGGTTTCACCATTAGTTAGTGTGGCTGTACCTGTTATAGTTGGGGTTAAATCATTAGTTGTTAGACTATCAACGCTTGGGGTTGTTGGTGCAATTAAATCTATGGTGATTGTTCTAGTTGCAGCAGGGCTTGTGTTGCCTACTGAGTCTGTTTGTGTTGCTGTTAAAGTATTTGAGCCATTATCAGCCAAATCTGCATCAACAATTGCAATTGACCAAGTGCCATCTACAGCAACGCTTGTTGTTTTGTCAGCCACACCAGTTTCAAATCCTGAAACAATAATAGTACTACCAACTTCACCTGTACCAGTTAGATTAAAACCTGCTGCGTTCTCAGCTGCATTGATAAGGTCATCATTTGAGACTGAGTCAATGGTTGGAGCGTTTGAGGCTGTATTATCAATAGTCAACTCATTGATTGAGTTATCGCTTGCACTATTGCCAGCTACGTCTGTTACGGTTGCAACAATATCATAGCTTTGTCCATCTACAAATGCTCCCAATACTCCTGATGAAGGTGTTTTTGTTTCTGTGTCAATTGACCAAGCATTGCCTATCACCTCTACATTGTCATAGATTGCACCATTAACACTTACGCTTAAGGTTTCACCATTAGTTAGTGTGGCTGTACCTGTTATAGTTGGGGTTAAATCATTAGTTGTTAGACTATCAACGCTTGGGGTTGTTGGTGCAATTAAATCTATGGTGATTGTTCTAGTTGCAGCAGGGCTTGTGTTGCCTACTGAGTCTGTTTGTGTTGCTGTTAAAGTATTTGAGCCATTATCAGCCAAATCTGCATCAACAATTGCAATTGACCAAGTGCCATCTACAGCAACGCTTGTTGTTTTGTCAGCCACACCAGTTTCAAATCCTGAAACAATAATAGTACTACCAACTTCACCTGTACCAGTTAGATTAAAACCTGCTGCGTTCTCAGCTGCATTGATAAGGTCATCATTTGAGACTGAGTCAATGGTTGGAGCGTTTGAGGCTGTATTATCAATAGTCAACTCATTGATTGAGTTATCGCTTGCACTATTGCCAGCTACGTCTGTTACGGTTGCAACAATATCATAGCTTTGTCCATCTACAAATGCTCCCAATACTCCTGATGAAGGTGTTTTTGTTTCTGTGTCAATTGACCAAGCATTGCCTATCACCTCTACATTGTCATAGATTGCACCATTAACACTTACGCTTAAGGTTTCACCATTAGTTAGTGTGGCTGTACCTGTTATAGTTGGGGTTAAATCATTAGTTGTTAGACTATCAACGCTTGGGGTTGTTGGTGCAATTAAATCTATGGTGATTGTTCTAGTTGCAGCAGGGCTTGTGTTGCCTACTGAGTCTGTTTGTGTTGCTGTTAAAGTATTTGAGCCATTATCAGCCAAATCTGCATCAACAATTGCAATTGACCAAGTGCCATCTACAGCAACGCTTGTTGTTTTGTCAGCCACACCAGTTTCAAATCCTGAAACAATAATAGTACTACCAACTTCACCTGTACCAGTTAGATTAAAACCTGCTGCGTTCTCAGCTGCATTGATAAGGTCATCATTTGAGACTGAGTCAATGGTTGGAGCGTTTGAGGCTGTATTATCAATAGTCAACTCATTGATTGAGTTATCGCTTGCACTATTGCCAGCTACGTCTGTTACGGTTGCAACAATATCATAGCTTTGTCCATCTACAAATGCTCCCAATACTCCTGATGAAGGTGTTTTTGTTTCTGTGTCAATTGACCAAGCATTGCCTATCACCTCTACATTGTCATAGATTGCACCATTAACACTTACGCTTAAGGTTTCACCATTAGTTAGTGTGGCTGTACCTGTTATAGTTGGGGTTAAATCATTAGTTGTTAGACTATCAACGCTTGGGGTTGTTGGTGCAATTAAATCTGTGGTGATTGTTCTAGTTGCAGCAGGGCTTGTGTTGCCTACTGAGTCTGTTTGTGTTGCTTTTAAAGTATTTGAGCCATTATCAGCCAAATCTGCATCAACAATTGCAATTGACCAAGTGCCATCTACAGCAACGCTTGTTGTTTTGTCAGCCACACCAGTTTCAAATCCTGAAACAATAATAGTACTACCAACTTCACCTGTACCAGTTAGATTAAAACCTGCTGCGTTCTCAGCTGCATTGATAAGGTTATCATTTGATACTGTGTTGATGGTTGGAGCGCCTGGGGCTGTAGTATCAATAGTCAACTCATTGTTTGAGTTATCGCTTATGCTATTGCCAGCTGCGTCTGTTACGGTTGCAACAATGTCATAACTTTGTCCATCTACAAAAGCTCCTAATGTTCCTGATGAAGGTGTTTTTGCTCCTGTGTCAATTGACCAAACATTGTTTATCACCTGCACATTATTATAGCTTGCGCCATTAACACTTACGCTTAAAGTTTCACCATTAGTTAGTGTGGCTGTACCTGTTATAGTTGGGGTTAGGTCATTAGTTGTTAGACTATCAACGCTTGGGGTTGTTGGTGCAATTAAATCTGTGGTGATTGTTCTAGTTGCAGCAGGGCTTGTGTTGCCTACTGAGTCTGTTTGTGTTGCTGTTAAAGTATTTGAGCCATTATCAGCTAAATCTGTATCAACAATTGCAATTGACCAAGTGCCATCTTCAGCAACGCTTGTTGTTTTGTCAGCCACACCAGCTTCAAATCCTGAAACAATAATAGTACTGCCAGCTTCACCTGTACCAGTTAGATCAAAACCTGCTGCGTTCTCAGCTGCATTGATAAGGTTATCATTTGATACTGTGTTGATGGTTGGAGCGCCTGGGGCTGTAGTATCAATAGTCAACTCATTGTTTGAGTTATCGCTTATGCTATTGCCAGCTGCGTCTGTTACGGTTGCAACAATGTCATAACTTTGTCCATCTACAAAAGCTCCTAATGTTCCTAATGAAGGTGTTTTTGCTCCTGTGTCAATTGACCAAACATTGTTTATCACCTGCACATTGTTATAGCTTGCGCCATTAACACTTACGCTTAAAGTTTCACCATTAGTTAGTGTGGCTGTACCTGTTATAGTTGGGGTTAGGTCATTAGTTATTAAACTATCAACGCTTAAATATATGGTTGTAGCAGAACCTCCTGAACCTGTCAACGCTGCTATTGACAAACCGCTTATTAATGTCAATGGTGAAAAACCTCCAGAGAGATAAACCTCGCTAAAACTTTCAGAAAAAAGCATAGGTTGATTGTTAGAGATAGCTAATAGTGCAGTTTCATCGCCATAAAAATGAACGATTTCCGAACCGTCAGCCAGAACTACAAAGTTACCTTCTAGCACATGATACATACCACCTTCACTTGGTAAAGACACTAAACAAGATAAATCACTTGCACACACTTCAAAATATCCATCAAACACAACACTAGTGTCATTAGGTAGTAACACTTCTAAATCTTCACCTACTTTTTTAGCAATTAAATCAAAATCTTTAATTAAAATTTCACCATCTTTGATGCTTAGTTCGTAGGCATAACCTGGCTTAACTTTAACGTGTTGTTCACCTTTAGTGACAACAATAACTTCTTTGTTTAAAGTTTGAGAAAGAACTTGCGCCTTGGCTTGTAATGCTTTTAATTGTGTAGGTGTTTGTGCGTTATTGGCTTTCATGTTTTTTCCAATTTATTTTGATAATTTAGTAGTTAATTGTAAACAATTCATTTATGATTGAGTGTGTTGATTATAAGCAGTTTCCTTATAAAAAACAAGGAATACTATATCGTATTTAAACAGAATAAACTTGGCGAATTTAACCTATAAGTGCAAAACCAACTATTTGATTAACTTTGGCTTATCTACCAAAATTAACATAGGTCATTCGATAAGTTTATAGAGTTATTTATGCAAAGGTCTCTATTAGTTTAATTGAATGCGATGACCCCATGGTACATTTCCCCTGCCCTTAACAAGCCACATCACTGCATAGCTTGGTTTAAACCCTGGGAATTTTCCTTTAGCGTCAGTAAAGTAAATCAACACACTGGAGGTAGTATCTTGCGCATTAACATAATCAAACACAGGGTTAAAGTTAGTGCCTTTACCGCCACCTAATGATGCTGGAAATGTTAGCTCTTCCCAAGCTTCAAAACGCCATATCAGTTCTTTACTAACTTTTTCATCACAAGCAATTAATGTAATTGAGGCACGTATGTTGCTTTTAATGGCATTAATTTCTGCCACAAACTCATCAATTTCATTTTGAGAGATTGAACCAGAAGTGTCAATGGCAACAGTGATATCGATTTGGCTAGATCTAAGTGATGGTAATATTGCATTGCCACTACGACGTGACGGTATAGTATAGGAGAAATCATCACGTGCAAAACTAACCATATATTGTGACAACAAAGATTGCCAAGAAAATTGAGGCTGCAAGAAAAAATCAATTAATTTAACAAATTCACCGTCTAATTTTCCCGCTTGTTGTGCAAGTTGCGCACTAGAGGCAAGATTTTTTTGCCATTTAGCACTTAATTGTTGAATTTCATCAGGTGTTAAAGGGTTAGGTTTATCTGCCAAACTGGAAGAATTTGTATTGTTCTGGTGATTATCTTTGTCGTTGTCTTTTGTTGGTTTTTTTTGTAGATCATCTTCACGCAATCCACCATCAGACTCACTTACATCATCCTTTGGATTGTTGTCATATAAATGCTGGTCCATAGGTTCGTTATCAACACTATCATCAATCATTGGGTAGATTTCTTCTGCAATCATGCCTTGATATTTATGGAAAATAGGCAAATCAAGTGGCGGATGAAACCCTTCTTTTACCAAAAGTGGATTAATGGCAAAATCACAAGCCAAATCCCATTTATGTTTAAGCCGGTTGCCGCGACGAGAAAAATGCGTTAATGCACAATGCAGAGCCTCATGAATAAGAACAAACTTAACTTGATGGTTATTAAGCTGGTCAATAAAACTTGGATTATAATAAAAACTTTTAGCATCAGTTGCACTAGTCCTACACCAAGAACCAGCGGCTTTAAGTGGTAGTCGAAGTACTAAATTACCCAGAAAAGGCTTGTCAAGAATAAGTTGTGTACGTGCTTTAGTTAGCTTTGCCTCAACTGCTTGTAAATCAATCTTGTTAATGTTATTTTCAATCACAACATCTTCACCAATAACCTTTACCTGTGGCTCGAGTTTGATGTTGCTATTTTGCCAAAATTGATAGTCTGATTTACTCATATTTTAAGCATGGGTGTATAACATAAACTTGATTTAATAATAGCAAGTTTTTTACTATCTGATAATAAATCAATCTTTGGGAATAGCTGCCTATCTTCTAATCGAGAATGAGACTTTAACAATCTGCCAAAGGTTAATAAGTATTCTGGATGATTGGGTAAATCTTGGGCCAATTGGTACAACTGTTGATACTCATCAATCAACTGGTTGCATAATTTTAAAAGCGAGTCTAATTTATGTTTTAAAGGCATGAAAATTGTCAGTTCTTCTGTTTCAAAATGCTCAGAAAAAGTAGATTTAAATGTTTTTGATATCTGTAAACACAAATCTTTAATATTAGAGGCATTGTTTGATTTTGCCGTGTTAACGCACTTATTTGCTAACGATAGTGATACGTGATGTTCTTTAGTCAAGATTAAAAATTCATCAGCTATTTTCATTATCCAAACTGACCATCAGTTCTGGGTTTAAAAAATAGTGGCGTATAAATAAGTAAAAACCCCATAAAAGCACTAATCCATAAGGCTTGTGCTATCAAAATCCATTCATGATAATAGGTCATATTTAATACTGGGAAAATAACTCTAAATACAAAGGACAATGACAATAATATAAAAATTAAATTGAGTTTTTTAGGTGGGTTAAAAACATCATTACCCGTATGGCCTAAGCTTACCCGACTCATCATGCCAATGGTGATTAAACCCATGCCAAAAGCAAAACTATGAATATCTAAATTAGGTGGCAAGGTTATAAAATGAGATAAGCCCTTAAAACCAAAGCCTAATATCAAAAATACGTAAGCCACATAAAGCCCCCACAATAGGGATTTTGTCCAAATTTTAGCGTGATACCAACGCATCAGTCTGATACTATGAATAAGCAGTAAAACCAAAGCAAGAACAGCACTAATAGGCGTGTTAAAAAATACTTCAATGGGTATAAATATCACCAATAAAATCAGGCTTGATAAATCTAGGAATTTAGAATTTTTTAACTCATAATCAAACCCCAATCCACGTTCAATAAAAAAAGGAATTAGTCTTCTTGTCATCATAAGAATAAGACTCAATACCAAGTAAAAACCCAAATACAAACCCCAAGTCGCACCCTGCTCAACAATGCCCAATAAGCCTAGATAAAACAAGCTGTGTGCTATTGTCATTAGCAATAATTTAGCAACAATACTAATGTGCTGCCATTGTTTGGTTTTAACAATGGGATAAGTTATTGCAACAAAGGCGAGTAGTAAAAAACTCACATCAATAATTGCCTGAAAGATTAGATATTTATTAGGGATAAAAGGTAGAAATCTAGCCAAAACCCATAACAAGAAAAGTGCTAATAAAGGCTTTCCACATAAGGTTTGCATACCTGTCCAGTTTTTAACAGCGGTTAGTAAAAACCCCACAATAACCGCCATTGTATAGGCAAAAATCATCTCATGCGCATGCCAAATAGTACTATTAATGTGACTAGTCAATATTGACGTGTGAAAAAAAACACCCCACAACAGCATTGAAACAACACTAGCCAAGCCTGCTGCCATAAAAAACACTCTAAACCCTGAGCGTAAAAATGGCATTATTGGATAGGTGTTATTTTGATTAAGGTTAATCATTAATTCTAATCAAACATAACATCAGCAATTTTATTTGCCCAATTAGCAAATTCAGGGATGGTAAAAATATCGCCACCGATGCCACGCTGCATATCTGATACCAGCATAACACCTAATTCTTTTTGTGGAAAGTCTTTAGCAAAGTTAAGAATATTGCCCCATACTTTTTTAGCATGATCAGCGCCTTTAACGCTGATTGCCCTACCTGCTAGTGCCGCACAAATCGCATATTGCAAATCAAGCTCTTTGGGAATTGAGACACTTTCGCCATTAATAATAGCATCAAGATCAGGTAAATCAGCCATGTGCTCAACAAATGTAGTAATTTCAACCCCCGCCACCTCGCCAACGCAAGCGCTAGCAGCTTGTCTAAATAAATACAAATCGGTACCAAATTTATTCAACGCCCGATGTACAAATTCCCAAGTTCTTGGCGAGGGAAAGGCAACTGGGTTGTGCTTGGCATCAAATTCAAATAAATGTTCAGGGCGGTAACGCAAAAAGCCAATAATACGCTCATCAATGTTGTTTTTATATGCCCACGCTACCCAATCATCTAAGTTAACATCAAGCTCAAAATGCGAAAAGCGATTTGCCAAAGGTGCGGGCATAGAATAAGTAACACCTCGATCACCTTGGCGATTGCCTGCAGCAAATATCACCCAACCCTCAGGCACAATATAATCACCTAAGCGACGGTCAAGAATGAGTTGGTAAGCTGCTGCTGATACGGTTGGTGGTGCTGAGGTAATTTCATCGAGAAACAAAATACCTTGCTCGCCATGACGCTTTGAATTGGGCAATAATGAAGGCACTGACCAGTCAACCAAATCTCCATTTTTAAACGGTATGCCACGAAGATCACTAGGTTCCATTTGTGATAAGCGAATATCAATGATATTAACATTGTTTCTGGTTGCCACTTGGGAGACGATTTGGGACTTGCCAATTCCTGGCGCACCCCATAACATAACAGGCGTATGATGACCTTGCATAACCGATATTAACTCTTCATTAAGAATTTTACTAACTTGTTCTGGGCGCATAAATACTTGAAATTATTAAAACAAGCCCTATTTTACAGTAACAAAAGATAAAATTACTTGATATGACTGCCACTAATCCCACTTCAGAAGCGCTGTTTAATTTTCCTTGCGATTACCCTATTAAAATACTTGGTAGAGATTGCGAAGCACTGCAACGCACGATTTGCAGTATTATTGAGCGCCACACTGATAAATTACACCCCAATCAAATAACAAAAAAGCACAGCTCTAAAGGCAGTTATGTGTCTTTTAACATTCGTATTATCGCCAGTAGTAGAGTTCAATTAGATGCCATTAATCAAGATTTACAAAACTGTCATCTAGTCTCTTATGTTTTATAAATTCTTATGCGTATTATCAATCTAGGGCGTCAAGATTATTTAAACATCTGGAAGCAGATGAAAATATTTACCAATGCTCGTAATAAAAATACCCAAGATGAGTTGTGGATTGTAGAACACAATCCTGTGTTTACACAAGGCATTTCTAGTAAACCAGAACACGTTTTGTCAAGCAGTAACATTCCCATTATTCAAACTGATCGTGGCGGACAAATTACTTATCATGGTCCTGGTCAAGTGGTTATTTATTGCTTAATCGACCTTAAACGCCTTGGTATTGGGGTTAAAAAAATAATTAAAATCATTGAAAATTCAATTATTGATTTATTAACAACTTACACCATTAAAGCGCATCTAAAATTAGGTGCGCCAGGTGTGTATGTAGAAGAAGCTAAAATTGCAGCGCTAGGTTTAAAGGTTAAACAATCAAGAACTTATCATGGTTTGAGTCTTAATGTGAATATGGACTTGTCTCCGTTTATGCAAATTAACCCTTGTGGATATCAAGGTTTGAAAGTAACACAACTTTGTGATTTAACGAATAATAGCGATACCTTAAATACCATTGCTGAAAAGCTTGCCCAAACACTCATTAATCATGTTACAAGAAATAGACATTAAAAACCTGAAAGGCAAATCCAAAGTGGCGCGCTTAAAAATTAAGCCCGATGCTAACAAATCACCCATTAAAAAACCAAATTGGATTCGCATTAAACACACTACTGGTTCAAAAGTTAATCAATTAAAAAACACGCTCCGATCACAAAAACTATTTACAGTCTGTGAAGAGGCGCAATGCCCAAATTTAAACGAATGCTTCAACCAGGGCACTGCCACTTTTATGATTATGGGGCAAATTTGTACGCGTCGTTGCCCATTTTGTGACGTTGCTCATGGAAAACCTAAAGCGCTTGATGTTGATGAGCCCAAACATTTGGCTGATACCATTAAAAAGATGCAACTTAAGTATGTGGTGATTACCTCAGTAGACAGGGATGATTTACGTGATGGCGGCGCCCAACATTTTAAAACCTGTATTGACAATATTAGACTAAGCACACCCAAAGTGAAAATTGAAATTCTAACACCAGATTTTAGAGGTAGGATTGATAAAGCACTTGAAGTCTTTAAATCTTGCCCACCCGATGTCTTTAACCATAATCTGGAAACAGTACCAAGCTTGTACCCAAAAGTTCGCCCTGGTGCAAATTATGAGTATTCATTAAGACTTCTTAAAGAATTTAAACAGCAACATCCATTTGTCATTACCAAATCAGGACTAATGCTAGGGGTAGGTGAAAATGAAAAACAAGTTATCGATGTATTAAAAGACTTGCGCAAACACAATGTAGATATGCTTACCCTAGGTCAGTATTTACAGCCAAGCAGACATCATTTGGCTGTTGAAGCGTATATTCATCCGAATCAATTTGATAAATACAAAAAAATTGCACTTAAACTAGGTTTTGCTCAAGTTGCCAGCAAGCCTATGGTGCGTTCTTCTTATCATGCTGATTTACAAGTCAAAGGCGAATTAATGAGTTAAAAGTTAGTAGGAATAAAAATAGGGATATACACTGGATAGTAAGACACAATCTGGGTAGGAATATAAACAGGCAAATAAACAATACGGTTTATAGTGTCTTTCCTTGGCGTTGTTCTCTTTTTGTTAGCAATCCTTCTCTTTTGTGCAACAAAAGGTGTGAATGCATTATCGCCATCTATAAATTGAGCATTAGAATGTTTAACAAGTTCCGAAGGCCAAAGAGCACTAGCAGACTTAAACAAAAACAATAATAGCAATGTTGCTATTATTGTTTTAATGTTTTGAGTCATAAATCGCTCTTATCTTCTTTCTTCAATAGTCCGTTGGTGTCTATTTTTTCACCACTAACTTCTTCTTTGGTTTGGTCTTTTCTACCTAATACCTTTTTTATCCACTCTTTAGGGTCTTTGCTTGGCTTTTCAGGTTTTGGTTTTTTAGTTTTGACTGGTTTTTCAATATTATATTTTAAATCTGCATCTACATCATCAGGAAGAAGCCCCATGTTAACTGCAATATTTCTACAAGCAGCTTCTCCAGCAGACAAAGTACCCAATGGAATTACAATTAGCGTGAGTACAGTAGAAATTAGCACACCGAATAATAACGAAATTGCCATGCCTTGGAATATAGGGTCTGATATGATAACACTAGAACCCCCAACCAATGCAAATGCAGTAATCAAAATAGGTCGTGTGCGTGAAGAGCATGAATTAACCACTGCATCAAAAAATGGCATGCCTTTGGCATATTCTTGAACAGTAAAATCAACCAATAAAATTGAGTTCCGCACAATAATACCTGCCAATGCAATCCAACCAATCATTGAAGTGGCTGTAAATTCTGCACCTAACAACCAATGACCCGGAACAATACCCAATAGTGTTAATGGGATTGGCGCCATAATAACAGCTGGAATAATAAAGTTACCAAACTGCCACACAACCAACATATAAATCACCACCAGTGCTACAACAAACGCACTACCCATATCACGAAAAGTCTCATAAGTAACCGTCCATTCGCCTGTCCATTCAAAACTTGGAACGGCTTGATTTTTTGGTGGTCCTGTATATTCACCTTGTAATTGCTTACCATCAATTGTTTGGTATTTAAGTAGTAAATCGTCTACGCCCATCATTGCATAAATGGGCGCACTTAAACGACCCTTGGGCTCGCCTAATACATATTCAATATCTGCCAAATCTTTATGGAAAATTAAGTCATCTTGCTTCTTATAGCTAAACGAGCCTAGCTCTGAAATTGGAATCATACCACCATGTTGAGAAGGCACGGGTAGTTGAGTTAAATAAGATAATTGAGAGCGTTGAGATAATGGCACCTGTAGACGAATATATGAAGGCTCAAGTGCATTTTTTAATCGAATTGTACCTACATTGAAACCACTCATAGCCATTGAAAGTGTTTCTTTAATAGTCATAACACTAACACCAAATTGAGAGGCTTTTACTGTATCCACTTGAAAATCAATCACAGGATATTTGTCACGCATTAAGTTGTCAACATCTGTCATTGTGCCTGATTCTTTAAATAATTCTGTCAAGTCGTTTGCAAGTTTACGACGTGTTTCTTTATCTGGACCATACACTTCAGCAACTACAGGACGCAACACTGGAGGTCCTGGTGGCATTTCAACAACAGCATAATTAGCACCTGCATTTTCCACAATTTGCTTAACCAGCGCTCTTGCTTCTAAAGCAATCTCATGACTAGATCGGTCACGCTCTGACTTTTCAACCAACTGAATTTGTAATTCACCTTCAGAAGCGGTCTGTCTTAGATAATAATGCCTTACTAGTCCGTTAAAATCAAAAGGCTTAGCAGTACCTGAATAAGACTGAATGGCAACCACTTCTGGCATATTACGCAACACTTGTGCCATTTTATGCAAGGTTGAGGCTGTATTGGCTAACGCTGTACCATCAGGCATATCCAATACTATACCAAATTCAGACTTATTATCCAATGGTAGTATTTTCACAGGAACCGAAGTGGTATAGAATATTGACATTGATATAAAAAAGGCAACAACTAATCCAATTAAAAAACTCCAGCCATATATTTTTGTATTGAATAATTTAGAAATGGCTGAATGAAAAAAATCAAACATAATCTTTGCTTCTTTTTCTTCTTTTTTATGCATTTTATGCAACACATTTAAAGGTGGTACAAATACCATAATAAAATAAGGCGTAAAAACAAATGCTGCAAACAATGAAAACATCATTGCAACCGATCCTAATATGGGAATTGGCGACATATATGGACCCATCATGCCACTCACTGCTGCCATGGGCACCAAAGCTGCCACCACAGTAAAGGTTGCTAAAATTGTTGGGTTGCCCACTTCACGCACTGCATCAATTGCAGTGCTAATGGTGATTTTATTATCAATCAACCATCGCCTATAAATATTCTCGGTAACAACAATTGCGTCATCCACCAAAATACCAATTGAGAAAATAAGGGCAAATAAACTCACTCTATCAATGGTCATGCCTAATATCCATGCAGAAAAAATAGTCATCAATAATACAACTGGAATAACCAGTGTGACAACAATAGCTGGACGAATACCCAAAGCAAACCAAACAAGTGCAGTCACCGCGCTTGTGGCAATAAATAATTTCTTAATCAAGGCGTTTACTTTATTTTTAGCAGTCTCTCCGTAGTTTCTAGTGATACTAACTTTTACATTATCAGGAATTAATCTACCTTTTAACTCTTCAACTTTAGCAAGAATGTTTTCAGCCACTTCTACGCCATTAGCACCATATTTCTTTGCAATAGCAATAGTTATGGCTTGCTCTCCAGTCGCTTTTTTACCTGTTTTATTTGCTTTTCCCGTATAATAACTAACCATATGCTTGGCGTCTTCTGGCGCATAATATACATTAGCCACATCACGTACATAAACTGGCTTACCATTATTGACTGTAATTACCAAGTTTTCAATATCTTCAACTTTACTAAAAAAATCACCTGAATAGACTTCCATATTTAGTCCATTTAGTTCAATATTACCCGTGTGTCCTCGCACGTTAGCATTGCCAATAGTGCCAGCAATTTGCTGAATAGAAACACCATATCCAGCTAAGCGACCTGGATAAACATCAATATGAAAAATTTCCTTACGCCCGCCAACAATAAAACCATTATTAGTGTCTTTAACTTTTGCAAGTTGATGTAATAACTCTAGACCTAATGAACGCAACTGTCCATCGTCAAGTGATTTTGACCAAAGTGTTAAATTAATGATTGGTACATCATCAATCTCTTTAGGCTTAATGAGTGGCTGCTTAACACCTGGTGGCATAAATTCAAGATTTGCCAGCATTTTGGCACGAACTTTGACGATAGAGGCGTTCATTTCTTGACCCACATCAAACTCTACAGTAATAATACCTTGGCTCTTATCACTAACAGAATAAACATGCTTAACACCCAAAATATTTGACATTAAACGTTCTAAAGGCTTAATAATAATATTTGACACTTCTTCAGAAGAGGCGCCTGGATACTCGACAAATAAGTCAATAAGTGGTACAGAAATTTGAGGGTCTTCTTGTCTTGGGGTTGAAATCAAGCCCATGATACCCGCACCCAGCATAGCGAAGAATATAATAATCGATAATGGTGAAGTAATGAAAGCCTTGGTAAGTTTTCCAGCAACGCCTAACTCAAAATCTTTATAGGCCTCATCAATCTTTTCAAACTCTTCGTACGCCTCATCAATTTTTTCTTGATCAACGTGTTTTTTATTCGCCATAATTAAATTAAATACTCATACCTGAAACCATTAAAATGTTTGGATTGGTGACAATTCTTTCGCCAATTTTCAAGCCTGATAGAACGCTTTTCTTATCCTTACCAACTTGTTCACCTAAACGTATAAACCTTAACTCTGTTTCATTGGTTGATGAATTAATAACAAACACACTTGGCAGTGAAGAGCGCCATATAATAGCCACTTCAGGAATAATGGGCGTTAGTACACCAGAGTCTATTTCAAAAATTTCCACCTCTGCATATGCACCTGATAATACGGGCACATTGGCTGGCAAATCAAACTTAACCTTAACACTGTGTTTGATATTATCTGCAATAGGATAGATTTGTGAAAGTTTGGCATCAACCACAATATTAGCAATGTCCAATTTGATACGGTATTTTTTGTTAAGTTTAAGACTTCTGACTAATCTTGAAGGTATATTTACCTCAACTTGAAGATTCTCAATATTGGCAAATTTTATTAAAATTTGACCAAGCTGGACAACATCACCCTTATTGATGCTTTTGGCCACAATCACACCGTCAAACGGCGCGCTAATATTGGCATCTTTTAAGCGCGATTCAACTTGCTTTAAATGTAATTCGGCTTGCTTAAGTTTATTTTTGGCCTGTTGATAGTTTGTATATCTAGAGGTTCTATTAGCAAATTTGTCAAAATCTGGATTGCCTTGTCCTGATATCTTTAACATAGGATCAGTAAATATTGAAAACATGCCTGGTACGCTGCCAAACATACCGCCTGAGTTTGGCGATATAATTGATTGTGAATATTGAACGCCTGCATTTCTAAGCGCTTCATTGGCTGAGGCGATTTCTGCATAAGCCGAATCTCTTTGTGCTTGAATGGATTCTTGCTCTAATGTGACTAAAATTGAACCTTTTTTAAACATATCACCTTCTTTGCCACCAATGCTTAACACGTCTCCAGAAGTCTGAGCAACTAAATTAACCTGCGAGGAAGAAATGACTGAGCCACCCAAAAGCGCTCTTTTATCAAGTGACATGCCACTCACAACTTGAACGCTATAAACAGATTCAAAATTATTAACACTTTGGTTTGCACCTCTCAAAGGCGCACCAAATGATGTAATTTGCGACTGGGAAGACAACGAAAACACCAATGAAATTGACGTGAATAATAATAAGACTAATGAATTCATGGTTGTCCTGTTTTTTTTAAGTGAAAAAAATAAACTTTAGCAAGAATTTTATATGATTAAAATACGATGTACCTATTATTTTCCTTAAATATGAACAACCTGCTTCCACCCTATTGATGCAAGTGTTTGTTCTTTGAATAACTTTATTTACTTTTTATAGACAAATTTCGCTTGTATAAAAACTTTACAATATCTACCTAATGACAAATATTGCTTTCACCGTTGGAGAACCATCGGGCATTGGGCCTGACTTGGCTGTTATTTACGCTCAAAAAAAATCAAATAAAAATCTTTTGTTGTTTGCAGATCCAGATGTTTTATTAAATCGTGCAAAACAACTTAATTTAAACATAAAAATTGTTGAGTCTGAGCAAACTAGTTCAGCTTGCGAACTGTCTGTTTACCCAATTAAAGTTAACACCCCTGTAGAATGTGGAATTTTAAATAAGGACAATGCACAATACGTGTTAAATACACTTGATTATGCAACTGAATATTGCCTTAACTCACAATGCGATGCTTTGGTTACTGGTCCAGTACATAAAGGTGTTATTAACCAAGCAGGGATTAGTTTTACGGGTCACACTGAATATTTAGCAAACTTGTCTAATGCTGATAAAACAGTCATGATGCTGGCAACAAATAACTTAAGAGTTGCACTAGCAACCACACACATACCGCTTTCAGAAGTACCTCAAAGTATTACCACACAATCTTTACAAAAGACCATTGGTATTATTCATCAATTCTTATTAAGTAATGGTATTGTCATACCAAAAATTGCTGTGTGCGGCTTAAATCCACATGCAGGCGAAGATGGCTATTTAGGCATGGAAGAAATTGAAATTATCAACCCTTTAATTAAAAAACTAAACAACCAAGGGTACAATCTTGTTGGTAGTGTGCCTGCTGATACAGCCTTTACACCTGATGCACTGACTGGTGTTGATTGTGTATTGAGTATGTATCACGACCAAGGTTTGGTGGTGTTAAAAACACTAGGATTTAAAAAAGCGGTTAACATTACACTAGGCTTGCCATTTATCCGAACCTCAGTAGATCATGGTAGTGCGCTTAACCTTGCTGGTACAGGGAATATTAGCCTTGGTAGTTTGAATGCTGCGCTGAATTATGCACAAATTCTAGTGGCCAATCGTAAAAAATGTCAACCTCCACAAGTTGTGTCGTCTTATGTATAAAGCTCGTAAGCGTTTTGGACAAAACTTTCTTATTGATCATAGAATTATTGATCGCATTATTGCCACCATTGCTCCAAAGCGTGATGATAATTTACTAGAAATTGGCCCTGGACAAGGCGCTATAACATTACCCTTGTTAGATTATGTTGACCAGTTGAACGTCATTGAAATTGATCGAAATCTAATTTCAATTTTGGAATCACTTGAACGTCCTAATTTAATCATTCATCAAGGTGATGTGCTTAAATTCGACTTAAACACCCTACCCACACCAATTAGGGTGGTTGGTAATTTACCTTACAATATCTCCTCCCCTGTTCTTTTTCATTTGCTTGAAAATTTAGACAAAATAAAGGACATGACCTTCATGCTACAAAAAGAAGTTGTAGAAAGGATGGCAGCAAACAACGGCTCTAAAATATATGGACGCTTAAGTGTCATGATGCAAGCATTTTTTGATGTTCAAATGATTTTTATCGTACCATCAGAATCATTCAATCCTGCGCCAAGAGTAGAATCTGCTATTGTGCATTTAAAACCTTTAACACAACCAAAAACCAAAGACATTAGAGTGCTTGAAAAAGTTGTAAAATTGGCATTTTCACAACGCAGAAAAACGCTTAGAAATTGCTTAAAACCAATACTAACTCAAGAACAAACCAATATTGACCTATCTCAGCGCGCTGAAATGCTAACAATTGATAATTTTATTACCTTAACCCAAGACTATGAAAAACAACATTGAAATAAAGGTTAAAGTGGCTTATTTGGAACGCCAATCAGATGTTTATGCAAGTCAATATGCCTACACCTATAGTATTACAATCAACAACAAAGGTGATGTTGGTGTGCAACTTTTAACGCGCCATTGGCGCATTCAAGATGAAACTGGGTACACTGAAAATGTTATTGGAAAAGGGGTAATTGGCCAACAACCTTATTTGGCACCAGAAGGGTCTTTTCAGTACGTTTCAGGCGCTATCATCAGAACCTTAACCGGCTCTATGAAGGGCTTTTATGGCATGGTTAATGACCACGGTGAACGTTTTAATGTACAAATTCCTGAGTTTATACTCAGTGAGCCTTATACACTACATTGATGTCAGATTATTTAATTGGTGATGTTCAGGGTTGTTTTAACTTCCTGCAAGCTTTGTTAAAAAAAATTAAATTTTCAAGTGATAAAGATCGACTGTTCTTTTTAGGTGATGTGGTCAATCGAGGTGAGCAATCCCTAACTACATTGCGCTTCATTAAAGATTTAGAAGGCAATGCTTCAATGGTGTTAGGCAACCATGATTTTCATTTGTTAGCCTGCTCTATGGGCAGTAAAAAGCCTAATAAGAAAGACACATTTATGGATATAATTAATGCCAATGATGCAGATTTATTGCTAGATTTTTTAAGAAACCAACCTTTGGCAATTAAACACAAAGGCGCTCTTATGATTCATGCTGGCGTGCCACCAAATTGGGATATTAATATGGTTGTTCAACAATCTAAGCAAGTACAAAAGCACCTTCAAGGTGCTAATATTTCACAGTTTTTAGATAATATGTATGACAACAAGCCTAATATTTGGTCTAAAAATTTGACCGAACTAGAACAATGTCGATACACTATCAATGCCTTAATGCGGCTACGATTTTGCAAAGCAAATAGTGAATTGGAATTTAGTCATAAAATGAATTACACACATCCGCCAAAAGGTTTTAAAGCTTGGTTTATGCACAAAAACAGATTGTTAAAAGATACCGATATATTCTTTGGTCATTGGTCTAGTTTGTCAAGTGTTAATCAAACACATATTTACCCGATGGATCATGGCTGTATTTGGCATGGACGATTAAGTGCCATCAGGCTAAGAGATAGAAAAGTCTTTTCTGTCAGTTGTTAAACCTCTACTTGTCCTTTAAACACAAACTCAGCAGGACCTGATAAAAATACATGCTCGCCTTTTTTGTATTCAACCTGCACATCACCCCGCTCAAAATCAACCCTGACTTTAGAATTTAACCAACCTAGTGGTCTGATAACGCCATAAATAACCGCTGCACAAGCACCTGAACCACAAGAGAGGGTCTCGCCCACACCACGCTCATACACGCGCAGTTGTATTCTACTCTTGTCGTCATCTATTTGCATAAAGCCGACATTAATCCCATCAGGAAAAAATCCACTATCTTGGATTTCTTTCGCAATACCCTTAACATCAATGTTCCAAATATCCTTTTTAATCATTACATAGTGTGGATTGCCTACTGAGAGCACAATACCTTCGTGCATCTCTTTCAAAGTTTTGTACCTTTTTCTTGATTTTTCTTGTGCTGGCATTATGTCATCCATCTCATATTTCAAATTTGGTTTTCCCATGTCAACACGCACTGTGTTATCAACATTCAAATGCAAACTAATAATGCCAAAGCGAGTTTCGACAACAATTGGATTGTTGTTACTTAAACCATTTTCACTAACAAAACGTGCGAAACAACGCGCCCCATTGCCACACTGCGCCCCCTCAGACCCGTCTGCATTATAAATCACAAAACGAAAATCAATATCTTTTGTATTGCTCTTTTCAACCACCAATAACTGGTCAAAGCCAATGCCAAAATGTCGATTGGCTAAATTTGCTATTTGTCCAGTATTAAAAGTAATATCACCAGCAAGGTTGTCAACCACCATAAAGTCGTTACCAAGTCCGTGCATTTTTGTAAACTTAATCAACATATTTTATGTATTATCCACTTATAAAATCTCAAGATTAAGAATAATTAAGTTCTGATAAAATACTGCTTAATTTCCATATCAAGGCAACCAATGCAAACACCAACTAATATTACCCTAAACAAAGAAAAAACCTTGTTAACCATCGTCTTTGACAAGATTGATTATCCACTTAGCGCTGAATATTTAAGGGTTTATTCGCCCTCAGCTGAAGTGGTTGGTCATGGCAAAGGGCAAGAAACTTTGCAACTTAATAAAGAAAATGTAACTATTTTACGCATTCAACCAACAGGTAATTATGCCGTTATTTTATTTTTTAGCGATGATCATGACAGTGGTATTTACTCTTGGTCGCACTTGTACAAACTCGCTTTAAATTATAATAAGCTTTGGCGTGAGTATTTACAAAAACTAAAGGATGCTGGGCACACTCATTCAAAATTATAAATCCTAATGGCATTTATTTCTTCCATGGGGTTTTTCTTAATTACCATTGGTATTTTGGTAACTGTTCATGAATTAGGTCATTTTTTAGTTGCTAAAAAACTTAACGTCAAGGTGTTGCGTTTTTCTATTGGGTTTGGCAAGATTTTAAAATCATTTAAGTATGGAGAAACACAATACACGCTATGTGTACTCCCTTTAGGTGGCTTTGTTAAAATGCTTGATGAAAACGAGACGCCAGTTGAAGCATCAGAAAAACACCGTGCTTTTAATCAGCAAAGCGTTTATAAGCGCATCATGATTGTTGCGGCTGGACCGATTGCTAATTTTCTTTTAGCTATTATTCTCTATACTGTTGTTTTTGTTATCGGTGTTAATGGTATCAAGCCTGTTGTAGGCACGCTTGAAAGACCTAGCATTGCTCAGCAATCAGGCATTAAAACAGGCGATCAACTACTGAGTATTAATGGTGTTTTAACACCAACCATTAGCGAATTTTCAATTAATTTTATTCAGTCGCTGGATGAGAATCCTCTTTATATTAATGTCATTTCCAGCACTTCAAATCTTAAAAAATTAGAACTTACCTTATCTGGTGACTTCTTATCCAACCCAGAGCAAGGTATTGAACACTACTTAGGGTTTAAATTTGCCATGCCTAAACTTGAGGCAATTATTGACCAAATTGTGCCTAATTCACCCGCTTCAATAGCAGGCTTACAAACAAATGATAAAATTCTAAATGCAAACCATGCTCATATCAACTCATGGCATGATTTTGTTGACGTTATTCAAAACAGTCCAAATAAAGAAATTAATTTGCAAGTTAAGCGCAATGGTAATATTTTAAATACGATGCTGATACCAAGAATTGAGAACGGCTTAGCTAAAGTAGGTGTTAGCGTTTTGGTACCCATTGGTTATTTAGATAAGTGGCTTGTACTAGTTAAAAAAGATACATTTGACGCCTTTATAGCAGCCAATGAGAAAGTTTATCAACTCACCCTGCTTAACTTAAAAATGATTAAAAAGATGATTATGGGCGACACATCACTTAATCAAATTAGTGGACCTATTAGCATTGCTAACTATGCCGGCAAAAGCGCCCAAGTTGGCTTTGTATCATTTTTATCTTTCTTGGCGCTCATCAGCATTGGTTTGGGTCTGCTTAACTTATTACCCATTCCATTATTAGATGGCGGGCATTTATTTTTCTACTTAATAGAACTCATTAAAGGCTCAGTTGTTAGCCAATCGTTTCAACAAATTTTAACGAAATTTGGCTTGCTTGTTATTATATCACTAACGGCTGTTGCTCTGTATAATGATTTGTCACGTTTATTGTAATTTATCAAAAGAATATGAAAACAATTATTACTCAACTTGCTCTAGTAGCAAGTGTTTTAGGTTGTTCAATTGCATTAGCAGCGCCCATAAAAAGTATTGAAATACTAGGTCTTAATGTCATTTCTAGAGGTAGTGTTTTAAGTTATCTTCCAGTTGAAACTGGTGATGATTACAACAATCAGACATCAGGTCAAATTATTCGTGCTTTATACAAAACTGATTTTTTTAAAGACATTGAAGTTTCTCAAGAAGCTCAAATTCTGAAAATCAAACTAACAGAAAATCCGCACATTAAATACATTGATGTTATTAATTATTCAAACAAAGTCATTAAAGAGGAGTCGTTAAGTCAAATCCTACAAAATATGGGGCTTTCTCAAGGCAAAATTTTCAATAAGAGACAACTTGATAAGTTAATTTCCCAACTAAAAGGTTTGTATATATCCAAAGGTTATTATGGTATTAATTTTACCAAAACCGTTAAGATTGACACACAAAACAGAGTAGGTATTGAGCTTGATATCAATGAAGGTAACGTAGCAAAAATCAGTTCAATAAAAATTACTAATAATCATATCTTTAATGAAGATAAATTATTAAATTTATTTGAAATTGGGGAGGCTGATTTTTTTATTATCAATTATTTCACTGAAAAAGATTATTACTCTAAGGTGGCGCTGGATGCTGGTATTGAGTCTATGAAATCATTTTATATTAACGCTGGCTATCTTGATTTTAAAATCAATAAAGTCAAAACAGACTTATCAGAAAATAAACAAAATATTAACATTAACATTCAAATCAGCGAAGGCGCTAAATATAAAATTGGCACCATTCAGTTCACAGGTAACTTTCTTAATCATTCCACTGAAGAACTTAGAAAATTATTAAGTTTTAAGAAAGGTGATGTTTTTGAACGCAAAAAGGTGATGAAAAGTTTACAGACTATTAATGATGTGTTCACTGACCAAGGCTATGCCTTTTCCGATGTCAAGGCAACAACATCAGAAAATATAAACACACATACCATTGATTTAAATATTGACATAACGCCTAATAAGAAAGTTTATATTAATCGCATTACTATCATTGGCAACACTCGCACTCAAGATGAAGTTATTCGTCGTGAAATCAACATCCATGAAGGAGGAATATACTCCAACACAGAACTTAATGAATCTATTGAGAAAATTAAACGCCTAGGATTCTTCTCTGATGTAAAAATGCAAATTTCAAAGCTTAAAGGCTTTGAGGATAAAATCAACCTACACTTTAGCATTGAAGAGACTCAGACTGGCACTTTCTCAATTGGATTATCACACTCCAATAGTACTGGTGCATCACTTAACTTAGGCTTACAAGAAAGAAATTTTCTAGGCACGGGTAATATACTAAACCTTTCTTTATCCAATTCCCAAGCGATAAAAGATATTAGTTTTTACTTTTCTGATCCATATTTTACCCAAGATGGGCATAGTATTAATTATGGCGTATTTTTCAAAAAACTGGATGCCTCTGAACTAGAATTGGATGCATATAAAATTGACGAGAATGGCTTTAGTTTAGGTTATGGCATACCAATAACAAAAGAGACACGAATTAGCGCTGATTTAAGAGCCTCAAAACGTGATATTACTTGTGGAACAACTTTTAGTAGTAACGAGCCAGCACAATGCGACGGTAAAGACAAAACCGAACTCAAAATAGGTTTAAATTGGAGTAGCAACACATTAGATGACTTTAATTTTCCAACCAAAGGTCAAAAAAATAATATAAATTTCAGCTTGGCTTTGCCTATTGCAGATTTCCGTTACTACAAAATAGATGCCTCTCATAAAAATTACTACCCATTGAAAAATGATTTAACTTTTTCTTTAAAAGGCAGTATAGGCCTTGCCCAAGGTTACAATGGCAAAGAACTTCCTTTCTTTAAGCGCTACTATGGCGGTGGCTCTTCGTCAGTACGCGGGTTTGACTTTAACTCTTTAGGTGTAAAATATGCAGGCAGTGACAAAGCCAAAGGTGGTGAGTTTTCTTTTCTAGCTGGTGCATCAATCATTTCGCCAATAAAATTTATGGATGATAGTAAAAATATGCGTGTTAGTGCTTTTGTTGATTTGGGATCTATTAGTGAAAAAGCCTCTAATTTTGACTTAAATGAGTTGCGCCTTTCAACAGGTGTTGCGTTTTCTTGGCTAACACCCATTGGACCATTAGGCTTTTATGCTGCCCATCCTTTACTTAAAAAGTCAAATGACAAAACTAAAACATTTGACTTTACATTAGGCACTAGTTTCTAAATCAAACACAGATATCATTATTAATTTAAACAATGTACACACTAAGAGAAATTGCTAAAATCATCAACGCCAAACTTGTGGGTGATGCCAATATTAAAATTACAGGCATTGCCACGAGTTTATCTGCTAATCAAACACAACTAACCTACATCAACGGCAACAAATACAAACAAACATTAATAAATGTCAAAGCTGGCGCTGTCATCCTTAATAAAGAGTTGTTAAAAAAATGCCCTACTAATGCTTTAGTGGTTGATGATGTTTACTTAGCATTTGCAAAAGTCACACACTTATTTAAAAAACAAACTGTGTCTTGTCAAGGCATTCACCCAAGTGCCAAAATCAATCACGCAAAAATAGCGCCAAACTGCACTATCGGTAAAGATGTTGTGATTGGCAATCACTGCACCATTGCTTCAAATGTTGTCATCGAAGATAATGTTACTATTGGTAATCATACTTTGATTCAGCCAAATGTGAGTATTTTACAAGGCTGTTCAATTGGCAACAACGTTGTTATATCCCCTGGTGTAGTGATTGGTTCAGAAGGATTTGGCAATGCTCAAGATCAACAAAAACACTGGCATAGTATTGCACACCTTGGTTATGTTGTTATTGGTAATAATGTAAGCATTGGTGCAAATACAACCATTGACCGAGGCACGATTGAAGATACTCAAATTCACAACGGTGTGCGAATTGACAACTTAGTGCATATTGCACACAACGTTATTATTGGGCAAGACTCTGCTATTGCCGCTACAGCGGCTATCAGTGGTAGTTGCACGCTAGGGAAAAGATGCATGATAGGCGGTGGTGCAGCCATTGCCGGCCACATCAGTTTAGCAGACGACATTATCATAACAGGTGCCAGTACTGTTGATAGAAACCTCTCTGAGCAAGGACATTACACAGGCTTCACCTCTATTAGTAAGCATCAAAAATGGAAGAGAACACAGGTATGGCTGTTAAATCTTGATAAAATCGCTCATTATTTAAATATTAAACTTAAAAAATTAAAGGAAAAATAACATGGAAATGAATATTCAAGACGTTAAAAACTATTTACCACATCGTTATCCTTTTTTGCTTATTGATAGAGTACTAGAGTTGGAAATTGGTAAATCAATTGTGGCGTTAAAAAATGTAACCTTTAATGAGCCTCAATTTACTGGACATTTCCCTGGTCAGCCAATTATGCCTGGTGTTATGATTATTGAAGCTTTAGCTCAAGCAACAGGTATTTTAGCATTTAAATCTGAGGTAGGCAAGCCAATTAATGGACAAATATATATGCTTGTTGGTGTTGATAAAGTCAGATTTAAACGCATAGTTGAGCCTGGAGACCAGTTGCGTTTAGAGGTGGAGGTTATAACAGTTAAACGTGGTATTTGGAAGTTTAAATGCAAAGCAACTGTAGATAATCAAATTGTTACGTGTGCTGAACTTATGTGCACTCAAAAAGCAGCAGATTAAATTAAAAAAATTAAGGAGTGTAGGATGGCTATAGATTCTAGTGCAATAATTGACCCTAGTGCAAAAATTCATAAAAATGCTGAAATATGCGCTTATGTCATTATTGGTGCTAATGTAGAAATTGATTCTGGCACAATTGTTGAGGCACACACCGTTATTCAAGGACCGACTAAAATTGGAAAGAATAACCATATTTATTCTTTCGCCTCAATAGGTGGAGATCCACAAGACACTACTTATACAGAAGGTCAGGAATCTAGTTTAATTATTGGTAATGACAATCTCATCCGTGAATTTTGCACTATTAACCGTGGCACAGAAAAAGAAAACTCCATCACTCGAGTAGGTTCTAATAATATGTTAATGGCTTATGTTCATATTGCTCATGATTGCCAAGTAGGTAATCACATTATTATGTCCAACAATGCCTCTCTTGCAGGTCATGTTAAAATCCACGACTGGGCAATTTTAGGTGGTTTTACCTTGGTAAAACAATTTTGCATGATTGGTGTGCATACCTATGTTGGCATGGGTTGTCAAATCAACAAAGACATTCCTGCTTATATGGTTGCCTCTGGCGTTCAAACTCGAGTTAGAAGTATTAATGTCGAAGGCATGAGACGACGAGGCTTTAGTCCTAATACGATTGCAGCTATTAAGCGTGCTTTTAAAGCGGTTTATCGTGGATCTGGATTATTAGAACAATCTCTTAAAGAATTAGAACAATCAGAATCTGACCATCCAGAAGTGGTGCAATTTGTTAAATGCATTCGTAGCTCTAAAGCTGGCATTATGCGTGGCCCAGCTGAGGAGTAATATTTTAGAGATGCCCCTTGGATAAGTCTTTTTTAAAATCTAGTAGTATTATCGCTGCCATGACTTTTCTTTCACGCATACTAGGCTTGGTGCGTGATTACTTTATTGCCCGATATTTTGGTGCTAACGCTTTGACTGATGCCTTTTTAATTGCTTTTAGAATACCTAATTTTTTTAGGCGTCTATTTGGAGAAGGCGCTTTTTCACAAGCTTTTGTACCTATTTTGGCTGAGGCTAAAGCCAATAATACACAGTTTGAGGTTCAAAATATCATCAACCATATTGGCACAAAATTTCTTTTTGTGTTAATTGCAACCACATTCGTTGTAGTTATTATTGCACCTGTTATAATTTTTATGTTCGCTTGGGGTTTTTACTTTGCACCCGATCCAATGCAATTTAATCTGGCATCAGACATGCTAAGAATTACCTTTCCTTATTTGTTGTTCATCTCTTTAACAGCTTTTTCTGGCGCTATTTTAAATACTTATGATCAGTTTGCAGTGCCTGCATTTACGCCAGTTTTACTCAATATTTCTATGATTTTAAGCGCCGTATATTTATCTGAATACATGGACACCCCTATTATGGCACTGGCATGGGGGGTGTTTTTGGGTGGTATTGCACAGCTTTTATTTCAAATACCTTTTTTAATAAAAATAAAAAAACTACCCAAATTGACACTTGGTGATCATCAAGCAGTTAAAACCTTAAAAAAACGCATGTTACCCGCCCTATTTGGCGTATCAGTATCACAAATCAATTTACTAATCGATACTATGATTGCTTCGGTTCTTGTTAGTGGTAGTGTTTCATGGCTGTATTATTCAGACAGACTATTAGAATTACCTTTGGCACTTATTGGCATTGCTTTAGCAACTGTATCTTTAGCCAAATTAAGTCATTATTTTGCTAATAAAAATGATAAGAAATTTGTACAAACAGTTAATAATGCTTTAACAATTGGATTGCTACTTGGATTACCAGCCTGTGCTGGCTTGGTGTTACTTGCTGAGCCTTTAGTTATCACCTTGTTTCAATACGATCAATTTGATGCATTTGCCGCATTACAGTCATCATTAAGCTTGATGGCTTATGGCTCAGGATTAATGGCTTTTATTTTTGTTAAAATTTTAGCGCCTGTTTTTTTATCTAGAGGAGATACTAAAACACCAGTTAAAGTCGGTGTAATTGCCATGACATCTAATATTTTCTTAAACATCGTTTTAGGTTTTTATTTTGCTCATGTGGGTTTAGCAATAGCCACTTCTGTTTCTGCTTTACTCAATGCCGGCTTGCTCTATTACTATTTAAACAAACAATCTATCTTTAATGTTTCTAGCAACTTATATCAAACTTTTTTTAAAGCTTTAGTTGCAAGCTTTATAATGATTGTCTTTATTTTAATTTTTGAACCAAAAGTTGAACTTTACTTAAAGGCTGATGCTGGTTCAAGAGTAATATTATTGGGCACAACCATTGTACTTGCAATTGTTATATATTTTACCAGCTTAAAACTGATAAACATAGGGATGAAAAAACAATGAATACTGTAAAATGCATTAAATTAGATCAACAACTTGAAGCCTTGGATAGAACGCCTTATCCTGGCGAATTGGGTCAAAGAATACTAAGCAAGGTATCCAAGCAAGGTTGGCAACTCTGGCTTGAGCACCAAACTATGTTAATCAATGAAAACAACTTAAATCTAATGGATTCAAACGCGCAAAGTTATCTTAAAGAACAAATGGATAAGTTCTTCTTTTCAAAAGAAGATGTAGATGATATTCAAGGTTACACGCCCAATGAGTAATGGTGTGTTGTTTGTTATTTCCGCCCCTTCAGGATGTGGAAAAACCTCATTAGTTAAAGCGCTCATTAAAAAAATTGATCACGTGTGTGTTTCAGTTTCACACACCACAAGAGCGCCACGCTTAGGTGAAGTGCAGGACGAAAATTACTTTTTTGTCTCTAAAGATGAATTTAATAAAATAAAAAATAGCGATGGCTTTATTGAATCAGCACAAGTGTTTGATAATGACTATGGTAGCGCTAAACAATCGGTTCAAAATTTGTTAAATAATGGTTCTGACGTTATTTTAGAGATTGACTGGCAGGGTTTTAGACAGGTCAAACAAACTTTTAATCACTCAGTTGGTATTTTTATTCTCCCACCCTCTCAAGCAGCATTAAAAGAACGCCTAACTAGCAGAGGGCAAGATAATCAAAGTATTATTGACAGAAGGATGCATGATGCGGTCAATGAGATGCAACATTTTAATGAATTTGACTATCTGGTTATTAATAATAATTTTGACGTGGCTCTGAATGATTTATCAACCATTGTGCAAGCCGAACGCTTAACATTAACACAGCAATCAAACAAACATAAAGACTTGCTTAAAACATTGACATAGCCTATAATTTCAACCCTTACTAATATTTAATTGTTAGTTGAGACCTTTGTATAATTATGCAAAGGTCTCAGTTATTTAACAAAATGAATCAAGAGCTCACATTATCGCCTGCTAAAAAATCCTCAAGTTTAGAGGTTCAAAAATATCCACCCATCTTAAGCAGTGAGGAAGAGCATGAATTAGCTGTTCAATTGTATGAAAATCATGATTTAAGCGCAGCCAGAAAATTAGTTTTATCGCACATGCGTTTTGTCGCTTTTATCGCTCATGGTTACAAAGGCTACGGCCTTGAACAGGCCGATCTTGTGCAAGAAGGCACTATTGGATTGATGAAGGCAGTTAAGCGTTTTAATCCGAATAGAAATGTACGTCTTGCCTCATTTGCGGTGTATTGGATTCGTGCTGAAATTCATGAGTTTGTTTTCAAAAATTGGAAAATAGTTAAAGTTGCCACAACCAAAGCACAACGCAAATTATTTTTCAAACTCAAGCAAGCTAAAGCGCATATTTATAGTTCATTAAACGAAGAGCAGGCAGATAAAATTGCCAATGATTTAGGCGTGCGTCGTAAAGATGTACTGGAAATGGAATCGCGCTTGCAATTTAACGATGTGACGTTTGAATTATCTGGTGATGAGAATTCTCACGCACCAGAACAATATTTAACCAATGAAAACGTCCAAACACCTGAGCAGTTATTACTAGCAGACGATTCAAAACAGAACCAACAGCAACAACTTTACAAAGCCTTGTCGTCGTTAGATGAAAGAAGTTTGGATATTTTACAATCTAGATACTTGAAAGAAGAAAAAACAACCCTACATACTTTAGCAGACAAGTATGGCATTTCAAAAGAAAGAGTGCGACAACTTGAAACTAAAGCCATGCAAAAGCTTAAATCAAACCTACAAGAGCAATCTCTTTAAAGACTGATTTTAAGTTCAAGCATCAAGCTTAAAAAATTATTTATTTGTTTATTAACTAGGAGAAAAAAATGAATATTCGCCCCCTTTATGATCGTGTGATTATCCGTAGAACACAAGAGGAAAAAACCACTGAAAGTGGATTAATTATTCCAGATTCAGCCACAGAAAAACCCTCAAAAGGTGAAATTTTAGCAGTTGGTCATGGCAGAATTAACGACAATGGTGATGTTATTAAATTAGACGTTAAAGTTAGAGATCAAGTATTATTTGGTCAATATGCGGGTAACGAAATTAAAGTAGACGGCGAAACATTGCTAGTTATGCGTGAAGACGATATTGTCGCAGTTATTGAATAAAGGAGATTAAAAATGTCAGCAAAAGATATAAAATTTGGTTCAGAGGCTAGAAATTTAATGTTAGATGGTGTTAATATGCTAGCTAACGCAGTTAAAGTAACGCTAGGACCCAAAGGTAGAAATGTTGTACTAGACAAATCATATGGTGGTCCTACAATTACCAAAGATGGTGTTTCTGTTGCTCAAGAAATTACCTTAGAAGGTAAATTTGAGAACATGGGCGCACAAATGGTCAAAGAAGTGGCATCAAAAACCAATGATATTGCTGGTGACGGCACCACAACAGCGACTGTACTTGCACAAGCCCTTGTTATTGAAGGTGTTAAATCAGTAGCGGCAGGTATGAACCCTATGGATCTTAAACGAGGTATTGACAAAGCAACAGAGGTTGCTGTTAAGGCGTTGCGTAAGTTCTCACAACCTTGTAATGATACAAAAGCCATTGCCCAAGTCGGCACCATTTCTGCAAACTCTGACATTTCTGTGGGTAATATTATTGCCGATGCCATGAAAAAAGTGGGTCAAGCTGGTGTTATTACGGTTGAAGAAGGTTCTGGTTTTGAAAATGAGCTTGATGTGGTTGAAGGCATGCAATTTGACCGTGGCTACTTATCACCTTACTTTGTTAACAATCAAGAAGCAATGACTGCTGATCTTGAGACGCCTTTTGTATTATTGCATGACGGTAAAATTTCAAATATTCGTGATTTATTGCCTGCGCTAGAAGCAGTTCAAAAATCAAGCAAAGCTTTGCTAATCATTGCTGAAGACATTGATGGCGAAGCATTAGCCACATTAGTGGTTAACAACATGCGTGGTATTGTTAAAGTTGCAGCGGTTAAAGCACCTGGCTTTGGCGATCGTCGTAAGGCAATTTTGGAAGACATTGCTGTACTAACAGGCGGTATGGTTATTTCAGAAGAAGTTGGCTTGTCTTTAGAAAAAGTAACTGAAGAACACCTTGGCACTGCTAAGCGCATTGAAATTGGCAAAGAAAATACCATCATTGTTGATGGTGCTGGTAAAAAAGCTGATATTGATGGTCGTATTGCACAAATTAAAGCACAAATTGAAACTACAACGAGTGATTACGACAAGGAAAAATTACTTGAACGTTTGGCTAAATTATCAGGCGGTGTTGCTGTGATTAAAGTAGGCGCTGCTACCGAAGTTGAAATGAAAGAAAAGAAAGACCGTGTTGATGATGCGCTACATGCTACTCGCGCTGCTGTTGAAGAAGGTGTCGTTCCTGGTGGCGGTGTTGCCTTAGTTCGTGCCATCAAAGCCTTAGATGGATTAACGGGTGATAATCATGATCAAAATATTGGTATTGACATTGCTAAACGCGCTATGGAAGCGCCACTACGCCAAATTGTAATAAATGGTGGCGGTGAGGCTTCTGTTATTCTTAACGAAGTCGCCAAGGGTAAAAGTAATTATGGCTACAACGCAACAACAGAAGAGTATGGCGATATGCTTAAAATGGGTATTTTAGACCCAACAAAAGTTGTCCGTGCAGCGCTACAACATGCTGCCAGTATTTCAGGCCTTATGATTACAACTGAAGCCATGATTACTGACACTCCTCAAGACGACGCACCTGCTGCTGCACCTGATATGGGTGGTATGGGTGGTATGATGTAGTCATCGTCTGTTTAGTTAAATAAAAAAGTCTCATTTAATGGGGCTTTTTTTATATCTAACAGAAAACAACATAAGTTATATTTATTGAATTCACATCATAAGTGCAACACTCGTTAGTCGATCAAAAGGCATATTAGTTACTCTTTTAATCCGACAAGAAAAAGAAGTGAAACATGAAAAAATATACACAATTGAGCTGCGAACAAAGATACTATATTTACCAACAAAACCACACAGGCTGCAAATGACGCTATTATCAAGTTACTCACGCCACTTAAGCACTGGGTTAAAACTCTAACTTTTGACAATGACAAATAGCTTAGTTGGTATGATAAACTGGCTGAAACACTGGCTTGTGATACTTATTTTACTAAACCTAGGATACGTGGACTAAATGAGAACCATAACGGCTTGTTAAGGTAATTATTCCCAAAGAAAATGGCTTTGGATAATATCAGCGAAAAAGAAGCCTTTAGGACAACGTATTTAATAAACAATAAACCTAAAAAATGCTTGGGGTGAATACCCTGTTTGAGGTTTTTACACAGATGACTGGCAAGGGTTATTTTTTAAATGGTAGTGTTGCACTTATAAGTTGAATTCGCCAAATCTTATTATGATTTACTGCTAGTGTCAATTAAAGATAAATTTGGTTCAAGACTGCCTAAGCATTTGTTATGGGCCTAAAGAAATAGCAAAATCTATCGTCGTTATTGAGTAGCCTTTATTAAAAAAAATAAAAAAGCCTCGTTTTTTCTAGGCTTTTTTTTGGTATGATACTCGCCAAATTACCACGTTCAAACATCATGAATAACTACGATTCATCCTCTATTGAGGTTTTAACAGGTCTTGAGCCAGTGCGCAAACGCCCAGGAATGTACACTGAAACTGAGTGCCCAAACCACCTTGCTCAAGAAGTTATTGATAATAGTGTTGATGAGGCAATTGCAGGATATGCCTCTAAAATTAGCGTTGTTTTATATAAGGATGGCTCTTTATCTGTTAAAGATAATGGTCGAGGCATGCCTGTGGATATCCATCCTAAAGAGGGCAAGTCAGGCGTTGAGGTTATTTTAACCAAACTCCATGCAGGCGGAAAATTTTCAAATGATTCATACCAATTTTCAGGTGGCTTACATGGCGTTGGCATTTCAGTGGTTAATGCCCTATCCACCTTGGTAGAAATCTGGATTAAAAGGGATGCTAAAGAACATTACATCACTTTTTCAAATGGCTTTAAGCAAACAGAACTTGAAATAACTCGCAGCGTTGGTAAGCGCAACACAGGCACCACTGTTAAATTCAAACCCGATACACAGTTTTTTGACACCATTAAATTCTCTGCCACCAAATTACGCCACAACCTACGTTCTAAAGCGATTTTATGCCCAGGTTTGGAGGTTAATTTTTATAATGAAATAGATGGAACAACAGACAAATGGGTTTACAAAGAAGGTTTAAAAGATTATCTGTCTATATCTTTAGATGGCTTAGATTGTCTGCCACCCACCCCTTTTATTATTAATTATAAAACTGATGAACAACAACTTAATTGTTCACTCGCATGGACGCAATACAACACCAATGTTGTGGCTGAAAGTTATGTTAATCTTATTCCAACTATTGGTGGTGGCACACACGTTAATGGACTAAGGTCAGGACTTACTGAAGCCTTAAAAGAATTTTGCGAATTTAGAAATTTAATCCCCAAAAACATCAAACTCACGCCTGATGATATTTGGCAAAAAATTGCCTATGTATTATCCATTAAAATACTAGACCCACAATTTTCTGGACAAACCAAAGAGAGGCTCTCTTCTAGAGGGTGTGCTAGTTTTGTTGCTAATGTTGTTAAAGACGCTTTTAGTCTTTGGTTAAATCAACATACCAGTATTGCAGAACAAATCGCTCAACTGGCTATTGTCAATGCACAAGCAAGGCTTAAAACTAACAAAAAAATCATTCGCAAGAAAATAGTTAGTGGTCCCGCCTTACCTGGAAAATTATCGGATTGCACCAGTACTGACCTTAATCAAACAGAAGTATTTTTGGTTGAAGGTGACTCCGCAGGTGGCTCTGCCAAACAAGCAAGAGACAAAGAATATCAAGCCATTTTGCCACTACGCGGTAAAATCTTAAACACTTGGGAGGTTGATTCTGAGCAAGTATTAGCCAGTAACGAAATTCATGATATTAGTATTGCCATTGGTCTTGAGCCTAATAGTGAAGACTTATCCGGCTTAAGATATGGCAAAATTTGTATTCTTGCTGATGCCGATTCAGATGGCGCGCATATTGCCACACTCATTTGCACTTTGTTTGTAAAACACTTCCCAAAACTTATTCAAGAAGGCCATATATTTGTCGCAATGCCACCGTTGTATCGTCTGGATGCAGGAAGACAAGTTTACTACGCTCTTGATGATAATGAACGAGATGCCATTATTAGAAAAATAAAAAGTGAAAACAAGCGAGTTAAAATTCAAGTTCAGCGCTTTAAGGGCTTGGGTGAAATGAACCCCTCTCAACTAAGAGAAACCACCATGCTACCAGACACTAGGCGTTTAATCCAACTCACACTAGATGATCCGTTGCAAGTTTTTCAAACCATGGACATGTTGTTAAGTAAAAAACGCGCAGCTGATCGAAAAAAATGGCTAGAAGAAAAAGGCAATTTGGCTAATGTCTAATGCTAAACATAAAGCCAAGGCCGTTATTCTTTTATCTGGCGGACTAGATTCTACTACAACTTTAGTTATTGCAAAAACAAAAGACTTTGAATGTTATAGTCTGAGTTTTGATTATGGGCAAAAGCAAAAATCAGAGTTAAAATCTGCTGAAAATATTGCTAAAATTTTTGGCACTACTGAACACAGAGTTATGAAAATATCCTTATCTGATATTGGCGGCTCTGCCTTAACAGATGATAATATCGACATACCAAAATTTTCTCAAAGCGATGATATTCCGATTACTTACGTACCTGCTCGCAATACTATTTTTTTATCCTATGCACTGGCATGGTCAGAGGTATTGGACTGCCAACATGTATTTATTGGTGTTAATGCACTGGATTATTCAGGTTATCCTGATTGTAGAGAGTCTTACATCAAAGCGTTTGAAGTGATGGCCAATCTTGCCACTAAACAAGGTATTGAAGGAAAAAAACTAACCATTCATACACCACTAATTCATTTGAATAAAGCACAAATTATCAAAAAAGGTCTTTCTCTTGGTATTGATTATTCACTAACAACAACATGTTATCAGGCAGATAAAAATGGAAAAGCTTGCGGTATTTGTGATGCATGTGAATATAGAAAATTAGGCTTTAAAGAAGCAAAAGTAACAGACCCAACCCGATATCAAATCTAGCATTATTTGAGACCTTTTAATAAAAAAATTTAAATTTAGTCTTATATAATCTCTTTTTGACGATAAAATAACGTTTTTTAAACAGTTAAGGAAATAACAAATGAGCATTGAACAAAGAGTAAAAAAAGTTGTAGCTGAACAATTAGATGTAAATGGTGATATTGATGACAATGCTTCTTTTATTGATGATTTAGGTGCAGATTCTTTAGATACTGTTGAATTAGTCATGTCTCTCGAAGAAGAGTTTGACTTTGAAATCCCTGACGATCAAGCCGAAAATATTACTACAGTTCAACAAGCAATTGACTACGTTAACAATAATTTGTAATTTCTGTTTATCAACTTAACGCAACAAGGCGCTTCTTTCTTTGAATTAAGCGCCTTTTTATATTAAATTTTAAAACATTATGAGTAAAAGAAGGATTGTTATTACAGGCATGGGTATGGTTTGTCCAGTAGGTCTAAGCGTAGGTGAATCTTGGAATAATATTCTTAAAGGTCATTCTGGTATTGCTTCGCTCTCTAATATTGACACCAAAGGTCAGTCGGTCACATTTGGTGGCTCGGTCAAAAGCTTTGAAATTACCGATTACTTAAAACCTAAAGATGCTAAAAAAATGGACACTTTTATCCATTACGGCATGGCCGCTGGTATTCAAGCTATTGAAGACAGTGGTATTGAAGTCACCGAACAAAATTCCCATCGCATCGGTGTTGCCATTGGTGCTGGCATTGGTGGTCTTGGTACAATTGAAAAAACTGCAGATTTATTTAGAGAAAAAGGTGCAAAGCGTATTTCACCTTTTTTTGTCCCCTCCTCGATCATTAATATGATTTCAGGCAATCTTTCTATTAAATATGGCTTAAAAGGTCCTAATTTTTCCATTGTTACCGCTTGCACTACAGGCACTCATAATATTGGTGATGCCTCTCGTTTGATTGAATATGGTGATGCCGATGTGATGGTGGCCGGTGGTGCTGAAATGTCAACCACTAATTGTGGGCTAGGCGGTTTTGCCGCAGCACGCGCATTATCCACTCGCAATGATGATCCGATAAGCGCCTCTCGCCCTTGGGATAAAGACAGAGATGGTTTTGTACTTGGAGACGGCGCAGGTGTTGTGGTATTAGAAGAATTTGAACATGCCAAAGCACGCGGCGCAAAAATTTATGCGCAGGTTTCAGGTTATGGCATGAGTGGTGATGCTTACCACATGACGCTACCCTCAAAAGGTGGTGAAGGTGCAGCTAGATGCATGCAAAATGCACTAAGAAACTCAGGCATTAACACCGATCAAATTGATTATATTAACGCACATGGCACTTCCACACCAGCAGGTGACCAAGCGGAAACAGATGCCACTAAATTAGCCCTTGGCAAGCACGCCTATAATATTGTAATGAGTTCAACTAAATCTATGACTGGACACTTATTAGGTGCTGCTGGCGGCATTGAAGCCATCTTTACTGCGCTTGCTATTCAACACCAAATTGCACCACCAACCATTAACATTATCAATCAAGACCCAAATTGTGATTTAGATTATTGCGCCAATGAAGCACGAAAAATGACAATCAATCATGCCATTTCTAACTCATTTGGATTTGGCGGTACTAATGGCTCAATTGTACTCAGTAAAGTTTAATGCCACTCATCAAAAAAAAACCCACCTAAAGTAAAGGTTTAAAAATTACTTGAGAATGTTAATTATTTTGTTGTTAAGTCAACACCTTTGATTTTATTAGCATCAGAAATTAACACCTCAATAAACTCATAAATTGTAATTACACCATTTTGAACACTACTCAGCGCAGCTTCCTTGTTCATAACCAAAGACCAACTTTCATTAGTTGCAACAAACTGTACAGCACCACCAATTAATGCCAAAATAATAATAATACTGAGAATAAATTTAATCATGTTTTTTCCTTAATTAAGTATGTGCTAAAAAATACCATTTGCTTTCAATAAAGCATTAACCGAAGGCTTTTTACCTCTAAACTTTATATACTGTTGCATAAAATTCAAACTACCGCCTACCTGCAAAACATTATACAAGAAATCTTTAGAGGCGTTAGAGTCAATACCACCCTCCTCTTGTACATAATAATAAGCATCAGCCGCTAAAACCTCTGCCCATTTATAACTAAAATACCCCGCTGCGTAACCCCCTGAAAAAATATGCCCAAAGGTGTTTAAAAATCGACTTTCGTCAATGCTATCCATCAGTGCCGTCTCTAATCGAACTTGTTTTAATACTTCATAGGTGTCTGAATTTGACATGTGTGTTTTAAGATCCCACAATGAAAACTCGCACTGTCGTAACATAGCCTGCGCTGAATGGAAATTTTTAGAAGCAATGAGTTTATCAAATAAATCATCAGGCAAGGACTGCCCAGTTTTATAGTGCTTTGAAATCAAAGCAATGACTTGTTTTTCAAACGCATAAAATTCCATATATTGACTAGGCAGCTCCACACCATCCCATGGCACGCCAGATATGCCTGCAGCACAAGGATATTCAACTTTGGTCAATAAGTGGTGTAGTGCATGTCCAAATTCATGAAATAGAATAACAATCTCATCAAATTCAAATAAGGCTGGTTTATCATTAGTGGGGGAGTTAAGATTACAAACCACAAAAGCAACCGGTTTATGAGACTCAATCAAAGGCTGATAATCTGCCATCCATGCGCCAGGACGCTTATTTTCTCTTGCATACAAATCAAGATAAATTCTACCAATGAGTCCGTTTTTATCACTAACATCTAAAACTTTAACGTCAATATGATAACTATCTTGTTGTATTTGCTCAATTTTAATCTGATATAAATTTTCAATGGTTGAAAACAATCCGCTTAACACACGCTCTTCTGGAAAGTATGGGGTTAAATCAGATTTTTTAAACCCAAATTTTTTTTCTTTAAGTTTTTCACTATAAAACCCTAAATCCCATGGTTGTAAATCAATGCCTGAAAAATCTTTCAATTCTGTCAATTCTAATTGTGCTTGAGGTTTTGAACGCTCAACCAGATTAGATAAAAACTGTATGACTTCATCAGCCTTATTAACCATTTTAGACGCAATAGACAACTGTGCATAATGTTCAAAACCTAAAATATTAGCCATCTCAGCACGTAATGATAAAATCTCATCCATAATGGGCTTGTTGTCATAATCAGTTGAGGTAATGCCTAATTCTGAAGCTCTTGATGCATAAGCCCTGTACGCTTCTTCTCTTAAATCTCGGTTGTCTAAATAAGTCATAACGTCCATATAAACAGGCATTTGCAAACTTAACTCATAACCCTTGTCAGTTTTAATTTTTTCCAGTTCATTGTCGCTATAGCCTTTTAACTCATCTTTATCTACAATTTTTTTCCACTCATTGGTAGACTTTAAGACGTTTTTAGAAAACTCGTTGCTAAGCAAACTTAGTTTTTCCTTAATGGCTCTAAATCTATGTGCAAACTCGTCTTCCAAGTCCACACCTGAAAGCTCAAAACCCTCTATAGCATCTTTAACGATGTGTTGTTGTTGCTTGTTAAGGTTGGTCTTTTTAAGTGTTTTGTAAGCTTGATATAAAGCTTTATTGGTAGATATATCGGAATAAAAATTAGTAATAATTGGCAGTGTTTTTTCATATTGTTGATTAAATTCATCACTAAACATAACTGCATTTAAGTGTGAATTAACACTAATGAACTTACCTAACTCAAACTCCACTTGATCAGTGGCTGCAACCACACTATCCCAACTGTTGCCAAGGCTTGCTTTTTTTACTACCTTAAGCCCGTCTTGGGTTAATTTTTTAATGGTCTTGACAATATTTTTAGGTTGAAAATTTGGCTTCATAAAGTATTAATATGGTGGAAGGAGTGGGATTCGAACCCACGGTACCCAAAGGTACACACACTTTCCAAGCGTGCTCATTCGGCCGCTCTGACATCCTTCCGATTTTTTTTAAAATCAATAATAACTAGTATTTAATAAAGGCTAAATAATTTTCATGCCTGGCTTGGCATTAGAATCAACTGACAAAATATGCAACGAATCACTATCACTTGCTGCAAGCACCATGCCTTGTGAAATGCCAAAACGCATTTTTCTAGGCGCTAGATTCGCAACCATAATAGTGAGTCGACCTTCCAACTCCTTATTTGTATAATGCGCTTTAATGCCTGAAAATACATTTCGCGTTTCTTGTTCGCCAATATCTAGTGTTAATTGTAATAATTTATCAGCACCTTCTACATTTTGAGCTTTGATAATTTTAGCAACACGTAAATCAATTTTAGTAAAATCATCAATTTGAATCATATTATCATCCTTGGATTTGTCCTGTACAACTACTTGCATATTTTGTTTTGAAGCTTTAATAATTTTTTCAATTTTCTCATCTTCAATGCGTGACATTAGCGGTTTGAATGTGTTAATTTGATGCTTGGTTAAAGGATGTTTTAAATCCTGCCAGTTAAGTCTATCTACATTTAAAAAAACCTCAACTTGTTTTGCCATAACAGGCAATACTGGTTTAAGATAAGTCATCAATACCCTAAATAAATTAATAGCAAGTGAAGTCACGTCATGCACTTGTGCTTGCTTGGCATCTTCTTTTACCAATTGCCATGGCTTATGCTTATCGATATATTGATTGGCCTTGTCGGCTAGTTTCATAATCTCGCGCATGGCTTGATTATAATTTCGCGCCTCATAGTGTTTTTTAATGATATCACCACAAGCAACAAACTCATGATAAAGTTCAGGCTCAATAGCGTAAGCAGATAGAGTTTTGTTAAACTCCTTAACAATAAACCCTGCACTACGCGAAGCAATATTAACCACTTTACCCACTAAGTCTGAGTTTACACGTTGCTTAAAGTCTGTCAAATTAAGGTCTATATCATCAATTTTAGCAGACAGTTTATAGGCGTAATAATAACGCAAACATTCAGGATTGAGATGATTAAGATAAGTTCTAGCCTGAATAAACGTACCACGAGATTTACTCATTTTTTGACCATTCACGGTTAAAAACCCATGTGTGAAGATTGCACTTGGCGTGCGATAATTCGCACCCATCAACATGGCTGGCCAAAAAAGCGCGTGAAAATAAACAATGTCTTTACCGATAAAATGATAAAGTTCGGTATTTGAGTCTTTGTTAAAGTATTCATCAAAATCCAGTCCTTGCTCATCACAAAGTTTTTTAAAACTCGCCATATAGCCAATCGGCGCATCTAGCCAAACATAGAAATACTTACCTTCCACACCAGGAATTTGAAAACCAAAATACGGCGCATCACGAGAAATATCCCATTCTTGAAGGCCTTGCTCAAACCATTCAGATAATTTATTGCTAACTTCATCTTGTAAATGCCCTGCTTTGGTCCACGCTTTCAGCTGTGCTTCAAATTGAGGCAAGTCAAAGAAATAGTGCTCTGAATCTTTGGTAATTGGCGTTGCATCTGAAATAGCAGATTTGGCATTTTTCAGTTCTGTTGGCGAATAAGTTGCGCCACAAACTTCACAATTATCTCCATATTGGTTATTAGCACTGCATTTAGGGCAATCGCCTTTAATGAAACGATCGGGTAAAAACATTCGTTTCTCAGGGTCAAATGCCTGAGATATAGTACGTTTTTTAATAAAACCAGCGTCATTTAACTTCATATAAATATTAACAGAAATATCTTTATTTTCATGACTATGGGTTGAGTGATATTGACTAAAACCAATTGAAAATTCTTTAAAATCTGCCTGATGACGCTCACTCACACCTTCAATTAACGTTTCAGGCGTAATACCAAGTTCATTAGCCTTAAGCATAATAGGCGTGCCATGTGCATCATCTGCACAAACATAATGACACTCATTGCCCATCATTTTTTGAAAACGCACCCAAATATCAGTTTGAATGTATTCTAATAAATGTCCTAGGTGAATTTCACCATTGGCATAAGGCAGTGCTGAGGTAACGAGAATTTTTCGTGATGTCATATATAATAGGCTTATTAATATTAAGGGTGACTTATATCGTTATACGATAAAATATCGCTATTTTACTTAATTGGATACAACAAAGATGGCGGATTTAACAAACAAGCAAATTAAAGATATTCTATCCAAGGTTGTTGATGTTTATACCAAACAAGATATTGTCTCTTCAAATATCATTAATGATATTAACATTAAGGGTGATAAAGTTCAAATTAACATTGAACTTAATTATCCTGCTAACAGTTATCATACCACCTTATCTAATACCATCACTGATGCGTTAGCAACAAATGACATCAACAATGTTAGCGTTGATATTAAAACCAAAATTGTTAAGTACACAACCCAAAAAGGCGTTGACGCTTTACCGGAAGTTAAAAACATCATTGCTATTGCCTCAGGTAAAGGCGGTGTTGGCAAATCAACCACTGCTGTTAATTTAGCATTAGCATTACAAGCAGAAGGCGCTAAAGTTGCTATCTTAGATGCTGATATTTATGGGCCTTCTCAACCTAGAATGCTAGGTGTTAGCAAAGCAAAGCCAGAATCCACTGCTGAAGGCAAATTATTACCTATTTTAGGTCATGGCATGCAAAGCATGTCAATCGGTTATTTAGTTGAAGAAGACAACCCTATGATTTGGCGTGGTCCTATGGTGACCCAAGCTTTAGAACAAATGCTAAGAGACACCTTATGGCGTGGTATTGATTATATGATCATTGACTTACCACCAGGCACAGGCGATACACAACTCACACTATCACAAAAAATTCCAGTCAGTGGCTCTGTGATTGTGACAACCCCACAAGACATTGCACTAATTGATGCTAAAAAAGGTTTAAAAATGTTTGAAAAAGTTAACATTCCTATTTTAGGCATTGTTGAAAATATGTCTTTGCATATTTGTTCTAAGTGCGGACACGAAGAGGCTATTTTCGGTACAGGTGGTGGCGAGACCATGGCCGCTGATACAAGTGTTGAGTTTTTAGGCGCACTCCCTTTAGAGATAGACATTCGAACAGATGTTGACGAAGGCACGCCAACCGTTGCCAAAAACCCAGAAGGCAGAATAACTGAGATTTATAAAGAAATTGCCAAAAAAGTCAGTGCCAAACTAACCCAACAATCTCGTGCAACCAGTGTTTTTCCAAGTATCACCATTGAATAGCACTAAATAGGCAAATATGGATTATATAGAGCAGCTTAAAGGCAGGTTTATTGGCATCATGCAATGGGATGATTGCCATGCACTGTTTGAGAAGCTTAACAGTAATCCAAACGATTGGTATCTATATGACACCTTAGAAATTGCACCAAAAACAGTTGCCAATGCCGATGAATTTATTAACACATTAAGTGATATTAAGAAAGTCATTAAAAGTGAACACCAAGAAAGATATTGCGGTATTGTTTATACCAATGATTTAGACAATCCTGACTTTGTTAAAATATTCCACCCAAACAATCTAGGTAAAGTTTGTGGTAGTAGTGAAAATCCGCCAATACCAAGGTGGTTATTATCTAAAGACAAACCCATGGATATAGAAACAGAATTCAAGTCCAAAAAAGCACAAGGGTTTGTTTCTAAATATTTAAAATTCTAATATTATTTAAAAAACAACTTTTACTAGCTCTAAAACAGATAAGAATTGTAATACTTCGAATCAAGTCAACGTACTTTCAAATATTGAAAATTCATCCCCATCTAATTTATTCCTTGGTCATTATATAATGACCAAGCAAGTAGTTTACAGCGCATGAATAAACTCACTTAGTTTTTGCTATTTAAGCGTCATCAGTTATACTTTTAATTCTTTAGGCATCGAACACTAAAACTGAAACCCTTATTACCATTGACAGTTCTTTCAGGATACGAAACGCGTGACACTTGTTGAGATGGTAGTGTAACTCAGAGATGGGTTGAATGGTTTTAATGCTGTAGTCCAACTCTTTTGAGTTAAATCCATGAATGCTAACCTCAGTACGACCAAAACCAAACTGATTAAAAAACTGATTGGCTTTGTCATTCATTAAGTCTTCGGCTTTATTAATGGCTTGGGTTTAAGCCTGAGGTGACTTTGTAATCCTCCCATTTTTACCACTGCTAAAAATAGAATTTCCGTTGTTTAAATAGCCTCAAGTAGCTTTCTTGGTGGAATACCACCAATCGAACTATGAGGTCGTTCGTTATTATATACCCACATCCATTGTGTTGCTAACGATTGAGCGTGCTCAATCGAATCAAAAATATGCATATTCAACCATTCGTTTCTTGCTGTTCTGTTAAATCTTTCTATATAGGCATTTTGGGTTGGTTTGCCTGGTTGTATATACATAAGCTCAATATCCATTGCTTGTGCCCATTCTCTGAGTATATGAGATATATATTCTGGACCATTATCACATCTGATGGCTTTGGGTTTGCTACGCCATTGAATAAGTTGCTCTAATGATTGAATCACTCGTTGTGCTGGTAATGAGTGGTCTATTTCAATGCTTAGACACTCTCTGTTGTAATCATCAATCACATTAAAGGTTCTAATTTTTCTACCTGTATTTAAAGAGTCTGACATAAAATCCATTGACCAAATTTGATTGATTGTCATTGGTACGCTTAAAGCTTGTGGCTTATCGCGTTTGATTCTTCTTCTAGGCTTAATCCTAAGATTGAGTTCTAGTTGCCTGTAAATACGATACACACGCTTGTGATTCCACCTAAAACCTTTTATGTTACGTAAATACATAAAGCACAATCCAAATCCCCATTGCTTGTGTGTTGTGGTTAATCGCAATAACCAATCAGCAATTAGTTCATTCTCGGATGATAACTTTGGCTCGTACCGATAACATGTCTCGCTGATCTTAAAAGCCTGGCAAGCTAATCGTGCTGTTACTCTGTGTTTATTGATACTCTGCTTGACCATCTTCTTACGTAAAGATGGTCTTAAAACTTTTTTGTTAATGCCTCTTGTACAATCATTGCCTTTAAGCGCTCATCGGCGTACATCTTCTTAAGCCTTGTATTCTCTGCTTCAAGTTCTTTAAGTCTAGTTATCATTGATGTATCCATGCCGCCATATTTAGCACGCCATTTATAAAAAGTGGCACTGCTCATACTGTGCTCTCTGCATAGTTCAGATACTGGCGTACCTGCTTGTGCTTGATTAAGAATTTGCATGATTTGTGAATCTGATTTACGTGTTGTTTTCATTTGAATCTCCTTATGTTTTGATTATAAGAAAATTCTACTTTTATTGGGTGTTAATTTTTGGGAGGATTACAACTTTATTACCTAACTCATCAGCATTGTCTGAGTTTGTAGAGCCTAGGGCGTTGCGTAATGTGCCACCGACTTCTTTAAAAAAAGTGGTTGTTTTTCTGTCTTTTTTACTAACAACGGTTTGGTTGTATTCGGTGCTTAAATCTAGGTAAGTGGCTTTATTGAAAGTGTCAGTAGCTTGTGTGCCAATAGAGAATGAAAGACTAAAAAGAGCAAGTGCAAAGGTACTGGGTTTGAGGGGTTTAGAGTTTAGAGAAGATTCGGGAGGGGGTATTTTTGAATGTGCTTGTTGCTAGATTTTGTGGCATTGGATTGGGCGCTCCTTTGATTGAAAGTTTTTTAAAACTAGTAGTGGATTATACTGATTCGTTCAATAATAAAAGGGCATTCAGTGAGTTTCAGAGACTTGGTTGATGGTGTATTTTGGGATTTCAATTACCAAATCAGTGCTACCCATAATCGTTTGGCAAGATAGGCGAGAATCTGGGTCTAAACCCCAAGCTTTGTCCAATAAATCATCTTCGGTTTCATCTGCCCCCCCTACTGAAGTAAACCCTTCACGTAGGTAAATATGGCAAGTTGTGCAAGCGTTTGACATTTCACAAGCATGCTCAATTTCAACATTATTGGCAAGTAGCGCATCACAAACGCTAACACCTGGTTGAGCTTCAATAACAATACCTTCTGGACATAATTCATGATGGGGTAATACAATAATTTGTGGCATACGAACTTCCTAAATATTTTTCTTAAAATTCATCAACATTATGACCTTGCATGGCTTTCATAACGGAGTTATTCATGCGCATCTCAACAAATTTTAAACAGGTCTTCTCAAGATTGTCAATGGCGATTTTAATGGATTTTTCATCATCAGAATGAGCGATGTTAAACAGTACAGTTCTTGCACTTAAAATATTGTTAAGTATTTTATCATTAAGCATGTGCTTATCTTTTTTAAGTGCTGAATCTATGGCTTGAATGGTTCTGTCTGCCTCTACTTGTGTTTCATGAAGTTGTCTAGTTTGAATGTCAGTTTTAGCAAAAAGAAAAGAGTCTTTAAGCATTTTCTCTATTTGCGCATCTGTTAGTCCGTAAGACGGCTTGATGGTGATGTTTGTTTTAACGCCTGACATTTGCTCAACAGCTTTCACAGATAACAAACCATCAGCATCCACTTGAAACTCTATTTGAATGCGAGCACTGCCTGCCACCATGGGTGGAATGCCGTGCAAATCAAATTTAGCCAATGAACGACAATCTTTAACCAATTCTCTTTCGCCTTGCAATACATGAATACTCATGGCTGTTTGTCCATCTTTAAAGGTGGTAAATTCTTGTACGCGAATAATCGGAATTGTGGTATTTCGATGAATGACTTTTTCCACCAATCCGCCCATGGTTTCAAGCCCAAGCGACAATGGCAATACATCTAATAACAACATATCTTCTTGTGTTTTATTGCCAGCCAAAATGTCAGCTTGTATCGCCGCACCTTTGACAACAACTTCATCTGGATTGATGGAGTACAAAACCGGTTTGTTAAATAAATCACCCACCATAGAACGAACCAATGGCATGCGTGTAGAACCGCCTACCATAATAATGTCTTTAATCATTTCAACATCAACTTGTGCATCTCTAATGGCTCGCTTGGTTAAAAGTAAAGTGCGTTTAATAAGTGTCTTGGCTAGAATTTCAAATTTTTTCTTAGTAATGCGATAAGGTTTTTCAGTGCAGTTAAATTCTGCAAACTCATGACTACTCAGAGTTTCCTTGGCGGTGCGTGAAAATTGCTTAATTTTTTGCATTTGAACAGGTGTCATTTCATTAATACCTAATTGCTCAGTGCAATCATCAATAATCAACGCATCAAAATCATCACCACCCAAGGTGGCATCACCACCTGTTGCCAATACCTTAAACACACCTTTGCTAAAACTCAAAATTGAAATATCAAACGTACCACCACCCAAATCATAAATTGCATGTACACCTTCCTTACCTGACTCCAAGCCATAAGCGACTGCTGCTGCTGTTGGTTCATTAAGCAAGCGCAAGGTTTTAAGTCCAGCCAAAGTTGCTGCATCTTTAGTTGCTTGGCGTTGTGCATCGTTAAAATAAGCAGGTACTGTAATTACTGCACCAAATAATACGCCACCTAGTGATTTTTCAGCACGCTGTTTAAGTGAGGACAGAATGCCAGCAGAAATTTCAACTGCAGATAAGTCCCCCATAGCAGTGTGAAATAATACATTATTACCATTTTCAAGTAATTGGTAAGGGCAGTTTTTAAATGTGCTGACCTCTTTGTAACTCATGCCCATAAATCGTTTGACTGAAATAATGGTATTGGTCGGATCAGTTTTCGCATAAGGGCAAGCATCACAACCAACCGTTAATTTGTTATTCTTACCACAATGCACAACCGAGGGTAAAATTGCATCGTTATTTTCATCCGTGAGAACCTTGCTTTGACCACTCATCACCGATGCAACTAATGAATTAGTCGTGCCTAAATCAATACCAATCGCTAATTTATGCTGATGTGGTGCTGACGCTTGACTGGGTTCTGATATTTGTAATAAAGTCATTATTGATATTGATTGCTACAACCACTCATCCATTAATTGCTTTGCATAAGTATTTAATTGCTCATAAAATTTTAATTCCCTAACTAAGTCTTTGATCTCATTTAATGATTTTGTATTGGCAAATGAAGCTTTAATACTATCTACATTATGCTTAGTTTTTTCATCTATCCTTTCAATAAAATCATCTAAAGCTATCTCATCTTTGTTGGCTTGAATAGACTCTAAAATCTCTCTTAGCTCAATTTGAGACATTAAAAAATCAACCGCCATTGTTGTGTCTTTTTCATCAAATGCATTAATGCCATTTAGTTCTAATAAATAATTAGCACGATTAAGCGGAGATTTTAAGGTGTCGAATGCTGTATTAATTAACGAGGTATTCTGTAATGCCAAAACCTTTTCTTTATCACTACCAGAGGCAAATTTATCAGGGTGAAATTTTGCAACTTGTTGTTGATATTCGGTGTTGAGCTTAGTGATGTTTATATCAAAGTCAGCCACTAATGAAAACAATTCAAAATAGTTTTCCATTTTTTAAAAAACTAAACCGTAAAAGATTCGCCACAGCCACATTCAGCTTTAGCATTTGGATTGTTAAACTCAAAACCCTCATTTAAACCTTCTTTAACATAATCAACTTGTGTGCCATTTAAATAAATTAAACTCTTTGCATCAACAATAACTTTAACGCCGTTGCCTTCAAACACAGTGTCATCATCGTTAGTATTATCAACAAATTCTATGTTGTAACCAAGACCAGAACAGCCTGTGGTTTGCACACTAAGGCGAATACCTATGCCAGAGCCACGATTAGTTAAAAAATTAACAACACGCTTTGCCGCGCGTTCAGTTAAAGTAACTGCCATTATTAATTAAGCTTTACTTTTAATATCATTAATAGCTGCTTTGATAGCATCTTCAGCCAAAACTGAACAGTGTATCTTAACGGGTGGTAAGGCTAACTCTTCTGCAATATCAGAATTTTTAATTTCTGCAGCTTCATCCAGTGTTTTCCCTTTAACCCATTCTGTTAATAATGAACTTGATGCAATAGCAGAACCACAACCATAAGTTTTGAACTTAGCATCTTCAATCACGCCGTTATCATCAACCTGAATTTGCAAGCGCATCACATCACCACACGCGGGCGCACCTACCATACCTGTGCCAACGTTTTTAGCGTTCTTGTCTAATACACCTACATTGCGTGGATTCTCATAATGATCCATCACTTTTTCGCCATATGCCATCTCTTTTCTCCTTTTAAGCACCTGTTATCATTTTAGTCTTGTTGTTAATTTTTAACCTGTATATTTGTTATATTTATTTAATGCGTCTTCCACTCAACTTTACTGATATCAATACCGTCCTTGAACATATCCCAAAGTGGTGATAAATCGCGTAATTTATCAACTTTAGCACGTACCAAACTAATAGCCTTATCAACTTGTGCTTCAGTTGTATAACGTCCAATGGTAAACCTAATTGATGAGTGTGCCAACTCATCACTCAAGCCTAGTGCGCGCAAAACATATGAAGGTTCAAGACTTGAACTAGTACAAGCCGAACCTGAAGACACAGCAATGTCATTAATAGCCATCATTAGTGATTCGCCTTCAACATAGTTAAAACTAATGTTTAAATTGCCTGGAATGCGACTTTCCATATCACCATTGACCACAACTTCTTCCATATCAACAAAACCTGCTAATAAACGGTCACGTAATTGTCTAATTTTTGCATTTTCTTCAACCATTTCAGCTTGTGCAATCGCAAAAGCTTCGCCCATGCCAACAATTTGATGCGTGGCTAAAGTACCTGAACGCATGCCTCGTTCATGCCCTCCACCGTGCATTTGTGCTTCAATGCGTATGCGCGGATTACGGCGTACATAAAGTGCACCCATACCTTTGGGTCCATAAATTTTATGAGCTGAAAAACTCATTAAATCAACGGGTAATTTTGATAAATCAATCGTCACTTTTCCTGCTGATTGTGCCGCATCCACATGAAAGAAAATCTTATTTTCACGACAAAGATTACCAATGGCTTTAATATCTTGAATCACGCCAATTTCGTTATTAACGTGCATAATTGATACCAATATAGTATCTTCACGCATCGCCTCTTTTAAAACGTTTAAGTTTAACAAGCCATTTGGCATCGGGTCTAAATATGTTACTTTAAAATCTTCACGCTCTAATTGCCGACAAGTGTCTAACACAGCTTTGTGTTCAGTTTTTAAAGTGATGATGTGCTTGCCTTTTTTGTGATAAAAATGTGCAATGCCTTTAATAGCTAGATTGTCAGATTCAGTCGCACCCGAAGTCCAAATAATTTCTTTTGAGTCAGCACCTACTAAATCAGCCACCTGTTGTCTGGCTTTTTTAACGGACTTGTCAGCTTTCCAGCCATAATAATGGGAGTTTGATGCTGGATTACCAAAATCACCATCCATGGTTAAATGTTGTATCATTTTTTGGGCGACACGCTCATCAACAGGTGTTGTTGCTGAATAATCCATATAAACAGGTGTTGACATGTTATGCTCCTTTATTTTGGTTATAATCGTCAATCACCATTTGCAAGGTTTTGCCGTTCAAAAATATTCTAATTTGTTCGCTAACTTTGCACCACAATTGGTGGGAAATGCATTGACGCCCATTGTTACATCCTCCGATGCCTTTACAACGACGCAGGTCAATATTTTCATCCACTGCTTCAATAATTTTAGTTAAGTTAATATCACAAGCTTTAGCATTAAGCAAATAACCACCACCTGGACCGCGCACACTTCTAACCAATTCAGCTCGACGTAATTTGGCAAATAATTGCTCCAAATAAGACAATGAAATATTTTGTCTTTGTGAAATAATATCTAAAGTAGTAGGTTTTCCAGTGTCGTTAGATGCTAAATCTAACATTGCAGTTACTGCATAACGACCTTTGGTTGTTAATTGCATATCAGTTCTAATTTTAGTTAATAACGAAGTTGATTGTACACTTAACCAAGTTATTTAGTCAAGTAAAAGAACCTTTTTATTGAATGGTTATTTACTTTCAATCTCCAAATCATTCACAGAGGTATCTTTCCGATCCTCAATGTTTAATTTTTTTGAGACTTTATGCAATTGAAAATCCACGTCATGCAGATGTACCAAGATAGAATTGATTGCCTTAACGGTAGGATCATCAACATCATCACCCACAGCATAAGAATCAAAATAGTCTGATTTAATTTGCTTGTCCTTCAACACACGACCAGGTACACCAACAACCGTTTGAAATTCATTGATTGACTTAACCACAACAGAATTTGAGCCGACTCTAACATTATCACCAAGTGTAATCGGTCCTAGTATCTTTGCGCCAGCACCAATCACGACATTGTTGCCTAATGTAGGGTGGCGTTTACCTTTTTGCCAAGTTGTACCACCAAGCGTAACGCCATGATACAGAGTGCAATCATCACCAATTTCAGCGGTTTCGCCAATGACCACGCCCATACCATGATCAATAAAAAAACGCCGACCGATAACAGCACCTGGGTGAATTTCAACACCTGTAAACCATCTTGCTAATGACGATATAAATCTTGCCAGCCATCTAAATTTTAATCGCCATAATCGATGAGTCAGACGATAAAACAACATAGCTTGCACGCCTGAATAGCAAGTTATGATTTCAAAAGTGTTTCTAGCAGCGGGGTCGCGATTAAAAATACTTTGAATATCTTCAATAAATTTCATGATTAAATTATATCATACAACCCTAATGTCTTAAATTTCGTTTATATGCAAAAGCCTTTATTCGAGACCTTTACATCATTATGAATAATCACCAAAATGCCACTTTTCATCAACTTAAAGGCTTTTTACAGCGACGCTAAGCAACTCTCTGGGAGGATAAAAACACCCTTAACTCTATTAAGAGTGGATTTAAACAATGGTAAATTCAACCTATAAGTGCAACACTGTCATTTAAAAAATAGTCCTTGCTAGCCATCTATGCAAAGGTCTCATTGACTAATTAATGTGCCAATAAAATTGATTTAACCATAGTGGCACGATTGAAAAATCCAGGAATAAGCCTAATCATTCAAACTTTCCTTGGTTTCATCTAGCATGGGCTTCATGGCACTTAATAGGTTTTTGTATAAATTAGGTGTGCGCTTTTCTTCATTTAACAGCCACTGTTTAAAATGCGCTCGTTCGGTAGGCATTTGGTAGCAAGCTGGACAGGAGTCTTTAATGACGGGCAAGTGTGCTGTTTTGGAAAAATCAAGTAGTTGCCTTTCTCGAACGTATGCCAACGGTCGAATAATACGCAAATCCTTTGCATCGTTAATATAATGCGCTTTCATGGTTTGAATTTTACCATTATGGCACATTGACATCATTAGCGATTCAGCCAAGTCGTCTAGATGCTGCCCCAATGCTAAAACATTGTAGCCTTCACGCCGTGCCACTTGATACATTAATCCTCGCTTAATGCGCGCACAAAAAGAACAATACGAATTGCCCTTCATACTTTTTTCGGCTTGCTTCATAATTGGAAAGACTTCAAAAAAATAAGGCGTGTCAAATTTTTTAAAAAAACTTTCCAAAGCTTGTGGCTCAAAACCATCTACCTGAGGGTCAATCGTAACCACACCCAATTCAAACTTTTTTGGCGAAGTTGCTTGGAAATGACGCAAAACATGAAATAAACTAAGTGAATCTTTGCCACCTGACACCGCTAATAAAATCTTATCACCTGCTTTAATCATACTAAAATCAGTAATCGCTCGTCCGACTGGCTTAAGGAGTAATTTAGGTAACTTTCGGTTCATCATTTGTGGAATTTTACAGTTTATCTAGAAACACTCTTAACTATTGGTTTTAGTTTCTACCATCATAACCACCGAGTTTCATGATATTAAATCACTATTTATAAGGAGGCTATTAAGATTAAAATTATTTTAATTATCACAAGTTACGTACTACTTGCACAAAATGCAACAACAGAAAATAAAACCTCTGCAAATATTTTGATTAGTAAATCTACTAGTTAGGATGACTCTAATGGGTATACAGTCCTTATTCTTCTAGAGAAATTTTCCTAGCATTTAATGCAATTAAACTGATAACAGCAGCGGCACTAATATAAAGTGTGAATAGTAAATTATTGTTTGTTTCTAACGAAATCCAAGCTACAATCAAGGGGGCGATACCGCCAAAAATACCCCAAGTTATATTGTAGCTAATTGCAACACCACTGGCACGAACTTGTTTTGGTATATTGTTAATTTGTAATCTTAAAACACCGGGAAAACCAATACCAATTAACAATGCAAGTGTTACTTCGCCAATAAATATTAACATAGGATCTTGTTGGGGAATAAGCCAAAATAAAGGATAAGCAAGCACAGCAATCATGCTAAAAGAAATATTTAGAATGCGTTTTATATCAAATCTATCTCCTAGATATCCTCCTATTAGAATTGTAACTACCAATACAACAAGAGCAATAATATTAATATCAAGTGCGGTCTCTCTTGGTAAGCCATTTTCTTCTGTTAACCAGGAAATAGTATAAGTAAACAAAGTATAGTACAAAATTGAATTCATTAAATTAAGCCCCATATTTTGCAACATTAAAGTTTTGTGATTGCTAAACAAGGTTTTAACAGGAATTTTTTTGTTCTTTTTAAGAGCAATTTCTGGCATATGTTCTCTTAGCCAAGTGCCAATTAAAGCAATAATAACGCCAGATAAAAACGCCACTCTCCATCCCCAAGTATATATTTGCTCATCAGTTAAGAAATGATTAATTGATAGACTAATTAATGATCCCAATATAAAACCTGATATTGCACTAGCCACAATCAAAGAAAGTTTAAAGGTTGGATTTTTCAGATTAGTTTCTGTAACATAAACAGCGGATGAAGTATATTCTCCACCCACTGATATACCGCTCAAAATACGAAAAATAATCAGCATAACACTTGCCCATACGCCTATTTGTTCGTAAGTGGGTAGAAGTGATATGGCAGTAGTAGAAAACGCCATTAGTATGATTGAATATAATAATGCCTTTTTACGACTAATTTTACCCCCAATATGTCCAAAAATAATAGCACCTAATGGGCCGCGCCAAAAAACCAGAGGCAAATACAGCGAATGACGCAAGTAGTGACAATGTGGCATCATCCCCAGGAAAGAAAAGATGCCCCATAATTACCGCAAAATAACCATAAATTGCAAAATCATACCATTCTAAAGTATTACCAATTGCTGCTGCTAAAATAGTTTTATTTTGTTGTTCCGTAACTAACTCCATTGTTTTCTCTGGTTAAAAATTGAACAAATTTTATCACCAAAATCAATTTTTGATTGTATTTTTTAGTAGTTCGTCTCTTAAGATATTGATTTTAATGCTATCGCCTTCACTACAAACGCCGAGTGTTTTTTCTAAATCTTTAGTGGCTACTTTATTATCGTTAATACTGATAATTTTATCGCCAACATACAGTCCCGATGTTTGTGCGCAAGATGCACAAAAATATGAGTAATGACACAGCATACTTCTGTGTTTTGTTAATACCTATACCAAACCCTAATAAACTGTCTTTTTTGTGGCTAAATTCACAATTTACACCAACATATTCAAAGGCTTCTTTAAGTGACAACTCATCCACGCCATATAAATACGTATCAAAGAACTGACTAAAATCGCTTTGTGTTAAGTGCTCAATAACTTTTTGAGCGGTATTATCTTCTAATTCAATCGCTTGGTAATTGTCCCAAATCAAGCGCAATACATCATCTAATGAATGCTTATCATCAGTACGCTTTCGTATTTCAATATCAAGCACAAAAGCAAGCAATGCACCTTTAGTATAATAACTAACAATGGCATTAGGGGTATTTTCATCTTGTTGGTAAAACTTAGTCCAAGTGTCATAACTAAATTCTACCAAGGATTGTTTTTGCCTAACTTTGGATTGTTGCACTCGCGTTATGGCTTGAGCAAAAAGGGTTAAGTATTTCTTTAGTGTTAAGATTTGAGTGCGCAATAAAGATAGTTCATCATAATATAAGGTAAAAACCTTCAAAAATCCACAACTGTTGAGTGTAGTTTTCTGTATTTAAATCCAGCTGATGGAAACTGTCAGGTTTGATGGTTTTTATCCACCAAGCATGGAAATATTCATGCGAACATAGGGCTAAAAATCTGGTGTATTCAGGCGTTATATTATGTTCACCAAGTACTGGCATTTCTTTCCTAGAGCAAATAAGGCTTGAAGAATTTTTATACTCCAATCCACCATAAGCATTTGTTCTAACCAGGGTTAAAAATAAGTACTTATCAAATGGAACAATGCCATTAAAAAAATCAATATGATGAGTGTATATAATCACTAAATCTTTTGCTAGGCATTTGATATTTGCATTGTGCCTTCCAGTTATTGCCATTTTATGGCTAATACCTCTTACATTAAACTCTAGTTTGGTAAAATATGCTATTTCTACAGGATGGTCAATCAAATCTTGATAATTGCGAGCAGTAAAGTTCATATCACCCAAGGCGGTCAAACCTGTAGCACACGACCAATTGCCTAATGTTTGATTTTGATTGGCTGGCTTTATATTTAGTTCACACAAATCTGACTCAAACCCTAAAGGCAATAAAAACAAACTACTGCCATTAAAAAAGCACGCTCATTGTCTAAATAAGCCGACCTAACTGATAAATCAAAGGCATAAATTTCATATTCAATACTTAGTACATTTTCACAAGGATAGGCAATCCAATGATTCTTATCGAGTTTTTTAATCGGTATCTTTAGGTTGTGGATCTTGGTCTTAATGCTGATAATATTTTTAGCAAAATCACGAATTAGATAACTACCGGGAATCCGGCAGAGTGATGAAAGCACCCATCCTAATGAATTATGGTTGTTTAGTGTTAATACAACCTTAAAAATATGAGCATGGATATCTTTAATGGCAACCGTGTATTTAACACCCATAAGGCGTTTTTTGTTCTTTTTAATGCCTTGAAAAATAAAATTACAGTGTTGTTCATGTTGCTCAAAGCAAGGTTTGTCATGGCAATAATTGGTCAATAGTTGCCTTGAAATCAAGTACTGATTGTTGATAGTTTTTCGCTACTTTAGTGTGGTTAAGATTTGCACTTTGCTCATTGTTTTGTGCCGAAATAACAAAACTAGCTTGAGAGTTGGCGTTGTTATATCTTTGTTTTTCCTCTTTAGTGCGCGCCTTGGCAATTTTGATTTGCATTTTATTGGATTCAAGTATTTCCACAAAAAACTGAATTTTTTTCTTTAATGCATTTGCCTTGGCATGAATATTTAATAATTGTACTTGCTTTTGTTGTTTGGCTCTGGCAAGTTTTTTTTGTGTTTTTTCAACGACTGACTTGGCTTGCGTACCACCAATAGGATAACTCAAATCCAGGCCAATATTCCACGATGGACTTTGGTTAGAAATAGAGTCTGCATAGTGACTATCTTCACCTTCACTACTAATACCAAACTTCAAGTCAAGTTGTACTTTTAAATTACTTTTATCGCTCTTTAACTGACGTTTTAGTGAGTCTTGTCTTAAATCGGCTATTTTTAGCACTCTAGAATTAGTTAATAAATATTGCTTAAGATTATTGTTAATTGTATAGGGTTGATATAAATCAAATTCAGCCTTAACATCAGAAAAGCTAATGTCCAAAGTAATGGCCATTTCATGACGCAAGAAGTTTAAATCTTGTTGGGTTTGAAGTTGTTGCTGTTTAGCGCTTTGATAAGCGTCTTTTTGCAACAACACATCAACTTTATCAACCACTGACATGGTAAATTTTTTCTTAACTAGAGTTAGCTCTTGGATGGCTAAATCTAGGCGTTGATTATTAATCGTTAAACGCGCTTGGACGTAAGCTAAATCAATAAATTTCTTTAGTTGAGCAAGTATAAAAACCTCTTGTTGTTCAATAGCATCAAGCCTAGATATTTGTATGTCAATATTGGATAAATCTGTATTTAGTTGATCATTAATGCCACTTGCATTTCTTAATAGTGGATGAATATAATCAATAGAAAATTTATTTCTATTAGTGTTTAAACTAACAGTTGAAGCCCTACTCTTCCCTTTCCAATTGTGTTTGACAGTAATATCAGAACCTAAACTTAGTATTTTTTTAGTTACTGAAAAATCAACTGAAGTGGTGTGTAAATCATCATAAGTTGTTATGGATGAAATATCGCTTACATCTTCATTCTTAAAATTGGTTTTTACACCGACAACCCAATCTTGATTAGCTGTGGTTGCTTGTTGGTCAAGTTGTTTAATTTGTACAGATAAGTCAAGTTGTGTAAAAAAAGGATGCGTATCTTTTAAACGCTCAATAAATTCATGTTGTGTCATTGCTTGAATATCAAAACAAGTGGCAAAAATCAACGCAATGGTTAGATTTTTTTTCATGCTGGAATGACTTTTTTAATCTCGTTAATAATGGCGTATAACTTCTTACCTGTAGTATCAATCACCACATCTGCCACTTCTTGATATAAAGATTCGCGCTTTGATACTAAATCACGAATGGTTTTTTCTCGATTGTTTGATTGTTCAAGTAGTGGCCTAGATTTAGAATTCATGGTGTGTTTGAGCAATTGTTCAATTGTTGATGATAAATACACCACAAAATTATCACGCTTAAGCATTTCTCTATTTTTAGGATTAATAACAATGCCACCGCCAGTGGCAATAACAATATTCTTAATCTCACATAAACCAGCCAACATTTGTGTTTCGCGCTTGCGAAAACCTTGCTCACCCTCTACATCAAAAATATAATCAATAGCCACACCTGTGTGTGCTACTATCTCAAAGTCTGAATCAAAAAAATCACGCTTAAGGACGCAGGCCAAACGGCGACCAACCGATGTCTTGCCAGAACCCATCGGTCCAACTAAAATAATATTTGACGAATTACCACTCATTAAAGTTTATGCCAGTTCGTAACTAGCACTACAGTACAGACAAGATGTTTTACCATTACTGTCAAATTTTAAAAAAATTTGGGTTGTATATTCCACTTTTACCCCTAGTAGACAACGAAATAGAAAAAAATTTCTTCCACAATGCTCAAACTCACATGTTTTTTTTGAAATCATCTGCGGATAAATTCATTGACAAAACCCCTTGGCAATCCAATGTTGATATTGCTTATTTCTACCATAAACACAATCAAAGTATAAGGTTTGCAACTGCTCAGTCACTGGACCACGCGAACCTAAACCGATTATACGATTATCAAGTTCGCGAATAGGGGTTATCTCTGCTGCTGTCCCTGTAAAAAATGCTTCATCTGCAATGTACACTTCATCACGAGTGATGCGCTTTTCAATCACTTCATAATCCAAATCAGTTGCCAATTTAAATACGGTATCACGGGTAATACCTGCTAATGCTGAGGTTAAATCAGGTGTGTAAATAACACTATCTCGCACAATAAAAATATTTTCACCACTACCTTCAGCCACAAAACCATCAACGTCTAACATTAATGCCTCATCATAGCCATCAGTTAACGCTTCTTGCAAGGCCAACATTGAATTAATATAGTTGCCATTAGCCTTAGCCTTGGTCATGGCAATATTAACATGATGGCGCGCATAACTTGAAGTACGAATGCGAATGCCATTTTTCATGTTATCCTTGCCTAAATACGACCCCCATTTCCAAGCGGCAATAATGGTATGCACCTTAAGCCTGTTAGCGCGCAACCCCATGCCTTCTGATCCGTAAAAGCACATAGGGCGAATGTAGGCGCTGTCAAGATTATTTTTAGCAACCGCGTCTTTTTGAGCTTGGTTAAGCTCGTCTCTGGAAAAACCAATATCCATGTTCATAATCTTGGCAGAATTAAACAATCTATTGGTGTGCTCTTCAAGGCGAAAAATTACAGGTCCTTTTTTGGTTTTGTATGCACGAACACCTTCAAACACGCCCATGCCATAGTGCAGAGTATGAGTCAATACATGGACTTTAGCCTCACGCCAATCTACCCACTCACCATCAAACCAAATTAAACCATCCTTATCATCAAATGTATGCATTTTATTCCTTATCCAATTCAAACACAGCGTGTAATGAACGCACTGCCAATTCTAAATACTTTTCATCAATCACTACTGAAATTTTAATCTCACTGGTGGAGATCATCTGAATATTAATACCCTCATTATGCAACACCTCAAACATTTTCGCAGCAATACCTGCATGAGAGCGCATACCAATACCCACCAATGATACTTTAACCACTTTATCGTCACTTTGAACAGCTATTGCACCCAATTCTTGACACAAACGGTCTAAGATTTCACTAGCGATCTTAAAGTCATTCCTATGCACAGTAAAAGCAAAATTAGTCAGACCTTCACGTGCAGATACACTTTGCACAATCATGTCAACTTCGATATTGGCACTACTAATTAGGCTTAGAATTTTAAATGCAATACCAGGTTTATCTGGCACGCCAATTAAACTTAATTTTGCCTCATCTTTATTATGAGCAATGCCTGAAATAACTGCTTGTTCCACAATATTCTCCTCACTGGTAATTAACGTGCCTACAGGATTGTCAATCAAAGATGACAATACTCTTAGTGGCACTTTGTATTTTGATGCAAACTCCACTGAACGAATTTGCAAAACTTTTGAGCCTAGTGATGCCATTTCCAACATCTCTTCATAACTCACAACATTCATTTTTCTAGCATTTGGCTCAATACGAGGGTCGGTTGTAAATACACCATCTACATCAGTATAAATTTGACATTCGTCAGCCTTAAGCGCGGCTGCAAGTGCCACAGCAGTAGTATCAGAACCACCACGACCTAATGTGGTAATATACCCGTCTTCATCCACACCTTGAAATCCTGCCACAACAACAACTTTACCCTGAGTTAGGCTTTGGCGAATACGATAATCATCAATCGACTTGATGCGTGCTTTACCATGCTCAGAATCGGTCATAATGCGCACTTGTGAACCTGTGTAAGAAATCGCATCACAACCTAACTGTTGTAGCGCCATAGCAAGCAAAGCAATCGTTACTTGCTCACCAGTTGTGAGTAAAACATCCATCTCTCTTAGAGAAGGTGTATCTTGAATGGTTTGTGCAAGCGCAGTCATTCGATTGGTTTCACCACTCATGGCAGATACACTGACCACCAGCTGATTGCCAGCTTCTTTAAATGTTTTTATTTTTTGTGCAACCGCCTGAATACGCTCAGGCGAAGCAACTGAAGTACCGCCGTATTTTTGTACAATTAACGCCATTAATTATAATTCAATAAATAATTATCAAAATTATACGTTAGCAAACACGCTTTCAGTAATAAAAAAGCACCCTATCCATTGTTAAAAATAAGTCTTGTTTGTTAGTCAAAAAAAAGCCTACCAAAGCGAACTTCTTTAAAATTTTTTAACATTTAGTTATTGTTTATTATTAAAAATATATTTTGGCTTGAAAGCATAAACCAGCAATGGAATGATTGTTAACGCAATCACCATATCGATAATTAACGCTTCAGAAATAAAAATAGCCAATGCCCAAGTGTTGGCTAATTGTGTCATTAATAATGGAACAAAACTTACTAGTAATATTAAAATAGATGCAAATACTGCAGAACCCGTTGTTTCTAACGTGTTTTTAAGAGAATCAACCCATTGTCCACCAGTAGCAAGCATCTCTTCTTTAAGACGAGATATCATATAAATACCATAATCTACACCCAAGCCCATAGCAATTGATAAGGACACTAAAGTAGCAAAATGCAGGTTACCCGACCAATTTTCAACACTGGTATAGTACGCACCTAAACTATATTGTGCGAACAAAGTAACTAGCAATGTAGCGGTTAAAATACCTGCAATGAGTGGTGATCCAAAAATCAATGCAGCAATTACAAAAATAGCAAATGCAGTTAGCAGTGGTGACTTAATATATTCTACTTCTGCTACATCATGCGTTGCTTCTGTAGCACCTAAAAAACCACCTACTGACATTGTCGTGCCACCACTTTGTTCAATGGTTATGACCTTGCCTGTTTCAGGCATATGAACCACATCACCAGATTTAAAACCCCAAGTTACCAAATCAAAACCAGGCTCGTCTTTATTATCCTTAAACCACTGTTGAATATCTTTAACGGTTTGGTGCGTCTTCACTGGATCCATAGTATTGACAAAGCCCATAATCACACCTTCATTCCAATCTTTAGAAACAAACGAATCTAAATCTCCCTGACTGGTATTGGCTTCTAACAAGCCATTAAAACCCGTGACAATGTCATTAGCATTTGGCACCCAATCCTTATCATCTACGTCACCATACACGTCCATATTTTCAGAGATAAATTTAGTGCTTGGTACATGAAAATATTTAAGGTCTGACTCCTTTCCTTCAGGGGTTATCATCAACATATTGACAATTTTTAAGAACTGAATGTATGACCCTGTAAAACCAATGTTTGGGTGTATGCGCATCCAATCTTCAGTTTTTTCAATCGCCGCCATAACCTCAGCATTATTAAACGCACCTTGAGGATTGTCTTCGTCCTCATCCCAACACCGAACTCCTTCTGCCATTGTGCCATCATATACACAAGCCGGCAACATTGGAAAATACTCTGGCTTACCCTTAATTGGAATATTAACTGATATGACACCAGGCATTACCTCACCCAAACGACGTAAATCAATATTGGCATCAGAATCATACTTAAAAGCAGCGCGTGAATAATTAATTCCTATTTCAAGACCTGGCATCGCAGATTCTGTAGTAGGTGTTAATATTTTGGTTTGCAGAGTCGACCAAGTAACAAGTGCAACAATCATTGCAATGGGGATAATTTTTAATTTAGTGGTAATAACTTTAGTTAAAAAGTTAGCCATTAGCGTTTCAAATTTAGAGTTTTTATGTAGATAATTCTCTTTATCTTTTGTCATGTCTTTAGGATGAAAGGTTGCCATTAAAATTGGCGCAATGGTCGTCGTAGTAATCAAAATTGTAAACATGCCAAACATGCCAAAATAAGCATAAGCTTTATAAAAAGAGATGTCTACAAACGACAAAGTAAAAAAACCAGCCATATCGGTTACAATAGCTAAAGTTGCAGGAATAATGGTAGCCGTAATTGCACTTTGTGCCGCATCAATTGGATTTAAGCCTTTAACATGTAATTCATTCAAATACCGCCTAACGACTTGCACTGCATGCCCTGTGCCAATAGCAAGTAACAACATTGGTGTCAACACCATCATGGTGGTCAGTTTATACTCGGTAAATCCCATTAAGCCCAGTGTAATTAGAATTGTTGAAACCACACCAATAAGTGGGAAGACAGAACCACGCCAACTTTTATTTAATCGCCAAAGTGCAATAACTACAATTAAAAATGAGATTAAAAATAACCACCATTTTTGCACCAAGTCATACAACATAAATGCCAAAAAATACGGCTCACCAGCGATACGAACCTCGACCCTATCGCCATATTTATCCTTAATATCATCCATCAAGTCAACCGTGGAAGAAACCCAAGGTAAATAATCAGTTTTAACCGTATCGGAATAATCACCTATAATAAAAAAACCTCTAGCCTTGCACGCTTCATCATCAAACCAACCTACTTGTGCAAATTCACATCTGCGACCATCTTTGGCTTGTTTAAGCATTAGCATTGGCGCCAGAACTGGATTATTTTCAATGCCTTTTTTAAGGTGTGCCAATTGTTTGTCTGCCACTTGCTTATCTTTAGTATTAATACCTGCAACTGGAATCAGTCTTTCAAATTTTAGACCTCCATCTTCTGATGTGCCCATGTACTTGATTTTCTGTGCTGCAATGTCCATAAAATTATTTGCACGCGAATGTTTTAATGCTACCATGTCGTTATGGGCTTTTTGCACCATATTAATAAACCATGGTTGATACACATTAGACGAAACATCCCACTTGCCACCTGCATTTTCACAAATTGCTTGTGTCATTTTTACTGATACAGATTCATCAAGTCGCAATCCTGTTTCAGAGTCATAATTAATAATCTCATCCGCATCAGCATAAGGATTATTGCCACCAATACAATCTTTTAACACAAATCCAACCACCATAATATTACCAAAACCAAATTTTTGTTCGCCATAGGCATTAGTTGCAACATAGCGATTGGTTTCTGGTAGCAAGGTATCGGGGTCATTGCGAATGTCTAAATCTTTAATAAAGTAAACGGCTATCAGAGTAAAAAAACCCATAAACACTAGTAAAACCTTACGGTGACGTATAACAAACGCTGCGTATTTTGATGCAAAATTATTCATATCTTTTCCTTACATTGTTAAAAACAAGGAAACGGGTAGGACTCGTTTTTTTGTTTTCCTTTCATTAATAAAAAAGCCCACATCATGCGGGCTTTTTAAAATTTTTCAGATGCTCTATACCCTTAAAAAGAATACTTAAAACCAACTTGAACATTAGAGGCATTTTCAAGTTGACCAAATTGGGTGTTTTCATCACCCCAATATTTATTATATTCAACCGTTACCTGAGTATCATCATTAATTGAAAATTCAGCATCTAAACGATTCCACTTGCCACCATTTTCTTCAAACATAAAAATATTGTTCCAACGGTGCTCACCTGAGGCGCCAAATGGCTTAGAGAAGAACAGCGAATAAAATTCTTTGTTTTTTTCTGCTTGATTAAAATTATTACTCATATGCATGGTTGCAAAATCAGCTGTATAAGTGCCACAATTAACTCCCTTTCCCAAACAAGAAGAGCCGTCAAAATCTGTATTATTATCAATATAATCCAAATTTCTATCTTGAATAAATTGTGCAGAAATTAACATATTTTTCATCACTGTAACATCAGCACCTAGTACATATTTAAAACGATCACCCTTGATCATTTTTAAGGCGCCAACCAAATCGCCAATTGCTAATTTACCACGATTAAAAACTGGAGAATAGACATCTTTTTGATATAAAGCCTCTCCACGAAGAACAATTGCTCCTAAAGCCTTAGTGTCAATAGCAGTATCAAACGAGCCACCAATATTATGCGCTCTTTCTAAAGTTTGAGTAAATCTTAAGGTTGAAATCCGACCTCCAGAGCCACCATAAATATCACCAGTTCCGTCAGCTTTACTATTAATGCTAACAACGGCTGTATTCTCACCATTTACAGCTGAAGCATTGCCAGTAATAACATGTAATTTTTCACCTGCATCATTATACCAATCCAAATTTATTACTGGATTTATATCATAATTATAAGCATAATTAAGTGAATAATTCAAACCGCTATTTGTTGTATTTTTAAATCTAAACGCCGTATTAACATCAGTATCATCAGGCATATCGTAAGCATATTGTGATTTTGCTGCTACAAATGCATCAAATGTTGAAAATAGCGTTCTATCCATATATTCGAACATTGAATTAGGATTAGCCTTATTTGCATTCCATTCGGCTGCATTAGCGGAGTTGCTTAAGTTAAAATCATAATTACTAGAAAAACCTGAAATTATTTGAGCGCCATCACCATTAAATCCATTCGGCATTCCTTTAACATTAGAATCTCCAGCATACTGACCAACAGTCATACCTGTGCCACCATTGAATAAATTACTCCCCCCTCCAAATCCGCCCCAAAAATTAGTTGCCATAGCGCCCAAATCTGGAACACCATTTAGAAAGCCATTTTGTTTGCCTGTAATGGTGTCAACTCCTTTCATTATAAAAGCATTTCCTTGATCATGCCCGTCATCTGTCGTTACATCTGTAACAAAACCAGCGCCAAGAGATGGGTATCCATTGCCACGAACTTTTGTATCAATATTACGATTAAGCCCTGTAAAAATATTTTCACGAGGCTGAAATGCAATCACTTGTATACTACCCCCATCTTTCAAATCTTTTTCAGCGTTTAGCATCCAAGTAGTGATACGCGAATCTTCCATTTGATTTTGTGCCATCTCAGAATAATCAGTTGGATTAATCGTGTCTAATAGTTTCATGCCATCCGCTGTACCCCAAACCACTTGCTGTTTGCCTGCACGAACTGACCAGTCACCCACCTCGGTATCAATATAGGCTTCACGCAATGAGTCGCGCTGTGTATAAGACTCAATAGAATCATAATCGTCAATCGCCTTACTATTCGTAACACCTTGAATCTCTACATGAAAGGCGCTTTCTTTGCCAGCATCACCATCAAAAAACAGTTTTACACTGGTTTCACTTTTAAATAAGCCCTTTCCATGTTTAGAAGTATCACCAATATTGGCTCCTAAGTTGGTAAATTGGGCGCTTTCATGGATGACTTTTCCTGTCACTTCTGTTTCTGCTAACACCAGTGAACTGGCAAATAGTGCCGAAATTGCAATGGCGATTAGTTTGTTGGTTTGTTGCATTTTTTCTCCTGTTTTTTTTATTAGCGTTATATTATAGCGCTGTATTTGTTATTTAATTTTTTTCGGCATTCTTTTTAAAGTGCGAGTTGACCATAAATTTTTAGCCTTATATTTATGATTTACTTTGGTCACACCATAAGGAATAAATGCCAATGTTTCATGACCCGTTGCTAGTGTTTTACCATACCAGTACCCCCAAAAAACAGCACGTGGATCACTCAAACCTGTTGAAACCCAAGATCTGTCAATGGTTTTAATATGTTTTGAGTCTTTAAAATATTCTGTACGATAATCAGCGAATGTTTTGGTATCAATATAACTTATGCGGTTGTCATACCACCAATTTATGTTTTTAGCGGTTGATTTAAGTTTATACACTTCTTTATCATTGACTGAACAATCTGCTTCAAACTTAGTATTTTGTGTGTATTTATTACGCTTAATATTTTTCATCATAGCTAAACAACCTGAGAAAGTTACTTTGCCTAATAATTCATGAGTTTCGTGCTTTGGTTTGCGCAAAGTCACATCCCCAAAGGTAAAGTCAGAACCGCCCCAAGCATCATCGCGTGCAGGCTGGGAAAAACGACGCACTTTACGAATGGATGGAATAAAAATTTCATATGACTGTGATTTACTCTGATCTTTAAAATCAGTAATCAGCATACCCGTACCCTTAAGTTTGCCTGAGCGAAAGATTGCCAAGTCTTGTGCATTAACATTAGCAGATTTTGGTTGATTGTTTAAATAACGCTCTAATGTTATTGTTAGTGGGTTTGAGTCTTTTGACCTTAAAATAAATGCAGTAATATCTTTACCCTGCCTAGCGATGGCGTAATTATTAAAACTATAAAAATGGTTCACAAAGTAGTTTTGATTGACAATATCTTCGGCTGACGAATTGCCCGATGGATAAGCCAAATCTTTTGTTACTACAGCCAATGCAACGTTATTTATAAAACAGATTGCAACAATAACTGACAAAATAACATGTCTCATATACTATCCTAGTTTTCTTAAAAAAATAAATAATTATATCTTGATAAATCATCGTGCCAATATTATATTTTTTTATTTATCAAAAGACACCACGAAATCATCTTGAAATAATGTAAACAACGGTAAAATAACACGATATTTATCTGCATCACACTCAAAACATTATGGATTTTAACTTGTTTACCCTAATCTTCCTGATAGTTGCCTTTAGCTATGTCATTACCTTGTTGTGGTTAAACATTAGGCAAAATAAGGCAATTATCCAATCATTTAATAAAATACCCAGTGAATTTAGCAAAAAAATTACACTAAAAGAACACCAAAAGGCGGCTGAATATACACAGGCTAAACTCAAATTAAATCATTTTGAAGTTATATTTTCAACGGGCATATTGCTACTGTGGACACTTGGTGGCGGGTTAGACTACTTAGATAACATTTGGCAAACGCAAACTAACAACGCCTTATACATAGGCGTGGGTTTTGTGGTGAGTCTGATGATACTAGGTAGTTTGATTGATTTGCCATTTAGTATATATCGGACTTTTATATTAGAGCAAAAATTTGGATTTAATCAAACCGATGCAAAAACTTTTATTATGGATTTACTCAAAGGCACGCTGCTCATGCTGGTTATTGGCTTGCCACTAATTTATGCTATTCTTTATTTAATGGGTACTATGGGTGAATATTGGTGGATTTATGTTTGGCTGGTTCTCACTGGATTTTCGTTATTGATGTTTTGGCTTTATCCCGCTTATATTGCGCCAATTTTTAATCAATTCAAGCTGCTAGATAATGTTGAGTTAAAAACCAAGATTGATAATCTGCTTAAACGCACAGAATTTAAAAGTGATGGCATATTTGTAATGGACGGTTCTAAAAGGTCATCGCATGGCAATGCCTACTTTACGGGTATTGGTAAAAACAAACGCATTGTGTTTTTTGATACGTTACTTAAAAGCATGAATGATGATGAAGTTCAAGCGATTCTTGCTCATGAACTGGGACATTTCCACCATCGACATATCAAAAAACAGATGATTAGTTCATTTACAATTTCTTTGCTTGGTTTAGCATTACTTGGTTATTTGATTAATCAAGGTTGGTTTTTTCATGGGCTTGGTATTAGCCATCCATCAAATCATACAGCTCTTATTTTGTTTACACTAACCGTGCCAGTGTTTAGTTTTTTTATTGCACCTATTCATAATTATCTATCACGAAAACATGAGTTTGAAGCTGACGCCTTTGCCGCTAAACATACCAATGCAGACGATTTAGTATCTTCGCTGGTGAAGTTATATAAAGACAATGCTGCAACCCTTACACCAGATTATTTATACTCTGCTTTTCATGACTCTCATCCAAGTGCGTCAATTCGCATTAATCAACTTAAGGCTTACAAACAATAAACGGCATACTTTAAAACCAATTAAAGGAAAAATTTATGAACCAATTATTACTAATCACAATGATAATCGCATCAAGCATTACTTTTGCCAATGAAGATGGCAAAGAATTACACAAAGAATCTTGTATTGCTTGTCATATTATTGAACACGATGATGCTTTTTATACACAGAGCAATTCGCGTTTACACAACCACTTTGATTTGCGTCGCCAAGTGAGTAATTGTGTCAGTGCACTTGGCATTGACTGGTTTCCCGATGAGGAAAAATCAGTTGTAAATCATTTAAACAATGAATATTATAAGTTCAAAAAATAGCGTACAGTTTTGCCTCTAACACGCCGCCAAAAATGGCAACTTGAAAAAATTCAAGTTGAGCGTATCGCTAGAGTAAATAAAGCCTTAGAAAATTTTGAAGAACTTCCCTTTAACTCTAACAAAGCGCAAACAGGCTTAGTCATTACTCGCTATGGACAACGCTTATTAGTCGAAGCAAAATCAGGCGAGTTGTATCAATGCACTGCTAGGCGCAATATTGACTTATCTGTTGCTGGAGATCAAGTCATCTTTCAGATAACACAATCCAATCAAGGTATTGTCACCGCCCTACTTGAGCGCCATAATCAACTTCATCGCGCACACAAACTCATTGCTGCCAATATCAACCAACTGTGGTTGGTGGTTGCCATTGAACCACATTATCAATTTGAATTGATTGATCGCTATTTAGTAGTGGCTGAAAATGCAAAATTACCTATTAATATAGTAGTTAATAAGGTTGAGTTAGCAAATGATATTCAAAAAATTAAATTTGATTTTTCTATGTATGAAAACATCGGCTATTCAGTGAGTTATTTAAGTGTTAAAAAGCAAACCAATATTAATCAACTTAAAACTCAGCTTAATAACAAAGCTAATATTTTTTTAGGTCAATCTGGTGTGGGAAAATCTTCACTAATCAATGAGTTAATACCTAATCTAAATTTACGTGTCAATGAAATATCTATCAAAAGCAAACTTGGCAAGCATACAACAACCAACACTACACTTTATCACATCCCTTCAGGCGGTGATTTAATTGACTCTCCAGGTATTCGTGAATTTCAATTAGACGAACTTACCAACCAAGAAATTTTAAATGGGTTTAAAGAATTTAAACCGCTCATTAATGCTTGTAAATTCAGAAACTGTGCTCATATCTTTGAGCCAAGATGCGCGATTAAATCGGCAATCAAATCAGGTAAAATTCACCAAAAACGCTACCAATCTTACTTGGCACTAATTTCATCATAAAACAAGATTAATTATTCAAATTCCATTTGCTTGAAAATACGCTCAGTATTTTGCTTATGCAATTCGCTATAAGCACCTCAGCCTTGATAAACAAATTGGTCAATATGATGAACATCAAACAAACTGCCATCATCTAATACTTTGCTAACTTTGTAATACCTCCAGCTCTAAAGTAGAGGTTTAACTTGTTTACAATCATCTTATTACGCCACCTTTGACCTTGGTGGTATTACACTTTTTGCCAGTGTTGCGAGATAATTCTCTAGAAATAGTTGATTTGTCTCTATTTATTGATTCAGCAATAAAAGTTTGACTGTATCCCTATTTGTTTAGCAGGTCAATTGTGTATATTTTTTCATGTTTCACTCCTTTTTCTTGTCAGGTTAAAGGAATAGCTAGTATACCTTTTGACCGACTAACGAGTGTTGCACTTATGATGTGAATTCAAGCTTTGCATAATTATGGATGATTAGCAAAATGACAGATTTTATTAAATTGGAAATTTTTTAAATCTACTCCTAGTAGAGTTAAAGATGTTTTCTAAGTTCTTATATATAACTATATACTTAAATTAAATAAGTTTGGTTACTTGAATTTTATTTAAAAAACAAAACAACATCACCACCATAAAACCTAATCTTTGCACCCCATTTGCTGGCAAGATAGTTCATGGTCGTTTGGCTAAAAAAACAGATATGCGTTGGGTCATTCTTATAATGCCAGTATTCAAAATTAGTGTCACTGTTTAGCATGCTGGTCATAATGGATAAGATGCCATCATCATTCAACATGGAAAAAAGTCTATCTAACTCAAATCCAGGCTTGTCAAAATGCTCTGCCACTTCAGTCAAGGTAATAAAATCATAGTAATTGTTAAAAATTGAAGTATCGTTTGCATAAAATTTATCAAATAAATCTACATGATATCCTCGTTCTGAAAACATAACAGAGAGTGTAGGATTCGGGCCAGAACCAAAATCAAGCCCAATAGCATTTGGTGAAATGTGTTTTAATACTGGATTGAAGGCTTTGGATAGAAACTGTCGATAATGTAAATCTTTGGGGTTGTTCTGATGTAAATCGTACCTATGTTTTTCTTGAATATTGCTTAAATGATATTCAACAGGTGCGAAAACCAACTCACATTGGGTACAAATAAAATAATCTGAATCTTTGTTCTTAAAATAGCGTTCTAAATCAGTTGATTGGCATAATGGGCAATGACTTTCCACGTACCAATTTAGAAAAAATGCTTAATGAGAGCAAGAGCCAGAATGCACATGACCATGTGCTAGTTCATCCTTACTAGCCTCTCTTATACTTTCAATACTCACACTAAAATGCAATGTTTCGCCTGCCAAAGGATGGTTAGCATCAACCGTCACTGTTTCTTTATTAATGGTTTTAACACGAACAATAAATGGATTTCCTTGCTCGTCTTTAGATTGCAACTCCATGCCTATTGTCAAATTATCAATACCTTGCAAGTCCTTCATAGAAATGTCTTGAATGGCTTCTGGATGATGAACGCCATAAGCATCTTCTGGCTTCACTGACACTTCACAAGAATCACCTGACTTCATACCCTCTAGTGCATTCTCTAAGCCTGGAATGATATTGCCAAAACCCTGAATAAAGGGCATAGGCTCATTTCCTTTTGATGAATCAACCACATCGCCAGAATCATTTTTTAACGTGTAATGCATCTCAACCACTTTGCCTTTTTTTACTGTCATTTCTTACTCCTAATGCATGTCTTAATTTTTATTAATGCAAAAAAGGATTCAATAATTTTGAATCCTTTTTAAAGTATGGTGGGGCGTGAGCGATTTGAACGCTCGACCAGCGGATTAAAAGTCCGATGCTCTACCAACTGAGCTAACGCCCCCATTTGTTTAACGCTCTAAAACTTTAACACTTCGCGTAAAAAAAATGAAATTATACATTAATCACACTTTATAAATCAATCAAAACTAGGCTTTATTGACGATTTCTTTAAGTAATTTACCCGGCTTAAAAAATGGCACAAACTTCTCACCTACTTGTGTCCTTTCGCTAGTTTTAGGGTTAATACCCTGACGAGCCTTGCGATGTTTCTTGTAAAAACCGCCAAAACCTCTTATTTCAACACCTTGGCCAGAAACAATACCTTGCGTTAATTCTTGTAAAATTACTTCAACTGCCATTTTGGCATCAATTTTAGATAAATCAGAACTATCTGATAAGTTTAAAATAAGATCGGTCTTTTTCATAATAGGTAGGTAGGAAGAAACAGTCACATAGTAATATGTGACTGTTTTTAACAAGTATTACTTATTGTCTTTTGCTTCTTTTAGCAAATCGCCCAATGTAGAACCAGTTGTTGCATCAGAAGATTGTTTGTTGTAATCTTCCATTGCTGCCTTTTCTTCCACTGAGTTTTTAGCTTTAATACTGACTGAAATATTGCGAGTCCTTCTATCAATATTCACAATCGCAACTTCTACTTCTTCGCCAGTTTTTAATATCAAAGTCGCATCATCAACACGATCTTCTGAAATTTCCCCTGCTTTCAAATAACCTGTAATGTCTTCACCCAAACTAATGACTGCACCACGTGAATCAACTTCCATAATTACACCTTTAACAATTGAACCTTTCCTATTGGCAGATGCATATTGCATGAAATCATCTTCTGAAAGCTGCTTAAGTCCTAAAGAAATACGCTCTTTTTCAGCATCAATATTTAAAATAGACACTTCCAACTCTTGTCCTTTGGAGTAACTAGACACCAATTGATCTGAAGATTGTTTTTCCCATGAGATATCAGCCAAGTGAATCAAGCCATCAATACCGCCTGGAAGACCAACAAACAAACCAAAGTCAGTGATTGATTTAACACTAACAAGAATCTTATCACCCTTATTATGTATTGCCTCAAACGCCTCCCAAGGGTTTTCTTGAGCTTGCTTCATGGATAATGAAATGCGATGATTAGACTCCTGAATATCCAACACAACCACTTCAACTTCTTGACCTAACTTAACAATTTTAGAAGGACGAGCATTGGCATTCGTCCAATCCATTTCACTCACGTGAACCAAGCCTTCAACGCCATCTTCAATACGCACAAATGCGCCATAGTCTGTTAAATTAGAAACCGTTCCTGGTACTTTCTTGCCGATAGGTAAGCGGTCTGAAATATTGTCCCAAGGGCTAGCGGTTAACTGCTTAAGTCCTAATGATACGCGCATTTTTTCTTTATCGTAGTTAAGCACTTTAACAGTAATTTTATCGCCAATTGTTAATTTTTCGGACGGGTGGTTAACACGCTGCCAAGAAATATCTGTAATGTGCAACAAACCATCAACACCACCAAGATCAACAAACGCACCATAATCTGCAAGGTTTTTAACAATACCTTCAATTTCTTTACCTTCTTCAAGACCTTCAAGTAGCGCCTCTCTGTCTACAGAGTTGGCTTCTTGTAATACGGCTTTTCTAGAAATCACAATATTGTTTCTAACTTCATCCATCTTAATAACAATGGCTTCAATTTCTTGACCAGTTAGATATGAGAAATCTTTCACTGGACGTATATCAACTAATGAGCCAGGTAGGAATGCCTTAACTACACCAATATCAACCGTCAAACCACCTTTAACAGTGCCAGTTACAATGCCAGTTACAACTTCCTTAGAGTTCATTGCTAGTTCAAGTGATTGCCATAGTTTAATACGCTTAGCATCAGTATGTGACAACAAAGTATTGCCCAAACCGTCATCAATTGATTTAAGTGCAACTTCGACAATATCGCCCTCTTCAATCTCTAACTCTCCTTGTGGGTTTTTAAATTCGTCCAAAGAGATAAAACCCTCTGATTTAAGCCCAACATTGATAATTGCTTTTTCACGATTAATACTAATAATGGTCCCCATTAAAAGAGCACCAACTTTTACGTTTTGTTGTTCTGCGCTATTTTCAAATAGCTCGGCAAATGATTCTGACATATTATTATTTTGATATTGACCGGTAATTCTTAAGCTGTTTGCGGTATACGCTTAATACATTATCGGGTTAATTATTTAAGAGGTTTAACCGCTTAAGCCTCAATTAATGCTATCACCTGAGTGACAACCTCATCAATAGATAACTCAGTGGTATCAATGATAAGTGCATCTTTAGCAGGTTTAAGTGGGGAGTGTTTACGTGAACTATCACGCTCATCTCTTGCTTTCACCTTTGCTAAGATTTGCAAGATTATACCCTTACTACCTTGTGTTTGCAATTGTTTTAAACGCCTATTGGCTCGCTCATCAGCACTTGCAGTTAAATATACTTTAAATGGCGCATCAGGAAAAACAGTTGTACCCATATCCCTGCCATCTGCCACCAATCCTGGCATTTTGGCAAAGTCCTTTTGACGCTTTAAAAGCGCAGAGCGAACCACGCCAATAGAAGCAATTTTTGAAGCCATCTCACCTGTTTTTTCTGTACGTAAAATCTTAGACACATCCTTGCCATCAAGATAAACACTCACAAGCTCATCGCCTGCTTTTGTTTTGAACTCCAAATCAAGGGTTTGTGCAACTTCTTTTAAAGCTTCTTCATCATAAATTTCAACCTTTCTAGTATCAACCACTAAAGCAAAAGCACGATAAATTGCACCAGAATCTAGCAAATTCCAGTTTTGTTTTTGTGCCACAATTCTTGCTATAATACCTTTTCCGACCCCACTTGGACCATCAATGGTTAAAACTGGCGTTGCATTTTGACTCATTAATTCACACCTTTAAATTCAGACACTCTAATTTTCCCATTAACCATTTTTGACTGACGTTTATCAAGTTTTTCCATTTTTTTCCAAAAGGTCTGATTAAGATCAAAATTAGCACTAATTGCCGTACCTATCAATAAAATTAATAAATCTGCTGATTCTTCCGCCAAATCTTCACCGCCATAGTTTTTAAAATCATGCTTGTCGTGAAATGACTGTACGATTGCCAGCATGGCTTGATAAGAATCTTGGTTCATTTACCTACATTATTAAATCTAAAAAAATTGGCACTTTTTCACTTTACCTCAGGGCGCATATGCGGAAATAAAAGCACATCACGAATTGATGGCGAATCAGTGAATAACATTACTAATCTATCAATACCAATACCTTCACCTGCTGTAGGCGGCATGCCATATTCTAGAGCGCGGATATAGTCGGCATCATAGTGCATGGCTTCATCATCGCCTGCGTCTTTTTCTGCAACTTGTTTTTTAAAACGTTCAGCCTGATCCTTAGCATCATTCAACTCAGAAAAGCCATTGGCAATTTCACGACCACCAATGAACAACTCGAATCGATCGGTGATAAATGGGTTGTCGTCATTACACCGTGCTAGTGGTGATACTTCAGTTGGATACTCAGTGACAAAAGTGGGTTGAATGAGATTTTCTTCAACGGTAGCTTCGAAAATTTCAATTTGAATCTTACCTAAACCCCAATTTTCTTTGACTTGAATATCTAATTTTTCTGCTGTTTTTTTAGCGTTGTCCTGATTTAAATCGGCTGCTATTAGGTTTGGATTATATTGCAAAATTGAATCAAACACACTAATACGCTCAAATAGCTTGGAGAAATCAAAATCATCACCTTGGTAATGAATCTTGGCGCTACCACAGACATCAAGTGCAATGCCACGGAATAATTTTTCTGTCAAATCCATTAAATCATGATATGTAGCATAGGCTTGGTAAAATTCAATCATGGTGAATTCTGGGTTGTGCCTCGTGGAGAGTCCTTCGTTTCTAAAATTACGATTAATTTCAAACACTCTATCCATGCCACCAACAATTAAGCGCTTCAAATAAAGTTCAGGTGCAACACGCAAATACATGGGCATGTCTAATGCATTATGATGAGTCTCGAATGGTTTGGCTGTTGCACCGCCTGGAATGGTTTGCAACATGGGTGTTTCTACCTCAATAAAATCATGATTATTAAAAAAATTGCGGATATAACCGACAATTTGACTGCGGCGTTTAAACGTATTGCGTGATGTCTTGTTCATAATTAAATCAACATAACGCTGACGATAACGAGTTTCTTGGTCGCTCAATCCATGAAATTTTTCAGGCAGTGGACGTAATGACTTAGTCAGCAACTTAATATCACTAATGCGAATGGATAATTCACCCACATTAGTTTTGAATAAAACACCTATAGCGCCAATAATATCACCAATATCCCATTTTTTAAACTGCTCATTATAAAAATTTTCGGGCAACTCATCACGAGTGATAAAAAGCTGAATTTGTCCACTATAATCTTGTACATGGGCAAAACCAGCTTTGCCCATCACACGCTTGAGCATCATCCGCCCTGCTACAGATACTTGCACGTTTTTTTGCGCCAGCTCTTCTTTAGAAAAACCATCAAATTTTTGAATAATATCTTGCGCTAAATTTTCAGGCTTAAAATTATTAACAAATGGATTGCCTGCCTCTCTTAATAAAGCCAGTTTTGATTTTCTTTCAATAATTAATTTGTTATTATCTTGGTCGCTCACTGGGTTCCTTAATGTGTTTTTGCTCTAGTTCTGTTTGTGCCAATGCCTTTGCTTTAGTCAAATCCTGCTTGGATTTCTCCAAGCGCCCCAATTGGGCTAATAAAGTGCCACGATTATAATAGGCTTGATAAAAATTTGAGTCTAATTCAAGCACTAAAGTTAAATCTTTTAAGGCTAATTGGAGTTTATTAACTTTCATATATATTACCACGATTATAAATGGCAGTAATATATTGATTGTCAATAGCGATGGCTTGTGTATAAGCGTTAATTGCCTTGGTCGTTTGGTTGAGTTGGTCATAACAATTGCCTAAATTATTATAAACGCCGCTGTCAGTATTATTTAATGCCAAAGCCTGCTCAAAATATTCAACAGCCTGCTTAAAAGATTGCTTTTCTTGTGCCATATAAGCCAGACAATAATACGCCTCTGAACTATTTGGATTGGCTTTAATGGCACTTGACATGCTCTGAACCGCTAAATCATCACTACCTTCTAATTGATGCAAATGACCCAAGTTTAAATACGCATTGGCTTTTAAATCTTTATCAGCTGCTTGATGATCAAGCAGCGTGTTCCAAACTTTAATTGCCTTTGACAATTCACCATTTTTTTTGTGCACATAAGCTTTAATGATTAAATCACTTAGTTCAATTTTACGACTCACGATAGCGTTATAATCAATTTTCTGATGTTTTCACCAGCTCGATGCTCATATAAAAACAGCCCTTGAAATTGACCTAAACCCAATTTGTTGTCAATAATAGGAATGGTTTTGGCCTCGCCAGTCAAAATTGTGCGAATATGCCCCGACATATCAAAATCACCTTCGTTGTTATGTCGATAAACAGAGTCTGCATCTGTCACTATTTTTTGAAAATAATCTTCAACATCTAATAATATATCTGAATCTTCACTACCGGTAATCATGAGTGATGCTGATGTATGAGCAATAAATACATGGCATAACTCAACTGGTTGACCTTGTTTAACAATAATACCGTTAATTTTTTGTGTAATTTCAACAACGCCACGTTGGTGGGTTTTAATGAATAATTGCTGTTGGCTCATTTTAATAAATCTTTGGCTTTGGTTGTATCTACAGTACTTTTAACACTAGGTTTTTTAGTCGATAAAGAACGCACTAAAAAGAACAAACCTAAAGCCAAAAATACAAAAGGTGCAAACCATAACAAATAAGTGTTTTTGTTAACTGGCGGTTTAAACACGACAAAATCACCATATCGGTCAGTCATAAATTTACGAATATTATCATCGGTATTTTGCTTTAATATTAACTCTCTGACTTTTTCGCGCAAATCTTTAGCCAATCCCGCATTTGATCCGCCAATGCTTTGACCTTGGCAAACTGGGCAACGAATTTCGTTAATTAATGTTTGATAGCGTTGTTGTTGCTGATTATTAACGAAACTTTTAGCTTCAATACTCTCGGCATGGGCAGGATTAATAAGTTCTAATAGTAGCAAAAATTGAATAAAATAGCGCACAATAAAATTTTGTTTAAATAAAAATAATTTTAACCCATGCCACTTATTACGCTTGACAATATTTCTCTTAGTTTTTCTGACAAACCCATCCTCAACGAGGTAAGTTCAACCATCCACAAAGGTGATAAAATCGCACTCATTGGTAGAAATGGTGAAGGAAAATCTACTTTTATGCGCATTCTTGCTGGCACAATTGAGCCAGATGATGGAAAATTAAAAATTAAAAAGGGTGTCAAAATTAGCTATTTAGAGCAAACACTACCACAAGATAATGACAAAAATCTATTTGACATTGTGGCAGAAGGTTTGGGAGAAATTGGCATTACCCTTAAACAATACCAACATTCAATTAATGATGGAAAATTAGAGCAAGCTGGAGAGATACAAGAGAAAATTGACCAGTTAAATGGTTGGCAATATTTGCATAAAATTCAAGCCATTCTTAATCGTTTTACACTCAATGCTGATACAGTTTTATCCACACTCTCTGGCGGTTGGAGAAGGCGTGTAATGCTGGCTCAAGCATTGATTCAAGAGCCAGATGTGTTATTGCTTGATGAGCCAACCAATCACATGGATATTACTGCCATTCTTGACCTTGAGCGTATGCTAAAAGATTATCATGGCACTTTGGTACTTATTAGTCATGATCGTTCATTTATTAAAGGTATTGTTAATCGTGTGTTCGACCTTGATCGTGGCAATTTATCAGTATTTGATTGTGGTTATATTGATTATATCAAACGCAAAAATGAACAACTACACGCCGAAGAAATTGCCAACGCACGATTTGACAAAAAACTTGCACAAGAAGAAACTTGGATTAGGCAAGGCATTAAAGCCAGACGCACTCGCAATGAAGGGCGTGTTCGCGCTTTACAATCTATGCGTGAATCGTTCATAAACCGCCGTGCGAAAAAAGGCCAAGTTAAAATCTACGCATTGGATGATGAAAATCGCGCCTCCAAACTGGTGTTTGAAGTTAAAAAAATTAACTATCGAATTGCCGATATAACCCTGGTTAAAAAATTTTCTATGCTGGTGCTTAAGGGCGAAAAAATTGGCATTATTGGTGGCAATGGTAGCGGAAAATCAACCTTTATTAAACTTTTACTTGACGAGTTGCAACCCAATAGTGGCTCTATTCGTCGCTCCAAAACGATTAAATTAGCCTACTTTGATCAAATGCGCGAACATCTTAATCCTAACATGAAAGCTATGGACTTCGTCTCTGAAGGTCGTGAACGTATTGACATTGGTGGGAAAAGTAAGCACATTATTGGCTATTTGCGTCAATTCTTATTTACTGGAAAGCAAGCTATGACACCAATTAGAATGTTTTCTGGTGGCGAAAAAAATCGCCTCATGTTGGCTAAAATACTATCTCAGCCTGCCAATTTATTAGTACTTGATGAGCCAACTAATGACCTTGATGTTGAAACACTTGAATTGTTAGAAGAAATGCTAGTAGATTATAGTGGTACTTTAATTTTAATTTCACACGATAGAACTTTTTTAAATAATGTCGTTGGCTCTACAGTTGTTATGGATGGTGATGGTGTTATCAACCAATATGCTGGCGGCTATGATGATTATTTGATTCAAAAACAGGGCAAATTAGACCAACAAAAAGACAAGCCCAAAGTTAAAACAATCAAAAAATCAACAGCAAATACTAAAAAATTAAACTACAAACAACAGCAAACACTTAAAGACTTTCCAAAAAAAATTGAAAAAATTGAAATAAAAATAGCTCAAATTCAATTACAATTATCAGACCCTGAGTTTTTTCAACAAGAAAAATCTCAAGATGCTCTAATCACACTTGCCAGATTAGAGGCCGACCTTAAAAGATATTATGAAAAGTGGGAAGCCCTAGAATGACACCATTAATCGTCGACTTAGACCATACATTAATTAATACAGATTTGTTGTATGAGTCTTCAATGGGCGCATTAAAAAAAAATCCACTACTTATTTTTATTTACCCTTTTTGGTTTTTGTGTGGAAAAGGCTATTTAAAAGAACAATTAACCAAGCGATTTTCTATTGATGTCAGTGCCTTACCTTACAATCAAAGCGTAATTAACTATATCAAAAAACGCAAAAAACAAGGTGATAAAATCATTCTTGCTACCGCCTCACATAAACTCTATGCTTTTGCTATTAGTAATTATCTCAAAACAGAAAAAATTCAAACAAAAAATAAACAACAAGATTTTGATTTCTTTACCCGCAATAACCAACAAATAACTGTTAAAAAAATTGATTTATTTGATGACGTCATGGCAAGCAACAAAAACTTCAATCTATCTTCACACAATAAAGCAAAAAAACTAATTAAGCGCTTTGGCGATAAAGGCTTCGACTACATGGGTGATCATATACGTGATTTACCCGTTTGGGAGGCATCAAATCTGTCAATTCTAGTGAATGTATCAAACAAAGTGATTAATAAAACCAAGCATCTTAATGCGTTAGTTTTGTCAAAAAAAAATTAAAAAGTACGCCATCTTAAAGAGCGATTACCTCTAGTGTAATGCTAAAAGGTGGTGTTGACTAAATAAAGACAATTTGCGCCATTTAATGTTCACTTCTTTGGATAAAAAAGTTCAGATTATTATATCTTTAAACCCTTTCAATTAAATAAGACAAACTACCCAAAATTAAGTATATAACACTTATAACAACAAGTGTAGTGGCAATTACTCTGGCCATTTTTAAATTTTTGCCTAAAATTCTATTATTAATCCACCACACAAAGTAGCCAATAACAAAAGCAATCACAAGTATTCTAATAAACATATTAACCTTTTAGTTTTTCAACTATTTTAGTCGCTAATGCTAAATTAATACCATTGACTTTTTGAATTTCATAAATCGATGCTTTTTTAACTTCTTGCAAACCACCAAAATAATTAAGCAGTGCCATTCTGCGTAACTTTCCTACGCCTGCAATAGATTCTAGTATTGAGGTTGTGCGTCTTGAAGCGCGTTTCTTTTGATGATTTTTAATCGCAAAACGGTGTGATTCATCTCGAATGTGATTGACTAACATAAGCGTAGGATCGTAAGGTGATAGATTAATTTTATTAACCTTACCATCTTTAACCGCAATTAAAGTCTCAAGCCCTGCCTTTCGATTCTCTCCCTTGGCAATACCTACTAATTGCACATCATCCACGCCAATTGAGTTCATCACCATAATAGCCTGATTGAGTTGCCCTAATCCGCCATCAATAAAGATAATATCTGGCAAAAGCTTTTTATCCTTTAGTAGTTTAGAATAACGCCGATACACAACTTGGTTCATTGCGGCATAATCATCACCAGGGGTAATATTTTTAATGTCAAATTGGCGATATTGACTCGCTTTTGGCGCACCTTTTTCAAACACCACGCACGAGGCAACAGTTGCCTCGCCCATCATATGGCTAATATCAAAGCATTCAATATAATTAGGTAATTTACTCAATCCAAAAATAACTTGTAAATGCACAAGTGTTGATTTTTTTCTAAATCTTGATAATAAATTTTGATTAAGGTTTTCCTTAGCGGTTAAATTAGCAATATTTAGGTAATACTTTTTGTCTTTGTTTGGTGTATCAATAATATGGGTGTTTAAAGCCGAGGCAATTATTTTTTTATCACTCAACTTATGACTAATTAATATTTGTTTTGGGGTATTTTTACCCAAATAATATAAAGGCAAAAATGCAGATAAAACTTGTTTAATATCTTGGTTATTTGAGTTTTTAGGCAAAATAAACACTTGTCCAATTTGCTTACCAGAGCGTATAAATAACACCTCAACACCACTTACCCCGCCTTGCTGAGCAATACTAACCACATCTAAATCATTGCTAGCACTTGAGGTATGCTGTTCTTGGATGGTGCGCAAATCAATCAATTGGTCGCGTAAACGTGCTGCCAATTCAAATTCTAAATTCTGAGAGGCGAGTTGCATTTTCTTTGACACCCTCTCTAGGGCTTTCCTACCTTTACCAGATAAAAACAAAGACATCATCAGTACGTCTGATTGATAATTTTCATCGCTAATTTTGCTAACGCAAGGTGCACTACATAGCCCTATTTGATATTCTAAACAAGGTCTAGAGCGTGATCGGTAAGCACTATTAGTACACTGCCTAACTTTAAAGATTTTTTTAAGTAGATTGAGTGAATCCCTAACCACATGAGCCGATGTATAAGGTCCAAAATATTGAGCGCTCTGAAGTTTTTTACCCCGATAAAAGCCTACTCTAGGGTGCTTGTCATAACTGATAAAGATGTAAGGATAACTTTTTGAGTCTTTAAGCAAGATATTATATCTTGGCATGTGCTGCTTAATTAGTTCAGATTCTAATAACAAAGCTTGAGCTTCTGTCGCGGTAACAATTACTTTAAAGTCTTTAATGTTTGCAACTAAAACTTTGGTCTTATTTTGCTTATGTATTTTAACAAAATAGCTTGACACTCTATTTTTTAGATTTTTAGCCTTACCTACGTAAATCACTTGGTCTTGTTTATCAAACATTTGATAAACACCAGGATTGGTGGTTAAATTCTTTAGTTTTTCTTTAATTGACATCTATACAAAAAACACTTACAAAGGTAAAATTTGATTTAAGTTGATTTCTCTTTTAAAAATTGTGATTAAAACACTACTCATTATATTGTCTATTTTGCCTATAAATTCTGCTTTAGCAATAGACAAGACATCAAATACAAATCATCAAGCAATTGTGGATATTATTGACCCACCTAATTCGGCTGCGCTTAATATTATGGTTAGCGCCCTAAGCTCTTTAAAAGAATTAAGAAAACAGAAAAATGCCACTAAACAAAATGTTGAAGCCTTAATTCGATTAAAACTCCTACCTAATATTGCCATAAGCGTATCCACTAAAATTGCATTAAGCAAGTATTGGGATAACTTAAACATCCAACAAAAACATTTTTTTCAATACTATATTTCAGAATCTTTAATTCAAGATTATGCGAAGATTTTATCCGGTTATGACAAACTTGATAGTGTTCACATCTCAGTAGACCCTAACGTTAAACGCAAGGGAAATAAAGCCATTGTAAAGTTAATTATTAACATTAATAACAACCCAAAACCCAATATTATTTCTCTAAAAATGATACACCTTAACACTTGGCATGTATATGACATCGTGTTTTCTGGCGTAAGTATTGTTAAAAATTATCGTGCTCAATTTAACTCATATATTAAACGCAAAGGCGTTGATAGTTTGATTCTAAAGTCAAAAAAGAAACTTGAAAGATTGTCTAAATAATGTATAAACTTATTATTAATGGTGGTATTGTGCTAAATGGTCATATTAAAGCCGCAGGGTCAAAAAACTCATCTTTACCCATTTTATTTGCCTCAATATTGGCCAATGGTCCCATTATTTTAACCAATACACCGCATTTAAGTGATGTTTCAACCACGCTTAGGTTGTTAATGGACATGGGTGCAGAATTTATACTAGAATCCGATAATTCTTTGTTTGTAGATAGTTCAAAGTTAACCAACTTGGTTGCTCAGTACAATTTGGTTAAAACCATGCGTGCTTCAATTTTAGCACTCGGGCCAATGCTAACTAAATATGGCAAGGCAAAAATATCCCTACCTGGTGGTTGTGCAATTGGCTCACGCCCTGTTAATTTACACTTAAAAGCATTAGAAAATTTAGGTGCTTTTATTAAAGTTGAAAACGGCTATATTTACGCCACAGCTAAAAAACTCATTGGCACTGAAATACATTTTGACCAAATCTCAGTGACTGCTACTGAAAACATCATCATGGCAGCAACTTTAGCAACAGGCACAACCACAATTCACAATGCCGCACAAGAGCCTGAAATTGTAGATTTGGTTAATTGCTTAATTAAAATGGGTGCTAAAATTTCTGGTGCTGGCACATCAATTATCACCATTGAAGGGGTTGATGAATTATCAGGCGTGACTTATGCAGTTTGTCCTGATCGAATTGAAGCAGGTACTTATCTTATTGCTGCAGCCATCACAGGTGGTAAAATTACCATTAAAAATGTGTGTTATCAATCAATGCGCGCCATTCTTGCAAAATTACTTGAAACTGGTGCGGACATTAAAACTGAAAAAAATTCAATCACACTTGATATGCAGGGAAAACGACCCAAAGCTGTTAATATCAAAACCAGCACTTATCCAAATTTCCCCACAGACATGCAAGCACAATTTACAGCGCTCAACGCCATTGCTGATGGGTGTAGTACCATCACCGAAACCATTTTTGAAAATAGATTTATGCATATTCCTGAATTGTCACGTATGGGTGCAAATCTCACTTTAGAAGATAACACCGTTACTTGCAAAGGGGTAAAATCTTTAACGGGTGCGCATTTAATGGCAACTGACTTAAGAGCTTCAGCATCCTTAGTACTGGCAGGACTGGCAGCAACAGGCACCACAACGATTGAACGTGTTTATCACTTAGATCGCGGCTATGAAACCATTGAGGAAAAATTAAAACTATTAGGCGCTCAAATTGAACGCGTACAGGATTAAAAACTTATGCTAACAATTGCATTATCCAAAGGTAGAATTTTAGAACAAACACTACCTTTACTTGAAAAATCAGGCTTAACCATTGCTAAAGAAGAACTAAACTCACGTAAATTAATTCTTGATACCAATCTTGCTGACGTTCAAGTTATTATCATTCGTGCAACTGACGTGCCTGTATTTGTACAACACGGCGCTGCCGATATGGGCATTGCTGGTAAAGATATCTTGCTTGAACATGGCGCTAATAATTTATTTGAAGTACTGGATTTAGGCATTGCTAAATGCAAACTGATGGTGGCTGCCGAGTCAAAAGACAAACTTAAGCAAAACACACTTAAAGTAGCGACTAAATATGTCAATTCAGCCAAACTCTATTTTCAAAATAAAGGTCAATCTTGTGAAATAATCAAACTTTTTGGCGCAATGGAATTAGCGCCAAAAGTGGGTTTGGCACATTGCATTGTTGACTTGGTTGATACTGGCAACACCTTAAAAGCCAATGGTCTTATTGCGCTTGAGTGCATTGAACAGATTAGTTCACGCTTAGTGGTGAATGCTGCCTCATTTAAAACCAAAAACACACAAATTAAACCTTGGGTTCAAAATATTGAGCGCATCTTGTGATTGCCAAATTAACATCCACGCAATCTGATTTTCAAGAAAAACTCTCCTCATTGCTTGTATGGGATAGCGTTTCTAACAAAGAGGTTGTTCAAACAGTTAATGATATTATTACCAATATTCGTAATAATGGCGATGGCGCTTTAATTGATTACACAAATAAATTTGATGCTGTCAATGCCTCTAGCATGAAAGATTTAACCATTAAACTTCCTGCGCTTAAACAAGCATTTGAGACTCTCAACAAAAAACAAAAATCCGCACTAACCATAGCAGCGAATCGCGTGCATCTTTATCACAAAAAGCAAAAACAAAGCACTTGGACTTATACAGAAGATGATGGCACAATGTTGGGGCAAAAAATCACACCACTTGATCGTGTCGGCTTGTATGTTCCCGGTGGCAAAGCAGCCTATCCTTCCTCTGTTTTAATGAGCGCCATTCCAGCCAAAGTTGCTGGCGTAGAATCCTTAATTATGGTTGTGCCAACGCCTAATGGCATCAGCAATCCATTGGTATTAGCAGCAGCATATATTGCAGGCGTTACTCAAGTATTTACAGTGGGTGGTGCACAAGCAATAGCAGCCCTTGCCTATGGCACACAAACCATACCAAAAGTAGATAAAATTGTAGGTCCTGGTAATATTTATGTGGCAACAGCCAAGCGCGCTGTATTTGGTCAAGTTGGCATTGATATGATTGCTGGCCCTAGTGAGATTTTAATTATTTGTGATGGAAAAACCAATCCTGACTGGATTGCTATGGATTTGTTTTCTCAAGCAGAGCACGATGAAGATGCGCAGTCAATCTTGCTATGCCCAGACGCTGACTTTATTAATAAGGTTGAAAAAAGCATTGCTAAATTATTACCCACCATGGATAGAAAAGCCATCATTAAAACCGCACTTAAAGACCGTGGTGCACTCATTCACACCAAAGATATGAATGAAGCCATTGCTTTATCTAACCAAATTGCACCTGAACATTTAGAGCTGTCTGTTGAAGATCCACAAGCCATGTTGGAAGGTATTAAACACGCAGGCGCAATTTTTATGGGTCGTCACACTTGTGAATCATTAGGGGATTATTGTGCAGGACCAAATCACGTACTACCAACCTCAGGTACAGCACGCTTTTCGTCCCCTTTGGGTGTGTATGATTTTCAAAAAAAATCAAGTTTGATTATGGTATCGCACCAAGGCGCAAATACATTAGGCAAAGTGGCTGCTATCTTGGCCGATGGTGAAGGTTTGCAAGCACACGCACAATCTGCTAAATACAGAATCAATAAACAAAGTAATACCACTAACAAAAACTAAGGGACTTATACGACTATGCTACACGTAAATCGCCAAAGATTAGTAGATATAGAAATATTAATAACTATAATCACATCTATTGGAATATTAAGTTACTTTTTTTACGCAGTTTATTTTCTCAACCAAGTGTCTATTTATATTGAAAATGGGATTTTAGAAAACACACAAGTTATTGTGTTGATAATTTCAATGTTGGTATTCTTTTTTTCTGTATTCAATCCAAAAAGAGAAGGTAAATTAATACTTATTTTCTTTACTTTTTTATGCTTTAGTTTTATATTAAGAGAAGTCGATGTTGAAACATTAGATATACCTAATACTCTAAAAATTATCGGACATGGTATGTATCGAAATATAATGATAATAACTGGATTTATCATAATAAGCACCTATGCTATACTAAATTATACATATTACAAAAAACTAATATACATATTTCTTGTTTCAATTAATGGAATATTAATCATGATGGCAGGAGTTTTGTTATATCTTGGTGATTTTTTTGAACATTATAATTCAATTACATATCATGTATTTTTAGAAGAAATATGTGAATTGTCTGGCTATATACTACTTTTACTATCAGCATTATTATTTTTAAAAAACAAACTATCTTTAACGGACTCCATCGAAAAATCTACAAAAAAACTTTAAGAATATATTTGATCATGACAACTTAAGCATATTTAAAGCCCATCTTGCCAATAATCAACAATAGTTTGAAAAATTTGCCACATAAATACTAAGAGAGTTTTGCATAAATCAACCCAAACTCACCAATCTAGTAAAATAACACCCATCTAAAATAATCTTAAAAACACTATAAGGAGACCTTTGAATAATTCATAATTTCCCACCCTAATTTCAACTTTTACAATTTTTCAAAAATATAGAAATTGGAATTAGGGTGGGAAATTATGAATTATTCAAAGGTCTCACTATATGCTTTATTAGGTTGTTATTGATTTCAATTGTAACAAATTTAATTAGTATTATTATTGGTATGGGCGTTTTTTGACGACTTTGTGATTGTTTGGCTGTATAACCAACTGGCTAAATAGACAGGTATAATTAGAATTTTATCTGAGATTATTATGCATCAAGGTCAGTGCTTGTGTGGGTCGGTACAATTTAAGCTACATCAAAAAATTACCGATATTGTCATGTGCCACTGTTCTGAATGTCGAAAAGCTCAAGGTACGGCGTTTGCAACGAGTGGTAGTGTAAAAAATGAAAACTTTGAGTTTATAAGTGGTGAAAACAACTTAACTGAATTTAAAGGAAAAAAATTTTGTAAAACTTGTGGCTCGCCCATTATGGGAAAATTAAAAAACAATCCAGACCACACAAGAATTAGACTAGGCACAATTACGAATGATATTAAAGAACCTATTGAAAAACATATTTTCACAGACTCAAAAGCAAACTGGGATAGTATTTGTGACTCTATTGCCCAACACAAGGAGTGGTAAATGAGTGGCAATACGATTGGAAAATTATTCACAATCACCACAGCAGGTGAATCTCATGGCGAAGCATTAATTGGCATTGTAGATGGCTGCCCGCCAGGATTGGCACTTACTGAAGCTGATTTACAAAAAGATTTAAACCTTAGAAAGCCAGGCACCTCTCGCCATACCACCCAACGCCGTGAAGAGGATTTAGTGAAAATATTATCTGGTACGTTTGAAGGAAAAACCACAGGCACACCAATTGCACTCATCATTCAAAATACCGACCAACGCTCTAAAGACTATAACAATATTAAAAACACCTTTCGTCCTGGTCATGCTGATTATACCTATGATCAAAAATACGGCTTTAGAGATTATCGTGGTGGCGGACGCTCTTCTGCAAGGGAAACTGCCATGCGTGTTGCTTGTGGTGGCATCGCTAAAAAATATTTAAAACAACAATACGATATTGAAATTAAAGGCTATTTATCTCAATTAGGCCCTATTAAGGTTGAAAATTTTGATTGGCTTGAGGTGCACAACAACCCGTTTTTCTGCCCTGATGCTAGCAAAGTTAAGGCATTAGAAGAGTATATGGATACTTTGCGAAAATCAGGCAATTCAGTGGGTGCTAGAATTAACATCACAGCAAATAATATGCCTGTCGGGCTAGGAGAGCCGATTTTTGACCGATTAGAGGCAGACATTGCCCACGGTATGATGAGCATTAATGCCGTAAAAGGTGTTGAAATTGGCGCTGGATTTAAAGCAATCACCCAAAAAGGGACCGAACATCGTGATGCCATTACCCCAGCAGGTTTTAAATCAAATCATGCTGGTGGTGTTTTGGGTGGGATTAGTTCAGGTCAAGATATTTTGGTGTCTATTGCACTAAAGCCAACTTCAAGTTTGCGCCTACCAATTGAAAGTATTGATAAAGAAGGAAACCCCATTGAAGTAGTTACCAAAGGTCGTCATGACCCTTGCGTAGGTATTCGCGCAACACCTATTGCTGAAGCCATGTTGGCAATAACCATTATGGACCATATTATGCGCCATCGAGCTCAGAACTCAAATATCGCATCAATCACACCTATTATTCCAGCCTTAATATAGATCTATTCACCCAAACTCAAAACAAGGATTACATGTTTTCATTGATTAATAAATACGCCCCTAATAATGCCAAAAATGATTTTCTATCAGGCTTAACCGTCGCACTTGCCTTAGTGCCAGAGGCAGTGGCTTTTGCACTAGTTGCTCAAGTTCACCCTTTGGTGGGTTTGTATGCCGCCTTTATGGTTGGTATGATTACCTCAATATTAGGCGGTCGCCCAGGGATGATTTCGGGTGCGACAGGTGCGCTTGCTGTGGTGATGGTTGCATTGGTTGTAGAACATGGTGTGCAATACTTATTTGCAACTGTGATACTGATGGGATTTTTGCAAATTGCATTTGGTTTATTTAAACTGGGTAAATTCATTCGTCTAGTGCCACATCCTGTTTTTTTAGGCTTTGTCAATGGCTTGGCAATGGTAATTTTTCTTGCACAAATTGGTCATTTTAAAACGACTGATGGCGTTTGGATTACTAATGATGCACTAGTTATCATGGGTGGATTAATTTTACTCACCATGGCAATTATTTATTATTTACCGAAACTAACAACAGCCCTACCTTCAACTTTAGTGGCTATTGTTACAGGCTCTGCAATAGCCATTATTTTTAATCTTGACACCAAAACAGTGGGTGATATGGCATCCATCTCTGGAAGTTTGCCCAGTTTTTCCATTCCTAACATACCATGGACATTAGAGACTTTATACATCATTCTACCTTATAGTGTGATTTTGGCACTCATTGGCTTAATTGAAAGCTTACTTACCTTAAATCTAGTTGATGAATTAACTGAGACAACTGGCAAACCCAATAAAGAAAGCGTTGCTCAAGGAATTGCTAATACAGTTACGGGATTTTTCGGTGGCATGGGTGGTTGTGCAATGGTGGGTCAAAGTATTATTAATATCAAGTCAGGTGGTCGTGGTCGTTTATCAGGCTTTGTGGCAGGTGCTTTTTTGCTAAGTTTTATCTTATTATTCTCTCAATACATTGAACAAATCCCTATTGCTGTACTGGTTGGTGTGATGTTTATTGTGGTCATCGGTACTTTTGAATGGAGTAGTTTTGGTTTAATTTCTCGTGTGCCTATTGCTGATAGCTTTGTAGGTGTTTCTGTTGCAGTGATTACGGTCTTTTCTGACTTGGCTATTGCAGTTATCGCTGGCGTGCTGATGTCAGCCATTATTTTTGCTTGGCAGCACGCTAAACAAATCTATGTCACAAAGCAGATAAATGAAATAAGCGGCATCAAAACTTATCAAGTTAATGGTGCCTTGTTTTTTGCCAATACACATAATTTCCAAGCATTATTTAGCCCAAAAGATGACCCTGAAAATGTCTTTATTGATTTTGAAAATTCACAAGTTATGGATCACTCAGCCATTCAAGCCATTGATAAATTAGCAGATCGTTATAAAAAAGCAGGAAAAGCACTACACTTAAAACATCTAAGTGCTGAATGTAAATTATTGCTTAGAACTGCCAAAGGCCTAGTGGAGGTTAACGTATTAGAAGATCCAAAATACCATGTTGCTGATGACACATTGGCTTGATTTAAACCTTGAAAAAACAGTTATTAATTAGTACAATACGCTTAATAGCAACTACTTAAAAAAAATGATGTATAAACTATTACTGCCCATATTACTAATTTCCAGTACAATTAACGCCAATAATGACCTTTTTAATAATGATTTCAATCATAATGTTTGGCGCGATTTCGAACAACATTTCCAACAATTCAATTATAAAATAAACCAAATACAAAATTCTAGCAACTTTGGCGTGCAAAGTAGAAAGTATTTTAACAACCAAACAAATAACTACATTATTCAAATAAAAGCTAATGGACTTAGCAAAGAAAACTTTGATATTTCTATCAAAGATGGTAGTATTTTTATTAAAGGAAGTATTAAAAAAGCTCAAAACACTGCTCGAAATTCAAGTATTTCATCTAGCAGTTTTTTCCAATCTTTTACTTTGCCGTATGATGTTGATACTGATAATATCAATGTAAGCTTTAACAACAATATCTTGAGCGTTTCTATTCCGAAACTTAGACAGTCAAAATCTCAGATGCGAAAAATTACCATTCAATAGTTACACCTTTTGAGCGACTAACGAGTGTTGCACTTATGATATAAATTTAAGAGATTTTACTAAATTGGGAATTTTTTAAATAGAAGTGTTGCACTTATGGGTTGAATTAGCTGTTGATGAAAGGTGTTATTTTGATGATTATGTAAAAGTCTCCGTTTGTAAAAAAATAGTATTATTTTCCTTTTTCATCACCCCAAAGCAATTTATGCAATTGTAATTGCAGTCGTACATTTAGTTGTTGATTTAAAATCCAATCTGCCAATTGCGTTGGTGTAATATCAACAAATACGGGCGAGAATAATACGCCTGCAGTGGTGGGATATTGGCTCAGAATAGCCACGCTCCAATCAAAATCAGCACGCGATCCAATGACAAATTTAAGCTGGTCTTTGTTGGTTAATTTTTTAATATTTGTGTATTTATTTTGTTTAGATTCACCAGAACTTGGGGTTTTAATATCCATAACTATTGATACTGAAACATTAATATCTTGTATGTTAATGCTGCCACTGGTTTCTAAAGATACTTGATAATTATTTTTAACCAATTCGTTCAACAATAAATAGCAGTTTTTTTGTGCTAATGGCTCACCACCTGTCACACAAACGTAAGGGGTATCGTATCGCTTGATTTTTTTAATAATTTCATCAACTGTCATTAAATTATTACCCTTGAATGCATATTCGGTATCACAATATGTGCATCTAAGTGGGCAGCCCGTTAAGCGAATAAACACGCTGGGCAAGCCGACTTCACGCGCTTCACCTTGAAGGGAATAAAATATTTCATTAATGTTTAATTTGATGTTAATCATAATGCTTTTTTAAATTGAATATCTTTGAGTTGTTTAATCTGATTACGCATATCTGCTGCATGCTCAAACGCCAAATCACTAGCAAAACTATACATTTGCTTTTCTAATATTTTAATTTCTTTTGCTAATTGTACGGGTGAAAGTTGGGTGAACACCTTCTGAGTGCCATTCTTTTCCATTTGGTTGCTGGTTAAATCTGTATCAAGAATATTGATAATAGGCTTAGTAATGCCTTTAGGTGTAATGTTGTTTTTCAAATTATAAGCCTGCTGTTTAATTCGACGTCTTTGGGTTTCATCCATCGCTTTTTGCATCGATTTGGTTATACGAGCAGCGTATAAGATGACGTGTCCATTTATATTTCTAGCCGCTCGCCCCATGGTTTGAATCAGCGAGCGTTCAGAGCGTAAAAAACCTTCTTTATCTGCATCTAAAATAGCCACCAAAGATACCTCAGGAATATCCAAACCTTCACGTAATAGATTAATACCGACCAGCACATCAAATATACCTAAGCGCAAATCGCGAATAATTTCCACCCTTTCAACCGTATCAATATCAGAATGTAAGTAACGAACTTTAACATGATGGTCGTTTAAGTAATCACTTAACTGCTCACTCATTTTTTTAGTCAAAGTTGTCACCAGTACACGTTCACCTGCTTTAACGCGCATTCGTATTTCACTCAGTAAATCATCTACCTGAGTATCTACAGGGCGAATGTCAATCTCAGGGTCTAACAATCCTGTTGGCCTTACTACTTGCTCAGCAATCACACTAGAAACTTCCAACTCATATTGTGCAGGCGTGGCAGAGACCAAAATACATTGATGAATCCTGTCTTCAAATTCTGAAAATTTAAGTGGTCGATTATCCAAAGCACTTGGCAGACGGAAACCAAACTCAACAAGTGTTTTTTTACGCGCTCTATCGCCTTTATACATGCCGCCAATCTGGCTAACAGTAACGTGTGATTCATCTAAAATTACCAATGCATTATCTGGCAAATAATCCAACAATGTTGAGGGTGGCTCGCCAGGATTTTGAGCAGATAAATAACGCGAGTAATTCTCAATACCTGTGCAATACCCTAACTCACGCATCATTTCTATATCCATATGTACGCGTTGTGTTAAGCGCTGCTCCTCAACTAATTTATTAACGGATAACAACTCGCTTCTGCGATCTTTTAGTTCTGCTTTAATATCATCTAACATGTTCAAAATTTTAGATTTTGGTGTAACGTAGTGCGTTTGTGGATAGATAGTAATTCTTTGCAAAGACTTTAGTTTTTCCCCTGTTAAAGGATCAAACCAATAAAGCTGTTCAATTTCTTCATCAAACATTTCAATGCGTATGGCTTGTTCCTCAGAATCAGCAGGGAAAATATCAATCACTTCACCTTTAACTCGAAAATGACCACGCATTAAAGTAACGTCATTACGCGAATATTGCATTTGCGACAGACGTGAAAGTATTTCGCGCTGATTAGTAATCTCCCCAATACTCAAATGCAGCAACATGGACATATAGCTTTCAGGGTTGCCTAAACCATAAATAGCAGACACACTAGCAATAATAATAACATCATCACGCTCTAACAGAGCCTTAGTGGCAGATAGACGCATTTGTTCAATTTGCTCATTAATAGAGGAATCTTTTTCGATATAAGTATCAGAAGCAGGCACATAAGCTTCTGGCTGGTAATAATCATAATAAGAAACAAAATATTCAACCGAATTATGTGGGAAAAACTCTTTCATCTCACTATACAATTGTGCTGCTAATGTTTTATTGGGCGCCATAATCAAACTGGGACGTTTGGTCTGCTGAATAACATTGGCCAGTGTAAAGGTTTTACCAGAGCCAGTCACGCCAAGCAAAGTTTGAAACTTAACGCCAGTATTCACACCATCAACCAAAATTTTAATCGCTTCTGGCTGATCGCCACTAGGGGAAAATTTCGATATCAGTTGAAATTTATTGTCCACACGCAAGATTTTTTCATTAACATAGACATTCAATTTTAATCTATTTTCTTATTGATAACCATGCCAGCATATCTTTCCGATAGAGTTAAAAAAATTAAACCTTCAGCCACACTTGCTATTACTGCAAAAGCTAATGAATTAAAATCTAAAGGCGTTCAAATTGTATCCATGGGCTCAGGCGAGCCAGACTTTGACACACCTGAAAATATTCAAAAAGCAGCCATACAAGCCATTAAAAACGGCCAAACTCGCTACACAGCAGTAGATGGCACGCCTATATTAAAACAAGCAATTATTGATAAATTTAAACGGGAAAATAATCTAATTTACACCAACACTGAAGTGATGGCTTCATCAGGTGGCAAACAAGTGTTTTATAACTTATGCCAAGCCGTGCTAAATCAAGGTGATGAAGTGATTATTCCCGCACCTTTTTGGGTAAGTTACCCAGATATGACTCTTTTAGCTGATGCAATACCAGTCATTATTGAAACAGGACTGGAACAAGATTTTAAAATTACGCCAGAACAACTAGAAGCAAGTATTACTAGTAATACTAAATTATTCGTTATTAACAGTCCCTCTAACCCTACAGGCGTAGTTTATTCTCAAGCTGAGTTACAAGCGCTAGCAAATGTATTAAAAAAACACCCAAAAATATTAATCATCACCGATGATATTTACGAGCATATTCGTTGGGGTAATAATGATGACTTTGTTAATATTGTTATGACTGATAAAACATTAAAAGACCGCACTATTATTCTTAATGGCGTTTCCAAAGCCTATGCAATGACTGGTTGGCGCATTGGCTATAGCGCAGGTCCAGCAAATATTATTAAAGCCATGAAAAAAATCCAAGGTCAATCCACTTCCAATCCTTGTTCAATTGCTCAAGCTGCTGCTTTAGAAGCTTTAAATGGTGATCAAAGTATTATTAATACAATGGTTCGCGCTTTTGAGAAAAGGCATGACTTTATTGTTGACGCATTAAATGCAATTGATGGTGTTGAGTGCCCCAAATCACAAGGTGCTTTTTATGCCTTCCCAAGAGTTAAAGGGTTAATTAGTCGTCTTGGTTTAAAAAACGACATTGAACTTTCTACCTACTGCTTAGAAGTGTTAAATATTGCATTAGTCCCAGGCTCAGCCTTTGGTGCGCCAGATTATGTACGTTTTTCGTTTGCCACAAGTATGGACAATATAAAGCAAGCCGTTGAAAAACTCAGCAAGGTCTAAAAAACGCCACATTAAGCTAGTGTTTTAAAAAAATCCTATCATGTAGATAGGATTCTTTTGTATTAATGACTCCTCGAGCTGGGCTCGAACCAGCGACAAATATAGAAAGATTTAACAGAACAGCAAGAAACGAATGGTTGAATATGCATATTTTTGATTCGATTGAGCACGCTCAATCGTTAGCAACACAATGGATGTGGGTATATAATAACGAACGACCTCATAGTTCGATTGGTGGTATTCCACCAAGAAAGCTACTTGAGGCTATTTAAACAACGGAAATTCTATTTTTAGCAGTGGTTAAAAATGGGAGGATTACATAATAAATTTAAACCCTCAAACCATAGAAAATGCAAAAAATATAGTTGGTAGAAGTGCTAGGGCAGTTAAGTTTGTGTTTAGTGCAAAAGTCTTTAATCAAAGGGCGCAACTTATCTTTACCAAGGTTTGGATAGGTTTGTCTAAGATAGCGTATCTCATCAACAATATCACTGTCCCATTGTCTTTTGCGTTTGGTTTTGGGTGTTTTGCTGACATCATTTAAAGCCAATCTGCCACCTGATTTAAGTTTGCCTCTCCAGTGATAAAGCGTTCGCTTTTTAACTTCAAAAGCATCAATTGTTGCTTGTAATCCATACTTGTCCAAAAAGCATAAAATCTTGTATTTATCATTTGCTGATTTACTCATATTGTCCAGTTCATAAGCTAAATTAGCCATTTTAACCAGACCTTTGATTTTCCAATTGATTCTTTGGTTTTGCATACCTTTACTCCTTTTTTTTAACAATAGGAAAAAGACAACTGAGTTTTTAACTCTTGCAGTTTGTTTTGTCAAATTCTGCCTAAAGAACAAGGCAGAATTGCTTCACTTCGTTACACCCCAAGGGTGACAAAACAAACTCCAAGAATTAAGGGTTATTTCAGTTTTTTTCCTGTGAGAGAAAAGTGCAATATGTTTCTGAACTTATACAGATTTATGCAAAGGTCTCTATATGTAATACCCTCATTTTCGTACAACTCTAAAATAGAGGTTTGACTGTTTACAGTCATTTTATTACGCCACCTTTGCTCTTAGTGGTATTCCACCTAGTGCAAAATGCGGTCGTTCATTAGCAATTTTTCGATTATTTGCCTTTTTGAGTGGCTAATTTAAGCTTTGGTCCTGATTTAAATACCACCACTTTTCTAGCTGAAATTTCAACCACTTCACCAGTTTTAGGGTTTCTTCCCGGTCTAGCAGATTTCTCTTTAATTACAAAGTTACCAAATCCAGCTAGTTTTACCAGCTTTCCAGATGCTAGCGTTTGTTTGATTTGATCAAAAAAATCATGCGTAATTGCCAATGCTTGAACATGGGTTATGTCCATGCTTTTTGCCAATGTGTTAGCAATGTCTTTTTTAGTAATCGACATTATCTAAGTGAGGCGGAATATTGGGTTTGCATTAACACCAGCACTTCATCAACTTTAGCATTAAGCTGAGCCTCTGTTAACGTACCTTCTAGTGACTGATAAGTTAAACTAAGTGCGACACTTTTCTTGCCTGGTTCAACTCCCTCACCTGTATAAACATCAAACAAGTTAACATCAACAAAATATTGCTGTTGCATAGCCTTAACGCTTTGAATTAACTCAGCTACAGGCACAGCCTCATCAAGCACTAAAGCAACATCACGACCAGATTGTTGATACGCTGAAAGTGCTTTATATTGAGCAATATTGCGCGATTTTATACTGGCTAAGTCAATTTCAAACAAATAACATTTAGGTAATGATAATTGTTTTTGCACCATCGGTGATAATGCGCCTATCCAACCTACTTGTTCACCATTTAATACAATTTTGGCTGTTTGTCCTTTTTGTAAGGATATATGTTGTTCTGCTTCAAAGGAAAATTTAGCATTTGTTAATGATAGCAATGACTCCAAATCGGCTTTAATATCAAAAAAATCTAAGGGTTGTAAGTCAGCTGACCACTGCACATCAAAACGGTTACCCGTTACGATAGCGGCTAACTTATTAGATTGCTCGTCTGCTTTAATACCATCAAAACACAAGCCAATTTCAAAGAACCTAGCATCTGTATGTCCACGCTTTTGGTTAGACTCTACTGTTTGTAATAGACCTGACATAAGCGAGGAACGCATGATTGACATATCAGCTGAAATGGGGTTTGAAATCCTAATTTTTTTAGCATTCGGGCTGATTAAATTTTGGTACTTTTCGGAGATAAAACTATAAGTAATAACCTCTTGATAGCCACGATTAACCAAACTTTGAGCAATGTCATATTGATTAATATCGGCTTCTGAAGTGGTGTTAATATTAGCCTCTAAGGATAGTTTTTGTACGGGTAATTTGTCATAACCATACAGCCTTGCCAATTCTTCAATTAAATCAACAGGAATGCGAATGTCAAATCTAAAACTTGGTGGAATGATGGTCCATGAATCGTTGGTTTGTTGTGATATTTCAAACCCAAGATTGATAAATTTTTGCTCAATCCATTTAACATTTAACTCAAAACCTAAAATCTTTTGAATTTTTTCTTGACTGATGGTAATTGGCTTTAGTTCTGGTAACGCACTCTTATCAATACAAGCATTAACTTTACTTGCTTGACCGCCACAAATTTCAACAATAAGTTGTGTGGCACGATCCATTGCCAACTCAGTTATATTAAAATCCACACCACGTTCAAAACGTAAGGATGACTCAGTATGCAAACCATAACTTCTAGCCTTTCCAGCAATGGATACCGGCTCAAAAAAAGCGCTTTCTAATAAAATATTGCTAGAATTATTTTGAGTAGAACTAGCCATACCGCCCATAACACCTGCAATAGCAAGCACTGAATCACTATCAGCAATGACCAAGGTATCTTCTTTTAGTTTTAGCGTGGTTTCATTCAATAACTCAAGTTGTTCACCAGATTTTGCCATTCTGACTTTAATATCACCTGTTAGTTTTGACAAATCAAACGCGTGCATTGGTTGACCTAATTCTAGCAAAACAAAATTGATAATATCAACCACAGGGGAGTGAAGTGATTGACCAGAGCGTACTAACTTATCAGCCATCCACTTAGGTGTTTTAACTGTATTGTCAATACCTGTGATGGTTCTTGTTAAATATTTTGGACAGGCTTGCGTATTACTAACACTGGCACTAATAGCGCAATCGCCTTGCGTAAATACGTCAAATTCTGGCAAATTAAAAGCCAAATTATAATAAGCACTCACCTCACGGGCAACACCTAAAACTGAAAAGCAATCACCACGATTAGGTGTGATGTCTAATTCAATAACGCATTCATCAAGATTTAAATACACTCTAATATCTTGCCCAATGGATGCATCGTCTTCAAGCTCAGCAATGCCTTGTGATGAATCAATCATACCTAATTCAGATTCTGAGCAAATCATACCAAATGACTCAATGCCTCGCAGTTTGGCTTTTTTAATCTTTAGACCACCTGGCAACTTAGCACCAACCGTAGCAACAACCACTTTCAAGCCCGAGCGGATGTTTTTAGCACCACAAATAATTTGTAAATTTTCAACCCCACCCACATCAACTTGGCATAAATTTAGCTTGTCAGCGTCAGGGTGTTTATCACAAGAAACAACATGGCCCACCACAACGCCTTTAAAGACTGGCACAATAGGTGTAATACTATCAACCTCAAGCCCTGCCATGGTCAATTGCTCTGCTAATGTTTCATTAGTTACATTGGGATTAACCCACTCACGCAACCAATTTGATAAAATATTCATCTAAATTGCCTTAAAAAACGACTATCATTTTCAAAGAAGAGGCGCAAATCATTGACGCCATAACGCAACATTGCCAAGCGCTCAATTCCTACACCAAATGCCAGTCCAGTATAAACCTCTGAGTCAATATTGACTGATAACAGCACATTAGGGTGAACAACGCCACAGCCCAACACCTCAAGCCATCCTGTTCTTTTACAAACCCGACAGCCTTTGCCACTACAAATAACACATTCAATATCAGCTTCTGCAGATGGCTCAGTGAATGGAAAATACGAAGGACGAAAACGAACTTTCAGCGCTTCTTTTTCAAAGTAAGCACGCAAGAAATCAATCAACAAACCCTTTAGTTGTGCAAAATTTGCATGTTTATCAACAATCAAACCTTCAACTTGGTGAAACATAGGGGTGTGTGTAATATCTGAATCGCAACGATAAACCCGCCCAGGTGCAATGATACGCACTGGTGGTTTTTGTTTTTCCAATGTGCGAATTTGCACAGGAGATGTGTGCGTTCTTAGTACTGTATTTTTATCAAAATAAAACGTATCATGCATAGCACGCGCTGGATGATGCTTAGGGATGTTAAGTGCAGTAAAATTATGAAAATCATCTTCTATTTCAGGACCTAGAACCACTTCAAAGCCATTTTTTGCAAACAGGGATTGAATCCGATTCAGCGTTATTGTGATTGGATGCAGCCCGCCCATCTCAGCATGTCGCCCCGGCAGAGATACGTCAATTTTTTCTGCCAATAGGCGTTTTTCTAATGCGATAAACTCTAAATAATTTTTTTTATCAATTAGTAGCGTTTGTATGCTAACTTTAGCCTGATTAATAGCTTCTCCCATTTTAGGGCGTTGTTCTTTTGAGAGTTTTCCTAGGCCTTTTAATAAAGCAGTTAGCTCGCCTTTTTTACCTAAAAAACTAACTCTTAAATCTTCAAGCTCTTGTAAATTTTGTGTTTTTGCAATAGAAATCTTAGCCCTATCAAGAATAGCGTCTATCACAATCACTAACCAAACTATTGACGCGTCAAACGCACTGTTTGTCCGCTATCAATAACATAAATTCGGTCGCCTACCCTCAACCCTTGTTGAGATTTTTGCACAAAAGCTTTGATTTGCCCACTACTCAACTTAATCAAAAATTCAAATCCAGTTTCAATAGTTGTGTTTTCTTCAATGGTTCGACCTGCTATAGCACCAAGTAGACCACCTACAATAGCAGCAGGCATTTTATCTCTTTCACCACCGACTGCGCTTGCTGCAACAGCAGCCCCTAAGGCTGTACCAACACCAGAACCCAAAGCTCTAGAGCCAGATAGTTTAATAGGTTTAATAGAAATAATATGCCCTTCTAGCACACTAGATAATTGACCAGTTTCGCTAGAAGAATAAGTATTTGCACCTCTTTCATCTTGAGTAAATCGATTCATTGACGATTGACAAGATGACAAAAATATAACAAATAACGCTAAAAAAACAATTTTATTCTTCATATCTAGTTCCTATTGTTATTTATTATACAACCAAAGCATGTTTTGCCTGATCTGCAATTTTTGCAAATGCCGCTTTATCAAAAATAGCAATGTCTGATAAAACCTTACGATCAATTTCAATGCCTGCTTTACTCATACCATTAATCATTCTTGAATAGCTTAAACCATTATTACGCGCTTCAGCATTGATACGCACAATCCAAAGCCTACGAAACTGGCGACGTCTTTGACGACGATCACGATACGCATACTGCCCTGCTTTGATAACCGCTTGTTTGGCAACGCGATATACTTTAGATCTTGCGCCATAATAACCCTTGGCTTTCTTTAAAATTTTCTTATGTTTTGCATGCGCTTGCACGCCTCTTGATACTCTTGCCATTTTCTTATACTCCTAAATTAACTATACGGTAACATTTTACGAACCATTGGTACATCGGCTTTCTCAACCGTGTCTGGTGCGCGCAAACTGCGTTTTCTAGAAGTACTCTTCTTGGTCAAGATGTGACGTAGGTGAGAGTGTTTACATTTATAACCACCACTGGCGGTTTTTTTGAAGCGCTTTGCAGCGCCTCTATTGGTCTTTAGCTTCGGCATCATTTACTCCTTTTATCGCCCTATCAGGCTTTTTTTATATTTTCAGACTTTTTAAGTCTTACTTTTTCTTTGATTTGGGTGCCAGCATCATGCCTAGCTGACGACCCTCTAATTTTGCCTTTTGTTCTACATTAGCAAATTCTTCTGTGTCCTTTTCAATTCTGTCTAGCATTTCCATGCCCAGTTCCTTGTGTTGCATTTCGCGACCACGGAACCAAATACTAACTTTAACCTTGTCACCATTGTCTAAAAATTTCACCAAATTCTTAAATTTAATCTGATAATCACCCTCTTCAGTGCCTGGGCGATACTTAATGGTTTTAACTGTGTTTCTTTTTTGTTTCTTTTTGGCTTCTTTCTTTTGTTGCTTTAATTCATAAAGAAACTTGCCAAAATCCATAATCTTGCAAACAGGTGGCTGGGCATTGGGGGAAACCTCTACCAAATCTAATCCAGCCTGCATTGCTTTTTGCTTCGCTATATCGGTATTAACAATACCAAGTTGCTCGCCTTTAGCGTCAATCAATCGAACTTCTACCACTCTAATGGCGTCATTAATTCGAATTTTTACTTTATTTGTTTTTTTAATAATGTCCCCTGTTTTACCTTTTCTACAAACGCTTCAATACTCATTACACCTAAATCTTCACCGCCACGTTGTCGCACTGAAATCTGACCTTTTTCCATCTCGCGATCACCCACGATTAAAATATAAGGATAACGTTGCAATGAATGTTCGCGTATTTTAAAGCCTATCTTCTCATTTCGCAAGTCAGAAATGACTCTAAGTCCTTGTTTTTTTAACTTTTTAGTCATATCAACAACAAAATCTGCCTGTTTTTCAGAAATATTAATAATAACTGCCTGAACAGGTGCCAACCAACAAGGGTACGCGCCCTCATAATGTTCAATCAAAATACCCACAAATCGTTCTAGTGAACCTACAATTGCACGGTGCAGCATGACAGGGGTTTGCTTTACGCTATCTTCATCAATAAATTGCGCACCTAAACGCTCTGGCATAGAAAAATCTACTTGCAAAGTACCACACTGCCACTGTCGCTCTAGACAATCTTTTAATACAAACTCAATTTTGGGCCCGTAGAATGCACCTTCGCCTTCTTGCAATTCCCATTTAATACCTTTGGCATCAAGTGCTTCTGCTAACGCTGCCTCGGCCTTGTCCCATACTTCATCTGAACCCACACGATTTTCTGGACGAGTTGAAAGTTTGATATCAACGTTATCAAAGCCAAAATACTTATACACGGAAAAAGTCAAATCAATAAAGGTTGAAACTTCATCTTGGATTTGTTCAGGTGTACAAAAAATATGACCATCATCTTGTACAAAATTACGCACACGCATAATGCCGTGCAACGTACCTGAAGGCTCATTGCGATGACACGAGCCAAACTCTGCCAAACGTAGTGGCAAATCACGATAAGATTTTAGACCTTGGTTATAAATTTGGATATGCGCAGGGCAATTCATAGGCTTTATTGCATAATCACGATTTTCAGAACTGGTGGTAAACATGGCATCGCCAAACTTATCCCAATGGCCTGATTTTTCCCAAAGGCTTTTATCAATTAATTGCGGTGTATGTACCTCTTGATAGTCATTGTCTTTGAAAATATCGCGCATATATTGCTCAACCAATTGGTACAATGTCCAGCCTTTAGCGTGCCAAAATACCATACCTGGCGCTTCTTCTTGCATGTGAAACAAATCTTGAATTTTGCCAATTTTACGATGGTCACGCTTTGAGGCTTCTTCCAATCTGTGTAAATGTGTTTCTAAATCTTGCTTGCTCGCCCAAGCTGTGCCATACACACGTTGTAACATTTCATTATTAGAGTTGCCACGCCAGTAAGCACCTGCCAATTTCATTAATTTAAAGGCTTTTAACTTAGCAGTCGAAGGTACATGTGGCCCACGACAAAGGTCAATAAAATCCCCTTGCTTGTATAAAGATAGTGTTTGATTCGCAGGAATTGATTCAATGATTTCAGCCTTATAATGCTCACCCTTATCTTTAAAAAATTGTACCGCCTCATTACGACCCATCTCAAATCTTTCAATCTTAAGATTTTGCTTAACCAGTTTATGCATATTTTTTTCAATTTTGGCTAAATCACCCTCTGAAAAACCATTTTTATACGCAAAATCATAATAAAAACCGTTATCAATCACAGGTCCAATTGTCACTTGTGCTTTTGGATAAAGCATTTGCGTGGCTTGTGCCAATAAGTGCGCTGTAGAATGGCGAATAACCTCAAGCCCTTGAACATCACTCGCCGTAATAATCGCAAGATTAACATCTGTCTTGATTAAAAACGAAGCATCAACCAACTCACCATCAACCTCACCAGCTAATGCAGCTTTAGCCAAGCCCGAACCAATAGACTTTGCCACTTGCTCAACACTAACCACTTGCTCAAATGTTTTTTTGGTTCCGTCTGGCAGGGTGATAATCGGCATGAAAAAAATTATAAAAATAAAAGAAGAGTATTTTACTTTATTGAATCGCTTGAATGATGTTTTTTAAAATTTTCAGCCTACTTAAAAATATCCTTGTAAATTTCGTCCCGCTCTACAGGTAGATAGCCGTATTTATCTAGAAATAATATCAACCTTACCCTTAAGGCAGATTTAATATTATTGCACTAATTTCAATCTAAAAAAATAAAAATGATAAATAAATCAAAATCCTAATTGAGACCTTTACATAAATAGTATTTATTAAAGGCGTTTGTAATTTTAATAATTTAGTACATATTTCATAGCTTAAAAATTTGCTCAATCATGAGTTGCAATGAAGTATTACCTCGCCATTCATTAATGGATAGTTTGTAGGCAATTTGCACTTTCATATTCTTAATAGGTGCTTGGAAAAATGCAATAGCGTCATACACGGTATTATTGTTCGCAAGTTTTAGGCGACATTTTAAGTGTTTTTCGCCAACCACTTTTTGCTCTACAATGTCAAACTCACCATAAAAAATTGGCTCGTCAAACCCTTGACCCCAAGGCCCAGCATTCACTAATAATTGTGCGTTGTCTAAAGACAATTCAAATGCCTCTAATTCGCCATCAGTTAATAATTCAACTTTGGGTATTTGATTGTCTAAATGGGTTTGAATAGCGTTTGCAAAAGCTTGCTTAAAATCAGTGAAATTTTCAGGCTTGATGCTTAACCCTGCTGCCATAGCATGACCACCAAATTTTAAAATTAAATCAGGGTTTTGCCTATCTACTAAATCTAATAAATCTTTAATATGTACACTGGGAATAGAGCGAATAGAGCCTTTTAAATCACTACCAGACTGGGCAAATATCGCAACTGGACAATGATAATCCTCTTTAAGTTTACCAGCCACAATACCAACAATACCCTCATGCCAAGAGGGGTCAAATAAACTAATGGCAAACCTATCACTGCTTGTGTCTTTTTGTGTACTAGATAATTCTTGCGCATCAACAATAGCTTGTGCTTGGTCTTGCATACGAACTTGCTCTTGTTTACGCTGTTGATTGAACGATTCTAACTCTTGAGCGTAGCGCCTAGCATCATTAATATCCTCAGTTAACAAGCATTTAATGCCACGAGAAATATCACTTAAACGCCCTGCTGCATTTAAGCGAGGTGCGACAGAAAAACCCAAATCACTAGCGCGTAAGGTTGCACTTGGTCGATTTGCGATTTCCAGTAGTGCCAAAATACCTGGGGCGCATTTTTTTTGCTGGATACGCTTAATACCTTGGTCAATCAAAATTCTATTATTTTGGTCAAGTTTTACCACATCAGCCACTGTACCAAGTGCAACTAAATCTAGCACATTTCTCAAATCTGGCGGGGTGATTTTATGACTGGTAAAATAATCACACTTAACCAAATGAGTTTTAAAAGCTGAAAACAAGTAAAAACACACACCAACACCTGCTAAATTTTTGCTTAAAAATTCACAACCTCTAAGGTTGGGGTTGATAATGGCATCTGCCTCAGGCAGAGTTTCGCTAGGCAAATGATGATCAGTGATAATCACCTGAATATTTGATAATTTTGCCAGTTTTACCCCATCAAAACTTGAAATGCCATTGTCAACCGTAATAATCAAATCGGGTTGTTTTTCTTGAATGGCTAATTTTACAATTTCCTCACTCAAGCCATAACCATGCTCAAAACGATTAGGCACTAAGAAATCAACAAATTTTGCTCCCATCATGCGTAATGACTTAACTGCTACAACAGATGCAGTTGCTCCGTCACAATCAAAATCGCCAACAATTAAAATACGTTTTTGATTAACTAAGACTTGTTCAAGTAAAGTAAGTGCGACATCTAGTTGGAGAAAATTAGGTTTTAAAAGATGGTTAAGACTCAAAGACAAATGCGACTCATTAATACCACGAGCGGCGTAAATTTTCTTTAAAAAAGTGGGAATATCATCTGAATATACATCAAATAAATTTTGGTCTATTGTTCTAGTAAGCATCGCTCACTGCTCGAATATATGCATCAAAGGATTTGTCAGAACTTTTGCTACCACCATAGAAAAATGGCACATCAATTGCAATATTAACATCTTGCTCGTCTGCGCTCCAGTAAGATTTTCGTTTGGTATTTGGAAAAAAATATGGATTGATAAGTAAATCATTATCGCCATAAATCAATAAAGTTCTTAGTTCTGACTCGCTGGGTAAGCGCCAAGTGCTTTGTTTACATAATTTGGTTGTATTTAATGCATTAATAAATGCTTGAGTATTGCAGTTTTTACCCCAGTGACAATGACGGCTATAGTTACCATTATCAGTTCCTGATTTGCCATCAAACCAAGTGTAAGTATTGTCCGTATTTTGTAATCCTTTATCATTTAATTTAACCTCCCATACCAACTTAGATTGCTGGTCGAGCACACACCGATGATTTTTAGACTCGCTTTCAAGAATATTACCTTGCGCTGAAACCTTAATTAACTGCGCATTAGCGGTCAAAATATAAATAAAAAAAGATAAAAAAACGATTATTTTATGCATTGATAATCATCTGTTTAATTCGATCCGCACTAGCAGGTGCCATATTCAAACCATTACGAAAGTGTCCAGTATTTATAAATAAATGCTCAAATTGCTCATGCTTACCTAGTATAACCTTACCAGAAACGCTTGCTGGTCTAAAACCAGACCAATGGTATTCAATTTTTGCATTAAGTAAAGCTGGAAATCTTTGATGAGAAAATTCATGGAGTGATTTTTGTACGCCAATATCGGTACAACTATCAAAACCAACATTTTCCATGGTAGAGCCCACTAGTATTCTCCCGTCTGCCCTTGGGATAATGTACCTGCCTTGATCTAGCACAATATGCTCTACCACACCCTTGGTTGATTTTAGAACAATCATTTGCCCTTTCATCGGAAAAACCTCATCAGCAAGTCTTAACCACTTTGAGCTCCATGCGCCAGAACAAACAACAACATCCTGTGCAAAATAATCTTTATCTTTGGTTTTTACGCCAATCACCTGGTTGTCTTTTATTAATAAATCATTTGCCTGAGCATGCTCAATGATATTCACGCCTTTATTCAAAATATCGACCTTTAAAGCCTGTAATAATCTTGGATTTCGAACCTGGGCGATATTGCTAAATAGCGCGCCATCAGCATGATATTGGTAGTTAGTGTTGTATTTATTCATCCATTGCACTGCCAAAGGTGAATCATGTTCATCCAACATTAATAAGCCAGATTTTAGATATTGAGCGTCAATACCTGTATCTTCAAAAATTTGTAAACACAAATCTGCATAAACTGCCTGTGAGGCAAAACTTAATTCATTGGTCAAATCATCATAATGCCAAGGGTACAACGGGCTAATAATACCACCACCCGCCCAAGATGATTCTTTGCCACACTCACGCTGGTCTAGCAAGGTAACACTAGCGCCTGCCATTACCAATATTCTCGCACTCATCATGCCAATAACACCGCCACCAATCACTAAACAATCACTCATTTTTTCCAATCCACTATGATTAATAATACCACGCCAATACTGATAAAAATATCAGCAAAATTAAAAATTGGATAGTTAAATTCAGCGTAATGAAAATCAACAAAATCAACAACAAACCCATTAACAATTCGGTCAATCATATTGCCAATCGCGCCTGATAAAATAAGTGCTAGACTGAGAAGTTTAAGTTTATGCTTTAATGCTGTTCTTAGCATCCAAATACTAATAACAATACTGGCAATCGCAGAAACACTTGATAAAAAATAACGCTGCCAACCGCCACTGTCAGCCAAAAAACTAAATGCTGCGCCGTAATTATGAGCAAAAGTGAGCGACAAAAATTTATTAATGATAATTGAATTTCCAATGCCTAAATATTCGTAAGCTAGTAGTTTTGTTAGCTGGTCAAGAGTAGCCAGTAGCACAACTAATAAAAAATAATGTTTTATTTTCACACTTTATTTGGGTTAAATTTTAATATAACAGCAATGGGTATCACAAACCCTACACCAATAACAATCCAAAGCAAGCCACCGAGCTCTGTGTAATTTTGTACACTGGTTACAACACCATCTGTAATAACCTCTCTACTAACAACAAAAAAATTGTTTAAATATTTAGTAAGCAAACCACCAGCGGCGAGCGCAATATTCATCAAACTTGCCATCAAAGCAAACCAAGTTCCTTTTTTTCCTTCTGGGGCGTGAATAGCCACTAATGTTAACATCAACACTTGAGATATATAATTAAAAGGCGAGGCAATGGCTGTATCAACCAATGCTATAGTGCGTGCATCAATACCTAGCCAAATATGCACATCATAATACATTGCCACAATAGGCAATGATAACAACGTACCTACAATGGTTAAAAAAATTAATACTTCAGCAATGTTTCTTTTAATGATAAATTTAGCAGAAAACCACATACCAGCAAGTGCAATACCGCCACCAATAGCAGACAATTTAGCAAAAAAAGACTCATCAAAACCAAGTACATCAATTTGCCACCAACTAAGGCTGACACCCACTGATGGCATGGCTCGATAAACAAAAATAACAATCATTGCCATTTTAATACGCCTAATGGTGGCAGTATCCAAATCATTAATTAACCCTTGAAGCAAGTACAGAACTACAACAAGAGAAACAATAAAGACAATTTCTTGCGAGTAAGGCACATCATTGTATCCCATTAGTACAATAAAAATAGCAAATATCAGACCGCCAAATAACACTTGCTTATTCACAGGTGAAATGGCAACTGTATTCAACTTAACCAAGCTCACACCTAAGATTGACAACAAAGGCACAAACAATGCAATCATAAATACCACTTCACGATTATCACTAAAAACATCTGCCAATTCACCACCAACCCAACCTGTTAAAAATATGGCTAAACCCAATGAAAGCCTTGCCAAAACCTGAATAGTGGCAAGTTCTTGATTAATTTTATCCTTACTTTGAGATTTATCAACAACCTCTGTTGTCATAGTGTCAGCAACCACATCTTGTATAACAAATCCTACGATGGCAATGATACTGGCAATCACATAAATAAACTTTTTAGAAAAATTCTGCACAATAGAGTAATCGCCAACAACAGCAATCATCAGTACAGAGCTTAATGTAATTAAGATAGCGCCGATATAAACATAAGACCTTCGATTAGATCCAAAAATTTTAACACTATCGACCATCTGCCCAAAAATCATCTTAATAGTCCATGGAACCGTCAGCCATACTGCAAGCTCGGCCAAGTCAGATGCTGACATCTCTAAGGTATCTTTCACCCAAAAATTCTCAGCAATGGCAGTAAAAATACTACTGCCGTAAGAAAAATAAATCAGCAATAGAGGAATGTAACGCATCCTAAGCGCTCGAATAGGCGTTAAGAAAATATTTAACATTTATAAAGAGACCTTTGAATAATTCATAATTTTACATCCTAATTTCAACTTTTACAATTTTTCAAAAATATTTTCAAAATTTTCCCTATTTTTCTATAAAAACCTAAAAAACATCTTGCTTATCTGAGTTTTCATCGCCACATTTCTCTATTTTTACCCTTTTGCTACTCATTGGACGCAACAATCCTGCAAGTCTCGCATCTGTTTAAAAATGTTCATTCCAGTTTTAAGGTTGTGACTCATGGCAATTAGTTGCGCTCTGGTTTTGTTTCTTTCTAGTCCAAGGTATCTTGCCTTGGCTAATCCGTGATGAAGCTTAAGTAGTCCAAAAGTGTGCTCAACAATATAGCGAATGGATGAGCGTTGTTTATTCTCTTGTTTCTGTTGCTTGGTTAAAGGCTTGTTTCTGTAGGCACGGTGCAATATTTTATTATTTTCTTTGCCTAGTTTTTCATCATTGTTTTTATTGGCATAAGCGCTATCAGCATAGACTTGTCCACATGTTTTTATTTTACTGTTAGTGCGTTCTACCTCTAATAATTTATCAAACTCTTGTGAGTCGTGTACATTACCTGGAGTGTAAGTCATTTTCTTAACAAAACCATCTTCATCGGTATTGGCGTGCATCTTAAAACCATAGGTGGTTTTACGTTTGCCATCGGCTGCTATTTTGACATTGTATTTTGCCTCTTTGTCTTGAGTGTTGTTGCCATCCTTGCCTTTACGCTTGCGTGATTGTTTGGCTTCTATAACGGTGGCATCAATGATGTTGATTGAACCCAAGGAAACAATGATTGAATTTTGTTCAAGATGGGTATTGATTTGCTCTAGTAGAGGCGCTAGTAATTTCTCGGTGCTGAGTAGTTGCCTGAAACGCCAAATGCTAGAATGATCAGGCACATTTTCAGACAAAGACAAATCAATAAAACGTCTGAACATTAAATCTCTGGCAATTTGCTTTTCTAGCGCCTCATCACTTAGACCGTACCAAGCTTGAAGGATTAGGATTTTAAACATTATCAGTGGCGGATAACTGGGTGCACCCCTAATAGAAGAATACAAGTTCGAAAGTGTTTGTTCTATCTCGTTCCAGTTGATGATGTTGTGTACATCATCAAGTTCTGATAGGGATTTGTGATCTACAACAAGAGAATCTGCAAATGAGTTTTGTTGGGTGTTTTTCCAAGACATTTTTGATATTTTTAAAGTTGTTTTTAGATGGGTGTTATTTTACTAGATTGTTGGGTTTTTAGTTGATTTATGCAAAGGTCTCCAATAAACTAAACTTTTTTGAGTAAAAATCATATTCGGTAGATGTACAAACACATATTTCTATATTAGAGTCTTTGTTGGAATCTGTAGCCTCAATTTTTAGTAAATTGTAGGCATTTTTAGAAAAATGTATATTAAATCCTTTTATGGATTGCCTAGATTTAACAGGCTCTATATTTGATACATCAGACCATATGTCATAAGAGGTATGATTTTCAGATATTATTTTTGCACAACATAAACTTGTATTTTTTACTATATCTTGCGTATTAATAATCATAATTTACACCTCAAAAAAAACCCTTTTTATTGCTAAAAAGGGTTTTTATCCATATTAAAGAAAGTTTTATTTCGTAAATCCATACGAATTCTTTGATTGAAGCCAGCCAAATTTTTGACCTTTTTTGATATTTTTAGCTATGATTATCTTTTTCATTATTTATCTCCCATGGGTTAAAATAGTACAAATTTACTTTACATTTTGTGCAAAGATTAAAAAAGTAAAGTAGTGCTATTATAACACAATATATGTTATGGACGCAGACACCAACTGTCTAAAATCTTCAGAAGTTGATATCATATATATTACTAAGAGAGTTTTGCACAAATCAACTAAAAATCCAACAATCTAGTAAAATAACACTCATCTTAAATAACTTTAAAAAATATCAAAAATGTCTTGGAAAAACACCGAACAAAACTCATTTGCAGATTCTCTTGTTGTTCAGCATAAATCTCTATCGGAGCTAGATGATGTACACAACATCATCAATTGGTCTGAGATAGAGCAAACACTTTCGAACTTGTATTCTTCTATTAGGGGTGCACCCAGTTATCCGCCACTGATAATGTTTAAAATCCTAATCCTTCAAGCTTGGTACGGTCTAAGTGATGAGGCGCTAGAAAAGCAAATTGCCAGAGACTTGATGTTTAGAAGGTTTATTGATTTATCCCTATCTGAGAATGTACCAGACCATTCCAGCATTTGGCGTTTTAAACAACTGCTCAATACTGAAAAACTCTTAGAACCTCTACTAAAGCAAATAAACAACCATTTAGAGCAAAATTCAATTATCGTCTCATTAGGCTCAATCAACATCATTGATGCCACCGTTATAGAAGCCAAACAATCAAGAAAACGTAAGGGTAAAGATGGTAACAACACTCAAGACAAAGAGGCTGGCTACAATCTCAAAACCGCAGCCGATGGCAAACGCAAAACCACCTATGGCTATAAAATGCATGCCAATACTGATGAAGATGGTTTTGTAAAAAAGATGACCTACACACCTGGCAATGTTCACGACTCAAAAGAATTTGATAAACTGCTGGGTAGTGAGAAAACCAAAGACAAACTAAAAACCTGTGGTGAGGTTTACGCTGACAGTGCCTATGCCAATAAAAACAATAATGAAAAACTGGGTAAGCACAACAACAAGATTTTACATAGGGCTTACAGAAACACGCCACTGACAGACCAACAAAAACAAGAAAACAAACAACGCTCCAGCATTCGTTATATTGTTGAGCGCACCTTTGGACTACTTAAGCTTCATCACGGATTAGCCAAGGCAAGATATCTTGGATTAGAGAGAAATAAGACTAGAGTACAACTCATTGCCATGAGTCATAATCTTAAAACTGGAATGAATATTTTTAAACAAATGCAAGATTTGAAGGATTGTTGTGTCTAATGAGCAAAGAAAGAGTAAAAATAGAAAAATCAAGTTTGAAAGCACTAGAAAAACAAGATGTTTTTAGGTTTTGTTGGAAAAAAACAGCAAATTTTGAAAATATTTTTGAAAAAATATAGAAATTGGAATTAGGGTGAGAAATTATGAATTACGCAAAGGTCTCTATAAAATAATAATAGAAAGAAACAGTTAGTCATTATAGGTGTTGTGTAGGTTATAATTTATTTTTTATTAATAGAGATCTTTACATAATTATGGGTGATTAACAAAATGACAGATTTTATTAAATTGGAAACTTTTAAACCCACCCCTAACAGGACTAAGGATGTTTTTAAAAAGTTTCCAAGTTGATGAAAGATAGTATTTTGGTGATTATGCAAAGGTCTTAACAACAAAACTGGAGATTTATGGGCTTCTTAATTGGGAAAAAAGCACTCATCGTTGGTGTTGCGTCAAATCGCTCTATTGCTTGGGGAATTGCACAAGCTATGGCTAAACAAGGTTGTGAAATCGCACTCACTTATCAAAACGAAAGGCTTAAAAAACGGGTTGATAAATGTGCTGTAGTTTGCCACTCAAACATTGTTATTGAGTGTGATGTTGCTAGTGATAAAGGTATTGAAAAAACCTTCAAAGAATTAAAAACTCATTGGGATAATTTTGATATCATCATTCATTCAGTTGCCTTTGCACAGCGTGAAGCACTAAATGGTAACTATATCCAAGCAACCACTCGTGAAAATTTTGCCACGGCGCATGATATTAGTTCATACAGTTTTACTGCACTTGCAAAAGCCGCTTATTCCATGCTTAATAACAACGGCGCTTTATTAACAGTTAGTTATTTAGGTAGTATTCGTGCCATTCCAAATTACAATGTAATGGGCGTGGCTAAAGCCTCACTTGAGGCTAATGTTCGTTATATGGCGGCAGCCCTAGGACCTGAAAGAGGTATTCGAGTTAATGCAGTCTCGGCAGGGCCAATTAAAACTTTAGCAGCGTCTGGTATTAAGGATTTTGGTAAACTGCTTGATTATGCTGCAGACAGTTCTGCACTTAAACGTAACGTAACTACTGAAGAAGTGGGCAATGCTGCTGCATTCTTGTGTTCTGATTTAGCCTCAGGTATCACTGGCGAAGTGACTTATATTGATTCTGGCTATAACTTCTACGACAAAGGCCCAAACTAATAAACTCACCACATCCTAATATAACTGTAAACAGTCAGAGACCACTGCATTAACCCTAGCGTAGAAAATGGAGAGTATTACAAAGGGGCACTTGTCACAAGTTTTTTAAAAGTATCCTATTGTTGGTACTGGCTTTTAACTTGCTTTAAGATACTTTTTATGTCTTCTTGCCAACGAAAAATAATCATACGATCTTCATTCGTTTGAACCAATGGCAATAGTGTAATTGGCGGTGTGGTAATCATTAAAGTATGTACACCCTCTTCCATTACTGTGATTCTTAATGGAAAAAATGGAACAATTTCAGGATATTTTTTACTCATTTTTTTCATTTCATCATACTTACCAAAAAATAAAATTCGGTACTTATCAGATTTATAATGACGTTCATTAAGCGCAAAATCACAACGCTGTAAATAAGATGGCTTGTAATGATAGGCTATAATGGTTTTATCAAGTGCTGACCAAGCATATGAAAATTTCGCATTAACACGCTCAATTAAAAGTTCTTCATATTCTGCAAATAATAATCCAGATAACAATACTATGTGCAATATTAAAATTCTAATTACCATAATGCCTCCTTAACCATTTCTTGCATTTCTTCTACTAAATCTCCGACTGACTGGCTTATTTGCTCGTTATTAAAGCGTGCTACTGCATGTTTATAGTTTTCAAGCACTATGCTTACTTTTCCTTGCTCATCCTCTATAACCGTTGCTCTACATGGTAGCATAACACCTAACCTAGGATCTAGTTTCAAAAATGCTTGCATGTTCCTAAAATTACAAAAGCGAACCACAACTTGCTTTTCATCGCCAATCTCAAACTCTCCCAAGCCTTGAAGTAACGCCCTATTTGGATAAACTCTAAAATTATAAGCCGCGGCCGACTCTTGCAATCTATTTATTGTTTCTTCTAATTTATATGGACTTGTGTAAACAAATGACATTGGTTCATCTATTTGCTTAGTTACATGCTTATAATCAAACGGCCTTTCATGAGAGCGAATAAAACCAACCAAATCATCTACTGTTTGCTCAGTAAAGTTAAATGCTTTAGTGAAAGATATCATCTCAGTGTCTTTAATGCCATTAACAATGATATGTTTAATCATTTGATCTTCTGCTGAATATAAAAAACCTTGATTGGCGAGTGATGGTGGCGAAATTTTTCTGTCCTTTTTCCAAGAAAAGTTTTTTCCAATGCCTTGTCCACCCTTTAAATCAACCCCGTGGCACCTTTGACAATATTTTTCATAAGTATAATGCCCAGCTTTAATGTTGCCTTTAATGGGCGTTGTATCGTATTTTGGTGCTTTGATTCCAGCGCGTAAAAATTTAATTAATTTAACTATTTGAGCATCAGAAAAGTTAAATTTAGGCATAATCCGACCTGGCCTACCACTCTTAATAGTTCGTTGTAAATATCTATCAGAATAATTGGCAATGATTGAACTGTATAATGGCAAGCCTAGGGAGCCTTGACGAGAAAAACCGTGACAATTCTCACAAAATTCACTATAAATCTTTTCGCCTCCTGCCAAGCTCAATAAAGGCAATAACATTAATATCAACGTTAATTTTATTTTCATAAATTGTACTTTAAATTAAACTATGAAAATATTATAATATATTTGAGACCTTTGCATAAATATAAATAATCATTAAAACACCAATTTGGAAATTTCTTGAATTCATATCATAAGCGCAACACTCGTTAGTCGGTCAAAAGGCATATTAGCTACCCTTTTAACCTGACAAGAAAAAGGAGTGAAACATGAAAAAATATACACAATTGACCTGCGAACAAAGATACCATATTTACCTGCTAAACAAACAGGGGTACAGTCAAAATTTTATTGCCAAATCAAATGGGCAGCCATTTTTAGAGAATTATCTAGAAATACTGGCAAAAGATGTAATCCTCCCAAAAATTAACACCCAATAAAAGTAGAATTTTCTTATAATCAAAACATAAGGAGATTCAAATGAAAACAACACGTAAATCAGATTCACAAATCATGCAAATTCTTAATCAAGCACAAGCAGGTACGCCAGTATCTGAACTATGCAGAGAGCACAGTATGAGCAGTGCCACTTTTTATAAATGGCGTGCTAAATATGGCGGCATGGATACATCAATGATAACTAGACTTAAAGAACTTGAAGCAGAGAATACAAGGCTTAAGAAGATGTACGCCGATGAGCGCTTAAAGGCAATGATTGTACAAGAGGCATTAACAAAAAAGTTTTAAGACCATCTTTACGTAAGAAGATGGTCAAGCAGAGTATCAATAAACACAGAGTAACAGCACGATTAGCTTGCCAGGCTTTTAAGATCAGCGAGACATGTTATCGGTACGAGCCAAAGTTATCATCCGAGAATGAACTAATTGCTGATTGGTTATTGCGATTAACCACAACACACAAGCAATGGGGATTTGGATTGTGCTTTATGTATTTACGTAACATAAAAGGTTTTAGGTGGAATCACAAGCGTGTGTATCGTATTTACAGGCAACTAGAACTCAATCTTAGGATTAAGCCTAGAAGAAGAATCAAACGCGATAAGCCACAAGCTTTAAGCGTACCAATGACAATCAATCAAATTTGGTCAATGGATTTTATGTCAGACTCTTTAAATACAGGTAGAAAAATTAGAACCTTTAATGTGATTGATGATTACAACAGAGAGTGTCTAAGCATTGAAATAGACCACTCATTACCAGCACAACGAGTGATTCAATCATTAGAGCAACTTATTCAATGGCGTAGCAAATCCAAAGCCATCAGATGTGATAATGGTCCAGAATATATATCTCATATACTCAGAGAATGGGCACAAGCAATGGATATTGAGCTTATGTATATACAACCAGGCAAACCAACCCAAAATGCCTATATAGAAAGATTTAACAGAACAGCAAGAAACGAATGGTTGAATATGCATATTTTTGATTCGATTGAGCACGCTCAATCGTTAGCAACACAATGGATGTGGGTATATAATAACGAACGACCTCATAGTTCGATTGGTGGTATTCCACCAAGAAAGCTACTTGAGGCTATTTAAACAACGGAAATTCTATTTTTAGCAGTGGTTAAAAATGGGAGGATTACAAAGAGATTATCGTCACAAGCAAGCCGACAGGCTTGCTTGTGAGCAACATCAAAATAAAAACAAACACATTAAACTTACCGCTAGAGTTATAGACTACATCAGCGAAAAACTTAAGATTTACTGGAGTCCACAACAAGTCGTTGGACGTTTGAATTTGGATAAAAATATTAAAATCAGCACTAAGCCAATAAAAACACACAGGCTGCAAATGATGCGATTATGAAACTACTAACGCCGATCAAGCACTTGGCTGAAGTCCTAACATTTGACAATGGTCGTAAGCTTAGTTGGTATGATAAACTGGCTGAAACACTGATTTGTGATACTTATTTTGCTAAACCATATCACTCTTGGGAGTGTGGATTAAACGAGAACCATAACAGACTGTTAATGCAATTCTTCCCTAAACAAATGGCATTAGATAATGTGAATGAAAAAAGAGGCTTTCAGGGCTACGGATTTAATGAATAATAAACCTAGAAAAAGACCCCGTTTGAGGTCTTTGCTGAGTTAACTGGTAAAGACTATTTTTTAAATGGAAGTGTTGTGCTTATGGGTTGAATTCTCCTTTTATAAAATCTGTTATTTTTCTAATCATCCATATTTATGCAAAGATCTTATTTATGTTTTAATAAGTTAAGAATAGACAATTTATTTAAAACAATAAACTAATCCCAGATTATAAATTTCTACTAAAAATTTTAATTTTTGCTTGAGATTTAAGTGTTTCAAGGATATTTGAAAATATCTCACTTGATTCAAAACTTAGCAAAGACCTTTCAAGAGCGATATTATTAACTATCTTTATATCTGTTGTTTTAACGCCTGATAATTCAATCACAACTGCATTGTTCCCATCCAGGTCTTGGGCGCTATAGCTAGAATTACCATTAGTTGGCTTAGCCAATGCAAACACTTTATTGATAATAACCCTTCCAACCTTATTAGAATCTCGTTTCACCCAATCAACATGATGCCATTTAAGTTTGCTTTTATTCATTAATTTTTTAAGTGTGTCTTTATCATTATGAGTCAATAAATTAACAATATTCTTGGCAAGATTATCAACAAAAGTTTTAACTAGTAGTGTCATTAAATGTGTATTAATCTCATCTTCAACTTCAGTAAAGGATTTCTGTCTTTGTGCTAATTTTTCCAGTACACGGATAACCATTAATTTATCTTTTGACAATTCTAAAATTTCTGAGTTTTCACCTTTGTTAAAAACCACATCACTAAATGCAGTAGTAACAACTTTTTGATTTAATCGAGTGTCACCCCTGTCAAAAAAATCACCCACTTGAAGCTTTAAATCCATTTGATCAACAACCTCTTCTAAACTTACCTCGTAAGCCAAGTTGGCTAATTGTTCAGTTAAATTGTAAAACACTTTTTGCGCTTGTGTTTGAGTGTATAAATCAAGTAATTCTGATTTAACCGTATCAAATGACTTGACTGTTTTAGTTTTAATATTATTGAGTTTAATAATATGATAGCCGAACTCAGATTTAACTAAATCGCTCACCTCACCAAGTTTCATAGTAAATACTTTTTTCTCAAATTCTGGCACCATGACACCACGAGTAAAAAAGCCTAAATCTCCCGCATCAGCTTTAGATGCTGCATCTTGAGAATATTGTCCAGCAAGTTCGGCAAAATCACCACCACTGTTTAATAGAGCAATAACTTTTTGCGCAGTTAACTCATCTTCAAACAAAATATGCTGCGCTTGCCTTTCCTCTTCTGTAATAAAGCGTTCTTGTTCATCTTTATAAAAATTAAATAACTCATCGTCACTTACTTTAATTTTTTTTGAAATTTCATTTAATGACAACTCAACGAATTCTATTTTTACTTGCTCTGGTGCTAAAAATAACGCCTTATTATTATTATAAAAATCTTTGACACTTTGCGCATCAACCTTAACTTTTTTAATATAATCATCAGTTCGAATAGCAATATAACTGAATTGTCGCTGTTGATCGTTCAATTTTTGTAATCTTGCAAGTTGTGATGATGTTATAAAAGCAGAATCCAATAAATTGTATTTGATTTGAGTTTGGGTTAATTCTTGTAACTTTATCGCCTCATATTTTATTGTTGTATAGCCATTAAGCCTCAATAATTGCTTATATTTTTCTAACGAAAATCGCCCCTCTTCTTTGAATAAATCATTGGCTTGAATAATGGCATTAAGCTCATTGGCAGTTGTTTCGTACGACAATTCACTAGATAATTTTTCAAGCAAGTGTTTATCAATCATTTGATTAAGAATGGATTGCTTTAACATGATATCAAATTCTGTGTCATATTTTTGATTTAATTCTTGTTGTAAGCGTCTTTTTTGCGGATTAAATTTTGCAAGAAATTCTGCTTTTGAAATGTCAACGCCATCAATAGAAGCAACTTTAATATTTGAAGTGCCAGTGAAATATTCACTAATACCAAATAAAGCAAAAGGAATGATAATCAAACCGACAATTAAATAAGCAACCCAACCCTTAGTTTTATTTCTAATTGAACCTAGCATGATGATATGTATTAACGGCTAATTGATTAATAATCTAAAAGCCATTTATTTAATAAAAACAGGAATTATAAACGAAAACCTTTGTATTCTTGCATTGGTTTTGTTATGTTTTAAAAATTCAGATGTTGGATAAATCGGAAGCCATAACAAAAAAGTTATGGCGGAGCGGACGGGATTCGAACCCGCGACGTCCTGCGTGACAGGCAGGCACTCTAACCAGCTGAGCTACCGCTCCGAAATTTTTTTGGTGGGCGCTACAAGACTTGAACTTGTGACCCTCGCCTTGTAAGGGCGATGCTCTACCAACTGAGCTAAGCGCCCAAAAAAAATACCCAGTACTGTGAAAGCACCGAGCACATTATACTTAAAAAAATTCTAAGAATTAACCGATTCTTTAAGTAATTTACCTGCTTTAAATGCAGGCATTTTAGAGGCCTTAATTTGGATTGTTTCGCCCGTTTGAGGGTTACGACCAGTGCGTGATGCACGATCACGAACAACAAAACTACCAAAACCTGTAATGGCTATATTGCCACCACTTGCCAATACTGAGGTAATTACGCCTGTCATTGCGTCCAATGCACGAGCTGCATCTACTTTTGTTAAGTTAGAAGTTTGTGCAATTGCTGCAACTAAATCTGATTTATTCATTGGCTTTATTCTCCTGTGTGAATCTTATTTTGACTAAAAAACATTAAAACATTAAAACATTAAAACATTAAAACATTAAAACATTAAAATTTGGTTGAATTATCCATTAAATATCAGCACTGTCAATGGATTTTGATAAAAAATATACTAGATTTTATCTTATATTATTTTCTAACTGATTGATGAGTGGTGTAATTTGTTCCCACCAAATTCGTGGCGTTAATTCACCAATACGCTTAAAACGAATAATACCTTGTTGGTCAATGATAAAAGTTTCAGGTGTGGCATACACACCTAACTCAAGACCAAGCTTTCCTGATTGATCAAATACAATTAAATCATACGGGTTGCCAAGTCTGGTTAAAAATATATTACCATCCTTTTTGGTGTCTTTGTAATTAACACCCAGCATTTGCAATGAATTAGTTTCGGCTATTTGCATTAACATTTCATGCTCTGCTCTACAAGTAACGCACCAAGAGGCCCAAACATTAACCAAAGATATTTTTCCTTGTAATTTATCTTGAACAGCATAAATTTCAGCAGTATTGAAATCTTCAACTTGTAAATTTGGAAATGCTTTGCCAATCAAAGGTGAGGGTAGTTTTTTAGGGTCAAGCCCAAGACCTACGTATAAAAATCCAACTAATACAATAAATAAAATTAGAGGTAGAAATTTTTTCATTGTTTAGTTTTGGCTTTTTCTAGTGCATCGGCCACTTCTGGTGGCATGTAGTTTTCATCATGTTTGGCAAGCACTTCAGTTGCCATGAAAACACCATTAATTAAAAAGCCAGTTGTAATAATACCCTGACCTTCTTTAAATAAATCAGGCAAAATTCCTGAATAATTAACACGAAAGGTGTTGGCATAATCAGTGACGTCAAACATAACTTTAATACCGTCACGTTTAACACTATCCTTAGCTACCATACCACCTAAGCGAAAGCTTTTACCTGTTGGAGCCTTGCCTTCGGTAACATCAGTAGGAGAAAAAAAGTACAATAAATTTTCGTTAAAGGCTTTCAAGCCTAAGTAGCCTGCTAAACTTACACCCATTACTAGTAAAGCAACCAGTATCATTCTATTTTGTCGTTTCGTCATGTTATTTTTCTCTTAAATATTTAATGCGTAACTGTTTGATTACATTTTTGTGGATAGAACGTGTGCGTATAAATAAAATTGCAATCACAATTAAGGTTGTTAAATAAGAAAACCAAATATAAAAAGCGTACTTTCCATACGGGAGAAAAGAAAAATATTCTGCTAAGGTCACTATTTATACTCCATAACTATTTTTTTGACCCAACTAGAGTTTTGCTCTGTCACCAATACCTCATCTCTAACTCTCATCAACATAAGTGTGCCATATAAAAATTTAAATGCCATGCTCATTAATAGTAGTGCAATCAACATATTTGCATCTTGAATGGCTACTTTATTGATACTGACTGACGCACCTTGATGTAATGTATTCCACCACTTAACCGAATAATGAATAATAGGCAAATTAACTAAACCTACAATGGCCAACACTGAAGAGGCTTTAGATGCAGTTTTAGGATTGTCAAATGCATTGTTAAGCGACATATAAGCTAAATATAAAAACAGTAAAATTAACTCCGAGGTTAGACGCGCGTCCCACACCCACCAAGCACCCCACATCGGCTTACCCCAAACCGCACCAGTGACTAAAGCTAAAAAGGTAAACGCTGCACCAATAGGTGCTGATACCCTAGCAACCACATATGCTAATTTAATTTTCCAAATCAGGCCAATACCGCCTGAAATCGCCAATACTAAATAAATAAACATGCTCATCCATGCGGCAGGTACATGAATAAACATAATGCGATAACTCTCACCTTGTTGGTAGTCAATGGGCGCAACAATCAACCCCCAATACAAACCAACCAACGCTAAAACAATAAAAGGAATTAAGAGCCAAGGGATGATTTTTTGACTAATTTGATAGAAATTTTTAGGTGAAGCAAACGCTTGAATCCATTTCCACATAAACCAATCCTGTTAGTTATTTAAACTTGAAACTTTTGTATAAATAGGGGTGATTAGAAAAATGACAATTTTCACCAGCTTGATGATTATTCATATTTATACAAAGGTCTCAACCTATAAAACACACTATTTTAACGACTTATGCGCAACATTATTACGTAAATAAGTGGGTAATGCTAACTTATTGCTAAAATTGATGTTTTTGTTAACACGGGTTAAGTAAAGTGCTATAAGGTTTTCAGCTTTTGGATAAAAATCAGCAATATAAGTGTCAATGCCTGTTTGTTGAATAAGTTCATTTTCATAAGCACCCCATCCACTTCCCACGCCAATAAAATTTTTGCCAAGCGTGCCCACATTATTAGGCTTTTGTAAACACTCCTTGGATAAGGCTTGATTTTGGTAAATACCCCAATACACTTCATTCATGCGCGCATCAAGTGCGATGGCGATCTTGTTGGTATTATATTTCTTAAATGCACTAAATCCAAGCAACTCAAGCGTTGAAAAGCCTATTGTAGGAATGTCATATGCCAATGACATTCCCTGAACCACGCTAACACACATCCTAACCCCTGTAAAAGCACCAGGACCTTTTGTGTAAATAATACCACCCAAATTGGAGGGTGATAATTGACCCGCTTTAAAAACCTCATCACAAAGTGATAATATTAAACCTGAACTTTTCTCCACACCTTGAACAAAACGAGAAAACGTTTCACCTTGAGTGTGAAGACTCACTGAACACGCATCAGTGCAGGTGTCAATTGCTAATAAATTTATCATTTTGCAATTTTCTCAAATTTGTAATAGATAGATAAAACCAATTGCTTGCGTTTAAGTAGCCTTAACGAATGTCTAGTTGGGTGATAATAATCAGGACCTTTAACCAGAGCCACAAGTGTAGCCATTTCTTTTAATGATAACAACGCCAACTCTTTATTAAAATAAAACCGAGCAGCATTAGAAAAACCATTAATACTCGCATTGCCTTTTTGACCTAAATACACAGTATTCATATAACGATTGAGTATGAATTTTTTATCAAATGAATGCTCTAATAATAATGCCATTAATGCTTCTTTGACTTTTCGCCTAAAACTTCGCTCTCTACTTAACAAGGTATTTTTAATTAACTGCATCGTTATAGTACTTGCCCCGCGAAGTGGCTTATTATAAAATATATAATCACGAATAACTCTAGTAATTTCCTTGAAATCTACACCGGAATGTTCAAAAAATGATTGGTCTTCTACCAACAAAAGCATATTAATCATCGCTTTGGGCTGCTGTTCAAAACTCAAAGTATTTGTGCTTATTTTATAAGAAAACGCTTCATCAAGTAACTTGCTTAAATGACTTAAATACACGACAAAAACCATTATGCCTAGCAAGACTAAAGTGATAAAAAAATTAGTAATGGTTAATTTTTTAAACAAAATAAAAAACACGTAAGGTAGAATAAATTAACTGAATTTTAACAAAATTCATCCGTAAAAGATTTTTTCATACAATATATAACGTTAAACTATTGTTAAAAACAAGTAATTAGTATAAAATACCCTTTCCTTGCTTGAGAGCGTGGCGTTCCAAGCTAACTATAATAACCATAAGGAGATACAACTCATGAGACATTATGAGATTACACTTATTGTTCACCCTGACCAATCAGCTCAGGTAGACACAATGATGGACAAATACAAAGAAATCATCACCACTGGTGGTGGCAAAATTCACAGAAAGGAAGACTGGGGGCGTAAACATTTAGCCTATCCAATCAAAAAAATTTATAAAGCGCATTACTTAATGATGAATATTGAGTGCGATCAAGAGATACTTGATAAACTTAATTATAATTTCCGTTTTAACGACGCTATTCTTAGAAATTTAATCATTTCTGAAAATGAAGCAATCACCGCGCCTTCAATCATGATGGTTAATAAAGACAAAGAAAAGAGGAAATCATAATGGCTAAACAAGTAAAAAGAAAACGCAGGCCTCAAATTAAAATTAACACTTTTTGTCGTTTTACGGCAGCAGGCGTTACAAGAATTGATTATAAAGATGTTGATACACTACTTAAAAACATTGATGAAAGTGGAAAAATCACACCATCAAGAATGACAGGCACCAGTGCCAAATTCCAACGTCAACTAACAACTGCCATTAAAAGAGCTAGATTTTTAGCGCTTATTCCTTATACTGACAAGCACAAGAAATAGGAGTCTATCATGCAAGTAATTTTATTAGAAAAAATCCAAAAACTGGGAAACTTAGGCGATTTAGCCAATGTTAAATCGGGCTATGCTCGTAACTTTTTAATTCCTCAAGGCAAAGTTAAGCCTGCAACTAAAACAAACTTAGCTGAATTTGAATTAGTTAAAGCCGAGTTACAAGCCAGCGAAGCTGAAACATTTAAAAATGCACAAGTGGTTGAAGCCAAGATGACAGGTACTGTTTGTACCATTCAAGCCAATGCAGGCGAAGAGGGTAAATTGTTTGGCTCTATCAATACCACTGACATTCAAACAAGCCTCGCAGCAAGCGGTTTTGAAGTTGAAAGGCGTAATATCAACATGTCTGAGGCGATTCGCCATACGGGTGAATATAAAATCAGTGTTAATTTGCATACAGATATTACAGTGAATATTAAAGTTGTGATTAAACCCTCTCAAGAAGCATAAAAAGCCAATTCATTGTTCATTGTGCGTTAAAATTAAAAACCCTCTAACGAGGGTTTTTAATTTTTTAAAAGGTGCTTTAAAAGCCAATGGATATCAAAAACGCCAAGATACCACCCAATTCAATCGAATCAGAGCAATCTGTTTTAGGTGGTTTATTATTACACAATGAAGCCTGGGACAGGGTTGCAGATATTTTGACCGAAGCAGATTTTTACAATGCTTCACATAGAATTATTTTTAATGCCATTACCACCCTATTGCAACATGACCAACCCGCTGATATTCTTACAGTTAAAGAGCAAGTTAAAAAAACAGGCTCTGAGGAAACTATTGGTGGCTTTGTCTATTTGGCTCAAATTGCTGAAAATACACCTAGTATTTCTAATATTGAAGCCTATGCTAAACACGTGCGTGAATTATCAGTTTATCGTCAACTAATTATTGTTAGTCATGAGATTGCCGACACCGCTTATCATCCAAAGGAAATTGAAGTCCAGGAACTTATTGACCTTTCTGAGAAGAAAATATTTGAAATTGCCGAACAAGTAACTCGTGGAAAACAAGATATTACCAATGTAAAAGACATTATTAAAGACGTTGTCAATCGGGTACATGAAATGCAAGAATCTAGTGGTATCAGTGGCTTAGAAACTGGCTTTACCGAATTAGATAAATTAACTTCTGGCTTGCAAAATGGTGACTTAATTATCATCGCTGGACGACCCTCTATGGGCAAAACCGCTCTTTCAATGAATATTATTGAGCATGTTGCTATTACTGCTGAAGAGCCCAAACCAGTCGCAGTATTTAGTTTAGAGATGCCAACTGAACAATTGGTAATGCGTATGATTTCATCATTTGGCCATATTGAGGGTTCAAAACTACGCAACACCATGACCGAGACTGACTGGAATAGTTTTAATCATGCCGTATTAGCCTTAGAAAAATCCACAGTTCTTATTGACGAAACCCCTTCTATTACACCAACAGAAATTCGTGCAAAATGTCGGCGACTAAAACGTCAATACCCTGATTTGGCACTCATTATGGTGGATTACTTACAACTTATGACCGTACATGGAAAAAGTGAAAACAGGGTGCAAGAAATCTCTGAAATTTCCCGTTCACTCAAGGCTTTAGCCAAAGAAATTAACATTCCAGTACTTGCATTATCACAACTTAACCGCGCTGTCGAGTCACGCCCTAAGGCTGGCAAAGGTCGCATACCACAAATGTCCGATTTACGTGAATCAGGCTCAATTGAACAAGATGCTGATATTATTGGTTTTATCTATCGTGACCAGCAATATCATGATGAGAACTATTCAAATCCAGAGGAAATTGGAAAAGCAGATTTAAAAATTGTCAAACATAGAAATGGTGCTACTGGATTAATCAAACTAGCCTTTATTGGCGAATATGCACGGTTTGAAAACTTGGCTAATGAGGACAACTTGCACGGCATGACTGATGAACAAATAGACACGGCTTATACGCATAATATGGCTAATTTTGACCAAGAGCCTTTTTAATAAAGATTTTACCCATGCGCGCCATTGCTTCAATTTCGCAATCAGCATTAAAACACAATTTCTCAGTTGTAAAACAAAATTCGCCCAATACTAGAATAGCTTCTATGGTGAAAGCCAATGCTTATGGTCACCATATTGATTTAATTGACCCAATTATTAGACAATCTGATTTGTTAGGTGTTAGCGAAATCTTGGAAGCAGAAAAATTACGAAAAACAACAAATAAACCGATTTTACTTCTATCAGGTGTCATTAAAGACCAAGAACTACAACAAGCCATTAAATTAAATTGTCAAATTATGGTGCATGACAAAACTCAACTGTCCATTATTAGCAACACCAAACAAGCTATCAGTATTTGGATAAAAATTAACACAGGCATGAATCGGCTAGGCTTGTCCACTAGTGAATACTTTGATTGCATCAAGTTATTAGCAAGCAACCCATTGATTAATATCCAATGCCTCATGAGTCATTTCGCTTGTGCTGATGAAATTAACCACCCAATGAATCAATCCCAGCTCTTTGAGTTTAAAAAATCAACATACCCCACTACCAAGCGCTCAATGGCAAATTCTGCTGCAATTTTGTCAAATCCAGCCTCACACCTTGATTATGTTCGCCCTGGCATCATGTTGTATGGCGTTTCTCCTTTTAACACTATTGATTGCAATCTTAAACCTGTTATGCAACTATCAGCGCCAATTATGTCAATTAAAACCATAAAATCTGGTGATTCAGTTGGTTATGGCGCTACTTGGACAGCCAACAAGTCAACAACCATAGCAACTATTGGCATTGGTTATAGCGACGGCTACCCGCGCCATGCTAAAAATGGCACGCCTATACTAATTAATAACACCCTATGCCCACTTATTGGTCGCGTATCGATGGATTTAATTTGTATTGATATAACCAACGTTAAGGCTAGAGTTGGAGATACTGCGATTCTTTGGGGTAATCAGAAATTACGCATTGAAACCATTGCTGAGCATAGCGGTACTATTGCCTATGAACTGCTAACAGGTGTTAGTTCTCGAGTTGCCTTTATCAGTGCTATATGAGCCATAACTTTGTTCAAATTAGTGATTGTCATATTGATGATGTTGAGCATGCTATGGGCGTTAATACCCATATCAATTTAAAAAAAATTATCAACAAAATCATCAACATCAACATCGATGCCTTATTAATCAGTGGTGATCTCACCCACAATGGCACAATCACTTCTTACAAAACTTTACAACAAATACTTTCTCCTGTCCAAACAAGGATACTAGTCATACCTGGCAATCATGACATTAATAACAATTTAAATATTATTTTTTCTAAAAATTTATTCAGCCAATTCACACTTGGAAAATGGAAAATTATCAGTACAAATTCAGTACAAATATCAAAAACTAGTGGTTTTTTAACAAAAGATGAGCTCATAAAATTAGATCTTAATTTGGCACAATCAACCGCCAAATATATACTCATTGTCCTGCATCACCCTATCGTACCAATGAACAGCACTTGGGACGATTCATTGTCTTTAGAAAATCCAAAAGCATTGTTTAACGTACTTGATAAATACCCTAAAATACAAGCCATACTATTTGGTCATGCACATCAAATGGCTAAATTTAACAGATTAGGGGTAAAAATTATTTCATGCCCATCAACTGCCTTACAATTTAACAATGAAACTAAGATTGGCTTTAACCATTACACGCTACATGATAATGGGCAACTAATAATTGACACACAGTGGATATAGAGCAACATTTTTTAAAATCTCTATACAATCAGCAAAAGCCAAAAACTTACGCCCAAGTTTCGCAATTGTTTGAATCAAACTATCAAAAAATTTTAAAGCTTATTCCACTATTAAGACAAACCGCTCATGATTGTGTGATTAAGCGAGATAGTGAAAATGACTTACACCTTATTGTAGAAGACAGATTTACCCACACAGGTGTCTTTACACTGACGCACAAACTCAAATCTAACACCGGCAACATTAACAAGCCAGACATTAAATTTAAAATCTATTTTGATGTGCAATTATTAGAAGTTATCTCTGTATGCAATCAAACCACACTTAATCACGCCCACCCATATTTAGCACAATGCTCTGATATGAATATACAATGGGAGTTAAATGTCTTTATCGAAAAATGGCTAGATTATTGTTTAAATAAATACCAAGGAAAATCATGGCAAACACTATAAAAAAAAATCAAGTAAAGAATAAACTGGTCATCGCCATTTCATCAAGAGCTTTGTTTAATCTTGATGAATCTCACCAAATCTTTAAAGAGCAAGGCGTTGAAGCTTACGCCAAACATCAAGAAGAGAACGAAGAGGTTATTTTACAACCTGGGGTTGGTTTTTCACTGGTCAAAAAATTACTAACCCTTAACACCACAAAAAACCCCATTGATGTCATCCTGCTTTCACGCAATAGCGCTGACACGGGCTTGCGTATTTTTAACTCCATTGAGCATTACAGCTTAAACATTTCAAAAGCAGCCTTCACCCGTGGCGAAAGTACGCACAATCTTGTGGGTGCATTTGAAGCAGATTTGTTCTTATCAAGCAACTACAAAGATGTGCAAAAAGCCTTAGAATCAGGATTTGCAGCAGCATCAATCGTCGGCTCTGGCTCACAAAAGTCACATGAAACTCAATTACGTATCGCTTTTGATGGCGATGCAGTTATTTTCTCAGACGAATCAGAGCGAATTTTTCAAGAGAAAGGCTTGGAAGCCTTCGCAGAAAACGAAAAAAACTCAGCCAATATTGCACTCAAAGCTGGACCATTCAAATGCTTTTTAATGTCATTACAAAAAATACAATCTGCCTTCCCAGCAGCAAACAACCCAATCAGAACTGCCCTAGTAACCGCACGCTCAGCACCATCACACAAGCGTGTTATTCATACCATGCGTCAATGGGGTATTCGTATCGATGAATCCTTCTTTCTAGGCGGGCTAGACAAGGGCATATTTTTGAAAGAATTCGGTGCTGATATCTTTTTCGATGATCAACACCAACACTGCCAATCAGCCTCCCAATACGTACCCACAGGGCATGTCCCTAATGGTATTAGTAATCAATAAAAAAAATCACAAGGGGTTGTAAAATTCAAACTACTTGAATTCACATCATAAGCGCAACACTCGTTAGTTGGTTAAAAAGCATGATTCCAACTTTTTTATTGACAACAAACAAAGAGTGAAACATACAAAAAAATATACCCATTTGACTTAAGCACAAAGACACCATATCGACCTAACAAGGAAACAAGGATTTAGCCTTAGATTTATTGCCCAAACACTAAGCAGAGCCGTCTCCACAATTTCTCGCAAGCTTAAACGCAATACTGGCAAGAGAGGTTATCGCTACAAATAAACTGATAAGCTTGCCACTGAAAGACATCAAGAGAAAAACAAAGTAATAAAACTCACCCACAACACGCAAAACTATACTCGTTCAAAACTTAAACTCTACTGTAGTCCTGAGCAAATTGTTGGGCATTTAGCATTAGATACAGGCATTAAAATCAGCGCGGAAGCCGCCTACTGCTTTACCTTGAAAGATAAAGTAGTAGGCAATGTGAGTAAAAAAGAGACGTTTAAGGTTGTGAATTTAATAAATAACAGGCCTAGGAAATGTTTAGGATACAAAAACTCCATTTAAGGTTTTTTACCAAAATGACTGACAAAAACTATTTTTTAAATAGTGGTGTTGCACTTATGGGTTGAATTAGCCAATTATTACCTCTAATAATAATATCTTAAGGGGGTAATAGAACTAATACTGAATTTCTTGATATTGGGTATTTAAGTTATGAATCACCTGATAATTTTTAGAAAGAATTTTATAATAGTCAGCAAGATGTCCAGTTTTTTTAGAGAAGTTTCAATATCCTTGTCTTTTGTTTTATTTTTCTAACCCCTAAGGTATAAATTGGTAAAATGCTAAAAAAACCTCTAACACTTATCAATAAATGAGTAAAAAAATCCAAGCCATTCGTGGTATGAACGACCTACTACCTAAAGATTCTGCACTCTGGTTATCGTTAGAAAAGACAATTTTTGATTTGTTTATTAGTTATGGTTATCAAAATATTCGTACGCCAATCGTTGAGAAGACAGATACTTTTTGTCGTGCAATTGGCGAAGCTACGGACATTGTTGAAAAAGAAATGTATTCATGGACAGAGTCAAGTGGTGAATCATTAAGCCTAAGACCTGAAGGTACAGCGGGCTGTGTGCGTATGATGATTGAGCATAATTTACCCAGAGAAGGCATTCAAAAAGTCTTTTATCAAGGAGCGATGTTTCGGCACGAGCGCCCACAAAAGGGGCGTTATCGCCAGTTCCATCAAATAGGGCTTGAAATATTTGGTGCAACTAATGCCAAGGTGGATGCTGAACTTATGATGATGACACATGCTTTGTGGCAAGTTCTGGGTTTGAAAAATATTGTATTAGAGATTAACACTTTAGGCTCTAGTGAGGCTAGGGTTGTTTATAGAAAAATTTTGGTTGCGTATTTTAATCAGCACAAAGACCGGCTTGATGAGGATAGTTTAAGACGATTAAAAACCAATCCTTTGCGCATCTTGGACACTAAGAACGAAGCGATGCATTCTTTAATTAACAATGCGCCTAAGTTAATAAATTGTTTGGACAAAGAATCTACACAACATTTTGAACAGTTTAAAACTTATTTAGACGCCTTGGGTATTACTTATGTGGTCAATACTCGCTTGGTTCGTGGGCTGGATTATTACAGTCGCACTGTGTTTGAATGGACCACAACTGATTTAGGTGCACAAGGTACGATTTGTGCTGGTGGACGATATGATGGCTTGGTTGAAAAAATGGGTGGCACACCGACACCAGCAGTTGGCTTAGCGATTGGTTTAGAGCGCTTAGTGTTGCTGTTAGAGGCACAAAACTTAATAATAACTGATTCCGCTTTGTCTATTTATTTAGTTGCATTGGGCGAAAAAGCACAGATTAAATCAATGCAAATAGCAAGTGCTTTGCATGATGCATTGCCTGATGCAATCCTTTATAATGACCTCACTCTGGGTAGTTTTAAAAGTCAGTTTAAAAAGGCAGATAAGTCCAAAGCACATTTTGCATTAATCTTGGGCGAAGAAGAGTTAAGCAACAATCAAGTTAGCATCAAACCTCTAAAAGGTCAGGGGGAGCAACAAACCATGGATTTAGAAGAAGCAGTTAAATATTTTAAGGAAAGCAAATGAAAAATTTTATTGAAGTAGGTAAAACTGAAGAGCAGCAAGCCGAACAAGTTAAGCAGTGGATTAAAGAAAATGTACTACAAATTATTGTTATTGTTAGCCTAGGTTCGGGTAGCGTTTGGGGGTTTGGTGCTTATAAAGATTATCAACACTCACAACTGATTGAAGCACGAAGTATTTACCTAACACTTAGCTCTAATCCTAGCAACACACAAGCCTATGAACAACTAAAAAATAACCATGCAAATAGTGGTTATCTTGACCAAGCAACATTGATTTTAGCTAAGAATGCAGTGGCTAATAAAAATTATGCACAAGCACTTGAATACCTTACTCCATTGAGTAATGCGAGCAACGTCTCTATTGCTAAAGTTGTCAATATGAGAATAGCCAGCCTACATTTAGAAATGGGTAATTATAAAAAAGCACTCGGCATGCTAAACACTACATCTAATAGTGCGTTTGACGGCTTATATAATCAACTTAAAGGGGATATTTATTTAGCTAACAACCAAATTGACAATGCTAAAAAACATTACGAATTAGCCTTAAATCAAATTTCTAAAGATTCTGGATTACAAAATTTGATTAAAATTAAGTTAAACGACTTGAACTAATTCCTATGGGTCTGCCTATTATCTGCCTTGTTGGACGACCTAATGTTGGTAAGTCTACGTTATTTAACCGCCTAAGCCATTCACGTCAAGCATTGGTGTCTGATCTTGAAGGGTTAACTCGCGATCGTCAATATGCAGAAGTGCTTTTAGATGACGATACGCAAACTTTTGCCACAATTATTGATACAGGCGGACTTACCAATAAAAACAATCTAGTTGATAGTGGCATCCAAGGTCAAGTACTGAATGCGTTAGAAGAATCAAACATTATTTATTTTATGGTTAGTAGTCGAGATGGTGTGATTGGTCTTGATTTGGAAATCGCAGCACGCCTTAGAAAACTTAAAAAAAATATCATTTTGGTTTGTAATAAAGCTGAGGGCTTAAATCCGACTTTAGCTGCTGAATTCTTCGAGCTTGGACTGGGTGAGCCTATGCTTATTTCAGCCGAACATGGTCAAGGTATTGCTGATTTAATTGATGCCACCCTACCTTTACTACCTCAAGCCACCGTTGATGAAATAGAGGCAGTAAAAGGCATTGCTGTAGCCGTACTTGGCAGGCCTAATGTGGGCAAATCAACATTAATTAACCGTATCTTAGGGCAAGAACGCGTACTCGTCATTGATTTACCAGGCACCACGCGTGATAGTATTTATATCCCTTTTGAACGTGAAGGGCAAAAATATACACTCATTGATACAGCGGGTATTCGTCGTAAGCGCTCAACCCATGAAAAAGTTGAAATATTCTCTATTATTAAAGCCATTGATGCCTTGGAAAAGGCCCATGTTGTTATTCTTGTATTAGATGCACAAGTTGGCGTGACCGAACAAGATGCAACCCTATTAGGTATGATTGCAGACAAAGGTAGGGCGCTACTCATTGTCATTAACAAATGGGATGGTTTAGACGATTATCAAAAGCAAGAAGTTAAGCGTAAATTAGAAATTAAGCTTTCTTTTGTAAATTATGCTAGCGTGCACTATATTTCTGCCCTACACGGCTCTGGTGTGGGTAAATTGTTTGCACCCATTAATCAGTCTTATCAGAACGCTGGCGGGCAGTATTCAACTTCAATATTGAATAAAATTTTAGAAAAAGCTAATCAGGGTCATCAGCCACCGCCCGTTAAAGGAAAAAGACTAAAAGTTAAATACGTCAACCAAACCGATGTATTTCCACCGACTTTTACTTTTCATGGTAACCATCTACAAAATGTACCCAATGCCTATGAACGTTACTTAAAAAACTTTTTTATTAACGCTTTAAAGTTGACCAACACCCCTATCAAAATTGAATACAAAAGTGGAGATAATCCTTTTAAAGATAAAAAAAATATATTAAATGCCAGGCAAATTGCCAAAAAACGTCGTTTAATGAAATTTGTTAAAAAGCGTTAAAATATTCTTGATATTGACATTGTGCTAAATACTAAAAAGTACACTGACAATTTTCTCTAAATAGCCTTACTGGCTTACATAAACTCTGTTGATAGGTATGAAATAATAACAACGCACAAAATAAAAGAAGCAGTTAAGTCAATATTTTTAAAAACAAGTTAGGACAAAATAAGGTCATGCGCTTTATTGGCGGCTTTAATAAAACTTTCGAATAACGGATGCCCATCACGTGGATTTGAAGTGAACTCTGGATGGAACTGACAAGCTACAAACCAAGGATGGTATTTAATTTCGACCATTTCGACCAAAGTGCCATCGATAGAATGCCCAGAAACTGTTAAACCCGCTGTTTGCAACTGCTTAATTAATGAATTATTAACCTCATAACGGTGGCGGTGGCGCTCAGTAATAATCGACTTAGTGTAAATCTTTTGTGAATTGGTACCCTTAACTAAAGCGCATTCTTGCCCTCCAAGACGCATTGTACCACCCAAATTTGAGTCTTTATTTCGAGTTTGTTTATGTCCATCAACATCTTGCCATTTTGTTATTAAATCAATAACAGGATAAGGCGTATTTTTATTAAATTCTGTACTATTAGCGTCAATCATGTTCGCCATATTACGTGCATATTCAATCACAGCAACCTGCATACCAAGGCAAATGCCCAAATAAGGCACATTGTTTTCACGAGAAAATTTAACTGTGGCAATTTTACCTTCAACACCACGATTACCAAAACCGCCTGGCACTAAAATCGCACTCATCTCCGACAAACAATCAGTGCCATTTTTTTCAATCTCTTCAGAATCAAAATAATGGATGTTAACTTTAGTTTGTGTATGTATACTGGCGTGAATTAAAGCTTCAGACAAGGACTTGTAGGACTCTGTCAAATCCATATATTTACCCACCATAGCAATATCAACACTAGATTTAGGGTGTTGTAATTTCTTAACCACATTGTCCCACTCACGCAAATCGGTTGGCTTGCAATTTAGTGATAATTTTTTAACCACCACATCATCCAAACCTTGCTCATGTAAGGCTCTTGGAACTTTATAAATTGTATCAACATCCAGTGAGGTAAATACAGAATCTTTCGGAACATTGGTAAATAGTGCAATTTTGGTACGCTCAGCGTCTGGCAGTGGATGCTCAGACCGACAAATTAAAATATCGGGCTGAATACCAATACCTCTTAGCTCTTTAACAGAATGCTGAGTTGGCTTAGTTTTTAACTCGCCTGCTGCTTTAATATAAGGCAACAAGGTTAAATGAATAAACAACACATTATCACGACCCAACTCAAAACCCATTTGCCTAATTGCTTCCATAAATGGTAGCGACTCAATATCACCTGCCGTACCACCAATTTCAACCAAAGCAACATCAGCCCCTTGTGCACCTGCTTGAGTCAAGCGTTTAATTTCGTTGGTAATGTGTGGAATAACCTGAACCGTATCGCCCAGATACTCACCGCGACGTTCACGCTCAATGACATTTTCATACACACGACCTGCGGTAAAATTATTTTTCTTGCCCAGTTGGGTGCGAATAAAACGCTCATAATGGCCCAAGTCAAGATCTGTTTCAGCCCCATCATTAGTTACAAAAACCTCACCATGCTGAAATGGACTCATGGTGCCAGGGTCAACATTAATATAAGGGTCAAGTTTGAGCATGGTAATGTTCAAACCACGTGATTCTAAAATTGAAGCTAGTGACGCACTTGCAATGCCTTTTCCTAAAGAGGAAACCACACCACCAGTAATAAAAATGTATTTTGTTGGCACAAGAAAAGTAGCAAAGTTGAAAGGGTTATGATACCCAAAAAATACTTACTTAAATTTTAAATCTTGCCACTCATCTAGATTATTAGGATTATATTCATAACCATTGCCATCATGAAATTTAAATAATCCATTCCTAGATAAAACAGCAATACCGCCCCAAAATTTTAAATCACCTCCTTTTAGAATAACTTTATAGACCTTTGTATGAATAGGAATGACTAGAAAAATAACAAATTTTATCAACTTGGAAATTTTCTAAATACATTCCTAGCAGGGCTAATTGTATTTTTATAAAGTTTACAAGTTGGTGAAAGGTGGTGTTTTGATGATTATTCATATTTATATAAAGGTCTCTATTAACATTACCCTTGGATTTGCAGTATTTTTCTACAATGGGTTTCACATTACTTGCCTCAAATATCGCATATAAATATGGTAGAAAAAAATACTTTTATATTAAGTGCAGTTATTGCAATTACTGGTTCTATAGTCTGTTTTTCGGCAATATATGATGATAAAAACTAAGGAGTTTTCACATGAAAAAATCAAGATAAACAAAAACACCCATTGCAACTATTCATCACAATGAGTGTTTGTTTCTTAGTAGCAATATTGCTTCTTAACAACTCTAGCCAATCACAATATTATCCGTTAGACTAGCCAATGTCGTCTCAGCACCTGTAATACCAGCACCTGTTAAGGTGATAGTAATATCTGGTGTGTCAAAACTACCACCACCATCAGCATCAATCTTAAGTGTAATATCACCACCATCAGCCGCACCATTACTATCTATAACTTTAATAAAGTTAGCCAAAGTGTCGCTCGTCTCACCGGTAAGTAAATTACTTAGTTCAAGCTTATCACCACCACTGCCAATCACGAAATCAGTAATAATATCATTACGAATTGTAATAAAAAGTATCAACACCACCAAACCCTGTAAGAACATCATCACCACCACCGCCAACAAAAGATTCCCCTTGATCGGTGCCGTATAAGTAATCATCAAATGGCGTGCCTACAACATACGATTTGATGGAAAATCCTCCATCTGCGCTATGCCCTTCCATTTCTTCAGGAACTCCAGGAACGTATTGAGAACCGTGGTCAATATCAGTCTTAGTTTCAAACAGTGCACGTTCAATCACATCATCAGGATCAGTCACATCATCAGGATATAAAAGATTAGAATCAAGTATTCCTTGTATTCCTTCAGAATGAAAAGGTTGTTTTTCATAAGGTAAATATATTTTTGTTTCTGCGTCGTCAATAGCACTCATGTTTTACTCTCATGTTTTTATTTTGTTATTGTATTAATTGAGACCTTTGCATAAATCAACTAAAAACCCAACAATCTAGTAAAATAACACCCATCTAAAAACAACTTTAAAAATATCAAAAATGTCTTGGAAAAACACCCAACAAAACTCATTTGCAGATTCTCTTGTTGTAGATCACAAATCCCTATCAGAACTTGATGATGTACATAACATCATCAATTGGAATGAGATAGAACAAACACTTTCAAACTTGTATTCATCTAGACTAGGTGCACCTAGTTATCCGTCACTGATAATGTTTAAAATCCTAATCCTTCAAGCTTGGTACGGTCTAAGTGATGAGGCGCTAGAAAAGCAAATTGCCAGAGATTTAATGTTCAGACGTTTTATTGATTTGTCTTTGTCTGAAAATGTGCCTGATCATTCTAGCATTTGGCGTTTCAGGCAACTACTCAGCACCGAGAAATTACTAGCGCCTCTACTAGAGCAAATCAATACCCATCTTGAACAAAATTCAATCATTGTTTCCTTGGGTTCAATCAACATCATTGATGCCACCGTTATAGAAGCCAAACAATCACGCAAGCGTAAAGGCAAGGATGGCAACAACACTCAAGATAAAGAGGCAAAATACAATGTCAAAATAGCAGCCGATGGCAAACGTAAAACCACCTATGGTTTTAAGATGCACGCCAATACCGATGAAGATGGTTTTGTTAAGAAAATGACTTACACTCCAGGTAATGTACACGACTCACAAGAGTTTGATAAATTATTAGAGGTAGAACGCACTAACAGTAAAATAAAAACATGTGGACAAGTCTATGCTGATAGCGCTTATGCCAATAAAAACAATGATGAAAAACTAGGCAAAGAAAATAATAAAATATTGCACCGTGCCTACAGAAACAAGCCTTTAACCAAGCAACAGAAACAAGAGAATAAACAACGCTCATCCATTCGCTATATTGTTGAGCGCACTTTTGGACTACTTAAGCTTCATCACGGATTAGCCAAGGCAAGATACCTTGGACTAGAAAGAAACAAAACCAGAGCGCAACTAATTGCCATGAGTCACAACCTTAAAACTGGAATGAGCATTTTTAAACAGATGCGAGACTTGCAGGATTGTTGCGTCCAATGAGTGGCAAAAGGGTAAAAATAGAAAAATGTGGCGATGAAAACTCAGATAAGCAAGATGTTTTTTAGGTTTTTATAGAAAAATAGGGAAAATTTTGAAAATATTTTTGAAAAATTGTAAAAGTTGAAATTAGGATGGGGAATTATGAATTATTCAAAGGTCTCTTGTTATTGTATTAATTATTAATTTTATCACAATTACACTTTTAATATAATTTTTTTGTAACACCCCCATTTTCGTACAATTCTAAAGTAGAGGTTTGACTGTTTACAGTCATTTTATTACGCCACCTTTGCCTTTGGCGGTATTCCGCCTAAGGCAAAGTGTGGACGTTAGTTATTATAAACACATAACCACTGTGTGGTTAGGTTTTATGCTTGTTCAACTAAATCAAACAAATGCAAGTCCAAACACTCCTGTCTTACTGTGCGATTAAATCTCTCAATATAAGCATTCTGAGTTGGTTTGCTTGGTTGGATATATCTCAGTTCAATATCACTTGTTTGCGCCCAGTCTCTGAGTTGTTGGCTGATATATTCAGGACCATTATCACATCTGATTGATTTAGGTTTGCCTCGCCATTCGATGAGTCGTTCTAATGATTGAATTACTCGTCTTGCTGGCATAGATAAATCAACATCAATATTAAGCCATTCTCGATTGTTATCATCCACCACATTGACTAAAATTTAATGCTTATTTTTGAGCTTACTAGCCATCTTCTTACGAGAATATGGCGCTAGAATCTTTCCCTCGAGTGTTTCCAATCTAATTTGAGACATTAGGCGTTCATCTGCATACATCTTTTTAAGTCTTGAGTTCTCTGCTTCTAGCTCTTTAAGTCTTTTAATGATATTAACATCTGTATCACCGTATTTAGAACACCATTGATAGAATACGGCTTGAGACATGCCGTATTCACGGCATAAATTAGCAAGCAGACTGACTCTCCTGTTTGATTTTGTTTAAGAATGTTAACGATTTGTGTGTCTGTGTATCTTGATTTCTTCATGTGAAAACTCCTTGTTTTTTATTGTAGAATTTTCTACTTTAGAATGGTTTGGTTTTTAGGGGTATTACACGCTAATTTGTTCAGGATTCCAGTATTCTTTTAGCTTTTCACTAATGTAGTTTTTAACTTCAGACGTTAATTTTATTGCTTTATTTTTCTTTTGTTGGAGGCGATAGCCTTTTTTTTGCCAGTGTTGCGGACAACTCTATGGAAATGGTTGATTTATCTCTATTCATTGATTTGTAGATAAAAGTTTGACTGTATCCTTGTTTGTTTAGCAGGTAAATATGGTATCTTTGTTCACAGTTTAATTGTGTATATCTTTTCATGTTTCACTCCTTTTTCTTGTTGGATTAAAAGAGTAACTAATATATCTTTTGAGCGACTAACGGATATTGCACTCATGATGTGAATTCAAGAAGGATTGATAAAACTAAAGTTGCTATAATACCTTAATCCAAAATTAATAATACCCATGCAATACAAACAATTCATCCGCCATCTATTTGTTTATTTAAAACCACACGTTGGCAAATTTATTTTTACCTCAGTTATGATGGTATTGGCAACAGTACTTGAAAGTTCAATGCCAGAAATCACAGGTAGAATTGTTGATGAGTTATTTGCAACTGAACGTGAATCAAAAACTGCGCTTATTTATGCCTTTGCTTTGTTTGGCATTGTCGTTCTTAGTTCATTGTTTGCACTTACGTCTACTACGGTTAGTTCTTGGGTGTCTAATAAAGTAATTATGGATTTACGCGTTACTATGTTTGCTAAATTGCTGAAATTACCTAAGTCATATTTTGATCAACACCCTACGGGAAAAATATTATCTAGACTAACTTTTGATGTTGAACAAATTGCAGCCAGCGCCTCAACCATTTGGCTGGATTTTATTAAATCATCAATGACTGTTGTTATCTTGATTGGCTATCTATTTTATAAAAACTGGCAGTTGAGTTTAACGCTCTTAGTGCTTTTACCACTGGTGTATTTAGCGGTTAAATTCTCCTCTAATCGTATGCGTCGTTCAAGTATCAATGTGCAAAAGTCAATGGGTGGCATGTCGCATTTACTGAATGAAAGCATCTCTGGAAACACTTTGGTTAAGATTTATCATGCCCAATCTCAAATAAGTGAAAAATTTAACAGTTTGATTAAAAATATCCGTCAACAACGTTTTAAAGTTGATATGACTAGTAGTTTTAACACCATTCTTGTTAATATTTTAATTGGTTTGTCTTTAAGTAGTGTGGTGTATTTTTCCTCTACTTCACTACAAATGAGTGCGGGTGAATTTTTGTCCTTTTTTACGGCAATGGGCATGCTACTTAAACCTGCTAAAAGTTTAGTCAATATTAACAAACCTTTACAAAATGCAATGGCAGCAGGTGAAAGTGTGTTTGGACTTATTAATGAAAAAGAGGAATTTAATACTGGCACTAAGAAACTAAAAAAACCTAAAGGCGCTATTCAATTTAACAATGTATCATTTAGTTATAACAATAATACTACTGTGCTTAAACATATCAATTTAGATATCAAGCCAGGTGAAACAATCGCATTTGTTGGCGCAACAGGCAGTGGAAAAACCACTATTATCCAATTGTTGATGCGCTTTTATTCGCCTAAACAAGGATCTATTACTATTGATGGTATAGATATTAATCAATTTGAAATTGATTCATTACGCTCAAACATTGCCTTTGTTGATCAAAATGTGCAACTATTTAATGACTCTATTAAAGGTAATATTGCTTTGGGGCAACTAGGCACTATGTCAGATAAGCAAATTAAACATGCAGCAATTACTGCCAATGCTAATGAATTTATTCAGCAACTAAAACATGGGTTTGATGCGCAAATTGGTGAAAATGGTGCTAAACTTTCAGGCGGGCAACGTCAACGTCTTGCTATTGCAAGGGCGATTGCTAAAGATAGCCCTATTTTAATTTTAGATGAAGCCACCTCGGCATTAGACAGCGCTACTGAAAAACAAGTGCAAAATGCGATTCATGAAATGCAAAAAGACAGAACCACTATTATTATTGCTCATCGACTAAGTACTATTCAAAAAGCTGACCGCATTATTGTACTGCACCACGGCAGTATTATTGAACAAGGCACTCATCGAGAATTACTAGAACATCAAGGTGAATATGCCCAACTGTATAAACACCAATTTGAGAATTAATGCTTAATAACAATCATTTTATGCTCAAGCATGTCATGCATGGTGTGGTTAATGCCGCCGATACCATAACCTGAATGTTTGCGCCCTGAAAAGGGCATCCAATCCACTCTAAAGGTGGTGTAATCATTAATCATAACAGCTGAAGCAGATAACGCTTTTGCATTGTTCATGGCAGTGGTAATGTTGTCACTAAAGATTGATGCTTGAAACGACACCTCTAAACTGTTAGCCGCTTCAATCGCTTCACTGATATCAAAATAACTATATATGCAAACCACAGGGCCAAATATTTCCTGATTAGAAACTTTAGAATAATCACTAGGATTTAATAACACAGTTGGCTCATAACTCACCGAATTAATGCGCTTGCCGCCTGTTATTAAAGTCGCACCTTCAGCAATGGCTTGATTAACCCACGCCTCAACCCTATCTACCTCTTTAGGTAAAATTAATGGGCCTACATCAGTTGTCTCATCAATAGCATCACCCACAACCAGTTGACTGGCAACATCTGCAATTTTTTGTGCAATTTCCTTGGCCTTATCTTTAGGTGCAAATACACGTTGCACTGAAACGCATACCTGCCCAGCATGGTAAAAACTAGCTTTAACTACGCCTGCAATAAATCCATCCATGTCACTATACTCATCAAAAATAAGCGGGGCAACACCACCATGCTCTAATGCACAACGCACACCCGGTGCAAGCCTAGATTTAAGCATCCAGCCTACTTGTGCAGAGCCAATGAAACTAAAAAATGCCACCCTTGAATCGATCACCAATTTTTCTGAATTTTCCCTATCAGTCAACGCCACTTGTAAATAACCCTCAGGCAAGCCCGCCTTAATTGCTAATTGAGCAAAACGCAACGCACATAAAGGTGTTGTTGCTGCCGGTTTAACAATCACTGGACACCCTGTTGCAATAGCAGGTACTACTTGATGAATAATTAAATTAAGCGGGTGATTAAAAGCACTCACTGCTACAACCACACCAATTGGTTCCATAATCGTAAAGGCTAGACGTTGCACACCTGCTTGAGTTAAATCCATTGGAATTTGCTCACCTTTAATATGTCTAATGCCAGCAATGGCAATATTAATACCGTCAATCGCTCTGGTTACTTCTATACGCGCATCTTTTAAAGGCTTGCCACCTTCATTAGCAATCAACCGTGCAAAATCCTCACGTTCTTTAATCACTAAGTTTGCTAATTTTTGCAAAATTTCAAGTCGTTGATAAGCAGGTAAACATCCATTTTTATGTAAATTTGATGCTGTGTTTAACATATCTTCAACAGATTGAGCATCATGCATTTCTAGCTTGGTTATCACTTTCTCAGTGTAAGCCTGTTTAACTATTAATACCTTCTTAACCATTTAAAACCTCGCTTAAATTTTTAGGGAATAGGCGTTTATTTTCACCATAATCGATTGGCACATCAATAATATGTATACCGCCTTGAGAAAAACATTGTCGAATAAGAGGCACAAGTGTCTGCGCTTCTTCTATACGATAACCTGAGACGCCATAACTATCCGCATATTTTATAAAATCAGGATTGTTGTACTTAAGCCCAAAATCATCCAAACCCTGCCCTTCCTGCTTCCAGCGAACCATACCATAAGCCTTATCAGTTACAATTAATATTATCAAATTAAGCTTTAAGCGCATGGCGGTTTCTAACTCCTGTGAGTTCATCATGAAACCACCATCACCACACACCGCCATTACTTGACGATTAGGATATATCAACGCGCATGTCATTGCTGAAGGAAGCCCTGCACCCATTGTTGCTAAGGCATTATCAAGCAACACTGTATTAGGTATATAAGTATGATAATGACGAGCAAACCAAAGTTTATACATACCGTTATCAAGCGCAATAATAGCATCTTTATCTAACGCTTTTCTAACATCAGCCACAATTCTTTGCGGTAGCATTGGAAATGAGTCATCTTCATCAAATTCGTGGATAATTTTTTTTATTTTTTTTCTTATTGTTAACAAATCAGACGCTTGATTGTTTAATTGTCCTGACAGTTTTTTCGTTAAAGCAATGATACTAGTTGCAATATCTCCCACCACCTCTAATTGTGGAAAATACACCTCATCAACTTGAGCAGAGTTAAAATTAATATGAATCACTTTTTGCCCATTTTCATGCATAAAAAATGGTGGCTTCTCCACCACATCATGCCCAACATTAATAATTAAATCTGACAAAGAAACTGCGAGGTGCACCACATCCCCATCTGACAACGCAGCAGTACCTAAAAATAAAGGGCTTTCACAACTGACTACACCCTTGCCCATTTGTGTATTAAAAAATGGAATGCCTGTTTTTTCAATAAACTTTTGCAAAGGTTGGAATAGCTTTTTACGATTAGCGCCTGCACCGATAAGTACCAAAGGTCGTTTAGCCGCCTTAATCATTGCCACCGCTTCATCTAGTGCTTGATTATCTGCATCAGGACGACGAATTTCATGTTTAGTAAATATGTGCCAATCTTTAACTTGCTCACCTGCCACATCCTCAGGTAATTCTAAATGTACTGCGCCCGGCCTTTCCTCCTCGGCCAAACGAAATGCATCACGCACTAGGGAGGGGATCATAACGCCATTTACAATTTGCTTGCTAGATTTGGTTAGTGGCTCCATCATCCGTACAATATCTATAATTTGGAAACGTCCTTGTTTGCTAGAATTAATTGGTTTTTGCCCAGTAATCATCAACATTGGCATAGCACCAAGTTGTGCATAAGCTGCACAAGTTACTAAATTAGTCGCACCAGGTCCAAGCGTTGCTAAGCAGACCCCTGTTTTACCTGTTAACCGCCCATAAGTCGCTGCCATAAAAGCAGCGCCCTGCTCATGACGCGTCAAAATAAATTGAATACTTGAATTTCGTAGAGAATCTAGAAAATCTAAGTTCTCTTCACCTGGAATGCCAAAAATATACTCAACTCTCTCATTTTCAAGCGCTTTTACAAATAAATCAGATGCTTTCATTTTTTTTATTTTCCTATTTAGATTGGGAGGGGTAAATTTCATCCATAGCAACAGAGAGGCCATTGTTTTGAACAATACGAACATGAGACCTATTAAGTTCTCGCGGCTCTCTCACGCCACAAGAATGGGCAATAATTTCCACTGCATGAGTTATATTACGAACATAATTAACCACCTTTAATGCTTTATTTTCTGGATTTAGCCCTTTTTGCAAACGTTTATTATGGGTAGTAATACCTGTAGGGCAAGTATTTTTATTACACTTTAGTGATTGAATACAGCCTAGTGAAAACATAAATCCACGTGCTGAAACCACAAAATCAGCACCTGCACACAATGCCCATGCCACACTAGCTGGTGTAATCAACTTTCCAGAAGTGATGACCTTCACACGCTGTTTTAAATTATATTGATTAAGCTTATCTACTAAAAACGGCAATGTCTCTTTAATAGGAAGTCCAACATTATCAAGTAACGACATAGGTGCTGCACCTGTACCACCATCACCACTATCAAGGGTAATAAAGTCAGGTGCACAAGCCTCGCCCCGTTTGTTAATTTCTTTAAATAAATCATCTATCCACGCCGTTGCGCCAATCACAGACTTAAACCCAGTAGGTTTTCCTGTCACCTTACGCACATGATTAATCATATGGAGTAAATCATTAATTGAAGCAATCTCTATGTGTCGATTGGGCGAAATAGAATCTTCACCCATACTAATGCCACGAATTTCAGCAATTTGCTTGGTTACTTTTTCTTTTGGCAAAATACCACCCTTACCTGGTTTAGCGCCTTGACTCATCTTAATTTCAAACATTTTCACTTGGTCGTGTGCAGCAATTTCAAGCAATTTTTCATCACTTAATTTGCCTTTTTCATCACGCATGCCATATTTAGCTGTGCCAATTTGAAAAACAATATCTGCACCACCTTCTAAATGATAAGGTGATAAACCGCCTTCACCTGTGTTGTACCAACAATTTGCCATTCTTGCGCCATTTGACAGTGCCAATACTGCTGGCTTTGAAATGGCACCAAAACTCATACCTGATATATTAAAAACTGATTTTGCCTGATAAGGTTGTTTACAAAAACCCCTTCCAATAATAATAGGGCGCGTCTCCACAGCATCTTCATCCAAAGTAGGAAAAGGGCAATTGGCAAAAAGTACCGTACCAACAAGATTGATATTTTTAGTTGAGCCAAATGCAACTGTGGTATTGTTGTTATTTGCTGCTTTGTACACCCAATCTCTTTCTGCGCGATTAAAAGGCATCTCCTCTCTATCCATGGCAAAAAAATACTGACGAAAAAACTCGCCTAAACTTGAAAAAATAGAGCGAAAATGTCCAACAACTGGATAATTTCTTAAAATTGCATTTTTACTCTGATTGATGTCAATCACAAAAGTAACAGCAACAATCAAAACAACCAATCCTATAACGAGAATAAATAACGTATAAAGTATTTCTAAAATAGGCGTAACTGTCCTAACAACTTCCATCACTTCTATTTTCATAAACAACTCCTTTTTTTTATAAACAACACTTATTACAAATTAAACAATCCAACGACAACTCTCCCCTATCCATAAACAACTATTAATAACAACATAATACCCCAAAGTTTATGATTAAAAAATTCACCTTCCTGTAATACCCCAAAAAAACCACACCATTCTAAAGTAGAAAATTCTATAATAAAAAACAAGGAGTTTTCACATGAAAAAATCAAGATATATAGAGACACAAATCGTTAATATTCTCAAACAAAATCAATCTGGCATATCTGCAACTGAACTGTGTCGTGAATACGGCATGAGCCAAGCCACATTTTATAAGTAGCGTTCAAAATATGGTGATGCAGATGTTTCCGTGATTAAACGCTTAAAAGAGCTAGAATCAGAAAACGCTCAGTTCAAACGGATATATCGCATTGTAATCCTCCCAAAAATTAACACCCAATAAAAGTAGAATTTTCTTATAATCAAACCCAGAAGAAGAATCAAAAGAGACAAGCCTGAGGCATTGAGTGCCTAGCAAAATCAATCAAACCTGGTCAATGGATTTTATGTCAGACTCACTGATTGATGACAGATCAATCAGAACCTTTAATGTGGTGGATGATAACAATCGAGAATGGCTTAATATTGATGTTGATTTATCTATGCCAGCAAGACGAGTAATTCAATCATTAGAACGACTCATCGAATGGCGAGGCAAACCTAAATCAATCAGATGTGATAATGGTCCTGAATATATCAGCCAACAACTCAGAGACTGGGCGCAAACAAGTGATATTGAACTGAGATATATCCAACCAGGCAAGCCAACTCAGAATGCTTATATTGAGAGATTTAATCGCACAGTAAGACAGGAGTGTTTGGACTTGCATTTGTTTGATTTAGTTGAACAAGCATAAAACCTAACCACGCAGTGGCTATGGGTTTATAATAATGAACGACCGCATTTTGCACTAGGTGGAATACCGCCAAGAGCAAAGGTGGCGTAATAAAATGACTGTAAATAGTCAAATTTCTACTTTAGAGTTGTATGGAAAATGAGGGTATTACAAGAATCAGCAAATAAGGTTTAGGCTGCTTGTTTCCATGATATTTTTTTTGATTTTTATGGTTGTTTTACTAGGTGGGTGGCTTTTTAGTTGGTTTATGCAGAGGTCTCATCTTAATACAACCAAGAAGTGGGTCGTCGTTGGAATAAAGACATTGCTGGTTTTATTGTCAAAACTAACCAATTTTGGCTGGGAGAAAATCAATTTAAAGCTTTAAATTGAAAGTGCACCACTCCCACTCAAAACAAAGTTGAGAAATAATAACTTGATTGGAAAATACCCGTGATAATTGAGATGTAAATAATTGAGGTAATTGAAGTGCCAGCAATGATGCCTATCAGAATATTTTTGAGTTTAATATCAATAATTGATAAAAAATAAATCAACACATTGATTGAGATGCCAGGAATGAAACACAGGAAAAAAATAATAGGAATTTCCTTGCTTTTAATTTTCTGCTCAAACTGGAGTATTTTTTTTGGCACCTTAAAATTAAGCATATGGGCAAAATTATAAATAATCAAGCAATAGCTAATAATTGCTATTTGGATAGCAAAAAACACCTGAGTGAAAGAAAAAAAATAAATGCCTGCTAATAAAAATGCAGTACCAGGTAGTAGCGTCAAACCCCTAACAATCAATATCATAATATAAACTGAGTAAGAAATTAAAAAGTTTTGCCCATTTAAAAATTCTTTAAGCGTGGCTGGTTCAAATTTGTATCCACTTAAGTAAAAATAAACCACCACAGCAATATTAAGCAAAATAAAACCGTAAAACAGATATTTTTTGTTAATATCTCTCATGATCAAAAACTTGTATTTTGTTTAATTGGTGGTAAAAAATGGACAAATCTTCACTTTTCCCATATCTGGGATTGTCATGCATTGCTAAAAATGGGCGTGAATTAAGTTCCAAAAAAAAGCACGCTTGTGCATTAAAATCAACTTCAATACCTTGCTTACAAATCACATCAATACCTAGAATATTAGCATCAAAAAAATTGAGTATTTTTTCCAAATCTTGTCTATTTTTCTCAGTTAAGATTCTTTTATCGATAATTTCAACACTAGCGCCTAATCTTAGTGCTATTTTGTGATGTAAATATACCTTTTGCCCGATGCTAGGAACGCTAGACAGTTTCTTTTTTTGTTTCTTTAGGTGTTGTTTGATGGCTGAATTCTTAGGAATAGAATTGACAGCGGGTGTTAAGTTCATCTGTTTCCTAATCAAATTTTCATCATCAATAAGTTTATCTATATCATTCACACCATCACCAATAACAAAAGGGGGGTAACGCCTAAGTATTGACATTACCCCGAACCTAGTCATCACCACGCGATAATTTTTGCCCAATAAATATTGTTCAATAATACTCACTGGCCACCATTTTTTAACGCCTATGCTGGCCTTTAGCAATTCTGCATAACTATTAATAGGAAAATACACCCCCCTAGAAAACCCACCAACATTGGGTTTAATAACTAAAGGAAACTCATTTTTTTTAGCAAATTTAAATGCATCAATAGGATTAATAAAAGTTCTGCCTTGAGCGTAAGGCAGATTATTTTTCTCAAAAGCTATTCGAGCTTGCGCTTTAGAACGGCAAGCACGACGCACCCTTAACGGATTGTAGTCACTACAGCCTGATAAAAAAAATCGTGATAAAAATCGATATAACCAATGTTTCATAACTCTGATTTTGACTGATAATGCTTGATGACTTTTTTGAAAAATACAAAGCGATTAAAATGTTCTTTAGGTGTTGTATTGCTAGTTCTAACAAGGTGATACATATTGTCTTTAATAAATTGGTGTTTGATTTTTTTTGAAATGCTATTATCTAGTAGATTAATTGGAAATGGTGCAAATAAATTAATCTCAATAATGTGAAACAAACCTTCCAATAAATCTTGTTTAGAATTGGTCTTAAGCCCCACTCTAGCAATACGAAAACGTGGTAACTCTTGCAAGTGATTGTGCAATTTTTTAAGCTCACTAGGTGAAAAATCTAGTGTGCAATCTTGATAAACTACCTGTTTGTTATTAACACTATTAATAGGATAAGATTCACCTGAATGGTTAATTGCTTGGGTAATTGTCAGCGTAATACAGTGTGCTTCATTATCAGGATTGCGAATATAGAAAATCTCATATTCTTGCGCTTCCATTGCCGCCTCTTGAACAATATAAGGAATTTTGCTTTTTTTATGATTAAAAACTAAAAATTCATCTTTTGAATCAGTTTTTTTGATGCCATTGGAATTTTGCCCCCACTCTGGTTTTAAAAATACAGGAAAATCGCAAGGTGGATTGTTTTTATCAAGATAGACTTGCTTCAATCGCCACTTTAAAGGGATACGCTCATCCATATCAATTTTAGAATAAAACCCTTTTTTTTTATTGTACCACTCAGCATTGATTTGGAAATAATACCAAGGCGGAATGCCAAGTCTTAACGACCAATAAATATAATAAAAAATCAACCTAAAAGTCAAAAACCTCTCCTTTAATAGGGTTGTCTGAATAGAAGTGCAAACTTAGACTTGGCTCAATGGCACTAATTTGATGAATGTAATTGTCCATTTTTCCTTTCACGCCATTACTATATTGGCACGCTCCATCAATAAGCTTACTACTCCTAAGTTTAGTCAGTGGGTTCTTGTTAAAATCTTGACACATTAACTGACCTTTAATCACATAAACAAAAGCACGATCTGGATGTCCATGAACGCGTGTTGTTGCACCTTTATCCCAATTTAACAATCCCAACCAGTGGCTTTTATTGTTAATAATAATATTCCTTGTGTAACTATATTGATCAAACAATAAAGTCTGTAAATCTATCCCTAAGGCAAGTGTCTTTATTTGTTCGATGGCTAAAGCATATTTTTCTTCATGGAGCAGTACACACAACCTCTTAAAATCAAAATCAACTGAATGTGTGTAATGTGTATTCTGAATTTTTTTAAACATTGTTCAGTTCTTTTCCTGTCTTAATTAAACGATTAAGCAAACTAATTAATTTCACTTTATCCATATTAATATTACTGATTAATAATCGAAACACTAAAAAATTTTCTACATAGGCTAAAGACAGCAAGGTATGTTGTTCCTGATATAAACGATCACGCAAGCGCTGATTAAAATTATTTTTATCAGGATGGTTGGTTTTAAAGCGGAAGCAGACATTAAAAGAGGTGCGCTTGAGTACCATTTCTAAATCAACACTAGTATTAATAAAATCCTCAGCAAATTTTGCCAGTTGGTAGTAATTCTCAATCCTATCAGAAAACCCTTGCTTGGTATAGAATTTCCAATCTAAAAACCATTTTAAACTATCAACACGACGACCACATTGCAATGAGGCAACGCCTAAATCAACGCTATTATCTCTAAAAATATAACTGCCATCTCCATCTGCGCAAGTGCATGATAATAAACGCTGATGGTTTAACAAAAAAAAATTACACATTAAATTACTACCCAGCATTTTGTGAAAATCCATGGTGAAAGAATCTAGATGCTCAACACCTGTTAAAAATTTCTTTTTTAATTTCAAACTCATGATTGCTGCACCACCCCACGCGCCATCACCATGTAGCCAAAAACTGTGCTTATTTTTCAATACAGTTAAAACTTTAATATCATCATAAGCGCCTCGTACTGTTGTGCCTAATGTTGCACAAACAAAGAACACCAAACCACCTTGTTGTTTGATTTTCTTGATTTTCTTATCAAGTAATGTTGTGTTTATTGAGCCATCTTCAAAAGTAGCTATCTTAATTAAATGATGAGTACCAATGCCTAATATATTAGCCGCCTTGTCTAATGAATAATGCGCATCTTTATTGACAAAGGCAAACAAAGGTTTTTGATTAAACAGTCCTTGCTTTTTTACCTCTTTTAATGCTTGATTACGTGCAACCATCATGGCTATCATATTAGCATTACTCGATCCTGTTGTCATCTGCCCTTCGCCGTTTTTAAAACCCACTATGTCAAGCATTTGCTCAATCATGTATTTTTCCATTAACGCTGCAACAGGCGCAGATTCAAAAGTGCAGTTTGAGGTGTTGCTTAGCGCAGTCACAATTTCACCCACAATGGAAGGTTGATTAGCACCCGACCACATACGATTAGCAAAATTAGGGTGGCTAGTATTGGGAGAATATTCTAAATATTGCCCCACCCATGTAAACACCTCTTCCCAACATTGCGAGCCTTGTTTGTTTAAATTTAGGGTTTTTTCCAACTCATTAATAGTTTGATACTTAATAAGTTGGTTAGATTTTTTAAAGTTTAAAGTGGCGAAGACCTGGGCTATTTTTTGTAAGATATCCTGATCTTGCATCAATTAGGCTCGTCTATTTAGAATAACCATGACAATACCTAAAACTAAAACAGATAAAGCCGTATTTGCCAAGTCTGAATCAATTTGTGCTTGTCCATTCTCGCTCCATTTAACCACCCAACCCAATGGGGTAAACAAATGGAAAAACACTGCACCTGCCATCACTATTGACGCCATTAAACCACCAATGTAATGTAATTTTTCTCTTCGACGCCACAAAACAAGAGGAGATAGCAAAACCAAAGAAGTGAGCAACTCAAAACCGCCAACAATATAAGCACCGTACTGAGTGAACAATCCACCTATCGTATCGCCCAAAACCCCGCTCATCCACTCACCTAAAGTAGAAAAAATATATAGTGGTTCTGCTGCACCATTAAATTTATACGGCAATGAGCCTAAAAAGACATGTGACACCCATAAGGCAGTTAACCAGCTAATAACAACTTTAATAAAATTATTCATTTTCCTTCCTTTTTTTATTTTATGATGATTTATAAGGTTTTATTATAAACGATTCAATGCTTTACCAGAGTCTAAGACCGCTCTTGTTATGTGAGCAGCTTCAACTAATGAATTAACTCTTTTAGTATGCCAAAGAATCAAACTAGCAGCCAAAACCAAACCATCATAAAACAGTCCTTTCTCGCCTGATAGAGCAGATTTTCCTAATTTAACTATGTAACCTGCTAAGGCTTTAATATCACTATGTACATCTAATTCGCTAGGAAATGAAATAGCACGCATATCTTGATTAATACCCAACGACTTAGGGTCAATATCTACCCTGTCTTGCTCAACCAAGCCTTGATAAGAAATAATTAAACCTTTTTGGCGAAGTGAGGGAATTACACCACCTTCAACGCCACGAACTAGCAATGATGTGTCCATGCCTGAAACAGTCACTAAATGCGCATAAATAGGGGGATAAGGCTTATGTACGTAGCCCAAAATAGAATGCGTTTTTTTACCACGCAATGGTCCAATTAAGGTTTCTACTGTGTTAATCACACTGCGTTTAATGATTTGATTACGCAAAGACACAAGGTTATGCAATCCTTGGCAATAATTTGCTTGATCAATATACGACCAACCAATATTGCTATCTTCAAGTCGAGTTTTTGCTTGCGTAGTTGAGTGGTTAACCTCCAAGCCCAAAGCCTCATTAATATGTCGATGAGTAAGTCCATATTTTGGTGATACACTGTCTAAACCATGAATAACGGTAGGCAAACCAAGTTCAGCCAACAATGGTGGTAAAAATGATGAAATTGGGACAGATCGGTTATAACCACTATAAGGGTCGCCCAAATCTACTAAATCATCAACCAACACCTGCTGCTGATCAGATTCGCCAAGGATGGCAGCAAGGATACCTTCGCTCTCTTCACGTGTTTCGCGCTTCATACGAAGCGCAATTAAAAAGATGGCTGATTGCACTTCATTAATCTCGCCACGCAATATACCTTGCATGCCTGCTTTAGCTTCTTCGAAATCAATATTTTTACTCAAATCAGGACCTGTTGCTATGCGTTGAATAATTGAGTGCATTAGTGTTTGGGGTGTCTTCATAATTATAGATAATTAGCAGAATGACAGATTTTATCAAATTTAATATAAATTTTATTATTTTCTTGCTTGATAGGATAAACGCATAAATTATCAACCTCTATCTGTGCGCTATCCCCTGTGGTCAAATCAAAACTAAACCCATGTAGTGAACACTTGATTCGATTGTCTTTTAAACAGCCTAACGTCAATTTAATATCTTCATGTGGACAACGGTTATCTGCACAATACAACTTACCTTGATTAAGTGCAATTAATAAATCTCTACCTTCCACGACAATTTCAACCATTGTGCCTTCTTTTGGCGCTTGGTCTAAAACTTTTACCCACATGAAATCTAGAAGAGTCTCCAAACATTATTACTGTCTAATTGCGAAGCGCATTGTTTAAGTTGGTGTTTATAACGCTGTGCATTATCATTAACACCACGCGCTATTTTTAGCAACCACGGCTTGGTAGAATAAGTTTGTTTATTGAAACCATTATGTCCTTCATGATAAGCAAGGTACTGATTGTAAGCATCTGATTTATCAATACCAGAACGCTTACTGGACTGATTAATATACCAGCCAATAAAATCTATGGCATCATCAAAATCATCACGACTGGCGCTTTGATTTCTCGTTTTTAGCTGATACCATTTCCAAGTTGCATCTTTAGCTTGTGCAAAACCATAGGCACTACTTGTTCTAAACCATGGCACGATACCAAATAACTTACCTCTTGGTGGTTTTGCATCTGATGCAAAGTGCGACTCTTGATACATAATAGCCAACTGCACATGCATAGGCGAACCATGCTTTTTCTCGCTGGCTTTAACCGCTTGATACCAACTCACCTGCCCATCCATTAAATGGCAAATATTATTCACTTGCACGGCAGGCGTTGAAAAACATCCACTAAGTGTTAATGAAATTAGTGCAATGAGCAAGTATTTTTTTATCATAAAAATATTTTATAAACAACAATCGCTTGAATGATAAATAAAATGACAAACATGCTTTTAATAACACTATTTGATAACGACTTAGACTCAGAATTAGGCACCTTAGTGCTTTTCTCTAGACTAACATCCACTGCCACCAATCCTTTCTCAGAGTTTTGTGCACTAAACACAACGCGTGTATTAGCTTTTAGGCAAGATTTGTTAAAAATATTTTTTTGATGAACAAAATATTTTTCACCATTGTCGCCTGTAATGAAACCATATCCCTTAGTGCCAAATTGCGCCACCATTCCTTTTATTTTCTTTGCCATTTTTCCTCTTATTTTTTACGCAAACAATACGTTGCTTTTTCAATAAAATCAACATTTTCACGTTGAAACTTGGGCTCATTTTTAATGTCATCAAAACATTGTAACTGCTGACACTCATGCCCTTTAAAAAGCGAATTTACCTCCGCCTCATTGACCGCATAAGGCGGTCCACTTATTTGTGATTGAGGATAATTTAAGGTTAATAATAACGTCCTGCAATCAGTGGGTATTATAGCGCATAAGTGGGATGCATATTTCGCTCTTAAAGTCAAAGGAAGTGCAATTAAAGACGCTCTATCATACACGGCACTAACATGATTCAAAACGCTGGCATCAAGGTCAAAATAATCACCGCAATAAATATCAATATTTTTTGAAGAATAAATCACAAATTTGCCACTTTTCTTAGTTGAAAAATGCAACTTATTCTCTACAAAAAACTGTTGAGCAGCAAGTTCGCTCAACTCAACACCCAACACCTTAAAACCTTTTTCTAGAAAATATAGCATATCAACACTTTTTCCGCATAATGGTACAAATACACAAGTGTTAGTACTTAGTTTTAAACAATCAATAAATTCAATTAGTCTTGAGTTAGGTTGATTTTTATGCCAACCTATTTTCCCCTCTTGCCAGCGTGCTATCCAATCAGTCATATATAATGATAATTCATGAGAAAAAGAAAAACAATTTTACAATGGTTACTGGTGATTATTGCTATTTTTAGTTTTCGTGCTTACCAACAACATGACTTAAGTAGTGGTGTTGTGCCAAGTTTTAATAGCAAAACTTTAAGCGGGATAGCTGTCTCATCACACTCAAATGAGGCAACTTTAATACATTTTTGGGCAACTTGGTGTGGAGTTTGTCAACTTGAAAATGACAATATTCAGACCGTAAGCCGTGATTATAGAGTGCTTAACATTGCCATGCAATCTGGTTCTGATACTGATTTGCAAGCATATGCACAAAAACATAACATGAAAATAGACAATATCATTAATGACAATTCTGGCTCTTTGGCAAGACTGCTTGGCGTTAAAGCAACACCAACGAGTTTTTTCATCTCAAAAGACAACCAAATTAAATTTATTGAGGTGGGTTATGTGAGTACGCTTGGCTATCGCTTAAGATTATGGTGGACAAGTTTATGAACATACAAAGCTGGCATCCAAACATCAAAATATTACTTGAAACACAATCAATGACTGATTTGAAACGATTTTTACAACAGCAAAAACAAGCTAAAAAAGTTATTTTTCCCCATTTTAAAAACTGGTTTAAAGCATTTGAGTTAACTGCGTTTGATAAAGTTAAGGTTGTTATTCTTGGACAAGACCCTTATCATGGATTGGGGCAAGCTCATGGTTTGAGTTTTTCAGTCGTCCAAGGGGTAAAGAAGCCGCCATCGCTTAGCAATATCTTTAAAGAATTATATGGTGATTTAAACATTGAACCTAGCCAAAGTGGCGATTTAACGCACTGGGCAACACAAGGTGTTTTATTGCTTAATAGTGTTTTAACTGTTGAAGCTAATCACGCGGCCTCTCATGCCAATCAGGGTTGGGAAGCGTTTACTGACAATATTATTAAAACTTTAAGCGAAGAAAAACAACGTCTAATATTCATGCTTTGGGGGGCTTATGCACAAAAAAAAACGGTACTTATTGATAAAGATAAACACTTAATTCTTACTGCTACACACCCTTCTCCCTTATCAGCACATCGTGGTTTTTTAGGGTGTCGACATTTTTCAAAAACCAATGACTATCTTAAAATACACAATCAGCAAGTGATTAATTGGTGATGATGAAATTAGTTATTGATGACGCTTGCTATGCTTATGAAAAAATATTTAACTGTTTTGGTAAAATTACTGCCCTTGCTGGTAGAGATATCAACGCCAATTCAGTTAAAGATGCAGACATATTGATTGTACGTTCACGCACTAAAGTTAATCAGGCGTTATTGGACGATAGCCAAGTGAAATTTGTCGGCTCAACAGTTGCTGGTCTGGATCATATTGATCAAGACTACTTAAAGATCAAAGGCACTCGATTTTTCTCAGCCCAAGGTTGCAACTCAATGGCAGTGGCAGAGTTTGTGATAAGTGTTATTGTTAATTTATCAGCTGAATTGAATTTTGACTATCAAAAGAAAACATTGGGCATCATTGGTGTCGGCAATGTGGGCACAAGATTGGCAGAAAAAGCTAAATTGATGGGCATTAAAACTTTACTGAATGATCCACCACGCCAAGTACGCGAAAATCTAGGCGACTTTGTTGATTTAAATACGGCATTAAGCGCTGATATTGTCACGTTTCATACACCACTAACTATTGACGGTAAATATCCATCATATCAACTACTTAATGAAAATAATTTTCATCATATCACAAACAAAACCATTCTTTTTAATGCAGCACGTGGTGGTGTGATAAAAGAAACAATATGGCAAAAACACACAACACTCGCCAACATTATTGATTGCTGGGAAGATGAGCCTAACATCAACCCAAGCTTACAAAATACTGCCTACTTAGCCACGTCACACATCGCTGGACACTCAGTTGATGCAAAATTTATGGGCAGTTTTATGGTATATGAAGCATTGTGCGCTTTCTTAGGCGAAAAACAAGATAAAAATATCAAAAATTTAATTAATCCTAATGAGTTATCCGTCAATAAGGATAATTTAAAAGACACCTTAAATGAAATTTATGATTTTCAACGAGATGCAGACGCCATTAAAGATATTAGCAACTTTGAATATTATCGCAGACACTACCCTATTCGTTATGAGTGGCACCATTTTAAAAGCAAAACCACCCTTCCAATTGCTTAGCCTTTAAAACAAGGTTGTTTAGAATATTTATCCAGTTCAACGGTTTTGTTCTTAAACAATTTAGAGTTAGTTATATGATGTATAGAAATAACCTCATTAGAAACCTTAGTCATTTTATTAAGAGTTTTGCTTTTACTTGTTCGTGACATTGAGTGCCACTGGGTCAAAAGTCTAACATTGTTAATTGAATCGTTATCAACTCTATTAATAACTTTAATATCTACCAATTCTTCTTTAACTTGAATTCTAGACTGCCAAAGCTCATCAATATTCATCTGTTGCCAAATATCATCTGCTGATTGATAATCAAATCCGTTAATCTTTAATTCTTTTGCAAGTAAGCAAATAATCTCCCAATCGGGTTTTGACTGACCAGCGGGTGGTAAAAAAGCATTTTGCTTTAGGTATCTGCGTTCTGAATTTTTTATGTGCCCTGTTTTTTCTGACCAACTACATGCTGGCAAAATGATATCTGCATCATTAGTAGTTAGGGTTTTTGTAAAATCAGACACAATTAATGTCTCAAATTGTCGATAGTTAATCATACTATGTGCAGGGTTAGTTGCCATAACCCACAAGGTTTTAATTTGATTGCTGGAAAAAAATTCAGTAGCGATTAAATCATTTGTTTGTATGCCAATTTCACGACCACCCATGGCGTTGCATTGCCCTGTTAAAGACAGCACTCCACAGCCAGGTTTGTTGATATTTCCAGTGATGATATGTGCATTAATTAAGGCATTTACCTTGTCAGTTGCATCGGTTGATTGGGTTAATCCTTGTGAGTAAACACTGAGCACTTTTTTATCTTTGAACCAAGATTGATGAGGCAGATTATTAATAATATCCATATCTTTGCCAGGCTCAACCTGAATAAATAAATCAGATTTTTTAGCTGTGGTACTCTCATATACATCAACACAAACCACAAAAGCTTTGGATTTTTTAATATGGTTAAATACAATAGGATGGCAGTCTGCAGTATTACTACCAATAATAAAAATAGTTTGTGCTTGGTAAATGTCACCAAATGACACAGGTACAATATCGGAGTCATAGGCTCTTTTATTGGCTTCAACAGTGGAATACATGCACAACCTTGAATTACTTTCAATGTTATCAATGCCATAAATATCTGCGAATTGTTTGGCAACATAAAAATCTTCCATTAATATTTGCCCAGACAAATATAATGCTATTTGATGTTTTGGTGTTGATTCAAACACTTTTGCCATGGCTTCAATGGTCTTGCCCCAACTACCTAATGATGGATTGATTAACCTAGTATTATCTGTACCTATTGTTTCTAATAAGGTTTGCCCTTTAATACAAAGCATGCCTTGATTAACAGGAGAGTTTTTATCCCCTGTTAATTTTAATACAGACCCCGCTCTGGTAATTTCAATACCGCACCCCACGCCACAGTAAGGGCAAGTTGTTTTAAAACTCATAATTTTTCTTTTATTTAGAGACCTTTGCATAAATCAACTAAAAACCCAACAATCTAGTAAAATAACACCCATCTAAAAACAACTTTAAAAATATCAAAAATGTCTTGGAAAAACACCCAACAAAACTCATTTGCAGATTCTCTTGTTGTAGATCACAAATCCCTATCAGAACTTGATGATGTACACAACATCATCAACTGGAACGAGATAGAACAAACACTTTCGAACTTGTATTCTTCTATTAGGGGTGCACCCAGTTATCCGCCACTGATAATGTTTAAAATCCTAATCCTTCAAGCTTGGTACGGTCTAAGTGATGAGGCGCTAGAAAAGCAAATTGCCAGAGATTTAATGTTCAGACGTTTTATTGATTTGTCTTTGTCTGAAAATGTGCCTGATCATTCTAGCATTTGGCGTTTCAGGCAACTACTCAGCACCGAGAAATTACTAGCGCCTCTACTAGAGCAAATCAATACCCATCTTGAACAAAATTCAATCATTGTTTCCTTGGGTTCAATCAACATCATTGATGCCACCGTTATAGAAGCCAAACAATCACGCAAGCGTAAAGGCAAGGATGGCAACAACACTCAAGATAAAGAGGCAAAATACAATGTCAAAATAGCAGCCGATGGCAAACGTAAAACCACCTATGGTTTTAAGATGCACGCCAATACCGATGAAGATGGTTTTGTTAAGAAAATGACTTACACTCCAGGTAATGTACACGACTCACAAGAGTTTGATAAATTATTAGAGGTAGAACGCACTAACAGTAAAATAAAAACATGTGGACAAGTCTATGCTGATAGCGCTTATGCCAATAAAAACAATGATGAAAAACTAGGCAAAGAAAATAATAAAATATTGCACCGTGCCTACAGAAACAAGCCTTTAACCAAGCAACAGAAACAAGAGAATAAACAACGCTCATCCATTCGCTATATTGTTGAGCGCACTTTTGGACTACTTAAGCTTCATCACGGATTAGCCAAGGCAAGATACCTTGGACTAGAAAGAAACAAAACCAGAGCGCAACTAATTGCCATGAGTCACAACCTTAAAACTGGAATGAGCATTTTTAAACAGATGCGAGACTTACAGGATTGTTGCGTCCAATGAGTAGCAAAAGGGTAAAAATAGAGAAATGTGGCGATGAAAACTCAGATAAGCAAGATGTTTTTTAGGTTTTTATAGAAAAATAGGGAAAATTTTGAAAATATTTTTGAAAAATTGTAAAAGTTGAAATTAGGATGGGAAATTATGAATTACGCAAAGGTCTCATTTAATAACTAAAATTAACAACAAAATAAGATTTAACGTAAGTGATAGTGCGCTTAATAGTCGGTATTTTATTATCTTTGATTTTGGTTGTTTATTCTTTTGAGGTGATAAAAATACTGGATTTGGATGTTCTAAGTCATATAAGAATTCTGATAAAGCCTCATACCTCTGCACATAATCTAGGCAACACGCCTTACGTATAGCGCCATCAATCCATACAGGTAAATTTGGATTATGTATTAACATTGATTCATAAGTTATTTTGGATAATTTCTTAGTACTCAAATTTTTATCTAATTTGTTTTGATAAGGCAGATAAGATGAAAACATTTCATACACAATCACACCTAAGCTAAATTGATCAGAGGCTTGCGAAATACTTTCGTTTAAAATCACCTCTGGTGCAGTATAACCCTGCGTGCCTTGATTAGCTATGAAATTAATAGGATTAATTAATTCTGCTACACCTGCAATTCTAGCTGAACCAAAATCAATAATCTTAATTTGCCCAATTTCATCAACCATGATATTTTCTGGCTTTAAATCACAATGCAACATTTCTTGACGGTGAAATGCTCGAAGCCCTTGAATGATTTGTTTTACAAAACTAACCACCACTTCAATGTCGGGACGCTTATTTTCATCCATCCACGCTCGCAAAGTCTGCCCTTTAACATATACCATTGCATAAGCCAAAAAGTTAGCCTTTTCATGATTGTTATAAATTTTGACTACATTAGGGCTTTGTACTCGCTGCCCTACCCACTTTTCGTACATAAAATGTTGTAAGTATTCTGGGTCATCTTCAAAATTAACAGAAGGGGTTTTAAGAGCAACTAATTGTCTAGTACTGATGTCCTTGGCTAGATATAGTTGCATTCTTGCACTTGAAATAATTAAAGACTCTATCTCAAAGCCATTAATTTTCATTCCTTTAGTTAACTCAGGTGGTACAGGTTTTTGGGTTAATTCATCAAATGCTTCACCTAAATTTTTCTCTGGCAATTGTTCAATCGTTATTATCATAGCCGAGACATTATCTTGAGAGTTTCTCTTAATTGCCCGCTCAACAATTTCATGAGCAGATGAGGCTTTGTTCATTAATGTTGCTAGCGATGCATGTTGTAAATAATCATGTACACCATCAGTTGTCATTAAAAACTGATCACCCAGTTCAAGATCAAAAGTTTGGTAGTCAACATTGATGCTTAAATCAAAACCCATCGCCCTTGATAGATAAGTTTTTTCCTTGTTAAGGTTTAAAACATGGTCCTTGGTCAGTTGTGTTAACATTCCTTTTCTATAACGATAAATTCGTGAATCTCCCACATGAAAAATATGCACGGTATTTGATTTAATAATAACCACACTAAGCGTACATAACATAGATGAAATTTCACCAAAACGCATCGATTGAGAATACAGCCAATTATTAAGTGCTGAGATGACTTGACCAGCCGAATATTCAACACTCCAAGATTCAGGGGTTGAATAATAATCACTCAGAAAGCCTGTAACACAACAACCGCTCGCCTCTTTGGCTCGCTCACAAGCGCTCACGCCATCGGCAATAACGCTTACAATCCCTTTGTATTCTAAAACTTGGGAGTTAGGCACATAATAGGCACAAGCATCTTGATTTTCCTCTTTAACACCTGCAACGCAATGTGAATTAACAATAACTTTTAATTGTTTCATAATTAATTTAACTTGATTATTTCAACCGTGCCATCGTCTAAAATTTCGCTCATATGCCCTTTTGGCTCTTCTAAAAAGATAGCAATCAATGCCAATACTACCGCACTAATTATGCCAATTAACATAAAAAACTTATCATAATCTACCAAAGAATTTGCAGTTAGAAACAATACTGCACCTACATTACCAAACGCACCTACCATGCCCGCAATCTGACCTGTTAATCTTCTTTGAATCAATGGTGCCATGGCAAATACCGCGCCTGATCCTGCCTTAGAAAAAACACCACCAACAATTGTCAACGCCACCACTAAATAAATAGACCAACTTTTATCCACATTGCCCAATGCTAAAAAACTTAAAGTAATGCCAGAAAAAAGCACAATTAACGTTAACTTTCGACCATATTTATCACTTAAATAACCGCCACCTGGCCTAGCAAATAAATTAATAAATGGATACATACCTGCCAACAAAGCTGCTGTAATTTTTGGCAACTCAAACCAATCAACATAAAACATGGCTAAAATTGAAACCACAGCCAACTCAGTGCCAAAAGTAACCAAATAAGCCCAATCTAAAATCGCCACCTGTTTAAATTTATATTGATGCTGCTTAGGTACAGAATTTTTTAAATGCTGTGCATTAACAGTCCAAGTTTTAAGCACTTGAATGACAAATACTAATACTAATACAATGTACACGCCAAATTCCACACCTAATGGAATCATATTCATTTTTTCAGGTGATAATTTCCAAGTGAGTAGCGATAAAGCAAGATACAAGGGTATGTTCATTAAAATATACAGTACCAAATCTGAATAATTGCTCACTTCCATTGCACCCATTTTTTTAGGTTTAAAATAAGTTGATCCTTTGGGTGTATTGGTGACATTAAAGTAATAAAAAATACCATAACCTATTGCCAACACACTGGCAATAGTAATCGCGTAACGCCAGCCGTCAACCTCGCCAAAACCACTTGCAATAAAGGGCAAGGACATAGCCGCACCTGCTGAACCAAAATTACCCCAGCCGCCATAAATACCTTGTGCAGTACCTATTTGTTTTACTGGGAACCACTCAGAAATCATACGAATACCGACCACAAATCCAGCGCCAATAAAACCTGATAAGAATCTAAAAAGAGCAAGCTGCTCATAAGACTGCATCCAGCTAAATGCAATTGAGACAAGCCCACCTAAAACTAAAATAAAGGAGAACATAATTTTAGGGCCAAACTTATCAACTAACATACCAACCACGATTCTAGCTGGAATAGTCATGGCGACATTAAGAATCAGCAATACTTTTGCTTGTTGCTCACTTAATGATAAGGCTTGCTGGATAAATGGCATCATCGGTCCAAGACTAAGCCATACAACAAATGTCATAAAAAAAGCAAACCAAGTTAAATGCAAAATACGATACTTACCCTCAAATGAAAATAGTTTTAATTTATCTTCCATGATTAACTCCTTATATTATTCTGAACGCCTATGATTTGTTGTTTCCCATGGATTTTTAATGGTTTTTGGTAGCAAATCTGCATAATGTTTGATCATTGAAGATGTATCTAGCTTGGATTGAATGTAGTCTAAACCCACACGTTCTTCAAAATGCATCACCCGTTCAAGATAATTAGCCTCAATACGATATAACTGTACAAAAGCTTTAAGATATTTAACCACCTGCGCTTCAGTTTCAAAAAATCTGTCTTTTAAACAGGCTTTAGTTCGAATTCCACAAGCACCTGCCACGTGAATTTCATAACCTTTTTCAGTGCAAATCACACCAAAATCTTTAATCGTAACTTCGGCACAATTACGCGGACAACCACTTACACCCATTTTAAATTTGTGTGGCATAAAGTGTGACCAGACAGCATCTTCCATTTTAATCGAAAGCCCCATAGAATCTTGCGCGCCCATCATGCAATGATCTGTACCAACACAAGACTTGCACGTTCTAGTGGCCTTGCCATAAGCATAGCCAGCTTCCATGCCTGCCTTGGTCATTTCATCCCATATATCGTTTAAGTTTTCCTTAGGAATGCCTAATAAATCAATACGCTGTCCACCAGTTACTTTAACCGTAGGGACCTCATATTTAACAGCAATATCAGCTAATACTTTAAGTTCTTTAGGTGTTGTCAATCCACCTTGCATTTGTGGCACAATAGAATAAGTGCCATCTCTTTGCTTGTTGGCATGCATTTTTTCATTGTGCGGTCGTTCATCATCATTATGAACATATGCTTCATTAAACTGTGAAGATAAATAATAGTTAATGGCAGCACCACAAGCCTCGCAAGTGTTGTCAAAATCAAGCACATCTCGAACATCATCAACACTAACAACTTTATCTAATGCTCTAATATATTGACGCACTTCCTCTGTTGAGTGTTTTGTGCAATCACACAAAGCATCTTTTCTTAGTGTTTCAGCACCAGAAACAAAACTAAACACTTGTTTAGCAACTGAAGTACAACCACCACAACTTGTTGCACAACCAGTTTCTTCTTGTAACACCTCAAAAGTATTACAACCACCTGCCACTGCACTTACAATGTCGCCTTTAGTAACACCCATACAACCACATACTTGCTCATCCTCAGTCATCTTTTCAACACCTTTAGCGCCTGCACTTGAGTCATCAACATTAATATCGCCAAATAATAAAGTTTTTCGAATGTTGGTAATATCTGTTTCTTTCTTGATTAAGTCAAAATAAAACAATCCATCTGTTGAATCACCAAATAAAACTGCGCCGACCAATTTATTACCCCTAATAGACAATCTTTTACGAGTGTTAAGTGCATGATCTTTAGAACACATAATTTCATCTTTAGGATTATCAAACTCCCCTGCTGAGAAAACATCCACACCTGAAATTTTCAACTTGGTGGAAATATCTGAGCCTGTGTACATATGATGAGATACCTCACACACCTGCTCAGCACACACGCGCGCCTGTTCAAATAGTGGTGTTACTAAGCCATACGACATACCTCGGTGCTTAATGCACTCACCCACTGAGTAAATAACAGGGTCAGAAGTCATCATTGTATCACTCACAATAATACCTCTGTCTGTTTGCAATCCTGCAGCTTTAGCTAAAGAATCATCAGGGATTATGCCTACTGACATAACAACCATGTCAGTATCCATTATCGTTCCATCCTCAAATTCCAAGGCTTTAACTTTATTTGTTCCAATAATTTTATTGGTTATCGCACTTAGTTTGAATTTAATATTTTTCTGCTCTAATACTTTTTGCAATAAACCACCAGATGAAGCATCTAATTGTATATTCATAATAGAATTCATGTTACCAATCACAGTAACATCAAACCCTAACTCATTAAGCCCGTTAGCAGCCTCAAGCCCTAACAATCCTGTACCAATTACCGCTACTTTTTTAGCTTTGCCAACCCTTGATTGCATATACTCAACATCATAGATATCTCTAAACGACACCACACCCTCTAACGTCTTACCTGGCAATGGCAAAATAAAAGGTTTTGACCCTGTACAAATAACCAATCGATCATATTTCACTTTATATGATTCTTTCTCATTGATCAATAAAATGCTTTTATATAATCTATCAATAGATGACACCAAACAACCTGGTTTAAAGGTAATGTTATTTTTGGAAAAATAAAACTCATCATGCGTCTTTATATCTTCAAAGTCCTTTTCTCCTGCCAAAACAGGTGAAAGCATAATCCTGTTATATGGTAATACTTTCTCCTCTCCAATAATGGTGATTTGATACATCAGTGGGTCAATTTTCAACACCTCATCAACCACCTTCATGGCACTCATTCCTGAGCCAACTATGACTAAATTTTTCATACTATTTACCTGTCTTGTTTTAATGTTTTATGCTTTTTTTATAAAGCAAAAAAAAAAGCTAGTTGTTGCATTTATATACATAGATATAAAAATACAATAACTAGCTTCAATGCCAAATTGTCAACTCTACTTTGAAATTGACGAAAAAAAACGCTTACTTAATAATCCCATCAAGGATGGGTTAAGTAAACGTCTGTGTTTATTGTTGCCCTTCATTGGGTAACTGTGCAGAATTATATCAAAAAAATTAAGTTCAAGTGACTTAATTTATTATAATAATTTTTATTATTAAGGTTTTTTCTAACATGGATAAAATAATTATACAACAACAAGATTTTGACTTATCAACAGAAATAGCATTAGTCAAAAACAGCCATTCTAATATTGGTGCAGTGGTCAGTTTTGTCGGCTTTGTACGTGATTTAGATGAAAGTCCAATTCAAAAAATGACACTTGAACATTACCCAGGTATGACTGAAAAAGCACTAAAATCTATTGTTGACCAGGCAAAAAAACGTTGGTCTATGGGTAATACAACCATTATTCACCGTGTGGGTGATTTAAATATTAATGATCAAATTGTATTAGTTATTACAAGCAGTAAACATCGTCATTTTGCTTTTGAATCTTGCGAATTTATTATGGATTATTTAAAAACTCAAGCACCCTTTTGGAAAAAAGAACACACTCAAAACAAAAGTGAATGGGTTAAAGCTAAAAGTAGTGACAAAAGCCAAAAAAATCGTTGGGAATAACCTTGCCAAGGCCTTTACATTATTATGAATAATTAACAAAATGGTGAATTTTATTAAATTGGAAAAGCCACCAAATTGATGAAGGATGTGTTTTGGTAATTATTCATAATGATGTAAAGAATTCTTACTGTTTAATTTTAAAATCTTTAGGTGAATTTAAATTAATAAACATATCTGCCTGGTCTGAAAAATCAACTTCTTGCGCATGGTTACTCTTAAACCACATGCTCATCTTGCGATTGCCTTGTGCTAAAAATTCGCTCAAATTATCTTTCAGGTTGGCGCTAATTAATGAAAAAGTAGGGTGCATTTTTTGCCCTTGTGTCGCCACACAAATACTCACATCAGGCTGTTGCATATTTTCTAATAATCTAACCACAAGGCTTTGATTAATAAATGGTCCATCACATGGCACAACCAATAAATATTTTGTCTTGACTTTAATCAAAGCCGATAAAATACCAGCAAGTGGGCCTTGAAACCCAGGCAAACTATCAGTAATAACCTTGCCAAATTTTTGATATGCATCAAGGTTTCTATTGGCACTCACTAATATACTATGGACATCTTTATGGATAATGTTGACTACATGACTAATCAAAGGCTTGTCGTTAAATAAAATTAAACCCTTATCCTGAGTATTCATACGTGTGGCCCGGCCACCTGAAAGTATGACGGCAGTGATATCACTTTTAATGATGTTTTTCATATGGGTATGTTACTGTCGAGTGTATAGGTTGTATGATACAATCAAACAATTAGTTTTAATTATAAACCGTAAACATTTATCATGGACAACCAACCAGTTGATTGTGGATGTGACACAACACCACAGCCCTTACTTTCTATTGATGAGGCTTTAGAAATATTAACAAGTTCTGCTAAAGTTACCAATAGCACTCAATTAATAGAACTTGATGACACATTAAACAGAATTCTAGCTGTTGATATACATGCCAATATTTCTGTTCCTAGTTTTGATAATTCCGCCATGGATGGTTATGCCATTAACCTTAAAGAAAATCAAATAAATACACCCAGTGTATTTACATTTGAAATTACCGACCGTATTCCTGCAGGTGGCACTGGAAATTCGCTAATACCAGGCTGTGCAGCACGTATATTTACAGGTGCACCCATACCAAAAGGTGCTAATACGGTGCTCATGCAAGAGGAATGCGAGTTGATTGAAAATAAATCAAAAATTGAAGTTTATCGACCTATTTCACTGGGTGAAAATATCAGACCTATGGGTAATGACATCCAGTCAGGTGACGTCATCTTATCCAAAGGAAAGCAACTACAACCACAAGATATTGCACTGGTCGCCTCTGTGGGTATAGGCAAACTTGAAGTATTTCATAAAATTAAAGTTGGTGTATTTTTCACAGGTAATGAGTTAGTCAAGCCTGGAGATGTATTACAACAAGGCAAAATTTTTAACTCTAATCGCTATTCATTAGTAGCACTACTAAACAAACTTGGTTGCGAAGTTATTAACTTGGGCAATGTTAAAGATACTTTTAATGCCACTTGTGGTGCGCTAGAAGCATTAAAATCTGATTGTGATTTAATCATAACTACAGGTGGCGTGTCTGTTGGTGAAGAGGATTATATTAAACCTGCTATAGAAAAATTAGGCCAATTAAGCCTGTGGCGCATCAAGATAAAACCAGGCAAGCCACTTGCTTTTGGCAACCTAGGGCATTGCGCCTTTATTGGGCTGCCGGGCAATCCAGTTTCCGCCATGGTGACTTTTTTACTCTTTGCCCGGCCTTTTATTAAAAAAATGCAAGGTGTAAGTCATTATCTAAATACCACCTTTAAAACTCAAGCAAACTTTGATTGGCACAAACCAAAACCCAGACGTGAATTTGTGCGCGCGCGCCTTGACCATACAGTTTTTCCCACCAAGGTCAATCTGCATCCAAAACAAGGCTCTGACGTGCTTAGTTCCATGGTGTGGGCAGATGGACTTATAGAAATTCCAGAAAAAACCACTTTTAAACGAGGGGAAGTTCTAAACTTTTACCCACTAAATGAGATGTTATCATGAATGACAAGCAATACACAACAGTCCAAGTGGATAAATTAACCCATATTAACCAAAAAGGTGACGCACAAATGGTTGATGTATCTGATAAACAAGTTACCACGCGTGAAGCAACCGCTATGGCTGTGGTTAGCATGAAACAATCAACCCTTGAATTGATATTATCAGGCTCAAATACTAAAGGAGATGTGCTTACTGTAGCGCGCATTGCTGGTATCTGTGCTGCTAAAAAATGTTGGGATTTAATTCCGCTTTGCCATCCTTTAATGCTGTCAAAAATAACGGTTGAACTTACACCTAATGAAAAAAATGCCACGATTGAGATTAAAACACTTGTTAAACTTGATGGCAAAACTGGCGTAGAAATGGAAGCACTCACCGCAGCAAGTATAGCGGCATTAACTATTTATGATATGTGCAAAGCTGTGGATCGTTTTATTAAAATTGGAGAGATTCAATTACTAGAAAAAAAGGGTGGAAAATCTGGCCATTGGATAAGCGACACACAGCAATCCAGACAGAAACTTAAAAATGTCTAAGTTAATTGACAAATTTGGTAGAGAAATTAACTATCTAAGGCTCTCGGTAACTGAACACTGCAACTACCGATGTTTTTATTGTCGTGATGATGAACACACACCAAACTGCAAACGTGAAGACATTTTAAGTTATGAAGATATTGAAAAAATTGTTCAACTTTTTGCACAATTAGGCATTACCAAAATTAGATTAACAGGTGGTGAGCCCCTACTACGAAGAGGTATTTCTAAAATTGCTAGACTTATTAGCCGTATTGATGGTATTGATGATATACCCTTATCAACCAATGCACACCTATTAGAAAAATTTGCTAAAAAACTTTATCAAAATGGCATTAATAGAGTAAATATTTCTATTGATTCGCTCATCCCTGAAAAGTTCGAGGAAATTACTCATGGTGGCGATTTAATAGAAGTTATTAAAGGTATTGATGCGGCAATACAAGTGGGCATGAGTCCAATTAAAATTAATGTGGTGGCAATGCGTGGCGTTAATGATAATGAAATTGAACCAATGATTGATTTTGCCATTAGCAAAGGCATTGATATCCGCTTCATTGAAACCATGCCAATTGGATTGTCAGGTATAAAGGCACTTACTCAACACATTAGTGAAAAGGACATTCTTGCTAAAATCAACAAACACCTAAACAATCAACTAACCCCTATCACATCTAATAAGACTGCTGGTCCTGCTCTCAATTTTAAAATTAAAGGCACAAACTCTACAGTAGGAATAATCAGCGCCGTGTCAAATAATTTTTGTCAGGCTTGCAATCGTGTTAGGCTCACCGCCAAGGGGGATTTAATTTTATGTCTAGGGCAAGAAGATTCAATCTCTTTAAAAGATGCTGTACGTTCAAATTTAACGGATGATGAAATTAAATGCATGATTCTGAATGCAATTAATAAAAAACCTGAAAAGCATGAGTTTAATTCTGTTATTGACAATATTAGCAACCGGCAAATGGTAGAAATTGGCGGTTAAAGTAGTATATTAAAAAACCTTACTATAAATAAAAAAACTATGAAAATTTTATATTTTGCCTCACTCAAAGAATCCCTTAAACTGTCTAGTGAAGAGATTATTATTACTACTAACACCACAATAGCACAATTAAAGAAACAATTGATTAACAAATACGGTGAACATTATTTTCCAAACAACATTCTTTGTGCGGTTAATCAAGAAACTGCTAATGATGCGGTTATTATTAATGAAACAGATGAAGTGGCCTTTTATCCACCAGTAACTGGCGGATAAAACAATGTCTTTGGTTTCTTGCAAACAATCTGACTACAAAAAAATTACAAACAATCTTCAAACGGATTTTTATCTCTAAAACTGCCTACCGCAATAGCAACAATAAGCAATATTAAAGAATTAAAAAAAATAGGCATAATTGTAATACCCCCATTCCCCACACAACTTTTAAGTAGAATCTCGACTGTTTACAGTCATTTTTAGCCCTGATTGGCTGATCCATTATACCAACAAATCCAGTGTCAGCTGTCAAGGGCTTGAGCGTTAGCGTCCCTTGACAGTTGATATTGGGTTTGTTAAATTTCGTAGAGCCAATCATTATTTTACTATCCTTACGAAGCCAACTTTTGCCTAGGTGGAATGCCACCTAGTGCAAAATGTGGTCGCTCGTTGTTATAAACCCAAAGCCATTGTGTGGTTGCATCTTGTGCTGACTCAACTGAGTCAAATAAATGAAGATCCAAGCACTCTTGCCTTACTGTGCGATTAAATCTCTCAACATAGGCATTTTGAGTTGGTTTACCTGGTTGGATGTATCTTAGCTTAATATCGCGCCCTTGTGCCCAATCTCGCAAAGCTTGGCTAATGTATTCTGGACCATTATCACATCTGATGGTTTTAGGCTTGCCACGCCATTGGATTAAACGCTCTAGCGATTGAATAACCCGTCTTGCTGGCAGTGATAGATCGACATCAATATTTAACCCTTCTCGATTGTAGTCGTCTACTACATTAAAGGTTCTAATGCTTCTGCCATCTGTTAGTGAATCTGCCATGAAGTCCATTGACCAGGTTTGGTTAATGCCTGTTGGTACACTGAGCGCTTCGGGCTTGTCTCTTTTAATTCTTCTCCTTGGTTTGATTCTTAGATTTAGTTCTAGTTCACGATAGATGCGATAGACTCGCTTATGGTTAAATTTGTAGCCTTTGACATTACGCAGATACAAATAACACAGCTTGAAGCCCCAACGCTTATGCGTTGCGGTTAAACGTAGTAAATAATCCGAAATTAGGATATTGTCATCACTTAATTTTGGCTGATAGTAATAAGTACTTTTACTGATATTAAAACAAGTGCAAGCAAAACCAACTGAGACTTGACGCTTATTTTTGAGATTATTCGCCATCTTCTTACGAGAAGATGGCGTTAGAGCTTTCCCTCAAGTGCCTCTAATCTGATTTGAGACATTAAGCGTTCATCTGCGTACATCTTTTTGAGTCTTGAATTCTCTGCTTCTAGCTCTTTAAGTCTTTTAACAATATTAACATCTGCATCACCATATTTGGAGCGCCACTTGTAGAATGTAGCCTGGCTCATGCCGTATTCACGGCATAGGTTGGCAACAGATTCTCCTGCTTGGTTTTGTTTAAGTATATTGACTATTTGTGTGTCTGTGTATCTTGATTTTTTCATTGTGAAAACTCCTTGTTTTTTATTATAGAATTTTCTACTTTAGAATGGTGTGGTTTTTTGGGGGTATTACATAATAACAAACGCATAACCCAACTGATGTATTGCCTCACCACCGATGATAGTAGTCACTGCCGTTGCACCACCAGGTGGATGCATACATTTTAAAAAATGCATGGCAACAAGCGCAAGCGGGATGACAATTGAGGTTGCTAATAACATATCAGTAATCAAATAGAAACAAGTAACACCTACTACAGCAGAAACACTATGCCCGCCAATTAGATTCCACGGACGAGAAACTAAGGCGTGTGGCAAACCAAATATCAACATCGCTGAAGCGCCAACTGAGGCAATAATTAAAGGGGAGTTGGTGCTTTGTAGAATAACATTAGAGAAAAATCCAGACGCAGCAACTGCTATGAATGCACCTATGGCTGATATTAATAATTCTTTATTGCACATCACTCCCCTTAGTGGTTCAACAGATAATCACGAACACACTTTGTTTACACATATGTATTTTAAACACATCTATAATGAAATGAATGGTGAAAATTTAATCAACCAAACCCAATAAAGAAAAGCAATTTGAATATTTTTTAGCCTGTACTCCAACCCCTTGGGCGTTTCATACCAGATATCTTACAAGCTTGCTTTACATAGCCATAGGGAAACAAGTTAAATAACTTGGCTTTGGCGGATTTTTTATCTAGATCAAAATCAATTGCCATTTGTTTGGTGGTATGGCGAACATCAGGCGCAACCCCATGTTCATTATAATAATTTCTCATAAAATAAAATATAGTCCAATAATCCTCTGTTAGAGTTATATTTTCTGATTTGGCTAACTCTAAGGCTATTTCTTTATTCCAATCTTCTGGATGAACTAAATAACCCTCAACATCCAATTCTATTTCTTTATTATTTATCTGCATAATCTATTGTATTTTTATATTCATAACACTAGGGTCTTTAAAATCAAATCCTTGTATATTTGCTTCAGCAGTAAGCATCTTAATATATTCACTAATGCCCGAAGTGGTTGATTGATTTTGTAAATACTCTCTAATATAAGTTTCTACCAACTCAAAGGGAAGTGGCTCACCTATTTTTTTATCTAAAAATCTATCTTGATTATTGTCAAAATAACGCTTACAAGATTCTATACTTGCCGTAGGAATAGTGACATTATCACTTAACAGTTGATTAATTTTCTCTTCTTCATTAGTGGCACCTTTTTCAACACCAACCGCTTGTAATAACAATTGTTGAACCACTAGTGCCTGTGCTGCTTTAAAAATAACGGTTTCTACATTATTAGAGTCTGTTTGATACTGCATTTCTTGAAATACATCATCATCGCTAATTTCCACATGATTTACTTTAATAGGCATAATTACTTATCTTCTTCTCACTATTTGATAATTTGTACGCGTTAAGTATTGCACTGGCACACTCCAAATATGTACCAATCTAGTGAATGGAAAAATAACAAAAAGAGTCATACCTAATATTAAATGTAATTTAAATACCCAAACCTCAGCAACAATAAAATCAGCAGCACCTGTTCTAAAAGTGGTGATGTGTTGTGCCCAATTAGCCAAAGCAACCATTGAACTACCATCTAAATGTTGTGCTGAATAAGGAATAGTTAACAAACCTAACAATAATTGTGCGAATAAATAAAGCAAGATAAAAGTATCGCTAAACTTACTGGTTCTACTAATGCGTTTATCAAACAAACGTCTATTTAATAAAATTAATAGTCCAATCAAACATATTGTGCCAAAAATACCACCAGCAATCATAGCCATTAATTGTTTAGTTCCTGCTGTCATAAATGGATGATAAACCCATTCTGGCGTTAGCAAACCAACAAAATGCCCAAAAAATAATAAAATAATCCCAACATGAAATAAGTTGCTACCCCATATCATTCCTTTTTTTCGTAATAACTGTGATGAATCTGCTTTCCAAGTATATTGATCTCTGTCATAACGCAACGCACTACCGACAATAAATATTGTCATAGCAAGATAAGGGAAGTAACCGAAAAAAAATTGATCTAAAAAATTATTCATAATATATCTCCTTATTGTGTTAGTGGGGCACTAGTTTCACAAGTACCACACTCTGATGATTCGCCACTAAATGCTTCTTGTTCTTTCCATAATTCATCTAATTCATCTAATGTTTCTGGCTCTTTAGGGCTGTTTTCTATTGCTTCTGTTACTTTGAATTGATTTGCTTTAATATTGGATAATTCTTCTAATGCAGAAAAAATAATCCAATAGGGGGACTCACTTTTTTTAAGTTGCCCACCAATTAAGGCAATAATATCAATCGTATCTCCTAATGAAGTTTTTGCCTCTTGAACATCACATAAAGATAAATACTCCAAAAATAAAGGCAAATAATCAGGCAACTCTTTTTTATCAATAAATAACTTTTTCTTTGCATACATTTCAATTAAATCAACCATAGCTGGACCACGATCGCGTGATTCACCATGAATATGCTCAAACAAATTCAAACAATGAGCACGACTTCTATCGAAAGTTGCCACAAAACGCTCTTGCAACTCTAAAAAATCCTTGTTTTTATAATCCTCTATAAAAGACAACAAACCTTTAAGTGTTTTTTTGGATAACAAAGATTCTTGCTTTAAAGTCTCAGCCAAATCGTCAACATTTTTATAAACATTGATATCTGGATAAGATAACAAAACAGCTAAAACTTTAAGTGTTTTCATGAAGTTTTTCCGTTCATTGTATTAGAATGCGTTTTGCCACCAAATAAAGTTGCCGTTGTAGAGCCTTCAGAACAACCATTACCAAAACTAAATCCACAAGAAGATCTGGTATCAAACGCAATGTCATTATCAAAAGGCGTTTCACCTGCATATTCTTTATGATTAGTAGGAATGACAAATCTATCTTCATAAGCAGCTAATGCCATGGTTTTATACATGTCATCAACCATATTTTCTGTTAAGCCAACTTCCTCTAATACTTCTGTTAAGATAATGTTATCAATACGCTTTGCACGCATAAAATTACGCATTGCAATCATTCGTTTTAAAGCAAATATCACAGGTTTATCATCCCCTGCTGTGAGCATATTTGATAAATAACGAATAGGAATACGCAATTCTTCAACATTTGGAATAACGCCTCTAGTATCAATCACACCTTTTTCAATCGCATTTTGAATAGGAGATAATGGTGGCACATACCAAACCATTGGTAGTGTTCTATACTCAGGATGCAGCGGAAAAGCTACCTTCCAGTCAATTGCCATTTTATAAACAGGTGAGTTCTGGGCGGCTTCAATCCAACTATCAGGAACGCCATCTTTTTTGGCTTGTGCTTGAACAGTTTTATCGTTTGGATCTAAGAATATTTTTAACTGAGCTTTATACAAATCTTTTTCATCACTCATGTTAGCCATTTCTTCAATTTTATCTGCATCATAAAGAATAACCCCTAATGAGCGAATTCTACCAACACAAGTTTCAGAACAAACTGTCGGATCTCCAGACTCTATTCTTGGATAGCAAAACGTGCATTTTTCTGATTTACCAGATTGCCAATTGTAATAAATCTTTTTGTAAGGACAAGCACTAACGCACATTCTCCAACCACGACATTTGTCTTGATCAATCAATACAATTCCATCTTCTTCTCGTTTATAAATAGCACCAGACGGACAGGCTGCTACACAAGTAGGGTTAAGACAATGCTCACATAAGCGTGGTAAATACATCATAAAGGTATTTTCAAACTCACCATAAATCTCTTTTTCTATTTCTTTAAAATTATAATCTTTTGAGCGTTTTTTAAATTCACCCCCTAAAATCTCTTCCCAATTAGGGCCCCATTCTGGTTTTTCCATTACTTCGCCAGTAATCACAGAATGTGGTCTTGCAACAGGTGGCGTAACCATTTCAGGTGCATTTTGTAAATGGGCATAATTAAAGGTAAATGGCTCATAATAATCATCAATCTCAGGCAAATCAGGGTTGGCAAATATTTTTGCTAACAATCTAAACTTACCTCCAATTTTTGGTTGTAATTTACCATTTTTAGAAACCCAACCTCCATTCCATTTATCTTGATTTTCCCAATCAACAGGATAACCAATGCCAGGTTTTGTTTCTACATTATTAAACCAAGCATATTCAACACCTTGACGTGAGGTCCATACATTTTTACAAGTTACTGAACAAGTATGACAACCAATACATTTGTCCAAGTTTAAAACCATTCCTATTTGTGCTCTTATTTTCATGAGTTGTCTCCTTTTGCTGGCTCGTCTTTCCAATCTACTTTATCCATTTTTCTAATAATCACAAATTCATCTCTATTAGAGCCAACCGTGCCATAGTAATTAAACCCATAAGATTGTTGTGCATAACCACCAATCATATGCGTTGGTTTAACAATTGTTCGTGTTACTGAATTATGAATTCCTCCTCTAAAACCTGATTTTTCTGCCACAGGTGTAGTGGTAATTTTTTCTTGTGCGTGATACATCATCGACATACCTTCAGGAACTCTTTGTGAAACAACTGCTCTGGCTGCGATTGTGCCATTAACATTATACAACTCAATCCAATCATTATCCTCAACACCAATTTTTTTAGCGTCAATCTCACTAATCCATACCACAGGACCACCACGATTAAGCGTAAGCATTAACAAATTGTCAGAATAAGTAGAATGAATACCCCATTTTTGATGTGGTGTAATCCAGTTTAAAACAACCTGAGAGCGTCCATCATTATTTTTATTAATAATAGGTGCAATTGTTTTGGTATTAATAGGTGGTTTGTAAGTACACAAATTTTCACCAAAATCAATCATCCATTTATGATCTTGATAAAACTGCTGCCTACCTGTTAACGTTCGCCAAGGAATGTATTCATGCACATTGGTATAACCTGCATTATAACTTACATGCTCATCCTCCAGTCCAGACCAAGTTGGCGATGAAATGATTTTTCTAGGTTGTGCTTGCACATCTCTAAACCTGATTTTTTCATCTTCTTTAGGTTTTGCTAAATGAGTATGATCTCTGCCTGTTATTTTCCCTAACGACTCCCAAGCTTTAACAGCCACTTGACCATTAGTTTCAGGTGCTAACGATAAAATAACTTCAGTTGCATCAATATCAGTTTCGATTTTAGGCAAGCCTTTAGAAACACCTTCTTCTCTAACAATTTGATTCAAACCACCCAACAAAGTGACTTCATCTTCAGTGTTCCAAGCAATACCTTTACCACCATTGCCTATCTTAGACATCAGCGGTCCTAGTGAGGTAAACTTTTTATAGGTGTCTGGATAATTCCTTTCAACTTCAATAAAGTTTGGCATGGTTTTGCCAGGAATCGCTTCACATTCATCATTAAACCAAGCTTTAACATCTGTTGCTTGCGCCATTTCTGCTGGCGTGTCATGCAAAATAGGTAGGGTAACCACATCTTTTTCTTTACCTAAATGCCCAGGACAAAGCTCTGAGAATTTTTTAGCCAAACCTTTGTAAATATCCCAATCACTTCTTGATTCCCAAGCAGGATCTACTGCTTTGGAAAGAGGGTGAATAAATGGATGCATATCTGAGGTATTTAAGTCGTTCTTTTCATACCATGTTGCTGATGGTAGAACAATATCAGAATACAAACAAGTGGTTGACATTCTAAAATCTAAGGTTACAAACAAATCAACTTTACCTTCTACGCCATCGCGCCACTTAACCTCAGATGGTTTTTTATCTGTTTCATTGCCTAAAACAGCATTTTGCGCACCTAGTAAATGTTTTAACAAATACTCATGTCCTTTACCACTAGAGCCTAATAAATTAGAACGCCAAATAAACATATTGTGCGGAAAGTTTTTTGGATTATCAGGATCTTCACAAGAGAATTTTAATTCTTTGGATTTAAGTTGCTTAACAATATAGTCTTGAACATTCATCCCTGCTTTTTCTGCTTTTTTGGTAATTTCTAATGGGTTTTCTTCTAACTGTGGTGCTGAAGGCAGCCAACCCATTTTCTCACTACGAACATTACAATCAATTAATGAATAATTTTCCCAGTCTTTTTTATCGGCTAAAGGAGACAAAATATCATCAACTTCTAATTTTTCATAACGCCATTGACTAGAATGATTATAAAAAAATGAAGTGCCATTCATTTGGCGTGGTGGACGATGCCAATCTAACCCAAATGCCAATGGCAACCATCCCGTTTGTGGACGAAGCTTTTCTTGACCCACATAATGAGCCCAACCACCGCCTGATTTACCAATACAACCACACATCATTAATATATTGATAATACCACGATAAATCATATCCATATGATACCAATGGTTTACTGCTGCTCCCAAAATAACCATTGATTTACCTTGTGTCTTATGGGCATTTTCTGAAAATTCTCTAGCAATACGAATAGTTTGTTCTTTTGGAACGCCTGTTACTTTTTCACACCAAGCTGGCGTATAAGGAGCATCATCATCAAACGAGGCAGCTACATTATCACCACCCAATCCTTGGTCAACACTATAATTTGCCATCATTAAATCAAATACTGTTGCAACTTTAACTTCCTTGCCATTAGCCAATTTAATTTTCTTAATTGGCACATTTTTCATTAAAACAGAGTCATGCTCTGTGTTTGTAAATATCTCTTGATCATGTACTTTGTTATTAAAATACGGAAAACCAACGGACACAATTTCGTCATTGTCATTTTTTAAAGTGGTTTTTGGATCAATATCCACACCATTTACGGCGTTTTTATTTTCAATATTCCATTTTCCAGAACCATCCCAGCGAGAACCTACTGTTCCTGTTGGAACAACGATTTCATTAGTATCTCCATCAATTAATAACGGCTTCCATTCAGTATTATCTGTCTCACCCAAAGCGCCATTAATATCTGAAGCTCTAAGTGTTCTACCAGCTGTAAGTACACCTTTTTTTTCTTCTAACATCACCAAAAATGGCATATCTGTATATTGCTTGATATAGTTAGTGAAATATTCGCTTTTGTTGGTGACGTGATACTCTTTTAAAATCACATGTCCCATGGTCATAGCTAAAGCGGCATCGGTACCTTGGGTAGGTGCCATCCACTCATCGCAAAGTTTAGCAACTTCGCTAAAATCAGGTGTTACTGCAATCGTTTTAGTGCCGTTATAACGAGATTCTGTAAAAAAGTGAGCATCTGGAGTACGAGTTTGCGGCACATTAGAACCCCATGCCATAATATAAGATGAGTTATACCAATCAGCACTTTCTGGCACATCAGTTTGCTCACCCCACACCTGTGGAGAAGCGGGTGGTAAATCACAATACCAATCATAAAAACTTAAACAAGTACCACCAATTAATGATAAATAACGAGATCCTGCTGCATAAGAAACCATTGACATAGCCGGAATAGGAGAAAAGCCGACAATCCTATCTGGACCATAAGTTTTAGTGGTATAAATATTAGAAGCAGCAATAATTTCATTAACCTCGTCCCAATCAGCACGAACCATACCACCTAAGCCACGAACTTGTTTATATTCCTTCGTTTTGGCTTTATCATCCATAATGGATTTCCATGCATCAACAGGATCAGCATTTTGTTTTTTAGCATCACGCCAAATTTTTAACAATCTAGAACGGATCAAAGGATATTTAAGGCGAGTAGCGCTGTATAAATACCATGAATATGTTGCACCTCTTTGACAACCTCTAGGCTCATGGTCTGGCAAATCTGGACGGGTTCTTGGATAATTAGTTTGTTGTGTCTCCCAAGTAACTAAGCCATTTTTTACATAAATTTTCCAACTACATGAGCCTGTACAGTTAACACCATGCGTTGAGCGAACAACTTTATCATGCCCCCAACGATTGCGATAAGCCCTTTCCCAGTCTCTATTTTCATGCACCAACTTCCCATGTCCATTAGAAAAATCTTCGGGCTTTGATTGGGTAAAAAATGTTACTCTATCTAATAAATGACTCATTCTTGTCTCCTATTTTTTATCTCGCTTTCTTGTTAATTACTAAATCTTAATCATTGGAACAATATTTTCCTCAGTGTTTTTTATAAAAAGGAGTAATTCGCATTACCTCAATTTATGTTTTAATATTTATGGATTATGAAACTCTACATTCTTACGCAAATAAAACCACCAATTAATAATCATACATATAACATAAAACATAGCAAAACCATACAATGCATTTTCAGGCGTTGTGGCTTTAATTTGCTCCCCAAATACTTTAGGGATGATAAATGCACCATACGCCGCTACCGCAGATGTCCAGCCTAGTACAGGACCCGCTTGTTCTTTGTTAAACACTTGTGAAATGGTTCTAAAGGTAGATCCATTACCCAAGCCAGTCATTGCAAACAACACCACAAATAAAATTAAGAACGGCCAGAAAAACTCCTCTGGCGTAGCGCTTCCATAAGCTTGCTTCATAAAATAAGCCACACCTAATGCTGATAACACCATAACACCAGAGATAATTTGTGTTACCTTAGCGCCACCAATCTTATCAGCAATCATTCCGCCAAGAGGTCGAATAAGCGCACCAACAAAAGCACCCATCCAAGCATAAGTAAGTGCTGAAGGGCTATTTGGATTAGGAACATCATGAACCCAACCGCCATTATTCAAAGTAGCAACAGCTGTTGCATAAATCTCAGGCTTCATTAATGCCTTTGCACTCTCTAAAGCTGCTAAACCATCAACCCCAAAAAGGTGTTGAAAGCCAAAAATAACCTTGATAGACAAAGCTAATGTTGCTGCATAGCCAATAAAAGAGCCAAATGTCATCACATAAATAACAGTCATCGCCCAAGTGTGCTTGTTTTCAAAAATCTTATACTGACGCTTCAGACCTTCTTTATAGTTAGCACCTAAAGGTAAAAACTTTAATAAAAATACTGTCAAAGCAATAATAATAGGCAGGACCACCCATTTACTTACCATCAGTCCTGATCCATATGCCACTTCAGGCAACATCAACCACAAACCAAAGACTGTAATTGCAAGACCTAAAATCAACATTACAATAATTTTAATAAATGCACCTAAAGTTGATCCAATCTTAGGAGAAACATGCTCTTCGGTAATATTATTCATACCTAGCCAAGAAGCAATAGCAAGTGGAATTAAAATAATTAACCAAACATAGCCTGCATTTTGCAAATAGGTATCAGTGCCAGCAGGAATTTTTCCAATCAAAGTGCCTGAAGCAATTTGTAATTCTGTTGGGTTGCCTATCACTGCAAGAGTCATTACCAATGGAATCACAATTTGCATGGTGGTTACGCCAAAGTTACCCAAGCCAGCATTCATACCTAAAGAATAACCTTGAATTTTCTTTGGAAAGAAAAAGGAAATATTAGACATTGAAGAGGCAAAGTTACCACCACCAAAGCCAGATAATAAAGCCAAAATCTGGAATGTCCAAAATGGTGTGTCTGGCGTTGAAAGCGCCATTCCTAAACCTAATGCTGGCAATATTAAAAGTGAAGTGGTTAAGAAAATGGTGTTTCTACCACCTGCTAAACGAATAAAAAAGGTTGATGGAATTCTTAAAGTAGCACCAGACAAGCCTGCAATCGCTGCTAGCGTAAATAACTGGGATTTATCAAAACCACCATAACCTGTATTTAACATTTGTACAGTGATAATACCCCACATTAACCACGTGGCAAAACCTGCTAATAAACTTGGAATAGATATCCACAAGTTACGATTGGCGATTGTTTTGCCTGTACTTTCCCATTCGGACTTATTATCCGGATTCCAACTTTTTACATCCTGAGCCATTACGACCTCCTTTATTAAAAATAAAGCAATTATTTATTAAAAATTGCTGCTTGAATATTTTTTCTTCTTTCTTCTTTACCAAAAGTAAAGTACATCCAAATTAGTGATATAACTGTTGCACCATATAACAACATAAAAATGACTGAATTAATATGCGTATAATCAATCAATATGCCAAACATAATAGGCAATAAGAATCCACCCATACCACCAGCCAAACCAACAATACCCGAAACCACACCAATATTATCTGGATATTCATCTGATAAAAATTTAAAGACACTTGCCTTGCCAAACCCCCAAGCAATACCTAAAGCAAACAAAAAAGCAGTAAACACCCAAACGTTAAGACTTAAATCAAACGTTACCTCGCCTGTGGTTGTTTTGATGAACAAAGTAGTTTGTGGATAAGATAAGAAAAATAAACTAATCAGTGAAACCCACATCACCCACCAGGTTACTTTATAAGCACCATATTTATCTGAGAACCACCCGCCCAATGCACGAATAACACCTGAAGGTAGTACAAAAACGGCTGCCAACAATGCCGCAGTGGTTAACTCAAACCCATATTCACTGATATAATATTTTGTCATCCACAAAGATAAAGCGACAAAACCACCAAACACCAATGAATAATATTGCATATATTTCCAAAGCTTTGGATCATTCAATGTTTTTAGTTGTTCTTTCATAGTAATGCCTGACGCAACTCGATGGTTTGGATCTTCGTAAGTAAACATCCAATACATAGCCACAATCACAATCATAGCAACTGCATAAATCTTTGGTACTGCTTGCCAGCCATAGACTACTACCAAGGAAGGTGCAATAAACTTAGTTAATGCCGCACCTGCATTGCCTGCACCAAAAATACCCATGGCAAAACCTTGATGCTCTTTGTTAAACCATTTGGCAGTATAGGCAATACCCACTGAAAATGAAGCGCCTGCAATACCTACAAACAAGCCCAACACTAAGAACTGCCAATATTGCGTTGCATCGCCAATAAGCCATAGTGGGATAATCATGGCAAGCATTAAAATAAAGTAAACAACACGACCCCCAATTTTGTCAGTCAACATACCCACTGGTAATCTAAAGAGTGAGCCAGTTAAAATGGGAGTTGCTACCAATAAACCAAACTGAGTTTCTGATAATTCCAATAACTCTTTAATTGGAATACCAATAATTGAAAACATTACCCACACAGCAAAACACGCTGTAAATGCGATAGTATTAGCCGCTAAGACTGAATTAGCTTGTGATTTTTGACTATTAATAATTGACAAACCCATAACCTTTCCTTGATTTAATTTAATTTAATTTAATTTAAAATAACTAGGGGTAATTTTGCCTCTAATTCAATTAAAGACCTTGACCTAGGTCAAGAAAACAACTTTTAATTTAGTGAGAAAAATTACTAATTGAGACCTTTGCATAAATAGGGATGATTAGAAAAATAACAAATTTCACCAACTTGGAAATTTTATAAATCCATTCCTAATAGGGCTAATGGTGTTTTTTATAAAGTTTCCAAGTTGGTGTTTTGATGATTATTCATATTTATGCAAAGATATCTAATTATACCATTTTTTTTAAACAATCTTTTGAATGGTAAAATAAATCAGTAAAAATTACTAACTGGTCTTCAAATATATGAGAAAAATAAACATTAAAATTGGCTTTATTACTATATCTGATCGCGCTGCTCGCGGTGAATATAAGGATATTGGCGGTCCTGCCATGCAAGATTGGATTAAAAATGCCGTGCTATCTCCTTATGAGGTAGAAGCTATTATTATTGAAGATGAACAATCTTTAATTGAAAAAACTATGATTGATTTTTCTGATAATAAGCATTGTAACTTAATTCTAACCACTGGCGGTACTGGACCTACAACACGTGATGTAACGCCCGAAGCAACGCACGCTGTATGTGAACGTATCTTTGATGGTTTTGCGCAGCAGATGCGTAACGTATCATTATGTACGGTTCCTACGGCTATCTTATCCCGTCAAACGGCAGGTACGCGTGGCAGTAGCTTAATTATCAACCTACCAGGTAAACCAGCTGCAATTGCGGTATGTCTGGGTGCGGTATTTTTGGCAGTACCCAAATGCCTAGAGCTGCTTGACAATTCTAATATTCAGATTAATTTGGATTTTATAGAACAAAAGTTCGAATAAAACTAACTGGCACTTTTCCCCAAAATATAAGCCTCTACCAACGCCTTAGTGATATTGTCACTACGCTCTAATTTTGGAATATACTGCTGAATAATACGCTCAATAGTTGGTAAACACTCTACCTTTTGGTATGCTTCTTTTAATAATGCTAAATCCAAAATTCCTTGACTAACACATCCCTGAACACACCCCTTCTCATTGGAAAAAACAATAGTTTGATCCATCATGATTTCTAATTGATAGGAATATAAGTCAATATTATTGGCTCGTGCAATAGACAAGTAAACCGAGTGGTAAAAATTCTCACGATAAATAATATAATCAATATTTATCACATCTTTTAATGCATAATGCTGACCTTGGTAATCAAAATCAATATTAACGACAACCGTGTTAGTAAGCATTACTTGGTTAGTGATAAAAACAATTTTGGTAACTCTTGAGGCAAAGACTCAATACGGTCAATCACCGAGTAATGAGAGCCAAAAATATCAGCAATGTACTCATCTGCTTTTTTATCCAAACTAATACAATAAGGATACATACCCTTTTGTTGAACCTCTTGTACGGCTTTGTGCGTATCTTGAATTAAGGTTTTTGGATCATGAACATCAATATCAGCAGGTTCTCCATCGGTTAAAATTAGCATTAATTTTTTATCACTTCGTTGTAAGTCTAAGTAATGTGCGCCGTGACGAATAGCAGCGCCCATTCTAGTAGAAAATTCAGCCTTTAAATCAGCCAAACGTGCTTTAACTACATCATCCCAATGCTCACTATAACCTTTAATATGATAATACATGACCTTTTGCCGAGTGTCAGAATTAAAACCAGCAATGGCAAAGTTATCACCCAATTGTTCCACCGCCCAAGCCAACAAAGATACTGCCTCTTGTGAAAGTTCTAAAATAGTTTGTCCAGATTGCCCCACGACTTCATTTAACGACTCTGATAAATCTAACAACAGCAACACTGACACACTGCGAGAATCGTGCTCAAAATCAACATTAATCCTGGTGTCGGGTTGAGAGCCATTTTTAATATCAATCACACTACGCAGTGCAATATCAAGATCTAACTCAGCGCCTTCTTCTTGATAACGTAGGCGTTTTTTATTTTGCGGTTTAAGCAGGTCTAGAACTTTTTTAAGCTGCTTAACCAAAGCTGAATGTTTGTCTAAAATTTGCTCAATTTTTAAAGCATTAGTATGTGAATGCAATCGCTCATATACAGCCACCCAGTCAGGTTTATAAGACTCATAGGCATAATCCCATTCATCATAATAGTGCGGTGGTATTACTTCAATATCTTCTTCATTCTCTTCTTTAGATTTTTTTTGGTGTTCAAAAATATTATCCTCTTCATCAAAATCTTCAATGAATAACCACATTGAACGGTTATCATCTCGATAAGTCACTTCGGTATTTTCAAAATAAATATTGGCCAATGCATCTGAAGCGCTTCTTGTTTTGATTAAATATCCCAAGCCAAGGCTTAAGCTGTCTGATGTGCTTGTTTCCCTTGCACCCATCAATGTTTTAAATTTTTCAACATAATCTAGGATAATTTGATTTTTATAAGAATGGTTATCATCAAGTAGTGCGCGCGTGAGCATAATGGCGCGATGTCGCAGGCAAGATTGATGCTTATCGTCACAATCAAGTTCATCAACGATTGGAATCAGGCTTAACCATAAATTTTTCAGACCAGGGTAGGTTTGAATAGTCAAATACTCAACCCGAGCATCTTCAAAAATTTCAGTAAAAAATCGTTGTTGCGGTGAAACATTATCAGCCACAATTTTAGTGGTAAATTGGTGATGTGCAATCAAATGTGCCACTAAAGCCATGTAGCGCTTATAAGCATTGACACCATTTAATGGCTCATAAATATCAGGCAAACGAATGACACTTTCTTCTAAATAAGGGTGAAAATGTTCTAACTTCTCGAAATCTGGAGAATACGGCGCATACATAAAGTCCGTTTTCCAAAGTGCACGCTGAAACAAATTAATTTCTCGCTCAATATCACTAAACAACAAACCTTTTCTTTGGCGTTGAAACACGGCTTTTGAATCTGCACTTGATAATGAGAAATATTCCTCTTGCCGTTCAGGATGATCTTGGAAATATCTTAAACCGTAATTAATCCACTCATAAATGCCTTTAAATTCTAATTGTTCCAACAGCAAATGCATGTTGGCAAGCATAACTATTAATGATGGGGAGGCGTGTGTATCATGAATACCATGCACTGAAAATGTGGTTTTGCTTAAATGATATTCAATTAAATTCAGATACTCATCAAGTTGATCATTGTTTGTATGCTCAACAACATCAATAAAACTGTTTAAGAATGGCTCAACCGCTCCTTTGTTAGGTGTTCTAGATATTTTTTGATAGGCAAAATTCACAATTTTTTGAATACTGCCATCGCCATAAAACTCACCCACCCAAGGCATGGTTTTCAAAAAAGCAATCGACAATGCATCGCCCTGTCCAATTTTTGCTAAAAATTCAGCACCGTTGTAGTACTCACTTAAACTTTGTTCTGAAAGTTTTTGAGTGGCTTGCCCAATATTTGCAGAAAACACTCTTTGAACTGTATTAAAAGCGCAGTTTAAGGACTGGTGTTGACTTGTTTCAGTCATGCTATTGGGTAACTTTTAATCAAAGATTGCATCAATTGCACCGCTCATAGTGGTGCGAATTTCTGCGTCATCAGTAATTGGGCATACTAGCGCCATATTACAAGCATCTTTCACGCCAACGCCTGAGGCAATTAGTGTGCCTGCATAATTAAGTAGTCGTGTTGATGCGCCTTCATCAAGCCCGTGACCAACTAAATTACGAGTTGCATGAGCAAGTTTGACTAATTTGGCTGCAATATCAGCATCAACACCTGACTCTTTAACAACAATACTGGCTTCTAATTCAGCGTTAGCGTAATCAAAATTCATGCCAGTAAAACGTTGCTTGGTTGATTGTTTAAGATCCTTCATCAAGGATTGATAGCCTGGGTTATATGAAATCACTAATTGGAAATCTGGGTGTGCTTTTATAAGTTCACCTTTTTTATCCAACATTAGTTCACGTCTATGGTCGGTAAGAGAATGAATAACCACCATTGTGTCTTGGCGTGCTTCTACAATTTCATCCAAATAACAAATTGCACCATGGCGCGCTGCTAATGTTAATGGACCATCTACCCAACGAGTTCCGTTAGTATCTAACAAAAAACGACCGATCAAGTCCGAAGCAGTGATATCTTCGTTACAAGATACAGTAATAATAGACTTGTTTAATTTGTAGGCCATATGTTCAATAAAACGAGATTTTCCACAACCTGTTGGCCCTTTGACCATTACTGGTAATCTCGCATTGTACGCTGCAGTATATAGTTCTACTTCGTTTGATTGAGCTTCATAAAAAGGCTCTAATTCAATCTTGAATTGGTTGATATCGAAATCTGACATGTCTCTATCCTAAATTTATAATGTTTATACAAGACCTTCGCATAATTATGCAAAAGTCCCAATATAAAGGTTTCTTTATAAAAAACCCCTGCATGTAGCAGAGGCTTTCTTATGAACTATTTGCTACAAGCTTTACTTGTGAACACCTAGCTTGTCTCTCCAGCCAGGATATAGAGAATCAGCATCCCCTGGGAATGACTCAAATGCACGAGCAAATTCATTATGATCTTTTGCAAATTCAATTGGATCTGCTTTCGCCATCCAACAATCGTACGCTTGACGTAGTGACCTAGCGCCTGCTGCAGGAGAATCAATATGGCCGTAAGAACCACCACCAGAAGTATTGATTACATTACCATGACCTAGGTTCTCAAAGAAACCTGGAAGACGTAGTGCATTCATACCACCAGAAATAATTGGTGTTGTTGGCTTCATGCCAAACCATTCTTGATGATAAACCGGACCATCAGCACTATCACGCTCAATCATGTATGCGATGTTTCTATCATCAGCACCACCCTCCATCTTGCCATAACCCATTGTGCCTACATGTATTCCAGACGCGCCCATAAGACGAGACAGTTTAGCAAGAACAAAGGCTGTGTAACCACGAACAGAAGATGGAGATGTAACTGCACCATGGCCAGCTCTATGATAATGTAAGTACTGACTAGGGAAGTTACGACGTGCAGTGGTAACCATACCACAACCACCAACATAACCATCAACTAGGAAAGCAACATGATGGGCATTTTCACCAAAAGCTTCTAAAATATATTCACCACGAGCAATCATTTCATGATGATCATCAGCGGTAATATTAGCAGAAAAAATCTTAGCTTCGCCAGTTTCATCTTGTGCACGCTTCATAGAGTCTGCTACTAAAGGTGTTACATCCTTCATACGAGCATAAACTTGGTTACCTTGAGGCTCGTCATTCTTAATGAAATCACCACCTAACCAGAATTGGTAAGCAGCTTCAGCAAAAGGCTTAGGGCGTAGACCTAATTTAGGCTTAATAATCGTACCAGCGATATAACCACCATTTTCACGGTCGCGACCTAATAAGTTCCATAAATCTGTAATATCAACAGAGGGGCCGTCAAAAATATCTAGCATGGCTTTAGGTACATGAAAATCAATCATTTGTGCGCATTGAACATCGCCCATACCTTGGTTATTACCAATGGCAAGCGTTAAGAAAGATACAATCATTGCACGACCGTCAATTAAGTTGCGATCAAACAAATCATTAGGGTATGCAATCTTCATGATGCCTTTAGCTTCATCAATTTCATAAACCATTGCATCTAAATCTTTAGTAAAATCATCTGTGGTTGATACTTCAACATTTGTACCAGTAGATGATTCCGCTGCAAAGTGAGCAGCAGTTTCTAAATAACCAAAAAAACCAGGCATTGGTGTCATTGTGTAAGCAACTAAAATGTGCTTGCCTTCTTTAATAAGCGTATCTTCGTCTAATGACAAATCCGCATATCTATTCGATTGATCCATGATGGACTCCTATCTATTAAAAAATGTTCATGATACAAGGCACTATCAATAATGTAAACTAATATTTATTTAGTAAATAATAATATTTATTTATGATTAACTATACATTGAAACAACTATACAGCTTTGAGGCGGTAATACGTCTATCTAGTTTTACCAAAGCCAGCAAAGAACTTAATATTACTCAGCCTGCTGTATATATGCAAATTCAGCAATTGCAAAAAAATATTGGCTCTAATTTGGTTAATATTAAAGGCAAAAGCACCTATCCTACTTTTATTGGGAAAAAACTATATCAAACTTGTCTAGAAGTGATTAATAAGTTAGAAGAAGTCAAATCTGATATTGAGCAAATACTAGACCCTAACTCTGGACACTTGCAAATTGCAGTTGCCACTACAGCCAACTCGTTCATTAGCCATGTCTTGGCAAAATTTAAACAGAAATATCCAAAAATGACCTTTCACTTAGAAGTGACCAATCGTAAATTGCTACTTGAAAAACTAAGCAACAATGAAACCGATCTGGTTGTTATGGGAGAGCCGCCATCGGATATGCCGCTAATAATACAACCTTTTATGAAAAATCCGCTCATCGCTATTGCTCATCCCAAGCACCCACTACTTGCTAACAAGCGCAACAGCATCAATGCACTTATGCGTGGAACTTTAATTACCCGTGAACAGGGCTCAGGCACACGTATTACTATTGAGCGCATTACAGGTATGCAATTTAACTCAAATATTGAAATTAACTCTAACGAAGCAACCATTAAAGCAGTTCAAGCAGGTCTGGGTATAGGTTTTGTCTCTAAGCATACAGTTAAGTTAGAATTACAAAGTGGTATTATCAAACAGCTTAATGTTGAAAAATTCCCTATTACTCGTCACTGGCATGTGGTGCACAATAATAATAAACTCTCACCCATTGCCAAACACTTCAAAGCATTCATTATTAAAAGTGGTGAATTCAACCTATAAGTGCAACACTGCTATTTAAAAAATAATCCTTGCTATTGATTTTTAACTTGTCTCTAGGCTTGTTTTTTAATGTTGTCAATGTTGAGAAATGTGTCCAACGCCTGTGAGTCATGCACATTGCCCTTAGTACCAGTCATTTTTTTAACAAAACTATTCTCATTAGTGTTGGTGTGCATTTTAAAACCATAGGTGGTTTTTATTTTACTGGATTGTTGTAATTTAAGTTTACTTAGGCGAAGGTCTTAATTTAATACTTTATGAGACCTTTAATCTCTTTGTTTTATAAGACCTTATTTACAAGTTTGTTAGACTATTACAAAGCCAAACTTACTCAAGTACCAAGTTACCATCACTAATCATCGTATTTAAATCTGTCCCAGTAACTCCAATTAGTGTAATGCTTAAGTCTGTATTAATACCGTCAACAGCGCCATTCTTGTCAATATTAATAACACTGTCTCCGCCACTTTCACTTAGGCTTAAAAAGTCAGCCAAATTGTCAGGGTGGTAATCATCCAATAAATCTTTTAGATTTAATACGTCTTTATCTGAACCAGTGCCCATCGTAAAGTCAGCAATAGCGTCATTACTACTAGTTGCCTCTGCATCACTCCAAGACTTATAAACAAAGGTGTCGCTACCGCCTCTACCATAAACTATTTCATTGAAAGAAGATAGGTAAATGGTGTCGTTGCCAGTGGTTCCAAAAACAACAAACTCTTGGGTGTTGGCTTCATAGTTAAGCGTACTACCTTCATAGACAATACTATCGCCAACATCCATTAGAATACTTAAGATAGGACCATTAACATCTAGTTGTGCGTTGTTGATGGTGAGTTGGTTGATTTGCCCATTGTTCATATTAATCAACTCTATATTTACTAGACTGACCGAAGTAGCATCTAGGTTGATACCTGAAGTGTCAGAGAGTTTGACAACATCATAGCCACCTTTGCCGTCCATGCTAGTCAAAGTAGACTCTCCTGCATAGGTGAAGGTGTCGTTGATGAGAGATCCTATTAGATAGGTTGGACTAGTCACAGTTGTACTAGAACTATCTGTATATATCAAAAATTCACTAACCTTGCCATTTTGATAACTAGTATAAGTGCTGCCACTCATTAAAATCCAGTTATCACTAAGTGCTTGACTTGTCCCAATAAGATTATCATCAGCTACCTTAACCTCGCCATCAACAAAAATCGCCTGCACGGCATCTACCTTGTTTTGTGACGCTGTTCCAGAATCAGCATGATTATAGTTAGCTGTAAATACTAATTGCTGCACTTGACCGCTAGTTTGCACCCCATCTACAGATAAACGACCTTCACCGCTTGCACTACCTACATCCCAATAAGTTGCAGTTGCATACGGAGCATGTACTGAAACCCTGCCTTCGTCAGCCATTGTTCCTAAATTAAACACCATACCATTAATATTCATACTGCTATCATATTCGTAAGTGGTGTACACTTCTATATTAGTAGCATCTTCACCTGTACCCGTCATACTCATCCAATCATCATTTATACCATTTAATCCTTCATTAAAACTAATAGTTACTTCACCATTAGAGTGAGTAATCAACTGACCATTGTTCACAATCACGCCTTGTTTATCACCATTGTTTTGGGCTAGATTCTCCCCTCTACCAGACTGGTCATACCAAGTAGTAACATAACCTATTGCGCCTGTGGATCCATAGTTATTAACAAATTCAAGTAAAGCATCTGTATCCAAATTACCATACTTATCAAACCCGATATCCAACTCGGCATCATCATTTGAACGCCTAACTCGTATAGCATTGGTTGCCAAGTCCATGTTCAAATCTTTTAAACTAAAGGCGGCACTCATGGATGAAACATCCAACTCGATAATCTTACCAATACCTGTCGCCTTTGACACGGCGCCCAATGTTGGGCTGCTTAAATCAACAATAATGTTTTGATTTATTTCTTTATAGTAGTCACCATTCACTGTAAAGGTAATCTCTTTAAAACTTTCACCTACTGCAAAGGTAACAGTACCACTACCAGTACCACTATAGTCATCATCAATACCATTGACAGTGCCACCTGATTTGGCTAGACTAAGTGTGGTATCCACTGCATAATCAACCGTTCCTGCTAATGATAAGTCTCCTTCTCTAGTGACAACAAAGGTTATGGTTTTCGTTCCTGTCTCTCCCTCAATCACACTTGAATCAGAGATAGAATAAGAAGATGCTTGCTTGGTTGCTGTTTCTGTTCTGGTTGTGACGTTACCTGCAGCATCAGTAACGTTTACCTGAACACCTAGTATGTTAATATCTGCAAATATAGGCATACTACCTTCAGCTGGCATGGCACTGCTTAAGTCTAGTGTCCAGTCACCATTAGTATCACTGAAAACTATGTAAGTAGCATCGTCATAGGCATTGTCATTGTTTGTGTCCAGTTTAACTTCAACCGTGGTAGAGGCTGAGGTTTGTCCTGTAATGATTGGCAAGTCAGTAATTACCTCATCAATCACCACACTACTTAATGGTGCAATCTTATCCACAGTAATGTCTTGTAATAGTTGCGTGGCAGGGTTTCCATGAGCATCATTAGCATTAATAGTTACTGTATACGTTGCGCCATCATTTAACTCTCTTGTGTCTATTGAAAAAATATTAGCACTCCAAATGCCATCTGCAGTAGTAGTTGTTATATAGGTTTTATTATTGAGCTCAATACTCACTTCACTACCTATCTCTAAATCTGTAGAAGTGCCTGTAACAAAAAAACCATTGGTAGATTCAGCAATATTAATCACATTGTCTGTTGTAATACTGTTATCTGTTAAGGTTAGTGTTGGTGCATCAGTATCAACCGTTACTATCTGTGTACTTGATGTTGTTTGTCCAATAGCATTACCTTCACTGCCTGTAACATCGGCTTGTATGGTATAAGTTTCACCATGAGTGAGCCCACCACCAATAATGATACCTGTCCATATACCTGTTGCGCTGTCATAGGAGGTGTTTGTAATTGTTACAGTACTATTATCAGAAACCTTAGTGGCAGCAACACTAAAGTTACCCACTAATAAATCACCTAAAATAGCAGGAGTGCTACTAATTGTTACTGCAATAGTAATATCAACTGCGTTCTCTGCTGCATTCACTTTGTTGTCTGTAGCAACAGCAATAGTAGCATCTATAGCATTTACCGTAACCTTCCAAGCATTACTATCAATAGCCTCGGATTCATTGCCTGCTATATCTTGAAAAGCGCCTGCATCCACTACAACATAGTAACTTGTGCCTATCAATAAATTAGCATCTGTTGGGTTAATTGTTACTATGCCATTATTAATATCTACCTGTCCACTATTTGCAGCAATGGTTTCTATAATGGCATCATCATTGAGTTTTACAATCATAATATTCTTACCAGAAACTGCAACAACACTCTCTGCAAAGGCTAAGATAAAGTTACCTGTATTAGACATTGTGCCATCATTTACAGGAGTAAAAAATGGCATGTCAATTGAAGTATCAATGGTAATACTAGAGGTGTATTTAGCAATGTTACTAGTTAGTCCCGCTTTATCAATTTGTCTGACTTGGATACTATTAGCACTATAAATACCAGCTGCTAAAGTAAAACTGGTGATCAAAGTATCTGAAACACTTATCCAGTTCACACCACCATCCACGCTGTATTGCCAAAAATCCACATCTACAGCAAGACCAGTAATATTCATCACATCATCTTTAGTAATACCATCATCAGCGCTTATGCCTGTGTCTACATTTAGGATAAGGTTTGGTGCGGAAGGTGGAAAGGTCTCAAAGCTTTGTGAAACAGAGTCTTGAGTGTAACTTATATCAAAAGAATTACCATATTCATCTATTGCGCCAGTTTTTTCTATCTTTAAGAGTATACCTCGAGTATTAATAGCATCGGGCCCTGAAGGTGGGGTGATAGCTATACTCCATTGTGTTCCTGAACTTCCTAGAACCTCCGTAAAAGCTCCTATAGTCCATGTGTCCTCCAACTGCCCCCCTGAACCATATAAGAAATATACATCACCTAAACTAAAACTTGAACTTATACCATGAGAGAAAGTCACAGTGTAAATTACCATACTTGCAGTCACAGCAGCATCTTGATTATCTATCACACTAACAATTTGTGCAGTCGTAACCACAGCCATAGTCGCAGTTGCAGAAGCTCCTTCATTGCCAGCAAAATCCACATAAGTGAAAGTTGCTGTACGAATAATATCACCCGGAATAACTTCTATATTTTGTAATTTAACAGCTTCAACAATCGCTTTAACATCAGCACCTGAAGAAAAAGCACCGCCACCAGTTTTAGAAATGGTTAATGTATTGGTCGAAAGGACATAACCATAATCAATACTAACACCATTAACTGTATAAATGCCATTAAAATCAGCATTAACCAAATTATCTGTATCTAATACTAATTTATCCCCCGTTTGCTTACCACTGAGTACCATTTTAATTTGTACTATATCTGTCGAAACTGGTACAGTTATATCAGCGTCAAAAGCAATACCAGCTACTATAGCCGCCTTATTAGCAATCACAAAACTAGTATTTTGTGTCCCCGATGTTTCAGAATCTAAATCTACTGCATCTGGGGTTGTATTATCAATAGTCAACTCATTGATTGAGTCATCGCTTGCACTATTGCCAGCTACGTCTGTTACAGTTGCAACAATATCATAGCTTTGTCCATCTACAAATGCTTCCAATACTCCTGATAAAGGTGTGGCTGTTTCTGTGTCAATTGACCAAGCATTGCCTATCACCTCTACATTGTCATAGATTGCACCATTAACACTTACGCTTAAGGTTTCACCATCAGCGAGTGTGGCTGTACCTGTTATAGTTGGGGTTAGGTCATTAGTTGTTAGACTATCAACACTTGGGGCTGTTGGTGCAATTAAATCTGTGGTGATTGTTCTAGTTGCAGCAGGGCTTGTGTTGCCTGCTAGGTCTGTTTGTGTTACTGTTAAAGTATTTGAGCCATTATCAGCTAAATCTGTATCAACAATTGCAATTGACCAAGTGCCATCTTCAGCAACGCTTGTTGTTTTGTCAGCCACACCAGCTTCAAATCCTGAAACAGTAATAAAATCACCAACTTCACCTGTACCAGTTAGATTAAAACCTGCTGTGTTCTCAGCTGCATTGATAAGGTCATCATCTGAGACTGAGTCAATGGTTGGAGCGTTTGAGGCTGTATTATCAATAGTCAACTCATTGATTGAGTTATCTCTTGCACTATTACCAGCTGCGTCTGTTGCAATTGCAACAATGTTATAACTTTGTCCATCTACAAATGCTTCCAATACTCCTGATGAAGGTGTTTTTGTTTCTGTGTCAATTGACCAAGCATTGCCTATCACCTCTACATTGTCATAGATTGCACCATTAACAATTACGCTTAAGGTTTCACCATCAGTGAGTGTGGCTGTACCTGTTATAGTTGGGGTTAAATCATTAGTTGTTAGACTATCAACGCTTGGGGCTGTTGGTGCAATTAAATCTGTGGTGATTGTTATAGTTGCAACAGGGCTTTGGACGTAGTCGCAGGTAGCACAAGCCTTTATGCGTTGCACTACTGTTAAAGTGGTTGAAGCATTATCAAACAAATCCTCATCAGTAATTGCAATTGACCAAGTACGATCTTCATTAATGAATACAGCTTTCTCATCACCACCTTTAAATCCAGAAACTGTAACAATATCAAAACGATTAGCATAACCAGTATAACTAGCGTAGGCTGTACCAGTTAGATTGAAACCCGCTGCGTTCTCTTCTGCATTGATAAGGTTATCATTTGATACTTTGTTAATGATTGGAGCGCCTGGGACAATAACGTCTGGGACTGTGTCATCAATAATCAACTCATTGATTGTATTGTCGCTTGCGCTATTGCCAGCTGCGTCTGTTACAGTTGCAACAACATCATAGCTTTGTCCATCTACAAATGCTCCCAATACTCCTGATGAAGGTATTGCTGTTTGTATGTCAATAGTCCAACCATGGTTTATAACCTGCACATCGTTATAGGTTGCACCATTAACACTTACGCTTAAGGTTTCACCCTCATCAATCCATGCTATACCTGCTATAAATATGGATAGGCTATTACTAATTGTTGGTCCATCAACTATTGGTGAATCTTGTGCAATTAAATCTGTGGTGATTGTTCTAGTTGCAGCAGGGCTTGTGTTGCCTACTGAGTCTGTTTGTGTTGCTGTTAAAGTATTTGAGCCATTATCAGCCAAATCTGCATCAACAATTGCAATTAACCAAGTGCCATCTTCAGCAACGCTTGTTGTTTTGTCAGCCACACCAGCTTCAAATCCTGAAACAGTAATAGTACTACCAACTTCACCTGTACCAGTTAGATTAAAACCTGCTGCGTTCTCAGCTGCATTGATAAGGTCATCATCTGAGACTGAGTCAATGGTTGGAGCGTTTGAGGCTGTATTATCAATAGTCAACTCATTGTTTGAGTTATCTCTTGCACTATTACCAGCTGCGTCTGTTGCAATTGCAATAATGTTATAGCTTTGTCCATTTACAAATGCTTCCAATACTCCTGATGAAGGTGTTTTTGTTTCTGTGTCAATTGACCAAGCATTGCCTATCACCTCTACATTGTCATAGATTGCACCATTAACAATTACGCTTAAGGTTTCACCATCAGTGAGTGTGGCTGTACCTGTTATAGTTGGGGTTAAATCATTAGTTGTTAGACTATCAACGCTTGGGGCTGTTGGTGCAATTAAATCTGTGGTGATTGTTATAGTTGCAACAGGGCTTTGGACGTAGTCGCAGGTAGCACAAGGCTTTACGCGTTGCACTACTGTTAAAGTGGTTGAAGCATTATCAAACAAATCCTCATCAGTAATTGCAAATGACCAAGTACGATCTTCATTAATGAATGCAGCTTTCTCATCACCACCTTTAAATCCAGAAACTGTAACAATATCAAAACGATTAGCATAACCAGTATAACTAGCGTAGGCTGTACCAGTTAGATTGAAACCCGCTGCGTTCTCTTCTGCATTGATAAGGTTATCATTTGATACTTTGTTAATGATTGGAGCGCCTGGGACAATGACGTCTGGGGCTGTGTCATCAATAATCAACTCATTGATTGTATTGTCGCTTGCGCTATTGCCAGCTGCGTCTGTTACAGTTGCAACAACATCATAGCTTTGTCCATCTACAAATGCTCCCAATACTCCTGATGAAGGTATTGCTGTTTGTATGTCAATAGCCCAACCATGGTTTATAACCTGCACATCGTTATAGGTTGCACCATTAACACTTACGCTTAAGGTTTCACCCTCATCAATCCATGCTATACCTCCTATAAATATGGATAGGCTATTACTAATTGTTGGTCCATCAACTATTGGTGAACTTTGTGCAATTAAATCTGTGGTGATTGTTCTAGTTGCAGCAGGGCTTGTGTTGCCTACTGAGTCTGTTTGTGTTGCTGTTAAAGTATTTGAGCCATTATCAGCCAAATCTGCATCAACAATTGCAATTGACCAAGTGCCATCTACAGCAACGCTTGTTGTTTTGTCAGCCACACCAGCTTCAAATCCTGAAACAGTAATAGTACTACCAACTTCACCTGTACCAGTTAGATTAAAACCTGCTGCGTTCTCTTCTGCATTGATAAGGTCATCATCTGAGACTGAGTCAATGGTTGGAGCGTTTGAGGCTGTATTATCAATAGTCAACTCATTGATTGAGTTATCTCTTGCACTATTGCCAGCTACGTCTGTTGCAATTGCAATAATGTTATAGCTTTGTCCATTTACAAATGCTTCCAATACTCCTGATGAAGGTATTGCTGTTTGTATGTCAATAATCCAACCATGGTTTATAACCTGCACATCGTTATAGGTTGCACCATTAACACTTACGCTTAAGGTTTCACCATCAGTGAGTGTGGCTGTACCTGTTATAGTTGGGGTTAAATCATTAGTTGTTAGACTATCAACGCTTGGGGCTGTTGGTGCAATTAAATCTGTGGTGATTGTTATAGTTGCAACAGGGCTTTGGACGTAGTCGCAGGTAGCACAAGGCTTTACGCGTTGCACTACTGTTAAAGTGGTTGAAGCATTATCAAACAAATCCTCATCAGTAATTGCAAATGACCAAGTACGATCTTCATTAATGAATGCAGCTTTCTCATCACCACCTTTAAATCCAGAAACTGTAACAATATCAAAACGATTAGCATAACCAGTATAACTAGCGTAGGCTGTACCAGTTAGATTGAAACCCGCTGCGTTCTCTTCTGCATTGATAAGGTTATCATTTGATACTTTGTTAATGATTGGAGCGCCTGGGACAATGACGTCTGGGGCTGTGTCATCAATAATCAACTCATTGATTGTATTGTCGCTTGCGCTATTGCCAGCTGCGTCTGTTACAGTTGCAACAACATCATAGCTTTGTCCATCTACAAATGCTCCCAATACTCCTGATGAAGGTATTGCTGTTTGTATGTCAATAGCCCAACCATGGTTTATAACCTGCACATCGTTATAGGTTGCACCATTAACACTTACGCTTAAGGTTTCACCCTCATCAATCCATGCTATACCTCCTATAAATATGGATAGGCTATTACTAATTGTTGGTCCATCAACTATTGGTGAATCTTGTGCAATTAAATCTGTGGTGATTGTTCTAGTTGCAGCAGGGCTTGTGTTGCCTACTGAGTCTGTTTGTGTTGCTTTTAAAGTATTTGAGCCATTATCAGCCAAATCTGCATCAACAATTGCAATTGACCAAGTGCCATCTACAGCAACGCTTGTTGTTTTGTCATCCACACCAGTTTCAAATCCTGAAACAATAATAGTACTACCAACTTCACCTGTACCAGTTAGATTAAAACCTGCTGCGTTCTCTTCTGCATTGATAAGGTCATCATCTGAGACTGAGTCAATGGTTGGAGCGTTTGAGGCTGTATTATCAATAGTCAACTCATTGATTGAGTCATCGCTTGCACTATTGCCAGCTACGTCTGTTACGGTTGCAACAATATCATAGCTTTGTCCATCTACAAATGCTCCCAATGCTCCTGATGAAGGTGTTTTTGTTTCTGTGTCAATTGACCAAGCATTGCCTGTCACTTCTACATTGTCATAGATTGCACCATTAACACTTACGCTTAAGGTTTCACCATCAGCGAGTGTGGCTGTACCTGTTATAGTTGGGGTTAAATCATTAGTTGTTAGACTATCAACGCTTGGGGTTGTTGGTGCAATTAAATCTGTGGTGATTGTTCTAGTTGCAGCAGGGCTTGTGTTGCCTGCTAGGTCTGTTTGTGTTACTGTTAAAGTATTTGAGCCATTATCAGCTAAATCTGTATCAACAATTGCAATTGACCAAGTGCCATCTTCAGCAACGCTTGTTGTTTTGTCAGCCACACCAGTTTCAAATCCTGAAACAGTAATAAAATCACCAACTTCACCTGTACCAGTTAGATTAAAACCTGCTGCGTTCTCAGCTGCATTGATAAGGTTATCATTTGATACTTTGTTAATGATTGGAGCGTTTGAGGCTGTATTATCAATAGTCAACTCATTGATTGAGTTATCGCTTGCACTATTGCCAGCTACGTCTGTTACAGTTGCAACAATATCATAGCTTTGTCCATCTACAAATGCTCCCAATACTCCTGATGAAGGTGTTTTTGTTTCTGTGTCAATTGACCAAGCATTGCCTGTCACTTCTACATTGTCATAGATTGCACCATTAACACTTACGCTTAAGGTTTCACCATCAGTCAGTGTGGCTGTACCTGTTATAGTTGGGGTTAAATCATTAGTTGTTAGACTATCAACGCTTGGGGTTGTTGGTGCAATTAAATCTGTGGTGATTGTTCTAGTTGCAGCAGGGCTTGTGTTGCCTGCTAGGTCTGTTTGTGTTACTGTTAAAGTATTTGAGCCATTATCAGCTAAATCTGTATCAACAATTGCAATTGACCAAGTGCCATCTTCAGCAACGCTTGTTGTTTTGTCAGCCACACCAGCTTCAAATCCTGAAACAGTAATAAAATCACCAACTTCACCTGTACCAGTTAGATTAAAACCTGCTGTGTTCTCAGCTGCATTGATAAAGTCATCATCTGAGACTGAGTCAATGGTTGGAGCGTTTGAGGCTGTATTATCAATAGTCAACTCATTGATTGAGTCATCGCTTGCACTATTGCCAGCTGCGTCTGTTGCAATTGCAATAATGTTATAGCTTTGTCCATCTACAAATGCTCCCAATACTCCTGATGAAGGTGTTTTTGTTTCTGTGTCAATTGACCAAGCATTGCCTATCACCTCTACATTGTCATAGATTGCACCATTAACAATTACGCTTAAGGTTTCACCATCAGTGAGTGTGGCTGTACCTGTTATAGTTGGGGTTAAATCATTAGTTGTTAGACTATCAACGCTTGGGGTTGTTGGTGCAATTAAATCTGTGGTGATTGTTCTAGTTGCAGCAGGGCTTGTGTTGCCTACTGAGTCTGTTTGTGTTGCTGTTAAAGTATTTGAGCCATTATCAGCTAAATCTGTATCAACAATTGCAATTGACCAAGTGCCATCTTCAGCAACGCTTGTTGTTTTGTCAGCCACACCAGCTTCAAATCCTGAAACAGTAATAAAATCACCAACTTCACCTGTACCAGTTAGATTAAAACCTGCTGCGTTCTCAGCTGCATTGATAAGGTCATCATCTGAGACTGAGTCAATGGTTGGAGCGTTTGAGGCTGTATTATCAATAGTCAACTCATTGATTGAGTTATCGCTTGCACTATTGCCAGCTACGTCTGTTACGGTTGCAACAATATCATAGCTTTGTCCATCTACAAATGCTCCCAATGCTCCTGATGAAGGTGTTTTTGTTTCTGTGTCAATTGACCAAGCATTGCCTATCACCTCTACATTGTCATAGATTGCACCATTAACACTTACGCTTAAGGTTTCACCATTAGTTAGTGTGGCTGTACCTGTTATAGTTGGGGTTAAATCATTAGTTGTTAGACTATCAACACTTGGGGCTGTTGGTGCAATTAAATCTGTGGTGATTGTTCTAGTTGCAGCAGGGCTTGTGTTGCCTGCTAGGTCTGTTTGTGTTACTGTTAAAGTATTTGAGCCATTATCAGCTAAATCTGTATCAACAATTGCAATTGACCAAGTGCCATCTTCAGCAACGCTTGTTGTTTTGTCAGCCACACCAGCTTCAAATCCTGAAACAGTAATAAAATCACCAACTTCACCTGTACCAGTTAGATTAAAACCTGCTGCGTTCTCTTCTGCATTGATAAGGTCATCATCTGAGACTGAGTCAATGGTTGGAGCGTTTGAGGCTGTATTATCAATAGTCAACTCATTGATTGAGTTATCGCTTGCACTATTGCCAGCTACGTCTGTTACGGTTGCAACAATATCATAGCTTTGTCCATCTACAAATGCTCCCAATGCTCCTGATGAAGGTGTTTTTGTTTCTGTGTCAATTGACCAAGCATTGCCTATCACCTCTACATTGTCATAGATTGCACCATTAACACTTACGCTTAAGGTTTCACCATTAGTTAGTGTGGCTGTACCTGTTATAGTTGGGGTTAAATCATTAGTTGTTAGACTATCAACACTTGGGGCTGTTGGTGCAATTAAATCTGTGGTGATTGTTCTAGTTGCAGCAGGGCTTGTGTTGCCTGCTAGGTCTGTTTGTGTTACTGTTAAAGTATTTGAGCCATTATCAGCTAAATCTGTATCAACAATTGCAATTGACCAAGTGCCATCTTCAGCAACGCTTGTTGTTTTGTCAGCCACACCAGCTTCAAATCCTGAAACAGTAATAAAATCACCAACTTCACCTGTACCAGTTAGATTAAAACCTGCTGTGTTCTCAGCTGCATTGATAAGGTCATCATCTGAGACTGAGTCAATGGTTGGAGCGTTTGAGGCTGTATTATCAATAGTCAACTCATTGATTGAGTTATCTCTTGCACTATTACCAGCTGCGTCTGTTGCAATTGCAACAATGTTATAACTTTGTCCATCTACAAATGCTTCCAATACTCCTGATGAAGGTGTTTTTGTTTCTGTGTCAATTGACCAAGCATTGCCTATCACCTCTACATTGTCATAGATTGCACCATTAACAATTACGCTTAAGGTTTCACCATCAGTGAGTGTGGCTGTACCTGTTATAGTTGGGGTTAAATCATTAGTTGTTAGACTATCAACGCTTGGGGCTGTTGGTGCAATTAAATCTGTGGTGATTGTTATAGTTGCAACAGGGCTTTGGACGTAGTCGCAGGTAGCACAAGCCTTTATGCGTTGCACTACTGTTAAAGTGGTTGAAGCATTATCAAACAAATCCTCATCAGTAATTGCAATTGACCAAGTACGATCTTCATTAATGAATACAGCTTTCTCATCACCACCTTTAAATCCAGAAACTGTAACAATATCAAAACGATTAGCATAACCAGTATAACTAGCGTAGGCTGTACCAGTTAGATTGAAACCCGCTGCGTTCTCTTCTGCATTGATAAGGTTATCATTTGATACTTTGTTAATGATTGGAGCGCCTGGGACAATAACGTCTGGGACTGTGTCATCAATAATCAACTCATTGATTGTATTGTCGCTTGCGCTATTGCCAGCTGCGTCTGTTACAGTTGCAACAACATCATAGCTTTGTCCATCTACAAATGCTCCCAATACTCCTGATGAAGGTATTGCTGTTTGTATGTCAATAGTCCAACCATGGTTTATAACCTGCACATCGTTATAGGTTGCACCATTAACACTTACGCTTAAGGTTTCACCCTCATCAATCCATGCTATACCTGCTATAAATATGGATAGGCTATTACTAATTGTTGGTCCATCAACTATTGGTGAATCTTGTGCAATTAAATCTGTGGTGATTGTTCTAGTTGCAGCAGGGCTTGTGTTGCCTACTGAGTCTGTTTGTGTTGCTGTTAAAGTATTTGAGCCATTATCAGCCAAATCTGCATCAACAATTGCAATTAACCAAGTGCCATCTTCAGCAACGCTTGTTGTTTTGTCAGCCACACCAGCTTCAAATCCTGAAACAGTAATAGTACTACCAACTTCACCTGTACCAGTTAGATTAAAACCTGCTGCGTTCTCAGCTGCATTGATAAGGTCATCATCTGAGACTGAGTCAATGGTTGGAGCGTTTGAGGCTGTATTATCAATAGTCAACTCATTGTTTGAGTTATCTCTTGCACTATTGCCAGCTGCGTCTGTTGCAATTGCAATAATGTTATAGCTTTGTCCATTTACAAATGCTTCCAATACTCCTGATGAAGGTGTTTTTGTTTCTGTGTCAATTGACCAAGCATTGCCTATCACCTCTACATTGTCATAGATTGCACCATTAACAATTACGCTTAAGGTTTCACCATCAGTGAGTGTGGCTGTACCTGTTATAGTTGGGGTTAAATCATTAGTTGTTAGACTATCAACGCTTGGGGCTGTTGGTGCAATTAAATCTGTGGTGATTGTTATAGTTGCAACAGGGCTTTGGACGTAGTCGCAGGTAGCACAAGGCTTTACGCGTTGCACTACTGTTAAAGTGGTTGAAGCATTATCAAACAAATCCTCATCAGTAATTGCAAATGACCAAGTACGATCTTCATTAATGAATGCAGCTTTCTCATCACCACCTTTAAATCCAGAAACTGTAACAATATCAAAACGATTAGCATAACCAGTATAACTAGCGTAGGCTGTACCAGTTAGATTGAAACCCGCTGCGTTCTCTTCTGCATTGATAAGGTTATCATTTGATACTTTGTTAATGATTGGAGCGCCTGGGACAATGACGTCTGGGGCTGTGTCATCAATAATCAACTCATTGATTGTATTGTCGCTTGCGCTATTGCCAGCTGCGTCTGTTACAGTTGCAACAACATCATAGCTTTGTCCATCTACAAATGCTCCCAATACTCCTGATGAAGGTATTGCTGTTTGTATGTCAATAGCCCAACCATGGTTTATAACCTGCACATCGTTATAGGTTGCACCATTAACACTTACGCTTAAGGTTTCACCCTCATCAATCCATGCTATACCTCCTATAAATATGGATAGGCTATTACTAATTGTTGGTCCATCAACTATTGGTGAACTTTGTGCAATTAAATCTGTGGTGATTGTTCTAGTTGCAGCAGGGCTTGTGTTGCCTACTGAGTCTGTTTGTGTTGCTGTTAAAGTATTTGAGCCATTATCAGCCAAATCTGCATCAACAATTGCAATTGACCAAGTGCCATCTACAGCAACGCTTGTTGTTTTGTCAGCCACACCAGCTTCAAATCCTGAAACAGTAATAGTACTACCAACTTCACCTGTACCAGTTAGATTAAAACCTGCTGTGTTCTCAGCTGCATTGATAAGGTCATCATCTGAGACTGAGTCAATGGTTGGAGCGTTTGAGGCTGTATTATCAATAGTCAACTCATTGATTGAGTTATCTCTTGCACTATTACCAGCTGCGTCTGTTGCAATTGCAATAATGTTATAGCTTTGTCCATTTACAAATGCTTCCAATACTCCTGATGAAGGTATTGCTGTTTGTATGTCAATAATCCAACCATGGTCTATAACCTGCACATCGTTATAGGTTGCACCATTAACACTTACGCTTAAGGTTTCACCATCAGTGAGTGTGGCTGTACCTGTTATAGTTGGGGTTAAATCATTAGTTGTTAGACTATCAACGCTTGGGGCTGTTGGTGCAATTAAATCTGTGGTGATTGTTATAGTTGCAACAGGGCTTTGGACGTAGTCGCAGGTAGCACAAGGCTTTACGCGTTGCACTACTGTTAAAGTGGTTGAAGCATTATCAAACAAATCCTCATCAGTAATTGCAAATGACCAAGTACGATCTTCATTAATGAATGCAGCTTTCTCATCACCACCTTTAAATCCAGAAACTGTAACAATATCAAAACGATTAGCATAACCAGTATAACTAGCGTAGGCTGTACCAGTTAGATTGAAACCCGCTGCGTTCTCTTCTGCATTGATAAGGTTATCATTTGATACTTTGTTAATGATTGGAGCGCCTGGGACAATGACGTCTGGGGCTGTGTCATCAATAATCAACTCATTGATTGTATTGTCGCTTGCGCTATTGCCAGCTGCGTCTGTTACAGTTGCAACAACATCATAGCTTTGTCCATCTACAAATGCTCCCAATACTCCTGATGAAGGTATTGCTGTTTGTATGTCAATAGCCCAACCATGGTTTATAACCTGCACATCGTTATAGGTTGCACCATTAACACTTACGCTTAAGGTTTCACCCTCATCAATCCATGCTATACCTCCTATAAATATGGATAGGCTATTACTAATTGTTGGTCCATCAACTATTGGTGAATCTTGTGCAATTAAATCTGTGGTGATTGTTCTAGTTGCAGCAGGGCTTGTGTTGCCTACTGAATCTGTTTGTGTTGCTTTTAAAGTATTTGAGCCATTATCAGCCAAATCTGCATCAACAATTGCAATTGACCAAGTGCCATCTACAGCAACGCTTGTTGTTTTGTCATCCACACCAGTTTCAAATCCTGAAACAGTAATAGTACTACCAATTTCACCTGTACCAGTTAGATTAAAACCTGCTGCGTTCTCTTCTGCATTGATAAGGTCATCATCTGAGACTGAGTCAATGGTTGGAGCGTTTGAGGCTGTATTATCAATAGTCAACTCATTGATTGAGTCATCGCTTGCACTATTGCCAGCTACGTCTGTTACGGTTGCAACAATATCATAGCTTTGTCCATCTACAAATGCTCCCAATGCTCCTGATGAAGGTGTTTTTGTTTCTGTGTCAATTGACCAAGCATTGCCTGTCACTTCTACATTGTCATAGATTGCACCATTAACACTTACGCTTAAGGTTTCACCATCAGTCAGTGTGGCTGTACCTGTTATAGTTGGGGTTAAATCATTAGTTGTTAGACTATCAACGCTTGGGGTTGTTGGTGCAATTAAATCTGTGGTGATTGTTATAGTTGCAGCAGGGCTTGTGTTGCCTACTGAGTCTGTTTGTGTTGCTGTTAAAGTATTTGAGCCATTATCAGCTAAATCTGTATCAACAATTGCAATTGACCAAGTGCCATCTTCAGCAACGCTTGTTGTTTTGTCAGCCACACCAGCTTCAAATCCTGAAACAGTAATAAAATCACCAACTTCACCTGTACCAGTTAGATTAAAACCTGCTGCGTTCTCAGCTGCATTGATAAGGTTATCATTTGATACTTTGTTAATGATTGGAGCGTTTGAGGCTGTATTATCAATAGTCAACTCATTGATTGAGTTATCGCTTGCACTATTGCCAGCTACGTCTGTTACGGTTGCAACAATATCATAGCTTTGTCCATCTACAAATGCTCCCAATACTCCTGATGAAGGTGTTTTTGTTTCTGTGTCAATTGACCAAGCATTGCCTATCACCTCTACATTGTCATAGATTGCACCATTAACACTTACGCTTAAGGTTTCACCATTAGTTAGTGTGGCTGTACCTGTTATAGTTGGGGTTAAATCATTAGTTGTTAGACTATCAACGCTTGGGGTTGTTGGTGCAATTAAATCTGTGGTGATTGTTCTAGTTGCAGCAGGGCTTGTGTTGCCTACTGAGTCTGTTTGTGTTGCTGTTAAAGTATTTGAGCCATTATCAGCTAAATCTGTATCAACAATTGCAATTGACCAAGTGCCATCTTCAGCAACGCTTGTTGTTTTGTCAGCCACACCAGCTTCAAATCCTGAAACAGTAATAAAATCACCAACTTCACCTGTACCAGTTAGATTAAAACCTGCTGCGTTCTCAGCTGCATTGATAAGGTCATCATTTGAGACTGAGTCAATGGTTGGAGCGTTTGAGGCTGTATTATCAATAGTCAACTCATTGATTGAGTTATCGCTTGCACTATTGCCAGCTACGTCTGTTACGGTTGCAACAATATCATAGCTTTGTCCATCTACAAATGCTCCCAATACTCCTGATGAAGGTGTTTTTGTTTCTGTGTCAATTGACCAAGCATTGCCTATCACCTCTACATTGTCATAGATTGCACCATTAACACTTACGCTTAAGGTTTCACCATTAGTTAGTGTGGCTGTACCTGTTATAGTTGGGGTTAAATCATTAGTTGTTAGACTATCAACGCTTGGGGTTGTTGGTGCAATTAAATCTGTGGTGATTGTTCTAGTTGCAGCAGGGCTTGTGTTGCCTACTGAGTCTGTTTGTGTTGCTGTTAAAGTATTTGAGCCATTATCAGCTAAATCTGTATCAACAATTGCAATTGACCAAGTGCCATCTTCAGCAACGCTTGTTGTTTTGTCAGCCACACCAGCTTCAAATCCTGAAACAGTAATAAAATCACCAACTTCACCTGTACCAGTTAGATTAAAACCTGCTGCGTTCTCAGCTGCATTGATAAGGTCATCATTTGAGACTGAGTCAATGGTTGGAGCGTTTGAGGCTGTATTATCAATAGTCAACTCATTGATTGAGTTATCGCTTGCACTATTGCCAGCTACGTCTGTTACGGTTGCAACAATATCATAGCTTTGTCCATCTACAAATGCTCCCAATACTCCTGATGAAGGTGTTTTTGTTTCTGTGTCAATTGACCAAGCATTGCCTATCACCTCTACATTGTCATAGATTGCACCATTAACACTTACGCTTAAGGTTTCACCATTAGTTAGTGTGGCTGTACCTGTTATAGTTGGGGTTAAATCATTAGTTGTTAGACTATCAACGCTTGGGGTTGTTGGTGCAATTAAATCTGTGGTGATTGTTCTAGTTGCAGCAGGGCTTGTGTTGCCTACTGAGTCTGTTTGTGTTGCTGTTAAAGTATTTGAGCCATTATCAGCTAAATCTGTATCAACAATTGCAATTGACCAAGTGCCATCTTCAGCAACGCTTGTTGTTTTGTCAGCCACACCAGCTTCAAATCCTGAAACAGTAATAAAATCACCAACTTCACCTGTACCAGTTAGATTAAAACCTGCTGCGTTCTCAGCTGCATTGATAAGGTCATCATTTGAGACTGAGTCAATGGTTGGAGCGTTTGAGGCTGTATTATCAATAGTCAACTCATTGATTGAGTTATCGCTTGCACTATTGCCAGCTACGTCTGTTACGGTTGCAACAATATCATAGCTTTGTCCATCTACAAATGCTCCCAATACTCCTGATGAAGGTGTTTTTGTTTCTGTGTCAATTGACCAAGCATTGCCTATCACCTCTACATTGTCATAGATTGCACCATTAACACTTACGCTTAAGGTTTCACCATTAGTTAGTGTGGCTGTACCTGTTATAGTTGGGGTTAAATCATTAGTTGTTAGACTATCAACGCTTGGGGTTGTTGGTGCAATTAAATCTGTGGTGATTGTTCTAGTTGCAGCAGGGCTTGTGTTGCCTACTGAGTCTGTTTGTGTTGCTGTTAAAGTATTTGAGCCATTATCAGCTAAATCTGTATCAACAATTGCAATTGACCAAGTGCCATCTTCAGCAACGCTTGTTGTTTTGTCAGCCACACCAGCTTCAAATCCTGAAACAGTAATAAAATCACCAACTTCACCTGTACCAGTTAGATTAAAACCTGCTGCGTTCTCAGCTGCATTGATAAGGTCATCATTTGAGACTGAGTCAATGGTTGGAGCGTTTGAGGCTGTATTATCAATAGTCAACTCATTGATTGAGTTATCGCTTGCACTATTGCCAGCTACGTCTGTTACGGTTGCAACAATATCATAGCTTTGTCCATCTACAAATGCTCCCAATACTCCTGATGAAGGTGTTTTTGTTTCTGTGTCAATTGACCAAGCATTGCCTATCACCTCTACATTGTCATAGATTGCACCATTAACACTTACGCTTAAGGTTTCACCATTAGTTAGTGTGGCTGTACCTGTTATAGTTGGGGTTAAATCATTAGTTGTTAGACTATCAACGCTTGGGGTTGTTGGTGCAATTAAATCTGTGGTGATTGTTCTAGTTGCAGCAGGGCTTGTGTTGCCTACTGAGTCTGTTTGTGTTGCTGTTAAAGTATTTGAGCCATTATCAGCTAAATCTGTATCAACAATTGCAATTGACCAAGTGCCATCTTCAGCAACGCTTGTTGTTTTGTCAGCCACACCAGCTTCAAATCCTGAAACAGTAATAAAATCACCAACTTCACCTGTACCAGTTAGATTAAAACCTGCTGCGTTCTCAGCTGCATTGATAAGGTCATCATTTGAGACTGAGTCAATGGTTGGAGCGTTTGAGGCTGTATTATCAATAGTCAACTCATTGATTGAGTTATCGCTTGCACTATTGCCAGCTACGTCTGTTACGGTTGCAACAATATCATAGCTTTGTCCATCTACAAATGCTCCCAATACTCCTGATGAAGGTGTTTTTGTTTCTGTGTCAATTGACCAAGCATTGCCTATCACCTCTACATTGTCATAGATTGCACCATTAACACTTACGCTTAAGGTTTCACCATTAGTTAGTGTGGCTGTACCTGTTATAGTTGGGGTTAAATCATTAGTTGTTAGACTATCAACGCTTGGGGTTGTTGGTGCAATTAAATCTGTGGTGATTGTTCTAGTTGCAGCAGGGCTTGTGTTGCCTACTGAGTCTGTTTGTGTTGCTGTTAAAGTATTTGAGCCATTATCAGCTAAATCTGTATCAACAATTGCAATTGACCAAGTGCCATCTTCAGCAACGCTTGTTGTTTTGTCAGCCACACCAGCTTCAAATCCTGAAACAGTAATAAAATCACCAACTTCACCTGTACCAGTTAGATTAAAACCTGCTGCGTTCTCAGCTGCATTGATAAGGTCATCATTTGAGACTGAGTCAATGGTTGGAGCGTTTGAGGCTGTATTATCAATAGTCAACTCATTGATTGAGTTATCGCTTGCACTATTGCCAGCTACGTCTGTTACGGTTGCAACAATATCATAGCTTTGTCCATCTACAAATGCTCCCAATACTCCTGATGAAGGTGTTTTTGTTTCTGTGTCAATTGACCAAGCATTGCCTATCACCTCTACATTGTCATAGATTGCACCATTAACACTTACGCTTAAGGTTTCACCATTAGTTAGTGTGGCTGTACCTGTTATAGTTGGGGTTAAATCATTAGTTGTTAGACTATCAACGCTTGGGGTTGTTGGTGCAATTAAATCTGTGGTGATTGTTCTAGTTGCAGCAGGGCTTGTGTTGCCTACTGAGTCTGTTTGTGTTGCTGTTAAAGTATTTGAGCCATTATCAGCTAAATCTGTATCAACAATTGCAATTGACCAAGTGCCATCTTCAGCAACGCTTGTTGTTTTGTCAGCCACACCAGCTTCAAATCCTGAAACAGTAATAAAATCACCAACTTCACCTGTACCAGTTAGATTAAAACCTGCTGCGTTCTCAGCTGCATTGATAAGGTCATCATTTGAGACTGAGTCAATGGTTGGAGCGTTTGAGGCTGTATTATCAATAGTCAACTCATTGATTGAGTTATCGCTTGCACTATTGCCAGCTACGTCTGTTACGGTTGCAACAATATCATAGCTTTGTCCATCTACAAATGCTCCCAATACTCCTGATGAAGGTGTTTTTGTTTCTGTGTCAATTGACCAAGCATTGCCTATCACCTCTACATTGTCATAGATTGCACCATTAACACTTACGCTTAAGGTTTCACCATTAGTTAGTGTGGCTGTACCTGTTATAGTTGGGGTTAAATCATTAGTTGTTAGACTATCAACGCTTGGGGTTGTTGGTGCAATTAAATCTGTGGTGATTGTTCTAGTTGCAGCAGGGCTTGTGTTGCCTACTGAGTCTGTTTGTGTTGCTGTTAAAGTATTTGAGCCATTATCAGCTAAATCTGTATCAACAATTGCAATTGACCAAGTGCCATCTTCAGCAACGCTTGTTGTTTTGTCAGCCACACCAGCTTCAAATCCTGAAACAGTAATAAAATCACCAACTTCACCTGTACCAGTTAGATTAAAACCTGCTGCGTTCTCAGCTGCATTGATAAGGTCATCATTTGAGACTGAGTCAATGGTTGGAGCGTTTGAGGCTGTATTATCAATAGTCAACTCATTGATTGAGTTATCGCTTGCACTATTGCCAGCTACGTCTGTTACGGTTGCAACAATATCATAGCTTTGTCCATCTACAAATGCTCCCAATACTCCTGATGAAGGTGTTTTTGTTTCTGTGTCAATTGACCAAGCATTGCCTATCACCTCTACATTGTCATAGATTGCACCATTAACACTTACGCTTAAGGTTTCACCATTAGTTAGTGTGGCTGTACCTGTTATAGTTGGGGTTAAATCATTAGTTGTTAGACTATCAACGCTTGGGGTTGTTGGTGCAATTAAATCTGTGGTGATTGTTCTAGTTGCAGCAGGGCTTGTGTTGCCTACTGAGTCTGTTTGTGTTGCTGTTAAAGTATTTGAGCCATTATCAGCTAAATCTGTATCAACAATTGCAATTGACCAAGTGCCATCTTCAGCAACGCTTGTTGTTTTGTCAGCCACACCAGCTTCAAATCCTGAAACAGTAATAAAATCACCAACTTCACCTGTACCAGTTAGATTAAAACCTGCTGCGTTCTCAGCTGCATTGATAAGGTCATCATTTGAGACTGAGTCAATGGTTGGAGCGTTTGAGGCTGTATTATCAATAGTCAACTCATTGATTGAGTTATCGCTTGCACTATTGCCAGCTACGTCTGTTACGGTTGCAACAATATCATAGCTTTGTCCATCTACAAATGCTCCCAATACTCCTGATGAAGGTGTTTTTGTTTCTGTGTCAATTGACCAAGCATTGCCTATCACCTCTACATTGTCATAGATTGCACCATTAACACTTACGCTTAAGGTTTCACCATTAGTTAGTGTGGCTGTACCTGTTATAGTTGGGGTTAAATCATTAGTTGTTAGACTATCAACGCTTGGGGTTGTTGGTGCAATTAAATCTGTGGTGATTGTTCTAGTTGCAGCAGGGCTTGTGTTGCCTACTGAGTCTGTTTGTGTTGCTGTTAAAGTATTTGAGCCATTATCAGCTAAATCTGTATCAACAATTGCAATTGACCAAGTGCCATCTTCAGCAACGCTTGTTGTTTTGTCAGCCACACCAGCTTCAAATCCTGAAACAGTAATAAAATCACCAACTTCACCTGTACCAGTTAGATTAAAACCTGCTGCGTTCTCAGCTGCATTGATAAGGTCATCATTTGAGACTGAGTCAATGGTTGGAGCGTTTGAGGCTGTATTATCAATAGTCAACTCATTGATTGAGTTATCGCTTGCACTATTGCCAGCTACGTCTGTTACGGTTGCAACAATATCATAGCTTTGTCCATCTACAAATGCTCCCAATACTCCTGATGAAGGTGTTTTTGTTTCTGTGTCAATTGACCAAGCATTGCCTATCACCTCTACATTGTCATAGATTGCACCATTAACACTTACGCTTAAGGTTTCACCATTAGTTAGTGTGGCTGTACCTGTTATAGTTGGGGTTAAATCATTAGTTGTTAGACTATCAACGCTTGGGGTTGTTGGTGCAATTAAATCTGTGGTGATTGTTCTAGTTGCAGCAGGGCTTGTGTTGCCTACTGAGTCTGTTTGTGTTGCTGTTAAAGTATTTGAGCCATTATCAGCTAAATCTGTATCAACAATTGCAATTGACCAAGTGCCATCTTCAGCAACGCTTGTTGTTTTGTCAGCCACACCAGCTTCAAATCCTGAAACAGTAATAAAATCACCAACTTCACCTGTACCAGTTAGATTAAAACCTGCTGCGTTCTCAGCTGCATTGATAAGGTCATCATTTGAGACTGAGTCAATGGTTGGAGCGTTTGAGGCTGTATTATCAATAGTCAACTCATTGATTGAGTTATCGCTTGCACTATTGCCAGCTACGTCTGTTACGGTTGCAACAATATCATAGCTTTGTCCATCTACAAATGCTCCCAATACTCCTGATGAAGGTGTTTTTGTTTCTGTGTCAATTGACCAAGCATTGCCTATCACCTCTACATTGTCATAGATTGCACCATTAACACTTACGCTTAAGGTTTCACCATTAGTTAGTGTGGCTGTACCTGTTATAGTTGGGGTTAAATCATTAGTTGTTAGACTATCAACGCTTGGGGTTGTTGGTGCAATTAAATCTGTGGTGATTGTTCTAGTTGCAGCAGGGCTTGTGTTGCCTACTGAGTCTGTTTGTGTTGCTGTTAAAGTATTTGAGCCATTATCAGCTAAATCTGTATCAACAATTGCAATTGACCAAGTGCCATCTTCAGCAACGCTTGTTGTTTTGTCAGCCACACCAGCTTCAAATCCTGAAACAGTAATAAAATCACCAACTTCACCTGTACCAGTTAGATTAAAACCTGCTGCGTTCTCAGCTGCATTGATAAGGTCATCATTTGAGACTGAGTCAATGGTTGGAGCGTTTGAGGCTGTATTATCAATAGTCAACTCATTGATTGAGTTATCGCTTGCACTATTGCCAGCTACGTCTGTTACGGTTGCAACAATATCATAGCTTTGTCCATCTACAAATGCTCCCAATACTCCTGATGAAGGTGTTTTTGTTTCTGTGTCAATTGACCAAGCATTGCCTATCACCTCTACATTGTCATAGATTGCACCATTAACACTTACGCTTAAGGTTTCACCATTAGTTAGTGTGGCTGTACCTGTTATAGTTGGGGTTAAATCATTAGTTGTTAGACTATCAACGCTTGGGGTTGTTGGTGCAATTAAATCTGTGGTGATTGTTCTAGTTGCAGCAGGGCTTGTGTTGCCTACTGAGTCTGTTTGTGTTGCTGTTAAAGTATTTGAGCCATTATCAGCTAAATCTGTATCAACAATTGCAATTGACCAAGTGCCATCTTCAGCAACGCTTGTTGTTTTGTCAGCCACACCAGCTTCAAATCCTGAAACAGTAATAAAATCACCAACTTCACCTGTACCAGTTAGATTAAAACCTGCTGCGTTCTCAGCTGCATTGATAAGGTCATCATTTGAGACTGAGTCAATGGTTGGAGCGTTTGAGGCTGTATTATCAATAGTCAACTCATTGATTGAGTTATCGCTTGCACTATTGCCAGCTACGTCTGTTACGGTTGCAACAATATCATAGCTTTGTCCATCTACAAATGCTCCCAATACTCCTGATGAAGGTGTTTTTGTTTCTGTGTCAATTGACCAAGCATTGCCTATCACCTCTACATTGTCATAGATTGCACCATTAACACTTACGCTTAAGGTTTCACCATTAGTTAGTGTGGCTGTACCTGTTATAGTTGGGGTTAAATCATTAGTTGTTAGACTATCAACGCTTGGGGTTGTTGGTGCAATTAAATCTGTGGTGATTGTTCTAGTTGCAGCAGGGCTTGTGTTGCCTACTGAGTCTGTTTGTGTTGCTGTTAAAGTATTTGAGCCATTATCAGCTAAATCTGTATCAACAATTGCAATTGACCAAGTGCCATCTTCAGCAACGCTTGTTGTTTTGTCAGCCACACCAGCTTCAAATCCTGAAACAGTAATAAAATCACCAACTTCACCTGTACCAGTTAGATTAAAACCTGCTGCGTTCTCAGCTGCATTGATAAGGTCATCATTTGAGACTGAGTCAATGGTTGGAGCGTTTGAGGCTGTATTATCAATAGTCAACTCATTGATTGAGTTATCGCTTGCACTATTGCCAGCTACGTCTGTTACGGTTGCAACAATATCATAGCTTTGTCCATCTACAAATGCTCCCAATACTCCTGATGAAGGTGTTTTTGTTTCTGTGTCAATTGACCAAGCATTGCCTATCACCTCTACATTGTCATAGATTGCACCATTAACACTTACGCTTAAGGTTTCACCATTAGTTAGTGTGGCTGTACCTGTTATAGTTGGGGTTAAATCATTAGTTGTTAGACTATCAACGCTTGGGGTTGTTGGTGCAATTAAATCTGTGGTGATTGTTCTAGTTGCAGCAGGGCTTGTGTTGCCTACTGAGTCTGTTTGTGTTGCTGTTAAAGTATTTGAGCCATTATCAGCCAAATCTGTATCAACAATTGCAATTGACCAAGTGCCATCTTCAGCAACGCTTGTTGTTTTGTCAGCCACACCAGCTTCAAATCCTGAAACAGTAATAAAATCACCAACTTCACCTGTACCAGTTAGATTAAAACCTGCTGCGTTCTCAGCTGCATTGATAAGGTCATCATTTGAGACTGAGTCAATGGTTGGAGCGTTTGAGGCTGTATTATCAATAGTCAACTCATTGATTGAGTTATCGCTTGCACTATTGCCAGCTACGTCTGTTACGGTTGCAACAATATCATAGCTTTGTCCATCTACAAATGCTCCCAATACTCCTGATGAAGGTGTTTTTGTTTCTGTGTCAATTGACCAAGCATTGCCTATCACCTCTACATTGTCATAGATTGCACCATTAACACTTACGCTTAAGGTTTCACCATTAGTTAGTGTGGCTGTACCTGTTATAGTTGGGGTTAAATCATTAGTTGTTAGACTATCAACGCTTGGGGTTGTTGGTGCAATTAAATCTGTGGTGATTGTTCTAGTTGCAGCAGGGCTTGTGTTGCCTACTGAGTCTGTTTGTGTTGCTGTTAAAGTATTTGAGCCATTATCAGCTAAATCTGTATCAACAATTGCAATTGACCAAGTGCCATCTTCAGCAACGCTTGTTGTTTTGTCAGCCACACCAGCTTCAAATCCTGAAACAGTAATAAAATCACCAACTTCACCTGTACCAGTTAGATTAAAACCTGCTGCGTTCTCAGCTGCATTGATAAGGTCATCATTTGAGACTGAGTCAATGGTTGGAGCGTTTGAGGCTGTATTATCAATAGTCAACTCATTGATTGAGTTATCGCTTGCACTATTGCCAGCTACGTCTGTTACGGTTGCAACAATATCATAGCTTTGTCCATCTACAAATGCTCCCAATACTCCTGATGAAGGTGTTTTTGTTTCTGTGTCAATTGACCAAGCATTGCCTGTCACTTCTACATTGTCATAGATTGCACCATTAACACTTACGCTTAAGGTTTCACCATTAGTTAGTGTGGCTGTACCTGTTATAGTTGGGGTTAAATCATTAGTTGTTAGACTATCAACGCTTGGGGTTGTTGGTGCAATTAAATCTATGGTGATTGTTCTAGTTGCAGCAGGGCTTGTGTTGCCTACTGAGTCTGTTTGTGTTGCTGTTAAAGTATTTGAGCCATTATCAGCCAAATCTGCATCAACAATTGCAATTGACCAAGTGCCATCTACAGCAACGCTTGTTGTTTTGTCAGCCACACCAGTTTCAAATCCTGAAACAGTAATAAAATCACCAACTTCACCTGTACCAGTTAGATTAAAACCTGCTGCGTTCTCAGCTGCATTGATAAGGTCATCATTTGAGACTGAGTCAATGGTTGGAGCGTTTGAGGCTGTATTATCAATAGTCAACTCATTGATTGAGTTATCGCTTGCACTATTGCCAGCTACGTCTGTTACGGTTGCAACAATATCATAGCTTTGTCCATCTACAAATGCTCCCAATACTCCTGATGAAGGTGTTTTTGTTTCTGTGTCAATTGACCAAGCATTGCCTATCACCTCTACATTGTCATAGATTGCACCATTAACACTTACGCTTAAGGTTTCACCATTAGTTAGTGTGGCTGTACCTGTTATAGTTGGGGTTAAATCATTAGTTGTTAGACTATCAACGCTTGGGGTTGTTGGTGCAATTAAATCTGTGGTGATTGTTCTAGTTGCAGCAGGGCTTGTGTTGCCTACTGAGTCTGTTTGTGTTGCTGTTAAAGTATTTGAGCCATTATCAGCTAAATCTGTATCAACAATTGCAATTGACCAAGTGCCATCTTCAGCAACGCTTGTTGTTTTGTCAGCCACACCAGCTTCAAATCCTGAAACAGTAATAAAATCACCAACTTCACCTGTACCAGTTAGATTAAAACCTGCTGCGTTCTCAGCTGCATTGATAAGGTCATCATTTGAGACTGAGTCAATGGTTGGAGCGTTTGAGGCTGTATTATCAATAGTCAACTCATTGATTGAGTTATCGCTTGCACTATTGCCAGCTACGTCTGTTACGGTTGCAACAATATCATAGCTTTGTCCATCTACAAATGCTCCCAATACTCCTGATGAAGGTGTTTTTGTTTCTGTGTCAATTGACCAAGCATTGCCTATCACCTCTACATTGTCATAGATTGCACCATTAACACTTACGCTTAAGGTTTCACCATTAGTTAGTGTGGCTGTACCTGTTATAGTTGGGGTTAAATCATTAGTTGTTAGACTATCAACGCTTGGGGTTGTTGGTGCAATTAAATCTGTGGTGATTGTTCTAGTTGCAGCAGGGCTTGTGTTGCCTACTGAGTCTGTTTGTGTTGCTGTTAAAGTATTTGAGCCATTATCAGCTAAATCTGTATCAACAATTGCAATTGACCAAGTGCCATCTTCAGCAACGCTTGTTGTTTTGTCAGCCACACCAGCTTCAAATCCTGAAACAGTAATAAAATCACCAACTTCACCTGTACCAGTTAGATTAAAACCTGCTGCGTTCTCAGCTGCATTGATAAGGTCATCATTTGAGACTGAGTCAATGGTTGGAGCGTTTGAGGCTGTATTATCAATAGTCAACTCATTGATTGAGTTATCGCTTGCACTATTGCCAGCTACGTCTGTTACGGTTGCAACAATATCATAGCTTTGTCCATCTACAAATGCTCCCAATACTCCTGATGAAGGTGTTTTTGTTTCTGTGTCAATTGACCAAGCATTGCCTATCACCTCTACATTGTCATAGATTGCACCATTAACACTTACGCTTAAGGTTTCACCATTAGTTAGTGTGGCTGTACCTGTTATAGTTGGGGTTAAATCATTAGTTGTTAGACTATCAACGCTTGGGGTTGTTGGTGCAATTAAATCTGTGGTGATTGTTCTAGTTGCAGCAGGGCTTGTGTTGCCTACTGAGTCTGTTTGTGTTGCTGTTAAAGTATTTGAGCCATTATCAGCTAAATCTGTATCAACAATTGCAATTGACCAAGTGCCATCTTCAGCAACGCTTGTTGTTTTGTCAGCCACACCAGCTTCAAATCCTGAAACAGTAATAAAATCACCAACTTCACCTGTACCAGTTAGATTAAAACCTGCTGCGTTCTCAGCTGCATTGATAAGGTCATCATTTGAGACTGAGTCAATGGTTGGAGCGTTTGAGGCTGTATTATCAATAGTCAACTCATTGATTGAGTTATCGCTTGCACTATTGCCAGCTACGTCTGTTACGGTTGCAACAATATCATAGCTTTGTCCATCTACAAATGCTCCCAATACTCCTGATGAAGGTGTTTTTGTTTCTGTGTCAATTGACCAAGCATTGCCTATCACCTCTACATTGTCATAGATTGCACCATTAACACTTACGCTTAAGGTTTCACCATTAGTTAGTGTGGCTGTACCTGTTATAGTTGGGGTTAAATCATTAGTTGTTAGACTATCAACGCTTGGGGTTGTTGGTGCAATTAAATCTGTGGTGATTGTTCTAGTTGCAGCAGGGCTTGTGTTGCCTACTGAGTCTGTTTGTGTTGCTGTTAAAGTATTTGAGCCATTATCAGCTAAATCTGTATCAACAATTGCAATTGACCAAGTGCCATCTTCAGCAACGCTTGTTGTTTTGTCAGCCACACCAGCTTCAAATCCTGAAACAGTAATAAAATCACCAACTTCACCTGTACCAGTTAGATTAAAACCTGCTGCGTTCTCAGCTGCATTGATAAGGTCATCATTTGAGACTGAGTCAATGGTTGGAGCGTTTGAGGCTGTATTATCAATAGTCAACTCATTGATTGAGTTATCGCTTGCACTATTGCCAGCTACGTCTGTTACGGTTGCAACAATATCATAGCTTTGTCCATCTACAAATGCTCCCAATACTCCTGATGAAGGTGTTTTTGTTTCTGTGTCAATTGACCAAGCATTGCCTATCACCTCTACATTGTCATAGATTGCACCATTAACACTTACGCTTAAGGTTTCACCATTAGTTAGTGTGGCTGTACCTGTTATAGTTGGGGTTAAATCATTAGTTGTTAGACTATCAACGCTTGGGGTTGTTGGTGCAATTAAATCTGTGGTGATTGTTCTAGTTGCAGCAGGGCTTGTGTTGCCTACTGAGTCTGTTTGTGTTGCTGTTAAAGTATTTGAGCCATTATCAGCTAAATCTGTATCAACAATTGCAATTGACCAAGTGCCATCTTCAGCAACGCTTGTTGTTTTGTCAGCCACACCAGCTTCAAATCCTGAAACAGTAATAAAATCACCAACTTCACCTGTACCAGTTAGATTAAAACCTGCTGCGTTCTCAGCTGCATTGATAAGGTCATCATTTGAGACTGAGTCAATGGTTGGAGCGTTTGAGGCTGTATTATCAATAGTCAACTCATTGATTGAGTTATCGCTTGCACTATTGCCAGCTACGTCTGTTACGGTTGCAACAATATCATAGCTTTGTCCATCTACAAATGCTCCCAATACTCCTGATGAAGGTGTTTTTGTTTCTGTGTCAATTGACCAAGCATTGCCTATCACCTCTACATTGTCATAGATTGCACCATTAACACTTACGCTTAAGGTTTCACCATTAGTTAGTGTGGCTGTACCTGTTATAGTTGGGGTTAAATCATTAGTTGTTAGACTATCAACGCTTGGGGTTGTTGGTGCAATTAAATCTGTGGTGATTGTTCTAGTTGCAGCAGGGCTTGTGTTGCCTACTGAGTCTGTTTGTGTTGCTGTTAAAGTATTTGAGCCATTATCAGCTAAATCTGTATCAACAATTGCAATTGACCAAGTGCCATCTTCAGCAACGCTTGTTGTTTTGTCAGCCACACCAGCTTCAAATCCTGAAACAGTAATAAAATCACCAACTTCACCTGTACCAGTTAGATTAAAACCTGCTGCGTTCTCAGCTGCATTGATAAGGTCATCATTTGAGACTGAGTCAATGGTTGGAGCGTTTGAGGCTGTATTATCAATAGTCAACTCATTGATTGAGTTATCGCTTGCACTATTGCCAGCTACGTCTGTTACGGTTGCAACAATATCATAGCTTTGTCCATCTACAAATGCTCCCAATACTCCTGATGAAGGTGTTTTTGTTTCTGTGTCAATTGACCAAGCATTGCCTATCACCTCTACATTGTCATAGATTGCACCATTAACACTTACGCTTAAGGTTTCACCATTAGTTAGTGTGGCTGTACCTGTTATAGTTGGGGTTAAATCATTAGTTGTTAGACTATCAACGCTTGGGGTTGTTGGTGCAATTAAATCTGTGGTGATTGTTCTAGTTGCAGCAGGGCTTGTGTTGCCTACTGAGTCTGTTTGTGTTGCTGTTAAAGTATTTGAGCCATTATCAGCTAAATCTGTATCAACAATTGCAATTGACCAAGTGCCATCTTCAGCAACGCTTGTTGTTTTGTCAGCCACACCAGCTTCAAATCCTGAAACAGTAATAAAATCACCAACTTCACCTGTACCAGTTAGATTAAAACCTGCTGCGTTCTCAGCTGCATTGATAAGGTCATCATTTGAGACTGAGTCAATGGTTGGAGCGTTTGAGGCTGTATTATCAATAGTCAACTCATTGATTGAGTTATCGCTTGCACTATTGCCAGCTACGTCTGTTACGGTTGCAACAATATCATAGCTTTGTCCATCTACAAATGCTCCCAATACTCCTGATGAAGGTGTTTTTGTTTCTGTGTCAATTGACCAAGCATTGCCTATCACCTCTACATTGTCATAGATTGCACCATTAACACTTACGCTTAAGGTTTCACCATTAGTTAGTGTGGCTGTACCTGTTATAGTTGGGGTTAAATCATTAGTTGTTAGACTATCAACGCTTGGGGTTGTTGGTGCAATTAAATCTGTGGTGATTGTTCTAGTTGCAGCAGGGCTTGTGTTGCCTACTGAGTCTGTTTGTGTTGCTGTTAAAGTATTTGAGCCATTATCAGCTAAATCTGTATCAACAATTGCAATTGACCAAGTGCCATCTTCAGCAACGCTTGTTGTTTTGTCAGCCACACCAGCTTCAAATCCTGAAACAGTAATAAAATCACCAACTTCACCTGTACCAGTTAGATTAAAACCTGCTGCGTTCTCAGCTGCATTGATAAGGTCATCATTTGAGACTGAGTCAATGGTTGGAGCGTTTGAGGCTGTATTATCAATAGTCAACTCATTGATTGAGTTATCGCTTGCACTATTGCCAGCTACGTCTGTTACGGTTGCAACAATATCATAGCTTTGTCCATCTACAAATGCTCCCAATACTCCTGATGAAGGTGTTTTTGTTTCTGTGTCAATTGACCAAGCATTGCCTGTCACTTCTACATTGTCATAGATTGCACCATTAACACTTACGCTTAAGGTTTCACCATTAGTTAGTGTGGCTGTACCTGTTATAGTTGGGGTTAAATCATTAGTTGTTAGACTATCAACGCTTGGGGTTGTTGGTGCAATTAAATCTATGGTGATTGTTCTAGTTGCAGCAGGGCTTGTGTTGCCTACTGAGTCTGTTTGTGTTGCTGTTAAAGTATTTGAGCCATTATCAGCCAAATCTGCATCAACAATTGCAATTGACCAAGTGCCATCTACAGCAACGCTTGTTGTTTTGTCAGCCACACCAGTTTCAAATCCTGAAACAGTAATAAAATCACCAACTTCACCTGTACCAGTTAGATTAAAACCTGCTGCGTTCTCAGCTGCATTGATAAGGTCATCATTTGAGACTGAGTCAATGGTTGGAGCGTTTGAGGCTGTATTATCAATAGTCAACTCATTGATTGAGTTATCGCTTGCACTATTGCCAGCTACGTCTGTTACGGTTGCAACAATATCATAGCTTTGTCCATCTACAAATGCTCCCAATACTCCTGATGAAGGTGTTTTTGTTTCTGTGTCAATTGACCAAGCATTGCCTATCACCTCTACATTGTCATAGATTGCACCATTAACACTTACGCTTAAGGTTTCACCATTAGTTAGTGTGGCTGTACCTGTTATAGTTGGGGTTAAATCATTAGTTGTTAGACTATCAACGCTTGGGGTTGTTGGTGCAATTAAATCTGTGGTGATTGTTCTAGTTGCAGCAGGGCTTGTGTTGCCTACTGAGTCTGTTTGTGTTGCTGTTAAAGTATTTGAGCCATTATCAGCTAAATCTGTATCAACAATTGCAATTGACCAAGTGCCATCTTCAGCAACGCTTGTTGTTTTGTCAGCCACACCAGCTTCAAATCCTGAAACAGTAATAAAATCACCAACTTCACCTGTACCAGTTAGATTAAAACCTGCTGCGTTCTCAGCTGCATTGATAAGGTCATCATTTGAGACTGAGTCAATGGTTGGAGCGTTTGAGGCTGTATTATCAATAGTCAACTCATTGATTGAGTTATCGCTTGCACTATTGCCAGCTACGTCTGTTACGGTTGCAACAATATCATAGCTTTGTCCATCTACAAATGCTCCCAATACTCCTGATGAAGGTGTTTTTGTTTCTGTGTCAATTGACCAAGCATTGCCTATCACCTCTACATTGTCATAGATTGCACCATTAACACTTACGCTTAAGGTTTCACCATTAGTTAGTGTGGCTGTACCTGTTATAGTTGGGGTTAAATCATTAGTTGTTAGACTATCAACGCTTGGGGTTGTTGGTGCAATTAAATCTGTGGTGATTGTTCTAGTTGCAGCAGGGCTTGTGTTGCCTACTGAGTCTGTTTGTGTTGCTGTTAAAGTATTTGAGCCATTATCAGCTAAATCTGTATCAACAATTGCAATTGACCAAGTGCCATCTTCAGCAACGCTTGTTGTTTTGTCAGCCACACCAGCTTCAAATCCTGAAACAGTAATAAAATCACCAACTTCACCTGTACCAGTTAGATTAAAACCTGCTGCGTTCTCAGCTGCATTGATAAGGTCATCATTTGAGACTGAGTCAATGGTTGGAGCGTTTGAGGCTGTATTATCAATAGTCAACTCATTGATTGAGTTATCGCTTGCACTATTGCCAGCTACGTCTGTTACGGTTGCAACAATATCATAGCTTTGTCCATCTACAAATGCTCCCAATACTCCTGATGAAGGTGTTTTTGTTTCTGTGTCAATTGACCAAGCATTGCCTATCACCTCTACATTGTCATAGATTGCACCATTAACACTTACGCTTAAGGTTTCACCATTAGTTAGTGTGGCTGTACCTGTTATAGTTGGGGTTAAATCATTAGTTGTTAGACTATCAACGCTTGGGGTTGTTGGTGCAATTAAATCTGTGGTGATTGTTCTAGTTGCAGCAGGGCTTGTGTTGCCTACTGAGTCTGTTTGTGTTGCTGTTAAAGTATTTGAGCCATTATCAGCTAAATCTGTATCAACAATTGCAATTGACCAAGTGCCATCTTCAGCAACGCTTGTTGTTTTGTCAGCCACACCAGCTTCAAATCCTGAAACAGTAATAAAATCACCAACTTCACCTGTACCAGTTAGATTAAAACCTGCTGCGTTCTCAGCTGCATTGATAAGGTCATCATTTGAGACTGAGTCAATGGTTGGAGCGTTTGAGGCTGTATTATCAATAGTCAACTCATTGATTGAGTTATCGCTTGCACTATTGCCAGCTACGTCTGTTACGGTTGCAACAATATCATAGCTTTGTCCATCTACAAATGCTCCCAATACTCCTGATGAAGGTGTTTTTGTTTCTGTGTCAATTGACCAAGCATTGCCTATCACCTCTACATTGTCATAGATTGCACCATTAACACTTACGCTTAAGGTTTCACCATTAGTTAGTGTGGCTGTACCTGTTATAGTTGGGGTTAAATCATTAGTTGTTAGACTATCAACGCTTGGGGTTGTTGGTGCAATTAAATCTGTGGTGATTGTTCTAGTTGCAGCAGGGCTTGTGTTGCCTACTGAGTCTGTTTGTGTTGCTGTTAAAGTATTTGAGCCATTATCAGCTAAATCTGTATCAACAATTGCAATTGACCAAGTGCCATCTTCAGCAACGCTTGTTGTTTTGTCAGCCACACCAGCTTCAAATCCTGAAACAGTAATAAAATCACCAACTTCACCTGTACCAGTTAGATTAAAACCTGCTGCGTTCTCAGCTGCATTGATAAGGTCATCATTTGAGACTGAGTCAATGGTTGGAGCGTTTGAGGCTGTATTATCAATAGTCAACTCATTGATTGAGTTATCGCTTGCACTATTGCCAGCTACGTCTGTTACGGTTGCAACAATATCATAGCTTTGTCCATCTACAAATGCTCCCAATACTCCTGATGAAGGTGTTTTTGTTTCTGTGTCAATTGACCAAGCATTGCCTATCACCTCTACATTGTCATAGATTGCACCATTAACACTTACGCTTAAGGTTTCACCATTAGTTAGTGTGGCTGTACCTGTTATAGTTGGGGTTAAATCATTAGTTGTTAGACTATCAACGCTTGGGGTTGTTGGTGCAATTAAATCTGTGGTGATTGTTCTAGTTGCAGCAGGGCTTGTGTTGCCTACTGAGTCTGTTTGTGTTGCTGTTAAAGTATTTGAGCCATTATCAGCTAAATCTGTATCAACAATTGCAATTGACCAAGTGCCATCTTCAGCAACGCTTGTTGTTTTGTCAGCCACACCAGCTTCAAATCCTGAAACAGTAATAAAATCACCAACTTCACCTGTACCAGTTAGATTAAAACCTGCTGCGTTCTCAGCTGCATTGATAAGGTCATCATTTGAGACTGAGTCAATGGTTGGAGCGTTTGAGGCTGTATTATCAATAGTCAACTCATTGATTGAGTTATCGCTTGCACTATTGCCAGCTACGTCTGTTACGGTTGCAACAATATCATAGCTTTGTCCATCTACAAATGCTCCCAATACTCCTGATGAAGGTGTTTTTGTTTCTGTGTCAATTGACCAAGCATTGCCTATCACCTCTACATTGTCATAGATTGCACCATTAACACTTACGCTTAAGGTTTCACCATTAGTTAGTGTGGCTGTACCTGTTATAGTTGGGGTTAAATCATTAGTTGTTAGACTATCAACGCTTGGGGTTGTTGGTGCAATTAAATCTGTGGTGATTGTTCTAGTTGCAGCAGGGCTTGTGTTGCCTACTGAGTCTGTTTGTGTTGCTGTTAAAGTATTTGAGCCATTATCAGCTAAATCTGTATCAACAATTGCAATTGACCAAGTGCCATCTTCAGCAACGCTTGTTGTTTTGTCAGCCACACCAGCTTCAAATCCTGAAACAGTAATAAAATCACCAACTTCACCTGTACCAGTTAGATTAAAACCTGCTGCGTTCTCAGCTGCATTGATAAGGTCATCATTTGAGACTGAGTCAATGGTTGGAGCGTTTGAGGCTGTATTATCAATAGTCAACTCATTGATTGAGTTATCGCTTGCACTATTGCCAGCTACGTCTGTTACGGTTGCAACAATATCATAGCTTTGTCCATCTACAAATGCTCCCAATACTCCTGATGAAGGTGTTTTTGTTTCTGTGTCAATTGACCAAGCATTGCCTATCACCTCTACATTGTCATAGATTGCACCATTAACACTTACGCTTAAGGTTTCACCATTAGTTAGTGTGGCTGTACCTGTTATAGTTGGGGTTAAATCATTAGTTGTTAGACTATCAACGCTTGGGGTTGTTGGTGCAATTAAATCTGTGGTGATTGTTCTAGTTGCAGCAGGGCTTGTGTTGCCTACTGAGTCTGTTTGTGTTGCTGTTAAAGTATTTGAGCCATTATCAGCTAAATCTGTATCAACAATTGCAATTGACCAAGTGCCATCTTCAGCAACGCTTGTTGTTTTGTCAGCCACACCAGCTTCAAATCCTGAAACAGTAATAAAATCACCAACTTCACCTGTACCAGTTAGATTAAAACCTGCTGCGTTCTCAGCTGCATTGATAAGGTCATCATTTGAGACTGAGTCAATGGTTGGAGCGTTTGAGGCTGTATTATCAATAGTCAACTCATTGATTGAGTTATCGCTTGCACTATTGCCAGCTACGTCTGTTACGGTTGCAACAATATCATAGCTTTGTCCATCTACAAATGCTCCCAATACTCCTGATGAAGGTGTTTTTGTTTCTGTGTCAATTGACCAAGCATTGCCTGTCACTTCTACATTGTCATAGATTGCACCATTAACACTTACGCTTAAGGTTTCACCATTAGTTAGTGTGGCTGTACCTGTTATAGTTGGGGTTAAATCATTAGTTGTTAGACTATCAACGCTTGGGGTTGTTGGTGCAATTAAATCTGTGGTGATTGTTCTAGTTGCAGCAGGGCTTGTGTTGCCTACTGAGTCTGTTTGTGTTGCTGTTAAAGTATTTGAGCCATTATCAGCTAAATCTGTATCAACAATTGCAATTGACCAAGTGCCATCTTCAGCAACGCTTGTTGTTTTGTCAGCCACACCAGCTTCAAATCCTGAAACAGTAATAAAATCACCAACTTCACCTGTACCAGTTAGATTAAAACCTGCTGCGTTCTCAGCTGCATTGATAAGGTCATCATTTGAGACTGAGTCAATGGTTGGAGCGTTTGAGGCTGTATTATCAATAGTCAACTCATTGATTGAGTTATCGCTTGCACTATTGCCAGCTACGTCTGTTACGGTTGCAACAATATCATAGCTTTGTCCATCTACAAATGCTCCCAATACTCCTGATGAAGGTGTTTTTGTTTCTGTGTCAATTGACCAAGCATTGCCTATCACCTCTACATTGTCATAGATTGCACCATTAACACTTACGCTTAAGGTTTCACCATTAGTTAGTGTGGCTGTACCTGTTATAGTTGGGGTTAAATCATTAGTTGTTAGACTATCAACGCTTGGGGTTGTTGGTGCAATTAAATCTGTGGTGATTGTTCTAGTTGCAGCAGGGCTTGTGTTGCCTACTGAGTCTGTTTGTGTTGCTGTTAAAGTATTTGAGCCATTATCAGCTAAATCTGTATCAACAATTGCAATTGACCAAGTGCCATCTTCAGCAACGCTTGTTGTTTTGTCAGCCACACCAGCTTCAAATCCTGAAACAGTAATAAAATCACCAACTTCACCTGTACCAGTTAGATTAAAACCTGCTGCGTTCTCAGCTGCATTGATAAGGTCATCATTTGAGACTGAGTCAATGGTTGGAGCGTTTGAGGCTGTATTATCAATAGTCAACTCATTGATTGAGTTATCGCTTGCACTATTGCCAGCTACGTCTGTTACGGTTGCAACAATATCATAGCTTTGTCCATCTACAAATGCTCCCAATACTCCTGATGAAGGTGTTTTTGTTTCTGTGTCAATTGACCAAGCATTGCCTATCACCTCTACATTGTCATAGATTGCACCATTAACACTTACGCTTAAGGTTTCACCATTAGTTAGTGTGGCTGTACCTGTTATAGTTGGGGTTAAATCATTAGTTGTTAGACTATCAACGCTTGGGGTTGTTGGTGCAATTAAATCTATGGTGATTGTTCTAGTTGCAGCAGGGCTTGTGTTGCCTACTGAGTCTGTTTGTGTTGCTGTTAAAGTATTTGAGCCATTATCAGCCAAATCTGCATCAACAATTGCAATTGACCAAGTGCCATCTACAGCAACGCTTGTTGTTTTGTCAGCCACACCAGTTTCAAATCCTGAAACAATAATAGTACTACCAACTTCACCTGTACCAGTTAGATTAAAACCTGCTGCGTTCTCAGCTGCATTGATAAGGTCATCATTTGAGACTGAGTCAATGGTTGGAGCGTTTGAGGCTGTATTATCAATAGTCAACTCATTGATTGAGTTATCGCTTGCACTATTGCCAGCTACGTCTGTTACGGTTGCAACAATATCATAGCTTTGTCCATCTACAAATGCTCCCAATACTCCTGATGAAGGTGTTTTTGTTTCTGTGTCAATTGACCAAGCATTGCCTATCACCTCTACATTGTCATAGATTGCACCATTAACACTTACGCTTAAGGTTTCACCATTAGTTAGTGTGGCTGTACCTGTTATAGTTGGGGTTAAATCATTAGTTGTTAGACTATCAACGCTTGGGGTTGTTGGTGCAATTAAATCTATGGTGATTGTTCTAGTTGCAGCAGGGCTTGTGTTGCCTACTGAGTCTGTTTGTGTTGCTGTTAAAGTATTTGAGCCATTATCAGCCAAATCTGCATCAACAATTGCAATTGACCAAGTGCCATCTACAGCAACGCTTGTTGTTTTGTCAGCCACACCAGTTTCAAATCCTGAAACAATAATAGTACTACCAACTTCACCTGTACCAGTTAGATTAAAACCTGCTGCGTTCTCAGCTGCATTGATAAGGTCATCATTTGAGACTGAGTCAATGGTTGGAGCGTTTGAGGCTGTATTATCAATAGTCAACTCATTGATTGAGTTATCGCTTGCACTATTGCCAGCTACGTCTGTTACGGTTGCAACAATATCATAGCTTTGTCCATCTACAAATGCTCCCAATACTCCTGATGAAGGTGTTTTTGTTTCTGTGTCAATTGACCAAGCATTGCCTATCACCTCTACATTGTCATAGATTGCACCATTAACACTTACGCTTAAGGTTTCACCATTAGTTAGTGTGGCTGTACCTGTTATAGTTGGGGTTAAATCATTAGTTGTTAGACTATCAACGCTTGGGGTTGTTGGTGCAATTAAATCTATGGTGATTGTTCTAGTTGCAGCAGGGCTTGTGTTGCCTACTGAGTCTGTTTGTGTTGCTGTTAAAGTATTTGAGCCATTATCAGCCAAATCTGCATCAACAATTGCAATTGACCAAGTGCCATCTTCAGCAACGCTTGTTGTTTTGTCAGCCACACCAGTTTCAAATCCTGAAACAATAATAGTACTACCAACTTCACCTGTACCAGTTAGATTAAAACCTGCTGCGTTCTCAGCTGCATTGATAAGGTCATCATTTGAGACTGAGTCAATGGTTGGAGCGTTTGAGGCTGTATTATCAATAGTCAACTCATTGATTGAGTTATCGCTTGCACTATTGCCAGCTACGTCTGTTACGGTTGCAACAATATCATAGCTTTGTCCATCTACAAATGCTCCCAATACTCCTGATGAAGGTGTTTTTGTTTCTGTGTCAATTGACCAAGCATTGCCTATCACCTCTACATTGTCATAGATTGCACCATTAACACTTACGCTTAAGGTTTCACCATTAGTTAGTGTGGCTGTACCTGTTATAGTTGGGGTTAAATCATTAGTTGTTAGACTATCAACGCTTGGGGTTGTTGGTGCAATTAAATCTGTGGTGATTGTTATAGTTGCAGCAGGGCTTGTGTTGCCTACTGAGTCTGTTTGTGTTGCTGTTAAAGTATTTGAGCCATTATCAGCTAAATCTGTATCAACAATTGCAATTGACCAAGTGCCATCTGCAGCAACGAGTGTCCATTTGTCAGCCACACCAGTTTCAAATCCTGAAACAATAATAGTACTGCCAGCTTCACCTGTACCAGTTAGATCAAAACCTGCTGCGTTCTCAGCTGCATTGATAAGGTTATCATTTGATACTGTGTTGATGGTTGGAGCGCCTGGGGCTGTAGTATCAATAGTCAACTCATTGTTTGAGTTATCGCTTCTTATGATATTGCCAGCCGCGTCTGTTACGGTTGCAACAACTTCATAACTTTGTCCATCTACAAAAGTTCCTAATGTTCCTGATGAAGGTATTGCTGTTTTCGTGTCAATTGACCAAACATTGTCTATCACCTGCACATTGTTATAGGTTGCCCCATTAACAATGTTATAGGTTGCCCCATTAACACTTACGCTTAAGGTTTCACCATTAGCGAGTATGGCTGTGCCTGTTATAATTGGGGTTAGGTCATTAGTTATTAAACTATCAATGCTTAAATATATGGTTGTAGCAGAACCTCCTGAACCTGTCAACTCTGCTATTGACAAACCGCTTATTAATGTCAATGGTGAAAAACCTCCAGAGAGATAAACCTCGCTAAAACTTTCAGAAAAAAGCATAGGTTGATTGTTAGAGATAGCTAATAGTGCAGTTTCATCGCCATAAAAATGAACGATTTCCGAACCGTCAGCCAGAACTACAAAGTTACCTTCTAGCACATGATACATACCACCTTCACTTGGTAAAGACACTAAACAAGATAAATCACTTGCACACACTTCAAAATATCCATCAAACACAACACTAGTGTCATTAGGTAGTAACACTTCTAAATCTTCACCTACTTTTTTAGCAATTAAATCAAAATCTTTAATTAAAATTTCACCATCTTTGATGCTTAGTTCGTAGGCATAACCTGGCTTAACTTTAACGTGTTGTTCACCTTTAGTGACAACAATAACTTCTTTGTTTAAAGTTTGAGAAAGAACTTGCGCCTTGGCTTGTAATGCTTTTAATTGTGTAGGTGTTTGTGCGTTATTGGCTTTCATGTTTTTTCCAATTTATTTTATAATTTAGTAGTTAATTGTAAACAATTCATTTATGATTGAGTGTGTTGATTGTAAACAATATATTTACAAAAAGCAATACTATATAACCTTTCTTTTTGTGAGACCTTTGCGTAATTCATAATTCCCCATCCTAATTTCAACTTTTACAATTTTTCAAAAATATTTTCAAAATTTTCCCTATTTTTCTATAAAAACCTAAAAAACATCTTGCTTATCTGAGTTTTCATCGCCACATTTTTCTATTTTTACCCTTTTGCCACTCATTGGACGCAACAATCCTGTAAGTCTCGCATCTGTTTAAAAATGCTCATTCCAGTTTTAAGGTTGTGACTCATGGCAATTAGTTGCGCTCTGGTTTTGTTTCTTTCTAGTCCAAGGTATCTTGCCTTGGCTAATCCGTGATGAAGCTTAAGTAGTCCAAAAGTGCGCTCAACAATATAGCGAATGGATGAGCGTTGTTTATTCTCTTGTTTCTGTTGCTTGGTTAAAGGCTTGTTTCTGTAGGCACGGTGCAATATTTTATTATTTTCTTTGCCTAGTTTTTCATCATTGTTTTTATTGGCATAAGCGCTATCAGCATAGACTTGTCCACATGTTTTTATTTTACTGTTAGTGCGTTCTACCTCTAATAATTTATCAAACTCTTGTGAGTCGTGTACATTACCTGGAGTGTAAGTCATTTTCTTAACAAAACCATCTTCATCGGTATTGGCGTGCATCTTAAAACCATAGGTGGTTTTACGTTTGCCATCGGCTGCTATTTTGACATTGTATTTTGCCTCTTTGTCTTGAGTGTTGTTGCCATCCTTGCCTTTACGCTTGCGTGATTGTTTGGCTTCTATAACGGTGGCATCAATGATGTTGATTGAACCCAAGGAAACAATGATTGAATTTTGTTCAAGATGGGTATTGATTTGCTCTAGTAGAGGCGCTAGTAATTTCTCGGTGCTGAGTAGTTGCCTGAAACGCCAAATGCTAGAATGATCAGGCACATTTTCAGACAAAGACAAATCAATAAAACGTCTGAACATTAAATCTCTGGCAATTTGCTTTTCTAGCGCCTCATCACTTAGACCGTACCAAGCTTGAAGGATTAGGATTTTAAACATTATCAGTGGCGGATAACTGGGTGCACCCCTAATAGAAGAATACAAGTTCGAAAGTGTTTGTTCTATCTCGTTCCAGTTGATGATGTTATGTACATCATCAAGTTCTGATAGGGATTTGTGATCTACAACAAGAGAATCTGCAAATGAGTTTTGTTGGGTGTTATTTTACTAGATTGTTGGGTTTTTAGTTGATTTATGCAAAGGTCTCACATAATATTTTATTTACAATACTAAAAGTAGTTAAAACAATAACCTCTTAAATAAAAATACAATCGCTACCAAAATAATAAGGCCTAGAATTTTTTCCATGGCTTTTGGGCTAAATCTAAATGAGCCCATATAAGAACCTAAAAAGCCGCCAATAATAACTGCTGTAATAAGTGGTATATACTGTGTTAAATCAATCGAATTGTATTGCAAGCGTGAAACAAGTCCAAAAAATGACACACTCCAAACAAAGATTGCGGCTGTTGCTGCTGCCTCTTTTGGGGAGCCAATTCTAAATATAATAATAATAGGAATTAAATATATCCCGCCACCTATACCAACAATACCTGCAACCAAACCAAGTATCAAACCAGAAACTAAAGAGATGATGATGATTTTCTGATGGTTTAGTTCTACTTTGAAACTAGCATCTTTCCAAAAATAAATACGCACAGTCACCACAATAAGTGACATTAATAATACCCATAAAAATACAGTTTTAGATAAGTGCAGTGCACCGCCTAGATAGGCAGAAGGTATAGCAGATATCAAAAATGGCAAAACAATAGACAACTTGCCGTGTTTATTACGCAAAAAATTATAACTACCTAAAGTGCTGACAAACAAATTAAGCGACAAAGACATCATAGGAACAACCAATGCACTCATGCCAACAATCACCATCAGTGCTGTATAAGACGAGCCACCGCCAAGACCAATAGACGAATACACAAATGCCACCACAAAAAATATCAGCGGTAAAACAAACTCAAAATAAGGGGCTAATTCCATTAGTGACTATTTTACGAAATAATACCAACCGTTATCAATTTTAACCAACTGTTAAGAAAACACAATGGTTTTATTATGGCAAGTTAATACTCGGTCTTCTAAATGATATTGCAAACCTTTTGCTAATGTAATTTTCTCAATATCTTGCCCCATTTTCTTCATATCATTAACACTATCACCATGATTCACCCTGGTGACATCTTGTTCAATAATCGGGCCTTCATCTAATACGTCAGTAACATAATGACAAGTTGCGCCAATTAATTTAACACCACGCTGCGCAGCACGCGAGTATGGATCTGCACCTGCAAATGATGGCAAGAAGCTATGATGAATATTAATAATTTTATTTTTGTATTGACTGCACAGGTCTTTAGGGATAATTTGCATATAGCGTGCCAAAACAATCACATCAGGGTTGAATGTATTTACCACTTTACTCATTTTGGCAATATCATCATTTTTAGTTGCTTGATGAATGCTCACTTGCTTAAATGGCACACCATACCAACTGGTCAATTTGGAAAGCTTGCTATGATTTGAAAGAACACCAATAACTTCACCTTCTAACTCAGACTCATGCCATCGGTGTAATAAATCTGCCACACAGTGAGAGGAATTAGAGCCCATAACTAATACTCTTTTTAACTGCGCTGCATCACTTAATCGCCAAACCATATTGTATTGATTAGCAACTAAGCTAAAGGCATCTTTAAATTCACTTAATGAACAAGATAAAGAACTTGATTCAATTTCAATGCGCATAAAAAAATGTTGGTTTTGTTCATCAAGGTGATGGTGAGCCTCCTTAATATTACCCTGATGCTTAAAAATAAATTGACTGACCACAGCCACTAAACCATGCGCATCTAGACATGAAATTAAAAGTCTATAAACACTCATGATAGCTAGGTCCTATATTCTGCATTAATTTTTATATAATCATAAGAAAGGTCGGTTGTCCATACGCTTTCTTTTGAGGTTCCTTTGCCAATTTCAATGGTGATAACAATTTCAGATTTTGCCATTTGCACCTCACCTTGCGTTTCAGTGTAATGAGTATTCAACTCCCCTGCTCTAATCAAACATACGTCGCCTAAATAAATACTTACATCTTCAACTTTCAGATACTGAATATTGGCACGCCCTACTGCTGCTAAAATTCTCCCCCAATTTGCATCAGAAGCAAATAAAGCGGTTTTAACCAAAGGTGAATGCGCAACTGTATAGGCTACTTCAAGACAATCTTTGGCGCTTATTCCACCCTTAACGCACACTTCGACAAACTTAGTTGCACCTTCACCATCTTTAATAATTTTATGTGCTAACGTTTTGGTTACAATATTTAGTGATTGTTGAAACTCATCCATACAATCATTAATTTTAACACTAGATGTACCAGTCGCACTTAACGTGCAAGCGTCATTAGTAGAGGTGTCGCCATCTACAGTAATGCGATTAAAAGATTGATTAACTGCTTGAGTTAAACAATTTTGCAATTCAGACTGAGTGGCTTTAATATCAGTAAAAATAAAACTAAGCATGGTTGCCATATCAGGACGAATCATACCTGAACCTTTAGCAATACCAGTAATGGTAATTAAATCACCATCTATCTCAAATTGTTCGGAATGAACTTTATCAACTAAATCAGTCGTCATAATAGCTTGCGCCACTTGAGGTAAGTTGCCTATTGCCAAACTAAAAGCCAATGTAGATATATTATCTTCAAAACAAGCCATAGGCAACACTTGCCCAATCACGCCCGTTGAAAATGGTAACACTTCTTCAGCCTTGACGTCCAACTCTTTTGCCACCAATTCACAAACTTTATAAGCATTTTTAAGCCCTATGCTACCACTACCCAAGCCCGTACCTGCATTAGCATTACCACTATTAATGACCAATGCTTTAATAGTATGATTAAGATGATTTTTTGCCACCAATACAGGCGCAGCGCAAAATACATTTTGCGTAAAAACAGCTGCAGTTTGTGTGCCTTTTTCCAAACTAACAATAGACAAATCTAGTTTTTCAATATCCTTAGTGCTTGAGTTTGCTGATGAATTTTGTGCACGTTTAATACCAGCATTGATTGCTGCACAAGTAACACCGTTAATGTTTAATAAATCACTCATGTCGTATAGAAATTTTATCCAATTAAGACTTGTTTTTTGAATGCTATTATAAATGTATAGGCAAATAGCATCATGAATTATTATTTATAACTTTGTTTTAAAGGTTTTTTGAAGATGTCTTATCCAACAACTGAAATATAAACATTAATACCGCACCAAATAATACCATTATAAGTGCTGGTATAGCGGCACGTTCAAATAAACCTTCAGCACTTAGTTCATACACCTGAACTGCCAATGTGTCCCAGCCAAACGGGCGTAATAAATAGGTGGCTGGTAATTCTTTCATCACATCAACAGCAACCAACAAACCACCTGCCAAAATACCTGGAGTCATCATAGGTAAATATATTTGCCGAATAAGCCGTAAGCGTGATGCGCCAAGCAGACGTGCGCTTTGGGTAAACATGGGTTTGATTTGCTCAGCGCTAGCTTTAATTGAACTATAGCCAATCGCCATAAAACGAGATACATAAGCAAATAACAATAAAGCAATGGAGCCAAAAATAATATGATTAATGTTTTGACCGCCAAAATATACACTGATTTTTGACACTTGATTAATGCCATATAATAGCCCAACAGCCATAATTGAGCCTGGCAATGCATAACCTAGCGTTGCTATGTTAATTACACCTTTAAACCAAGGGCTATTCTTTTTACAACGACTGGGTAATGCCAATACAGTAGCAATACTAACTGTTATTAAAGCCGCTGATATAGTTAGAACTGAAGTTGAAATAATCAAATCAACATACTTGACACTCCACTCCTTACTTGCAGATGCCCAACCCCAAATGATTAATTGCAACATGGGCATAGCAAAAGAAAGCATAAATACACCAAATACAAACAAACTAACCAGCCAGCCAACAACACCTAAAGCGCGATAAGGTTTTTTATTGGTCACGTCATTTGAATAATATTTTGCTTGACCGCGCGCTTTTTTTTCAAAATAAATCAAGAAAAATGCCACTAATACTAATAATGACGCCAATTGTGCTGCCACTTCAATGGAGCGAAAATCACCCCAAGCCGAATAAATTGCCGTGGTAAAAGTATCAAAATTAAACAAACTAACCACGCCAAAATCAGCCAATGTTTCCATTAGCGTTACTAACAACCCAGCAGCAACAGCTGGTCGCGCCATGGGTAGAGATATTTTAAAAAACACACGTAAAGGACTAGCGCCTAACAATTGACTAGCTTCAATTATATTAATTTTTTGGCGCTTAAATGAGGCACGTGCCATCATGTATACATAAGGGTAAAATACCAATACAAAAGTAATAATAATCGCCCACGACCCAGTGCGGATATCAAATCCTGGCAAGCCCAACACTTCACGCATCCACACTTGCGCATAGCCAGAATAATCAAACACACCTAAATATACAAAAGCCAGTACGTACGCAGGAATGGCAAAAGGCAAAAACAACGCCCACTCTAGCCATCGTCTACCAGGAAATTCCACCATCACCACTAAATATGCCAAAACTGTACCCAGAAGCGTAACACCTAACCCTACACCAATGAGTAAAACCACAGTAGCACTGATTAAATTTGGCAATAGAACAGTGGAAAAATGCGCCCACAATTCACGTTCTGGAAACAACCACGATAAAGCCACAACAAAAATTGGCATGGCAACCAACAACGCCAACATGCTAATCAAAATTTTTGATTTAAGACAATTTTTTTCCAAAATACTTCTTTTTTTTAATTTCTACTAATGCTATTTCAAAACAGAAAACCCAAGACTTTTCAAGCTTTGGGTTTTTTGCTACCAAAATAAAAACTTAGCGGTAGCCCTTTGTTTGCATAAGCTTCACTGCATCGGCTTGCAATACACCTGTTTGCGCTAAATTCATCTTATCTTGCTTGAACGAACCCCAACTTGATACAATCTTATCCGGAGCAACATTTTGATTGGCTGGATATTCTTTATTAAGCGATGCGTAAATGGCTTGCGCTTTAGCGCTTGACAGCCATTCTAATAACTTAATAGCACCCTTGGCATTGTCGGCATATTTCGTCACACCAGCACCTGATACATTCACATGTACACCCGTGGTATCCTGATTTGCCCAAAATAACTTCAATGGCACATTAGGATTTTTAGCGATTAAACGAGCAAAATAATAAGTATTTATCAGTCCAACATCACATTGACCTGAAACAATTGCATTCATAATATGAGAATCTTTGGCGTTGGGCGTGGCTGCCAAATTATTCACCCAACCGCTAATAATATCACCCACTTTATTTTTGCCTTGATGATAAATCATCGATGCCACCAATGATTTGGTATAAATCTTTTTGCTGGTTCTTAAGCACAACTTACCTGACCATTTAGCATCTGCTAAATTCTCATAAGTAGATAAGTCAGCTAGATTAACACGTTCGGTACTATAAACAATAGTTCTTGCACGCACTGATAAACCTGTCCATAAGCCTTTAGGGTCTCTCAGATAGCTTGGAATATTGCTTTTTAATGTTTGAGTTTGTACTGCTTGAAACAAGTCTTGCGTGGCTGCATACCAAAGATTGCCCGCATCTACAGTCATAAACATATCAGCTTTAGTGTTTTCACCTTCCAATTTCAAACGCTCAATCAATGCACCGCCTTTGCCTGTTAAATACATAACTTTAATACCCGTGTCTTTTGTAAAAGACTCAAATAATGGCTTAATTAAGTGCTCTTTTCTAGAGCTGTATACAGTGACTAAGTCTTCACTTTTTGCTTGAGCCATATCAACACTAGTTACTAACAGTGCCAAAATTACCAATGTTGATGACACCCATGTTTTTATATTCATTTTTTATTTTTCTCCTTATGAAAAACTTGCCAAGTTATATAATTAATGCCTATTATTAATTAATAGTCAACTGCTTATTCTCAATCACCCCTACTTTGTCAGCAAAAATAGTCGCCTCATGTTTGTCATGTGTTACTAAAATTGAAGTGACGTTGGTTTTTTTTAAAATACCTCTAACCTGCAATACTAGCTGCTCTTGATGGTTCTTATCTAAACTAGAAAACGGCTCATCCAGTAATAATAATTTTGGTGAGGGCGCTAATGCACGAACCAAGGCAACACGCTGTTGCTCGCCACCTGAAAGTTGGTGTGGATATTTTTTCTCGATACCCTCTAAGCCAATCATCAAAAGCAATTCTTCAACCCTTACTTTTTGTTCACTGTTTGATAAATGGTGAATACCAAAAGCAATGTTTTTTTTAACATTCATATGCGGGAATAGCGCATAATCTTGAAACACCATGCCTATTTCTCTTAATTCTGGTGCTACATTATGTACGCCATTGCTGGATAATTGCTTGCCATCTAAAACCACTTGCCCATTTTGCACTTCATCAAGACCAGCGATAAATCTAAGTGCTGAACTTTTTCCACTACCACTATCACCTGTTAATGCAAAAATATCACCTGTAGTAAGGCTTAAATCAAATTCATTTAAAACTTTATTGGCTTGATAAGCAATTGATAAATCGTTAACTGATAGCATTTAATAATAAAAATAAGAATGATTCGCATCATTATATAAGATAACTAAAAAGAATGCCATGATTAACCAACCTTGCAAAAAGACTTTAACGGTATTCTTTTATTGTTATCAATATCAACCATGACCGTGTCAAAATCCTCTGGCTCTACTACCAAAAATTGCCCCATCATGCCCGCATCCTCATGTTCTAATATGTGGCAATGGTACATATAAGGATATTGAGTATCGGCGTAGTGGTCAAATTTAGCAATCACTCGCACGGTTTCTTCTGGCATGAGTAGTACAGTGTCTTTCCAGCCACGTTCATTTTCATTAGGTGGTGTTGGGTCCGAGCCATCGCCTTGTTCTCTATCAAGAATTTGAAACTGAATATCATGAATATGAAAAGGATGTGTGGTATGCGCACCATTGGTAATTCGCCAAATTTCAACATCACCTTTTTTAACCACTTCATTAATCACACTCATGTCCATTTGCATACCGTTAATTAAATGCAACATATGTTCGCCTTCAAGTGCAATACCGTTAATGGTTTTAAACATGGAAGTAAACACTCGCCTGTTGATTCTAAAACCACTCATGACTGTTAGTCCAAAATGCCTAGTTTTAACGGCATCTGATGTTTTTAATCGGATTATTTTGGTGAGTTTACTAGGAATTTTTTTAACGGCATTGGTGCTAGTTAGTTGACTAATATGAATACTCATAATATCAAAATTGACTTTGTCTAATGCATCTACTGAATGCGACAGGCGACCTGTGCCACCCACTTTAAACGGCCCACCAAACTGGTGTCCATTAAGCTTTTGTTTATCATAATATTCAGCACTAAAACTTTTTAGTAGTAAGGTTTTTCCTTTACTTTTACCCAAATCAAGCAAAATTTCCGCACGTTCTGCAGGGCCTAATAACACTCTAGTTAGTGGCACTGGTTTTTCTAAAAAACCACCATCACTGGCAATTTGATAAAACTGAATGTCGCCTTCAAAACCTAAATTATAAATTCTTGCGTTAGAGCCATTGAGTATTCTCAATCTAATAACTTGAGCAGGTGCATTTAAAATAGGTATAGGTCTACCATTCACCAAGATTGTATAGCCCTTCATGCCGCCAGATTTATCAAAATCTCCCTTATTTAAATAAAGAAATTGGGCATTTTCATCAAACCGCCTATCTTGAATCACCATGGGTAGATCATCAACACCATAGGTTTTAGGAATGTCTAATGATTTAGAAATTTCATCATTAATTAGGAAAAAACCTGCCATGCCTTTATACACTTGCTCGCCCGTATAACCTTCAAGATGTGGGTGATACCATTGGGTTGAGGCTAACTGATTAATACGCCAACTAGGTTTCCATGTTTTATTAGGTGGAATAATTTGATACGGACCACCATCTTCTTTGGCTGGCAAATGCAATCCATGAAAATGTGTGGTGGTGTTGACTGACAAATGATTGGTTATTTCAAAACCCACATCATCTGTGTTATCCACCCGAATAGTTGGACCTAGAAGGCTATCGCCATAGCCTAATACGCGCGTTAATTTGCCTTTAAAAATTTCTGTTGTGTTGTGATTGATTGAAAATTTAAAGATTTTTTTACCATTAATAATTTCAGGCTCAATGAGTGGTGGCACAACAAAAGTTCTATCTGCATAGCTAGATAGGGTTAATTTGTTGGTCTTTTTGTCACCACAGCCTATCGCCAAAGCACTGCTAGCTAATACAGAGGTTTTAATAAAATCTCTACGTTTCATTGTTGTTCTCTTTTTAGTCTTTGAAGTTTACACATTGTTACAAAATAAAGCATAAAATTCTTGTCTTTTATTTGGTTATAAATAGCAATAAAAGGGGAAAATAACAAACCATACAAGTTTTGGAAGTTTTTCATCTGCATCTTTTCTAAGCCAAATTTAATATTAGTTGTATTTTTTGAAAGGGTTAATGTGCCAAATAAATAATCCCAAGTTGATAAAAAACCACCGAAATTGGTATTAACATGATTCTTGGAGTGATGAATTTGATGTTGTAGCGGAGAAATTAAAAATCGCTCAACTATATTGCCAAAACCTAACTTAATATGAGAATGCCTAAGATTAGACCCTAACAATGAAAACATAAAAGCAAATAAATTAACCCCTAAAATATCATAAATACCCACCAAACTGCCAAATAAAAATATAAAAACACCTGCCACCAAGCCAATACTTAAAGAATAGCGCAAACCAAACAATAAAGATTCAACAGGATGTACTCGATAAAACGTCAACGGATTTAAAACTTTGGCACTGTGGTGTACTTTATGAAATTCCCACAACCATGGCACAAAGTGCAATAAGCGATGCAACCAGTAGCGAGTAAAATCGCTTAAAATAAACACACTAAGTGTAAATAATGCCATTATTTGTATATAAGAAAAACTCTCTATTCGCACAAAACCATATTGATCTAACAAGGTAATATTAACAAACAATGCCACTTCTTTAGCACTCATTAGTATTGGCAAAATAACCATTACTTTAAAGAATATAAAAAAAATAAAATAACCATAATCCAATAAATTAGAGGGGTGTAGCCACAATTTTTTTGACAAGATAATACGTTTTTGTTTTGGATGACACTTTAAAAAAACAAAAGCAACCACCAGCGAACTTAACAAAAATATCCAATAAATTCGCTTGTGGGGATTCATTAAGTACTCAAATGGATTAATCTCCATCAGCATCCAACACCTTGGAGACAAATCCTAGTCTGTCCATTAAAGAAATGTAATAAGATTTCATAAGCCTATTGGTTGATTGATATAAGCGCTTACCCTTGTTATTAATAAAATCAAACTCGGACATACTGCTCGCATTAACAATAGAATCATTTAATGCACTAATAGCCTGATTAATCTCTTTGCTTGCTTTAAATTGGCGTGCAATATCGCCAAAATCTTGATAATCTGGTGAATTAATAACCTGGGCTTGCGTTGCAAGAATGGCTTTAATAGCATTCATGCTATTGCCACTAATTGCGTATTCTGCCCTATGATTATTTGGTCTATTTTTAAATTTCTTACTCAAGCCAGCCACATCGCCAACACGCCACTCTTTAAGTTTATAAGTACCACCAACCAAAGTGTTTAGTAAGATTGCACTGGCATATTGCTCGCTTTCAAAAAATTTTGACTGATGCGCCTTATAACCATTTAAGATTTCAGACAAATAACTTTTGATTGACTTGGTAATCATTAACGCCATATTTTTTACTCTTTGATGGGGTAAATTTTTTGTAAAAAGTATATATTCCAAGGCATTAATGGTTTTGTGTGAATGCTTATACATGGCACTAGACAATGCATCGTCACTATTAATAATTAAATCTAATTGAGATTTAATATCTTCATTATTATTATGAAATATATCAATATATCTTGGTGTGTCTAAATAATCCTCATTTAAATCACCCAGTAAATAAGTGGTTTCAACTTTTTTCCAACTTGAAACTAAGTTGCCAAATTGCATTTTGGCACTTGTAGAATTAGCTTGATTAATGCTATCAATCAATAACTCAGTATTTGTAATAGCTGATACGACATTGGCAATAATAACTTGGTTAAAGAACTTTTCGCCGACTGCATTTACACCAATCGATACAACCAAAAAAACAATCGCCATCAAGTATCTCATTAATTTTCCCTATATTTCATTCAAAAATTGCAATATTTTACCCCTACTACTAATAGGTAGATTCATAAACAAAGTTTTAGATTTATCAGCCTCACCACCATGCCAAAGAATTGCTTGTTCAAGGTTGCGTGCACGACCATCATGCAAAAAATTCTTATTATCTTTTAGTATTAAAGCAGCCCTGCCTAATCTCCATAATGGCGGTGTACGCCATTCATTGCCCAAAGCATCAAACTCTGAACGACCATCTGCCAAATCCCCTCCCATATCATGTAATAGAAAATCACTATATGGATATATAGTAGTGCCAGGTAGTGAGTAACTTGGAACGTGGCATTGTGAGCAACCAATTTCAGAGAATAATCTTTTCCCTTGATGCTCTGTAATAATAGATTTTGGCAACTTTAAATGTGTCAAATAATAATTCATGGCATTTAATCTTTGTGCTGTTAGTTCATGTTTATCGAAGCCTTCTGAGACGTTAATACATTCAACTTGTATTGGCGTGCACGACTGATGCTCATGAATGGGATTGGTTAAACCTATATCATTAATAGCGGCATTAGCTGATTGATGCTTTACCGTTGGCGTAGAAGCTTTCCAAGTATAGCGACCAACCTCCATTTGCTTGGTTTGATTTGACCAAACCCTGTTGGCTTTGCCAGAAATACCATCATGATTGATATCATTAATATCCTCATTGGCCAGAATTTGGGCATCAGTAATTTGCTCTAACAAGCCCAATCCCACAAGTGCTGGTGCAATCCTAGCACTGACAATTGTATTAGGGTATAAATCGCCATAACCCAAATTTTTTAACTTAATTATTGGTTGCTGTAAAGTAACAATAAAACCATCAGGATAATGAACATCTTTAGTTGAATAATACACTGAAGGTTTGGCTTCAAAAGGCACTCCTAGCACGCCATTAATACTAATTTGAGCGCCATAATTTGGCTCAGGAATAAATCCAATTTTAGCTATCATTCGTTGATGTTCATCAGTACCGTTTGACGGTACAGATAAGCGTATTACGTGCGACCTATCAACTATGTTTTTTGCTTTAAACACTTTTCCACGACCATTTTTTGTATGACAATTAACACAAGTATTAGCACTAAATAGCGGTCCCAATCCATCGCGTGCCGTTGTTGCAGAAGGCGCTTGAACCCAAGGAATGCGAAAAAAACTCTTGCCCAAAATAAACTCATCCATCTCATCGTTACTTAAACCAGATTTAGCTTGTGTAAAAGATTGGTTTAATGCATGGATTGATAAACTTTCCAAACTATTAGCAAAAACCCTTGCCATTAGAATAATAGCAAGGGTTGATATACTTAGAGCCACTAAACGCTTATAGTTTAGTTTTCTGCGCATCTGTAATATATCCAACAGTCAAATCAATGCCGTTTGATTTTGCTACATAAATCATTTGATCACCAATGGCTCTTAACTCATTTTTAAGCTTTTTGATTTGTCTAGCTTGAGTATCATTCGGGCGAATTTGATAATCAAAATGACGACTCACTTGTGCCAATGTATTCATTTGATTAATTTTGGTATTAACTGATACAATCAAATTCATCAACTTAGTTTTATCTTTCATAGCGTCAATAAGCGCTACGCCATAGTCAACGCTATTGTAAGTGCCAAACAATAAATTCTTAAAGCCTTGGAAATTTTGCGTAATATCACGATGTGTGTTATCAGAAAAACAACTATGCTCATCCTCTTCAGAAGGTGTGAGTACTGCTACTGCAATACGTTCATTGGCAAGTTCAGACTTAATAAAAACACCCAAACCAGAAAAGATTTGTCTTAGTGCTACTTTCGTGTCAATATTCTTAATTGTATCAGAATTCTTACCCAATAATGCCGCCTTGTAATTAGCGCTATCGCCATCTGCCCAAGCTGAAACCATTGACTCCAAGTCAGAAACAACCAAACTTGCTACTGCATTTAAATATTGCTTACGACGATCAGCATTTGCATCGGTCGTATAATCAGCAAGTGTCCTTTGACCTGCTACCAATGCACCATGGGTTACGCTATCTTTCATAAAATTAGCATAATCTTGGTCTTGACCCCATAATAAAAATTCAATCGCATGATAACCTGTTGCAACATTAGCTTCACCACCATTTTCATTAAGAGCTACTAATACACTAGGGGTGATTGTAGTCACATCAATCGCTAAAGGACTTTCACCACCTGGATTAAATATACCTTTAGTGTCAATAATATTACCCGTTGTTTTTTTACCCTTAGCATTGATTGTATAATCAATCATATTTTCATCTAACGGCCAGGCGTTTAATCGCCCTTCTGGTACGCCATAAGACGTGTGCCAACCTTCCTCTGCATCAATAGGTCCATTAGACAATCTGAATGCTTCCGTTTGACCATAAGATTCACGCGCATTTAACCATGCCGCTTTAGCATTTTCCATCAAAACCATTGTAGGACTATTAGTAAAATCTTTTAGTTTTTCCTTTAGTGTTTTGGCATCATTTAAAGCATCTGTGTAGTTTGCTGTTGCAATGTTTGCATAAGCGATCAACAATGGATTAGCCTCATCACCCCAAAATGTGCTTACAGTAGAGATTACCACTACCACTGCCAAGAAAGATGAAATTATTATTTTTTGTACTTTCATGTGCGTTTCTCCTTAAGTTTAAAAATTAAACTCAAAATATTTGCTTTCATTAGAATTCATAAACAACTTTTAAGCCATTAACTGATTTTTTGTCCACTTTATTATTCTCAAAAAGGGCAGTAACACCTTCTACTAGTGAAAGACTATAAGTCAAACCTTTTTGCTTATCGCCACTATCAATCTTACTATAAGCCAAGTTAAGGCTAGCGCCCATGCCTTTTAATTGGTGAACATAACTCAACTCAGTATGTTTTGCTTTTATGCTACTTTGAATGCCTTGGTTAGTTTTCACAGCTTCATAATAAAAGCCTAGGCCATTGTCCAAACTAAGCCCTAGATGATAAGCATTAGAACTGCCGTAACCCGTTGTGCCATCTTTAAAGTAATCCACACCAGCACTAAAAATACCCTTACCATAGTTAATGCTAACACCAGTGTCTTTATAACTGTAAATAGAAGCCTGAACACTACCAAAATCAGCACTTAATATTAGCATATCTTTGCTATCCTTATCAGCACTTGTTATGCCCTTAGTAAGTGGGTCTGTTATCATGCCAGTCTCATAAGCACCAAATGGCACACTAATACGACCTACACTAATTGTAAAGTCATCATTGTGATAATTAATCATTGCCTCATTTAAAATAATATCGTCTTCTTTATTGGCGTCACTCTCCCCTCTTCTTTTAACTTTGATTGCGCCATTAAACTGCTCATTGATTGCGTGTGAAACAGTGAGTTCTAAATCGCCAAACTCAACCTTGTCATTACTTGAACTGTGTACTGTTACCAAGCCACTAACGCTTAGCACTGATTGTGTCGCCTCTAAGGCAGTAATTTGGTCTTTATAGTTGTCTATTTCTGTACCTGCAAGTACAGTTGTGCTGACAATTAACACGCTTAATGCAATAACCTTACTTCTTTTCATTATGTTTATCAATTAAAAATGTCGTAGAACTACTCCTACATGTTTGATGCTTATATGCATCGCTATTCATTCACCTTTATTATTTTTAGAGGGTTGATTTTTTTTCAGTTAGTAAATGATATCAGTTCTTATTTGTATTTACAATATAATTATAAGATTTATGCAAAATATTGTTTTCTTAGTAATTAAAGCAAACAATTTGAAACCTTTGCATAAATATAAATAATCAGCAAAACACCAACTTGGAAACTTTCTAAAAACACCCTTAGCCCTGCGTCGCATAAAATGTAGAGAGTTTTATAACTATAAAAGGATTCATTCGGCAATTGGGTATTTAACACCTGCTTTTATACCCCCTTGTGGAGTGCAAAAGATGGTTGAATTGGAAGAATTGGCTTGAAATGTGTTTAAATAAATTAGATCACTACATATGTTACTCAAAGAGAAACTCTAACAAGTTATTATCGCCACTAGATGTGGCTTAATAATTGCATATATAGAGAAAGATAACATAAAATAAGACAATCGTCATTCATGATTTTTACCGCTTTGGATTTAATTAAACGCACACAAACTAGTCAAAAAGTCACTCTTGTTGGCGCTGTTGTTGATTTTTTATTGGCGGTATTTAAAATTATTGCAGGCTTTGTCGGTAATTCTGGCGCTTTAATTGCAGATGGTATTCACTCGTTTTCCGATTTATTGTCCGATGGCTTGGTTTTATACGCCACCAAACACTCATTCCTTGATGCTGATGAAGAGCATCCTTATGGGCATAAGCGGTTTGAAACAGTTGCCACGCTAGGTCTTGCAATTATTTTGGCTATTGTTGGCTTGGGTGTTATCTTTGATGCTATAACTAGATTGGCTAATCCTGCCTCGCTTTCACATAGTGCGTTGCTTTTAAGTATTACCGCCTTATCAATTTTTTCTAAAGAAGCTTTATATTGGTATACCCTAAAGGTGGCTAATACTTATAAATCTGACTTATTAAAGGCTAATGCTTGGCATCATCGTTCAGATTCATTGTCTTCAATTGTAGTGCTTGTTGGTATTTTCGGCAGTTTAAATGGCTATCCATATTTAGATAGCATTGCAGCTATCATTGTAGGTTTGATGGTTGTTTACATTGCTTGGAAATTAGGCTTGGGTGCAACCAAAGAACTAGTAGACACCTCCATTGACGCACAACAAGTGGCACAATTAAAACACGCACTAGGGCAAATTAGTGGCGTTAATAGTGTCCATTCTTTACGCACTCGCAAAATTGGGCATACCATTTCTTGTGATGTACATGTACAGGTTGATCCATTTTTAAGTGTTAGCGAAGGGCATATTATTAGTGTTAGCGTTGAGCGTGTAGCCCAAAAATGCTTAAAAGATTTAAGCGATGTAACGGTGCATATTGACGTAGAGGATGATGAAATTAATGCGCCTTATGAGACTTTGCCAGAACGCTCTCAAGCATTGGGGATTTTGACCAAAGCCTTGTTTAATAACGAGTACGATGGTGAAATTAACCGCATTCAACTACACTATTTAGAGGGTAAAATTCATGTGGATTTTTACCTGCTACTTAAATGTCTTAAGCCTGATAATAGTGCCGATAAAATACTAGCTGAACTACAAAAAACTGTTAGCAAACTTGAGAGTTTTGGCAAAACTAAGATTTATTTTAGCCAAGATTAAAGACAATGATAAGCATGGCAAATAGCACCTGCCAGCGCATCTGCTGCATCTGTTTGAGGTGCTTTGTTAAGTTTTAACAACTCTTGTACCATAAACGATACCTGTTCTTTAGTGGCGTGTCCTTTTCCAACAATAGTTTTTTTGATTTGATTAGGACTATACTCAACCATCATCCTATGGTTTGAACCTGCTGCTGAAATAATGGCACCTCGCGCATGACCAAGCTTGATTGCCGCATCAGGATTTGGGCGGTCAGGGCGCATAAAAACACGCTCAATCACCACAACATCAGGCTGATATTTTTGAATAATTTGCTCGATTTCTACAAAAATAGTCGTAATACGCTCAGGTAGCGTACCTTGAGTGCGGATGCAGCCACTAGATAGATAATTAAACTTAAGTTTATTGGCTTCAATTAAGCCAAAGCCTGTTATTCTTGATCCGGGGTCAATCCCTAAAATTTTCATAAAAATATTTTATCAAAAGCTTGGGCTTTACTCAACATGTATTACACCCTTATGATATACTTTTATTTTCTAAGTTTTAAGGGTTGAGAAAATGGCAGTATTAGAATTGAACCAAAGTAATTTTGACGAGACCATTCAAAATAATGATATTGTTGTACTAGATTTTTGGGCGCCATGGTGTGGCCCTTGCAAGCAATTTTCACCTACTTATGATGAAATATCTGACAAGGTGGATGATGTTATTTTTGCCAAAGTAAACACTGAAGATGAGCAAGAATTAGCAGGTAATTTTCAAATCCGATCCATTCCTACTTTAATGATTTTTAGAGAGACAATTGCAATATTCTCTCAACCAGGCGCAATGTCTGGTACCGATTTAGAAGCTGTTATTGATAAAGCCAAAGCACTTGATATGAATAAAGTGCGTGAAGAAATTAAAGAGAAAAAATAATAGTTAGCGTAACTTTAAATAAGCTTTTTCATTAAATCCAACCATAATAATATTATTCGTTACCAGTACTGGGCGCTTGATAAGAGTTGGATTTCTTAATACCAATTCTAAGGTAATATTGTTTTTTTCTTTATCATTTAAGTTTCGATAAGTAGTAGAGCGCTTGTTAATTAATTTTCCCCAAGTGAGTTTATCTACAAATGTTTGTAACTTAGTTTTATCAATCGGATTATCACGAAAATCAATAAATTCAAAATCAATTTTATGATTAATCAAGAATTTTTGTGCTTTTTTAATGGTGTCGCAGTTCTTAATGCCGTACATTTTAATCATTGAATTGCCTTGTTATAAAACTCTAAAATTTCTTTATTTTCATCATCAACAATAATACGCAAACCCTTGGTTGGATAATACCAATACGACACACTTTGAACAGACAACTCCACCCTACTAGGCTCACCAAATAGATTAATAATCACCTTCTTTGATAAATCTGCTTTAGGTATGAAAGTTAATGACTTGATTTTTAAATCAAACATTGATGCTTCAGCAATTAAATTAAACGTTGTTTTTCTAACACCTGAAGGCATAACCATTGATTCTTTAATATTGTTGTTCAAACGTTCAATGTGTTTTTGATCAAGCATTAAGTTTAAAATAATATTAGCGCTAATACCGCCTACCTTGGTACTGGAAAAAAACGCTTCTAATTCTGGTTCTTTATCCTCACTTTCAAACAAAGAAGCCTTAACCTCAGAGCCGAATAAATGCATTGCATCGGTAAGATTACTACTGCCCATGGTCAAATTAAACACAACCGTATCGCCTTGATTGTTGATAAAACTTTGCCATGGCATAGATTGGTTTTGTGGTATTTGCATGTCACGAGTTAGCAGGTAAAACAGCATAAATATTGCCACTGCCGCCAGTAACACTATTGATATTATTTTGCTTTCTTTCATGAATTATCGCTTAAATGGAGGCTTGTTAGCTTTAGAGCGTAGCCAGTTGAGTGTTTTAAAAGTTGGGTTGTGATTGATTAATTTAAGCTCTAATTGTCGCTTGCCTGGAAATTCCATTAAAAATAAGCCCAGTAAAATTGATATCAATCCTTGACCTGGTGTTACCAACATAATAATACCAGCAATCAGTAATATAAAACCAATCAGTGTTTTAAGTATCAATTTGATTAGGTCAAAAGGCTTGTTTATTTTTAATTTCTTTTCTGGATTTTTTAGAAAATAATTTAATGGAATTAATCCTAATAAATAAGATATTAATAATAAACTAATGATAAAAACCACGCCAGAAATAATACCAATCATCGTTAGTACGTCTTCAAATTGACTTAAGAGCGCCATAATGCCATCTAACATGATAATAAAAATGTCACAGGTCCGTCATTGGTTAAAGATACTTGCATATCAGCACCAAAAACACCACTGGCAACCTCATGATAACCAGCCTTCATTTGGGTCAAAAAATAATCAAATAACACTTTGGCTTGTTCTGGTGGTTTGGCAGTAGAAAAGCCAGCTCTTGTGCCTGAATTGGTATCAGCCGCCAAAGTAAATTGAGAAACAACCAATATGCCACCTGATACTTCTTTAATTGATAAATTCATCTTTTGATTTGCATCATAAAATACTCGATATGACAACAAACGCTTAACCATTTTATCTGCTTGCACCTGTTCATCGCACTTCTCAATACCAATAAAAACTAACAACCCTTGGTTGATTTGACCTGTAATTTTACCATTTACTTCAACTTTAGCATTCGTGACGCGTTGAATTAAAGCTTTCATAAATAAAATTATGAGCTAAGGCGTGAAATATCAGCAACTGACAAAAATAAAGACCTAACCCAATTAATTAAATTTAAGCGTGCTTGTTTTAATTCAACATCATCCGTATTAACCATGACTTCCTTAAAAAACTCATCAATCGCACCTCTAAGAGTAATAAGTTTTATTATGACAAAATCGTAGTCACCTGGCTTTGAAAGGCATGTAGCAATGTTTTTTACTTCATAAAATAATTGTTTTTCTGCCTCTTCTATTAATACCGAAGAATTTACTTCTATTGATAAGTTATCATGTTCTTTGAGTATATTTACAATACGTTTATTAGCCTTAATCAATTCTTGCGAAGAGCCATTTGCTATAAAATTTTCAAGCGACTTTATTCTTAATTCAAAATCACAAGGATTTTCTGGACGAACAGCAAGTACAGCTTCAAATGCCTCTGCACTTGTTCCTTTTTCTTTGTAATAAACACGTAGGCGATCCATCATAAATTTATAAATAGCATTTGCACTAGAGATATTAACTTCTGAACAATGTAATTCAATCGATTCTTTAATTAAAATTTTAAGATTAAGTTTTTCAAGATTTGCTTCAATTATAATTCTTAATAAACCTAGCGCCATTCTTCTTAGGGCGTAAGGGTCTTTTGAGCCAGTAGGAATTTGACCAATACCATAAATGCCTGTAATAGTGTCTATTTTATCTGCAATCGAAACTGCTAAACCCGCATTACAAGCGGGCAACTTATCACCTGAAAAACGAGGTCTATAATGTTCATAAATTGCCGTACAAACCTCTTCCTTTTCACCATCATTTTTTGCATAATAACAACCCATTACTCCTTGCAAATCAGGGAATTCATTCACCATATTCGTAACTAAATCTGCTTTTGCCAACAAGCCAGCACGCTTACTATTCATAATTGATTCTTCTTTTCCCGATGAATCAGTATAATTTTCAAAAATTTTCTCAGTAATATAACCAGATAATGTTTCAATACGTCTGGCTTTCTCACCCATTGAACCAAGTCCATCCATGAATAATACACTGTCTAATTTTGGAATTCTAGATTCTAAAGTAGTTGATTTATCTTGCTCCCAAAAAAACTCTGAATCAGCTAAACGTGGACGAATTACACGCTCATTACCATTAATAATAACTGATAAATCGCTAGACTCAATATTGGCAACTGAAATAAATGCTGGTATCAAGTTGCCATCCATATCTAACATATGAAAATACTTTTGATGCGACTTCATTGCAGAAATAAGCGCTTCTTCCGGCACATCTAAGAATTTATCTGAAAAACTACCCGAAAATGCACGTGGATATTCAACCAATGCACAAACTTCATCAAGTAAGGATTCATCAATAACCGCCGTGGCATTGTTATTTTTCGCCACCTGAATCACTTGCTTTCGAATCATTTCTTTGCGTGTATTAAAATCAACCTCAATTTGTACTTTTTCAAGAAGGATTTTTTGATAATCCTTGGCATAAGTAATATTAAATGTACGCTCACCTGTAAAACGCAAACCTCTGGTTGTATTACCAGAGGTCAAACCCATAATTGAAGCTGGTACAATGTCAGAGCCTAGCATCATAATTAGCCAATGCGTTGGACGTACAAAATACGTATCCAAATCACTCCAGCGCATGGGTTTGGCAATAGGGATATTTTGAATGGCAATATCAACAACAGATTCAAGTAAGTCTATCGTTTTTAAGCCTTTTTGTTGCTTGCTAAAAAAATAATATTGTGTCTTGCCAAATGCTTTTTGCACCAACGCATTCCTGTCTACACCACAAGATTTAGAAAAACCTTCAATGGCTTGATCAGGTGCACTAATTGATGGGCCTTTACGCTCAATGGTTTGGTCATTTTGTTGCAATTGAAGATTACTAGCCAGCACTGCTAAACGACGAGGCGTAGCAAAAGACTCAACGCCTGAATAAGACAGTTTAAGTTCATCAAGTTCAACAGTTAAATTATGCATTAATGCATTAGATAGTTGTTGTAAGCGTTTTGGTGGAAGTTCTTCACACCCGAGTTCTAATAAAAAATCTTGTGTATTCATAAAGGTTTATATATGTGTGTGTTTTACTTAGATAACTTGGAATCTTAACTTGCCGTCCAATAAATCAATCATCACTCGACGTGCATATAATTTGCTTGGCACAGTATCAAATCGCCTATAAATACCAGCAATAGAGATTAATTGCGCATTAAATGACTGAACAAAAATAGTGGCTTTCTCATTGCCATTAATACCAGCAAATAAAGATCCTTGCACTTCTTTGTAAGCTGAAATATGTCCAAACGACATAATTTCAGCACCTGATCTAACTTCATTCAAAAGAACCAAGTCACTATCTTTTGCAATAACTTGTTCAAATGAATTCACTTCATTAGCCACAACTTTAGGCGCTTGATAAGCTTTATTCTGGCTTGAATTTGTTGTTGTTTTGGTTTCTTTTTTTCGGCTTGACTTGGTTTTTTTGAGCTTGAATGGCTTGCCAAATACAGCCATACCAGAAAACTTAGCAAAATCAATCAGCTCTTGTTTGTCTGATCGAATCCCCACTGCTACCATATCATTTTGCGTCAAAATTTCAACCAACACTGCCAATTCATTTGCAGATAAATTTTTATCCTCAATTTGAAGAATAACAGGTGCATATTGGAACTTTTGCCTATTGTCACAACTCAGTGTGCTAATCTCTTGTGCCAATACATCAGTATCATTGATATGAACTTTTAGCGTATAAAGTGTCTCAGTTTGAGTTTTAATCTCAATTTTATTCAATTTTTCCACCCTTGTGTGCAATCCAAAAAATGCCAAACGCGCATCATACCAGTATCGCCACTTAGCATAAGTTCCAGTGGTGTTTTATGCTTAAATTTTTTAACCGAGCGTTTAAGCCAAATTGCCCCGTATTCTTTATTGGTTGGAAAAGTTGTGCCCAAAGACTCGCTAATCCCTAAAATTATTTCAGTGCGTTTTGCCAATTGCTCATCAAAATCAAATGACTTATCTAAACGCCTATATAGGTACAAATGTCTAGGCTTGATAACCCCATTTAAGCCTAATAATTTAAGCTGCTCAATATCTTCCAGGTGCCAATTTTCCAAAATTTGAGACAGTTGAAAAGTAAGCTTTGACTGAGTCTTGTCGTCTAACTTATAAATATTCATTAATTAACCTTAAAGTGAAACAAAACTTGTGCATCGAATACACTTTTATCAGGTGCATGTGGCAATGGTGAAGCTTTATAAACAGCGCGCTCAATTGAGGCTTTGAATGATTGTGCTTTAGCGCTGTTATCAACATTACAAGATTTAAGGTTGACACTTTTTACTTGTCCATTCAAACCTTGTAAAATTTCAACATCACAACCCCAGCCATCTTTAGCGCCCTGATAACGCCACTTTTCTTTTATCCTTGAGGCAATTTGATTGATATAACTGAGCTTTAACTCATTTAGAATATCTTCTTGAGCAAGTTCCCTGTCTTGATCTTTTTCAGCTTGAATTTCTTTTTTCAATGATCGTCTATCTTGTTCTTTTTTAAATTTTTTGGCTTCAAATTGGCGTAATTTTTCAATGGCTTGTTTTTCCTTCTCCGCTTCAACAGTTCTCTTTTCAGCTAGTTTCTTACGCTTTTCAGCATCAAGGGCTTTTTTCTCATACGATTTTTTTTTCTTTAAGGCTTGCTTGCTTTTACTCTCGGCCTCTTTTCTTTTTATTTCAGCGGTGGTTTTGGCTTTTTTCTCTTGTTTAACTTTAAGTTTAAGTTTTTTCAAACGCTGTTGCTCTTTATAACGTTCATTCTCAACTTTTTTTTCTGCGCGTTGTAGCATTTCAAGGCGTTTTTCTCGATTTTTCTTAATGTTAATTAATCGTTGTTTTTCTTTTTTAATCTCAGTTAAATCAATCGTCACTGCTTTGGGTGTCACGCTTGATTTGGCGGTCTGTTTTGGAATTTCCCAACGCTGAACATTTGAAAATAGCAAGCCAATAACCAACCCAACATGAAGCACAATTGCGACCCAAAAAGCAAAGGGATGTTGCACAGCAATTTTAGGTAATTTAATTTTTTTAAGAAGATTAATGTTCATTATTTTGCATCTGGGGATTCGGTCACAATGCCAATTTTATCAACCCCATTTTTTTGTAAAAAAGACATCAGCGATACAACAGAACCATAAGCTACTTGCCTATCACCACGAACAAACACTTTCATTTGTGGATAAATCTCAAGTCGAGCACTAACACGACCTGCAATAATGCTTAATGGCAATTTTTCACCTTTAGCAACATCAGAATCATCCTCATTAAGTGAATTAATGAAATATTTACCTTGTTTGTCAATAGTAATAATCGTAGGTTGTTGCTGCGTAAAATCCACCATTTTCGTCTCAGCGAAAGGTAAATCAACTTCAATACCTTGCTCAATAATAGGTGTGGTCATCATAAAAATTACCAACAACACTAACATCACATCAATATACGGCACAATATTAATTTGTGCATCTATGACAGGTCTGTGGCGTTTTGGCAATTCAATCATTGTCTATTTTTGGCTTATTTTTTGCCTTTGGAACATGACAAATAATTGTTCAATGAAAGCTGTGTATTTATTATTAATCGCCCCTACTTGAGAAATTAAACGATTGTAAGCAATGGTGGCAGGAATAGCAGCAAATAAGCCAAATGCTGTTGCAATAAGTGCCTCAGCAATGCCAGGCGCAACAATGGCAATGGTTGCTTGTTTAACTGATGCCAGACCAATAAATGAATGCATAATTCCCCAAACTGTGCCAAATAAACCAATATACGGACTTGATGAAGCAATCATTGCTAAAATACTCAAACCATTATCTAGGTGGTCAACTTCGTTATTAGCTGTGGTATTCATAATACGGTAAGCACGCTCAGCATCTACTATTAATGTTTGATTAGAATCTAAGGCATTGTGAGTAAATTCCTGATAGCCCATGCTAAAAATACGCTCCATTGAACTTTGATTAGTGATTTTTTTAGGCACCTGGTATGCTAATTTTTCTAAATCAACATTGGCTGAAAAATTTTTATGAAAAATATTAATACCCTTGTTGACATTCATCAAGGTTTTATTTTTTGACAAGATAAGCGTCCAAGAATAAATACTCATCAATACCAAAATAAACATCACCACTTGCACCACAAAGCCAGCACTAAGAATTAAACTAAAAATTGACAAACTATTATCCATTTATTTTCTCCAAAATTGCACTGGGAATAGCACAAGGTTTAAAACTAATTGCATTCAAGCAAACCACAATTATTTGCACTTCAAATAATACCTTATTTTGCTCTAGAACCATTATTTTTTGCGAAAAAGCTAGACTAGCACGTCGTGATTTTTATATTTCAGTGTGAACGGTTAGTAAAGCATTAAATTTGGTTGGAAGAAAATACTCAGCACTAAGTGATTTGACAGTAAAAAATAACTTAAGATAAATTTAGAAGAATTAAAACGTGAAAACAACGATGGTAATAATCATTGTTGGGTTAATTTATTTGGTTAAAGCAATCCTTTATTTTTGCACACACTTTAGTATCAAACTTGCTTCAACAGCTTGTTTATCATCTTTAAACTCATAGTAATAACCCATACCGCTTGGGTAAATTACGAAACTATAATCATCTTCTGACTCATCTCTAAAACCCCATCTCCTTTTAAAACCTTGAACTCTATATAGGGCTGTATATGTGATACCAGCAACATCAATCTCACCTGAATTGGGGGATGTAATTTTTGCCGTAACTAGAACTTTATGACTTGTATTACGCCCACCAAGCCAATCTTCGCAGTACCAAACTTCAGTAACTTCTTTAGCAATAAAGGATGGCGGTACTGTTGAAATTGAGCATGATATTGTGCTAAACATGATTGATAATAATAAAATTGTAAATAGTTTTGTCATAGATTAAATTATACTTAAATAATCTTTTGTTGGATGTTTCATGAAATAACCATCACAAACACTTAACAATATTTGTTTACCACCAAATAAACACAAATATTTAATTTACTCATTGGGTAAATAAATCATCCGATTTTGAGTCATTAGTCAAGCCCAAATGTGCATAAGCCAAGTCTGTAGCGCTACGCCCACGTGGCGTACGCATAATAAAACCTTGTTGAATCAAATACGGCTCTACCATGTCTTCTAAGGTGCCACGTTCCTCACTAATAGCAGTTGCTAATGTGTCTAAACCTACAGGACCACCAGAAAATTTATTCATCATAATAGCAAGATAATCACGGTCTAATTGCTCAAGCCCTGCTTCATCTACTTTAAGTGTTGTTAGCGCTTCTTTGGCAATGGCTTGATGAATCACACTATTGGTTTTTATATCAGCAAAATCACGCACACGGCGTAATAAACGATTGGCAATTCTAGGGGTTCCACGAGATCGCTTAGCAATTTCTAATGCACCTTTTGATTCAATTTGAATACCTAAAATACCTGCTGAACGCTCAACAATCGTTTTTAAATCTTTAACATTGTAAAACTGCAAGCGTTGGACAATGCCAAAACGGTCTCTAAGAGGCGAGGTTAACATACCAGCACGTGTAGTGGCGCCAATTAAGGTAAAAGGTGGTAATTCAAGCTGCACGGAATGTGCAGACACGCCCTCGCCCACCAGAATATCTAGTTTAAAATCTTCTAAAGCAGGATAGAGGATTTCCTCAACCACAGGGTTAAGGCGATGAATTTCATCAATAAATAAAACATCATACGGCTCAAGTTTGGTCAAAATTGCTGCCAAATCTCCTGAGCGCTCTAATACTGGACCAGAAGTTTGTTTAATACCTGTGGACATTTGATTGGCAATCACATTTGCCAATGTGGTTTTACCCAAACCAGGAGGTCCATAAATTAAACAGTGATCCAGTGCATCCTTGCGTTTTTTTGCCGCTTTAATAAACAACGCCATTTGCGACTTAACATCGTCTTGCCCGATATAACTTTCTAAAGAATCCGGACGCACTGAAGTCATCACCAAGTCTTCATTACCTTGATCTTGTCCACCTACTAAAGAATCTTCTTCTATCATGCTAAATTACTTAATTTTTATACTATTTTAACTGATTAACTTCATTAATCAGCAGTTTGATTTTGATGGGTTTAGTTAGATGATTAAAACGAATCACTTTTGGATATTGAATGCCATTAATCAACTGATAACTACTAATTTTAATCTGCCAATGACGAGTGCTATTTATCTCATTTTTAAACAGTATCTTTGCCAATGTATCAATAGGCAAGTACCACCCCATCTCACTTATCATCCATTGATTAAAAGTTAGATTGATTGGTTTATCATTAACCAACAACCTTTGCTGATTAGACTCAATCGAAATTTGACCAAAACCAAGAGCTGTGCTTAGTACAAGTTTATAGTCATGGTGGTCAAAACTCACCTCAAAACCTGATGTTTTTGTGTCATTATTAACGCTTACACCCAACCTGCCATACACCTCCCAAACGCTCGGTAAAGTTTGTTGATGTACTAACTTTACAGACTGGATATTAAGTATTGAGCAACTTGATAAAAACAAAGCAAAACACGCAATTATTATTCGTTTCATATAAGTCGCTCATTGTAGCGTGAAACTTGTCCTTTGGGTATAATCAAGCGTTTGTTTGAGTTATCTTTTCTGAATCAATGTCTCGAATTGCAATTTTAAGTGTTAATCACCAGCTCGCGCCTGTTGAAGTGCGAGAAAAAGTTGCTTTTGCACCGGATAAATTAACTCAAGCACTAAATAATCTTCATCATATTGATGGCATTGATGCTTGTATTATTCTTTCTACTTGTAACCGCATAGAAATTTACGTCGCTTCTAATCATAAAAACCCTAAAGAACTATTGAGTGATTATCTTGCCAAAACACACAATATTAAACGTGGCACAATCGATTCTTACCTAAATTATTTTGAAGATAGTGAAGCGCTTACACACTTATGCAGTGTCGCCACAGGTCTTGATTCATTAGTATTAGGCGAGCCACAAATTCTAGGTCAATTAAAAGATGCCTACCATATAGCAAAAGAAGTCAAAACCTTAAATAAGCTATTAGAAAAACTATTCCAACACGCATTCTCAACTGCTAAAAAAGTACGCACCGATACTAAAATTGGTGCTTCACCCGTCTCAATTGCCTATTGTGCAGTTAAACTTAGTGAAAAAATTTTTGAGCAATTATCCGAACAAACAGTTTTACTCATCGGCGCAGGAGAGATGATTGAACTGTGCGCTCAATATCTTAACCAGAAAGGGGTTAATAAGATGATTGTTGCCAATAGAACCATTGAAAATGCACAAAAAATTGCCCACTTATATCAGGCACAATCTGTTAGTTTAAAACAATTTTCATCTATTGTGTACAAAGCAGATATTATCATTTCCTCAACGGCAGCCTCAGTGCCCATTATTGGCAAAGGCTTAATTGAAAGCGCTTTAAAGAAACGCAAACACAAGCCAATTTTTATGCTTGATATTGCCATTCCTAGAGATATTGAGCCTGAAGTAGGTCAATTGGATGATGTTTACTTATACACCATCGATGATTTAAAACAAGTGGTAGACGATAACATTGGCAATAGAGAAAAAGAAAAAAGTTTAGCGCAAGAAATTATCATCAAACAAAACCAAGTATTTAATCAATGGCTAGAAATTTTTCCCAATGAACAAATGGTGCAATCTTATCGTTCTGGTGCTAACTTAATTAAAGACGAACTCCTAAAAAAAGCCATCAAGCAACTAAAAAATGGCGCTAATTCTGAAGATATTATTCAAAAACTTGCTGATCAATTAGCCAATAAACTATTACACTTACCCTTTAAAAACATCAAACAAACTTCCATTGAAAATTTATCCCAATGTGAAGGCTGCATACCCCATATTAAAAAATAATGAATATATCTATCCTTGCTAAATTAGAGCAACTATCAATGCGCCTTGAAGAGGTGGGTGTCATGTTGTCTGACCCAGAAGTCGCCAGTGATGTTAAAAAATTCACAAAACTGTCTATTGAGTATGCTCAATTAACCCCAGTCAACCAACAATTTCAGGCCTATTTATCACATCAGAAAAATCTAGAAGATGCACGATTGATGCTACTTGAAGACGACATAGATATAAAAGCCATGGCTAAAGAGGAAATGCTTGATGCTAAAGAAAATTTAGACCGTCTTGATTTAGAGCTTAAAAAATCTCTCTTACCAAAAGATCCTAACGATTCTCGAAATATTATCATTGAAATTAGAGCAGGTACAGGTGGTGATGAAGCTAGTATTTTTTCAGGCGATTTGTTCAAAATGTACAGTCGCTACAGCGAAAAACAAAAATGGGAAATAGAAATTATAAGCTCTAGTCTTGGAGAGCATGGTGGTTTTAAAGAAATTATTGCCCGCATTGGCGGGGTAAATGTTTACTCAAAATTAAAATTCGAATCTGGTGCACACCGTGTACAACGTGTACCAGAAACTGAAAGCCAAGGGCGAGTACATACTTCAGCATGTACAGTTGCCATCATGCCTGAGGTTGAAAATATTGAAGAAGTCAACATTAATATGAATGATGTTCGTCTTGATACCTTCAGAGCTAGTGGCGCAGGTGGCCAACATGTCAATAAAACCGATTCTGCTGTGCGCGTAACACACCTCCCAACTGGCACTGTGGTTGAGTGCCAAGATGGTCGATCGCAACATAAAAATAAAGCCCAGGCCTTATCAGTATTGGCATCACGTATTCTTAATGCACAACAACAAAAGCAACAAAAGCAACAAGCATCAACTCGTAAAGAATTGATAGGTAGTGGCGACCGTTCACAGCGCATTCGCACCTATAATTACCCACAAGGGCGTATTACCGACCATCGCATCAACCTGACCTTGTATAAGTTGGCAGAAATCATGGAAGGCGATTTAAGTGCAATTATTGAGCCATTAATCGTTGAGCAACAAACCAATCAATTAACAGAATTGAATGACGCTCTAAGCTAATCTCTTATACATGAATTGCGACAATACAAACAATCCACCCAAAGCAATTACAATTGCTGGTCCTGTAGCTAAATCATAGACCATTGAAGCGCTAAGACCAATACCAACTGCAACCATAGAAACAATAACCGATTGATACACCATGCCGCTAGGTGTATTAGAAAATACCCTAGCAATAGCTGGCGGGATAATCAGTAAGGAAGTAATTAAAAGCACGCCCACAATTTGCACTGAAACAGACACAGCTAACGCAATCATTAACATAAGCAGTAACTGATAAAAATCCCGATTAATTCCTTGTGCAACTGCCAATTCTTCATTTAAGGTTAATAATAATAAACGTTGCCAAAAAATAATAAGCAGCGAACTAAGTACCATTAAAATTACATACACCCAAACAATATCAGCATTAGTAATAGACAAAATATCACCAAATAAGAGTACAAAATAATCTGTATTAGCACCGCCAATAAAACTTAAAACGACAATACCTAACGATAAGGCAATGTGTGAAAAAATACCCAAAATAGCGTCATTAGACAAAAACTGCCTTCGTTGCAAGATAACAATAAGTATTGCAAATATCGCACCCACTATTACCAAACCAAAATGAATGCCTAGTCCACTAGCAAGCCCTAAAGACACGCCCAGAAGTGACGAATGTGAAATGGATTCTGAAAAATAACCCATGCGCTTCCAAATAACAAAACAGCCCAATGAACCTGAAATAATTGAAATACCAATAGCTGCTAGAACAGCTCTAAAAATAAAATCTTCCATAATGGGTTAGTGACAGTTCTTACAAAACCCGTACAAATATAAGCAATGCCCAGTGAGTTGATAACCATATTTTTTAACGATATCATGTTGGTGCTTCTCAATGATTTCATCAACAAATTCATCAATTTTGCCACATTTGACGCATACTAAATGATCATGATGATCCGTATTTGATAACTCAAACACACTTTGGCCATTGTCAAAATTAAGTTTATTGACTATGCCTACCTCTTCAAATTGAGTGAGGACTCGATAAATCGTTGCCACGCCCACTTCTTCACCTTGCATGATCAAAGTCCTATAGATATCTTCAACGCTCATGTGATGATTTTCACTGGTTTCTAAAATTTCCAAAATCTTTAACCTTGGTAGTGTAACTTTAAGCCCTACACTTTTTAAATCTTGAGCGTCCATATCTAATATCCTTAATGTAAAATTAATCAATAATTTTTTAATCATTTTAAATCAAAAACTAGTAAATGAACAAATTAACTTTAATTGTATTCTTATTACCATTCTTATCTGCATGTTTGTCTAAAATACCAAATATGTCATTACCAATGCTGTATAAAGACGACATTTGGCAAGGTTCGATACTGCAAAGATTTAAAATCAATCAATTGAAATTAGGCATGTCTAAAACACAAGTGCAAAATTTAATTGGCTCACCAAGTATCATCGACCCCTTTCACAACAACCAGTGGGATTACATTAACCACTCTACTTTGCATAAAAAGAATGATATTCACTATCGCTTAGTATTAAAATTTAATGATGATGTATTAGCACACATCAACACAGTTGGTATTGGCTCATTGTCACAACTTAATGATAGAGAAAAAGCAGTAGAAAATAAACGTATCAGTGACGAAAAGGCGGCAGAAAGAACTAGATTAGCAGCAATAAAACTTGCCCAAGAAAAAGCTAAAATAAAAGCTAAACGTATTGCTCAAGAAAAAACTCAACTATTAGGAGACCTTTGAATAATTCATAATTTCCCATCCTAATTTCAACTTTTACAATTTTTCAAAAATATTTTCAAAATTTTCCCTATTTTTCTATAAAAACCTAAAAAACATCTTGCTTATCCGAGTTTTCATCGCCACATTTTTCTATTTTTACCCTTTTGCCACTCATTGGACGCAACAATCCTGCAAGTCTCGCATCTGTTTAAAAATGTTCATTCCAGTTTTAAGGTTGTGACTCATGGCAATTAGTTGCGCTCTGGTTTTGTTTCTTTCTAGTCCAAGGTATCTTGCCTTGGCTAATCCGTGATGAAGCTTAAGTAGTCCAAAAGTGTGCTCAACAATATAGCGAATGGATGAGCGTTGTTTATTCTCTTGTTTCTGTTGCTTGGTTAAAGGCTTGTTTCTGTAGGCACGGTGCAATATTTTATTATTTTCTTTGCCTAGTTTTTCATCATTGTTTTTATTGGCATAAGCGCTATCAGCATAGACTTGTCCACATGTTTTTATTTTACTGTTAGTGCGTTCTACCTCTAATAATTTATCAAACTCTTGTGAGTCGTGTACATTACCTGGAGTGTAAGTCATTTTCTTAACAAAACCATCTTCATCGGTATTGGCGTGCATCTTAAAACCATAGGTGGTTTTACGTTTGCCATCGGCTGCTATTTTGACATTGTATTTTGCCTCTTTATCTTGAGTGTTGTTGCCATCCTTGCCTTTACGCTTGCGTGATTGTTTGGCTTCTATAACGGTGGCATCAATGATGTTGATTGAACCCAAGGAAACAATGATTGAATTTTGTTCAAGATGGGTATTGATTTGCTCTAGTAGAGGCGCTAGTAATTTCTCGGTGCTGAGTAGTTGCCTGAAACGCCAAATGCTAGAATGATCAGGCACATTTTCAGACAAAGACAAATCAATAAAACGTCTGAACATTAAATCTCTGGCAATTTGCTTTTCTAGCGCCTCATCACTTAGACCGTACCAAGCTTGAAGGATTAGGATTTTAAACATTATCAGTGGCGGATAACTGGGTGCACCCCTAATAGAAGAATACAAGTTCGAAAGTGTTTGTTTTATCTCGTTCCAGTTGATGATGTTGTGTACATCATCAAGTTCTGATAGGGATTTGTGATCTACAACAAGAGAATCTGCAAATGAGTTTTGTTGGGTGTTTTTCCAAGACATTTTTGATATTTTTAAAGTTGTTTTTAGATGGGTGTTATTTTACTAGATTGTTGGGTTTTTAGTTGATTTATGCAAAGGTCTCTAAGAATTACTGGGTAGTTCGTTACTAGACCAAGGTTTCTCCTGTTTAGATTCACGTGAACCCACCTGTATATCTAAAATTTCATGTAGTCTCTTCTTGTCTTTTATTATTGTAGGTATTCCGTACACATGAACATCAATGAAAGATTGGGTTGGAACGGATTTTCTTTTTTCAGTCCAAGAAGGTGAGATGTATGAAGAGTCACTTTGAAAGATAACTAAAGTTTCTTTATTTTTCGATAATAACTCGGAATGTGGATTGTCACTTGCTAAATATCCAATCATCTTACCGTGTACAGAGTTGTCATCAATAATATCAATTGATAAGTGACTAGCAATCATCTTTCCATCATCATCTGAAGATACTATAGTTATAAATGGACATGATTTCAAAAAAATATTAATTTCTTGATTGTTTATATCGTTGAATGGTGGTGTGATATACATATTTGATAGTATATAGTGTGTGGATTATTTTTTTTTGATTTTAATCAAACGTATAGTAAATAACTTCCATTTTAGATATCACAGGTTCAAATACTTGATTTCTAACATCTTTAACTCGATCATCACGTAAACGTTTTTTCTTCAATATCGATGAAACCGAAGTGTTAAACTACAGTTTTCCTCTTTGAGTTTTAATACCCCATGAGTTCAACTTTTGAGATATCTTTCTATAACCTAAACATTCTTTCTTACTATCAAGATTAACCCCTAGGGCGATATACATGGTCTTCTTGATGATTTGTTTGTCTTGTCTAACCTTGATAACAATGCCGTCCAGATAAACAATGGGGTAAACCTCATCTAGTGGACGATTACGCCATTCAATCGCTTGGATTGTAATCCTCCCAAAAATTAACACCCAATAAAAGTAGAATTTTCTTATAATCAAAACATAAGGAGATTCAAATGAAAACAACACGTAAATCAGATTCACAAATCATGCAAATTCTTAATCAAGCACAAGCAGGTACGCCAGTATCTGAACTATGCAGAGAGCACAGTATGAGCAGTGCCACTTTTTATAAATGGCGTGCTAAATATGGCGGCATGGATACATCAATGATAACTAGACTTAAAGAACTTGAAGCAGAGAATACAAGGCTTAAGAAGATGTACGCCGATGAGCGCTTAAAGGCAATGATTGTACAAGAGGCATTAACAAAAAAGTTTTAAGACCATCTTTACGTAAGAAGATGGTCAAGCAGAGTATCAATAAACACAGAGTAACAGCACGATTAGCTTGCCAGGCTTTTAAGATCAGCGAGACATGTTATCGGTACGAGCCAAAGTTATCATCCGAGAATGAGCTAATTGCTGATTGGTTATTGCGATTAACCACAACACACAAGCAATGGGGATTTGGATTGTGCTTTATGTATTTACGTAACATAAAAGGTTTTAGGTGGAATCACAAGCGTGTGTATCGTATTTACAGGCAACTAGAACTCAATCTTAGGATTAAGCCTAGAAGAAGAATCAAACGCGATAAGCCACAAGCTTTAAGCGTACCAATGACAATCAATCAAATTTGGTCAATGGATTTTATGTCAGACTCTTTAAATACAGGTAGAAAAATTAGAACCTTTAATGTGATTGATGATTACAACAGAGAGTGTCTAAGCATTGAAATAGACCACTCATTACCAGCACAACGAGTGATTCAATCATTAGAGCAACTTATTCAATGGCGTAGCAAACCCAAAGCCATCAGATGTGATAATGGTCCAGAATATATATCTCATATACTCAGAGAATGGGCACAAGCAATGGATATTGAGCTTATGTATATACAACCAGGCAAACCAACCCAAAATGCCTATATAGAAAGATTTAACAGAACAGCAAGAAACGAATGGTTGAATATGCATATTTTTGATTCGATTGAGCACGCTCAATCGTTAGCAACACAATGGATGTGGGTATATAATAACGAACGACCTCATAGTTCGATTGGTGGTATTCCACCAAGAAAGCTACTTGAGGCTATTTAAACAACGGAAATTCTATTTTTAGCAGTGGTTAAAAACGGGAGGATTACAATTGCCTTTAACAATCTTTGGATAATAGCCATTATCTTGCCTATGCTTTGGGTAGCCAAGATGATGCTCCATCTCAGCACCTAATACTGCTTCAATGGTCATTTTTACCAGTGAAGCAGACAAATCTGCTAAATCATCTTGGGTGTGGATGTCTTTGGCAAGTTCACCAGCAAAAGCACGAAGCTTTTGCTGATTGATACCCGTATTATTAAGTTGATTCTTTTGGTTTTTTCTTAGTGTTGTGTTACTCATGTTTTTTCTCCTTTTTAGAGATTATAAAATATGAGGGTTTACACAATCTGGTTTACAGGGTCGATAATTTCCCATCCTAATTTCAACTTTTACAATTTTTCAAAAATATTTTCAAAATTTTCCCTATTTTTCTATAAAAACCTAAAAAACATCTTGCTTATCTGAGTTTTCATCGCCACATTTCTCTATTTTTACCCTTTTGCCACTCATTGTAGACAAGCCAACTATTTTGTTTCCATGAAAAGCAGACACTGTATAGGTGTTTTTACTTTCAATCCGTTTGATTGGCTTGTTATACGCTTGTTGTAGCTAAATTGATTCCAAGAGTCAGAAAAACTGTAGCAACAATACGATTAAGCCATACACTTATTTTTTTATTACTTCTAACTTTTTCTGTTAATTTTGAAGCAACTAAAACATAAATAACCTCAACGATTAATGCAATGAACACAAAAATTAAACCTAAATATAATAATTGAAATAAAGTCGAACCATGATCGTTTCTTATAAATTGAGGTAAAAAAGCCACAAAAAATACTGCAACTTTTGGGTTTAATATATCCACAAGGACACCTTGCTTAAAAGAATAGAAAGGAGTTTCTTTGGGCTGCGTAGTATTTGACATATCTAGACTAGTTCCAGAAGAGCGAAATGCCTGATAGGCAAGAAAAACAAGGTAGCACGCGCCAACAACTTTAATAAAAGTAAAAGCAATAACTGAAGAAGCAATAGTAGCTGACAGACCAAATACAGCGAGAAAGACATGAAGAAGAGACCCTGTAAAAACACCAAGAACAGATGCAATACCAACCTTTTTACCGTTTGCTATTGTTTTAGTTAAAATATATAAAACATCAGGACCAGGAATTACACTCCAAGTAAAAGATGCGAATAAAAATAATAATAAATAACTTAAGTCTGACACATTAACTCCTTACTATGCACCGACATATTAAAACACACAATGCCTCACAATAAAAAATAATTCTGTAGTCGGCTAAAATGTTTAACGCAGTAAAAAAAACAAGACCCTGTAAAGACCCTGTAAACCAGATTGTGTAAAGCCCTCGTCACTAGATTGTTGGATTTTTAGTTGATTTATGCAAAGGTCTCTAGAAGAAGAAAAATAAACCTTAATATAAGTTTTGGTAGTGATTCACTGCAAAGAGCCGATAAAATTTTGAGTTATTAATTTATTATTAATAACCAGTGCAATACCTTTGGCACTTGCTTCGGTTAGTTGCTCCAATAAAGTCTTTTCTTTTTCAAACAAAATTCTTGAGTCAACGCCAATAATATGCTTAGCAATATAACTTGCATCTGCCATACCATCTATTAATCCCAAATTATTGGCATCTTGTCCAAGCCAGATTAAACCTGTAAATAAGTCTTCATGTTTTGACAATCTATCACCTCTGCCTGCTTTAACAGCATTAATAAAGTTCTGATGTGATTTATCTAAGATATTGGTTTGAATATGCATTAATATTTTTTCATCTTCTGGAGAAAAAGAATCTAACAAGCCCTTGTACTTTCCTGCGGTATAGAGCCGTCTTTGAATGCCTAATTTTTTAATAGCATCAACCGCACCAAAACTGGACATGACCACGCCAATACTACCAATAATTGAAGATTCATCAGCATATATTTCATCAGCAGCTGAAACAATATAATAACAACCTGAAGCGCAAACATCTTCAATTACCACATAGATTTTTTTGTCAAACTGCTTTTTAAAACGCACAATGGCTTTGTAAATTCTACTGGATTGTACGGGTGAGCCACCTGGTGAATTAATTCTTAAGATAACAGCTTTTGCATTTTCTGACTCAAATGCACTATGCAGTAATTCAATAGCCTCATCAGCATCAATTGAACCTGTGCTTTGAATGGTGCCACTTAATACTACTTCAGCAACAAAAGGGGACTCTTTTTTAAGTGTGTTTTTTAGTATGCCACTTTCACTCACACCAATATAAGATATAAAAGCAAAATAACCAACAAACAATAGACCAAATATAATACGCCAACGACGTTTGGATTTGTTTTGGCGTACAAATTCTTGTGCAATATCGGCTAGTTGTTCATCAGTGGTGCGTTTCATATATAATCTTCGTTTATGTTAAAAATAGATAATCTTAGTTGTCAAAAAGGCTACAACCTTTTATTCAGCCATCTTTCTTTCGAGGTCAACTTTGGTGATATTTTACGCATTACTGGCACTAATGGCAGTGGTAAAACTTCATTGCTCAAAATTCTAGCAGGTCTTGACATGCAAGAACAAGGTAATGTTTCTTTAGGTGGTCATGTGGTCAAGTCAAAAGCCTACCAAGAAGAAATTTTTTATTTAGGCCACTTATCAGCACTTAGTGGAGAATTAAGTGCGTTTGAAAACCTTGAATTTTTAACTGGGCTTAATAAATCTACCAACCAAGTGCAATTAATTAAAGCATTAAGTAACATCGGTTTAAAAGGTTATGAAGATGAGTGCTGCACTAAACTATCAGCAGGACAAAAGCGTCGTGTTATCTTGGCAGGATTATTTGTTTCCAATGCTAAAATTTGGCTACTAGATGAGCCTTTTACTGCACTTGACCCTAATGGTGTAACAATCATTGAGAATAGAATTAACAAACACTGCAAACAAGGTGGTTTGTGTCTGTTTACTACGCATCAAAATTCAACTTTGCCTAATCAAAAGGTGTTAGCATTATGAATATTTATCTTAAAGCCTTAAAGCGTGACTTGCGTATTGCTATTCGTAACTCTTCCAGCATACTAAATCCGTTGTTATTTTTTATTATATCGGTATCATTATTTCCCTTAGCCATCAGTCCTGAAGCCACTACACTTGCTCAAATTGCAGCGGGTATTATTTGGGTTGCTTCAATGCTTTCAGTACTACTCTCACTGAACGCTTTATTTTATCACGATTTCGAAAATGGCGTTTTAGAGCAAATGGTGATTTCTCACCACTCATTGCCTTTGCTTATTTTGTCAAAAATTACTGCTCATTGGATTTTAACTGGTATTCCCATTATTCTACTATCACCTTTATTGGGGTTGTTGTTATTTCTTGATGGCGATGGTATTTGGATGCTAATGATAACGCTATTACTTGCCACACCGAGCTTGAGTCTTATTGGTGCTATTGGCGCTTCGCTGATTGTTGGTATTAAAAATTCTGGCATGTTGTTATCTTTACTGATACTGCCTTTGTATATTCCTATTCTTATTTTTGCTTCAAGTGCGGTATCTCAAGCACAATTTGGCTTAGAAATTACGGGTCAATTGTATTTTTTAGCTACAATTCTCATGGTAAGTTTAATGACTACACCTTTTGTCAGTAGTATTGCTTTAAAGATAAGTTTGGAATAACCCATCGCTTGTGCTATAATTTCAATCACACGCTGATTTGCCCCGATTGCTAGCGTTGCTACTCAAAAGGTAGTTAAAACAAGCTAAAGTAGGTGTTCTTCTTTATTGAAAACCCGCTTTAAGGGTTTTTTGTTTTACAAGGAGAATAAAAAATGATATTCACTTCTGAATCTGTCTCTGCTGGTCACCCCGATAAGGTTTGTGACCAAATTTCTGATGCTATCTTAGATGCGGCATTGACACAAGATAAAAATTCACGCGTTGCTGTTGAAGCTTTAGTTAAAGACAATCATGTCGTATTAGCAGGTGAAATTACCACAGGTGCCAACATTAATTTTGAGCAAATTGTGCGTAAAACTATTATTGATATTGGCTACGATTGTGATGAATATGGCTTTAATGGTCACACTTGCGATATCACTAATTTATTGGGTGAACAATCTCAAGATATCGCTTTAGGCGTTGATGAATCATCTAATCACGAACAAGGTGCAGGTGACCAAGGTTTAATGTTTGGTTATGCTTGCAATGCTACTGACGTATTAATGCCGGCACCTATTTTATATGCACATCTTTTAGTTGCGCGTCAGGCAAAACTAATGAAAAATGGCACATTGCCTTGGCTACGCCCTGATGCAAAATCCCAGGTGTCCATGGTTTATGACGGTCATAAAATTAAAGGTATTGATACTGTTGTTTTATCAACCCAACATAATGATAATGTTTCTCTTACAGATTTGCGAGAGGCTATCTTAGAGGAGGTCATAAAGCCCGTGCTACCTAGCGAATGGCTAAGTAATAAAACCCAGTATCACATCAACCCAACAGGTCGTTTCGTCATTGGTGGTCCAGTAGGCGACGCAGGTCTTACAGGTCGTAAAATTATTGTCGACACTTATGGCGGTATGGCTCGCCATGGTGGTGGTGCATTTTCTGGCAAAGATCCATCAAAAATTGACCGTTCTGCCGCATATGCAACGCGTTATGTGGCTAAAAATATTGTTGCTACTGGTTTGGCTGACAGGTGCGAGATTCAGGTTTCCTATGCCATTGGCGTGGCAGAACCCACTTCAATTAATGTGGAAACCTTTGGTACAGGAAAAATCAGCAACCAAGCAATTGAACGTTTAATATATAAGCACTTTGACTTACGCCCTAAAGGCTTAATTGCAATGCTTGACCTTAAACGCCCTATTTATCAAAAAACCGCTAGTTATGGCCACTTTGGACGTACAGAAGATGATATTAGTTGGGAAAAAACTGATTGTACTCATTTACTGAGATAAACCACTGTTGGTATAATAACCAACATACCAAGGAGCGTTGCATTGAAAAATTATTTTTAATCAGGCTTGGAAAATCAAAACGACGCTCATTTTTTTAAACCCTTTTAGGAGAACAAAAAATGAGTAAGCAGCACACAACAATTCAGACGGGTAACCCAACCCTAAACAACCAAGATTACAAAGTTACTGATATGGCACTAGCCGATTATGGTCGCAAAGAAATAGAACTTGCAGAAACAGAAATGCCGACACTGATGGCACTTCGGAAAAAATATCAAAGCACACAACCTTTAAAAGATGCCAAAATTCTTGGCTGTATTCACATGACCATTCAAACCGCTGTTTTGATGGAAACATTGGTTGATTTAGGAGCGCAAGTGCGCTGGTCAAGTTGTAACATTTTTTCAACTCAAGACCATGCCGCTAGTGCTATGGTAGCAGCTAATATTCCAACTTTTGCCTGGAAAGGTGAAACTGAGGAGGAATTTTTATGGTGCATTGAACAAACCATTTTAGAAAATGGTAAGCCTTGGGCAGCCAACATGGTGCTTGACGATGGTGGTGATTTAACTCAAATGCTACACGAAAAATATCCAGAAATGTTGGTCAATATTCACGGCATCTCTGAGGAAACCACGACGGGCGTTCATCGCTTATTAGAAATGATGGAAGAAGGCTCGCTTAAAGTGCCTGCTATCAATGTAAATGACTCAGTTACCAAATCAAAAAACGATAATAAATACGGTTGTCGCCACTCGCTAAATGACGCCATTAAGCGCGGCACTGATATGCTTATGTCGGGTAAAAAAGCCCTGGTGATTGGCTATGGTGACGTTGGCAAAGGCTCTGCACAATCATTACGCCAAGAAGGTATGATTGTTAAAATCAGCGAAATTGACCCAATTTGTGCCATGCAAGCTTGCATGGATGGGTTTGAGATTGTTTCTCCTTATATTAACGGTATTAATACGGGTTTAGTTAATAGTATCAATAAAGACTTGCTAAGTACAACTGATTTAATCGTCACTACCACTGGCAATATTAATGTTTGTGACAATGCCATGCTACAAACTCTTAAATCAGGCTCAGTGGTTTGCAATATTGGGCATTTTGACAATGAAATTGATACGCAATATATGCGTGATAATTGGCATTGGGACGAGATTAAACCTCAAGTTCATCGCATCTTTAGAACGAATAACAAAAACGACTATTTGATTTTATTATCCGAAGGTCGTCTAGTCAACTTAGGCAATGCAACAGGACATCCAAGCCGCATCATGGATGGTTCATTTGCCAACCAAGTCTTAGCACAAATACACTTATTTGATGCAAAATTTGCCGATAAAGGCGGTGATATTTATGTTGAAGTACTACCTAAAAAACTAGACGAAGAAGTAGCTTTAGGAATGGTTAGTGGTTTTGGTGGTGTACTTACGGTAATGACAACTACTCAAGCTAACTACATTAATGTCCCTAAAAATGGCCCATTCAAGCCTGAAAACTACAAGTATTAGATAATAATGTCAAAAAAACACTTTGATACAAGACTTTTTTATAACAATTTGCGGTAAAATTTTTGTTATTTTTCTGTTGAATTAGTATGTCAATTTCAGACTTGAATGCTTGCGCTTCATTCCAAAATTTAATCTTAAAACTACAAACTTTTTGGGCTTCAAAAGGATGTGCTTTATTACAACCTTTTGATATGGAAATGGGTGCTGGCACCTTTCACCCTGCTACATTTCTAAGAGCCATTGGCCCTGAGCCTTGGAAGGCGGCTTACGTGCAACCTTCTCGTCGCCCCACCGATGGTCGCTATGGCGAAAATCCAAATCGTTTACAACACTATTACCAGTTTCAAGTATTGTTAAAGCCTTCACCTATTGACATTCAAGATTTGTATTTAGAATCTTTAACTGAAATTGGTATTGACTTAACCAAGCATGATGTACGCTTTGTAGAAGACAACTGGGAATCGCCAACTTTAGGAGCTTGGGGTTTGGGCTGGGAAGTTTGGTTAAATGGTATGGAAGTTTCTCAATTTACCTATTTTCAGCAAGTTGGTGGCTTGGCTTGTAAACCGATATCGGGTGAACTTACTTACGGACTAGAGCGTTTAGCCATGTACTTACAAGGCGTTGATAGCGTGTTTGATTTAATTTGGGTTGAGGGAGTTAGTTATTTTGATGTGTTCCATCAAAACGAAGTTGAGCAATCAAAATATAACTTTGAAATTGCCAATACCGAGATACTATTCAAACAATTTGATGAGGCAGAAGCCATGCATGAAAAACTAATTGAGGCATCTTTGCCTTACCCTGCCTACGAACAAGTAATAAAAGCCTCGCATTTATTTAATTTACTTGATGCACGCCACGCCGTTAGTGTAACAGATCGCGCACGATTTATTCGAAAAGTGCGTGCCATGAGCCAAAAGGTGGCACAAACTTACTATGATTCACGTAAAGTTTTAGGTTTTCCAATGCTTAAGACATAGAAACTAAGGCGAGTAAAAAATAACATGTATATATTTTCCAAAATTTATTTAAGAATTCTTAACTGGACTGAAAGCAGATATGCTATTTATTATTTATCAGTGATTAGTTTTTTAGAATCTAGCATTTTGCCCTACCCTCCGCCTGATGTAATATTAGCGCCCATGACACTCAAACGCCCTGATAAAGCCTATTATTTTGCTTTTATTTGTACTATTTTTTCAGTGCTTGGTGGCTTGGCTGGATATTTTCTAGGCGAAGTGTTATTACAATTTTTATTGGGTTTTGAACTCATCAAGCTAGAATCAGTCGCACACATCAAAACATTTTTTGATACTTATGGTATCTGGGTAGTTGGTATTGCAGCATTTAGCCCTATCCCATACAAATTAGCTACTATTACTGCTGGCACTATGTCCATGGCATTGTTGCCATTTATTATTATGTCACTCATTGCACGTGCAGCTAGATATTATTTAGTTGTCTCGTTGATCAAAGCTTATGGCCAACAATGTGATCAATGGTTACAAAAATACATTGATCGTTTAGGTTATACTTTAATTGTGGTCATTGCACTAGGTATTTGGCATGCTAATTAAATTTTTACCCCTTGGGCTTGTCTTTCTGTTAACGACAGGTTGTTTTTCTTCCCAGCAAGAAATTATTATTGTCGAAAAGTCCACTAACTTACAAAATATTAGTCAACAAAAATTTGCTAACAATACGACCAAAACTAGAAAAACAAAACAAAAAATTGTTAAAAAGACAAACAGATGGTCTATCCCAGTTGAAGGCAACATAAGTAAAACTTTCTCAACAAGAAACAAGCATTTAGGCTTAACTTTTGATACTAAAACTGGACAAAATGTACGCGCCATTCGTGATGGTAAAGTGGTGTATGTTGGTAATAAAATGAAAAGCCATGGTAAAATGATTATCATTCGCCACCCATTTGGTTTTTACAGTTCATACACACAAAATAAAGCACTAATGGTGGAAAACAATGATGCCGTTACCAAAGGGCAAATAATTGCTATTACCAGCAAAGTGCCTTTTTACTTTGAAATGAAAAAGTTTAAACAACCTATTGACCCACTTAAATATCTAAAATAACAAACCAAAAATTAGTTAAAATAAAACTCATGAATGATTTTTTACAAAACATAACACCCTACCAAGTTATTGGCGCTTTATTAGTTGTTGCATTTATTGCGCACATGATGCTTGGATTTATTTTAAACAACATTACTAAACATGCTAGAAAAACGAAAAACCAACTAGATGACCATTTAATCAAAGCAGTATCACCACCACTGAAAATGCTAATTTGGTTTGGTTTAATATTTTTATCAATTAATATATTTAAAGACCAAGTCAAAATCTTAGTTAGTGTTGTTGACCACATTGATATTACGCCTATCTTTATCATGACTTGGGGCATTGTTCGGATAATATCAGGTGTTGAGGCTTACTTAATTGAAAAAGATACTAACATTGATAATGATTCAGTTAGGCTATTTTCAAGATTGGCTAAAATTTTAATTAGTATTGCTATTGCTTTAATTGTGGCACAATACTTAGGCTTTTCAATCTCTGGTTTGCTTACACTTGGTGGTGTTGGTGGTATTGTGATGGGTTTTGCCGCTAAAGATATGTTATCAAATATTTTTGGCGGGTTAATGATTCAAATGGATAAACCATTTTCAACAGGAGACTGGATTCGCTCTGCTAAATTTGAAGGTACTGTTGAAAAAATTGGCTGGCGTATGACGCGCATCCGCACTTTTAGCAAAAACCCTGTTTATATCCCCAATTCAATTTTTGCCACCATTCCCATTGAGACGCCATCACGCATGACTAATCGTCGCATTAAAGAAGTGATTGGCATTCGCTATAACGATATTGAACAACTTCCTGCCATTGTGAGTGAAATAGAGCAAATTCTAAAAAATAACCCAAACATTGACAATTCTCAATCACTGAGAGTTTATTTTAATCGTTTTAATGCCTCATCGCTTGATTTCAATGTGTATGCCTTTACTAAAACCACTAACAAAACTACTTTTCAAAAAATAAAAGAAAAGATTCTATTAGATATTGCACAAATTATTGCCAAACACAAAGCTGAAATTGCCTATCCAACACAAACGCTACACCTTAGTTCAGAAGGAATTTTGCCTGAGGTGCAAAAGTAACCATTGATAAATAAATTATATATTCGCACTTTTGGGTGTCAAATGAACGAATATGACTCTAATAAAATGGTTGATGTGCTTAAATATTCCCATAGTTTGACACTAACTGATGATGTAACCAATGCTGATGTGCTACTGCTTAATACTTGCTCAATTCGTGAGAAAGCCCAAGAAAAACTATTCCATCAACTTGGTCGTTGGCGCAAATTAAAAGACAAAAATCCTAATTTAATCATTGGCGTAGGTGGTTGTGTTGCCTCACAAGAGGGTGAGTTAATTCTCAAACGCGCTTCCTATGTGGATATTATTTTTGGTCCACAAACCTTGCACAGATTGCCCAAAATGCTCAATGATGCACTTAATAATAAACAAACCAGTATTGATATTTCATTCCCAGAAATTGAAAAGTTTGATCACCTGCCAAAACCAGAAATAAACGCTGTTACCGCTTTTGTCTCAATTATGGAAGGTTGTAGCAAATATTGTACATTTTGTGTTGTGCCTTATACACGCGGTGAAGAAGTATCACGCCCATTTGATGATGTCATCAATGAGGTTAAAATTTTAGCTAGTCAAGGTGTTAGAGAAGTTAACCTGCTTGGACAAAATGTCAATGCTTATCAGGGTTTGATGGACGATGGAGAGATGGCCGATTTGGCACTGTTAATTAACATTGTAGCGCAAATTGATGGTATTAAACGCATTCGCTATACCACCTCACACCCAACTCAATTTAGCGACAGTTTAATTGAGACTTACATGGAAGTGCCAGAATTGGTTTCGCACTTACACTTGCCCATTCAAAGTGGTTCTGACAAAATTCTCAGATTAATGAAACGCGGACACATGGTTATTGAATATAAATCAAAAATTAGAAAATTACGCAAAATTCGCCCAAATATCTCTATATCAAGTGATTTTATTATTGGCTTCCCAGGTGAAAATAAACAAGATTTTCTTGATACCATGGCGTTAATTGATGAAATTGGCTTTGATAAATCATTTAGCTTTATTTATTCTGCCCGCCCCGGGACGCCTGCTTCAAGTTATCCTGATGATCTCGATATGAATGTTAAAAAACAGCGCTTAGCATTAATACAAAAAGCAATAGGCAAAAATACTGAAACCATCTCCAAATCAATGGTTGGTAGTGTTCAAAAAATATTGGTAGAAAATATGGCAAAAAAAGGAGGCAACCTATTTGGACGTACAGAAAATATGCGTAATACGCACTTCAAAGGTGATAAGTCTCTGATTGGTCAAATTGTCAATGTAAAAATCACCCAAGGTCGTGGCAATTCTTTAGTGGGTGATTTAGTGGTCTAAATATATTGTGATTTGGCAAAGTGGTAATTTAAAACAAGTTCTCACAAGTCACTAACAATAACAAAAGATTTTTTTAATAATTTTCAGTTAGTAATTCGATATCATCTGCCATTTCAAGTGGATTGTGTGGCAATGGAAAGCCAGCAAAAATTTGTCCATTTGGGCCAACCAAATAAATCCAAGCAGTATGATTAATTAAATAACCAGCTACCAACGCCCATTCTGGTAATGGTTTGTCATTCTTAAACACAGTTGATTTGCCATTTTTGGCATAAACTACCCGTTCATAATAAGCACCAAAATCTTGTACCAATTGGTTAATCTGACTTTGATTTCCAGATACGCCTAAAAAACTCTTATCAAAATAGGTTACATAAGTTTTTAACACTTCAGGCGTATCTCTAATTGGGTCAAAAGTAATGGTTACAATGTTAGGCACAATGCTTGCACCTCTTTTAATCAAGATGGATTTGAGTATTGACATATCCATCAACCCGGTGGGACAAACATCTGGACAATGCGTATAAATAAAAGACAACAACGTCCACTTATCCTTAAAGTTTTTGTTATCAAATTTATTGTTATTATGGTCAACCAACGAAAAATATGATAATTCTTTATCAGGATTGTAAAGCATGAAAGAGGCTTTAAGTTGCTTAGATAAACCTTTGTAATTATGATTAAAATTTACATACAAAGACAATACGATTACTACCATCACAACAACAATAAATATTTTTTTAAACATTTAAGGTTAGCGGTGTTTCATTGTTATATTTCTTTTTTTACTTTAACGCGTAATGTTTTTGATGAGCCGTTATCAAATATTAACTCTACCATAACAAATTCACCTTCATTTGACGCCGACTCGGGACTAATCATCATAATATGCCAGCTGCCTGGCTTTAAAATCAATTTATCATGGGCTAGAATAGGCATAAAACCCTGCTTAGTCATTTTCATCATACCATTTTTATACTCAGTTTTATGCAACTCAAGTCGTTTGTATCCACTGGCATTGGCAGATAATAATCTAATATCATGATTAGAATTATTATGAATTTCCATAAATACACCTAACACAGGTGCATTTGATGGTGCCAAGCGTACCCATGGATTATGAATAGTAATGCCATCAATATCGTGGTTCGTTGCACCTGTTTGAGTGATAACCAACAAAGATAGCAAAATCAGCACCAAGCTCGATATCATTTTATTCATTGTTTTTCTCTTAAGTTATATCGGTAAAATTTAAACACGCCATTGTATCATAATGAAGATTTTTTGATATTCTCAAACACGGTCTGATTGGTTATTATTATAATGAAACAACTTAATGAAATTAACACTTGATATCGATGATGCAGAACAACTGGCTAATATTTGCGGCTCATTAGGTAGAAACTTAGAAACCATTGCTAAAAGTTTTGAGGCAGGACTTTGAATGAATCGTTTATTATTTTAGATGAGGCGCAAAACACCACCGTGAAGCAAATGAAAATGTTTTTAACTCGATTAAGGTTTTGTTCAAAAATGGTCATTACTGGAGATATAACTCAAATTGATTTACATAAGCCCAATCAATCAGGCTTATTGCATGCAATAAAGGTGCTAAAAAATGAGCATAAAATTTCATTTCGTCATTTCGAATCAAAAGATGTCGTCAGGCACAAGTTAGTACAACGTATTGTTTTGGCGTATGAAAAATTTGAATAAAGATACTAAAATCATAGTTGGACTATCAGGTGGGGTCGATTCCTCAGTAGCTACACTATTACTACTCAAACAAGGCTATCAAGTTGAAGCATTGTTTATGAAAAATTGGGAAGAGGATGACAAGGATGGGCATTGTAACGTCGAGCAAGATTTATCTGATGCACAAAAAGTTGCCGATAAGCTTGATGTAAAATTACATACTGTTAATTTTTCAGCGGACTATTGGGATGATGTATTTGCCTATTTTCTTAAAGAGCATAAAAAAGGTCGTACGCCTAATCCTGATGTTTTATGCAATCAAAAAATTAAATTTAAAGCGTTTTTAGAACATGCGCTATCACTAGGTGCAGATAAAATTGCCACAGGACATTATGCTCGTATTGTTAAAAAGAATGGCGCTTATCAACTTAAAACAGGTTTAGATGATAACAAAGACCAAAGTTATTTTTTGCATCTTTTAAGTCAATACCAACTCTCAAAAAGCCTATTCCCCTTAGGTGAGATTAATAAAATTGATGTGCGTAATATTGCCACAGAAAATGGATTTATTACTGCTAACAAAAAAGATTCAACAGGTATTTGTTTTATTGGTGAGCGCAATTTTTCTGAGTTTTTGGCAACCTATCTACCAAAACAACAAGGTGATATTGTAGATGAGCAAGGTCAATTTATTAAACATCATCAAGGCTTGGCTTTTTATACCATAGGTCAGCGCAAAGGCTTAGAGATTGGTGGTGGCTTTGGTAAGTCAGGTGAGCCTTGGTTTGTAGCAGATAAGTGTATTAAGCGTAATGAACTGATGGTTGTGCAAGGTGACCATGCGTTACTATACCACCAAACCTTAAATGCCTCCAAGCCTCATTGGATTAACACACCACCAACATTACCACTGGCGTGTAACGCCAAAATACGCTACCGTCAGCAATCACAATCTTGTATGATTAGTCAAAGTGATAACAAGCAATTAAAGGTTGTTTTTAAGCAGCCTCAACGTGCAATTACCCCAGGCCAATCCATTGTTTTTTATGATCATGAAACGTGTCTTGGTGGTGCAATTATTGAATATAAATTATAATGAGAGGCTTTTGCATAATTATGAATAAATTACGCAACCAAACCTTGGCACTTGCCAGTATATTACAAACCACGACACTGGTTGACCAACTCGCCTCAACGGGTACTTGTGATGCAAATAGCAATCAAGCCAGCTTAAAAAGTATCATCACTAGTAGTACCAAACTTGAAGAAGTATTCAATCCAGAGCAAGATTTATTGATAGGCATCGCTGCATTAAAAGTTGTATTAAGCAATAAGACCAAGCACATACGACAAATTATCCTTTACACATTAGCTTTAATCAATCTTGAAAAGAAATTGATGAAAAATCAAACACTACTCGATCGAATCACTCTGGAAATTGATCTGATTAAAAATCAGAAATTCTTTGATATTTATCATGCAAATTCAGTGGCACGTTTAGCTCAACTTTATAAGTCAACCTTGGGCGGTTTGAATCCTAGAATTATGATCAATGGCGAACAAGTCTACTTGTCTAATAAACATACTGCAAACCACATTAGAGCGTTACTACTAGCAGGTATTCGGGCGGTATCTTTATGGAAATCTCAAGGCGGTAAAACTTGGCATTTACTGTTTAATAAGAAAAAAATACTTAATTTGATTGGTTCGTTAGAGGGATTGAATAAATAATCCTAATGCTCTATAGACTTTTGGCATTTAAGACTTTATAATTACGCCTTTAATTATTTTATATTTCTTTCATAATGGCTAATTCAGCAAGTTCTAAAAAACGCGCAAGACAAGCAGTTAAACGCAACAAGCACAATTCACAAATTCGCGCTAAAGTTCGCACCTTTATTAAAAAAGTTACTTATGCTTTGGAAGTAGGTAACAAAGAACAAGCGCAAGGTGGTTTTACCATCATGCAAAAGATGATTGACCAAGCAGTTAACAAAGGCTTAATACACAAAAGCCAAGCAGCTAGAAAAAAATCACGCTTAAATGCACAAATTAAAGCGTTATAGAATCAACCCTTAAATTATTTAAAAAACCCTCTTTTGAGGGTTTTTTGCATTCATACCTTTGTAATAATTTAAGATTTTTATAAAAAGAGCGTGATTTTTCACCAAATTAGTTATACTTATATCTCATAATAATTAATTCTCTTAAATAGTGGCATGATAAGTGAGTCTGATAAAGCATTATTTAGAAGTATCGTTGAAAACAGTACCCCTGTTAATAAAGACAAAGCCACGCTTCAAGACCCAACAAAGAAAAAAGCCTTTAAGGCTTATACCCACATTACTTACGGTAACTTATCTGGCTCAGATATAATTAATTATGCTCAAAATGGTGTTTCACCAAAAATGATTAAAAAAATGAAACAAGGCAATATCGGCCATGTACCAACCTTAGATTTACATGGTCAAACCACCATTGAAGCCTGCCAATCATTATCTAAGTTTATGCACTACCATCAGTATCAGCAATTTATCCATATTATTCATGGCAAGGGTTGCAATTCTGACCAAGGTAGTAGTATTTTAAAAAGCCAAGTAGTCAGTTTTTTGCGTCAACATCCCGAGGTATTGGCCTTTAATTCTTGCCCACCCAAAGATGGTGGCACAGGTGCAGTATTTGCCCTCTTAAGGCAAAACTAAGTCATGTTCAATATTGACGAAATTTACACAATCTCTAGTTTTTTGTCCTTATGCAATAAGACCATTGAGAACAAAATTCCTACTTGTTGGCTACAAGGAGAAATATCCAATTTAGCACGCCCAACATCAGGTCATTGGTATTTTTCCCTCAAAGATAGTAAAACCCAAGTGCGTTGCGCCTTATTTCGACTCAATCAGCGCCATATTAAGTTTAACCCTGAAAATGGCATGGAAGTTTTGGTTCACGCTGCACCCGCTTTATACGAGGCTCGGGGTGATTTTCAGCTCATCATCCAACATCTTGAGCCTGTAGGTGTTGGTAATTTAAACCTTGCCTTTGAGCAACTAAAAAACAAGCTTGCTGATGAAGGCTTGTTTGACAGCATTCATAAAAAACCGTTGCCTAATATTATTAACACCATTGGTGTTATTTCTTCATCAGTAGGTGCGGTCATTCAAGACATTATTAAAGTATTGAATAGGCGCTATCCCTTTGCTAAAATTTTATTATTCGACTCAGTGGTTCAAGGTCAAGGCTCAGTGCAAAAACTCACAAATGCTTTAAATGTAGCTGAGCAATCAGGCAAATGTGACGTTATTATTATTGCCAGAGGTGGTGGCTCATTAGAAGACTTATGGGCATTTAATGAAGAAGCATTGGCAAGAACAATCTTTAAGGCAAGCACCCCAATTATTAGTGCAATTGGCCATGAAACTGACACCACAATTGCTGATTTTGTTGCTGATGTTCGCGCACCCACACCAAGTGCTGCTGCCATGCTAGTCACGCCTGACCGGCTAGAATTACTCGCCAATATTGATAAGTTATATACACTTTTACGGCAAACTTATCAGCAAACTTTACATCATTATCAATCTCGCCTCAATCAGCTTAAATTGAGAATACCAAGCCCGAATAGGCAAATTACTTTTTTTAGTCAAAAACTTGACCATACAAGCATCAACCTTAACACCCATGTAAAGTCAGCACTTGCCTTAAATAATGCCAAACTTAACTCACTATTTGCTGCCTTAAAGCAACACTCTCCAACTGAAACCATTAAACATGCCAAGGTTTTAAACCAAGTGTTTTTTACTCAACTCAAACATCAAATCAAGCAAATAATTAATGCTAATAGTAATACCCTACATTTAGCAAGCGAAAAACTTCAAAAGGCAATGACCACTTTAACTGATAGGCACAAAATCACATTATCCATTCAAGCCAACTCGCTTCATCACTTGTCACCACTTAATACGCTTTCTCGGGGGTTTAGCATTACCACTAATGCAAAAAATCAAGTATTATCTTCAACAACTGATACTAAAATCAACCAAGCCATTACCACCCAATTAACTGATGGAAAGCTATATTCTAATATTGAAAAAATTGAAAAAAATTAACTTCATCATCTTGCTGTTATTATCCAATATTACATTGGCCAACATCAAAATTGAAAACACACCCATACCTGGTGGCATTGCTGTGGTTGATTTTCAAAGCAACCATTCAAATCCAAAGGCTTTTTATAGTGATGTTCCTGTCTATATTCAGCATATCAAAGACCAGCACTGGCAAGCATTAATAGGCATACCACTGCTCGCAAAAGTGGGGAAAAGATATATCACCATTAAGGATTTTTCCACCCAAAAAATCACTTTTAAGGTGTACAAGCATGACTACAAAGAACAGCATATCAGCCTCACTGGCAAAAAGAAAAAATACGTCAATCCAAACCTTAAACATATGGATCGAATTAAGCGTGAACGCCCTATTTTGTCAAAAACCAGAAAGCTATTTTCTAAAAAATCTTTATTTAATGGTCAATTTATTCAACCTGTTAAAGGTGTTATTACTAGCCCCTTTGGGCTTAAGCGTTTCTATAATGGACAACCACGTCGAGCACACACAGGGCTGGACTTCTCAGGCAGTATGGGCACACCAATACACGCACCAGCAGATGGAAAAGTGATACTCACAGGGCATTTCTTCTTTAATGGTAATAGCGTATTCATTGATCACGGACAAGGATTAATCAGCGTTTATATTCACATGAACAAACACCTAGTTAAACAAGCTCAGTTGGTTAAACAAGGGGATAAAATTGGCACTATTGGTCAAACTGGGCGTGCTACAGGCTCTCACCTACACTGGGGTGTTTATCTTAATCAAACTGCAGTTAATCCAAAATTATTACTAGGTGTGCCTGATGAAATCTGATGTGTCTTTATTGCGTAGGCTATGTGCTATGTCATATGATGCTTTCTTAGCGTTCTCTTTGGTGTTTTTTGTCACTGGTGTTATTATTATTGTTTTTTTCAACACGGAAGCGCCAAATGGCAATGCTTTATTTTATATAGTGACAATACCAGTGATTTATTTATACTTTACTTGGTCGTGGATTAAAGGCGGGCAAACGTTAGGCATGAAAGCTTGGAAGTTTCAAATTAAACAAATGAGTGGTAATAATATCACTCACAAACAAGCATTCATTCGACTCATTAGTGCAATCCCTTCTTTTGCCATTTTTGGCTTGGGTTTTTTGTATCAATTATTTGATAAGGACAACAGAGCGCTACACGACAAAATTTCTAATAGCATTTTAATCAAAAATTGATTTGTATCAATATTACCAACAAAAGACCTATGCTATAATGTTATTAATTTATTATTTAAAGTATGGGAGATGAGAAAATGAGTTCAATGGTTGATAACAGTGGTGTAAGAGGCAATATTCTTATGTTAAGCACTTTGGTTGTAACTTTGGTATTGCCACTGGCATTAATCATTCTATCCTATATTGGCATTATCTCTGGCACGGCTGAATATATCTCAGCATTTGCAGTCATTGCATCTATGATTTATATTGTTGGTGGTAGCATTTGGATGTTTATCCAAGATGCAAAAGATGGTGAACAACTCTCTGATGGCTAATGCCATCACTCATTAACTTGAGCATTAAAGTATTTATACAATCTGCCAAAGGGCAGAAAAAAAAGCCAAATAAGTTATTTGGCTTTTTTTATAATTATCAAATAACAATTATTCTTTTGATATTATCAATCATACTTATTCGTCAAAGTTTTTTGGCTAATAATTTCCCTTTCGTGCTGTATGATAAACAGCAAATTATTAACCAAAATATTTCAATCAATCAAACACTTGATAAAAAAAATAAACAACTATTAATTGAGCTTGATGCTGAATCAGAAGCCAATATGGAAATTTTGGAATCTATTGCTAGGTATAAATTTGGACTTCTTAAAGAGGGTGAAAGGTATTATCAAATTAGCCAATCAATACCCAATCAAGATAAACCTTAGTTAAAAAATGCCTAACCATTATTATTTAATTATTCCCGCTAGCGGTATAGGTACACGTATGCACTCTGAACAGGACGGTCTTGATGAGCAGGTCAAAATTCCCAAACAATATCTAAAACTCGACAGTGGATTAACCATACTTGATCAAACACTAAAAACCTTACTTGGTATTGATAAAATTAAAGGCTGTGTTATTGCCCTTGCAAATAAAGACCATCTGTTTGCTAAATCAACATTTAATAACCACCAAAAATTACTAACCACAGTCATTGGTGGCAAAGAGCGCACACACTCTGTCCTTAATGCACTTAAAGCACTCACAAATTTTGCCAAAGACGATGACTGGGTCTTGGTTCACGATAGTGCTCGCCCTTGTGTTAAGGCGTCAGAAATAATCAATTTAATAAACCAGCTCAAACACCACGCAACTGGTGGGTTTCTTGCAACTAAGGTCGTTGATACCATTAAACAAACTGAAAATAATATTGTTAATACTATTGACAGATCAAATCTTTGGCAAGCCCAAACACCACAAATGTACCGTTTTAGTATATTATTAAAAGCCTTAAACACTGCTATCAAGGATGGCATTAACATCACCGATGAGGCTAGTGCCATTGAACATTTAGGGCTTGAATCAATTTTGGTCAAGTCCAGCAAAAGCAATATTAAAATTACTAACCCAGAAGATTTAGCGTTGGCAAACTTTTACTTAACTCAGCATCAAAAAAATAATCCTTTAAAAGAGACCTTTGTATAAATATAAATAACCATCAAAACACCACCTTTCATCAACCTAGAAACTTGTTAAAAACACCCTTAACTCTACCAAGAGTGGATTTTAAAAATTCCCAATCTGATAACACTCATCATTTTGTTAATCGCCTATAATAATGCAAAGGCCTCCCTTTTTTTAATCAAGGAAATTATATGAAAATTATTATTGATACAGATATGATGATTGATGACTGGATAGCTATTCTTTATTTATTAAATCACACAGACATTGAAATTATGGGTATTTCTGTTACTGGGACAGGTGGTTGTTACCTTGAATCGGGTAGTCGCAATGCTTTAGCATTATTAAAAATTTTAGAATTAGATTACAAAATACCTGTTGTGGCTGGCGCTCAACAACCATTAATTTATTCAAATATTTATCCTAAAGAAATAAGAGACAATACAAAAAACTTTATGGGTATTGATATCCCAGCTTCAGATGCAAAATTATATGAGAACTCTATTGAGGAGTTTTATATTGATATTATTGAAAAATCAACCAATCCTGTGTCTATTTTAATTATTGGTGGTGGTACTAATTTTGGTAGCTTTGTTAAGTCGAGTAAATTTACGAATGGAATAAAATCAAAAATAGCTAAAGTTGTTGTTATGGGGGGTGCTATTGACACCCTTGGAAATTTAAAAGATTTAACCGATAATTATAGTTTTAATCAAGTAGCTGAGTGGAATGTTTTTATTGATGTAAGTGGTATGCAAAGTATTTTTAGTAGTGGATTATCTATTGTTATCGTGCCACTTGATGCTTGTCAAAAAATAATTTTTAATCATGATTTTGCTGATAATTTTAAAGCCAAAACACATGGAATTGCTGCTGAATATGTAGGAAAAATGTTAACTAAATATTTTAGTGGTGCTACTGCCTATCCAATCTTTGACCCGCTTGCTGCTTGTGTACTTGTTAATTTAAATCAAGCAGATATTAATAAATTAGTTACACTGCAAACATTGACACTTTCAATTAATCAAAAAATGATAGTTTCTGGTCTATCGGATACATCAGGTCAAACCAAAAGAGACAATCAAGGGTTTAAAGTAGTTGTTTGTATGGATGCCAATAAAGATTATTTTGCTAAAATTTTTATCGCTTCTTTTATTGAAAATCAATAATGCTTGAATTTATATCGAAATGTTTAAAATATTCACCTATTTAGAACGATATTTTTAAAATTATGCATAGTGAATATGGCAATAAAATTAGTACTAAGCGCCCAAAGCCCTGCGTGAATATTGAGTGGTTTTGGTATACTTGAGAACAGTGTTAAATATAGCAAAACCACAAGCCCTGTTACTAATCCTATCAAAACAGATTGTGCATTAATGCTTCGTGTCCAAACGCCTAAAACAATCATTGGAAAAAGTTGTGCCAAAACTTCTAATTTTAATATTACAATTGCCCAAATGGAAGAGCTAATGGCTAATGCAAGATAAGCAAGCAGGCTGAGAATAACCAATGAAACAAGCATGGAGATGTATTTTATTTTTAATTCGGTGCTGTTAGGAAAATATTGTAAATAAATATTTTTAACTAAAATAGAATGCACGGCGATATTACTTGAGTCAATGGTAGACATAATTGCTGCCAAAGCTGCGGCAAAAAACAACACAATAATCCAATGTAAAAACGGCAAATGAGAGATTTTGCTTAACATTAAAGGTATAACATTTTCACTTTGCGCTTTGGATAATTCTGGCAGAACGTCAACCGCAATAATAGCAATAACAATAACAGGCAATGTGGTGAAAAATGGCATAAATGTCATAAGTTTGAAGGATTTTTTTAAATCGCTTTCTTTTTTAGCGATAAAAATTCGTTGAATCGCATGTGGGTAAATTGAAATACCAAAAAAAGCTAAAAAGACAGTGCTAAGCCATTTGATTTGTTGATTGCCACTCGGCAGTGTCATGACTTCTTGAATGTTTGTACTTTCTACATTTGGGTTTAACCCAAACTCAAACAACACCACAAAAAAAATAATTTGAATTGTTATTAACAGCAAAACCCCCTGAATAGCATCAGTGAAAACAACAGAGCGCATTCCGCCTAAACTTTCGTAGATAAAAATAATAATCGTTAGCGCAACAACCCCAAAAGAATAAGAAATCGCACCATCTGAGAGTGTTTGGACAATCGTGCCAATGGCTTTTAAATTACTTAAAATATAATTACCTAAAACAAATATAACAACCAAAATCACCAAATAATGTAGTGTTCTATTGGGATAACGATCACTAATAAAATCACTTAAAGTAATATAGTTTCTTTCTTTAGCAAGTTTGTAAAGTTTGGGTGCATAGCTTAATAAGCCTCCAATCACAGCTATCATAAAAATAACAGTTAAGAGTGCCAGCCAGCCATCTTGATAAGCCTTAGAAGAAAACCCAATAATAGTGTTGCCGCTATATTGTGTGGCATAGAAAGTTAAAAAAAGCGTTAAAACCCCAAATTCTCGCCCGCCTAAATACAAGTCAGTTAGACTGTTATTTTTACTTTTATGGTGTCCATACGCGCCAACAACAAGCAAACTTAATAAATAAATGCCAATCACCCAAATTTCAATTAAATTCATCATAATGCTTTATGATAAGTCTTCCCACTTGTTGTTAATAAGCCAAATTACGCTACTGGCATAAATAACAGCAAACAATAATGCAAATATTGCCCAAACTGGTATACCAAACCAAACCCCTTCACCAAACAAAGGTGTTGTCAATATTAGAGGTATAAAAGAGATTAAATAATGTTTAATGGTATTGAGACCTTTGCATAAGCCAACCAAAAAAACACTTGGAATGTTTAAAATATTCACCTATTTAGGACGATATTTTTAAAATTATGCATAGTGAATATGGCAATAAAATTAGCACTAAGCGCCCAAAGCCCTGCGTGAATATTGAGTGGTTTTGGTATACTTGAGAAAAATGCTAAATATAGCAACACCACAAGCCCTGTTACTAATCCTATCAAAACAGATTGCGCATTAATGTTTTGTGTCCAAACACCTAAAACAATCATTGGAAAAAGTTGTGCCAAAACCTCTAATTTTAATCTTATAATTGCCCAAATGGAAACGTTAATGGCTAATGCAAAATAAGCAAGTAGGCTGAGAATAACCAATGAAATAAGCATAGAGATGTATTTTATTTCTAATCCGGTACTGTTAGGAAAATATTGTAAATAAATATTTTTAACTAAAGTAGAATGCATGGCGATATTACTTGAGTCAATGGTAGACATAATTGCCGCCAAAGCAGCAGCAAAAAACAACACAATAATCCAATGTAAAAACGGCAAATGAGATATTTTGCTTAACATTAAAGGCATAACATTTTCACTTTGCGCTTTGGATAATTCTGGCAGAACGTCAATCGCAATAATAGCAATAATAATAACAGGCAATGTGGTGAAAAATGGCGTAAATGTCATAAGTTTGAAGATTTTTTTTAAATTGCTTTCTTTTTTAACGATAAAAATTCGTTGAATAGCATGTGGGAAAACTGAAACACTAAAAAAGGCTAAAAAGACAGTGCTAAGCCAGTTAATTTGTTGATTGCCACTCGGTAATGTCATGATTTCTTGAATGTTTGTATTTTCTACATTTGGGTTTAACCCAAACTCAAACAACACCACAAAAAAAATAATTTGAATTGTTATTAACAGCAAAACCCCCTGAATAGCATCAGTGAAAACAACAGAGCGCATTCCGCCTAAACTTTCGTAGATAAAAATAATAATCGTTAGCGCAACAACCCCAAAAGAATAAGAAATCACACCATCTGAGAGCGATTGGACAATCGTACCAATGGCTTTTAAATTACTTAAAATATAACTACCCAAAACAAATAAAACAGCCAAAATAACTAAATAATGTAGTACTTTATTGGGATAACGATCACTGATATAATCACTTAAAGTAATATAATTTCTTTCTTTAGCAAGTTTGTAAAGTTTGGGTGCATAGCTTAATAAACTTCCACTCACAGCTACCATAAAGCTGATATACATAAGTGATAGCCAGCCATTTTGATAAGCCACAGAAGAAAACCCAATAATAGTGTCGCCGCTATATAGTGAGGCATAAAAAGTTAAAAAAAGCGTTAAAACCCCAAATTCTCGCCCGCCTAAATACAAGTCAGTTAGACTGTTATTTTTACTTTTATGGTGTCCATACGCGCCAACAACAAGCAAACTTAATAAATAAATGCCAATCACCCAAATTTCAATTAAATTCATCATAATGCTTTATGATAAGTCTTCCCACTTGTTGTTAATAAGCCAAATTACGCTACTGGCATAAATAACAGCAAACAATAATGCAAATATTGCCCAAACTGGTATACCAAACCAAACCCCCTCACCAAACAAAGGTGTTGTCAATATTAGAGGTATAAAAGAGATTAAATAATATTTCATAGTGTTATATTTTAACGTTGATAATTAGCAAAAAAAAAAAACTGCACAGCCCTCTTCTCATCAATCAAGCGTAATTTTTCAATTTATTTTCATGCAGCATTATAATCTAACTTATTATTCTCAACTGGCATAATTTATTTATTTTTGTTCGCCGCCTCAATGGCAAAAAAAACCTTAAATGTAGATTCATGATTAAAAAATCTTACAATTCTTGATGGATTTCCTAAGCACTGAATTTATAATTTAAGGACGGGCAAACAAAGTGGTAACATTATCCCAATTTTGTCGCCATGATTTAGCAATACCTAGGGTTTGTTTGTTCCGCCTGTATTCAAATTCATCTAATACAGGCAAAACCTTTTGTTCAGTGATTGACTGATAGATTTATTTTAAATCACCAGCAACTTGATTTCTATCCTTTGTGGTTCATATATTTTAATGAGTTTCTCACCATATGAACAATACAAAGTTGCACATCAGTCTGCATAAACACTGCATTAATTGCCCTATGTAAGCCTGTTAACCCATCGATTAAAGCGATTAAAATATCCTTAATGTCACAATTTTAAATATCATTAAGCCGCGCCAACTAGAACTTAAAATGTTCGTTTTTTTAACAGTCATAAGCCCAAACAATTTTTTCTACTCTCAAAATTAACACCTAGAATGATACACATGCTCATTTTGACTAAAAGGCAGACAAGTTTACTAAATCAGTGCCACTATAATCGTTTAGCAAGATAGGCGAGAATTTGGATTTAAACCCCAAGCTTTATCCAATAAATTATATTCGGATTCATTTGACTTATTTACTGAACTTAAACTCCTCACACAGACAAATATGGCAAGTTGTGCAAGCATTTGATATTCCATAAGCGTGTTCGATTTCAACATTATTGGCAACACTCTTATGCGTATCACTAGTTAAATAAGAAGACATAGCCACATCATAAGGTTTCAAAAAATACTAATTTTCATTAATCCTACCTGTAAGCACAGTTTATTATTCAATAAAATATCCTGATTGTGAACTTGTTTTTAATATTTGACACTATTTATACAAAGGCCTTAATTAATTTTTAAAAATAAAAAGGTTAAATCTTAATCATAAAACATTAAAATAAAAGTTTTGACAAAAACATTCATCTAGCAATGAAAATAAAAACTGGATTAGGACAAGACTCTCATGCATTTTGTGATACGAATAAGCCACTTGTTTTGGCAGGTGTTGTGTTTGATTATCCAAAGGGTCTTAATGCCAATAGTGATGGTGATGTGGTTTTGCATTCAATCACAAATGCGGTTTCTTCTATTACTGGCGTTAACGTATTGGGTGCTAAAGCAGATGCTTTACACAAGCAAGGTGTGACTGATAGTGCTGAGTATTTGAAATTGGCATTTAATGATTTGAGTGATTGGAAAATTCAGCATATTGCTATTTCCATTGAGTGTTTGCATCCTAAAATTTCTCCTATGATCGAAAAAATGAAGTTTAACATTGCTAAATTACTAGATATTGCACCTGAAGATGTGGGCATTACCGCGACCACTGGCGAAGAGTTAACTGAGTTTGGCAAGGGGGGAGGAATTCAAGTTTTTAGCATTATTACGGTAATAAAATAATGAAAGATTTACGTATGGTATTTAAATCTAGAATGAATAATATTCATTTTGTTGGTATTGGCGGCTCAGGTATGAGTGGTATTGCTGAGGTGCTACATAATCTTGGTTATAGCGTGTCTGGCTCGGATATTAATCAAAGCAAAATCACCAACAGATTGGTGGAAATGGAATGTAAAATTTATCATAAGCACCACCAAGATAATATAAAAAATGCACAAGTAGTGGTGATCTCTAGTGCGATTAAGGATGATAATCCAGAGATAATTAAGGCGCGTCAACTTAATATTCCAATTGTACCTCGCGCAGAGATGTTGGCAGAATTAATGCGTTTTAGATTTGGCATTGCGATTGCAGGCACCCATGGAAAGACAACGACCACCAGTATTATTACCCACATACTCAATACAGCTGAACTTGATCCAACCTATATTATTGGAGGAATATTAAATTCAAGCGGGATTAATGCCAAGTTGGGTGAGAGTGACTATTTAATCGCTGAGGCGGATGAGTCCGACGCTTCATTCTTGCACTTACAACCCATGCTAAGTGTGATTACTAATATTGACCATGAGCATATGGCGACTTATGGCAATGATTACCAAAACTTAAAAGATGCCTTTATTAGGTTTAGTGCTAATTTGCCATTTTATGGCACTTGTGTTATGTGCAAAGATGATGAAGGAGTGAACGAAATATTAAACAACATTCATCGTCCATTAGTCACTTATGGCTTTAATGACAACGCTGATATTCGAGCCATTAACGTAAAACAAGTGAGCATGCAAATGCACTTTGATGTTGTTTATGATAAATATACAAAGCCATTCCCTATCAAGCTGAATCTAATCGGTAGGCATAATATTCTTAACACACTGGCAGCGATTGGTATTTGCTGTGAACTTAATATTGAAATTAACATTATTCAAAAAGCACTGGTTAATTTTTCTGGTGTTGCTAGGCGACTTGAGCATCATGGAAAACTAAATATCAATAATGCCCAAGTGTCTTTGTTTGATGATTATGGACATCATCCAAAAGAAATTAGTGCCGTATTTGAATCTCTTAAAGACACCTATCAAGATAGACGTTTAATTGTTATTTTCCAGCCACACCGCTATTCTCGTACGCGTGATTTGTTTGATGATTTTGCCCGCACACTTAGCAACGCTGATGCACTCATATTACTAGACATATACCAAGCCCAAGAAGAACCTATTACTCGTATTAATTCTTCCACCTTGGCTGATGCAATTAGAAGGCGCTCTGGCTTAAATCCAGTGGTGATAAAAAATCCACAAGAAATTTTAACTGTACTGCCTAACATTGTTAATAACAATGATGTACTATTAACATTAGGTGCAGGCGATATTCATACTCTGCCTGGTTTGCTAAAATCCAACTATGCTTAAGGGTAACTGCTTTGCTATTGCATAATGAGCCTATGAGTTTGCATTGTTCATTTAGAACGGGTGGATTGGCGCAAGATTTTTTTATCCCAAATGATGTCACCGACTTATCTAATTTTCTAAAAACCAATACCAAACCATTGTTATTTTTAGGGCTGGGTAGTAATTTAATTGTGCACGACCAAGGTTTTAAAGGTGTGGTGATAAAATTAAGCAATTTAACACAAACAAAAATTGAAAAAAACACTCTTTGGGTCGAAGCGGGTACAACACTGGCAAAACTATCCAGATTGTGTCATGCAAACCATTTGTATGGTGGCGAGTTTCTATCTGCCATTCCAGGCACTGTCGGCGGCGCACTAATGATGAATACAGGTGCATTCGGCTCTGAGTTTTGGCAATACGTTGTTAGTGTTACCACCATTAACCAATCAGGTGTTATATCTAAACGCATGAAAGATAATTTTGATATTGGATATCGGTATATTCATGCTCAACACGCCAATGAATACTTTATTGACGCAACATTGGAATTTAACCAGACAGAACCTCAGCAAAATATCAAGCAATTACTAAATCAACGCAATCAGCATCAGCCAATTGGCAAGGCAAGTTGCGGTAGTGTGTTTAAAAATCCAAAAAATCATTTTGCAGCAAAACTGATTGAGAAAAGTCAATTAAAAGGCATTTGTATAGGTGATGCTTGTGTATCAAATAAGCACGCTAATTTTATTATCAATAAAAATAAAGCCAGTAGTGCTGACATTATAAATTTAATTAGCCACATCCAACAAACCGTAAAATCAAACTTTAATATTGATTTAGAATTAGAGGTGGTGATTAAATGATTGCTGTGCTAATGGGTGGAAATTCTGCCGAAAGAGCCGTTTCTCTAAACAGTGGCGAGGCAGTTTACAACGCTTTGAAAAGCCAAAACATCAATTGCTTTAAATTTGATTGGAGTGGTGATAATTTAGACCAACTTTGGCAACAAAAATTTGACCAGGCGTTTATTGTTTTGCATGGTCGTGGCGGTGAAGATGGGTATATTCAAAAACAACTAGAAAGCCGAGGTATTCGTTATACAGGGTCTGATTCAAAAGCCAGCCATAACGGCATGGATAAAGCACGCACTAAAATAATCTGGAAACAGCATCATCTCAACCTTGCGCCCTCTATTGTTGTAAGTATCAATCAGCCCATTAAACCTATTAATTTCCCACTACCTTGGGCAGTTAAGCCTACTTTAGAAGGCTCTAGCATTGGTATTAGTAAAGTTGATAGCCAAACGCAATTAAATGACGCATTAACATTTGCTTGGCAATACAACCCACATGCCTTAGTTGAACAATGGATTGAAGGTGATGAATACACAGTGGCAATTTTGGGTGATAAAGCCTTACCAGTTGTGAAAATTATGACTGACCAAGGTTTTTACGATTATGAATCAAAATACCACTCGAATAAGATTCAATATTTATGTCCTTGTGATTTAAGCCCATCTCAAGAGCAAGCGTTACAAGCCACTGCACTTGAAGCATTTTTTGCTATTAATGCCAAAGGCTGGGGACGGGTAGATTTCATTATTAATCAACACAATAAGCCTTATTTATTAGAGATTAATACCGTCCCAGGTATGACATCACACTCATTAGTGCCAATGGCAGCAAAGGCAATAGGTGTGAGTTTTGATGAACTAGTCGTGGCAATCATTGATGAAATATAGATGTAAAAATAGGCATAAAAAGTCTATTTACCAACACATATTTAAACTATTATCCGTTATTATTCTATTAGGACTCATTGTGTGGGGTGTGCAAAATACCCATCTAAGTGGGTTCTTAAAAGTTGATATTAATTGGGAAATTGATAAAAAATTTCCAGTCACACAGCAAGTATTAGAGCAACACATATTCCCCTTAATTACTGAAACATACCAACTAAATTTACACCAGATTAAACACGAATTAGAGCGCCACCCATGGGTGGCAGATGCAAAAGTAAAACGTCTTTTTTGGAACTTTATCAATATCAAAATCAGCGCGCAACGAATTAGTATGCGTTGGAAAAACAAAGACTGCCCGAATGATGCTAAAACACAGACTTGCCAAGGCTACATCTCCACCAAGGGCGAGTTATTTACACCTAATAAAATTATAAAATCAAATGCCATCATTGCCACTTCAGCACACGACAAAGACATTGTAAAAACTCTATTTGATGATTATCAAACCTACAAAGCCATTATCAAACCAATGGTTATTACATCTATCTCTAAAACTAATATTGACACTCTTTTTATTAAACCCAACATTAAAGTCGTATTAGGCTATCAAAAACAGCAAAAACGACTCAAAAATTTTGTTAAAGTCTATAAAAAATTAAGGCAATCAATTGCACGTGCAAAACTCAACCGCGCTACATTCGATATGCGTTACGCCAAAGGGTTTAGTCTTGAACTCTAATATTTTTCTTAACAATAAATTGATAACACAATGCCAGACTAATTAATGTCCAATAAAACACAATTGCTTTAAACACCCACCCTAATATGTCAGGAAGCCCAATTAGTGACACAAGAGATGAAAAAATCATACCTACCAATGCTGGTAAAACGATCTGTAAAAAAAACAAGTTGGCTTGAGAGATAAAACTCAAATTCCACTTGTATTTTGAAGGTTGGCCAATAGCAATGTTAATAAAATTCAAGGTGATTGGGATAACTAAAAAATACACAATTAACTGTAAAAAAGCAATACCACTGATAATCACTGGTGCTGTGGTTGCCAAACCAATAAGTAGTGTTAAACCAACAAAGCGAATAATCTTATTAAAATTAAGCACCGGAACAATTCCAGAAACACTATTTTGACCCAAAATAACCAAGCGATATACATTGATTGAAAGTGTTAAATAGCCATAAAAAAATAGCAATAAATATATCATCGTATTGTCAGGCAACTGAATATCAGCAACCTCTTTTTTACTAAAAACGCTCTCCATTATGCTGAGCATATCAGGCAAAATTGCTAAAAAAGGAATGGATATTAGCACTGGAAGAATAGAAATTTCTAGTATTTTTTTCCAATTCGTAAGTGCAAAGGCAATACTTGCTAGTATTATTTTATTAATCGGCAATACGTTCATGTTTTTATTTCATATTAGAGTTAACAACGTTAACAATGATGGTTAATTTTTGTTTAGGCTGTAGTGGTTTTTTACCTGTCAATTGATTCCATTTTTTAAGCTGGCTAACCCACACACCAAATTTATGTGCAATTATGGATAAGTTATCACCACTTTTAACGTAATAGGTAATCTTTCTATCAATATTTATACCCACACTGACTAGTTTTGATAAATCTTTAAGTTTGGTTGAATTGGGTTGCCATAATACCAATTTTTTGCCCACCTGAAGTGGTTTAGTTTTAGCAATATGGTTCCACTTTACGATGCTATCCACATAAGTATTATACTGTCTAGCGATAAGCCACAAACTATCACCACTAACAACAGTATGAAATACTTTAACACCTATTTTTTTTGCATTCATTCTTTGTGCTTCTCTTTGCTCTTCTGATAGTGAATAATATTGAGCATCTTTTTGCGAAACTGGCACAATCAAATATTGACCTACTTTAACCACATTACTACGCAAACTATTTACACTTTTTATCTGGCTTATTGTGGTCTTAAATTGATGAGCAATTTTGCTTAAACTATCACCTTGACTAATTTGATGACGCACCCATTTCACTCTATCTTCTTTAGGATGTTTGGCTAAATTCTTTTTAAAAGTTTCGATTGTATCAATTGGTAATAATAAATTATAACTCCCCTTACTTGGTGTTGCCCAGCGTTTAAGTCCCGGATTTAAAGTATATAATTGCTCTAAATCTATCTGTGCCCACTCAGAAATCAATGCTAAATCAAATTGTGAATTAAGTTTAATGGCTTGTACTTGAGGGGTGTTACTAACTGCTGTGATTGTTTGTCCGTATCTCTTAGGGTGCTTAATGAGTTGCGCTACTGCTAACAATCTTGGCACATAACCTCTGGTTTCTTTTGGCAAATCTAGATGCCAAAAATCAGTTGGCCTGCCTTGTTGTTTATTTTTAGCAATGGCCTTTTGTACACGTCCAGGACCTGAATTATAAGCAGCAATTGCCAATAGCCAGTCTCCCTTAAATAGTTTGTTAAGATTTTTCAAATACCTAACGGCCGCCTTAGTTGAGGCTAGCACATCACGACGCGCATCGTACCACCAGTTGTTTTTCAAGCCATATAACTTTCCAGTCGAAGGAATAAACTGCCACAAACCTGAAGCTGTGCCATGTGAATAAGAAAATGGATAATAAGCCGACTCAACAATGGGCAATAAGGCAATTTCAATGGGTAGTCCAGCACGTTCTACTTCTGTTTTCACTAAATACAAATAAGGCTGTGCACGTTTGGTAACGCGCGTTAAATAATCAGTATTTTTTTTAAACCAATCAATATGCCAAAATAATTCTTTTTGACTAGGTGCGCTTAGCGTGTAGCGATTAACAATATAGCGCCAAAGGTCTTTTTCAACAACCAAGTCGCTAGTACTAATTTGAACTGGTTTTGGTGTTACTTTTACAGCAATTGTTGAGACTGTTGCACTCTCACAGGCAACAAACAGTAAAAATAAAAGATATAAAAACCGTTTAAAAAACTTTAAGATTTTGAACCGCCTGCACATTTAGGAGAATCTGGTGCGCCCTTTTTCATCTGCCACTCATCGGGTGTATAAGTGTGCATTGCTAATGCATGAATATGGCTCATCTCTTCTTTAAATAACTGATTAATAAAACGATGCCTTTTAATTAATTTCAAATCCTTAAAATAATCACTCACGACGATTAATTTAAAATGGGATTCACTAGCAGGACCAGGACCAGAATGATTATGAGACTCATTAATAACCTCAAGATAGCTTGGGCTTAATGCTGTTTGTAATTGTTCGGTCAAATGTTGTTGCATGTTACTCATAACGCACCCCCTCAAAGGCAAATTCAAAAGCATCAGAGAAGAAGTCTTCTTTAAGTATGCCTCGTTTCACAAACGTATCTGCTGCGGCTTTAACCATTTCCGGTGGACCACAAGCATAAACTTCATAATCTACTAAACGCTCAAAATCAACCAACACGCTTTCATGCACATAGCCCGTTCTTCCTTTCCAAGTACTATTCGCTTGTGACAATACAGGAATAAAACTAATATTTCCATGGCTTTTAGCCCATTGCTCAGGCAAATTAGTATATAAATCCTGCTCATCTCTTACACCCCAATAAATGTGGATTATTCGCCTAGATTTAGTTTCAATTGCATGTTCAACCATGGCTTTCACAGGAGCAAAACCCGTGCCACCAGCCACTAAAATAATAGGTTTTTTATTCTCTTCTCTAAGATAAAAATCCCCTTTCGGTCCTTCAATTTTAAGCAGTGATTTCTCTTGTAGCTCATTAAAGACAAAGTTGGTAAATTTACCGCCCTTAATTAAACGCACATGGAGCTCAATCAAGCTAGTATTACTAGATGCATTAGCAATGGAAAAAGCACGTGGCTCAAAATCAGGGTGGATTAAATCAATATACTGTCCTGCCAAATATTGCAACGACTCAGAGCCAATAATTTTTAAAAACACTTGTACCACATCATGATTAAGATGCTTAATGCTTTGCACTTTGCAAGGCAAAGTTCTCACTTCAATATCTGCAACGCTGTCTAACTCAGCCACCACCAAAGCAACATCAGATTTAGCTCTGCATTGGCACAATAAAGCCATGCCTTTTGCCACTTCTTCTGGAGTAATGCCAGAAGGTATTTCACCTTCGTAACCAACCTCACCCTCAATAATAGTCGCCTTGCATTTACCACAAAAACCCTTTTGACAGTCATAAGGAAAATTTAACCCATAAGCCAATGCATCATTTAGAATAGTGTCTTTACCCTCAGTTTGGAAAACTCTACCACTGACTTTATTTTCAATTGTAAACATGTGTTTGTATCTAATAAATTTTGTGCTGACATTATAATGTAGGTTACGCTCTATTAATACCTAGTAATTACAAGATTTTTATGCCAATTCAAATCAACAAAACCGTGATATTTTTAATGGGTCCTACCGCCTCAGGAAAAACTGATTTAGCCATTAAATTAAGCCAGCAGTTCAAAGCTAGACTCATTAGCGTTGACTCCGCTCTTATTTACAAAGGCATGAATATTGGCACTGCCAAACCAAACAAAGCAACCTTAAAAAAATACCCACATCACTTAATTGATATTTGCAACCCAGAAGATTCATACTCAGCCTTTGACTTTACTTGCGATGCTAATGCGCAAATCAAAATCGCTTTTGCCAATAACGAAGTACCCATTTTGGTAGGCGGTACATCATTTTATTTTCACGCATTAGAACACGGCTTGTCCAAATTACCAGAATCAAGCCCAGAATCCAAAGAAAAATTCAACCAATTACTTAAAAGTAAAGGCACAATTGCACTACACCAAGATCTTAAAAAAATCGACCCTCAAGCCGCCAATAGAATCCACCCAAACGATACGCAAAGAATCACGCGCGCACTTGAGGTGTTTGACTTAAGCGGCAAAACACTCAGCGAACTACAAGGCAACAAAAAACCCATTATTAACCATCCTATTAAAAAAATCATCCTCATGCCCGACCGAAGCGAGCTACATCAACGCATTGAAAAACGTTTTTTATCAATGATAGAACACGGCTTTTTAGACGAAGTAAAACACCTCAAACAAAACCCAAACCTCCACGAAAATCTACCTGCCATCCGTTGCGTCGGCTACCGCCAAGCATGGCAATATTTAAATGGCGAAATAGGCAAAGCAGAAATGATAGACAAAGCCATCATTGCCACCCGCCAACTATGCAAACGCCAAAGCACTTGGCTGAAAGGCGAGGAATACGCCTTGGTCTTAAAAAGCCTTAACCCTGCTAAAGCGGTTACATTTATCAACTCATAGAGAAAATCTAAAAATAGTTGTGATTTGCGTTTAGGTGATAGTCGGTTACAATATCAGCAATTGCATTTAACGCCTCGGCACAGTTGTGATTTGCGTTTAGGTGATAGTCGGTTACAATAACAAAGGTTTCAATAGTAGACAATTAGTTGTTGTGATTTGCGTTTAGGTGATAGTCGGTTACAATTCCTTGACAAATTTTTTGAGTAATCATATGTCTTTTTCAAGTTATAATTCGGGCTGATTGTAACCGACTATCGCTTAGATTTTGCTTTTCATACCAATGAAATGTATTTTTCGTAGGCTCCGCTTTTTACAGCGACCAAAGCCCTCCCAGTGGGGGCTTTTTAATGTCTAAATTAGACTAAACACACATTCTTTAAACACCTTCCCACGCTGTTCAAAATTATCAAACATATCAAAACTGGCACATCCTGGAGATAATAGAATTGCGCCGTTATTAATCATTGAGCCAGCAATATTAACAGCCTCTTGCATGGTTTTGGCGTGGCTGGTATTGGTGTTAATTTCTTGTTCAAATTGCTGAGTGCTTTGCCCTATGAGGACGACACCAGTAATACTTTTATTGATGAGTTTAAATAATGGGGTGTAGTCTTCTTGTTTGGCAATACCGCCTAAGATTAATACGATATTTTGATGTTTGTGCATTAAGGCTTGGATTGCTGTTATGGTGGAGATTGCGTTGGTGGCTTTTGAATCGTTGTAATAATCAATATTTTGTTTTTTTGTTACCCATTCAAGTCGGTGTTCTAGTCCTTTAAAGTTTTTAATGCTTTGTATCATGGACGTTATTGGCAGTTTGATTTGCTCGCCTAAGGCAAGGGCTGCAAGTATATTTCTTGTATTGTGCTCGCCAATCAGTTGTGCTTCGTTAATGCTCATTAGCATACCATCGCCTCTGAGTAGATAGCAGATATCGTGGCAAGTGACTGTGCCAAAATCATCTGCTTGCTTGGGTATGCTAATACTAAAGCACTTGGCGTTTGCTTTTTTGGGCACAAGTGGCTCGTCTAAATTAATCACTAAGTGTTGGCAATGCTGATATAGGCTTAATTTAGAATTGGTGTAATGTTTAAAACTTTGGTACCGATCAAGATGATCAGGAGTAATGTTAAGCACAACACCTGCTATTAAATTCAGATGATGGCTGTAATCTAGCTGATAACTGGATAATTCTAATATGTAATACTCTACTTTTTCATTTAAACAATCCAGTGCGGGTGTGCCGATATTACCACCCATAGCAACTTGTATGCCTGCATTGGCAATCATTTGTGTTAATAATTGTGTCACTGTTGATTTTCCATTAGAGCCAGTAATACCAATAATGGGCGCTTTTGCAAATCTTGAAAATAACTCTATATCACTGACAATGGGAATGTTTTGCTCTTTTGCCCAAATAACAATAGACTCATTTTGAGCAATGCCAGGAGAGATGAAAATTTCATCAATGCCTGTTAATAAATCCAATGTCCAAGCACCAAGAGCAGGGGGTGATTTTAAAAACGCACTGGCATATTTAGATAGCAAGGGTGGATTGGTGCGACTATCAGCAATTTTGTAGTCAATATTTTGTTCTGATAAAAAACGAGCGATTGAAAAACCTGTTTTTCCTAAACCTAAAACCAGTTTCATGCGTTTATTTTCGCTGTAAAATGGTTGTATTTTACACTTTTAAACACGAGGCATAAATCATGAACACAAACGTCAGCACTCAAACGCGTGGCATTAGCATTAATAGCGTTTTAAAAAACACATACCAATTACTTTCTGCAACCTTATTATTTAGTGGGTTAATGGCTTATCTTGCTATGTCCTTAAAGTTGCCACATTTTGGCCTTTTAATCACGCTTGGTGGTTATTTTGCCTTGCTATATTTAACCAATAAACTTAAGAATTCGAGTTACGGAATTTTGGCAGTGTTTGCATTAACAGGCTTTATGGGGCTGACATTAGGACCTATTATTGGCGCTTATACAACCGCTTTTTCAAATGGCTCTGAATTGATTGCTATGGCAATGACAGGTACGGGGCTTATCTTCTTATCACTGTCTTTTTATGCCATTACTTCTGGTAAAGATTTTAGCTTTTTATCTGGCTTCCTAACGGCAGGTATTATTGTGGCATTTTTAGCAGGAATTGCTGCTTATTTCTTTGCTATGCCAGCCTTATCACTGACCGTATCTGCAGCGTTTATTTTACTAATGAGTGGCTTGATTTTATTTGAAACTTCAAATATTATCCGTGGTGGTGAGACCAATTACATCATGGCAACAGTAACGCTGTTTATTTCAATTTATAACTTATTTTTAAGTTTATTGCAGTTATTGGGTGTATTTTCTGGCGAAGATTAATCACTAACGTAAAAATAGTATGATTGATAGTAAGGGCTATCGGGCTAATGTTGGCATTGTTATTACCAATGACAAACAACAAGTGCTTCTTGCCAAACGCTTTAAGCAAGATTCTTGGCAATTACCACAAGGTGGTATTGACTTTGGTGAGAATGAGTTGGACGCCCTTTTTCGAGAACTTAATGAAGAAGTTGGACTGTCCGCTGAACATGTAAGTGTTCTTGCTAAAACACCTAAGTGGCTACGTTATGATTTGCCTGATTATTACATTAAGCATAGACAAAAGCCTGTGTGTATTGGTCAAAAACAAGTTTGGTTTTTATTGCGCCTTATTTCAGATGAAAATAACATTAAGTTAGACACGCATGTGCAAATAGAGTTTGACGATTGGATATGGGTGGATTATTGGCGTCCTATTGAAGATGTGATTGATTTTAAAAAACCAATTTATGAAGATATGCTAAAAGCCTTAGCGCCTGTGCTTTTTAATAATCAACACAAAATTCCTAGCCAATACTTGCGTCCACTTAAATGTTCAGCAATTATTTTAAACAAATAAATCACTACCCCATTCAATAACTCTATATACAAACATCCTCTATTGGTATAATGCCTTTTTTAGTTTAGTTAGATAGGAATTTTTACTTGTGAATATTGGAATTTTAGGGCTGGGCACTGTTGGTGGTGGTGTGGTGAATGTGTTGAACAAAAACCAAGCGCAAATTACGCGTCGATCTGGCGATAGTATTAATGTCACTCATGCGGCTGTAAGAGACACAACCCAAACACGCATTTGCCCTACTGAGCATATTAAACTAACTCAGGACCCGTTTGAAGTTGTTAATAATGATGATATTGATGTTGTTTTAGAATTAATGGGTGGTACAGGCTTGGCAAAAGATTTGGTTGAACAAGCCATTAAAAATGGCAAACATGTTGTTACCGCTAACAAAGCTTTAATTGCGACACATGGCAATGAACTACTAGCCTTGGCAAAAGATAACAGCACACATCTTTTATTTGAAGCGGCCGTTGCTGGCGGTATTCCTATTTTAAAATCTTTAGAACAGGGTTTAAGTGCCAATCAAATTGAATTAGTTGCTGGCATTATTAACGGCACAAGCAACTTTATCCTAACTGAAATGTGCAACAAAGGTAGAAATTTTGAAGATGCTCTTAAAGAGGCACAAGCACTGGGCTACGCTGAGGCTGATCCAACTTTTGATGTAGAAGGTATTGATGCAGCGCATAAATTATCCATCCTCGCCTCAATATCATTTGGTTGTAAATTACAATTTAATCAAGTTTCAACACAAGGTATTAGCAAAATCAGCAGCGAAGATATCGCTTTTGCAACTGAGTTGGGTTATGCCATTAAACATTTAGGTATTGCTAAAAAACTAGATGGTAAATTACAAATACACGTACACCCAACTTTAGTACCCAAAACTCATCTACTATCCAATGTTGATGGCGTTATGAACAGTGTATTGGTCAAAGGTAATGCAGTTGGTGAAACGCTTTACTATGGTGCTGGCGCAGGTGCTGAAGCAACGGCGAGTAGTGTTATTGCTGATTTAATTGATATTATCAAAGGCACTGTAAATCATGATATTTTGGGCTGGCAGTCATTAATAAATATTCCAAATTGCAACGCTGATGATATTGAAAGCATTTTCTACTTGCGTTTATTGGCTACTGATAAGCCAGGAGTTTTAGCAGATATTACAACAACTTTAGCCAATCATAACATTAGTGTAGAGGCTGTTATACAAAAGCAAATTGACCAGAAAAATAATGCACACATTGCCATCATTACCAATCTTATCAAAACCAGTGAGTTGAACAAGGCAGTGGCAGAGATTCAAACCCATGACTACATTCAAGAAGATGTTAAAATCATCTTTGTCGAAACACTTAATTAAGGAGGAAAATAATGCGATATACAGGCTTAATTGAACACTATAAAGACAGACTTCCTGTGGATGATAACACCCTAATTATTAGCCTAGGAGAGGGAAATACACCACTTATTCGACTAGAAAATATTCCTAAAGAGTTGGGTAAAGAGGTTGATATTTTCATTAAATACGAAGGCTTAAACCCGACAGGTTCATTTAAAGACCGTGGTATGACGATGGCAGTTACCAAAGCAGTGGAATCTGGCTCTAAAGCAATTATTTGCGCCTCTACAGGCAACACCTCAGCATCTGCCGCGGCTTACGCTGCGCGTGCTGGCATTAAAGCGTTTGTACTAATTCCTGAGGGGAAAATTGCATTGGGAAAGTTGGCTCAAGCGATGATTCATGGCGCGGTTATTATTCAAATCAAAGGTAGCTTTGATGATGGCATGCGTTTGGTTAAAGAGGTGGCTGAACATGCGCCTGTATCAATTGTTAATTCAATCAATCCGTTTCGCTTACAAGGTCAAAAAACTGCCGCCTTTGAAATTATAGAAGCGCTTGGATGTGCACCAGATTATCACTGTTTGCCTGTGGGCAATGCAGGGAATATTTCAGCGCATTGGATGGGATATACAGAATACCATAAAGAAGGCAAAGTAAACAATACACCTAAAATGCTCGGCTATCAAGCATCAGGCTCTGCACCTTTTGTTAAAGGCGCAATGATAGACAACCCAGAAACTATTGCAACCGCTATTCGTATTGGTTATCCACAAAGTTGGGATTTGGCACACAAAGTTAAAAAAGAATCAGGCGGTTGGTTTGACTCATTAACTGATGAAGAAATTTTAAGCGCACAAAAATTACTTACTGAAAAAGAAGGTATTTTCTGCGAACCCGCTTCAGCAGCCTCATTAGCAGGTGCAATGCGTGACATTAAAAACGGCAAAATTGCAAATGGCTCTAAAATTGTATGCACCTTAACAGGTCATGGCTTAAAAGACCCTGATACAGCAATCATGCAATGCACTAATCAAATGATTAACATCAACCCAGTGATGAGCGAGGTCAAAGACGCTATTTTAAACAACATGTGATTTTAACTAGGAGGAAGTGATGACATTCAAAACCATTGAGCAAACAATTGGCAATACACCTTTAGTCAAGCTTAGGCGCATCAACCCCAATTCATCAAACACCATCTTGCTTAAACTTGAGGGTAATAATCCTACTGGTTCGGTTAAAGACCGAGCGGCGTTCAATATGATTACTCAAGCCGAGGTGCGTGGTGAGATTAGCGCAGGTGATACACTAATTGAAGCCACTAGCGGCAATGCTGGTATTGCACTTGCGATGATAGCAGCCATCAAGGGTTATAAAATGATTTTAATCATGCCCGATCATCTTTCACAAGAAAGGCGTGATGCTATGAGTGCTTATGGCGCTCAACTTATCTTAGTGACTAAAGATGAAGGCATGGAAGGCGCTAGAGACTTGGCTAATAAAATGGAAGAACAAGGCAAGGGCAAACAGCTTGACCAATTTTCCAACCCAGACAATGCAAATGCTCATATTAATACAACTGCCAAAGAAATTTGGCAAGATACGCAAGGTTCGATTACTCATTTTATCTCTGCTATGGGAACGACTGGCACGATTATGGGTGTATCAGATAGCCTCAAGGTAAAAAATCCAGCCATTCAAATTATTGGTGTACAACCTGAGGATGGCGCGCAAATTGCTGGCATTCGCCGATGGCCAAAAGCATACTTGCCAAAAATATTTGATCGCTCTAAGGTCGATACTATTATGGATATTTCACAAACTTCAGCAGAACAAACCACACGAGACCTAGCAACAATGGAGGGTATTTTTGCTGGCGTATCTTCTGGTGGTGCAGTATCGGCAGCCATTAAGTTATCCAAACAAATTAACAATGCTACCATTGTTACCATTGCTTGCGATCGAGGTGATCGTTATTTGTCAACTGGACTATTTAAAAATAAGTCAAGATAACTTTAGAGACATAAAAACATGGTAAATTGTTGTTATGTCAATAAAAAACAAGTATTAATTGGTTCTAAAAAGGTTTGACTACCGCCAAAATCACAACAACCACCAATATCAGCACAGGAAACTCATTAAACCAACGATAGAATACATGGGAGCGGATGTTTTTATCAGCCTTAAAAACATCCACTAAATAACCACAATAAAAGTGGTATGCAATCAACAATATTACCAATAATAACTTAACGTACAGCCAATATTGCATCGAATAATATGCCCACCCATCAATAGTCATCCATAATCCTAATGCGCTAGCTAAGACAAAACTAGGCATCATAATACCTTTATAAAGCTTACGTTCCATCACTTTAAAACGCTCAATACTAAGCTTGTCTTTACTCATTGAATGATAAACAAAAAGACGTGGCAGGTAAAACAGCGCTGCAAACCAAGTAATCACACTAATAATATGAAAAGCTTTTATCCACAGCATATAATCTCCACTTTTTTAAAGCCCTTTTGGGTTAAACATACGGCATTCAGAGTGCCCATTATAGTAAAATAAATCCACTTTAATTAACTTTAAATTTCCAATTGAAGCAATATCGCGAAATCCCCTACAACTACACCTCTTTTTCTGACAAGGAAATTGTATGTCGTTTTTTAGGTATTGATGCTTGGGATTTACTAAGTCAACTGCGCCAAAATCGTAATACAGGTCGCAGTGCTAGAATGCTATTTGAGGTGCTTGGCGATATGTGGGTGGTTAATCGAAACCCTTATTTACAGGAAGATCTAATTAAAAATAAACGTCGTTGGCGAGCACTCATACAGGCGCTATATTCGCGTTTAGAATCAATCAAGGCACGAGCTGATAATAACGCACAGGTCATTGAGCTTCTTAATCAAGCAGATATTGCAGTAAGTAGTTTTAAATACTGTTTGAGTGATTTTAAAAACAACAAACAACGCATTAAAAAAGCCCTGCTTAAAGTAACAAATAACAATAACATTCGTTTTGACGCTTTATCACGCGCCTCGCACTCAACTGATGCTACTGATTGGCGGGTAGAATACCCCAGCGTGGTCATCACGCCAGATACCGAACAAGAAATATTACATATTGTTAAAACCTGTATCCACCTAGGCTTAACCATTATTCCTCGTGGTGGTGGCACAGGCTATACGGGCGGTGTAATTCCACTAAATACACAAACTGCTGTTATTAACACTGAAAAACTTAGCTTTATTGGCAACATAAACACCACTAATGATATACATAGCGTTAATGTTGGTGCAGGTGTGATTACCAAGCGCGTTAGTGAATTAGCCAATCAACACAATTTAGTATTTGCAGTTGATCCAACTTCTCAAGATGCTTGCACAATTGGTGGCAATGTTGCTATGAATGCAGGCGGAAAAAAAGCCCTAAGATGGGGCACGACAATTGACAACTTGCTGTCTTGGAAAATGGTGACGCCGGATGGCTCATGGTTACAAGTAAAACGCCTTAATCACAATCAAGACAAAATCCAACTGCTTGATAAGGTGAGTTTTGAAATACACACACTCAAAGATGACGCACAAACCATCATCAAAACCAAAGCCTTGACCATTAATACTAATCATATGCGTAAAAGTGGCTTGGGCAAGGATGTTACTAATAAATTTTTAGGCGGACTACCTGGCATTCAAAAAGAAGGTTGCGATGGGTTTATTACTTCTGCTGAATTTATCTTGCACCAACCTTTAAAACATATTAACACACTATGTTTGGAATTCTTTGGTTATGATTTAAAAGCAGCGGTATCAACCATTGTTGATATTAAAAATAGTGTTGATATCGATACTGATGTTAATCTTATTGGCATGGAACACCTAGATGCGCGCTATATTAAAGCTGTGCATTACACCACTAAAGCCAACAAGTCGCAGTTGCCAAAAATGATATTGCTAATCGATATTAGTGCTAACAATCAGCACTCACTTGACACGCAAATTGAAAAAATAAAAACCATTACTTTGCAACGTGATGGTGAATGTTTTGTTGCTAAATCACTCAACAAAAGAAAAATATTTTGGAAAGACCGCGCTAATACCGCTGCTATTGCCGCCCACACTAACGCTTTTAAAATCAATGAAGATGTGGTTATTCCACTGGACAAACTGGCAGATTATAACGACGGCATTGAACATATTAATATTCGTTTATCTATTAGCAATAAAATTGATACCTTGGCTAAAATTAAAGTTTATTTTGAAAATCTAAAGTCAGAAAACAATCTTATTAAAGACAAAATTACTGCTGCCTTAATATTGTTAAATCAAATTAGCAATCAATGGCTAGATTTACTTAATCGTCTTAATGAGCAAAAAGTCTTCAAGCAGATACAAACAGCACAGGTTGTGATTTCCTACATTAATGAATTCGCTCGTCCCCTTAATGATTTGCTCATGGGCGATGTCTTTATTGATATTCGCAATCAAGTCAAAGCTATTCATCAAGAATATCGTGAAGTACGTTTATTTGTTGCCACGCACATGCATGCTGGTGATGGCAATGTACACACCAATATTCCAGTACATTCTCACAATACAAAAATGCTACATAAGGCTGAGTCTGTGGTGGATGAGATTATGCATCTGGCTTCAAGTCTTGGCGGGGTTATCTCTGGCGAACACGGTATTGGTTTAACCAAATACCAATATTTATCCGACGAATTCAAGCGAGCATTTGCCCAATATAAAACAAAAATTGACCCAAACAATCACTTCAATAAAGGAAAATTAATGCCAGGCAGTGGACTGGATAATGCCTTCACTCCATCATCACGCCTCGTTGAACAAGAGGCATTAATCCTTGAAAGTAGTGAAATTGGTGAAATTAATAACATGGTGAAATCATGCCTGCGTTGTGGCAAGTGCAAAGATGTCTGCACCACACACGTGCCAGAAGCTAATCTTTTATACTCACCACGAGATAAAATCATTGGCACAAATCTTATTTCCGAAGCTTTTTTATACGAAGAACAAACCAGACGTGGCATTTCTGTTAACCATTTTGATGAATTTGATGATATTGCAGATCATTGTACCATTTGCCATAAATGCGCAAGCCCTTGTCCAGTGAATATTGATTTTGGCGATGTTTCTATTAAGATGAGGTCTATTTTAATCAAACAAAAAAAACGTCACGCCAATATCGCCTCAAAAGCCTCAATAGCTTATCTTAATATGACCCAGCCTTGGCAAATTAAATTAACCAAAAAAGTATTGATTGATTTTAGCTATAAAGTGCAAAATATTGCCTCAAGAATGGCGCAGCCATTTTTACATAAAAAACCTAATAGAACCGTGGGCAAGCCCAGTTTTAAAGTTGAACTTATTACTTTGTTAGATAAACCGTTGCCTACAAACACTGGGCTTGCACCTATGCGTGAACTTCTCAATATTAATGATACTAACACCGTGCCTATTCTTTCACACCCAAAAAAATCTAACGCCAATTCACCTAGCGTTTTTTACTTTCCTGGTTGTGGTTCTGAGCGTCTTTATTCTCAAATTAGCCTAGCAACAATTGCACTGCTTTACCATCAAGGCATTAAGGTGATTTTACCACCAAGTTATCTATGCTGTGGTTACCCTCAAACAGCAAGTGGGGACGAGGCTAAAGGTAAGTCTATCTCTACTGATAATCGTGTTTTATTCCACCGTATGGCAAATACTCTTAACTATTTAGACATTAAGCATGTTTTAACCTCTTGTGGTACTTGCATTGACCAATTGCTCACCTATGAACTTAATGATATTTTTAAAAATTCTACCCTAATAGATATTCACGAATATCTATTAGAATATAATGTTAAATTAAACACAACAGATGAACAATATCTTTATCATGCGCCTTGCCATGATCCAATCAAATCTGACGATTCTAAAAAAGTTATCTCTAAATTAGTTAATCAGAACGTTGTTAGTAATGAGCGTTGTTGTGGCGAAGCAGGCACTTTTTCTGTTGCACGAGCAGACATTGCCAAACAAGTTAAATTTAAAAAAGAAACTGAAATTAAAAAAGACTTGGCTAATATTAAATCAAACAAGCCTGTAAAAATACTCACCACCTGTCCTGCCTGTCGACAAGGTTTATCACGCTATAAAACTTCAACTAATATTAAGCCTATTTATCCAGTTGAACTTATTGCTGAGCAAGAACTTGGCAAGCATTGGCAGAAAAATTTTATAAAATCAGTGTATATTGAAAAAATTCTTTTGTAGTGCCGATTTCAAAAAAAATGGCATGGCTTTTAACTCAAACCATTCCAAGCAATAACACCAATAACAATCGGCGCAATAATGCCAGCACTGATACGCCATATTGGATACTTTGAATCTGAAATACCAAGTAACTTCCTAGTACTGGACTGTTTAGAAACAACCCATACAGCAAATATACTAATACCAAACCCCCCTAATGGTAATAAAATATTAGTGGTTACATAATCTAGACTATCAAAAATATTTCTTTCCCCTAGTAGGTGAACGTCAGACCAATTATTAAATGCCAATAAAGCACTAATGCCAATTAGCCAAACAATACTACCAATCAGATAGGCGGTAAAGCGCCTAGACAAGCGTGTTTTTTGCTGAACAAAAGAAAGCACTGGCTCTAAGATTGAAATGGCAGAAGACAAAGCGGCAATTAACAATAGAAAGAAAAAAGCAATACCAAAGAATTGTCCAAATGGTAAATTTAACAACGCATTAGGCAATGAAATAAACAACAAAGAAGGTCCAGAAGCACTTTGCAATCCATAAGTGAAAATCAGTGGAAAGATCGCCAATCCAGCCATCAATGCCACCAGAGTATCAGCAATGGCAATCATGAATGATAATTTAACAACAGGAGTGTCTTTTTGCAAATAAGAGCCATATACCATCATCGCACCCATACCTAAAGACAAAGTAAAGAAACTATGGCCCAATGCAATCAAAACCCCATCAGTTGTTAATTTAGAAAAATCAACAACAAATAAATAATCAAAAGCTTTAGAAAAACCTTCTAATTGAGTGGCATATAGCACCAAAATAACTAGAATAACAAACAAAATTGGCATTGACCAAGTAATAATTTTTTCAATCCCCTTACGAACACCACGCGCAGCAATAGCAACAGTTAATAACATAAAAACACTGTGCCATAATAATAGGGTATTAGGACTGGCTAATAATTGCGTAAAGTATTGCTCTACTGCCCTAGCATCACTACCCAATAAATCATTTTGGATAAACACTCGCAAATACTCTAGTGACCAACCAGCAACCACCGAATAAAACGATAAAATTAAAAACCCAGAAATAATGCCCACATAGCCAAATAATGCCCAAAATCGATTTGCCTTGCAAGCTACTGCTAAATTTGAAAATGCTGACACTGGGTTGCTTTGTGCGCTTTTTCCTAATGCTATCTCAGCAATTAAAACAGGTACGCCCACCAAAACAATGCAAAGCAAATACACCAACACAAACGCCCCACCACCATTTTCACCTACGATATAAGGGAATTTCCAAATATTGCCCAATCCTACAGCCGAGCCAATTGCAACCAGTAAAAAAACACCTCGATTTGACCATTGAGAGTGGCCTGTTGTCTTTTGTTCTTCAGTGTTGAAAGATTTCTTCATAATTTTTATGCCTTAATATACACCCAAGCATCCTGCCCAGATTGAAACTTGCCTTTGATGCGCCGATAAGCATCTACCTCGTATTGATCAGATTTGAGCAACTCTGCTTGGGTTATTGTAAACACCACACCCTCAATATAATCGCCCGCATTAGAAACGGCAATTGGATGGTGGTTTTTGCCACTTAATTCAACAACTGTCGCATCTTCAATTTTTACACTACGTAATTGATAATCCAACAATTTATCTGCATAACCCTCTAACACACGTCCAAATGTTTCTAGTTGCACAGATGTATTTTGCAGCGTTCCATAGGAAAAAAGTAACTCACTTGTACTCATTATGATTCTCCTGTTGAACTTGCCCAACACTTAAAATAATAAGTTTGTTCATATCAATTAATCGAATAAAGGCCATTTGAATATCTTTGGCACTAATGTTTTTTACTTTATCAGTAAAACCACTTAAATAATCAAAAGATAAATCGTAAAAACCAATGATTGATAAGTACGTTAAAATACTTGCATTACTCGCTGTTTCTAGAGTGAAACCGCCAATAATATTGGCTTTTCCATCTTGTAGTTGCTGGTTGTTAATTGGATAATTTAGAAAGTTTTTCAGTGTTTTAATGGCAATCTTTTGGGCTTGGTTGACTTGGTTATTTTTGGTTTGCAATTTCACCAAAAAGAAGCCGTTTGACTTCATCTTGGTAAAATAACTCACCACCGAATATGCCAGACCTTTTTGTTCACGAATTTCATCACTTAAAATAGAAGTTAATCCACTGCCACCAAAAATATGATTGCCTAAATATAGCGAATAATAATCAGGGTGTGCTCGATTAATACCTGTTTGCCCGATTAACAAGTGCGTCTGTTTAGATGGAAATTCAATATGAATATTTTGTGATTTTTTAAGCCTCTCAACAGATGGATTACTTTGGGCTTTTTTGCCACTATTTAAACCATGAGAAATTTGTCTAGCAATTTGTTTGGCTTTAGTTTTGCTAATATCGCCCACCAAAGCAATGGTCAAATTTTTGGCCACATAATATGTCTGATAGTGTTGAGCCAAATCAAGGGTGGAAATATTAGCAAGCGATGCCTCAGTGCCAATTTTCGTATGCTCATAAGGATGCCCGGCAAAAACTGCCTTATCAAAAGCAAGTGATGCTATTGAAGCAGGTGATTGTTTAATTGCTTTAATTGAATGCAAGGTTTGTTTCTTTTCACGGTTTAAGTATTTATGCTTAAACACTGGTTGAGTGACAACTTCAGTTAATATGCTTAACGCCACTTGCAAATTATCTTGGCGTGTTAACGTACGCAATGAAACAATTGCCATATCTTTTAAAGAGTGCGTGGAAAATTGTGCACCTACCGATTCAAACAGTTCAATAATTTGCTCCTGTGAATGGTATTTACTCGCCGTACCTAGTAAACTATTAGTTAAAGTCGCCAAGCCAAATTTAGCACCATCTTTAGAACTGGCCGCATCAAAATTTAAAGCAATATCAAGCATGGGCAAGCCTTGGGTTTGTGCAAATAATACTTTAGCGCCTTCAGGCGTTGTCCAGTGCATAATACTCAACTTGGCTTGTACTTGAGTTGTCAATAGCAATAAAATAATTAAAAATTTCATTTAATGCCTTGTGGTATCAGCTCAACATAATTAAGCATATCAAAATCTAAATACTGCTTAGCAATATTAGCCACATCTTGAGTGCTTACTTGATTCATTTTATCCACATAATTTAACAACTTATCAACCTTCAACCCTACACTAGAGAGCATACCTAAGTAATATGACTGAGTAGATATTTGGTCTTGTTCAAAAACAAAATCAGCCTCTAATTGTACTTTGGTACGCCTTAACTCGGCTTCAATTAAATGCGGCTTTTCAATCAACTCCCTGACTTGGGTTTTTATCATTTGAAGGATGTTTTGATTGCTAACTCCTTGCGCAGGAATAAAACTAATGGTAAACAAAGTATCAAATTTATCATACAATCGATAACCCACACCAATGCCTGACACTATTTGTTGATTTCTAATTAATGCTTTTGATAAGCCACTGTCTAAAATATAAGCCAACATTTCTAGTTGATACGCTTTGTCTTCACTGTCCGTTGTAATCAAGCTTGGTACGTGAAAACTCATTGCGTAAAACGGCAGTTCGGCCTTAAGCTTGAGCGTTCGTGATTGTTTATTAAGTGCAATAGAGGGTCTATTTTTATTGTCATCAATATTTGGATTGGCCTTATATCCACCAAAATACTGAGTTGCATATTCAATCACATGCTTTGGGTCAACATCACCTACCACGACTAGTGTTGCATTATTAGGTGCATAATAGGTTTCATACCAATGGCGTAAATCAGACAAATGATAATTTTCTATATCCGTTTGAAAGCCAATAATAGGGGCATGATAAGCACCTTTTGAGTCAAAAGAAATCAGTCGCAAATTTTCATACACTTTTGCATTAGGACTATCCTCCACGCGCAACCTACGCTCTTCAATCACCACCTGTCTTTCCTTGGTTAGTTCAGTATCAGAAAAACTCAGATGACGCATTCTATTCGCCTCCATCTTAATGGCAAGCGCCAATTTAGACTTATGCATTTTTTGATAATAAGCAGTGTAATCTTTTGAGGTAAAAGCATTTTCATCGCCACCATTGCGCGCAATAATACGCGAGAACTCACCTGATTTATAGTCGCGTGAGCCTTTAAACATCATATGCTCAAGCATATGTGAGATGCCTGTATTTGGGCGCGACTCATCACTGGCACCCACTTTATACCAAAGTTGAGAGATAAACACAGGTGCACGATGGTCAGTTTTAACAATGATTTTCAAACCATTGTCAAGCACTACCCTACTCACATTTGAGCTGCCCAATCCTTCAGAAAACGCCAAATGGTGAATGAATAAGGTAATGTACACTATGAATTTAATCATCTTTTCCAATTAATCCTAAAACCAAGCAACAATAATGCAATCAAGCCATAAATCATCGGCTCAATATCCGTAGACGATTTTACCTGCCAATAAAAATGCACAATAACTAATATAATAATCAAATAAATTAATCTATGTAATTTTTTCCAACGCCCACCTAAACAACGCACCATTTTATTAGTTGAGGTAATTGTCAATAAAAACAACAAAATGAAAGCACTAAAACCAACTGTTATATAAGGTCGTTTCATCACATCTACAAGCACTAATTGCAACTCAAAATTTTGATCAATTAAATAAATACTCAAATGCAAACAAGCATAAAAAAAGCTGAACACGCTAATCATTCGACGATATTTAATCAATGAAAAAGGTAGTATTTTATTTAATGGTGTTATCAATAAACTAAGTAGCAAAAACCTCAGTGCCCACTGCCCTGTTGGGTTGGTAATTTCCTCAATAGGGTCAATCAAATTACCCAAAAGCGCATCAGACAACAGCAGTAAAAAAGGCGTTAAAAGTAGTATAAATAACAATGGTTTTTGCCAAGGAATTACCATATGCAAATTAAAAATTCTTAACCAAATCAAGCCCTGTGTATAAATGCGCGACTTCATTGCCATAGCCGTTAAACAATTTAGTCTTGCGTTTTTCTGGTGAGAAAAAACTCCCCCCGCCAATGATACGTTCACGCGCTTGTGACCAGCGCGGATGATCCACTGCTGGATTAACATTGGCATAAAATCCATATTCACTAGAAGCTTGACCTTGCCAAGTATTGAGTGGTGCAGTTTCTTGAAAATGAATTGAAACAATCGATTTAATATTTTTAAAACCATACTTCCAAGGCACAACTAAGCGTAGTGGTGCGCCATTTTGGTTGGGCAATGTTTTGCCATACAGACCCACCACTAACAAACTCAAAGGATTCATTGCCTCGGCAATTGTCAGCCCTTCAATATAAGGCCAGTCCAAAGTAGGTCGATTTTGCCATGGCATTTGTGTTTTATCAAGCAAAGTTTTAAACACTACATATTTTGCTTTTGAGGTGGGCTGAAAAATTTTAAGTGCACTTGCCAACGGCACACCCACCCAAGGGATAACCATTGACCAAGCCTCTACACAACGAAAGCGATAAATTCGTTCTTCTAGTTGATAAGGTGCAATAAAATCCTCTAAATCGTAATCACCTTGCTTTAAGCATTCACCAGAAACTTTGACGTGCCAAGGTTTGGGTTTTAAAGTATGGGCGTTTTTTGCTGGATTGCGCTTGCTAGTACCAAATTCATAAAAATTATTATAATTGGTAATTTCTTTGAAAGAATTAAGTGCTAGTTCTTTGCCATAATCGGTCGATATCATCTTGTCAGACAAGCCACCACCTTGCATCCATTCTGCTGAACTTGAAAAAGCCCTAAACGTTGCCAAGCCTACACCTAAGCGTGCACTTTGTTTAATAAAGTTACGGCGATTAAGATAGTGAGCCTCACTGGTAACAAAGTATTCAGTAATTTTTTTCATCATTTATATACTGCCAAGAGTGTTAATTTTATTATACGTCGTCAAATATGCAAAATTTCAATTTGATAAAAATAAAGAATAGTAAAATTAATTCTTTTAATGCTTGAATTGTTATGTTTAATTTTTTCAAAAAAAATCATCCCAAATCAGAAGGCTTAGGCGCAGATAAGCCAACTTCATTAAGACAACGCCTAGATAAATCTAGACAAAAGTTAGGATCTAGCTTATCTTTTTTATTATTAGGTAAAAAAGAAATTAATGAGGATTTATTAGAAGCATTAGAAACGCTATTAATCACCGCTGATGTTGGCATTAATACCACAGATAAAATACTAGAATCTGTACGCAAAAATGCCTCTAAAAAAATCTTAAAAGATGTTGAAAGCTTGTATCAATTCTTAAAAGATGAATTGGCTAAATTACTCATTGAAGATAACCAGTTTAATACTAATATTAATGAGACTTTTGTTATTCTAGTCGTGGGTGTTAATGGTGCTGGTAAAACCACCTTAATTGGCAAATTAGCAAAATCTTTTCAAAACCAAGGTAAATCGGTTATGTTAGCAGCAGGAGATACTTTCCGTGCTGCAGCTGTTGAACAACTTAAAGTATGGGGTGAGCGTAATCAAATACCCGTGGTCGCACAAACAACAGGTGCCGATGCAGCTTCAGTCATCTTTGATGCCTACCAATCAGCACAAGCTAAAAACATTGATATTCTAATTGCCGACACTGCAGGGCGATTACACACACAAGATAATCTTATGCAAGAACTGGTCAAAATTAAGCGCGTTATTGCCAAAAAAAATGCAAATGCACCACATGAAACCATGCTGGTTATTGATGGTGGGTCAGGACAAAATGCTGTCAATCAAGCTAAAGAATTTAATAAAGCGGTTACTCTAAGTGGTATTAGTATCACCAAACTAGATGGCACCGCCAAAGGCGGGGTTTTGTTTGCAATTGCCGATGAACTTAATTTACCCATTCGCTATATTGGCGTAGGTGAAGGGATTGACGATCTTAAAACCTTTCAACCCAAAAAATTCATCAACGCCTTGTTTGATTAAATGATACAATAATCAATAACTTGGAGCGCTTCATGAAAAAAATATTTTATTTATTACTAATATTTATTTGCTCTTATCCTGCATATACAGCAGACGATTATACTTTTTTTAATCAGCATTTTAATGATTATTCTGAAAATTTAGAAGATGCTGCCGATGCTAAAAAAGATGGAATTTTTATCTTTTTTCACATGGAAGAATGTCCATTTTGCCAAAAAATGCGACGCAATGTATTTAGCCAAAAACCTGTCATTGACTACTTTAAACAGCATTTTTTAAACTTTGTAGTTGATATAGAATCTAATGTGAATTTGACTGATTTTAACGGCAATAACACCTTAGAAAAAATCTTTGCCAAGCGTCATAATCTAGTTGGCGCTACACCTGTACTTGCTTTTTTTGATTTAAATGGCAAACGCATGGTGCGCCGCACAGGGTTTGCCAATGAAAAAGATTTCTTACTGCTGGCAAACTATTTTGTTGAAAAGGCTTACAAAAATGAAAAGTTTATACGCTACAAACGCAAACATAGGTGATTTTATTAGCCATTCATCATCAGATAAAATCCTTAATTAATCTCTTTTTAATCAAAATAATTTTGAGTAAATATACTATAATTTTTGGGTTTTTTGTGTTGCTATCATCACTTGTTACAGCAATCGAAATACCCAATCCGCTGAGTTTAGAACAAGCGCTTGAAATCGGTAAAAATCAAAACCATGAAGTGCAAAAACAACAATTAATCGTCAATACAGATTTGATTGATTTGCAAGTTGCTCAGTCCAATTTTGATTTGAAGGCCAGTTTAGATTTACAATTAGCACAAAGAGATTATTATTCTGATGATATTAATGACTCATATGCATTTATTCGCCTTGAAAAAACCCTATTTGAACAAAGCTTTGGACTTGGCATTAACACCGCTCAACTAACAATTGTTAGTGCCAAACAAAACCTATCCAATCTGAAAAAAGAGAAAAATATTGATATTATGCGTCGTTTCTTTGATGTGATTTTAGTTGATATGCAACTTGAAACCACGCTTGAACGCTTGGCAATTTCTGCCATTCAGGCAAACAATGTACAAGATGACTTTGACATTAACAAAGCATCAGAAGTGGAATTACTTGAAAAGCAAGCCATCACCCAACTAGATGTCAGTAAACGCATAAAAGTTGAAGCTGAACAGATTCTCAAGCGTGCAAAATTGGCAGATATTTTGGGTATTAACTACGAGAATCGTCCTGACGATTTAACCAAACCTAAACTAAAACATTATTTTTCTAAATCTTTTGCATCACTTGACGAGTTAAGAAAAAATGCATTTAAAAATAACACCTCACTACAAATCATGCACCGAAATTTATTCTCAATCAAACATCAAATTAACAGCCACAAAAATGATTACGGCGTTGTCATTAAAGGCAACGTTAGAATGGGTGAACAAGCCTACTTGCGTGAGAAGAATGGAAAATTACGCTTTGGTATTAATTTGACCATGCCACTTGGTAGCGACAACACCAAGCAACAAACTATTACAAAACTTGGCATACAAGCCAAACAAGCCAAATTAGACATTAAACAATTTAAACAAAATTTATCCTCGCAAGTACTCACACTTTGGCTTACACTTAACAAGTTAAAACAAATACAAAAATCACTCACCACTGAACTTGATTATCGTGATTTATACCTTGAACGTGCCAGAGCACATTATGAGATGGAGTTGGAAAGTGACATTGGAGATGCGCTCACTCAGTTCACTAATACAGAATATAAATTAGCCAAAAATCAATTTGATTTTGTGATTAATTTTGAAAAACTTGCCTTACTTACAGGAGAAACACCATGAAGATTAAGTTAGTGATTTTACTGGTATTTATTAGTATAAATATACCAGCATTAGAAATATACCCGCTGGTTTCTGGAAAGATTACCATGATTAAACCTGTCGGAAGTTCTGTTAAGCAAGGCGATTTACTGGTACAAATTGACAACACACAAGCAAAACTAGAACTAGACTACCTAAAAGCACTGCAAAAAACCTACCAGCAAAATTTTGACGACAAGCAACTGGATCTTCAACAGACACAGGAGTTATATGACCGCCTAGTTTCTTCACATAGGGACTTAGAGATTGCACAATTAATTTTTGACAAGAGCAGACGCGAGTTAGAAGCGCACAATATCAAAATTAAAATTTCTGAAATTGAACTGAATAAATACCAAATTTATGCGCCCATATATGGCACTATTAAAGCCACACCTAATTTAAGAAATGCAGCCAATACTAACGCACCAAAAGTGCTAATAATTTTAGAATAATACCATTTTCAAAAGAAATAACATCAATTAGGATGGCATTATTTCCTAGTATTTTGCTCAATACGCAGCATAGCCAACATCATTACAAACATAATAAAAATTCCCAGAACAGCAGCGGCCATACCTAGAGCAATAAAACCTATCATTTTCTGAGTTTTAACTGTACCCATTTTTAATAGATTGCCTTGTGCTTGCTGATTGACTTGTTGAGCAAACATTTGATCATGCCAAATTAATAAATTTCCAATATTAATCTGCTTGTTTTTAGTGTCAAGCGCTCGTTTTGTGAACTTTTCTAAAGATTGAACATAAGCCAATTGCAATGTTTTTGTATAAGGATTAGACTTAATTCTAAGTAAGTTTTTTATTCTATGTATATCTATTTTGTCAATAACTTCATCAGACAACCGTTGTAAATGGCTGATAATCTGTTGAATGTATTTATCAAACTCGCGTGCAAAACTATTTTGTTTATCTTGCTTTAGTAATTGATTGGTATCTAAATAAGTTTTAGTGTTGGTTAATGCGCGTGAGTTTTGATATTGGTCGAAGTCAACCATTAAGCTTTCCATCTTGTCGCCAACTTGTGTGTTAATTTTTTCATAACTAATCACGCCTAGCATAATAACAACTATTAATGAAACCAGTGCAAATAACAAGCCAATGCGTTGCACGATAATAAAAAAGTTTTTCTCTATAAATCTCAACATGTTGACTTGCTCATATGGTTGAAAATATCACTAATTTTAGTGGCTAACTCAACGTCTAATTGGGTAACTGAACCTTCACTATGTGTGATTAAATCAACCACAACAGTTTTATAAACATTTGACCACTGCGGGTGATGATTCATCATTGAAGTCTTAATAGCAACCTGCGTTATAAAGCCAAAGGCTTGGGCAAAATCAGCAAAAACAAAAGTTTGATGCAATTTACCATTAAGCATTGTCCAGCCTGATAGTTTAGACAACATATTTAAATCAGACAGTGTATCCATTCTTTAACCTTTCAAAATATCTTTAGCGCCTAATGATATGAGTTTGTTTGCCAATTCAACACCCAAAGCCTCTGCTTGAGAAACATGACCTAGAATTTGCTCTTTTAATATCACGCCAGTATCAACATTACCCACCAAACCTGTTAGCGTTATTTGCTCATTATCAATCAAAGCAAAGCCTGCAATTGGCACCGAGCAACCACCCTCAAGGCATGCATTCATAGCTCGCTCTGCGCTTACTCTATAGGTGGTTTCAACATCAATCAAAGGCTTAATTAAATCTAGAATATCTGTGTCGTTTTCACGAATTTCAATACCCACTGCGCCTTGCCCCACAGCAGGCAGGCTTTGTTGATCAGAAATTTGTTGTTTAATTCGATCTTCAAGCCCTAGACGAATAAGGCCTGCACAAGCGAGAATAATACTATCAAACTCACCCTCATCTAATTTTTTTAATCGAGTATTGACATTGCCACGCAAATCTAGAATTTTTAAATCACCTCGGATGGCTTTAAGTTGAACAATACGGCGCATTGAACAAGTGCCAACTTTAGCATTTTGTGGTAAATCATCAATACTAGAAAAATGATTGGAAACAAATGCATCAAATGGGTTTTCACGTTTTAAAATTGCCCCCAACTCAAATCCCTGTGGTATTTCATAAGGCACATCTTTCATAGAATGCACGGCAATATCAGCCATACCCTTCATCATACTAACCTCTAATTCTTTAATAAACAAGCCCTTGCCACCAATTTTTGACAAAGGTGAATTTAGAATTTGATCGCCCTTGGTGGTCATTTCTACCAAAGCGACTGTTAGATTGGGGTGAATTTTTTCCAGTCTGGTTTTAACATGCTGAGCTTGCCATAATGCCAACGGAGATTGTCGAGTTGCAATTTTAATTGTTTGTTGCATTGAATTGAATTAAAATCATAGATTAAGTATGTGGGATAATATTTTAAATAATTTTAATCGCGTTAGGCAAATTATATTCAATACAAATGTTAAAAAAAATAATGACTATTTTACCTGCAAAAAATCTTTTTCTTGAAAGTCGCGTAGCACAGAAAGAAAATAAGAATATTTTATTGCTAATGCATTTAGAAGAATGCCCTTGGTGTCATTTTGTGATTGATGAAATCATCGCCCCTATGTCAGAAATGACAGAATATACCAATCGGTTAATTATTCGTCAAATAGAAATCAATGCAGGGCTTGAGATGATTGATTTTAACAATCAATTAATTGAAAACAATACTTTTGCTCAATACCATAACATTGATTTTTATCCTACTTTATTATTATTTAACCCACAACATGAATTATTAGAAAAAACCATTGGCGTGGTAAGTAAAGACTTTTATTGGACAAATTTAGACAAGGTATTAGAAAAATATGAGAGAAAAAGTTAATCAAACTTGGGGTGGGCGTTTTAGTAAACCGACAGATGAATTTGTTAAAATTTTTGGTGCATCAATATTCTTTGACAAGATTTTAGCGCCTTATGATATTCAAAGCTCAATTGCTCACGCTACTATGTTGCAAGAAGTCGGTTTGTTAACTAAGAATGAAAAAAATCAAATTATTAAAGGTCTTGAAAAAATTCTAAGTGAAATCAAAACTGGTGAATTTAAATGGTCAGTAACACTTGAAGATGTGCATATGAATATTGAGGCGCGCTTGGTTGAAATGATTGGTGATGCAGGCAAAAAACTACACACAGGACGCTCTCGCAATGACCAAGTGGCAACTGATATTCGCCTCTATTTGCGCGACCAAGTTGATGATATTACTGGCGAAATTAAACGCTTACAATTAGTGTTAACTGATTTAGCTGAAAAAGAGGCAAGCACAATCATGCCTGGATTTACCCATCTTCAAGCCGCACAACCCATTAGTTTTGGTCATCATATGATGGCTTATTTTGAAATGTTAGCACGTGATGTAGAGCGCCTATTTGATTGTCGTAAGCGTGTCAACTCAATGCCACTAGGTTCTGCTGCGTTAGCAGGCACTACTTATCCGATTAAACGTACGCGTACGGCTGAATTATTAGGCTTTGAACGCATTTGTCTTAACTCGCTTGATGGCGTCAGTGATCGAGATTTTGCCATTGAGTTTTTATCCACAGCAAGCATCATTATGATGCATCTTTCACGTTTTTCAGAAGAGTTAATTTTATGGTCAAGTGCGCAGTTTAATTTTATAGAATTGCCTGATAATTTTTGCACAGGCTCATCTATCATGCCACAAAAGAAAAATCCAGATGTGCCTGAATTGGTTCGCGGAAAAACAGGCCGCGTATATGGCAATTTAACCTCACTGCTTACAATTATGAAATCTCAGCCACTGGCTTATAACAAAGACAACCAAGAAGACAAAGAGCCATTATTTGATACGGTTGACACTTTAAAAGCCTGTTTACGTGTGTTTGCAGATATGGTACCAATCATTCAAACCAAACGTGATAATATGTACAACTCAACCAAACAAGGCTACACCACAGCCACTGATTTGGCTGATTATTTAGTTAATAAAGGCTTACCCTTTAGAGATGCGCACGAAGTGGTTGGAAAATCGGTTGCTTACGGTATTGAACATCAAAAAGATTTAAGTGAGCTTAGTTTGGAGGAGTTACAAACCTTTGATAGTCGCATCGAAAATGATGTATTTGAAGTGCTTTCATTAGAAGGTTCATTAAATGCACGCAATCACTTAGGTGCAACCAGCCCCAACCAAGTCAAGCAAGCCATCAAAATAGCAAGAGAAACTTTAAAATAATGCACTCCAAAAGCACTTCTTTCAAAGTGCGCATTATCTTTGCAGGCACGCCTGAGTTTTCGGTAGGTGTATTAGAAGCACTAATTAACGCCAAGCATGATATTGTTGGCGTATATTGTCAACCCGATCGCCCCAAGGGTCGTGGAAGAGTGTTAACAGCTTGCCCTGTTAAAGAAAAAGCATTAGAGTATAACTTGAATATTTTTCAACCTGAAAACCTAAAAGACGATAAAACCCAACAAATCTTAGCCAAACTCAATGCAGATGTGATGGTAGTAGTCGCTTATGGACAAATATTGCCTGCTAAAATTATCAATATACCCAAATATGGCTGCCTTAATATCCATAGTTCATTATTACCACGTTGGCGTGGCGCAGCACCTATTCAACGTGCAATTTTGGCAGGTGATAAAACCACGGGTATTGGTATTATGCAAATGAATAAGAGTTTAGACACGGGTAATATTTTACTTGAAAAAACCTGTCCAATCACATTCACCGATACAGCGCAATCTCTACATGACAAACTGGCCAAACTTGGCTCTAGTGCTATTGTTGAAGTTTTGAATAATCTTGATAATTTATCGCCAACAATGCAAAGTAAAAATAACGCCACTTACGCTAAAAAACTCAAAAAAGAGGAAGCATGGATTGATTGGACTCAAAGTGCAATACAAATTAATCGACAAATTAGAGCATTTAATCCCTACCCTATTGCCCAAACCTGTGCATCAAGTAATAGATTTAATGCTAAAGTTTTACGTATTTTATCTGCTTCTGTCATAATTATAGATGCTAATCACAATCCAGGTAGTGTTATTAAACACAACAAAGAGATTTGTATTGTTGCTACTGGGGATGGTGCACTAAGCCTGGAAGTCTTACAACTTTCAGGTAAAAAAGCACTCAATATCAAAGACTTTAGTAACGCCTATACGCTTACTCAGCTATTTCCGGATTAATCCACTGAACACTGTGCCAGTAATATCTACTTTTTTGTCCGCTTGGCATGGTGCAATTATATTTATTGCGCCTACTAGTTAGAGGTTTTTTAGCAACAACCTCAACCTTTTTATTGCTTTGCCAAATCACACTCGCTCCACCACTAGCAAAACAATTAAAGTTGATAATTTGATGCTGACTCAGTGTCTGGGTAAATTCTAGTGTCAATTTGGGTGGGTTTTGAGTGAATATTGGATCAACTTTTTTGGTTTTAATGGGCATTGCTAATGTGTTCACTTTGGTTTTAAAACTTGGCATTTTGGCAAAACTTGCCGCCATTGGAAAGCGTGGTAGACTTTGTTTGTTGCTTGTCGATGAAATCACCCCAGAGTGTTGTCCAAATGCTATATAACCCATATTTTTAATTTGTTCTAATATATCTAAACTCGCTTCCCCATAAGGATAAGCGAAGATCTTATCAGCTTTTCCAAGTGCTTGATTGAGTCGGTTTTGTGCTTGCTGAATTTACATCTTAATTTGCACCTTGTCCAAATCAAGAAAATGTGCATGGGTTAGTGCCATGGTTATAAAACGCCATCGTTTTGCCTTGAATATCAAGCATTTTTTGCCAAGTCATCATTGCTTTGTATTCATGATCAATTGAATCTGTCGCCACAAAAACACTCATTGACATTTGATATTTCTGCAAAAGTGGGTAGGCATTTTCTGCAATTGATTGATGCGCATCATCAGCCGTTAAAACCACACATTTATTTGGTAAATTGTTGCCATCCAAACGCTCAAGCATTGTTTTTAGGCTTAACACTTTAAACGCATTGGCTTGCAAATATTGCAAGTGCTGCTCAAATAATTTAGGGCTGACACTGGTTGATTTAACAGTAGAATCAGAAAAATGATGATACAGCAAAACCACACAACTATTAGCATCTACCAATGATGAAAATAACATCAATACAATAAATTTAAACACTCTTAGCACCTTTAAAACCGATTTGTCGCCAAGCTTCATACGCTACAATAGAGGCACAATTTGACAAATTCAAACTACGGGATTCCTCTTGCATCGGCAAAGTAATGCCTTGGTATTGGTTTAATATATCTTGTGGAAGTCCTCTAGTTTCTGGACCTAAAAGCAGTGAATCATCTGTTTGGTACTTAACTTCTGTATAGATAGTTTTAACTTTTGAACTAACTGCGAATAACCTTTTAGGTTTTGCTCTTGCTAAATAATCATCAAAATTGTCATATTCATTCACACACATAAGTTCTTTATAGTCCAACCCTGCTCTGCGTAATTTTTTATCCTCCATTTCAAAGCCATAAGGTTTGATTAAATGCAAGTCTGCCCCCATATTGGCACACAAGCGAATAATAGCACCAGTATTGTTAGGTATCTCAGGCTCAAATAGGACTAAATTTAACATAATATTTTATTTTGGTACTTGAAATGAATTAATCATCCCATAGATAACTATTACACATCATAAAAAAATACGACAAACCTATGAATATTGATAAACTAACCGCACAATTTCAGCAAGACTTAGGCGCTGCACAATCTATCGCCGTTGCGAAAAATAACAGTGCCATAGAGGCGGTACACATTCTAAGTACTATGTTGCAAAATACTGATAGTAGTGTCAGTAATTTATTATTAAGCATTAACATTGACACCCGTCAACTTAAACAAGAAACTGATAAAGAAATTAACGCTTTAGCCACGATTAACAATCCAAGTGGTAATGTTAATATTTCTCAAAACTTATTACGCTTATTGAATCAAGTAGACAAACTAGCTTTAGATAAAGGAGATTCGTATCTATCAACCGAGCTGTTTTTATTAGCCATTATTAAAGGTAATGACACAACCACAAAACTATTAAAAGATGCTGGCACAAATGAGGAAAATTTAAATCAAGCAATTGACAACCTTAGAGGAGGTGAAAACGTGAGTGAGCAAAACGCAGAAAACAACCGAAATGCACTAAATAAATACACCCAAGATTTAACCCAATTAGCCATTGACGGCAAACTTGACCCTGTGATTGGTCGTGATAGTGAAATTCGTCGTGCCATTCAAGTTCTGCAACGTCGCACTAAAAACAATCCGGTGCTGATTGGTGAACCTGGCGTGGGTAAAACCGCCATTGTTGAAGGTTTGGCACAGCGTATTATTAATAATGAGGTGCCAGAAGGCATCAAAGACAAACGCGTCTTATCATTAGACATGACAGCACTGGTGGCAGGTGCCAAATATCGAGGTGAATTTGAAGAGCGATTAAAAGCCGTACTCAAAGAATTAGAAGCCGAACAAGGTCAAGTCATTTTATTTATTGATGAGCTGCACACCATGGTCGGCGCTGGAAAATCTGACGGGGCTATGGATGCAGGTAATATGTTAAAACCAGCACTAGCTCGTGGTGATTTACACTGCATGGGCGCCACCACATTAGACGAATACCGCCAATATATTGAAAAAGATGCTGCTTTAGAGCGCAGGTTTCAAAAAGTGCTGGTGGATGAGCCAACCGAACAAGACACCATTGCTATTTTGCGTGGTCTTAAAGAAAAATACGAGGTTCATCATGGTGTGGAAATCACCGACCCTGCTATTATTGCTGCTGTCACCTATTCAACCAGATACATTACTGACAGGCAACTGCCAGATAAAGCCATTGATTTGATTGATGAAGCCGCTTCACAAATCCGCATGGAAATTGATTCAAAACCAGAATCAATGGACAAACTTGATCGTAAACTGGTGCAACTTAAAATTGAACGCATGGCACTCAAAAAAGAAAAAGACAAAGCTTCTAAAGCACGACTAGAAGAATTGGTTAATTTAATTAAATCACTAGAAAAAAAGTACGCTGATTTGGAAGAAGTTTGGAAGAAAGAAAAATTAGTAGTTCAAGGTGCGCACCACCTTAAAGAAGATCTAGAACAAGCAAAAGCCGATTTAGAAAACGCTCATCGTAATAACGATTTGGCTAAAATGAGTGAACTTCAATACGGCATCATCCCTGAGTTAGAGCAAAAAATAAGTGTGGCTGAAAATGCCGATACGCAACAAATGACACTGCTTAGAAATAAAGTGACTGAGGATGAAATCACCCATATTGTCGCCCGTTGGACAGGCATTCCTGTGGATAAAATGATGGCAGGTGAAAAAGATAAATTACTACAAATGGAGAGTATTATTCACAAACGCCTAGTAGGCCAAGACAAAGCTGTTAAAGTAATTTCTGATGCCGTACGCCGCGCTCGTAGTGGCTTGTCTGATCCTAATCGCCCAGATGGTTCATTTTTATTTATGGGTCCAACTGGCGTAGGCAAAACTGAACTCACTAAAGCGTTAGCAGATTTCTTATTTAACACCGAACAAGCCATTGTCCGCATTGATATGAGTGAGTTTATGGAAAAACACTCAATTGCACGTTTGATTGGTGCACCACCAGGTTATGTTGGCTATGAGCAAGGTGGTGTACTCACTGAAGCTGTACGTCGCAAGCCTTATTCAATCATTCTACTAGATGAAATTGAAAAAGCCCATCCAGACGTATTTAACATTCTATTGCAAGTACTGGATGATGGTCGCCTAACAGATGGTCAAGGTCGCACGGTTGATTTTAAAAATACTGTTATTATTATGACTTCAAACCTAGGCTCACACTTGATTCAAAAAAACCCAGGCAAGGATATATCTAGCGAGCTCTCTAAAATTGTTAGCGAACATTTTAGACCCGAGTTTGTCAATCGTATTGATGAAATCGTAATTTTTAAAATGCTAGAAAAATTCCAAATCAAAGGTATTGCACTCAGGCAAATTGAAATCTTATCAGCACGCTTGGCTAAGCTTAATTTTAAATTAACATTAAGCGACACAGCCATTAGTATGATTGTTGACAGGGGTTATGATCCCGTATTTGGTGCCAGACCACTCAAACGCACCATACAACAGTTGTTAGAAAATCCTTTGTCACAAAAAATCCTTGCTGGAGAGTTTTTATCAGGATCAAACATTCACGGCGATGTTAAAGATGGGCAAATCGTTTTCTCTTAATCAGTTTTTATCTGATTAATACACAGGAGAGTTATGCTCTCCTTTTTTTATTACAACGCTAATATAAACTAACCTGACCCCGCTCCTACCAAACCAACAGCCATACTACACCTCCCAATATATTATAAATGCAAACTATGCACTCAATTTCGTTGTTTGAATGCGCCAAACAAGAGTTTTTTCTTTCTAGCATTTTCTATATTTGCCAAAACATTAGAAATAAGTACCACAAAGCTAATGTATACCGTAGAAAAAGACCTGCAAAATCAAGCCCTTGTTGCCCATAAATCAATGAACGATTAAGTATATAATTGGGGTTCTATGAACGACTACGTAAAAATTATAAAAAACGGACTATGGAATAACAACCAAGCCTTAGTTGCACTTTTAGGCTTGTGTCCTTTATTAGCAGTCACCAATAATATTGTTAATGCAATCGGACTTGGAATAGCAACCACTTTTGTTTTAGTGGCGTCTAATGTAACCGTTTCTATTTTTCGCCGTCAAATTTCAAAAGAGGTTCGTATTCCTATTTTTGTTCTACTAATTGCTTCATTTGTAACGATTGTTGAGTTGCTAATGCAGTCATACTTTTATGATTTGTATTTGGTATTAGGTATTTTTGTACCACTGATTGTAACCAACTGTGCTATTTTAGGGCGTGCAGAGGCATTTGCTAGTAAAAATACTTGGGGGAAATCTGCATTGGATGGATTGATGATGGGCATTGGTTTTTCTATTGTGCTTATTATATTAGGCGCAATGCGTGAATTGATTGGCAGTGGCACTTTATTTGACCAGTCTACATTATTATTGGGTGATTTAGGCAACACACTTAGTGTTACTGTATTTGAAAATTATCAAGGCACTTTACTAGCCATCTTGCCACCAGGAGCATTTATTGGTTTGGGAATTATTGTGGCAATGAAAAATAGATACAATTTAAGAGGGGGAAAACCATGAAAAAATTAACATTACTATTAATTGGCTTATTGACACTAAGTGCTTATGCACAGGAAAAGGCTACTAAACAAGTTTTTATTTCCCCTAGTATAGTTTTTATTGAGGTTGTTCATAATGGCAAAACCATTAAGTTGCAACGCAACCAAAACAAAGACAATAAAATCTCTAATTTTTACCAAACTACCCGTGGCAAGATTCAACCCATGTACCCTTTTGCACCACACGCTGTAGAGACGATTAGCGAGTTGGATATGATTAACTACGTTAAACAAAAATCAACAGGCAATGACACCATCTTGGTTATTGACACACGCACGCCTAGTTGGCCAGCCATTACTGGTGTTATCCCCACTGCTATTAACATTCCTTATACACATTTTAAAAATAAAGAAAAAGCACTAGAAATTATGGAAGACTTGCTAGGTGTTCAAATTGATGGATTGCCTGATTTTTCTTATGCCAAAACTTTAGCCATGTATTGCAATGGTATTTGGTGCGCTCAAACACCAATTTCTATAACGGCTTTGCTTAAGTATGACTACCCTGCTGCTAAGATTAAATACTTTCGAGGTGGTATGCAAAATTGGAAAGCATTAGGATTAACAACCGTTAATTTATAAATCTTGGTTACTATTCAAGACTATTTAAACAGTGGCGTAATTGATGTTGTGCCATTGTTATCTCTAGCCCTTAATAAAAGCCACGCTCAACTTATTGCTTATCATGATTATCAACTCAATAATGAGGAAAAAACTCAACTCAATCAACTCATCAAGCAAAGACAAACTGGAACGCCTTTTGCTTATTTAAGTGGCAAAAAAGGGTTTTATCATCTTGATTTTAAGGTCACCCCTAACACGCTAATTCCCAGACCCGAAACCGAACTCTTAATCGACATTGCCTTAGATTTGTTTGATAAAAATCAAATCTATGAAGTACTTGATTTAGGCACTGGTAGTGGTATTATTGCCGTAACGATAGGCGATAAAAATCCGCAGTGGTGCTTAACTGCAACTGACTTTTCAATTGATACACTTAACATTGCCCAGCAAAATGCAAAAACAAACATTAAGTTTCAACTGGGTAACTGGTTTGAAGCCACGCCTAATCAAACATTTGATTTGATTATTTCCAACCCGCCTTATATCAAACAAGACGACCTCCATCTTAATGATTTAAGTTTCGAGCCACAAAGTGCGCTTGTTTCTGGCAAAAATGGCTTGGATGATATTCGCACCATTATTGACAACGCGCCACAACACCTTAATAAAAAAGGCTATCTCTTATTAGAACACGGCTTTGATCAACAACAAGAAATCACACAACTATTAAGTCATAATTTTTTCAAAATTCAAAAATTTAAAGACTATAATCATCGAAATCGAGCTATTTTGGCTCAAATTAAATAAGACCTTTACATAATTATGAAAAAAATAACTCAAATACTCATCATATTAATGTTAACTACTTTTGTTGCCGCTACGGCTGGTTGGTTTAGTGATGACAAGCAAAAACAAACCAAGCAACAAAACTTTAAAGTCTACACCTTAAAGTTAGCCGAAACTTGGCCAAGTAATTTCCCTATTTTTGGCGATGCGGTTAAAAAAGCAGCTAAATTAGCATTTGATATGTCAAACGGTCGCCTGATTATTAAAATTGACTCTAAAAATAAACACAAAGCCCCATTTGGTATTTTTGACATGGTCAAGTCTGGGCAATACGACCTTGGACATTCTGGCTCATACTATTGGAAAGGCAAAGACATCAACACTTTATTTTTCACCTCAATGCCCTTTGGTATGACAGCAAACGAGCAGCATGCTTGGTTTGAATATGGTGGCGGTCAAGAATTGATGGACAAAGTCTACGCCAAACACGGGTTAAAATCTATTATTGGTGGCAATACTGGCAACCAAATGGGTGGCTGGTTTCAAAAAGAAATTAACTCAATTAAGGACTTGCAAGGATTAAAAATGCGTATTCCCGGATTTGCAGGCGAAATCATGGCAGAAGTCGGTGCTAAGCCTACCAATATTCCAGCAGGTGAGTTGTATACTGCACTAGATCGTGGTACGATTGATGCTTTAGAATGGGTAGGTCCTTCGCTGGACTTAAGAATGGGTTTTCATAAAATTGCACCTTATTACTACACTGGCTGGCATGAGCCTGGTGCTGAACTGCAGTTCTTAATTAATTTGAAAAAATTTAATACACTACCTAAAGACTTACAAATCATCTTAATCACTTCAATGAAATTGGCTGCTTATGATATGCTGGTGCGCTCTAATAATGAAAGTGCCAAAAACTGGGCAATCATGAAAAAAGATTATCCTAATATTAAAATCAGAACCTTTCCAAAACCAGTATTTAACAAACTCAGAGCTGCCAATAAAAAACTCCTTGTTGAATTAGCCGCCAAAAACCCACTGTCCAAAGAAATCATTCAATCACAAAAGAATTATTTAAAAAAGGTGCGTGCTTGGACAGCAATTTCAGATCAGGCTTATTTAAACTCTCAAACGCAGTAAATTAACCATGGTAGGCAAATACACAAAATGGTTAGAAAATCTAACCATTGGACTTCTCTTATTGACCATTTTCACTATTTTTACAGATGTTGTTCTAAGATACGCCTTTAACAATTCATCAATCGCTATCCAAGAAATGGGCTGGCACTTATTTTCAGCCATGTTTTTACTCGGTATTTCTTACACATTACAAAATGATGCCCATGTTAGGGTTGATATTTTCTACGCCAGCCTTAGTATTAGAAAACAAGTATGGATTAATCTTATTGGCTTTGTTATATTTATCCTACCCATTAGTATTTTAATTATTTATAACAGCGTAGATTTTTCCTATCAAGCCTTTTTACTAAGTGAACAAAGTGGCGACCCTGGTGGTCTGCCTTATCGCTTTATCATTAAAAGCATTATCCCGCTCAGTTTTATTTTGCTAATTATATCTGGGTTTATCTTCGCACATAACAACCTTAAAAAGCTTAAATCATGATAGGGCTTATTATGTTTTTAATCACCTTGATGCTACTAATGGTTGGCTTTCCTGTGGCATTTACCTTTGCAGGTGTGGCAGTTATTTTTGGCGTGCTAACCCAAGGCGTAGATTTATTTGCTTTTATGCCTTATCGCATTATGAGCGTAATGCAAAATACGATTTTAATGGCAGTGCCTTTGTTTATTTTCATGGGTATTGTCTTGCAAAAAACTAAACTTGCCGAGCAACTCTTAGAAGCTATGGGCGAGTTATTTGGCAATGTACGAGGTGGTCTTGCTGTTTCTACTATTCTAGTTGGCTCATTACTCGCCGCCTCTACAGGTGTTGTTGGTGCAAGCGTAGTAGCAATGGGGGTTATCTCACTACCCGTAATGCTCAAACATCATTACAAAAAAACCCTTGCCAGTGGTGTCATTTGCGCTTCAGGCACACTAGGACAAATCATTCCTCCTTCAATTGTTTTGATTATCCTGGCAGATGTCCTTAGCGTGCCTGTGGGAGATTTATTTAAAGGCGCAGTAATGCCATCCTTAATACTGGTAGGTGGTTATATCTTATATGTATTGATAATCGCCCAATTTGACAAACAAGCCGCCCCAGCCTTTAAAGGTAAAAATCATAATTTAAAGAAATCCACACAATATTTACTTGTTGCCAAAGCAGTTCTTCCGCCTTTATCCCTGATTATTGCTGTGCTTGGCTCTATTTTTTCTGGCATTGCCACACCCACTGAATCCGCCTCAATTGGTGCAGTAGGCGCTTTGGTATTAGCCATCTTCTACAAAAGACTAAACTGGGCAATGCTACGTGAAACTAGCATTGAAACCATCAAAATCACCTCAATGGTCTTTGCCATTCTAATCGGCGCAACCGCCTTTTCCATGGTGTTCACTTACAACGGCGGCGACACCTTAATGGAAGCCCTTATTATGCAACTTCCTGCCAAAGAAATGAGTTTTATCCTACTGTCCATGCTCATCATCCTCATCCTTGGATTTTTTATCGATTTTATAGAAATTTCACTGATTATCGTCCCCATCTTCTACCCAATCGCCCAATCGCTAGGCATTGACATGACTTGGTTTGCCATTTTAATTGCTATGAACTTGCAAACTTCCTTTCTCACACCACCCTTTGGTTTTAGTTTATTCTATCTCAAAGGTGTTGCACCTAAATCAATTCAAACAATGGATATCTACAAAGGTGTTATGCCTTTTATTGCCATCCAAATCATGGTTTTAATGAGTCTTATTCTGTTTCCAACTTGGTATGGTTTTGCTGATTTTTAAAACCCATTAATCATCACTTTGTTGCTTGCCCAAAGTCTGTTTGAGTTGTTTGCCATAGATTGAATCTACCTCACAGTATTTTTCCTGCTGAGTAAAATAATCTTCTTCAACCCAAGTGCTAGATAGTGGATAGTAAGGATATTCAGGTGCAATAGTATTATCTGCATACCCATTAGCCGATATGCTCAACAACATCACTATTAATATTGATTGGATATTGCTTTTCATGGTCAAATTGTACAACAAAACAAGTTTTTATGAGTGTTATTTGATATTCAATGCAGTAGAAAGAAAAAAGAAGTCGGTCTATAAGCCGGGTTCTGTAATAGATGGTCATTCATCTACGTGTTTTGTTGCCAAAACGCTTTAGCACTCTACCCGCCAACTCCGCGAACAACGTCATCATCAGCCTATTTGAGCTTGCTCCAAGTGGGGTTTACCTTGCCACGGTTGTCACCAATCGCGCGGTGCGCTCTTACCGCACCTTCTCACCCTTACCTATTAAAAATAGGCGGTTTAAATCTCTGCAGCACTTTCCGTTATGTCACCATACCTAGCTGTTAACTAGCACTTTGCTCTATGGAGCCCGGACTTTCCTCTGAAAAATTAACCTCCAGCGACCATCCGACCAACTTCGGTATTATTATACGCTAAGACTATATTTTTAAAATGCTTGAGTTACCTCGAAAAAAAGATGGTTCTACTTAAACTCTAGTAATACACTTAGTGGTTTATTTGAATATCTTGAAAAATACTATGAATATTATTACCTTGAGTATCAACTGCAACTGTAACTGGCATGTCTTTAACTTCAAATTCGTAAATTGCCTCCATGCCCATCTCTTTAAAGGCAATTTTTTTAGCTTTTTTAATAGACTTAGAAATCAAATAAGCCGCACCACCCACTGCAATAAGATATGTAGCCTTGTGCTTTCTAATGGCTTGCGTACTAGCTTCACCGCGTTCTGCCTTACCAATCATACCTAAAATATTGGTATTATCCAACATCATATCAGTAAATTTATCCATACGCGTAGCAGTGGTAGGGCCTGCTGGACCAATGACTTCATCACCAACGGCGTCCACTGGACCAACATAATAAATAAATTTATTGTTGAAATCTACACCTTCTGGCAAGCCTTTGCCATTATCAAGCATTTGCTTAAGGCGTTTATGCGCTGCATCTCTCCCAGTAATAATTGTACCTGTTAATAATAAGGTATCACCAATATGCCACTGAGCCATTTGTTTGCGTGTTAAATTGTTTAAATCAATTTTCTTATATTGGGCATAATCCATCTCTAATTTCGGATAACTATCCATATCCACTTGTGGTAGTTGCACCACACCCGACTCATCAAGTGAAAAGTGTAAATGACGTGTCGCTGCACAATTAGGAATCATCGCCACCGCTTGAGAGGCAGCGTGAGTTGGGTAATCTTTAATTTTGACATCTAGTACCGTTACTAAACCACCCAAACCTTGCGCGCCAATACCTAAATGATTAATTTTATCAAACAACTCAAGGCGCAATTTTTCAAGTTTACTTGGGTTTGATTTTTGTGCAATATCTTGAATATCAATTGGCTCCATCAGACTCTCTTTTGCCATTAACATGGCTTTTTCAGCCGTACCACCAACACCAATACCAATCATACCTGGTGGACACCAGCCAGCACCCATGGTTGGTATGGTTTTTAATATCCAATCCACGATATTATCATCTGGTGCAAGTATGTTAAACTTCGCCTTATTTTCAGAGCCACAGCCTTTAGCCGCCACAATAAAATTAAGTTGATTACCCTTAACAACCTTCATGTGAATAACTGCTGGTGTATTGTCTTTAGTGTTAACCCTAGTAAATAGTGGGTCTTTTACAATCGAAGCTCTAAGAGGATTATCTGCATAAGTGAATGCCTGACGAACCCCTTCGTTAATCATATCTTCTAATGATAAATCAGCCACCCAGGTAACCGCCATACCTACTTCAACAAACACATTAACAATGCCCGTATCTTGGCACATTGGACGCTTGCCCAAGGCTGCCATTCTTGAATTAATAAGAATTTGTGTAATGGCATTTTTTGCAGCCTTGTGGGTTTCCTTTTCATAAGCATTAGTCATAGCTTGAATAAAATCAGGGCTATGATAATAAGAAATATACTGCAAAGCAGTAAAAATACTTTCTATGACATGTTTTTGCTGAATTTCCATATTTATAAGATGTTAATTATTGCTTAATTTTTACTGATTATTTATAGTATTATATCTCTTTATTTTATGAATATTTAACTGAGAATTTTTATGTTTGATTTTTTAAAAGGTCAAAGTCTTTCTATTGACTTAGGTACGGCTAATACACTGATTTATATGGATGGTGCTGTGGTGCTTAATGAGCCGTCAGTGGTTGCTATTCATAACGGTAAAGGGGCAATAGAATCAACTGTCATTGCTGTGGGTCAAGATGCTAAAAATATGCTAGGCAGGACGCCTGGCTCTATTGAAGCCATTAGACCAATGAAAGATGGTGTTATTGCTGATTTTAAAATTACTGAAAAAATGCTACAGCACTTTATTCGTAAGGTTTTGCATTCTGGATTTTTTTCACCCAGCCCCAAGGTGCTTATTTGTGTGCCTTGCGGTGCAACTCAAGTTGAGCGTCGTGCTATTAAAGAAAGTGCTGTTGGTGCGGGTGCACGTGATGTTTATTTAATCGAGGAACCAATGGCAGCAGCACTGGGTGCAGGTATGGCGATTGAAGAGGCTTCAGGTGCTATGGTTATTGATATTGGTGGTGGCACAACTGAAATTGCAATCATGTCACTAAATGGTATTGTATATTCTGATTCACTGCGCGTAGGTGGTGATGTATTTGATGACACGATTGTCAAATTCGTACGCCGTGAACATGGCATTATCATTGGTTATTCTACTGCTGAGAAAATTAAAGAAGAAGTTGGCTCTGCCTTTAAATCAAATGCTATTAAAGAAATGCAATTTAGAGGGCGTGATGTTTCCAAAGGCATTCCAGTGAGTTTTAATATAACCAATACTGAAATTCTACAGGCCTTACAAGAACCGCTTAAAATGATTGTTGGCGCTATTAGAACCGCACTAGAGAAAACACCACCAGAATTAAGTTCTGATATTGCTGAAAACGGCTTGGTGCTGACAGGTGGTGGTGCGCTCTTAGATGGTTTTGACAAGCTTATTAATCAAGAAACCAACCTACCAGTGCGCATTGCTGACGATCCACTTACTTGTGTTGCTCGTGGCGGTGGTCTTGCACTTAATATGATTTCTAAACACAATATGGGGTTTTTAACTGCTGAGTAGTTAAACATTAATTAACGATTTACAGGGTTATTAACATGAAGTTTCTTAAGCTTTTTATCCCAGTTATTGTCGCTATACTACTGATGCTCTCTGAGTATAAATTTTCCTACCTTAATTATCTAAGGCAATCAATTGCAACTTTAATATCACCTATTTACATGGTGGTTAATCTACCTTCACAACTCTATACTTGGATTAATGAGCAAGGCACTAGTAAAGACCAATTAATCAATAATAATAATAATTTGCATCGTGAATTATTAAAGCTTAAAGCTAAATTACAAACCTACAACGCTTTGGCGCTTGAGAATAAAAAACTCCAAGCGCTTTTAGGTTCAAGTTATATCATTAAACAACAAAAATTTACCTTGGCAAAAATAAGTGCGCTCAGTCAATCTAGGCTTAAAAAGCAAATTATTATTGACAAAGGTAGTAGTAGTGGCATTAAGGTTGGGCAAATCGCCCTAGGTGCTAAAGGCATCATTGGGCAAGTATCGCAAACAACACCACTATATTCAACCATATTAATGGTTAGCGACCCTACACAACACGTGCCTATCAAAAATGAGCGCAGTGGCATTCGTGGCATTAGCAAAGGTGTTGCTGAAAATAATCACCTGTTGAATGTTGAATTTATTAAGCCCAATCTAGATGTTAAAATGGGTGATGTGTTTCTAAGTAGCGCTATCGGCTCAAAATTTCCAGCTGGATACCCATTAGGAACAGTAATTCGCGTAGAAAAACACCAAAATGAGCCCTTCTTATATATTCAATTAGAGCCCACTCAAACTCTAGAACAGTTAGAGTTTGTTATCATTGCGACTGACTAATCATGAACGCACAACGCCCTTACATATTCCTAATTAAAATTACTTTTTTTGCATTAATTTTAAGCGCAATACCTTTAAATGAAATATTATTAAATGTGTCTGCATTTTGGTTGTTACTTTTTTATATCTATTGGTTAGTGTATTTTCCAACTAAGGCTAAATTCTTTATTGCACTCATTCTTGGTGTGCTTATTGATATTCTACATGGTGATATTTTAGGGCAAAACGCCTTAGCACTTATATTAAGTAGTCTATTTATTAGCAATGTTAAGCAATCATTCTTTGTATCTAACCTAAGTACACAACAAATTTATGTGTTTATATCTAGTAGTATTTATCTAGTATTTATCTTATTAACTTCTATATTAACACAAGATTTTATCCTTAACTATTACGTATTTTTAGCCCCATTCACGAGCGCATTGGTTTGGCCAATTGTTCGATTTTTACTATCAAAATGCAAAGCATAAACAGCATTAGCAATACCCAATTTGAAAACAAAGTACTCTCTTCTAGGCTAAGACTGGCGCTGGTTTTTATTTTTTTTCTGACTGCTTTACTAGTGATTAGAGTTTACAATTTACAAATAATAAATCATGAGTACTATTTAGAAGAAGCCTTTGGAAACCAAATGCGCACCTTGCCCATAACACCTAATAGGGGGAAAATATTTGATCGAAATGGTAGTATTTTAGCCACTAACAAACTGGCATTCCGACTGACTTTAACACCAGAAAAAATTAAAAATATTGCCAAAACACTACAACAGCTCAAACAATCTGGTTTTATCAATGATAGTGATATTAAAAAATTTCATAAAAATACAAAACGTTATCAAAAATTTCATAATATTCCAATCAAATACAATCTTGATGAGGTTCAGGTTGCAAAAATTTTAACTAATAATGCTTTAATTGGTGTAGATGTGGAGCATTATTTTCATCGAATTTATCCTAATCAAGGCTCTTCTGTCCATGCCATTGGTTACGTCTCCAGAATGACCAAAAAGGACAAAGCTCTTTATGATAAGAAAAACTATTTAGGGACTTTGTTTGTAGGTAAAACTGGTATTGAAAAACAATATGAAACACGATTGCATGGTACTAGTGGTTTACAACAAATCGAACGTAATGTAAGTGGTAGGGTTGTTGATACTCAAATTATCAAGCCTGCTATTGCTGGTGAAAATCTATATCTAAGTATTGATTTGGATATGCAAAAAAAAGCAGAAACACTACTTAAAGGCAAGCGTGGTTCAATTGTGGTTATAGATGTTAGAAATGGCGAAGTGTTGACCTTAGTTAGCACGCCTATCTATAATCCAAATTGGTTTGTTAATGGTATATCACACGCTAACTATAACCAATTACAAATATCAACAAACATCCCTCAACTCAACCGTGCTATTCAAGGGTTATACCCACCAGGCTCTACGGTTAAACCTATGGTGGCTTTAACTGGATTAGAGAAAGGTATTATTACTAACAAGAGTAGAGTTTTTTGCCCAGGTTATTACAAATTACCTAATGTTAAACGCAAATTTAACGACTGGAAAAGAACAGGACATGGGCACGTGAATGTTAAAAACGCAATTGCTCAATCTTGTGATGTGTTTTTCTATGATTTAGCGGATAGAATGGGTATTGACAAATTACATAATGGTTTGGATTTGTTTAATTTTGGTCGAAAAACTGGCATTGACATCCCTGGAGAAGGTGCTGGCATTCTACCTTCTAAAGCTTGGAAAAAAATTAATAGAAATGAGCCTTGGTATCGCGGAGAAACCTTAATTGCAGGCATTGGTCAAGGGTTTATAACCTCTAGCCCTTTACAACTTGCAGTTGCCACAGCAGCCCTTGCTAATAAAGGGCTTTTATTTCAACCAACCCTACTTAAAAACACACAAGCGCCTGGTAATATAATTATTGAATCTAAGAAAGGCCATCATATACAAATTCCAATTAAAAATATTCAAAATTGGGAAGATGTGATTGACGGCATGAAACAAGCCGTCTACGGCCCTAAAGGCACTGCTAGAAGACTTAATAAGGGCTTAACCTATACCTTAGCTGGGAAAACTGGAACGGCACAAGTGTTCGGTCTTGACGCTGAAGAGAAATATATTGCAGAAAAACTTGATGAAAAATTAAGAGACCATGCGTTATTTACTGGCTTTGCCCCTATTGAAAATCCAAAAATAGCCATCGCTATTATTGTTGAAAATGCAGGTAGTGGCAGCTCAAAAGCAGCACCAATTGCACGTCAAGTGCTTGATGTATATTTTGACAAACAACTAAATAATACTTCGCCTTAATAAATCTCGCTTAATTGGAAATGTTAAGGTTGCATCCATGCGATAACGTGCTTTAAGTTGGTCTAATTGTGGCTGATTAATTTCATCATACAAAATAATGATTTTAGCCTCAGGTGAATTCCCTTCTAAGGTTGCTAGCAAGGACTCAATATTACTCACTCGATCTCGAAACTCAGGATTATAACTAAATTCAGCCACCAACACTTGGTAGGTATTTTTCTTGGCAAGTTTGTTTGCCTTTCTTTGGGAATCCTCAAAATCTACTAAAAATCCTTGATCGATAAACATTGCTGTGTAGTCTTCAAAACCACCCTCATCAACAAAAAATAATAAATTATTATTCATGAATCATGTTCTTGTTGTTGGTAAAACGCTTGCTTAAAGCCTAAGAATTTATTATTTTCAATGGCATTGCGCATTTGTGACATTAAGTCTTGGTAATAATAAAGATTGTGAATGGTGTTAAGCCTTGCACCTAAAATCTCATTTTTTCTTTGCAAGTGATGCAAATAAGACTTGGAATAATTTTGACAAGTATAACAATAGCAGTGTTCGTCTAATGCTGAAATATCAAACCTATACCGTGCATTTCGAATTTTAACAATACCAACTGAGGTGAACAAATAACCATTACGAGCATTACGTGTTGGCATGACACAATCAAACATATCAATACCACGCTCAACCGCCTCCACCAAATCTTTTGGCGTACCAACGCCCATTAAGTATCTTGGCTTGTTGTTAGGCAATTGGCTTGGTAGATAATCTAATACTTTTATCATTTCTTCTTTGGGTTCGCCCACACTCAACCCCCCAATTGCAAACCCATCAAATCCTATTTCAACCAAAGCAGCTGTCGATTGTATGCGCAAATCTTTATACATGCCACCTTGCACAATGCCAAATAAGGCGTTTTTATTATTTAAACGATTGTGCTCATTTTTTGAGCGCTGCGCCCAACGCAAAGACAATTGCATAGATTGATCAGCTATTGTTTTATCAGCAGGGTAAGGCGTGCACTCATCAAAAATCATAACAATATCTGAGCCAAGTTTGCTCTGAATTTGCATAGATTCTTCTGGACCCAAAAAAAAATTTGCCCCATCTTTAGGAGAGCGAAAATCCACACCTTTTTCACTAATCTTTCTTGTATCCCCTAAACTGAAAACTTGAAAACCGCCAGAATCCGTTAGTATCGGACCTTGCCAGTGCGTGAAATCATGCAAATCTCCATGTGCCTCAATAATATCTATGCCTGGTGTAATTGCCAAATGAAAGGCATTCCCTAAAATTATTTGCGCGCCCAAGCCACTCACCTCTTCTGGTGTCATGGCTTTAACTGTGCCATAGGTACCAACTGGCATAAATGCTGGCGTATCAACCTCGCCTCTGTCAAAAATCATTTTGCCACGGCGCGCTGTCTTATCTGTATTTTTTAATTCAAATTTCATCACTTTTTTCATTAACTTGTAACTGCCATAATTTAGCATATTCACCATTAGATTCTAACAACTGAGCATGCGTGCCACTTTCTTGCACTTGTCCATCTCCAAGTACAATAATTTTATCACTATCAACAATGGTGGAAAGTCGGTGTGCAATTACTAAAATAGTATGCTTACTGGACAGCTTTTTTAATGCTTTTTGCACCATTTTTTCTGAATAAGAATCTAGCGCCGATGTCGCTTCATCAAAAATTAAAATAGGCGGGTTTTTTAAAAGTACTCTGGCAATTGCTAAGCGCTGTTTTTCGCCACCAGAAAGTTTCAATCCACGTTCACCAACTAACGTATCATAACCTTCAGGAAGCTTATCAATAAAGGTGTCAATAAAGCTAAGTTTGGCTGCTTTTTCTACCTCATATTGGCTTGCACCTTGTTTACCATAAGCGATATTGTAATAAATACTTTCATTAAACATCACCGTATCTTGTGGTACAACACCAATGACTGATTGCACTGAGCGTTGATTAAGGGTTTTGATATTTTGCCCATCAATTAAGATTTCGCCACTAGTCACGTCATAAAATCGAAATAATAATTTGGTCAGTGTCGACTTGCCAGATCCGGATTTACCTACAATGGCTAATTTCTGTCCCGGTTCAACAACAAAACTAACATCCTTCAATACTTTATCTTTGCCTTTATAGGCAAAAGAAATGTGCTTAAATTCAATCTTTGCTTGGCTTATTTTTACTTTTGGCGACTCTTTAGAACTGCTCACTTTTGGTTGACGATCAAGTAAATCAAACATATTGTTCATGTCAATAAAATTATGCTTAATCTGTCGATACACAATTCCCAAAGAGCCCAAAGGCATAAATAATTGTAGCAACAATGCTTGAATCATAATCATATCACCAAGACTCAAACTTTTATCAACCACACCTTGAGATGCAGAAATTAAAATAATGGTTACGCCTGCCGCAATAATGGCACCTTGGACAAAGTTAAGTGCCATCATTGAGGTAAAACTTTTTGTGGCAACATCTTCCTGTAATACCCCCATTCCCCACACAACTTTTAAGTAGAATCTCGACTGTTTACAGTCATTTTTAGCCCTGATTGGCTGATCCATTATACCAACAAATCCAGTGTCAGCTGTCAAGGGCTTGAGCGTTAGCGTCCCTTGACAGTTGATATTGGGTTTGTTAAATTTCGTAGAGCCAATCATTATTTTACTATCCTTACGAAGCCAACTTTTGCCTAGGTGGAATGCCACCTAGTGCAAAATGTGGTCGCTCGTTGTTATAAACCCAAAGCCATTGTGTGGTTGCATCTTGTGCTGACTCAACTGAGTCAAATAAATGAAGATCCAAGCACTCTTGCCTTACTGTGCGATTAAATCTCTCAACATAGGCATTTTGAGTTGGTTTACCTAGTTGGATGTATCTTAGCTTAATATCGCGCCCTTGTGCCCAATCTCGCAAAGCTTGGCTAATGTATTCTGGACCATTATCACATCTGATGGTTTTAGGCTTGCCACGCCATTGGATTAAACGCTCTAGCGATTGAATAACCCGTCTTGCTGGCAGTGATAGATCGACATCAATATTTAACCCTTCTCGATTGTAGTCGTCTACTACATTAAAGGTTCTAATGCTTCTGCCATCTGTTAGTGAATCTGCCATGAAGTCCATTGACCAGGTTTGGTTAATGCCTGTTGGTACACTGAGCGCTTCGGGCTTGTCTCTTTTAATTCTTCTCCTTGGTTTGATTCTTAGATTTAGTTCTAGTTCACGATAGATGCGATAGACTCGCTTATGGTTAAATTTGTAGCCTTTGACATTACGCAGATACAAATAACACAGCTTGAAGCCCCAACGCTTATGCGTTGCGGTTAAACGTAGTAAATAATCCGAAATTAGGATATTGTCATCACTTAATTTTGGCTGATAGTAATAAGTACTTTTACTGATATTAAAACAAGTGCAAGCAAAACCAACTGAGACTTGACGCTTATTTTTGAGATTATTCGCCATCTTCTTACGAGAAGATGGCGTTAGAGCTTTCCCTCAAGTGCCTCTAATCTGATTTGAGACATTAAGCGTTCATCTGCGTACATCTTTTTGAGTCTTGAATTCTCTGCTTCTAGCTCTTTAAGTCTTTTAACAATATTAACATCTGCATCACCATATTTGGAGCGCCACTTGTAGAATGTAGCCTGGCTCATGCCGTATTCACGGCATAGGTTGGCAACAGATTCTCCTGCTTGGTTTTGTTTAAGTATATTGACTATTTGTGTGTCTGTGTATCTTGATTTTTTCATTGTGAAAACTCCTTGTTTTTTATTATAGAATTTTCTACTTTAGAATGGTGTGGTTTTTTGGGGGTATTACATTCCCAACGGATCATAGTCTCATTGTAACGATTAACTTCAAAGTCTTCTTGATTAAAATATTTAACCGTTTCATAATTAATCAAACTATCCACTGCATTGGTGTTGGCCTCAGATTGCATATCATTCATCTGATAACGATACTTCATTCGCCAAGTTGTAATAGCCAGTGTAAACCCGACATAAAAAACCACGGTCAATAATGAAATTCCAGCAAAGAAAATATCATAATTCAGCCACAAAATGCCAATCACTAAACATATTTCAAAAAATGAAGGAATAATGTTAAACAAAAAAATCGACAACAAAGTGGACACACTTTGAGTACCCCGGTCAATATCACGAGTAATGCCACCAATACGGCGATCTAAATGGAAAGACAAATCCAGTGTGTGTAAATGCTTAAATACACCAAGCGCAATCAAATGCATCGCATGATAACGAACGCGCGCAAAAATCGCATCACGAAGTTCGTTAAACAAAGAACTAGCAAGCCTAAGCGTGCCATAAGCAAAAAGCAACCCTAATGGCAAAACCAGTAAAAGGTTAGTTTGATCTAAAGTATCAACAATTTCTTTTAAAACAACAGGTACTGCAACATTAGCAAACTTTGCAGCAATTAAAAATAACGTTGCCAAAATAACACGCACACGCATCTTTAGCAAATAAGGTAGGAGTTTTTTTAAAACCTTAATGTCTCTGGTTTTAAAATCATAAGCCTTGGTTTTTTTATCAGTACTGCGCATCGTTTATCAGATAATCACCGGGCAAAAATAAACTTTTTTTTCACAAGCGATTTTCACCATGTCATTGCTTCTAAACTGGTCTGGATTTTGCAATAATTCTTGCTGCCAAGATGAACACATTTCACACAACTGTGGGTGCGTATGATAACACCCTAATACGTGTAAATAAGCACGCCAAACTTTCCAAAAACCATCACCCATCACCTTGACTTTAATATATAAGTTAGGTCTTTTTTTTCCAAAAAATTTCAAAATATAAAACACCCTTTAGGTGTTTAAATAAGGTTTCTACAACTCTTGTCTCGCCATTAGGGCGTATGGTGTACAAAGGAGATTGTATAGTGAATGGTTTATTCACAATCAAATGCTTGATTAATTTCATAAAAGCCAAAACCTCTAGATTGCAAAAAACGCTGCTGTTTGGCTTTTTCTTTATAATTTTTAGGCAATTGTTCACCATATTTTTTTATTCGTACATTACTAGCAAGTTCAAAAAAATCAATGGTTGATAAATCAAAATTTTCAATGCCTTTTTGTTTAAGTTGCTGGTTGATTAACACACTGCCCTTACCTTGATTGATACGCATAAGTACAAATGCATTAGCAAAACGCTCATCACTTTGATAATTATTTTGTACTAATTGTACTAATACTATCTCTATTTCTTCAATAGCGTAACCCTTAACACTTAGTTTTTTCGTCAACTCTAAAGCAGAATGCTCACGCTGAGCCAGTAAACTTAGCGCTTGGTGGTAAGCTTGGTTAATTGATGTCTTGATTGCTAACGTCCTTTTCAATATCTGATTCTTTGACTAGTAATTTTTCACGAATTTGGGTCTCTATTTTTTGACTAAGTTCAGGGTTCGATTTTAAATATTCACGAGCATTGTCCTTACCTTGACCAATCCGCTCTCCTTTAACACTATACCAAGCGCCTGCTTTTTCAACAAACCCATGCTTCACACCCAAATCAATTATTTCACTTTCAAGTGAAATGCCCTCGTTGTAAAGGATTTGAAATTCTGCTTGCCTAAAAGGTGGTGCAACCTTATTTTTTAATACTTTAACACGTGTTTCATTGCCTAAAATCTCATCACCTTTTTTAATCGCGCCAATACGACGAATATCTAAACGCACTGAGGCGTAAAATTTCAACGCATTACCACCAGTTGTGGTTTCAGGATTGCCAAACATAACGCCAATTTTCATGCGTAATTGGTTGATAAAAATCACCATAGTATTAGTTCGCTTAATATTAGAGGTAAGCTTTCTAAGCGCTTGAGACATAAGTCGAGCTTGAAGCCCCATATGTGAAGCGCCCATTTCACCCTCTATTTCTGCCTTAGGCGTGAGCGCTGCAACAGAGTCAATCACCACAATATCCACACCACCTGAACGCACCAGCATATCTGTAATTTCTAATGCTTGCTCACCAGTATCAGGTTGCGAAATTAATAAATCATCTATATTAACGCCTAAACGTTTAGCATATCTAGGATCAAGCGCATGTTCAGCATCAATAAAGGCTGCTATGCCACCTAGTTTTTGCACCTCGGCAATCACGTGCAATGTCAACGTTGTTTTGCCTGATGATTCAGGACCATAAATTTCAACCACTCGCCCCCTAGGCAATCCACCAATACCTAAGGCAATATCTAGACTTAAACTGCCTGTAGAAACTACCTCAATATCACTTTGAGCTTGATCATCACCCAAAAACATAACTGAGCCTTTACCAAATTGTTTATCAATCTGTGTAAGAGCTGCTTTTAAGGCTTGTTTTTTCTGTTCATCCACGTTGTCTCTCCTAGGTAAAATGTTGTTAATTCTTATGCAAAATATTCTCACAATTATATCTGAAATATGCCGGTAACTTTTTCAATAAATGACACTCAAAATATGGCGATTGCACTCAAACTTGCCAGTCAAGGAATATACGGTGTAAAGTCCAATCCTATGGTGGGTTGTGTGATTGTAAAACATGCAAAGATTATTGCCAAAGGCTATCACCAAACCTTTGGCAAAGCACACGGGGAAATTAACGCCTTACAACAAATTCACCATCAAGCTCAAGGGGCTACATTTTATGTCACCTTAGAGCCTTGTTCACATCAAGGAAAAACCCCATCTTGCGCACAAGCTATTATTGACTCAGGTGCTAAAAAAGTTATTATTGCTATGCTTGACCCTAATCCAATGGTCAATGGCAAAGGCGTCATCATGCTTGAAAATGCAGGCGTTGAGGTTAAGACTGGTTTGTTAAAAAATGATGCATTAGTCCTTAATCAAGGGTTTATCAAACGCATGAAAACCAATCAGCCTTTTGTGCGTTGCAAAATAGCCATGAGTCTTGATGGTAAAACCTCAATGAACTCAGGTGAAAGTAAATGGATTACCTCAGAAGCTGCAAGATTGGACGTGCATAAACTACGTGCCAATCACCAAGCAATTATGACTGGGTCGGGCACAATTATTAATGACAATCCTTTAATGACGGTACGTCTTGATAATGTCAATTCAACACCACTACGTGTTGTAATTGATAGCAAGAACCAAATAACAAATACCTCACTTAATATATTTAACACCGATGCACCAACACTCATCTTAAATTCAACCAACACTAAAATACTCACCTCTGGCAAACTAGACCTTGGTGATATCTTAACCCAATTAGGCAATCAAGGTATTAACAATGTCCTACTTGAGGCGGGACCTAAATTGATTGGTATCATGATTAAACACAACTTAATTGATGAGTTTATTATTTATATGGCGCCCATATTAATGGGCAGTGATGCCAATTCAATGCTTAATCTGGTGATTAAAAATATGGCTCATAAAATTAAGTTGAATATTATTGATGTTAGAATGGTAGGTGATGACATCAAAATAACTGCCACTTTAAAATGAACAGCCTAACTAATAAACACATTATCCTTGGTGTTAGTGGCTCTATTTCAGCCTATAAAGCGCCTGATATTGTACGCCGATTACAAGATTTAGGTGCTCAGGTAAAAGTGATTCTTACTAAAGGTGGTGCCAAATTTATTACCGAATTATCCTTGCAGTCAATATCAAAAAATAAAGTTTACAACAATTTATGGGATGAAAACGCTGAACTTGGCATGGGGCATATTGAACTCGCTAAATGGGCAGATGCTATTCTAATCGCTCCTGCCAGTGCCAATACCGTTGCTAATATAACCCTAGGTAAGGCTAATGACTTATTAAGTAGTGTCATTTTAGCAAGTGATACGCCACTACTCATTGCACCCGCCATGAACTTAAAGATGTACCAATCTCATGCGCTTCAAGACAACCTGTCAATGCTCATTAGTCGTCATGTAATTATTATTAAGCCAGAATCTGGAGAACAAGCTTGTGGTGATATTGGCATAGGCAGGCTTGCAAAACCGTCAAACATTGCCAAACAAATGGCTAGTCAGTTTATTAGTACAAAACTCACTGGTAAAAAAGTGCTGATTACTTTAGGTGCTACTATTGAAGCCATTGACCCAGTTAGGTTTGTTTCTAATCATAGTAGCGGAAAAATGGGCATGGCATTGGTCAATGCTTGTCTTGAAATGGGCGCATCAGTGACTTGTATTTATGGCAATATCACCACCACTTTAAATGCAAAATCTAACAATATACCTATCATTAGCGCGCAACAGATGTATACCAAGGTTATGGACAACATTATTGGTCAAGATATTTTTATTGCCTGTGCGGCCGTGAGTGATTTCTTTGTTAAAAATGCAAAAAATCAAAAAATCAAAAAAGATGGAAAAAATCTAATACTTGAACTCATTCCAAACAAAGATATATTGGCAAATGTCTGCAAATTAAAAGAAAAACCTATTTGCATGGGCTTTGCTGCAGAAACACAAAATACATTAAAAAATGCTCAAAAAAAGCTCAAAAATAAAGGTTGTGATGTCATTATTCTTAATGATGTTTCAAATGCTGATTTTGGCTTCAATGTAGATGAAAACGAGGTGGTTTTTTTAAGTCAAAATTTAAATAAAAAAATAGCTAAAAATAGCAAACAAAAAGTGGCAAAAAAAATCCTTGAAATCTTTATCAAAGAATACTTATAAATACCAAAAAAATGCTGTTAAATCAACGCCCAATAGACTTACTCACAAAACTGTGGATAAACATGTTAATATCTCCTTGAAAAGCACTCAAAACGTTGATATATTGCATCTTTTTATGGTTTTGAATAAAAATTAATCAATTATAAATTTTAATTAAAAATCAGTAACTTACACAAATTTATAAGAAACTGTTAGCTGGAGAAATATCTATTAATTGATTTAAAAATACTTTAGAGGAAAACTTAATTGGTTTCACGCGTTAAACCAAGGGTTTCACGATATATTTAACAAAAATAATATGCTTTACAAAAGTCCTTGATTAATATCAACTATTTATGCTAATTTATAGTCTAAATTTTTTGCTTGGTATTGTGGTTTTTTCACTTAAAAATACCTTAACAATATCAAACTTTGAATGGGGTGTAATATTTACCATATTATTTGCTATTTTCATCACTTTCAAACGATACAAAACATACTCAATCAACATGGTAATTTTTCTGCTAGGTTTTGCTTGGATGGGGGTATTTTCTGCTTATATTTTAAAATCTCAAGTTAGCACTGTTTATTTAAATACGCCAATCAATATTATTGGAACGATATCAGATTTACCAAAAATATCAAACCATAAGGCCACTTTTATCTTCAAAGTTGAACAACCCTTTAATGCCAAGGTCAAATTGTCTTGGTATGGCAAAAATTTACCAGCATTACAAGTCAATAATCAATGGCATTTGCGGGTAACACTAAAACGTAATAATGGTTATCAAAATTTAGGTGGTTTTGACTATGAACAATGGTTATTTTACAAACAAATTAATGCAACAGGCTACGTTAAAAGCAACATTAACAATACGCTAATTAATCCAAATAGCAGCTTATCTATTAATAAATTTAGGCAAAATATTAAACAAACCTTGTCTAAATTTTTAAACAAATTACAATTTGGTGGTGTACTTAATGCGCTTGTTATTGGCGATAGAACATTAATATCTGAACACAATTGGACGCTCTTTAAAGCCACTAACACTACACACCTTAGTGTTATCTCTGGCTTGCACATCGGGCTTATATCTGGTTTTATATTCCTGTTTACTGGTTTTTTATGGCGTCAATGCATGAAATGTACATTGCGTATACCTGCTTTAATTATGGGTAGTTATTTTGGCTTGATGTCTGCCTTAATTTATGCATTAATCGCAGGATTTTCTATTCCCACTCAGCGTGCTTTTATCATGGCAAGTGTAGTATTTTTGTCCATTATTTTTAGGCGTTACCATGCTATTTGGCAACTTTATGGTATGGCACTTCTATTAGTGCTTATCATTAACCCAGTTAGTATTTTTAGCGTGGGCTTTTGGCTGTCTTTTTATGTGGTTGCTATTATTATTTACGGCACCAGTCAACATAAAAATAAACACTGGATTGTTTGGCTTATCTATATTCAATTACTAATTAGTCTTGCCACAATGCCTTTAATTGCTTGGTTTTTTAATTCTGGGTCAATTCTTTCACCCCTTGCTAACCTAGTTGCTATTCCAGTATTTAGTTTTATCAGTACACCATTTGCGCTCGTGGGTGCAATATTTGCCCACCTACAACTTTCTTTGCTGGCCACACTGAGTTTTGACATTGCTAATCAATCTTTAGTTATTTTGTCAATTTTACTTGAATACCTACAAAATTTTAACTTTAATCAGTGGTATTACACCCAAGCATCAAGTGCTGAAATGTTGCTACTAATTATTGCAACACTAATAGCTATACTGCCGTCAGCACTTAAACTTCGAAAAATAGCCCTAATTTTATTATTACTAGTTGTCTTTCACCCCCTTGAAAAAATAACCAAAGGATCAGCTATTGTTACGATTCTTGATGTTGGGCAAGGACTTGCAAATGTGATTCGCACCCAAAATCATACTCTATTATTTGATACTGGCAGTGGTTATCCCTCTGGGTTTAACATGGGTGATGCTGTGATTATTCCCTACTTGCGCTCAAAACAAATTCAATATTTGGATAAAATTATCATTTCTCATGGCGATAATGACCATATCGGTGGCTTAAACCCTATTTTAAAAGCATTTAACGTATTAGAAATACACACCTCAGTACCTAATAAAATTAAAGCAACCACAACCCTATGCAAAAAAGGACAGTATTGGATTTGGGACGACGTATTGTTTGAAATACTCAATCCTGATGATAATTTCAAAGATAATAATGCCTCATGTGTTTTAAAAATATCAACCCATTCGCACTCAATACTACTCAGTGCTGATATTGAGAAAAAAACTGAGAAATATTTAATCTCTAATCAGAAAAACAAACTTCCCAGTAATATACTCATTAGTCCACACCATGGTAGTAAAACTTCATCAAGTGATAAATTCTTAGATGTAGTTTCACCCAAATGGGTTGTTATTTCTAGCGGCTATAAAAATAGATTTAATCACCCTGCCAAGGTCGTTGTAAATAGGTACAAAAATCATAGCATTAATATTCTAAATACCAGTTGTGCTGGACAAATTGAGATTTTCCTAGATAAAGACATTGTAATTAACCAATATAGGCAAGATTATGCACGCTACTATCAACGTCAATGTGATGTTATTCTCAAAAAATAAAGACACAACTAATGATAATGAATCTTACTAACTTGGTCTTGAGCCAAGACATTAACAGCATCAATTAACTGCTGATTAGGTGCCACTAAGTAGGCTTTGTTTAGCAACATACTGCCCTTTAAATTATTAGTAATATAAGAGATTTTAACAGGACAATTGCCTTTATGCTCAAGTAAGACTTGAACAAGTTTGTCAAAAATTGACTGGTGTTTGGCGTTTAATAATACTTCAAAACCCTTGGCATATTTCATTTTCATTTGCCCAATATTTTCGATTTTATCAACCACCACTTGCCATTGACCCCTGAAATCTTTATTAATTTTTCCTGAAATAACTACTACCTCATCAACAATAAGTTGATCACTCACTGAACCTAGAGTCTTTGTAAATACCACAGCATTTAATAGCTTAACACCATCTTCAACTGTAATCAAAGCAATTTGCCCGCCACTCTTAGTAGCGCGATAACGTAGCTCTGAAATTAATGCCAATATACGCACATCTTTATTGTTTCTAAAGATAATTTTAGAGGGCAGTGTTGCGCCAATATGCTTTAAATCGGTTTTATATTCATCAATAGGATGGTCGTCAAAATAATAGCCCAGTACGCTTTTCTCTAGTTGCAATCTTTCTTTAAACGAAAAACTTAGTGCTGAAAGATAATGTGCTTCATATTCACTATATTGTTCAGTATTGGAAAACAACCCGTTCTGACCACTAGAGTGGTCATTTTGTTTCTGTTCCGCTTGTCTAATAGCCACAGGGTAAGTTTTTATTAAACTCGCTCTATCCACACCTAATACATCAAAAGCGCCACTATAAATCAATGCCTCAATGGCGCGCTTGTTCAAATAGCGCTTTTCAATTCTAGAGCAAAAATCAAATAAATCTTTATAAACACCATTAGTATTACGCTCAAATACGAGCACATTAACCAGCGCTCCGCCTACGCCTTTAATTGCACCAAGACCATATACAACTGTTTTTTCATCATTAATGCTAAATTCATAATTAGATTCACACACATTTGGACCATTGACCACCAAGCCCATTTGTCGAACTTCACTAATGGTAAATGAAATTCTATCTGTATCATCCATCATGCCAGATAAAACTGCTGCCATAAAAGGCGCAGGATAGTGGGACTTAAGCCAGGCAGTATGATAAGACACATAGGCATACGCCACCGAATGAGATTTATTAAAACCATAGCCTGAAAACTTATCAATCAAATCAAAAATTTCATTGGCTTTTTTCTCATCGATGCCTTTTTTAGCAGCACCTTTAACAAACACACTACGTTGACGACTCATCTCGCTGGCTTTTTTCTTGCCCATCGCACGTCTAAGTAAATCTGCACCACCTAAAGAGTAGCCTGCCATTACCTGTGCTGATTTCATTACTTGTTCTTGATACAAAAACACACCATTAGTTGGTTTAAGAATTTGCTCTAGCATCGGGTGTGGGTATTTAACCTGCGCGCCATGCTTTACATTAATATAATCATCTACCATACCCGCATCTAATGGACCTGGGCGATACAGTGCTAACATGGCAACAATATCTTCAAAATTATCCGCTTGCAGTTTCTTTAGATAACTACGCATACCTTCGGATTCTAATTGAAAGATACCTGTTGTATCGCAACGTTGAAGCAACTCATAAACTTTTTTGTCATCCAATGGCAAAACATCTAAATCAATCGGCTCATCTGACAAGCCTTTAGCGCTAATCAGTTTAACAGTCTTATGAATAACCGTTAGATTAGACAATCCCAAAAAGTCAAATTTAACCAAACCAACCGCTTCAACGTCATCTTTATCAAATTGAGAGACTACGCTATCATTTTCACCATAACCTTTATATACTGGACAAAAATCACTAATTTTACTTGGTGCAATCACTACACCACCTGCATGTGTGCCAACGTTTCGCACTAAACCCTCTAGTTGTTTAGAAAGATCAATTAATGCCGTTACACTCTCTTCTGAATCATAACGAGCTCGTAACTCCTCTGAGCCTCCTTCTTTAGGATCGCTCAAGGCTTTTTCAAGTGTCATTTTCAAACCATTAGGAATCATCTTTGATATTTTGTCACTAAACCCATAAGGATGACCCAAAACACGTCCCACATCACGCACCACACCTTTAGCTGCCATCGTGCCATAAGTAATAATTTGTGAGACCTTTTCATGACCATACTTTTTAGCGACGTAATCAATTACCTCGTCTCGACGATCAGTACAAAAATCAATGTCAAAATCTGGCATTGAAACCCGCTCTGGATTTAAAAAACGCTCAAATAACAATTCATGCTTAATCGGGTCAACATTAGTAATCCTTAAAACATAAGCTACTAAAGAGCCAGCACCAGAACCACGACCTGGACCTACTGGAATATCATTTTCTTTTGACCATCTAATAAAATCTGCCACAATTAAGAAATAACCCGGAAACCCCATTTGAATAATAACATCGAGCTCAAATTTTAAGCGTTGGCGATAAACCTGTGCATCCACTTTTAAAGTTTGTAAGCGCTGAGTTAAACCATGCTCTGACTCTTCACAAAAAAACTGTTCCATGGTTAAACCTTCTGGCACAGGAAAATTTGGCAAATAATTCTTTTTGAATAACTCAAAATGCACATTACAACGTTTGGCGATTTCTAATGTATTTTCTAAAATTTCTGGCAAATCAGCAAACAGTTCATACATTTGTTTAAATGATTTTAAAAATTGTTGATTAGAAAAATGTCGTTCACGCCGTGTATCATCTAAAAGACCACCCTGAGAAATGCAAATTCTAGCTTCGTGTGCATCAAAATCACTTTCATTTAAAAATTGCACATCATTTGTTGCCACAACAGCAATGCCAAGCTCAAGTGCTAATTCAATACAAAGATGTAGGTGCTTTTCATCAAATTCCCTTGAAGTTCTCTGTACACTCAAATAATAACGCTCAACAAAAACAGCCTGCCAAAATTCAGCTTTTTGCTTAGCCTTAACCATTTGATTCGATATTAAGTGTTTAGCTACATCGCTATAAATGGGCGTTGCAATCATAATTAAACCTTGGTTATAATCAATGAGTTGCTGCTGCGTTACACTAACACATTCAAATGAACGTTCTTGAGTATAGGGCAAAGAAATTAACTCAGAAAGATTAAGATAACCTTGACGGTCTTGACACAATAATAAAACCGAACAAAATTCGCCTTCTTTATCTTTGATATTAATTCTAGCACCAAATATTGGTTTGATATTGGCAGCAGTGGCTTTTTGATAAAATTTAACGGCAGCAAAAAGGTTGGATTCATCCGTTAGTGCAATTGAATCCATGCCAATTTCTTGTGCTTTTTCAATTAATTTTGGAATACGCACCAAAGAACTCTCAACCGAGAATTCACTTTGACAATGTAGATGCACAAAACCAGAATTAGACATTTAGAATAACTAAAATAAATTTGATGAAATACTTACCTATTTTACAAGTCTAAATAAACCACTCTAAAGAACTTGGTTTTATTTTAATAAAAGGCGAATTCAACCTATAAGTGCAACACTGCCATTTAAAAAATAGTCCTTGCCAGTCATTTGTGCAAAAACCTCAATAAGTATTAAAAATTTTCAAAATATATCAGACAGAAAGAAAAAATTATTGAAAATCCCCTATTGTTAATTAACAAAATATTGGAAATCTCAATATAGATTTTGGGTTAAGATAACTTTAAAGGCTCTTTTCTAAAAATCGCAAGCAAAATTCTATAAAAATTTTGCTTGCGATTATTGAGCCTAAACTCACATCCTTTAAGATGTAACACAACATCTTTTTTATCCATGCTTTTAAATTTTACCAGTCTATTTTTAGCGATTGTTAGAAATGGGAGGATTGCACCTCTAAAATTATCTTAGCCCTAGATTTTTATAACAAATAGAGACCTTTGCATAAATAGGGATGATTAAAAAAATAACAAATTTTATCAACTTGGAAATTTTCTAAATCCACTCCTAGCAGGGCTAAGGGTATTTTTATAAAGTTTCCAAGTTGATGAAAGGTGGTGTTTTGATGATTATTCATATTTATGCAAAGGTCTCAAATAATTAATATACAAAAAAATACCCCAAAAATTGGGGTATTTTTTCTAACTCACTATATTTTTTTTCTTAGAGTCTAGGTCTAACTGTTCTTGCTAACGCAGTTTGTGCTGTTGCATTAACTGTCTGCCTATGAGCTTTATTCGCTAAAGCAATTGCCGCAGCATTTTTACCTGCTTTATGCAATTTTTTGGCTTTTTTAATCATCTTCCCAGTATCACGCCATGCCATATCTACAGCAAGATTAGCTTTATAACCAGTCTCAGCCGCTTTAATAGCAAACTTAAATGCATTAGAAGAGCCGTCGTTCCAGTTATGCGAACTATCTAAAGAGTTAGCCTGAGCTGTTAAAGCAAATAGTGTTAAAGTTGTTAATAATACTTTTTTCATGAGTGTCTCCTATTTTCTGTATCTATCAGCGGTGATTTCAAGACCATTACTCATTGCCTGATGGAAAAATTCCAAATTACGCAATGCTTCTGTCTGAGCTTTTAATGGCTTGGAACGCATATTCTTCATACAACCACCATAACGACGATGTAGTGTGCCTATACTAGCCCATTTTGCGCGATACATAGGTACGTGAGTAGTATGACCTAATGCAGGGGATAGAATATCAGCACGAACTTTTTTACCTGCGTTATACACATGACAATCTGCACAAGACATATTAAGCTGACCACGCTTAGCGTAAAAGAAAGTTTTACCTTTTTCATAAGCCGCTTTAGCACCAGCAGACTCAACTTTTACATTAATCTTTTGTCCAGCTGCTTGATCTGAAATCCAAGCACTAATACGAGCAATTCTGCCTTTCTTATAGCCTAACTTCTTGCCAGTTTGTTGTTGGTAGCACTTTTTAATCGCACTTTCAAGTGTAACCACTTGCTGAGTTGCCTCATCAAAGTATGGGTGTTTAACACGAGCTTCTGCTGGATCTTTAAGCGAAGTACACTTGTTAAGGCCAAACTTCAAATACTCCTTAGCGCCCTTCTCCACCGCCCCCTCATAAGGAGGAATACCGTCTAAGATTTCTTCAAATTGATCTCTTGAGCCTTGATCAACCGCATATACACCATTAGTGTAATCTGCAAATTCAACATTTGGAAGAATTGATTTATAGTGGTTAATAAAGTCTTTTTGGTCGGATGCAACATCAGCTGATGCTACACCAACCAACAAACCCAAACTAGCCACTGTGGTTATTAGTTTTTTCATTAATCTCTCCTCAGTAATTATATAAACAGTTACTTAGATTTTACAGTCATAGAGCCTGTTTTACCTTTACTGTCTTTGTATTTAAGTTTAATTAAATCACCTTTCTTACCAGAAACGTTAAACTTAAAATATGGGTTTTTAGAAATTGAACTACCGATATCAGCATCTACAATTTTGTTACCATTGTGTAATATGACCATATTTTCAATATGATTAGCTGGTACGATTTTACCTTTTTTCTTACGCAATCCTGTCTCCATAGGATGTTTAATTAAGCATTTAATGCCAATAACACCTTTTCTAGCCTTGGGCTTTAATTTAATATTTGCCATTTTTATATTCTCCTTTTAATATGATTAGTTAATTAACCGCCACAGCCGCCAATCGTTACCTTGACTTCTTGAGTTTTAGAGGTTGTTATGCCGCCCGCTGTCACTAATGCTATCACTGGAGAAGTCTTAACCATCTTAACACGAGTAGAGACATAACCTTGAGCGCCAGATAAATTAAATGAAGCTGCTAAAGGAGTAAAGTTATTCTTAATATAAAAAGAAATATTTGTTACGCCTTTAATTTTAGAAGCATCTACCGTCATTGGCACTACTGCACCATTCTCAGCAATATTAGGTGCTTTGAATTTGAATGAACCTTGACCAGCATCTGTTAGGGAAGCAGTGACTGCATCTGACCGAGTCTTAAAACTTGAAGAATTAGCAAAAACCATGCTTGGTGTTAGTAAGCCTGCACCTATCGCTGTGGCAACTGCAGAACCTGCCATTGCACTTCTTAAAAATAACCTTCTTTTCATCTTGCTCTCCTTATTTTGAATAAATGTAATTTGTAATTTGATCAATTTGCTTTTCAGTTAACGATTGATGCTTACCAAATGGAGGCATCATTGAATGTGGATTCTTAATAGTTGCATCCCAAATTTGCTCTCTTAAATCAGCTTTATTCGGAAATCTTGCTTTCATTGCAAGTAGTGGTGGTCCAACTGTTCCTGGTAGGTTACCACCTGGAATCATGTGACATCCTAAACAATTGCCTAACTTACGATCGAAAGTTACCTCTTCGTTCGTCATCTCTTTAGCACCTGCTTGTGTTGGCATTATAAATAATGTTGCCAATGTCACAACTACCGAGATAGAAGAAATGGTTTTCTTCATGTTTCTCTCCTCTTTATATAAAAAAAATAAATTCCTTAACAATGTATTAAACCTTGACAAAAAGAATGATATAGCACTTAAAAACACTTTGCAACTCTTTTATTAAAGCGTTATATTATAATATTCTAAACTTCTAGAAAAAAATTTAACGTAGTATCCGTGTTTTATAACCCTTGAATTCACATCATAAGTGCAAAACTTTTTAGTTAGTTTTTTCCACTTAAACTTGCTGTGCAGCCTTAATAAGTGCTTGAGATTTATGCATAGTTTCATCCCACTCTGATTGTGCTATAGAATCATAAACAATACCTGCTCCAGCCTGAACATAAAGTATTTGGTCTTTAATTACAGCAGTGCGAATAGCAATTGCCATATCCATACATCCATGCCAAGATAAATAGCCAATTGCGCCTGAATAAATATTGCGTTTTAAAGGCTCAACTTCATTGATAATTTCCATTGCTCGTACTTTGGGTGCGCCACTGAGTGTGCCTGCTGGAAAGGTTGCTTTTAAAACATCAATCACACTCACACTATCTTTAAGCTCGCATTCAACATTCGATACAATATGCATCACATGTGAATAGCGCTCAACAAACATTTTATCAGTCAATTTAACTGTGCCAGTTTTTGCAATACGACCTAAATCATTACGACCTAAATCAATCAACATTAAATGCTCTGCAATTTCTTTCTCATCACTCAACAAGTCTTGCTCCAGTGCTAAATCTTGGGCATGGTTTTTACTACGCGCACGAGTGCCTGCCATAGGTCTAACGGTTGCACGTCTATTGCTATCTACACGCGTGAGAATCTCTGGCGAAGAGCCAATAATCATAATATCATCCAAATTAAGATAATACATATAAGGCGATGGATTAAGGCGTCTAAGTTGTCGATATAACTCAATTGGCGGCGCTTTGAATGTTGCACTAAGTCTTTGTGAAGGTACCACCTGCATAACATCGCCAGCCTTAATATATTGCTGAATAGTATCAACGGCAGCTTTATAGTTTTTCTCGCCAAAACTAGAGATAAAATCTGAACTACTAAGATGATCAGATTGATAATCTTTTTTAATTAAAGGTTGTTTAATCTGATGTTCGATTTCACTTAACTTTAATTGTGCATCTTCAAAATTTTGCTTGGCAGGATCAATATGCGTCATTAAGAAAGCTTTATTAGCTAAATTATCAAATACCACTAAATCATTAGACACCATAAGCACAATATCCGCAATATTAAGCTCATCTTTTTGTTTGGTATGTTTTAATTTTGGTTCAATATAGTGAATAATTTCATAACCAAAATAACCCACCAAACCACCATTAAACTCTGGTAAATTATCAATTTTTGGCACTTTGTATTGCTGTTGATATTGCTCAATCCATAGTAGTGGGTCTGCCACCACAAATGATTCAAACAACTGTGCGTTTTGTTCAATGCGCACTTCATTACCAAATACCTTAATGACGGTTTGTGCACTCAAGCCAATCATTGAATAACGACCCCATTTCTCTCCACCTTGCACAGATTCAAAAAGGTAAGAATAAGGCGTATCTGCCAGTTTTAAATACAAACCCAATGCAGTATCAGTATCTAAAACTACTTCCTTAAAAACAGGGATATGGTTATAGCCTTGTTCAGCAAATTGATTAAAACTAGATTGATTCATATAAAAGATATTTGTGTAGCAATTCCAAGTATTTTAAACCTTGTAATAAAAAAACCACATCAATTTTGATTAATGCGGTTTTTTTATTTTTAAGTAAAAGTTGATATCACCCCTCTTGTGCTTGCTCCTCTGCTTCGTTTAATTGATCAGCCAATTCCTGCTGCGCATCAACTGTTTGCGTAATGCTTGCAACATATTGAGCACGACGCTTTTGATGATGCTTAAAACCTGTGCCTGCTGGAATCAATCGACCTACAATTACGTTTTCTTTCAAACCTTGAAGTGTGTCTACACGTCCTGTTGTTGAAGCTTCTGTTAACACACGAGTTGTTTCTTGGAACGAAGCAGCAGAAATAAATGACTCAGTCGCCAAAGATGCTTTAGTGATGCCCATTAACAATCTTTGATAGATGATTAAGTCTTTACCTTGTGATTTTAATTGCTTATTGGTTTCAATGACTCGACCATATTCAGCGGTTTCACCATTAACAAATAATGAATCACCTGCATCAAGAACCTCAACCTTACGCAGCATTTGTTTAACAATCACTTCAATATGCTTATCAGAAATATTAACACCTTGTAAGCGATAAACGTTCTGAACTTCTTTAACAACATAATTAGCCAATGCCTCAACACCCAATAGACGTAAGATATCATGCGGGTTAGATGGACCATCTGAAATTACGTCGCCTTTTTCAATCGTTTCACCGTCAAACACATTAATTTGGCGCCATTTGTGAATCATCATTTCAATGACTTCACCCTCTGCACTGGTAATAATTAGACGGTCTTTAGATTTGGTAGAACTACCAAAACTAATGACGCCAGTTGCTTCTGCAAGAATTGAATGATCTTTAGCTTTGCGCGCTTCAAATAAATCAGCAACACGGGGTAAGCCACCCGTAATATCACTTGTTTTAGACAAATCTTTAGGGATTTTAGCCAATACTTCGCCTGCTGCAATCACTTGATTGTCGTCTAAAGTAATCTTAACAGTTGATGGTAGATAATGTGTTGATAGCACAACCTCAGAATCACTTTCCTTAACCATTTTAATAAGCGGCTTTAGTCCTTTTGCTACCGTTGATCTTTCGGCTTCATTAATCATCTCAAAGAAAGTTAAACCTGTCAATGGATCGCTATTTCTATTAACCGTCACGCCTTCAACAAAATCTACAAAAATCACACGACCTGCTTGTTCAGAAATAATAGGATGCGTATGCGGATCCCAACCAGCAATCTTGTCTCTTGCTTTAACCTTACCGCCTTCTTGCACATATACAATCGCACCATAAGGAATTTTATAACGTTCAACCTCTTGGCCTTTGTTATTACGAATAGTCACCTCAGAAGAACGAGAAATAACCACTAAATCATTATTTTCATTGGTGATAGATTTTAAGTTTTCAAAATGTGCAGCACCATCCGTATTAACATTAACACTACTGACTGCAGTAGAAGCAGATGCAGCACCACCAATATGGAAAGTACGCATGGTTAACTGCGTACCTGGCTCACCAATGGATTGTGCCGCAATAACGCCAATCGCTTCACCAACACCAATTTTATGACCGCGTGCCATATCGTTACCATAACATGATGAACATACACCATAGCGTGTATCACAAGTGATAGTTGAGCGTACTTTCATCGACTCAATACCTAATTCATTAATCTTATCTGAATCAGACAAAGAAACTAAATGATTTTTTTCTAAAAATATCTCTGTTGAATCTGGTATTAATATGTCTTCTACGATCACCCGACCTAATGTTGCTGCACCCAAGGTTTGTACAATATTACCACCATCAATCACTGCTTTCATAATCAGACCATTGTCGGTACCACAATCATCTTCAGTAATAACCAAGTCTTGTCCGACATCCACCAAACGCCTGGTTAAATAACCAGAGTTTGCTGTTTTGAGAGCTGTATCAGCCAAACCTTTACGAGCACCATGTGTAGAAATAAAGTACTGCATGTTGTTCAAACCTTCACGAAAGTTTGATGTAATTGGCGTTTCAATAATTGACCCATCTGGCTTTGCCATTAATCCGCGCATGCCTGATAACTGACGCATTTGTGCAGGAGAACCCCTTGCGCCTGAATCAGCCATCATGTAAACCGAGTTAAACGAAGCAAGTTTTTGAGTCTTGCCATCAGCATCAATGAAATTTTCAAAACCAATTTCATCCATCATGGCTTTTGCCACTTTTTCAGAAGTACGTGACCAAATATCAATCACCTTGTTGTAGCGCTCACCATCAGTCACAATACCTTTATAAAATTGTTCCTGAATGTCTTTAACTTGAACTTCTGCCTGTTCAATCATCTCAGCTTTAGAATCTGAAATAATCATATCATTTGAGCAAAATGAAATACCTGATTTGGTTGAATATTGGAAGCCCATGTACATCATTTGATCAGCAAACATAACCGTTTTCTTTAGTTCTTGCGTACGGTAGCAAACATGAATCAAATTAGAAACTACTTTTTTACTAATAGCTTCATTGATTAAGTCAAACGACAAACCATTTGGCAAAATTCTTGAAAAAATTGCACGACCTACTGTAGTATCAACAATACGTTTAGTGCTTGGTTTAAATTTACCATCAACCTTTTGATAATCTTGAATGCGTAGTTTAACCTTGGCATGCAAAGTAACATTGCCAGACTCATAAGCATTAAGCGCTTCAATTGCATTTGCGAAAATTAGCCCTTCACCTTTTTGGTTAATCATCTCACGAGTCATGTAATAAAGACCTAGGATAACATCTTGCGAAGGCACAATAATAGGTTCGCCACTGGCAAGGTGTAATACATTATTAGACGCCAACATTAATGTTCTTGCTTCTAATTGTGCCTCTTCAGATAAAGGCACATGCACTGCCATTTGGTCACCATCAAAGTCAGCATTAAATGCACCACACACAAGTGGATGCAACTGAATGGCTTTGCCTTCAATCAATAGTGGTTCAAATGCTTGAATACCTAAACGGTGTAATGTTGGTGCGCGGTTTAGTAATACTGGGTGCTGATGTACGACTTTCTCTAAGATATCCCACACTTCTGGTGATTCACTTTCAACCATTTTCTTAGCAGCTTTAATAGTTGAGGCCAAACCTTTAGCTTGTAATCTATTATAAATAAATGGCTTAAATAATTCTAATGCCATTTTCTTAGGCAAACCACATTGGTGCAACTTAAGATAAGGACCACAAACAATCACCGAACGACCTGAATAATCAACTCGCTTACCCAACAAGTTTTGACGGAAGCGCCCTTGCTTGCCTTTAATCATATCTGATATAGACTTCAAAGGACGACGATTATTACCCATCACAGCACGACCGCGACGACCATTATCAATGAGTGAATCTACTGCCTCCTGTAACATACGCTTTTCATTGCGAACAATAATTTCAGGTGCATCAAGCTCTAATAAACGTGCTAAACGATTATTACGGTTAATCACGCGACGATATAAGTCGTTAAGATCTGAGGTTGCAAAACGACCACCATCCAATGGCACTAAAGGGCGTAAATCAGGCGGAAGAACTGGTAGTACTTTTAATACCATCCACTCAGGCTTGTTGCCAGATTGAATTAATGAATTAACCAGTTTAAGACGTTTGTTATATTTTTTAAGCTTGGTCTGACTCTTTGTGTTCAGACTATCTTCGCGTAAATTAACCGCCTCAACTTCAAGTTTCATATCAGATAAGACATCTTGAATGGCCTCTGCACCCATTTTCGCTTCAAACTCATCATCGCCATATTCATCTAGCGCGTCAAAATACATCTCTTCAGTTAATAACTGTTTATGCACGAGTGGCGTTGAACCTGGATCAGTCACTAAGAATGCTTCAAAATAAAGCACACGCTCAATATCCTTGAGTGTCATATCCATTAACAACCCCAAACGCGAAGGCAAAGACTTTAAATACCAAATATGTGCAACTGGTGCTGCTAATTCAATATGACCCATACGTTCACGACGAACTTTTGAATACGTTACTTCAACCCCACATTTTTCACACACAACATTGCGAAACTTCATGCGCTTGTACTTACCACACAAACACTCGAAGTCTTTCATAGGTCCAAATATTTTGGCACAAAATAAACCTTCTCTTTCAGGCTTAAACGTACGATAATTAATAGTTTCAGGCTTTTTAACTTCACCGTATGACCATGAACGAATCTTCTCAGGAGAAGCTAGTCCAACTCTAATTGCATCAAAATCTTGCTCTTTTTGCTCTAACTTATGAATTTTTAATAAATCTCTCATTGGATTCTCCTAATTAGTGTTGTTCTAACTCAACATCAATACTTAACGAACGAATCTCTTTCACCAAAACATTAAATGATTCTGGCATAACCGATTCTGTTAAATTCTTACCATCAACAATACTCTTATACATTTTTGCTCGTCCTGCAACATCATCAGACTTCACTGTTAACATTTCACGTAATGTGTGTGCTGCGCCATAAGCCTCTAATGCCCACACCTCCATCTCGCCAAATCTTTGACCACCAAACTGAGCTTTACCACTAAGTGGTTGTTGTGTCACTAGTGAATAAGGACCAGTGGAACGTGCATGCATCTTATCGTCAACCAAATGGTTTAGTTTTAACATGTGCATATAGCCAACGGTTACATGGCGATCAAATGGCTCGCCTGTACGACCATCGTACAATTGTTCTTGTCCAGATTCTGGCAAGTCGGCCAACTTAAGTAATGATTTAATATCTTCTTCTTTAATACCATCAAATACTGGTGTTGCCATTGGCACACCTTCGCGAAGATTGTTTGCCAGCTCAATAATTTCTTCATCACTAAATGATGCTAAATCTTCTTGCTTACCATAGGAGTTATAAACCTTGTCTAAGAAATCTCTAATTTCTTTAACCATCTCAGTACGTTTTTCATCTAACATGGCGGCAATTTTATATCCCAAACCTTTGGCGGCATAACCTAAATGAACTTCTAATACTTGACCTACATTCATACGTGATGGCACACCTAATGGATTAAGCACAACATCTATGGTAGAGCCATCTGCAAGATAAGGCATATCTTCAACTGGAGATACGCGTGAAATCACACCTTTGTTACCATGACGTCCAGCCATTTTATCACCCACTTGGAGTGTTTTACGGGTTGCTACGTAAACTTTAACCATCTTCATAACACCTGGTGGCAATTCTGCGCCTTCGTTAATTTTAGCTTTTTCTTCTTCAAAAAATTTCTCAAACTCAACTTGTTTGACTTTGGCTTGTTTAACCAATACTGCCACTTCTTTATTAACAGTAGCATCTTCAACTTTAAGCTTGGCTATGTCTTTGTTGTCAAGTTTTTTCATCAGTTTAGCGTTTAACTTCTCGCCTGCTTTAATATCACCAGCAGCTCTACTTAGTACATTGCCAGAAAGTTTTAAACGCACGCGACGAAAGATATCACCATCAATAATGCCAAATTCATCATCAATGTCTTTTTTAATTCTCTCTAAACGTTCTGCATCAATACTTGATGCTCTAACATCCTTTTCCACACGGTCGCGTGTAAATATTTGAACATCGATAACAACACCAGATTTAGAGGCGCCAACACGTAATGATGTGTCTTTAACATTGTTGGCTTTTTCGCCAAAAATAGCTCTAAGTAATTTCTCCTCAGGAGAAAGCACTGTTTCGCTCTTAGGGGTTACCTTGCCTACCAAGATATCGCCACCTTTAACACGAGCACCTACATAAACAACACCCACTTCATCTAACTTAGCTAACGCTGATTCGCTAACATTTGGAATGTCAGCGGTAATTTCTTCAGAACCTAATTTAGTATCACGTGAATAGGCGGTTAACTCTTCAATATGAATGGTTGTATAGCGGTCTTCTTGTATAACCTTCTCTGAAATTAAAATTGAATCTTCAAAGTTATAGCCGTTCCAAGACATAAAGGCAATCTTCATATTCTGACCCAGTGCTAACTCACCCATATCGGTTGATGGACCATCTGCCAAAACATCACCAATAGCAATTTTATCACCTGTTTTAACTAATGGTTTTTGGTTAATACACGTATTCTGATTGGAGCGTGAATACTTAGTCAAATTGTAAATATCAACACCCAACTCACTTATTTTGGTTTGCTTGGAATCTACGCGAATAACAATACGTGATGCATCTACTGCCTCAACCACGCCACCATGTTTAGCAGTCACGCAAACACGAGAGTCTATTGCTACAACGCGCTCAATACCCGTGCCAACTAATGGTTTTTCAGCTTTTAACACAGGAACAGCTTGACGTTGCATGTTTGAGCCCATCAGTGCACGGTTCGCATCATCATGCTCTAAGAAAGGAATGAGTGACGCCGCTACAGATGCAATTTGCTTAGAATCAATATCGATTAACGTAACTTCTGATGAATTTACCAAAACAAACTCGTTCTTATGGCGACAAGAAATAAAATTATCCATTAACTTGCCTTTATCATTCACTATTGCATTTGCTTGTGCAATTGTATGCGTGATTTCATCAATGGCTGAAACATAAATCACCTCTTTAGTCACCTTGCTATTTTTAACTACTTGATAAGGTGTTTCTAAAAATCCATAACTGTTTGTTTTAGCATAAACCGCTAGTGTATTAATCAAGCCAATATTAGGACCTTCTGGGGTTTCAATTGGACATAAACGACCATAGTGCGAAGGGTGCACATCACGCACTTCAAAGCCCGCACGCTCACGAGTTAGTCCGCCAGGACCTAGAGCAGAAATACGGCGCTTATGGGTCACGCCTGATAAAGGGTTTACTTGATCCATGAATTGAGACAACTGAGAAGAGCCAAAAAATTCTCTAACTGCTGCAGACACAGGCTTAGAATTAATTAAATCTTGCGGGGTTAATTCGTCTGTTTCAGCTAAATTCAAACCTTCTCTGACTGCTTTTTCAACCCTAATAAGACCAATTCTAAACTGATTTTCAATCATCTCACCAATTGCTCTTACGCGTCTGTTAGCTAGCGTATCAACATCATCAACAGAATCATTACCGTCTTTAATATTAATGAGTAACTTAATAACACTAATAATATCATCATTGGTTAATACATGTTCACCTGTTTCAGAGTCAATGCCCAAACGACGATTAAGCTTCATACGACCGACTTTTGATAAATCATAGCGGTCATTTTTGAAAAATAAATTGTTAAATAATAAATTAACCGCATCTTCAGTAGCAGGTTCACCTGGGCGCATCACATGATAGATGGACATACGAGCTTCAATCTCAGTTTGAGTTTCATCCAGACGCAATGTATTTGAAATATAAGCACTTGTCTCAGAAGCGTTAATATAGAGGATTTCTATTTTTTTAACTTTATTGGTATTTAATAATTCCAACACCTCTTCAGAAATAACGGTATTAGCCGATATTAAAATTTCACCCGTGTCTTTATCAATAATATCAACAGAAATTACCTTATCAAGTAAATACTCCAATGGCGCATTAATTGATTTAATACCTGCTTTTTCTAATAACTTGACATGCTTAACTGTTATTCTACGACCTTTTTCAACCACCACATCTTGATTGGCAACAATGTCAAACTCCGCAATAGTGCGTTGCAGGCGAATTGGTGTCATACTTAAGTCGCATGATTTGACTTTTAATTTAACAACTGTCTTTTCAAAGAAGGTTTTAAGAATGTCTTCACTACTTAGACCCATAGCACGCAATAATGTAGTGACTGGCAATTTTCTACGCCTGTCAATTCGAACATACAAATGTTCGTGATGATCATATTCAAAATCCAACCATGAACCACGGTAAGGAATAATACGTGAAGAGAATAAAATCTTACCTGAAGAGTGCGTATTACCCTTATCATGTTCAAAAATAACACCAGGAGATCTGTGTAGTTGAGACACAACAACACGCTCAGTACCATTAATAACAAAGGTGCCTGTTTCGGTCATTAGTGGCAATTGTCCTAAATAAACATCTTCTTCAATAATTTGCTTAATTTTGCGTTTTTTCTTCAAAGTTGAGCCGTTTTTATCAAACAAAACTAGATTTAATTTAACCCGCAATGTAGATGCAAACGTTACGCCACGTAACTTACATTCTTCAACATTAAATTTAGTCTCTTGTAATTCATAATCAACATATTCAATTTGCGCATAGCCATTAACTGCAGTAATCGGAAACACCGATTGAAAAACAGCATGCAAACCAATATCTTGTTTGGTTTTGCTGCCAGCTTGGATAAAACTATTAAATGAGTCAATCTGGATTGCTAGTAAATCTAGTTCGGTCAAGATTGATTCTCTAGAGCCAAAGTTATTTCTAATTCGCTTTTTTTCGGTGAATGAATAAGCCATGAATACCTCGTATTAAGTTGGTCGTGTTATATAAGAATTTCTTCTTAATCAACAAACTCCAATCTATATTTTAAAAAATACCTACTGGGTCTGTGTTTTAATTCAGTGCACAAATAAAACACCAAAATCCCCTTATCGGAGATTCTGCGTTTCTGCGTTTAACTAATTATTTTAGTTCTACGCTAGCACCAGCTTCTTCAAGCTGTTTTTGAACATCTTCAGATTCTGCTTTTGATGCACCTTCTTTGATTGCTGTTGGCGCAGACTCAACCATATCTTTAGCCTCCTTAAGACCTAGTCCAGTAATACTACGAACTGCCTTAATAACAGCAACCTTCTTCTCGCCAAATGAAGTTAACATAACGTCAAACTCATCTTTCTCAACTACTGCGTCACCTGCGTCTGTTTCCGCTGCAACTGGTGCTGCTGCAACTACAGATGCACTTACACCAAACTTTTCTTCCATTTTTGATACTAATTCAACAACATTCATTACCGACATATCGGCAATTGAATTTAAAATATCTTCATTGGTTAATTTAGCCATGATATTTACTCCTTTTATTTATGATTATTTTTTTGATCGCGAACTGTTGCCACTACTCGAGTCACTTTAGTTGGCACCTCAATTAAGGTTCTAACTAGTTTCTCAACTGGTGCTAACATTAGCGCCATTGTGATACCAATTGCTTGATCTTTAGTTGGTAAGTCTGCAATGCGTTGAAGCTGATTTGATTCTACAAATTCACCTGAAACACCCAAACCTTTAACAATTAAATCCTCGTTCTCTTTAATAAAGTTTTTGAATACTCGTGCTACTGCACCTGGATCTTGTTGTGAAAAACCCAAAATAACGGGCCCACTAAGAACCGGCAATACACATTCGCATTCTGTCTCTACCAATGCTATTTTTGCCAGTGAGTTCTTTACAACACGTAAAGTCACATCAGCATCAATCGCACTTGAACGTAAATTAGTCATTTGCTCAACTGTCAATCCGCGATACTCAGCAACGCCAACAGAAACTGACACTTTTGCTAGTGAATTTACTTGTTCGACAACTGCCTTTTTTGCTATCAGATTTAGAGCCATTTACCTCTCCTGAACAATTTAAAAAAGAAAGCCATCTTTTGATAACTTTCGCCACAGAGTATTTGCATACCCTCTACATAGGCAGATTAAAAAATCAATCAATTAAACAAACACACCAGAAGATATGCTTGCACCTATGGTCTTTGAGGTCATGCAAGATAAATCTTACGACCCAAAGAATTCTTTTAAAAACCTTTGCATAACTATGTAAAGGTCTCTTCTAATAAAGTTTAAATATCTACGCTTGCTAAGTCAACGCTAAGTCCTGGTCCCATAGTTGAAGAAATACTTAATTTTTTAAAATAAATACCCTTAGCTGAACTAGGTTTTACTTTTTTAAGTGCTTCCATTAAAGCATTAATATTTTGCGCTAGTGCGCTTGCACCAAATGACGCTCTACCAACACAACCATGAACAATACCAGCCTTATCAGCGCGATAACGCACCTGGCCTGCCTTGGCATTATTAACAGCAGTTGCAACATCTGGCGTTACTGTGCCAACTTTAGGATTAGGCATTAATCCACGAGGACCTAATACTTGACCTAAACGACCCACAACACCCATGGCATCTGGAGAAGCGATAACCACATCATAGTTTAAATCACCGTCTTGCATAGATTTCATTAAATCTTCCATGCCAACGACGTCTGCACCAGCATCTTGCGCTTTAGCCACGTTGTCACCTTGAGTGAATACAGCAACACGAACCGTTTTACCCGTACCATTTGGAAGCACAACTGCACCACGAACATTTTGGTCAGATTTCTTAGCGTCAATACCTAAATTGATACTCACATCAATAGACTCATCAAATTTTGCTGTTGCACATTCTTTTAATAAATTTAGCGCATCATTGATTGAATAACGCTTGTTAGACTCAACCTTAGCTGAAATGTATTTTTGTTTTTTTGTTAATTTAGCCACTTGCTCAACCCTCCACCGTAATGCCCATTGACCTAGCCGTGCCAGCAATAATACTCACTGCTGCATCCATGTTATTGGCATTCAAATCTTTCATTTTCATACTAGCCACTTCTTCTAATTGGGCGCGGGTAATATTACCCACTTTGTCCAAATGGGGAACACCACTGCCTTTTTTAATACCAGTTACCTTTAGAATTAACAAGGCTGCTGGTGGTGTTTTAGTTACAAAGGTAAAACTACGATCACTATAAACAGTAATCACAACAGGCACCTTCATACCTTTGTCAACATCTTGAGTTTTTGCATTAAATGCTTTACAAAATTCCATAATATTAACACCATGCTGACCCAATGCAGGACCTACAGGTGGTGATGGATTCGCTTCTTGTGCAGCCACTTGAAGTTTAATATAGGATTCAATTTTTTTAGCCATTTTTCTTCCTTGAGGATTTTACCTCGTTTTGGGTGTTTATGCCCGTTATGGGTACAAACGCCGATTAGGCTCCCCTGTTAAATCACAACTTTAAAAGTTGTTTGTCTTTAAGTCTTTTCTACTTGCGAGAATTCCAATTCTACTGAGGTAGATCGACCAAAAATTAGCACTTCTACTTTCAGTAAATTCTTTTCATAATCAACTGCTTGAACCAAGCCGTTAAATTCATTAAACGGTCCATCAATGACTAAAATCTCTTCGCCTGGCTGGTAAGCCACTTTAGGCTTAGGCTTATCAGTGCCTTCTTGAACACGTGCAAAAATTTTATCAACTTCACGCTGCGTAATTGGAGAAGGCTTTCCTGATGAGCCACCAATAAAACCAATTACATTATTGGTGTTTTTAACTAGCAACCAACTGGGTTCAGTAAGTTCCATATTCACTAGCATATAGCCTGGGAAAAACTTACGTTCTGCAGTTTTTTTCTGCCCATCTTTTAACTCAACAACCTGCTCAGTCGGCACTAAGACCTCACTGACTAAATCTTCAAGACCTTCTCTAATAACAGACTCTTCAATTGCAATCTTAACTTTCGCTTCAAAACCACTTCTTGCATGAAGCACATACCATCTTTTAGACATCTTAGCCCTCTTAATTTGTTAACAATTGCACCATCCACGAGAAGAATGCATCAACTATCCACAAGAAAATAGCCACAATCACAACAGCAACCATAATCATACCTGTGGTTTTAATAGTTTCATCACGCGTGGGCCATACAACTTTACGTAATTCAATTTTTGTCTCAATTAAAAATGAACTAAAACGTATGCCTTGAGGTGACTTAAAAAACACAAAGCCTGCCAATACAAGACCAGTTAATAGAACCAATACTTTGTATAGTGTTGTGTTTAATCCTAACGGATCTAAATAAAACAACACAAAAAATGTAATCACAATTAGGACTGATACAATCATTCCTAGTGATGACTCTTTTGCTTGTCTTTCTACTGCTTTAGTCACATTACATCCTTTAACATGGCAGGCAAGGAGGGACTCGAACCCCCAACCAATGGTTTTGGAGACCATTACTCTACCAATTGAGCCACTTGCCTATAAACCTTAAAGGCTTGGACTATTGTCCAAGCCAACTTTATTTTTTAAATCTGTTTAAGTTTTAACTTCTTGATTAATCCGTCACCTTAGAAACCACACCCGCACCCACTGTGCGACCACCTTCTCTAATAGCAAATCTCAAACCATCTTCCATAGCGATTGGTGATAATAACTCTACTTTCATTTTCACGTTGTCACCTGGCATAACCATCTCTACACCATCAGGCAACTGACAAGCGCCTGTAACGTCTGTTGTTCTAAAATAGAACTGTGGACGGTAGTTGTTAAAGAATGGGGTGTGACGACCACCTTCATCTTTGCTTAAAATATAAACCTCTGCTTCAAACTTTGAATGTGGCTTGATTGAGCCTGGCTTGGCCAATACTTGACCGCGTTCAACTTCTTCACGCTTGGTACCACGAAGTAGCACGCCAACGTTATCCCCTGCTTCGCCTGAATCAAGTAACTTTCTAAACATTTCAACACCAGTACAAGTGGTGGTTTGTGTATCTTTAATACCAACGATTTCTAACTCATCACCAATGTTAACAATACCTGCCTCAATACGGCCTGTTACTACAGTGCCACGACCTGAAATTGAAAATACATCCTCAATTGGCATTAAGAATGACTTATCTGTGTCACGCTTTGGTGTTGGAATATAAGTGTCTAGTGCTTCTACTAATTTAATAATAGAAGGCACGCCAATCTCTGACGTATCGCCTTCTAAAGCTTTAAGTGCTGAACCGAAAATAACTGGGGTGTCATCACCTGGAAAGCCATACTCGTCTAGTAACTCACGGATTTCCATTTCAACCAATTCAACCAATTCTTCATCATCAACCATATCGGCTTTGTTCATGTAAACAACGATGTAAGGTACGCCTACTTGTTTAGATAATAAGATATGCTCACGAGTTTGAGCCATTGGACCATCTGTGGCAGCAATTACAATAATAGCGCCATCCATTTGTGCAGCGCCTGTAATCATATTCTTAACGTAGTCGGCGTGCCCTGGGCAGTCAACATGTGCATAGTGACGTGCTTCACTTTCATACTCGACATGGGCTGTTGAGATGGTGATACCGCGCTCTCTTTCTTCAGGGGCATTATCAATATCTGCATAATCTTTGAATTCGCCACCACGTGCTTCTGCCATAACTTTAGTGATGGCGGCTGTGAGTGTGGTTTTACCGTGGTCAACGTGGCCGATTGTGCCGACGTTAACGTGTGGTTTGGTTCTTTCGAATTTTTCTTTTGACATTTTATACTCCTACGTTTAACAAATTAAATTTTAAATTCTTGGAGCTCACCAGCGGATTTGAACCGCCGACCTCTTCCTTACCAAGGAAGTGCTCTACCGACTGAGCTAGGTGAGCACAACCCTTCCATCTTGGAGCGGGTAACGAGAGTCGAACTCGTCTCATTGGCTTGGAAGGCCAAGGTAATACCAATATACGATACCCGCAAACCTATTATGCTTTATGGTGGAGGGGGAAGGATTTGAACCTTCGAAGGCAGAGCCGACAGATTTACAATCTGTTCCCTTTGACCACTCGGGAACCCCTCCAAAAAACAATCAGGTATTATCCCATAGCTATCTTTGGAGTGCAAGGGTTAATTTAACGTTTTATTATTCTTTAAAAATCTATCTTTTTTTGCTAATTACAAACGTGAAACACCACTTGAAACGGCGGCATCAAACACCGCTTTTGGCACCACATTTATCAGTCTTGGGTCAAAAGGTTTGGGAATAATATAATCCTTACCAAACACCATGGACTTTGTGCTGTAGGCTTTTAGAACACTATCTGGCACTTCAAGTTTTGCTAAGTCTTTGAGTGCATGAACCGCTGCTATTTTCATCTTTGAATTAATTTCACTGGCTTTTGCATCTAACGCACCTCTGAAAATAAAAGGAAAACCCAGTACATTGTTAACTTGATTTGGATAATCACTTCGACCTGTTGCCATGATTAAATCATCACGCACTGAGTTGGCATCAAAAGGTGAAATTTCAGGATCTGGATTTGACAAAGCAAACACAATAGGATTATCTGCCATTGATTTAATCATCTGTTTTGATACCAAGTTAGCAGCAGCAACCCCAATCAACACATCTGCATCTTGCATGGCATCTGTTAAGGTTTTTTTATCTGTTTTCGCGCTATATTGCGCTTTAATTTGGCTAACATTTTTCATGTCTTGAGAAATAATACCTCCTCTATCAACCAATAAAATATTATCCTTTGACAGTCCTAATTCACACAACAAGTTTAAAGTAGCAATACCTGCCGAGCCAGCACCCAAACAAACAAACTTGGCAGTTTCAATATACTTACCTTGGATTTCAAGCGAATTTAACAACCCTGCTGCAATAATAATGGCTGTTCCATGCTGATCATCGTGAAAAACAGGAATATCAAGTATTTCAATTAAACGTTTTTCAATTTCAAAACAACGGGGTGCTGAAATATCTTCAAGATTAATACCACCAAATGTTGGGGCAATATTTTTAACCGTTTGTACAAATTCATCAACATTTTGGGTATCAACCTCAATATCAAAGGCATCAATATCTGCAAAATGTTTAAACAGTACTGCCTTGCCCTCCATTACGGGCTTGGATGCTAACGGCCCTACGTTGCCAAGACCCAAGACTGCTGAACCATCAGAAATAACAGCAACTAAATTACGTTTAATGGTAAAGTCATAAACTTTGTTTGCATCTTGTGCAATCTCACGAACAGGCGCAGCAACCCCAGGTGTATATGCTAAACTAAGATCTTCACGCGTTATTAGTGGCTTGTGTGATGAAACAATGATTTTTCCCGGACGATCACCTTGGTGATATTCTAATGCTGATTGATGAAGTTTTGAGTTCATTAGTGGCTCTTGTGTTAAGTTAAAAATTATTATTATCCAAGAATCTTATTCATCCTTGTAATATTTTGTAATGATACATCCTTAGGGCAAACACGCGCGCAATGTCTGTGATTTGAACAACTACCAAAACCTTCGGATTGCATTTTTAAAATAAGCTTTTTTGCCCTATTTTTGGATTCAATTTGACCCTGAGGCAATAATGCCAAATGTGTTATTTTTGCTGCCACAAATAATGTCGCACTCGCATTTGGACAAACTGCCACACAAGCGCCACAGCCAATACAGGTTGCAGAATTAAACGCCTCATCAGAAGCATGTTTTTCTACCAAGGTATTGTTTGCTTCTGGCGCACAACCTGTGTGTATAGATATATAACCACCTGACTGCATAATCCTATCAAATGCAGATCGATCTACCGTTAAATCTTTAATCACTGGAAAACTATTAGCACGCCACGGCTCAATCCACAATTCGCTTTGATTTTTATACTCACGCATATACAACTGACACGTTGTTGTGGCTGATTTCTCACCATGAGGATAACCATTAATAACCAACGAACAAGCACCACAAATACCTTCACGACAATCGTAATCAAACACAATGCAATCTTCGCCCTGTATGATTAATCGCTCATTTAACTGATCTAACATTTCTAAAAATGAAGTATCATTATCAATATTGTCAATCTCATAAACTGCAAACTTGCCTTGAGTATTTACGTTTTTTTGTCGCCAAATGTGCAGTGTAAAAATCATTTGTAATTCCTAACACTAGGCTTAATAAATTCAAAATGTAAGTACTCCTCATGAAGTCTAACCCCATCTTGTTGATATTCCCACGCCGCAACAAAGCTATAATTTTTATCATCACGTCTTGCTTCACCTTCTAAGGACAAATATTCTACTCGAGCATGCGCACCACAAGATTCTTCCCTATTAAGTGCATCTTTACACATTAGTGCACCCAGTTCGATAAAGTCAGCTACTCTGCCTGCACGCTCTAAAGTTTGGTTTAAATCTTGGTCAACACCCGTCACTTTAATAGTCTGCCAAAATTCTAGTTGCAATGCTTTAATCTCATCAATGGCTTGTTTTAACCTTGCCCCTTCTCTAGACATGCCACAAGATTCCCATAGGATTTTTCCCAGTTTTTGGTGAAAATATTCAGGAGAGTATTTTGCTTCAGGCGCATTCATTAATTGCTCAATTCTAACTTTAGCGATGTTTAAGGCTCGCTGAACTTTTTTATGATTGGGTTTAATCTCATCAAACGTATTTCTAGCTAAATAATTGGCAATGGTTTGTGGTAAGATAAAATAACCGTCTGCCAAGCCCTGCATGAGTGCAGAAGCACCAAGTCGATTAGCGCCATGGTCTGAAAAATTAGCCTCGCCAGCGACAAACAAGCCATTAAGTGTGGTCATTAAATTATAATCTACCCACAATCCACCCATGGAATAATGTGGTGCTGGATATATCTTCATTGGTGTTAAATAAGGATCGTCGTCTGTGATGCGCTGATACATTTCAAATAAATTACCATATTTTCCTTCAACCTGTGCTAAGCCTATTTTTTTAATAACGTCGCTAAAATCTAAGTACACACCAAGGCGTTTTCCGTGAATCTTAACGCCAACACCACGACCTTCATCACAAATATGTTTAACAGCACGTGAAGCCACATCACGTGGTACTAGGTTAGCAAAAGCAGGATACAACCTTTCAAGAAAATAATCTCGGTCTTCTTCTTTAATGTCTTTGGGTTTTTTCTTGCAATCTTTGGCTTGTTTTGGCGCCCAAATGCGACCATCATTTCTAAGCGACTCACTCATTAAAGTCAGTTTTGATTGGTTTTCAAGTGTTGGCGGAATGCAAGTCGGGTGAATTTGGGTGAAACTTGGGTTGGCAAAATAAGCACCTTGCTTAAACCCGCGCCACGTAGCAGAAGTATTACAACCCTTGGCATTGGTAGATAAATAATAAGCATTAACATATCCGCCTGTACACAACACCACACAATCCGCCGTATGGGTACTTAATTCACCTGTCACTAAGTCACGCACAACCACGCCACGTGCTTTACCATTAATGGTAATAATTTCCAACATTTCAGACCGAGCGTGGTGCGTGACTCGCCCATTTTCAATTTGCCTACTCATGGCACTATACGCACCTAACAATAATTGCTGACCTGTTTGACCTTTAGCATAAAAAGTACGGGACACTTGCGTACCACCAAATGAGCGATTAGCTAAATAGCCACTATATTCACGCGCAAAAGGCACGCCTTGCGCCACAGTTTGGTCAATAATATTATTACTCAGTTCAGCCAAACGATAAACGTTAGACTCTCTTGCTCTAAAATCACCGCCTTTTATGGTGTCATAGAACAAACGCCACACGCTATCACCATCATTTTGATAATTCTTAGTGGCATTAATTCCGCCTTGAGCAGCAATAGAATGCGCCCTTCTGGCAGAATCTTGGAAACAAAATGAGTTTACCTTATAGCCAGCTTCACCCAGTGTTGCACATAATGAACTGCCTGCAAGCCCAGTGCCAATCACAATAATTTTGTACTTTTTTCGATTTTGTGGTGCGATTAACGCCAAATCAAACACATGATTTTTCCAACGATTTTCTAAAGGTCCAATAGGTTCATTTGAATTTAATTGACTCATAAAATCACATTTATTGGAATAGATATAAAACCAATTAGTAAAATCAACACAAGCAAAACAACCAGTAAATGGTAAGGCTTGCTTGAAATGCCTAACGTTTGCAATACGTTAGTTAGTGCATGATGTAAATGAGCACTAAGCGTTATAACACCTAATGTGTAGATTATTAACACTACAGGTTGGGAAAATAACTCAATCATATATTTATACAAGTTAGGTTTATCTAGCAATTTCATCTGCACAAAATGAAAAACGATAAATACAAACAACATACCAGAACCAGTCCAAACAACAAATTTAGGAACACCGTGAGAATAAGGTTTTTGGTAAGCTTGCCCTTTATTAATATTATTAACAAGTTGACGAGATAACGCCATAATAACGTGAAAACCAAGTAACATAATCAACATTAGTACCATTAAATGGTAAACCAGCAACTGATTAAGCCAATTATAAAAACCATCGAAAGCGCTTTGACCAAAATGAAAATTTAACAAACTCAGCATGTGGAAAATAACATAAAAAAACCAAAAAAGCCCCGCGAAGACCATTATTTTTTTTAAAGCAATACTAGTAAAGTTCATCAAACTCCACCCTAGGCTGCAAGTGCTCCTTTTTAATAGTTCTAAGGCAGCTGTTATAGCGCAAAATAGGGTCTGAACAGTGGGATGGCGCCATTTTTTCAGCCATTTTGTACTGACCAATTGCCTCTATTAATCCCTCACAAGCAAAAGATTGTGACATTGGGTTTTTAAGCCATGCTCTGGCTTTTCGTTCAAGAAAAATCCCTGTGTAATAATGTCGATAAAATTCTGAGTCTAATTTAGCAATGGCTTGGATAATTTTCTTATCTTTTACTTTAATACCACCATGTGAGTATTGGTCCGTTAAAGCCAAAATATAGACCACTAAAGCATCTTGATTATCTGAATCAACTGCAAACACATCAATACAAATACTAATCGCCAAATCTGGCTCACGTAAAGAGCGATACTGGCGTGCCTTGTCCAAGACAATACCAATTGAATCTTGATGAATTAAGTGATAGTCCATGAAATGAAAGTTTTTGGTTATTTTTTAAAAATATTCTACACTTGCTTGCTTCTTATTTACCCCTTACTGAGGTAAAAAATCATAATATAAAATTCCTACGGCTAATCTAAAAAAAATACCCAGCCCATTCGTCTCACACTTTAATAATCACTACCTTAATCTGTATAAGTTACTCGCCTAAATGTTTTTACAAAATTAGGTCATTAACCTTATCTTTTTCTCAACATTAAACTTGACGAATTCAACCCATAAGCACAACACTTCCATTTAAAAAATAGTCTTTACCAGTTAACTCAGCAAAGACCTCAAACAGGGTCTTTTTCTAGGTTTATTATTCATTAAATCCGTAGCCCTGAAAGCCTCTTTTTTCATTCACATTATCTAATGCCATTTGTTTAGGGAAGAATTGCATTAACAGTCTGTTATGGTTCTCGTTTAATCCATATTCCCAAGAGTGATATGGTTTAGCAAAATAAGTATCACAAGCCAGTGTTTCAGCCAGTTTATCATACCAACTAAGCTTACGACCATTGTCAAATGTTAGGACTTCAGCCAAGTGCTTGATCGGCGTTAGTAGTTTCATAATCGCATCATTTGCAGCCTGTGTGGTTTTGTTGGTAAATATAGTATCTTTGTTCGCAGCTCAATTGTGTATATTTTTTCATGTTTCACTTCTTTTTCTTGTCGGATTAAAAGAGTAACTAATATGCCTTTTGATCGACTAACGAGTGTTGCACTTATGATGTGAATTCAAATCCTTTTATATTTTATTGTTATCTATTTATAGGTTGTAAACCACTTTTATTAATTCTTGCAGTTTCCAATTCAAGTTTCTCTTATACCGATATCAAACTCAGTTTAAGATGGTTGTATCTTAGAATGAATATTGCATTATCAACTCCCTCACAAATACTCTATATCTGAGCATGTGGCTGGTTAATGGTTTGAAAACTACCTTGGTAAATTGGTTTCACTTTCACCTTTCCGTACTTTTTCCCAAGGATTGACATAATCATATCTTGTTTTCTTTTACAAGATAATTCATTAAGATTGCCTTTAGCGGCCCTAATACTAAAAACTTTGTGAGTTTTCGGAGTTATATTAAAAAAGTAACTCCTATCACCTAACCCCTGATATTTATTTTTTGGATTAAACCAATGATTTGTTTTACCATGGTTATTAGTAGACCCTAGCAAAGAGTCATACTCTAGTCTAGGGCTAAGTATGTCAAATGTTTGTCCAAATTTGATGCCGAATGCACCTGTTATTTTTTCGTATGCCATTACGTTAGTTGTCATAAATGCTACTGCTGACACTAATATTGCTCTTGTTAAGTTTTTTATTTTATTATCTTTTTGTTAAGTTTTGTTGATGGAACCATTAAATAATTTCTCTTTTCCATAATAGTGCTGTCGCTTTGTCGATATACATTAAATCTAGGACACTTTTATTACAGTCTACTATAACAAACCTATCCATTGATCCAAATACATTAGATAGTTTCCCTACTTGAGCATAAATTTGCAACATGACTTGTGACGTTGCTTCTTTTGACTTTATGCAACTTTCAGGACTTTTTATTTTTCGAGTGGCAACAATACTCATAATTTTATTTGTCTTAGGTGTTACCTCTACGTAATATTCATATCCTTTAATGTGGTGGATGATTACAACTGAGAAGGGTTAAATATCGATGCTGATTTATCACTGCCAGCAAGACGAGTTATTCAATCACTAGAGCATTTAGTTGAATGGCGATGCAAACCTAATTCAATCAAGTGATAATGGCTCTGAGTATATCGACCAAGCATTACAAGATTGGGCACAAGTAAATGACATTGAACTTAAATATATCCAACCAGGAAAACCAACTCAGAATACCTATATTGAGAGATTTAATCGCATTAACAACTTAACCAATCACAATATTATCCGTTATTAGACTAGCCAATGTTGTTTCAGCACCAGTAATACCTGCACCTGTTAAGGTGATAGTAATATCTGGTGTGCCAAAAAAATCATTGCCACCATCAACATCAATCTTAATAAGAATATCACCACCATCATCAGCGCCATTACTATCTATGACTTCAATAAAGTTAGCCAAAGTGTCACTCGTCTCACCTATAAGTAAATCACTTAGGTCAAGCTTATCACCACCACTGCCAATCACAAAATCAGTAATAATATCATTACCGTTTGCAGCAGAACCGCCACTTACATACTTAAATATATCTATACCATCAAACCCTGAAAGAACATCATCACCACCATCGCCAATAATAACATCGTTGTTATTGCTGCCATACAGGTGTTCAGCAGCACTTGTACCCATTAATACATTGCTAATTAAATCAAACTTCTGCACAAAAATAGAGTTATCCCAATTAGCGTCTAAACCATGCCAAGTAACCACAAATGCTCCCTCTGTACCCAACGCTGTTATTTGAGGAATGAGGTCATTTCCACTAGCTCTACCCTCAGGCTCAATTCCAATAGCAAGCCCATCCTTAGCGCCATTAACATCAAACTTTTGCACAAAAATAGAGTAATCATCGTCACTAGCACCTTGACCACTCCAAGTAACCACAAATGCTCCCTCTGTACCCAACGCTGTTATTTGAGGTTCAAGGTCATCTCCATTAGCTCTACCCTCAGGCTCAATTTCAACAGCAAGCCCATCCTTAGCGCCATTAACATCAAACTTTTGCACAAAAATAGAGTAATCATTGTCAATAGATTGACCGCGCCAAGTAACCACAAATGCTCCCTCTGTACCCAACGCTGTTATTTGAGGATCAAAGTCATCTCCATCAGTTTTACCATTAGGCTCAATTTCAACACTACCCCCATCAGCGCCATTAGCATCAAACTTCTGCACAAAAATAGAGTTATCATTGTCAATAGATTGACCGAGCCAAGTAACCACAAATGCTCCCTCTGTACCCAACGCTGTTATTTGAGGAATAAAGTCATATCCATTAGTTCTACCATCAGGCTCAATTTCAATAGCAAGCCCATCCTTAGCGCCATCAACATCAAACTTCTGCACAAAAACAGAGGTATCACCATCAACAACACCACCATGCCAAGTAACCACAAATGCTCCCTCTGTACCCAACGCTGTTATTTGAGGATGGAGGTCAAATCCATTATTAGATCCATCAGAATCAAATTCAACAGCAATCCCATCCTTAGCGCCATCAACATCAAACTTCTGCACAAAAATAGAGTGACCAGAGTGACTAGCATTTAAACCATGCCAAGTAACCACAAATGCTCCCTCTGTACCCAACGCTGTTATTTGAGGATTATAGTCATATCCATTAGTTACACCATCCTCAGAATCAATTTCAACAGCAAGCCCATCCTTAGCGCCATCAACATCAAACTTCTGCACAAAAATAGAGTAATCATCAGTGTTACTAGAGTTTTGAGCATTCCAAGTAACCACAAATGCTCCCTCTGTACCCAACGCTGTTATTTGAGGTTTAGGTTTATTTCCATTAAATTCAATTTCAACAGCAAGCCCATCCTTAGCGCCATCAACATCAAACTTCTGCACAAAAATAGAGTTATCATTGTCAATAGATTGACCGCGCCAAGTAACCACAAATGCTCCCTCTGTACCCAACGCTGTTATTTGAGGATCAAAGTCATCTCCATCAATTTTACCCTCAGGCTCAACTAAAGTAGGATACTGCAGTACATACTCTTGATTTCGTATAGTAAGCTCATCAATAGAGGAATCACTCATGCTGTTTGTTGCTAAATCAGTTATTGTTGCCACAACATCATAGTTTTGTCCATATTTAAATGCTCCCAGTGAACCACTTGATACACTAGCTGTTTCTGTATTTATTATCCAATTACCAAACCCATCAACAGCAACATTATCATAAGTAGCGCCATTGACACTAACACTTAATGTCTCTCCATCAAGCAAGGTTGCACTACCTGATACGGTTGGAGTTATGGTATTAGTTATAATTAAGTCAACTATTGGTGCACTAATTGATGCCAGATTAATAGTCAACTCATTGTTTGAGTCATCGCTTACACTATTACCAGCTGCGTCTGTTGCAGTTGCAACAATGTCATAACTTTGTCCATCTACAAATGCTCCCAATGTTCCTGATGAAAGTATTGCTACTTGTGTATCAAGTCTCCACCAAGTATTACCTATCACCTGTACATTGTTATAGCTTGCACCATTAACACTTACGCTTAAGGTTTCACCATCAGTCAGTGTAGCTCTACCTGTTATAGTTGGGGTTAAATCATTAGTTGTTAGACTATCAACGCTTGGGGGGGTTGTTGGCGCAATTAAATCTGTAGTGATTGTTATAGTTGCAGCAGGGCTTGTGTTGCCTGCTAGGTCTGTTTGTGTTGCTGTTAAAGTATTTGAGCCATTATCAGCCAAATCTGTATCAACAATTGCAATTGACCAAGTGCCATCTACAGCAACGCTTGTTGTTTTGTCATCCACACCAGTTTCAAATCCTGAAACAGTAATAATACTACCAACTTCACCTGTACCAGTTAGATCAAAACCTGCTGCGTTCTCTTCTGCATTGATAAGGTCATCATCTGAGACTGAGTTAATGATTGGAGCGTCTGGAACAATTAAATCTGTGGTGATTGTTATAGTTACAGTAGGGCTTTCGATGTATTCTAAGCTTATTTGTGCTACTGTTAAAGTGTTTGAGCCATTATCAGCTAAATCTGTATCAACAATTGCAATTGACCAAGTGCCATCTACAGCAACGCTTGTTGTTTTGTCAGCCACACCAGCTTCAAATCCTGAAACAGTAATAGTACTACCAACTTCACCTGTACCAGTTAGATCAAAACCTGCTGCGTTCTCTTCTGCATTGATAAGGTTATCATTTGATACTGTGTTAATGGTTGGAACTTTTGAGTTGTCTTTGATAGCAGTGCTCTTAGTGCCATCAGCATTAAACTTCTGCACAAAAATAGAGGTATCCCCATTAGTGTCTACACCTTTCCAAGTGACGACAAATGCTCCATATATACCTAGTGCTTCTATTTGAGGATCTAAGTCATCTCCATAAGAGTTGTTATCAGGCTCAATTTTAACAGTGCCGCCATCCTTATTGCCATGAATATCAAACCTCTGCACAAAAATAGAACGATCATCAAGGTCGAAACCAGACCAAACGACGACAAAGGCTCCATCTCCACCCAATGCTAATGTTTTAGGAGTGTAGTCATTTTCAAGAGAGTTACCATCAGGCTCAATTTCAATAGTGCCGCCATCCTTATTGCCATGAACATCAAACCTCTGTATATAAATAGAGGTATCACCACCGTAATCAGATAAGCCAATCCAAGTGATGACAAATGCTTCATCTGCGCCCAACGCTGTTATTTGAGGATCGGAGCCATTTCCATAAAATTGATCATCAGGCCAAATTTCAGTACTACCGCCATCCTTAGTGCCATCAGCCTTAAGCTTCTGTACATAAATACCATAAATAGCGTCTGATCTTTCTTCATAGCGAGCAGTACTTGGAGCAAACCAAGTGATGACAGATGCTCCATCTGTACCCACTGCTGCTGTTTGATGATCGTGGTCATGTTGTGTAATTCGGTCATCAGGCTCAATTTCAACAGTGCCACCAATCTTAATGCCATCAGCATCAAACTTCTGCATAAAAACGGATCTATCATCATGATAAGACATGCCAATCCAAGTGACAACAAACTCTCCATCTGTGCCTAGTGCTGTTATTTGAGGATCGGTGTCAGATCCAGAACTGCGAATATCAGGCTCAAGTTCAATAATAGCGCCATCCTCATTGCCATAAATATCAAACTTCTGCACAAAAATAACGGTATCATCGTCATCAGCGCCTATGCCATCCCAAGCGACGACAAACTCTCCATCTGTGCCTAGTGCTATTATTTGAGGATGGAGGTCAGTTCCATTAGTCTTACCATCAGGCTCAATTTCAATAGCAAGCCCATCCTTAGCGCCATCAACATCAAACTTCTGCACAAAAATAGAGGTATCACCACCAACAACACTAACACCAACCCAAGTGACGACAAATGCCCCATCTGTACCCAACGCTGTTATTTGAGGATCGATGTCATCTCCATTAAGGAAGTTATAAGGCTCAACTTCAATACTACCACCATCCTTAGTGCCATCAGCCTTAAACCTCTGCACAAAAATAGAGCGATCATTGTCATTAGCGCCTATGCCAGTCCAAGTGACGACAAATGCCCCGTCTGTACCCAGTGCTGCTATTTGAGGACCGTTGTCATCTCCATCAGCTTTACCATCAGGCTCAACTAAAGTAGTATAAGTATGCTTTATAACCAATTCATTGCTTGAGCTATCGCTTACGCTATTGCCAGCTACGTCTGTTACAGTTGCAACAATATCATAGCTTTGTCCATCTACAAATGCTCCCAATACTCCTGATGAAGGTGTTTTTGTTTCTGTGTCAATTGACCAAGCATTGCCTGTCACCTTTACATTGTCATAGCTTGCGCCATTAACACTCACGCTTAGGGTTTCATCATCAGCGAGTGTGGCTGTACCTGTTATGGTTGGAGCTAGGGTTGGGTTATAAATTGTTAAACTATCAACGCCTGGGGTTGTTGGTGCAATTAAATCTGTGGTGATTATTCTAGTTACAGCAGGGCTTCGGAGATTGTGTAAGGTTTCTATTGCTATTAAAGTATTTGAGCCATTATCAGCCAAATCTGCATCAACAATTGCAATTGACCAAGTGCCATCTGTAGCAACGAGTGCTTTTTTGTCATCCACACCAGCTTCAAATCCTGAAACAATAATAGTATTACCAGCTTCACCTGTACCAGTTAAATCAAAACCTGCTGCGTTTTCAGCTGCATTGATAAGGTCATCATCTGAGACTGAGTCAATGGTTGGAACGTCTGGGGCGTCTGGGGCTGTGACATCAATAGTCAATTCATTGTTTGAACTATCTCTTGCACTATTACCAACTACATCTGTTGTAATTGCAATAATGTCATAGCTTTGTCCATTTACAAATGCTTCCAATGCTCCTGATGAAGGTGTTTTTGTTTCTGTGTTAATTGACCAAGTACCGTTTATCACCTGTACATTGTTATAGCTTGCGCCATTAACACTTACGCTTAAGGTTTCACCATCAGTCAGTGTGGCTGTACCTGTTATAGTTGGGGTTAAATCATTAGTTGTTAGACTATTAACGCTTGGGGTTTTTGGTGCAATTAAATCTGTGGTGATTGTTATAGTTGCAGCAGGACTTGTGACGCCTGATGTTTCTGTTTGTGTTGCTGTTAAAGTGTTTGAGCCATTATCAGCCAAATCTTCATCAACAATTGCAATTGACCAAGTGCCATCTGTAGCAACGAGTGCTTTTTTGTCATCCACACCAGCTTCAAATCCTGAAACGGTAATAATATTACCAGATTTACCTGTACCAGTTAAATCAAAACCTGCTGCGTTCTCTTCTGCATTGATAATGTTATCATTTGATACTGAGTTAATGGTTGGAGTCTCTAGGATAATAACGCTCTTAGTGCCATCAGCATTAAACTTCTGCACAAAAATAGAGGTATCCCCATCATTGTCTAGACCTCTCCAAGTGACGACAAACTCTCCATATGCACCCACTGCTTCTGTTTGAGGGTTTAAGTCATCTCCATAAGGGATGTTATCAGGCTCAATTTCAACAGTGCCCCCACTAGGACCATCAACATCAAACCTCTGTATAAAAATAGAACGATCATTGTCATTAGCGCCTAAACCAGACCAAGTGACGACAAAGGCTCCATTTTTTCCACCCAATTCTGTTATTTGAGGAGTGAAGTCATTTGCATTAGTTCTGCCATCAGGCTCAATTTCAACAGTACCGCCATACTTATTGCCATCAACATCAAACCTCTGTATATAAATAGAGGTATCAGAATCGTCACTAGATAAGCCAATCCAAGTGACGACAAATGCTCCATATTCACTCAGTGACATTATTTGAGGACGGCGGTCAGTTCCATAAGCTTGGTCATCAACCCCAATTTCAGTACTACCGCCAACCTTATTGCCATCAACATCAAACTTCTGCACAAAAAGAGACCTATCAGAAGAGCTGGCAAGATTTTCACCAGCCCAAGTGACGACAAATGCTCCATCTGAACCCAGTGCTGTTGTTTGATGATCGTAGTCATTTCCAGCATCGTTAGTACTAGGTTCAATTTCATCAGTGCCACCATTCTTAGTGCCATCAGCCTTAAACTTCTGCATAAAAATAGAGGTATCAGAGTGTACATTACCTTCACCAACCCAAGTGACGACAAACTCTCCATCTGTGCCTAGTGCTGTTATTTGAGCGTATCTGTCATGTTTATCATTGTTAGTACTAGGTTCAATTTCAATAGTACCGCCATCCTCATTGCCATGAATATCAAACTTCTGCACAAAAATAGAAATATCATCGTCATCAGCGCCTATGCCATCCCAAGCGACGACAAATGCCCCATCTGTGCCTAGTGCTGTTATTTGAGGACGGAGGTCATGTGCATTAGTTCTGCCATCAGGCTCAATTTCAATAGCAAGCCCATCCTTAGCGCCATCAACATCAAACTTCTGCACAAAAATAGAGGTATCACTATTAACACCATCACCACCAGCCCAAGTGACGACAAATGCCCCATCTGTACCCAGTGATATTATTTGAGGATCGATGTCATCTTCATTAAGGAGGTTATAAGGCTCAACTTCAATACTACCACCATCCTTAGTGCCATCAGCCTTAAACCTCTGCACAAAAATAGAGCGATCATTGTCATTAGCGCCTATGCCAACCCAAGTGACGACAAATGCCCCGTCTGTACCCAGTGCTGCTATTTGAGGACCGTTGTCATCTCCATCAGTTTTACCATCAGGCTCAACTAAAGTAGTAGTACGAACATGCTTAAGAATGTTTATAACTAATTCATTGCTTGAGTTATCTCTTGCAATATTACCAGCTGCATCTGTTGCAATTGCAACAATGTCATAGCTTTGTCCATCTACAAATGCTCCCAATATTCCTGATGAAGGTGTTTTTGTTTCTGTGTTAATTGACCAAGTATTGTCTGTCACCTCTACATTGTTATAGCTTGCGCCATTAACACTCACGCTTAGGGTTTCATCATCAGCGAGTGTGGCTGTACCTGTTATGGTTGGGGCTATTAGGCTATTGACTATTAAACTATCAATGGTTGGAGCGTCTGGAACTGTGGCATCAATAGAAACCAGATTATCACTTATAGCAACTTCTGATGTAAGCACAACATTTTTATTTATTAATAATCGAACTTCATGATAGTAAATTTTACTAACATCTTCAGAACTACCAATCAAATCTAATTTGCCAAAGGTTTTATCCCCTGAAAAATCTAAATCAGCATAATAAACCCCAGACCCTAAAGCGCTATTCTCAACCCAATTCAAAGAAGTAAAAGCAATCGTCTCTGTTGCTTCTGAGTCGCCACTATTTGTATAAATCTTAACATCAAATGCGGTTGGCTTTCTTGGAGTTGCTTGCCATGCTTCAGCATCCCAATAGATACGAACGCCGTTTGCCTGAAGTTGTTCGCTATAAGCTAGTGTTACTGCTTTATCTCCAATGCCTAAGTACCTTTCCAACTCAGCATTAGAGTAATCGACAATACCATCTATAAGATTTGATGCTAGGTGATTTTCTTCTGCTTCTCCAGAAGCTATAACAGTTATACCATCTGGTAAATTATCATTTGCCACTGGCATTGCAACTTGAGATAAAGAAATAGCATTGCCTACTAAATCTTGTATTGTTCCACCATTAAAGTTTAGCATATTTGCATCTGCTGTAATACCACCTGAAGTATCATCAATACCTTCTTCTGTTGTATAAGTAAATACCAAAGTATTTGCACTTGATAAATCAGCATCATAAGTTGCTTGTTTATATACATTATCAACATTAATTGTATATGTTGGAGAGCCACCTGTAGTATCTACGCTAACATCTTCACTCATCTGGATAGAAACTTTAACCTTATCACCCAATCTTAATTTAGTTGTTTTTTCATTATTTAAACTGTCTAAGCCTGAAATTGTCACTGATGCAACTAATGGGACTGCACTATCAATAGTCAACTCATTGATTGGGTCATCGCTTGCACTATTACCAGCTACGTCTGTTGCAGTTGCAACAATGTCATAGCTTTGTCCATCTACAAAAGCTCCTAATGTTCCTGATGAAGGTGTTTTTGCTCCTGTGTCAATTGACCAAACATTGTTTATCACCTGCACATTGTTATAGCTTGCGCCATTAACACTTACGCTTAAAGTTTCACCATTAGTTAGTGTGGCTGTACCTGTTATAGTTGGGGTTAAATCATTAGTTGTTAGACTATCAACGCTTGGGGTTGTTGGTGCAATTAAATCTGTGGTGATTGTTCTAGTTGCAGCAGGGCTTGTGTTGCCTGCTAGGTCTGTTTGTGTTACTGTTAAAGTATTTGAGCCATTATCAGCTAAATCTGTATCAACAATTGCAATTGACCAAGTGCCATCTTCAGCAACGCTTGTTGTTTTGTCAGCCACACCAGCTTCAAATCCTGAAACAGTAATAAAATCACCAACTTCACCTGTACCAGTTAGATTAAAACCTGCTGCGTTCTCAGCTGCATTAATAAGGTTATCATTTGATACTGTGTTGATGGTTGGAGCGCCTGGGGCTGTAGTATCAATAGTCAACTCATTGTTTGAGTTATCGCTTATGCTATTGCCAGCTGCGTCTGTTACGGTTGCAACAATATCATAGTTTTGTCCATCTACAAATGCTCCCAATGCTCCTGATGAAGGTGTTTTTGTTTCTGTGTCAATTGACCAAGCATTGCCTATCACCTCTACATTGTCATAGATTGCACCATTAACAATTACGCTTAAGATTTCACCATCAGCGAGTGTGGCTGTACCTGTTATAGTTGGGGTTAAATCATTAGTTGTTAGACTATCAACGCTTGGAGCGTTTGAGGCTGTATTATCAATAGTCAACTCATTGATTGAGTCATCGCTTGCACTATTGCCAGCTACGTCTGTTACGGTTGCAACAATATCATAGTTTTGTCCATCTACAAATGCTCCCAATGCTCCTGATGAAGGTGTTTTTGTTTCTGTGTCAATTGACCAAGCATTGCCTATCACCTCTACATTGTCATAGATTGCACCATTAACAATTACGCTTAAGGTTTCACCATCAGCGAGTGTGGCTGTACCTGTTATAGTTGGGGTTAAATCATTAGTTGTTAGACTATCAACGCTTGGGGCTGTTGGTGCAATTAAATCTGTGGTGATTGTTATAGTTGCAGCAGGGCTTGTGTTGCCTGCTAGGTCTGTTTGTGTTACTGTTAAAGTATTTGAGCCATTATCAGCTAAATCTGTATCAACAATTGCAATTGACCAAGTGCCATCTTCAGCAACGCTTGTTGTTTTGTCAGCCACACCAGCTTCAAATCCTGAAACAGTAATAAAATCACCAACTTCACCTGTACCAGTTAGATTAAAACCTGCTGCGTTCTCTTCTGCATTGATAAGGTCATCATCTGAGACTGAGTCAATGGTTGGAGCGTTTGAGGCTGTATTATCAATAGTCAACTCATTGATTGAGTCATCGCTTGCACTATTGCCAGCTACGTCTGTTACGGTTGCAACAATATCATAGCTTTGTCCATCTACAAATGCTCCCAATGCTCCTGATGAAGGTGTTTTTGTTTCTGTGTCAATTGACCAAGCATTGCCTATCACCTCTACATTGTCATAGATTGCACCATTAACACTTACGCTTAAGGTTTCACCATCAGCGAGTGTGGCTGTACCTGTTATAGTTGGGGTTAAATCATTAGTTGTTAGACTATCAACGCTTGGGGCTGTTGGTGCAATTAAATCTGTGGTGATTGTTATAGTTGCAGCAGGGCTTGTGTTGCCTGCTAGGTCTGTTTGTGTTACTGTTAAAGTATTTGAGCCATTATCAGCTAAATCTGTATCAACAATTGCAATTGACCAAGTGCCATCTTCAGCAACGCTTGTTGTTTTGTCAGCCACACCAGCTTCAAATCCTGAAACAGTAATAAAATCACCAACTTCACCTGTACCAGTTAGATTAAAACCTGCTGCGTTCTCAGCTGCATTGATAAGGTCATCATCTGAGACTGAGTCAATGGTTGGAGCGTTTGAGGCTGTATTATCAATAGTCAACTCATTGTTTGAGTTATCTCTTGCACTATTACCAGCTGCGTCTGTTGCAATTGCAACAATGTTATAACTTTGTCCATCTACAAATGCTTCCAATACTCCTGATGAAGGTGTTTTTGTTTCTGTGTCAATTGACCAAGCATTGCCTATCACCTCTACATTGTCATAGATTGCACCATTAACAATTACGCTTAAGGTTTCACCATCAGTCAGTGTAGCTCTACCTGTTATAGTTGGGGTTAAATCATTAGTTGTTAGACTATCAACGCTTGGGGCTGTTGGTGCAATTAAATCTGTGGTGATTGTTATAGTTGCAAGAGGGCTTGGGATGCCTTCTGAGTTTACTTGTACCGCTGTTAAAGTATTTGAGCCATTATCAGCCAAATCTGCATCAACAATTGTAATTGACCAGGTGCCATCTGCAGCAACGGTTGTTGTTTTGTCAGCCACACCAGCTTCAAATCCTGAAACAATAATAGTATTACCAGCTTCACCTGTACCAGTTAAATCAAAACCTGCTGCGTTCTCAGCTGCATTGATAAGGTTATCACCTGAGACTGAGCTAATGGTTGGAGCGTTTGGTGTGTCTGGGACGTCTGAGGCTGTGCTATCAATAGTCAACTCATTGGTTGTATTATCGCTTGCACTATTGCCAGCTGCGTCTGTTACAGTTGCAACAATATCATAGCTTTGTCCATCTACAAAAAAACCCAACATTCCTGATGAGGGTTTTGTTGAATGCGTATAAAGTATCCAAGTATTGCCTATCACCTGCACATTGTTATAGTTTGCGCCATTAACACTCACGCTTAAGGTTTCACCATCAGCGAGTGTGGCAAAACCAGTTATAGTTGGGAGGCTTAGGCCATTAACTATTAAACTATCAACGCTTGGGGCTGTTGGTGCAATTAAATCTGTGGTGATTGTTCTAGTTGCAGCAGGGCTTGTGTTGCCTACTGAGTCTGTTTGTGTTGCTGTTAAAGTATTTGAGCCATTATCAGCCAAATCTGCATCAACAATTGCAATTAACCAAGTGCCATCTGCAGCAACGCTTGTTGTTTTGTCAGCCACACCAGCTTCAAATCCTGAAACAATAATAGTATTACCAGCTTCACCTGTACCAGTTAGATCAAAACCTGCTGCGTTCTCAGCTGCATTGATAAGGTCATCATCTGAGACTGAGTCAATGGTTGGAGCGTTTGAGGCTGTATTATCAATAGTCAACTCATTGATTGAGTTATCTCTTGCACTATTACCAGCTGCGTCTGTTGCAATTGCAATAATGTTATAGCTTTGTCCATCTACAAATGCTCCCAATACTCCTGATGAAGGTGTTTTTGTTTCTGTGTCAATTGACCAAGCATTGCCTGTCACTTCTACATTGTCATAGATTGCACCATTAACACTTACGCTTAAGGTTTCACCATCAGTCAGTGTGGCTGTACCTGTTATAGTTGGGGTTAAATCATTAGTTGTTAGACTATCAACGCTTGGGGTTGTTGGTGCAATTAAATCTGTGGTGATTGTTATAGTTGCAACAGGGCTTTGGACGTAGTCGCAGGTAGCACAAGGCTTTACGCGTTGCACTACTGTTAAAGTGGTTGAAGCATTATCAAACAAATCCTCATCAGTAATTGCAAATGACCAAGTACGATCTTCATTAATGAATGCAGCTTTCTCATCACCACCTTTAAATCCAGAAACTGTAACAATATCAAAACGATTAGCATAACCAGTATAACTAGCGTAGGCTGTACCAGTTAGATTGAAACCCGCTGCGTTCTCTTCTGCATTGATAAGGTTATCATTTGATACTTTGTTAATGATTGGAGCGCCTGGGACAATGACGTCTGGGGCTGTGTCATCAATAATCAACTCATTGATTGTATTGTCGCTTGCGCTATTGCCAGCTGCGTCTGTTACAGTTGCAACAACATCATAGCTTTGTCCATCTACAAATGCTCCCAATACTCCTGATGAAGGTATTGCTGTTTGTATGTCAATATTCCAACCATGGTTTATAACCTGCACATCGTTATAGGTTGCACCATTAACACTTACGCTTAATGTATCACCCTCATCAATCCATGCTATACCTCCTATAAATATGGATAGGCTATTACTAATTGTTGGTCCATCAACTATTGGTGAATATTGTGCAATTAAATCTGTGGTGATTGTTCTAGTTGCAGCAGGGCTTGTGTTGCCTACTGAGTCTGTTTGTGTTGCTGTTAAAGTATTTGAGCCATTATCAGCCAAATCTGTATCAACAATTGCAATTGACCAAGTGCCATCTACAGCAACGCTTGTTGTTTTGTCATCCACACCAGTTTCAAATCCTGAAACAGTAATAGTACTACCAATTTCACCTGTACCAGTTAGATTAAAACCTGCTGCGTTCTCTTCTGCATTGATAAGGTCATCATCTGAGACTGAGTCAATGGTTGGAGCGTTTGAGGCTGTATTATCAATAGTCAACTCATTGATTGAGTTATCTCTTGCACTATTACCAGCTGCGTCTGTTGCAATTGCAATAATGTTATAGCTTTGTCCATCTACAAATGCTCCCAATACTCCTGATGAAGGTGTTTTTGTTTCTGTGTCAATTGACCAAGCATTGCCTATCACCTCTACATTGTCATAGATTGCACCATTAACACTTACGCTTAAGGTTTCACCATCAGTCAGTGTGGCTGTACCTGTTATAGTTGGGGTTAAATCATTAGTTGTTAGACTATCAACGCTTGGGGTTGTTGGTGCAATTAAATCTGTGGTGATTGTTATAGTTGCAGCAGGGCTTGTGTTGCCTACTGAGTTTGTTTGTGTTGCTGTTAAAGTATTTGAGCCATTATCAGCTAAATCTGTATCAACAATTGCAATTGACCAAGTGCCATCTTCAGCAACGCTTGTTGTTTTGTCAGCCACACCAGCTTCAAATCCTGAAACAGTAATAAAATCACCAACTTCACCTGTACCAGTTAGATTAAAACCTGCTGCGTTCTCTTCTGCATTGATAAGGTTATCATTTGATACTTTGTTAATGATTGGAGCGTTTGAGGCTGGATTATCAATAGTCAACTCATTGATTGAGTTATCGCTTGCACTATTGCCAGCTACGTCTGTTACGGTTGCAACAATATCATAGCTTTGTCCATCTACAAATGCTCCCAATGCTCCTGATGAAGGTGTTTTTGTTTCTGTGTCAATTGACCAAGCATTGCCTATCACCTCTACATTGTCATAGATTGCACCATTAACAATTACGCTTAAGGTTTCACCATCAGTGAGTGTGGCTGTACCTGTTATAGTTGGGGTTAAATCATTAGTTGTTAGACTATCAACGCTTGGGGTTGTTGGTGCAATTAAATCTGTGGTGATTGTTTTAGTTGCAGCAGGGCTTGTGTTGCCTACTGAGTCTGTTTGTGTTGCTTTTAAAGTATTTGAGCCATTATCAGCTAAATCTGTATCAACAATTGCAATTGACCAAGTGCCATCTACAGCAACGCTTGTTGTTTTGTCACCCACACCAGTTTCAAATCCTGAAACAGTAATAGTACTACCAACTTCACCTGTACCAGTTAGATTAAAACCTGCTGCGTTCTCTTCTGCATTGATAAGGTCATCATTTGAGACTGAGTCAATGGTTGGAGCGTTTGAGACTGTATTATCAATAGTCAACTCATTGATTGAGTTATCTCTTGCACTATTGCCAGCTACGTCTGTTACGGTTGCAACAATATCATAGCTTTGTCCATCTACAAATGCTCCCAATGCTCCTGATGAAGGTGTTTTTGTTTCTGTGTCAATTGACCAAGCATTGCCTGTCACTTCTACATTGTCATAGATTGCACCATTAACACTTACGCTTAAGGTTTCACCATCAGTCAGTGTGGCTGTACCTGTTATAGTTGGGGTTAAATCATTAGTTGTTAGACTATCAACGCTTGGGGTTGTTGGTGCAATTAAATCTGTGGTGATTGTTATAGTTGCAGCAGGGCTTGTGTTGCCTACTGAGTTTGTTTGTGTTGCTGTTAAAGTATTTGAGCCATTATCAGCTAAATCTGTATCAACAATTGCAATTGACCAAGTGCCATCTTCAGCAACGCTTGTTGTTTTGTAAGCCACACCAGCTTCAAATCCTGAAACAGTAATAAAATCACCAACTTTACCTGTACCAGTTAGATTAAAACCTGCTGCGTTCTCAGCTGCATTGATAAGGTTATCACCTGAGACTGAGTTAATGGTTGGAGCGTCTGGGGCTGGATTATTAATAGTCAACTCATTGATTGAGTTATCGCTTGCACTATTGCCAGCTGCGTCTGTTACAGTTGCAACAACATCATAGCTTTGTCCTTCTACAAAAAAACCCAACATTCCTGATGAAGGTATTGCTGTTTCTGTGTTAATTAACCAAGTATGGCTTATCACCTGCACATTGTCATAGATTGCACCATTAACAATTACGCTTAAGGTTTCACCATCAGTGAGTGTGGCTGTACCTGTTATAGTTGGGGTTAAATCATTAGTTGTTAGACTATCAACGCTTGGGGTTGTTGGTGCAATTAAATCTGTGGTGATTGTTATAGTTGCAGCAGGGCTTGGGATGCCTTTTGAGTTTAGTTGTACCGCTGTTAAAGTATTTGAGCCATTATCAGCTAAATCTGCATCAACAATTGTAATTGACCAGGTGCCATCTGCAGCAACTATTATTTCTTTATCAGCCACGCCAACTTCAAATCCTGAAACAATAACAAGGTTGTTACCTTCACCTGTGCCAGTTAAATCAAAACCTGCTACGTTCTCAGCTGCATTGATAAGGTTATCACCTGAGACTGAGCTAATGGTTGGAGCGTTTGGTGTGTCTGGGACGTCTGAGGCTGTGCTATCAATAGTCAACTCATTGATTGAGTTATCGCTTGCACTATTGCCAGCTGCGTCTGTTACAGTTGCAACAATATCATAGCTTTGTCCATCTACAAATGCTTCCAATATTCCTGATGAAGGTATTGCTGTTTCTGTGTTAATTAACCAAGTATGGCTTATCACCTGCACATTGTCATAGATTGCACCATTAACACTTACGCTTAAGGTTTCACCATCAGCGAGTGTGGCTGATGAACCTGTTATGGTTGGAGTTAGGTTGTTAGTTATTAAATTATTAACGTATACGCCGTCTATTGGTGCAATTAAATCTGTGGTGATTGTTTTAGTTGCAGCAGGGCTTGTGTTGCCTACTGAGTCTGTTTGTGTTGCTTTTAAAGTATTTGAGCCATTATCAGCTAAATCTGTATCAACAATTGCAATTGACCAAGTGCCATCTACAGCAACGCTTGTTGTTTTGTCAGCCACACCAGTTTCAAATCCTGAAACAGTAATAGTACTACCAACTTCACCTGTACCAGTTAGATTAAAACCTGCTGCGTTCTCTTCTGCATTGATAAGGTCATCATCTGAGACTGAGTCAATGGTTGGAGCGTTTGAGGCTGTACTATCAATAGTCAACTCATTGTTTGAGTCATCGCTTGCACTATTACCAGCTGCGTCTGTTGCAATTGCAATAATGTCATAACTTTGTCCATCTACAAATGCTTCCAATACTCCTGATGAAGGTGTTGCTGTTTCTGTGTCAATTAACCAAGCATTGCCTATCACCTCTACATTGTCATAGATTGCACCATTAACACTTACGCTTAAGGTTTCACCATCAGCGAGTGTGGCTGTACCTGTTATAGTTGGGGTTAAATCATTAGTTGTTAGACTATCAACGCTTGGGGTTGTTGGTGCAATTAAATCTGTGGTGATTGTTATAGTTGCAGCAGGGCTTGTGTTGCCTACTGAGTTTGTTTGTGTTGCTGTTAAAGTATTTGAGCCATTATCAGCTAAATCTGTATCAACAATTGCAATTGACCAAGTGCCATCTTCAGCAACGCTTGTTGTTTTGTCAGCCACACCAGCTTCAAATCCTGAAACAGTAATAAAATCACCAACTTCACCTGTACCAGTTAGATTAAAACCTGCTGCGTTCTCTTCTGCATTGATAAGGTTATCATTTGATACTTTGTTAATGATTGGAGCGTTTGAGGCTGGATTATCAATAGTCAACTCATTGATTGAGTTATCGCTTGCACTATTGCCAGCTACGTCTGTTACGGTTGCAACAATATCATAGCTTTGTCCATCTACAAATGCTCCCAATGCTCCTGATGAAGGTGTTTTTGTTTCTGTGTCAATTGACCAAGCATTGCCTATCACCTCTACATTGTCATAGATTGCACCATTAACAATTACGCTTAAGGTTTCACCATCAGTGAGTGTGGCTGTACCTGTTATAGTTGGGGTTAAATCATTAGTTGTTAGACTATCAACGCTTGGGGTTGTTGGTGCAATTAAATCTGTGGTGATTGTTTTAGTTGCAGCAGGGCTTGTGTTGCCTACTGAGTCTGTTTGTGTTGCTTTTAAAGTATTTGAGCCATTATCAGCTAAATCTGTATCAACAATTGCAATTGACCAAGTGCCATCTACAGCAACGCTTGTTGTTTTGTCACCCACACCAGTTTCAAATCCTGAAACAGTAATAGTACTACCAACTTCACCTGTACCAGTTAGATTAAAACCTGCTGCGTTCTCAGCTGCATTGATAAGGTCATCATCTGAGACTGAGTTAATGGTTGGAGCGTTTGAGGCTGTACTATCAATAGTCAACTCATTGTTTGAGTCATCGCTTGCACTATTACCAGCTGCGTCTGTTGCAATTGCAATAATGTCATAACTTTGTCCATCTACAAATGCTTCCAATACTCCTGATGAAGGTGTTGCTGTTTCTGTGTCAATTAACCAAGCATTGCCTATCACCTCTACATTGTCATAGATTGCACCATTAACACTTACGCTTAAGGTTTCACCATCAGTCAGTGTAGCTCTACCTGTTATAGTTGGGGTTAAATCATTAGTTGTTAGACTATCAACGCTTGGGGTTGTTGGTGCAATTAAATCTGTGGTGATTGTTTTAGTTGCAGCAGGGCTTGTGTTGCCTACTGAGTCTGTTTGTGTTGCTTTTAAAGTATTTGAGCCATTATCAGCTAAATCTGTATCAACAATTGCAATTAACCAAGTGCCATCTGCAGCAACGGTTGTTGTTTTGTCAGCCACACCAGTTTCAAATCCTGAAACAATAATAGTACTACCAACTTCACCTGTACCAGTTAGATTAAAACCTGCTGCGTTCTCAGCTGCATTGATAAGGTCATCATCTGAGACTGAGTTAATGGTTGGAGCGTTTGAGGTTGTACTATCAATAGTCAATTCATTGTTTGAGTCATCGCTTGCACTATTACCAGCTGCGTCTGTTGCAATTGCAATAATGTCATAACTTTGTCCATCTACAAATGCTTCCAATACTCCTGATGAAGGTGTTGCTGTTTCTGTGTCAATTAACCAAGCATTGCCTATCACCTCTACATTGTCATAGATTGCACCATTAACACTTACGCTTAAGGTTCCACCATCAGTCAGTGTGGCTGTACCTGTTATAGTTGGGGTTAAATCATTAGTTGTTAGACTATCAACGCTTGGGGTTGTTGGTGCAATTAAATCTGTGGTGATTGTTATAGTTGCAGCAGGGCTTATGTTGCCTGCTCGGTCTGTATCTGTTACTATTAAAGTGTTTGAGCCATTATCAGCCAAATCTGTGTCAACAATTGCAATTGACCAAGTGCCATCTTCAGCAACGCCTACTTTTTTGTTACTCACACCAGCTTCAAATCCTGAAACAGTAATAGTACTACCAGCTTCACCTGTACCAGTTAGATTAAAACCTGCTGCGTTCTCAGCTGCATTGATAAGGTTGTCACCTGAGACTGAGTTAATGGTTGGAGCGTCTGGGGCTGTGGTATCAAAAATCAACTCATTGCTTAAGATATCGCTATTTCCAGCTACGTCTGTTACGGTTGCAACAATGTCATAGCTTTGTCCATTTACAAAAGTTCCCAATGTTCCTGATGAAGGTGTGACTGTTTCTGTGTCAACTGACCAGATATTGCCTATCACCTCTACATTATCATAGATTGCGCCATTAACGCTCACGCTTACGCTTACGCTTTCACCATCAGTGAGTGTGAGTACACCTTTTATGGTTGGGGTTAACTCATTAGTTGTTAGATAATAAACCAATAGGTTTATTGGTGCAATTAAATCTGTGGTGATTGTTCTAGTTGCAGCAGGGCTTGTGTTGCCTACTGAGTCTGTTTGTGTTGCTGTTAAAGTATTTGAGCCATTATCAGCCAAATCTGCATCAACAATTGCAATTGACCAAGTGCCATCTACAGCAACGCTTGTTGTTTTGTCAGCCACACCAGCTTCAAATCCTGAAACAGTAATAAAATCACCAACTTCACCTGTACCAGTTAGATTAAAACCTGCTGCGTTCTCAGCTGCATTGATAAGGTCATCATCTGAGACTGAGTCAATGGTTGGAGCGTTTGAGGCTGTATTATCAATAGTCAACTCATTGTTTGAGTTATCTCTTGCACTATTACCAGCTGCGTCTGTTGCAATTGCAACAATGTTATAACTTTGTCCATCTACAAATGCTTCCAATACTCCTGATGAAGGTGTTTTTGTTTCTGTGTCAATTGACCAAGCATTGCCTATCACCTCTACATTGTCATAGATTGCACCATTAACAATTACGCTTAAGGTTTCACCATCAGTCAGTGTAGCTCTACCTGTTATAGTTGGGGTTAAATCATTAGTTGTTAGACTATCAACGCTTGGGGCTGTTGGTGCAATTAAATCTGTGGTGATTGTTATAGTTGCAAGAGGGCTTGGGATGCCTTCTGAGTTTACTTGTACCGCTGTTAAAGTATTTGAGCCATTATCAGCCAAATCTGCATCAACAATTGTAATTGACCAGGTGCCATCTGCAGCAACGGTTGTTGTTTTGTCAGCCACACCAGCTTCAAATCCTGAAACAATAATAGTATTACCAGCTTCACCTGTACCAGTTAAATCAAAACCTGCTACGTTCTCAGCTGCATTGATAAGGTTATCACCTGAGACTGAGCTAATGGTTGGAGCGTTTGGTGTGTCTGGGACGTCTGAGGCTGTGCTATCAATAGTCAACTCATTGGTTGTATTATCGCTTGCACTATTGCCAGCTGCGTCTGTTACAGTTGCAACAATATCATAGCTTTGTCCATCTACAAATGCTTCCAATATTCCTGATGAAGGTATTGCTGTTTCTGTGTTAATTAACCAAGTATGGCTTATCACCTGCACATTGTCATAGATTGCACCATTAACACTTACGCTTAAGGTTTCACCATCAGCGAGTGTGGCTGATGAACCTGTTATGGTTGGAGTTAGGTTGTTAGTTATTAAATTATTAACGTATACGCCGTCTATTGGTGCAATTAAATCTGTGGTGATTGTTCTAGTTGCAGCAGGGCTTGTGTTGCCTACTGAGTCTGTTTGTGTTGCTGTTAAAGTATTTGAGCCATTATCAGCCAAATCTGCATCAACAATTGCAATTAACCAAGTGCCATCTGCAGCAACGCTTGTTGTTTTGTCAGCCACACCAGCTTCAAATCCTGAAACAATAATAGTATTACCAGCTTCACCTGTACCAGTTAGATCAAAACCTGCTGCGTTCTCAGCTGCATTGATAAGGTCATCATCTGAGACTGAGTCAATGGTTGGAGCGTTTGAGGCTGTATTATCAATAGTCAACTCATTGATTGAGTTATCTCTTGCACTATTGCCAGCTGCGTCTGTTGCAATTGCAATAATGTTATAGCTTTGTCCATTTACAAATGCTTCCAATACTCCTGATGAAGGTGTTTTTGTTTCTGTGTCAATTGACCAAGCATTGCCTGTCACTTCTACATTGTCATAGATTGCACCATTAACACTTACGCTTAAGGTTTCACCATCAGTCAGTGTGGCTGTACCTGTTATAGTTGGGGTTAAATCATTAGTTGTTAGACTATCAACGCTTGGGGTTGTTGGTGCAATTAAATCTGTGGTGATTGTTATAGTTGCAACAGGGCTTTGGACGTAGTCGCAGGTAGCACAAGGCTTTACGCGTTGCACTACTGTTAAAGTGGTTGAAGCATTATCAAACAAATCCTCATCAGTAATTGCAAATGACCAAGTACGATCTTCATTAATGAATGCAGCTTTCTCATCACCACCTTTAAATCCAGAAACTGTAACAATATCAAAACGATTAGCATAACCAGTATAACTAGCGTAGGCTGTACCAGTTAGATTGAAACCCGCTGCGTTCTCTTCTGCATTGATAAGGTTATCATTTGATACTTTGTTAATGATTGGAGCGCCTGGGACAATGACGTCTGGGGCTGTGTCATCAATAATCAACTCATTGATTGTATTGTCGCTTGCGCTATTGCCAGCTGCGTCTGTTACAGTTGCAACAACATCATAGCTTTGTCCATCTACAAATGCTCCCAATACTCCTGATGAAGGTATTGCTGTTTGTATGTCAATATTCCAACCATGGTTTATAACCTGCACATCGTTATAGGTTGCACCATTAACACTTACGCTTAATGTATCACCCTCATCAATCCATGCTATACCTCCTATAAATATGGATAGGCTATTACTAATTGTTGGTCCATCAACTATTGGTGAATATTGTGCAATTAAATCTGTGGTGATTGTTCTAGTTGCAGCAGGGCTTGTGTTGCCTACTGAGTCTGTTTGTGTTGCTGTTAAAGTATTTGAGCCATTATCAGCCAAATCTGTATCAACAATTGCAATTGACCAAGTGCCATCTACAGCAACGCTTGTTGTTTTGTCATCCACACCAGTTTCAAATCCTGAAACAGTAATAGTACTACCAATTTCACCTGTACCAGTTAGATTAAAACCTGCTGCGTTCTCAGCTGCATTGATAAGGTCATCATTTGAGACTGAGTCAATGGTTGGAGCGTTTGAGGCTGTATTATCAATAGTCAACTCATTGATTGAGTTATCGCTTACACTATTGCCAGCTACGTCTGTTACGGTTGCAACAATATCATAGCTTTGTCCATCTACAAATGCTCCCAATACTCCTGATGAAGGTGTTTTTGTTTCTGTGTCAATTGACCAAGCATTGCCTATCACCTCTACATTGTCATAGATTGCACCATTAACACTTACGCTTAAGGTTTCACCATTAGTTAGTGTGGCTGTACCTGTTATAGTTGGGGTTAAATCATTAGTTGTTAGACTATCAACGCTTGGGGTTGTTGGTGCAATTAAATCTGTGGTGATTGTTATAGTTGCAGCAGGGCTTGTGTTGCCTACTGAGTCTGTTTGTGTTGCTGTTAAAGTATTTGAGCCATTATCAGCTAAATCTGTATCAACAATTGCAATTGACCAAGTGCCATCTTCAGCAACGCTTGTTGTTTTGTCAGCCACACCAGCTTCAAATCCTGAAACAGTAATAAAATCACCAACTTCACCTGTACCAGTTAGATTAAAACCTGCTGCGTTCTCAGCTGCATTGATAAGGTTATCATTTGATACTTTGTTAATGATTGGAGCGTTTGAGGCTGTATTATCAATAGTCAACTCATTGATTGAGTTATCGCTTGCACTATTGCCAGCTACGTCTGTTACGGTTGCAACAATATCATAGCTTTGTCCATCTACAAATGCTCCCAATACTCCTGATGAAGGTGTTTTTGTTTCTGTGTCAATTGACCAAGCATTGCCTATCACCTCTACATTGTCATAGATTGCACCATTAACACTTACGCTTAAGGTTTCACCATTAGTTAGTGTGGCTGTACCTGTTATAGTTGGGGTTAAATCATTAGTTGTTAGACTATCAACGCTTGGGGTTGTTGGTGCAATTAAATCTATGGTGATTGTTCTAGTTGCAGCAGGGCTTGTGTTGCCTACTGAGTCTGTTTGTGTTGCTGTTAAAGTATTTGAGCCATTATCAGCCAAATCTGCATCAACAATTGCAATTGACCAAGTGCCATCTACAGCAACGCTTGTTGTTTTGTCAGCCACACCAGTTTCAAATCCTGAAACAATAATAGTACTACCAACTTCACCTGTACCAGTTAGATTAAAACCTGCTGCGTTCTCAGCTGCATTGATAAGGTCATCATTTGAGACTGAGTCAATGGTTGGAGCGTTTGAGGCTGTATTATCAATAGTCAACTCATTGATTGAGTTATCGCTTGCACTATTGCCAGCTACGTCTGTTACGGTTGCAACAATATCATAGCTTTGTCCATCTACAAATGCTCCCAATACTCCTGATGAAGGTGTTTTTGTTTCTGTGTCAATTGACCAAGCATTGCCTATCACCTCTACATTGTCATAGATTGCACCATTAACACTTACGCTTAAGGTTTCACCATTAGTTAGTGTGGCTGTACCTGTTATAGTTGGGGTTAAATCATTAGTTGTTAGACTATCAACGCTTGGGGTTGTTGGTGCAATTAAATCTATGGTGATTGTTCTAGTTGCAGCAGGGCTTGTGTTGCCTACTGAGTCTGTTTGTGTTGCTGTTAAAGTATTTGAGCCATTATCAGCCAAATCTGCATCAACAATTGCAATTGACCAAGTGCCATCTACAGCAACGCTTGTTGTTTTGTCAGCCACACCAGTTTCAAATCCTGAAACAATAATAGTACTACCAACTTCACCTGTACCAGTTAGATTAAAACCTGCTGCGTTCTCAGCTGCATTGATAAGGTCATCATTTGAGACTGAGTCAATGGTTGGAGCGTTTGAGGCTGTATTATCAATAGTCAACTCATTGATTGAGTTATCGCTTGCACTATTGCCAGCTACGTCTGTTACGGTTGCAACAATATCATAGCTTTGTCCATCTACAAATGCTCCCAATACTCCTGATGAAGGTGTTTTTGTTTCTGTGTCAATTGACCAAGCATTGCCTATCACCTCTACATTGTCATAGATTGCACCATTAACACTTACGCTTAAGGTTTCACCATTAGTTAGTGTGGCTGTACCTGTTATAGTTGGGGTTAAATCATTAGTTGTTAGACTATCAACGCTTGGGGTTGTTGGTGCAATTAAATCTATGGTGATTGTTCTAGTTGCAGCAGGGCTTGTGTTGCCTACTGAGTCTGTTTGTGTTGCTGTTAAAGTATTTGAGCCATTATCAGCCAAATCTGCATCAACAATTGCAATTGACCAAGTGCCATCTACAGCAACGCTTGTTGTTTTGTCAGCCACACCAGTTTCAAATCCTGAAACAATAATAGTACTACCAACTTCACCTGTACCAGTTAGATTAAAACCTGCTGCGTTCTCAGCTGCATTGATAAGGTCATCATTTGAGACTGAGTCAATGGTTGGAGCGTTTGAGGCTGTATTATCAATAGTCAACTCATTGATTGAGTTATCGCTTACACTATTGCCAGCTACGTCTGTTACGGTTGCAACAATATCATAGCTTTGTCCATCTACAAATGCTCCCAATACTCCTGATGAAGGTGTTTTTGTTTCTGTGTCAATTGACCAAGCATTGCCTATCACCTCTACATTGTCATAGATTGCACCATTAACACTTACGCTTAAGGTTTCACCATTAGTTAGTGTGGCTGTACCTGTTATAGTTGGGGTTAAATCATTAGTTGTTAGACTATCAACGCTTGGGGTTGTTGGTGCAATTAAATCTATGGTGATTGTTCTAGTTGCAGCAGGGCTTGTGTTGCCTACTGAGTCTGTTTGTGTTGCTGTTAAAGTATTTGAGCCATTATCAGCCAAATCTGCATCAACAATTGCAATTGACCAAGTGCCATCTACAGCAACGCTTGTTGTTTTGTCAGCCACACCAGTTTCAAATCCTGAAACAATAATAGTACTACCAACTTCACCTGTACCAGTTAGATTAAAACCTGCTGCGTTCTCAGCTGCATTGATAAGGTCATCATTTGAGACTGAGTCAATGGTTGGAGCGTTTGAGGCTGTATTATCAATAGTCAACTCATTGATTGAGTTATCGCTTGCACTATTGCCAGCTACGTCTGTTACGGTTGCAACAATATCATAGCTTTGTCCATCTACAAATGCTCCCAATACTCCTGATGAAGGTGTTTTTGTTTCTGTGTCAATTGACCAAGCATTGCCTATCACCTCTACATTGTCATAGATTGCACCATTAACACTTACGCTTAAGGTTTCACCATTAGTTAGTGTGGCTGTACCTGTTATAGTTGGGGTTAAATCATTAGTTGTTAGACTATCAACGCTTGGGGTTGTTGGTGCAATTAAATCTATGGTGATTGTTCTAGTTGCAGCAGGGCTTGTGTTGCCTACTGAGTCTGTTTGTGTTGCTTTTAAAGTATTTGAGCCATTATCAGCCAAATCTGCATCAACAATTGCAATTGACCAAGTGCCATCTACAGCAACGCTTGTTGTTTTGTCAGCCACACCAGTTTCAAATCCTGAAACAATAATAGTACTACCAACTTCACCTGTACCAGTTAGATTAAAACCTGCTGCGTTCTCAGCTGCATTGATAAGGTCATCATTTGAGACTGAGTCAATGGTTGGAGCGTTTGAGGCTGTATTATCAATAGTCAACTCATTGATTGAGTTATCGCTTGCACTATTGCCAGCTACGTCTGTTACGGTTGCAACAATATCATAGCTTTGTCCATCTACAAATGCTCCCAATACTCCTGATGAAGGTGTTTTTGTTTCTGTGTCAATTGACCAAGCATTGCCTATCACCTCTACATTGTCATAGATTGCACCATTAACACTTACGCTTAAGGTTTCACCATTAGTTAGTGTGGCTGTACCTGTTATAGTTGGGGTTAAATCATTAGTTGTTAGACTATCAACGCTTGGGGTTGTTGGTGCAATTAAATCTATGGTGATTGTTCTAGTTGCAGCAGGGCTTGTGTTGCCTACTGAGTCTGTTTGTGTTGCTTTTAAAGTATTTGAGCCATTATCAGCTAAATCTGTATCAACAATTGCAATTAACCAAGTGCCATCTGCAGCAACGGTTGTTGTTTTGTCAGCCACACCAGTTTCAAATCCTGAAACAATAATAGTACTACCAACTTCACCTGTACCAGTTAGATTAAAACCTGCTGCGTTCTCAGCTGCATTGATAAGGTCATCATTTGAGACTGAGTCAATGGTTGGAGCGTTTGAGGCTGTATTATCAATAGTCAACTCATTGATTGAGTTATCTCTTGCACTATTACCAGCTGCGTCTGTTGCAATTGCAACAATGTTATAACTTTGTCCATCTACAAATGCTTCCAATACTCCTGATGAAGGTGTTTTTGTTTCTGTGTCAATTGACCAAGCATTGCCTATCACCTCTACATTGTCATAGATTGCACCATTAACACTTACGCTTAAGGTTTCACCATTAGCGAGTGTGGCTGTACCTGTTATAGTTGGGGTTAAATCATTAGTTGTTAGACTATCAACGCTTGGGGTTGTTGGTGCAATTAAATCTGTGGTGATTGTTCTAGTTGCAGCAGGGCTTGTGTTGCCTGCTAGGTCTGTTTGTGTTACTGTTAAAGTATTTGAGCCATTATCAGCTAAATCTGTATCAACAATTGCAATTGACCAAGTGCCATCTGCAGCAACGAGTGTCCATTTGTCAGCCACACCAGTTTCAAATCCTGAAACAATAATAGTACTGCCAGCTTCACCTGTACCAGTTAGATCAAAACCTGCTGCGTTCTCAGCTGCATTGATAAGGTTATCATTTGATACTGTGTTGATGGTTGGAGCGCCTGGGGCTGTAGTATCAATAGTCAACTCATTGTTTGAGTTATCGCTTATGCTATTGCCAGCTGCGTCTGTTACGGTTGCAACAATGTCATAACTTTGTCCATCTACAAAAGCTCCTAATGTTCCTGATGAAGGTGTTTTTGCTCCTGTGTCAATTGACCAAACATTGTTTATCACCTGCACATTGTTATAGCTTGCGCCATTAACACTTACGCTTAAAGTTTCACCATTAGTTAGTGTGGCTGTACCTGTTATAGTTGGGGTTAAATCATTAGTTGTTAGACTATCAACGCTTGGGGTTGTTGGTGCAATTAAATCTGTGGTGATTGTTCTAGTTGCAGCAGGGCTTGTGTTGCCTGCTAGGTCTGTTTGTGTTACTGTTAAAGTATTTGAGCCATTATCAGCTAAATCTGTATCAACAATTGCAATTGACCAAGTGCCATCTACAGCAACGCTTGTTGTTTTGTCAGCCACACCAGTTTCAAATCCTGAAACAATAATAGTACTACCAACTTCACCTGTACCAGTTAGATTAAAACCTGCTGCGTTCTCAGCTGCATTGATAAGGTTATCATTTGATACTGTGTTGATGGTTGGAGCGCCTGGGGCTGTAGTATCAATAGTCAACTCATTGTTTGAGTTATCGCTTATGCTATTGCCAGCTGCGTCTGTTACGGTTGCAACAATGTCATAACTTTGTCCATCTACAAAAGCTCCTAATGTTCCTGATGAAGGTGTTTTTGCTCCTGTGTCAATTGACCAAACATTGTTTATCACCTGCACATTGTTATAGCTTGCGCCATTAACACTTACGCTTAAAGTTTCACCATTAGTTAGTGTGGCTGTACCTGTTATAGTTGGGGTTAGGTCATTAGTTATTAAACTATCAACGCTTAAATATATGGTTGTAGCAGAACCTCCTGAACCTGTCAACGCTGCTATTGGCAAACCGAGTGCTATTGGCAAACCGCCTAGTAATGTCGATGGTGAAAAACCTTCAGAGAGATAAACCTCGCTAAAACTTTCAGAAAAAAGCATAGGTTGATTGTTAGAGATAGCTAATAGTGCAGTTTCATCGCCATAAAAATGAACGATTTCCGAACCGTCAGCCAGAACTACAAAGTTACCTTCTAGCACATGATACATACCACCTTCACTTGGTAAAGACACTAAACAAGATAAATCACTTGCACACACTTCAAAATATCCATCAAACACAACACTAGTGTCATTAGGTAGTAACACTTCTAAATCTTCACCTACTTTTTTAGCAATTAAATCAAAATCTTTAATTAAAATTTCACCATCTTTGATGCTTAGTTCGTAGGCATAACCTGGCTTAACTTTAACGTGTTGTTCACCTTTAGTGACAACAATAACTTCTTTGTTTAAAGTTTGAGAAAGAACTTGCGCCTTGGCTTGTAATGCTTTTAATTGTGTAGGTGTTTGTGCGTTGTTGGTTTTCATGTTTTTTCCAATTTATTGGTTAGTCTGCACTGCAGGTAATGGTTTATTTATATTTACTGCGTTTATTATAAACAGTTTATTATAAAAAACAAGGAATACATTGAGACCTTTGCATAAATCAACTAAAAACCCAACAATCTAGTAAAATAACACCCATCTAAAAACAACTTTAAAAATATCAAAAATGTCTTGGAAAAACACCCAACAAAACTCATTTGCAGATTCTCTTGTTGTAGATCACAAATCCCTATCAGAACTTGATGATGTACATAACATCATCAATTGGAATGAGATAGAACAAACACTTTCAAACTTGTATTCATCTAGACTAGGTGCACCTAGTTATCCGTCACTGATAATGTTTAAAATCCTAATCCTTCAAGCTTGGTACGGTCTAAGTGATGAGGCGCTAGAAAAGCAAATTGCCAGAGATTTAATGTTCAGACGTTTTATTGATTTGTCTTTGTCTGAAAATGTGCCTGATCATTCTAGCATTTGGCGTTTCAGGCAACTACTCAGCACCGAGAAATTACTAGCGCCTCTACTAGAGCAAATCAATACCCATCTTGAACAAAATTCAATCATTGTTTCCTTGGGTTCAATCAACATCATTGATGCCACCGTTATAGAAGCCAAACAATCACGCAAGCGTAAAGGCAAGGATGGCAACAACACTCAAGATAAAGAGGCAAAATACAATGTCAAAATAGCAGCCGATGGCAAACGTAAAACCACCTATGGTTTTAAGATGCACGCCAATACCGATGAAGATGGTTTTGTTAAGAAAATGACTTACACTCCAGGTAATGTACACGACTCACAAGAGTTTGATAAATTATTAGAGGTAGAACGCACTAACAGTAAAATAAAAACATGTGGACAAGTCTATGCTGATAGCGCTTATGCCAATAAAAACAATGATGAAAAACTAGGCAAAGAAAATAATAAAATATTGCACCGTGCCTACAGAAACAAGCCTTTAACCAAGCAACAGAAACAAGAGAATAAACAACGCTCATCCATTCGCTATATTGTTGAGCGCACTTTTGGACTACTTAAGCTTCATCACGGATTAGCCAAGGCAAGATACCTTGGACTAGAAAGAAACAAAACCAGAGCGCAACTAATTGCCATGAGTCACAACCTTAAAACTGGAATGAGCATTTTTAAACAGATGCGAGACTTGCAGGATTGTTGCGTCCAATGAGTGGCAAAAGGGTAAAAATAGAAAAATGTGGCGATGAAAACTCAGATAAGCAAGATGTTTTTTAGGTTTTTATAGAAAAATAGGGAAAATTTTGAAAATATTTTTGAAAAATTGTAAAAGTTGAAATTAGGATGGGAAATTATGAATTATTCAAAGGTCTCACTATATCATATTTAAATAGAATAAACTTGGCGAACTTAACCTATAAATGCAAAACTAACTATTGGGCACCTCTAAAAACCCAAACATAAAAAATAGCGTTTTTCAACAACAAAACCCCATATAAATACTACTACAAAAGCATCTAAAGTAAAATAAACCTTATATATATTTTTAAAAACAAGGCAACAACAATGGGATTATTTGACTACGAATTCAGACTAGAAGAAATCAATAAAAAACAACCGCCTTTACAAAAGTTAAACACAGTGATAAATTGGGAGTTGTTTAGAAAACCCATAGAAAAAGCCTTAGCCGTTCAAGCCAAAGCTCCTGGTGGTAGACCAGCTTTTGACAAGTTGATGATGTTCAAGATACTCATCTTACAACGCTACTACAACCTATCTGACGAACAATGCGAGTTCCAAATCAAAGACCGCCTATCTTTTATGGATTTCTTAGACATCAATCTTCACGATAAAGTCCCAGATGAAAACACTATTTGGCACTTTAAAGAAAAACTCAAAGATAAAAATCTAAGTCAAACCCTGTTTGGTTTATTTACAGACAAACTCAGCGAACAAGGTGTTATTGCTAAGACAGGCTCTATGGTTGATGCCTCGTTTGTTAATGTTCCAAAGCAACGCAATAGTAAAGATGATAATGACACAATCAAGGCGGGCAGCGTGCCGATTAAGTTTGGCAAAAACAAACACAAATTATCTCAAAAAGACACCGATGCTCGCTGGGCTAAAAAGAATCAAGAAACCCATTTTGGTTATAAAAACCATGTTAATGTCGATAAGTACAGCAAACTGATTAATAAATACTGCGTCAGCTCTGCCAGCAAACACGATTCACAATTACTTAAGGATTTGGTGGATAAAGACGATGTGCAGCTTTACGCCGACAGTGCTTATTGCTCACAAGATATTGAGCGTTATTTGCAAAGCATAAAATGTAAATCACAAATACATGAAAAAGGAGTAAGGGGTAATCCACTTAGTGGACAACAAAAAGCCAACAATCAAAAGAAATCTAAAACCAGAGTACGAGTAGAGCATGTATTTGGTTTTATGACTAATTCAATGCATGACGGGTTGCATATGCGTCAAATTGGTAAAGAAAGAATCATGTCTTGTATTGGGTTATTGAACTTGACTTATAATCTGTTCAGATATGAACAGATTATAAGGCTGAAAATAAGTTAAAACACCTAAAAAATGGTGAGTGTCGGTAGTAAAAAAATGTGAAACAGGTTTAAGAATATTTAAGAAATATGGAGCAAATTTGATTTGAAAATTTAAAAAAATTGGGTTAGATTTTTTGGTGTTATAATGAGGTTTTTAGAGGTGCCCTCTATTGTTTTCTTAAACTAAACCACTTGCCCAGCCACCCAGCCAGATGACCAAGCCCATTGGAAATTATAACCGCCTAATTGACCTGTCACATCAACAGTTTCACCAATAAAATATAGACTGGGCTGCTTTTTAACTTGCATGGTTTTGGAGGATAATTCATTGGTATCAACCCCACCTAAGCACACCTCAGCAACACGCAAGCCCTCAGTGGCATTTGGATAAAGTTGCC